>NZ_JADBEE010000001.1:0-1200000 GCF_014874065.1 Nesterenkonia halotolerans | reverse complement strand
TCGGCGAACCGGTCCCAGTGCTCCTGCGGCGGTTCATAGGGGTCATGCGGGTGGATGAAGCTGCTGACCAGGAGGAAGGGCTGCTGCTCTTCTCCCTTGGCAGCCGCCGCCTGGTTCGCGCGCACCCGGTCATTGAGGTGGCGCAGACTGCGGAAGCCCACCTCGTCGTCGAAGTCCTGCTGGACCGAGGCCTTGGAGACTCCTGCCGTGAAGACGGCGTCGGCGTCGTGGTACCACTGCAGCTTCTCCTCCAGCGGCAGCGTCCAGTCCGGGACCATGTCCAGGTCAGCGGGGTAGACGTCGGTGGTCAGCCGCTCTTCGAATCCGTGGTGCTGGTCCGCGCCGATGAAGTGCATCCGGCCCACCAGAGCGGTGTGGTATCCGGCATGGCGCAGGCGATGCGCGAAGGTCGGCACGGAGGAGGGGAAGTCATCGCCGTTGTCGAAGCAGCCAAGCTCCGAGGGCATGACACCGGTCATCATCGAGGCGCGCGACGGGGCGCACAGCGGAGAATTGCAGTAGGCGCGGTCGAAGACGGCGCCCTGCTCGGCAAGGGCATCGATGTGCGGGGTCTTCGCGGCGTCGTCGCCGTAGGCACCGAGAGCCTGGGCGGCCATCTGATCAGCCTGGATGACCACGATGTTCGGAGGTGAGACGCTGGGCGGGGGCGAGACGGTGGACGAGTGCTCCGGTGGAGACACGGTTCCGGTGTGGTGTGAGATGTTCTGTGGGTCAGACATAGTGTGTCCCTCCTTCGTGGTGAGCACTGGAATGGGCATTCGCGTACATGAGTGCAAGAGGCACGCTCGGCCAGGCTACAGGTCATTTTCAGCACCCACCCAGCAACCCCGGCTATCCGCTAGACGCAGCCGAACATCAGGAGGTCAGCCGCATGAGCAACCCTGAGACGGGACCCACAGCCGGTGCCTGCTGCGGTCCCAGCCGGACACCACCCTCCAGAGAGACCAAGCGAACGACGACGCCGGCCAGCCCCACCACGGATGCTGCCGCGAAGGCCGCAGTGGTCGCTGAGCTGGCCGCCAGCGCGGCAGGGGAGCTGCAACTCATCGGGCTCGGCGCGGCAGAATTCCGGATAGGCAGCGAGGAGGCCCTGGCCTACCCCGCGGACGGTGAGGGACCCGTGCGCATGGTCCGCGTCGAGTCCTTCGCGATCAGCGCCACCGCGGTCACGGTGGCCGAGTTCGCTCGATTCGTGCACGCCACGGGTCATGTCACCGATGCCGAGAAGTACGGCGATTCCCTGGTCTTCCAGGGGCTGCTCGCCCCGGAGATGCGGGACCGGATGCCAGCACCGGTGGCCTCCACGCCCTGGTGGCGGCAGGTGCTCGGCGCCTGCTGGTTCGCTCCCGAGGGAGCTGGCTCCACTGCGCGGGGCCGCGAGGACCACCCGGTCACCCAGGTGTCTCAGCGCGATGCGCTGGCCTACGCCGCCTGGGTGGGGGCCCGGCTTCCTCACGAGGAGGAGTGGGAGTACGCCTCTCGCGGTGGACTGGACCAGCAGACCTATCCCTGGGGGAACGTCCGCGATCCCGAGGGACAGCGCCGGATGAACATCTTCCCGGGCGAGTTCCCCGAGGGAGTCGCCGGGGAGGTGGGCACGAAGCCGGTGACCTCCTTCGAGCCCAACGGATTCGGGCTCTACAACACCACCGGCAACGTCTGGGAGTGGACGGCGTCAACGTTCAACGGCGCGACTGCCGATCCGGTGATGCGCGGCGGGTCCTATATGTGCCACAGCTCGTACTGCCGGCGCTACCGCACCTCGGCGCGAACCTCAGCCTCCGCCGACAGCTCGCTGGGCCACACCGGATTCAGGCTGGCGTTCACACCGGCCAGGCCGGGCTGACCTCAGCGTCGGGACGGGTGCGGCGCAGGTACTCTTGCAGGTCCGCCGACTGATCGACCTTCCACTCCGCCTGCAGCCGGTGCAGCTCGGGGGCGGGAATCTGCAGCTGGGGGAACCGCTCCGCCTGACAACCGGCCACCTCCACAGCGGCCCAGGCATCCGGGGCCGCGGAGTGGGCGCCGTCGAGCTCCACCTCATAGTGGGTGCACATATGACTCAGCGTGCGCTTTCCGCGACGATACTTGTCCACCTGTTTGTCGATCACCAGCGGGTCGATGATCCCCGCCGGCTCCGGGAACTCCACTCCGTGCCGCTCGGCCTCGTACTTCAGCACGGTGAAGTCATAGGGAGCGTTCATCACCACCACGGCGTTGCCCTCCGCGAACTCCTGCGCCAGAGCCGTGGTGATCTGGGCCACTGCCTCGGCCGCCGGCTGACCGTTGGCCTGGGCGTACTCTGTGGAGATCCCATGGATGGCGGTGGTCTCGGCTGGGATCTCCACCCCAGGGTCCACCAGCCATTCCCGCGTGCGCACGATCCGCTCAGGCGGTCCCGGGGTGGGAGCCGCACCGAGCGCCGAGGTGGTCTCGAGCAGGGGGTCGCGTTCCACCTCGGCATCGAAGATCACCAGCGCGGCCGAGACGATGCGAGCCACGCGCGGGTCCCGGGAGGTGGTCTCCAGGTCGAAGCCGACGCGACGCCGGGTGTGCCAGGAGTCGGTGCTGGGGGTGATCTCGAAGAGAGCGGGAGTCTCGGCCATGACACTACGGTAGCGCGCGGGTGGGACATGGCCGTGTCCGCCCCCTCTGATTGAATGAGGCCCATGGAGTTCGATGAGTCTCAGCAACAGGTGCTCGCCGCCGCGGATCACGCTGGACATGGGCCGATCCTCAGCTTCGGAGGCCCCGGCAGCGGGAAGTCGACGCTGGCCACGGAGCTGGCGCTGCGCCACCTGGAATCCGGCCAGGACTCCTCTCGGCTGCTGCTGCTCTCACCCACCCGCGCCACCTCAGCGACGCTGAGGGACCGCATCGAATCTGGCTGGGCGGTGCGCGACACCAGCGCCCGCGGAGGGTCACTCTCCGAACAGCCCTCGCGCTCGTTCTCCTCCTACGCCTTCTGGCTGCTCGGAGAGGCCCGTCGCCGGGAGATCCTGACCTTCCGTGCCCGTCGGCCGCGGCTGCTCTCCGGGGCGGAGCAGGACAGCATCATCCGTGAGCTGCTGGCCCAGGACGCCTCCAGCGGCATTCCGCTGATCGAGTGGCCGGCCGCGCTGCAAGAGGCGGCAGGCACCGACGGGTTCCGCAAGGAGATCCGCGAACTCTTCGATCGCGCCGCAGAGTACGGGGTCTCCCCGGAGCAGCTGCGTGGCCTCGCCGAACAGTGCCGCCGCCCCGAGTGGGCTTCCGCGGCGGAGCTCTATGAGCGCTACCGCGAGGACCTCGACGCCGGTGCCAACGCCGACGCGTTCGACCCGGCGGGGCTGATCAACGAGGCCTGCAACCTGCTCGAGGAGAACCCCGAGTTCCTCGAGACCGAGCGGGCGCGGCTGCGCCGGATCGTCGTCGATGACCTCCAGGAGGCCACTCCCTCCGTTTACCGGCTGCTGCGGCTGATCGGCGCCGGTGCCGACGTGCTGGCCTTCGCCAATGCCGAGACCGCCGTCCAGGGCTTCCGCGGAGCCCGCCCGGACAAGCTGCGCAGCTGGACCGTGCCGCCGCGCCGGGTCACCGCAGACAGCGTGCTGGGGCTCAACCCGGAGACCGACGCCGAGATCGACGGCATCATCCGGCGCAGCATCTCCGGGTCCATGACCCCCGATTCACATGGTGGGTTGCCCGGCGTCGATCCGCACGTGATGGTCCTCGAGCACAATCACCGGATCGCGCCCAATGTCGGCAAGGCCTACGCCAGAGCCCTGCGCCGGATCGCCCCGGCAGGGCCCCAGCAGCCACGCCAGCGCTGGCTGGAGCTGCTCAACGAGGCACCCGCGGAACCGGCGGAGGAGGAGACGCTGGAAGGAACGGCCGGCTCCTGCGCCGTGGAGATCGTCCCCGGAGACTACCTCGCCGAGCAGTTCGTCCTGCAGGAGGTGCTCGATCGGCATCACCGGCACAACGTGCCCTTCGATCAGATCGCCGTCATCGCGCGCAACGGCGCGCTGCTGCAGCGCCTGGTCCGGATGTTCCAGACCCAGGGCGTTCCGGTCCGCCAGTCCATGAGTGACGTCATCCTCAACCAGGAACCGGCCGTGGCTCCCTTGCTGCGAGTGCTGCGACTCGTCGCCGCCCACCACACACCTGCCCTAGACGCCGACGCCGACCGCGGAGACGGTGACCACCCCGAGGCGGTGACGCTTCCGGAGGTGCTGGCGCTGCTGACCAGCCGCTATGGCGAGACCGACTCCATGACCCTGCGCAGCCTGCGCCAGGTGCTGCGCGGCCAGGAACGCCGTCGGATCCGGCAGGCAATGAACGACGCAGGTGTCGAGCCGGAGGGCCCGGGTGCGGCGGAAGCTCCGGTGGAGCCGCGCAGCTCGGATGACCTGCTGGTCGTCGCCGCGAACGACGCCAACGATCCGGTCTTCCAAGCGGTCAGCTCGCAGAGCCGCTTCCAGCACCTGACCCGCGGCCTGCTCCGAGTCGCGGCGATGCTGGCCGCCGGCCGGGCCGCGTCCTCTCCCTCGGTGGGACCGGAGGAGCTGCTCTGGGAGATCTGGAACGCCGCCGATGTCAGCCGACACTGGGCAGGCCTGACCCGCCGCGCCAGTGCCGAAGGTCGCCGTGCCGATCAGGACCTCGACGCCGTGATGGCGCTGTTCCAGGCGGCCGAACGGTTCTCGGACCAGAACCCCGGAGCCTCCGCGCTGAGCTTCGTGGACCATATCGAACGTCTCGAACTTCCCATGGACACCCTGGCGAAGACCTCGGCCGGGGACGCCGCCATCGAGGTGCTCACCCCCGCCAGTGCCGCGGGCCGGGAATTCGACACAGTCATCCTCGCCGGTCTTCAGGAGGGCGCCTGGCCCAATCTGAACCCCCGCGGCCAGCTGCTGGGCAGCGGGCACCTGGTGGACGTGGTCGAGGGACGGGCGGAGGCGTCGGCCCAATCGCTGCTGGTCAAGCGGATGAACGTGCTGCAGGACGAATACCGGCTCTTCGCCTCCGCCGTCTCCCGGGCCAAGAACCGGCTCTACGCGGTGGCCGTTCATGCCCAGGAGGAGAGTCCCTCGCTGCTGCTGGACCTGGTGGTCCCACCTGGGGAGCGTGAGGCCCGCAGCGCCGCGATCCCGCGGCCCATCACCGCACCCCGACTGATCGCTGAGCTGCGCCGTCACCTGGAGATCAGCATCCAGGCCGAGCTCGACGACGACGCCGCTTATCCGGCTCCGAGTGACCCCGGCCAGGCCCGGAATGTCGAAACCCCGGACGCCACCGCCTCAGCCTTGACCGGCTCCGCAGACGCGAGCGCGCAGATCCAGTGCGAAGCCGCGGCCCGAGCTCTCTCGGTGCTGGCCGAGGGAGGCCTCACCGGAGCGGAACCCAGCACCTGGTGGGGCCTGCCAGAGCTCAGCACCACCGAACCCCTGCTCGGCCCTAAGGACACCGTGCGCGTGTCGCCCTCCTCGGTGCAGAACGCCATCGAGTCTCCGCTGCAGTGGTTCACCGGCGCGGCCGGGGGAGTGGAGGCCACCGACTTCAGCCGCATGCTCGGATCACTGATCCACGAGATCGCTGAGCATCATCCCACAGAGACCCGGGTCGAAGTCCTGAACCAGGAGCTCGACGAGCGCTGGGACGGCCTGGGCCGCGAAGAGGGCTGGGAGACCGAGAAGGACCGCAGCCGCGCTCAGGTGATGCTGAAGAAGCTCGCGGGCTACTTCGGGCACGCCGAGCGCGAAGGCCGCCAAGTCATCGCCCGAGAGCTGCAGGTGGAGGCAAGCCTCGAGATCCCGGTGGGCCAGGCCGACGCGCCGGGTGGGACAGAGGCGGGCGGGTCTGAGGCGGGGGCGGCTGAAGCCTGGGGAGAGACAAGGACAGAGACAGAGACGCGATCAGTCCTGATCCGCGGAGTGATCGACCGGGTGGAGCGCACCGAGAACGGCGAGCTCTTCGTGATCGACCTGAAGACCGGCAAGCACAAGCCAGTCAAGACGGAGATTCCCACCCACGGGCAGCTCGGGTCCTATCAGCTGCTGGTGGCGCTAGGGGCGGTGGACCAGGCGCTCGCCGAAGCTGCCGGGGCCACCGAAGACGGTGATCCAGCAACCACTACCGCCCCGTCACCAGGACGCGGTGCAGCCCTGCTGCACGTGGGAACCACCGTGGCCAAGCTGGATCTCCAGGAACAGCCTCCGCTGGGAGCCGATGACAGCTGGCCGCTGGAGCAGCTGACCCAGGCTGCCCGCGCCATGTCCGGATCCGAGTTCGCCGCCTATCATGCGCCGAATCAGCAGCGCTGTCTGGTGGGAGCGCTCTGCCCGCTGTGCGAGAACACGAAACAGGTGACCCAGCCATGACCACGACCCCCACCCTCCGGTACACCGCCCGCGACATCGTCGACGCGCTGCAGCGCGACACCCCCGCCGAGAAACGGCAGTACCCGACATCCGAGCAGCAGGCCGTCATCGAATCGGGACTGGACCCGATGCTCGTCGTCGCCGGCGCCGGCTCAGGCAAGACCGCGACCATGGCTGACCGCGTGGTCTGGCTGGTCGCCAACGGGATTGTCCGCCCGGATGAGATTCTCGGCGTGACCTTCACCCGCAAAGCTGCCGGAGAGCTGCGCGAACGAATCACCCGCAAGCTTGAGCAGCTGCTGGAGGCCGAGCTGATCTCTCCCGAGGACGTCATGCCGGCCGAGGTCGCCACCGCGGTGGAGCATGCCGATATCTCTGAGCTGCTGGCACCCTCGGTCTCCACCTACCACTCCTATGCCAACACGCTCGTGAGCGAATACGGCCTGCAGATCGGGCTCGAGCCCGAGACTCAGCTCATCGGCGAGGCCAAGGCCTGGCAGCTGGTCCACCAACTGGTCAGCGCCTACGACCGCGCCGATGTGCTCGTGGAGTCCGATCAATCCGCGGGAAGCCTCGCCGGGTACGTGATGCGTCTGGCCGGGGACTGCGCCGAACATCTGCAGACCCCCGAAGATGTGGAAGCCCACCTCAACGCAGAGCTCTCGCGGGTGGAGGCCTGGCAGGAGGCGGGCACGAATCCCAGCAGCGAACAGGCCAAGTTGATCCGCACCCTGCGGGTACGCCGGGAGATGACCGAGCTGGTGCGCCGGTATCAGCGCAGAAAGCTCACCGAGGGACTCATGGACTATGGGGACCTGCTGCGCTTTGCCGCGCAGATCGCACTCGAGGTCCCGAGCGCGGGTGAGGCCGAGCGAGAGAAGTACAAGGTCGTGCTGCTCGATGAGTTCCAGGACACCTCCTACGCCCAGTTGGCGCTGTTCAGCAGTCTCTACGGGGCGGGCGGCTCCGCGGGAGGGCTTGGGCATGCCGTCACCGCGGTGGGTGATCCGAATCAGTCCATCTATGGATTCCGCGGCGCCTCAGCAGGTCAGCTCTTCGACTTCCCGCAGTCTTTCCCTGCGCTGGATGCTGACACCAGTGTCCGCCGCCCCGCGGATCTGTTGCAGCTCACCGTGGCCTGGCGCAATGGGGAGCGGATCCTAGATGTGGCGAACCGCCTGGTCACGCCTTTCCAGCCGGACACCGCCGACTCTCAAGACAAGCCGTGGAGGCAGCACAACGCGCATCTGCGCGCTCAGCTGAAGCCGCTGAGTCCCCCCGAAGGTGCACACACAGCCACCGTGCGCTACGGGTGGTACACCTCCGAGGTGGAGGAATCCCTGGCGATCACCGAGCAGCTGGCGGCCGTGCTGGAACCCGATTCCCAAGGCGAGGTCCCCAGCTGCGCTGTGCTGGCCCGCACACGCGCCCAGTTGGAGACGATCGCCGAGCACCTGCGGGTGGCGGGTCTGGACTACGAGCTGGTGGGACTCTCAGGGCTGTTGAGCACCCCCGAGGTCGCCGAGGTGCTGGCGTACCTGCGCGTGATCTCAGACCCAGGTCGCTCCGACGCGCTGATCCGCATCCTCGGGGGAGCGCGCTACCGCATCGGCCCCCGGGACTTGATGCGTTTGCAGCAGTCCGCGCGCGATCTCGAGGGGCTGCGGAAACGCTCTCCATCGCCGGCCGAGCCTGACAACACCCCCTCGCCGGACGAGCCCCAGCGAGAGACGTCGACCGAGACCGACGCGGAGGACCGCCACGAGTCCACCGAGCTGGAGATGGACGAGCGGGCGTCGCTGGTGGAGGCTTTGGAACGCCTGAAGGATGCACCCGAGCAGGCGGAACAGCTGGGACTCTCCGCAGAAGGCCACCGTCGACTGCTGCTGGCCAGGGACCAGATCCGGCGACTGCGCCAATGGGCCACCCTGGACCTGGGTGTGCTGATCCAACGCATCGTCAGCGACACCGGCCTGGACATCGAAGTTGCTGCCCGCCCCTGGGAGGAGCAGCACTACGCGGCGCGCCAGCTGGACGCCTTGATCGATCAGGCGGAGAGCTACGCCGCGACCGAGACCACACCAGATCTGCGCAGCTTCTTGGACTGGCTGGATGCGGCGGAGGAGAAGGAACGCGGCCTGGAACAAGCGGACATCGAACCCACCCTCGGTGCCATCCAGCTGCTGACCATCCACGCCTCGAAGGGGCTCGAATGGGATGTTGTGGTGGTGGCCGGACTGCGGGAGGAGAAGTTCCCGAGCAAGAAGGCCGACCGCTGGACCGGCAGCAACGGAATGCTGCCCGCGCCGTTGCGCGGAGACCGGCGCAGCATTCCGCAGTGGGAATCCGAGCAGCCCGACATGCGGTCTTGGGCGGTGGCTGCCGGCGTGGGCGCCTGGAAGCCGTTCACCGAGGAGAACCGCGTCTACACCCAGGATGTGCAGGACTTCAGCCGTGAGGAGGAACGTCGCCTCGCCTATGTCGCAGTGACCAGGGCCAGGGCTCTGCTGCTGTGCACCGGTGCCTGCTTCTACGGGACGACTGCCGGAAAGGAACCATCAGAGTTCCTCCTGGAGATCCGGGAGATCGCCGACGGGTTCGGGGACGCCTCGGCGGCGCTGGAATGGGCCGAGATCCCGGATATGAAGGACAACCCCGTGGGCAACGATCTCTTTGGTGCACAGTGGCCCTACGACCCCTTGGCCCCACTGCCCATCGGCAGGTACCGGAAGAAGGCCGCCCCAGAAGGCGAGGTGCGGCTGCCGGAGATGATGGCCGTGGAGGCGCCGCAGAACCGGCCGGGACGCCGCGAGGCACTGACCCGCGCCGCGGAACTGGTGGAACAGGCGCTCGCGGAACGCTCCACTGCCTCCGGTGAGGAAGTGCTGCCGCTGACCCCATGGGAGCAGGAGGCCGCATGGGTGGTGGATCGGGCGCGCACTCAGCAGCGAGGCACCGGGAAACCCCGGTTCCCTGGCCACATCAGCGTTTCTGGAGTGGTGGGCATGGCGCGCAATGCTGAGTCCATGGCGGAGTTCGCCCGCAGGCCCGTGCCGGTCAAACCTTCGCAGGCTGCCCGCCGCGGCACGGTGATGCACGAGTGGATCGAGGAGTTTTACGAGACCCGCAGCCGTCTGCCCGGTATCGAGGAACCCAACCGAGGTGACGAGGACCTCGACGACGCCTTCGACCTCGCCACGGTGAAGGCGCGCTTCACGCAGACCGAGTGGGCTCAGCGTCGCCTCTACGCCGCCGAGATCCCGGTGGAGACCACCCTGGATGGGGTGGTCATCCGTGGACGGATCGATGCCATCTTCGGCAAGGACGACGCCGGCCGGGACCTGACCGCGGAGGACTTTGAGCGATGGGAGCTGAAGCCGGCCGCGGAGCGCAATGCCCAGATGCAGCAGTGCACTTGGGGTCTGGTCGATTGGAAGACCGGCATGGTGCCCACTGGCAAGGATCTGCGCGAGAAGCAGATCCAGCTGGCGGTCTACCGGCTGGCGTTCCACCGGCTCTATGGCGTTCCCCTGGAGCAGATCGAAGCGTCGTTCTTCTACGTCGAGCACGGTGAGACGGTCCCAGGTGTTGATCTACCGGAGGAGGACGCCCTTCAGGAGTACATCCGTGGGGCGCGTGACTACTTCAGCTAGAGGATGCAAATGAAGACATTCGCTGATTTCGATACTTCATCCGTGAGAATGGTGTCATGGCTCCCTTCGACCTGACTCAAGATCTTGAATTCCGCCGGCTGGCTTTCTCATGGCTTGATAGCAAATCCGCTAGAGGCAGCCGTTCATTAAGCCGGATCGAGATTAACGAGTTCAAGGATCATGTTCCCCAGGCGCGCCACAGGTTATTCAACCAGGAAGGCATCTGGAAGCCAGCAGACTTGGTCGGCACACTGTCTGTCACTTCCGGTCTCGCAAGCAGCCGACACAACCCGTATATCGATCGCATCACCAGCGACGGGCTTGTCGAGTACGCGTTCACCGATGCCCCGACGAAACAATCGCACAATGAGGGACTTCGACTCGCCGAAAAGTATGACCTGCCGATCATCTACTTTCGCGCGGTTCAGCGGTCTCTCTACGATGCATATTTTCCGGTTCGAGTTCGAGGAATTGACGAGAACCGAAGAGTGGCCCTCCTCGATCTAGCCTCGGGGATGACGTCCTCCAGTCGGGCGGATATCGACTTCGGTGCTGAAATCGCGGGAGTCAAGGTCTAGTACCGGGAGCAATTGGTGAGAAGGCGGTTGCACCAACGAGATTTTCGGTCCAATGTGATGGTTGCCTACACAACGAAGTGCTCTGTTTGCTCGTTGGGGTACGCCCAACTGCTTGACGCCGCGCATATCTTGGAGGATGCGCGCGGTGGTCTCGCTGAAATCAGCAACGGACTAGCGATGTGCAAGCTTCACCATGCTGCCTACGATTCGAACATCCTCGGCGTTGATCAAGACCATCGAATTCATGTCCGTGAGGACATCTTGCAACATGTGGATGGCCCCATGCTCCGCCATGGACTTCAAGAGGAGCACGGTCGGAAGCTCAGAATCATCCCGAAAGGGCCGAAACTCATGCCAAATCAGGAGCACCTCGCCGCTCGATTCGAGAAATTCCTATCCGCCGGCTAGCGGCCCAAGTGGCACCGAGGAGTACGCCGCATCGAAGAACGCCCGTTCAATCCCGACAACACGCTTCCACCGTTCGGACAACCGGGCGCCGTCGTCGGACTCCAGCGGAGGAGCCACACGGTTGAGCTCGTCGATCAGGAACTGAGTCCAGGCACGGAACTCATCGCCCCGGTGCAGCTCGATCCAGCCCCGGTGTTTCGGAGCCTCAGGCAGTGGCAGGTCGCGCTCGCCCCAGTCCAGGTACAGCCACTCGGCGATGACCAGCACCACGAGCAGATCCGCATAGTCTCGGGACTGCGCCACCTCCCACATTTGGGTGACGAAGTCCGTCGTGGGAGTCGCCGACTCCGGCGAGGTGACCTCGGAATCAGGCACGCCCAGCTCAGTGAAGGTCTGCCGGAAGTAGCCATCCTCATCCGCTGCGAGCATCCCGAGCTGCGCGGCGAAGCGCAGCCGCGCCGGTTTCGAATCGGTGGTGGCCACGCAGGCGCCGAGCATCGCGATGAACGCGTCGAAGAACTGGTAATCCTGCACCAGATAGCGGGCCAGGACCTGATCGCTGACAGTCCCGGCGAAGAGCTGATCGACAAACCGGTGATGCACCGAGGCGTCCCACTCGGCCGCAGTGGAGAGACGAAGCTGTCCGGCGAAACTCTCCGCGGCGACGTCGGCGGTCGTGCTGAAGGGCGTGGCTGAAGTCATGGCATCAGCCTAACCAGCAGCCGCCACACGCTGGGGCAGCGAGCGGCTCAGATCGCCTGGCGGGGGGACTTCATCCGGCGCGTCAGCCGGATCGCGTAAAGCGCGACCAGCACGCCCAGCGCGGCGGCCACGGCACCCACGTAGCTCGGGGCGCGCAGACCCAGGTCCGCGGCGATGACCTGTCCGCCCACCAGCGCGCCGAGCGCATTGGCGGCGTTGAATGCAGAATGGTGCAGCGAGGCCGCGAGCTGAGGAGCATCGGGGGCGGTGTCGATCAGGTGAGTCTGCATGGAGGGGCCCAAGGCGCTGGCGGAGACGCCCACCAGGAAGAGGAAGATCAGCATCAGCGCAGGAATGTGCGCGGTGGAGGCAAAGAGCACCATGAACACCGCCACGAGTCCCATGGCGACCACCACGGTGCCCAGCACGGACTTGTCCGCCGCCCAGCCACCGACGAAGGTGCCGACCACCATGCCAGCGCCGAAGAGCCCGACGATCCAGGGCAGTGAGCTCTCACTGAACCCAGTGACCTCGGTACTGAGCGGGGCGATATAGGAGTACAGCGCGAACATCCCGGAGAAGCCGACCACGGCGAGCATGATGCCCACCCAGAGCCGCTTGTTCTTCAGGCCCTTGATCTCGGAGAGCATCGTGGCCTTGGCCGGGGGCATCTGCCGCGGGGCGTAGCGGGCCACCGCCGCGATCGTGATCAGGGCGAGCACGATCACGCTGATGAACATCCAGCGCCAGCCGAACTGCTGACCCATGGCCGTCACCACCGGGACGCCGATCACATTCGAGATAGCCAACCCACCCAGGACGACGGCGATCGCGCGGCTGCGCTTGGCGGGTCCGGCCATCTCGGCGGCCATCAGCGCCGCCACAGCGAAGTAGGCACCGTGGGGGAGCCCGGAGATGAATCGGGCCGCCAGCATGGTCTCGTAGTTCGGGGCGAAGAAGCTCAGCACGTGACCCAGGACGAAGATCCCGAGCAGCAGCAGCGCATAGAACTTTCGCTCACGCTTGGCCCCGAGGATGGACAGCACGGGCGCGCCGATCACCACGCCCACGGCATAGGCGCTGATCAGCATGCCGGCCTGGGGGATGGTGATGCCCAGGTCCTGCACGGCCTCGAGCTGGAGGCCCATGATCGCGAACTCGGTGACGCCCACGGCGAAGCCGCCGATGGACAGCGCGAGAATGGCCATCGCCACCTGCTTGCGCGAGAACCTGCGCTTGGTCGAGGTCTGTTCCGCCGTGGTCATGATTGTCATCCTGTGCTGCAGCCGGTTGGGTGAATGCGCGCCCGTCACGGCGCAGATGTAGCCCCAGAGTCTGACGAGTCGGGAGACGACACTCACCCGACAACTGCGCGGCACGGGGGATCATTCCCGTGATCGCGCGTCACCTCGGCATTGAGGGTCAGACAGAGAAGCGTTTGGGAGACCCGGCAGCTCAGCAGTGAGGCGCCGAAGTCCGGTGAACCAAGTCTCAGGAAGGCAGGGGCTCAGGAGGTCGGCGGGCGCAGACCGGGGTGTCGCTGGTAGATCGACTCGTCCCCGTTCTGGTCCTGACCGGCATTCTGATCCTGCTCAACGCCGTGGGTCTCGTCCGTGGAGCCAGCGCGCTCGGAGCTGGAGGGCTCGGCAGCGGAGGCCGGCGAATCAGCGGAGGGAGCCGAAGGTGCGGAATCCGCTGAGTCTGCCGAACCCGCTGAATCAGCGGAGTGTGCCGAGGCCACCGACTGGGCCGAGGTCGCCGAATCCACTGAGGCGGCGGAGGCCGCAGAGCTGGCAGAGGTGGGGAAGAAGTTCTTCTGCTTGGCCCGTCGCTCGGATGTCTCGTCAGCGTGGATCGGCAGATCCGTGTCCTCATCGGGATTCGTGTCATGCACCATCGGGATCGCCCCGGTGGCGTCATCTGTGGCGTCGTCCGCGGGCTGCGGACGCGGATGGAAGGCCGGCACCTTGCCGGTGGCGTCTGGGTCGTCGATGACCTCTTCATGGTCAGCGGTCGCGGTGGACGCAGCCCCGGAGGCCGGGGAATCGGTAATGACGGCGGGCTCGTCGTCGTCCTCTCCGGACTCCGCCCACTCGCCGGTATCGGCCACCGTCGCGGCAGCGCCGGCGCGGGCCACGGGCCGGGAATCCTGCACCTCGGCAGGAGCCGGTGGTTCCTCGCCCTCCATCGGAGTCAGCGCGATCGGCTGACCGCCATAGGTCTCGATGTCGACCTTGAGCTGCTCCAGCAGCCCCTTGGCCTCGGTGACCATCTCCGGGTTCTCGCTGGCGTGACCGCGAACCAGCCACTGGGCCAGCGCGAACTCCGCGGTGAGCGCGGCACGTCGCATCAGATGCTCATCGGCCTGCCCGGTGCGGTGACGGTGATACGCGGCGAGCACCTTCTCGGTGAACTCCGCGTCTCCGGCGGCGGTCAGCCAGGCGAAGTCATCGGCCGGGTCTCCGCTGTGCAGATCGGTCCAGCCGGTGACGGCGACGACGCGCTCGCCCTCGATCAGCAGCGAGTCCTCGTGCAGGTCCCCATGGGTCACCGCAGGGGAGAACCGCCACAGTTCGCGGTCCTCCATGGCGTGCTCCCAGCGGCGCAGCAACAGAGCCGGAATCTCCCCGGTGGTCGCCGCCTGGTCCAGCTCGTTGAGCCGGCGCTGGCGGTAGCGCTCCGCGGAGTAGCGGGGCAGATCGGCGTTGTCCACGACTGCGTCATCGAGGTCATGGATGGCGGCGATGGTGCGTCCGATGTCATCGATGACGGCTTCGGACGCAGACGTGAGCTCGCTGAGCTCCAGCGAGGTGCCGGGCAGGTGGTTGTACACGAAGGTGCGCATCTCCCCTCGGCGGACGGCGCCGGCCACGGAAGGGACCCGGAAGGGCAGTTCGGCGCGGATGCCGGTGGAGAATCCGCGCAGCACCTGCAGCTCGGTCTCCAGGCGCATCGCTGCCTCCTGGTGCTGAGGGGAGCGGATCCGCCAGCGGTGGCCCTCGGAGTCGATGACGACGGCGGACGTGAAGTCGCGGGCATCATCAGCCGCCACGGCCACGCCGGTGGGGGAAAGGCCCGGCACTGCCGCGGTCGCCAGGGCCGCAAGTTCCATCGAAGTCCATCGCACGAGGACCAGCGTATGGGGTCAGAGCCCTCCACCGGTGCGCAGCCACGGCGTTTTCCAGAAATCAGGAGGATTTCGCCTGCGGGCATCGCGCCCGGGGCGCGCTCAAGGTCACTCTCCACAGCGGTCTGGACGGTGCTCGTCCCAGGGCCGGGCCAGTTACGGTAGTAGGTATGCATATGCGCCGCCGCGACCCTGGTGAAACTCTGCTCACGCTTCCCCAGGACGGGGCCCGGATCGACCGCCTCGACGCCGAACGCAAGCGTCCGGAATGGCTCAGCGAGGTCTGGGCCACCCCGGGGACCCGGGTGTTGAACCTCTATGGACGGCGCGCCCAGCTCAGCGGAGACCGGCTCAAATATGAGCCCGCCACCGGTGAGCTGCCCGCCGGTGCCGTGACCCTCGGCGCGGTGGACCCGGCTGATCTACCCGGGGGCGAGGACCTTGCCGAGGGAGAGCAGAACGGCCGCGTGCACGTGGTCGTGGTCGCGCATCCGAAGCCGGAGGAGAACGGCCACGCGAACGGGACCACCGAGCCCTCCGACACCACCGGAACCAGCTGGGCCGACCTGGCCTTCGCCGGCTCCCAGCTGACCCCGGTCGACGCAGCCCTGCTCACCCAGGCGCTGGCCATCACCACCTGGCATGCCCGCAGCTCCTTCTGCGCGGCCTGCGGCACCGCCACCGAGGTGGATGCCTCCGGGTGGCGCCGCGTCTGCCCGAACTGCGGCGCGCAGACCTTCCCGCGCACCGACCCTGCGGTGATCACCGCGGTCCTGGACGCCGAGGACCGGATCCTGCTGGGCTCGGCCTTCCGCTGGGATGCCACGCGCTACTCCACCTTCGCCGGATTCGTGGAGGCCGGGGAGTCGGTGGAAGCGGCACTGGTCCGGGAGATCGAGGAGGAGGCCGGCGTCGTCGTCTCGGAAATCCAATACATGGGCTCGCAGTCCTGGCCCTTCCCGCGCTCGCTGATGCTGGGGCACTTCGCCATCACCGAGGACCCCTCGATGGCGCGGCCCGATGGTGATGAGATCCGCGAGGTCCGCTGGTTCACCCGCGAGGAGCTCGCCGCTGCTGCCGCCGCCGGCGAGGTCTCGCTGCCCACGCGTTCCTCCATCTCCCGGGCGCTGATCGAACACTGGCACGGCTCACCGATCGAGGCCGCCGCCGACGCCCAGCCCCCGCAGCCCCGCGGATCCGCCCGACCGGCTCCACGCGGACAGCAGGCCCGATGAGTCGGCCCGCATTCACCTCCACCTCGACTCCCGGCTCCGCGCTGACCGCGGCCCAGCTGGCCGCCTCCCCGCCCGAGGCGATCCTCGACGGGCTCGATGAGGAACAGCGGCTGGCCGCCTCCACGCTGAACGGTCCGCTGTGCATCCTCGCCGGCGCAGGCACCGGCAAGACCCGCGCCATCACTCACCGGATCGCCTACGGGGTCCGCGCCGGGGTCTATGACCCGCACCGGCTGCTGGCGGTGACCTTCACCGCGCGCGCCGCCGCAGAGATGCGCTCGCGGCTCTCCGCGCTGGGCGCCCCCGGGGTGCAGGCGCGCACCTTCCACGCCGCAGCGCTGCGCCAGCTGCAGTACTTCTGGCCTATGTCGATCGGCGGCACCATGCCGCAGATCCTGGACCACAAGGTCCGCCTCCTCGCCGAGGCCGCCCGCCGGCTGCACATCACCACGGACCGTGCCACCCTGCGGGACCTCGCGAGCGAGATCGAATGGGCCAAGGTGTCCACGCTGACTCCGGAGTCCTATCTGGAGGTCGCCACCGCCGAGGGCGCGGGCCGCCCCGAGCCCGGGGGAGTCGACCACCGCACCTTCGCCAAGCTCTATCAGTCCTACGAGGACGTGAAGCTGGACAAGCACCTGATCGACTTCGAGGACGTGCTGCTGCTGATCGTGGGCATCCTCGAAGATGACGAGCGGGTCGCCGCCCAGGTCCGCCAGCAGTACCGGCATTTCGTGGTGGACGAGTACCAGGACGTCTCCCCGCTGCAGCAGCGACTGCTGGACCTGTGGCTCGGCGGGCGCGACGAGATCTGCGTGGTCGGCGACGCCGCGCAGACCATCTACTCCTTCACCGGCGCCACCCCGGACTTCCTCCTCGGCTTCAAGCGCCGCCACCCCGAGGCGAACCTGGTCAAGCTGGTCCGTGACTACCGCTCCACCCCCGAGGTGGTGAAACTCGCCAACGGTCTGCTGGCAGACCGCACCCGGGAGGCGTCCCGACTCTCCGATCCCGCCCCTTGGCCGGAGCCGCTGCAGCTGATCTCCCAGCGTGAGCGCGGTCCGATGCCGAAGCTGATCCAGCACGCCGACGACGACGCGGAGGCCGCCTGGGTGGCCGCCGAGATCGCGGCGATGCAGGAGCAGGGCGTGCCGCTCTCCGAGATGGCAGTGCTCTACCGCACCAACGGGCAGTCGCAGGCCTTCGAGCAGGCGCTGGCCACCGCGGGGATCTCGTATCAGCTGCGCGGCTCGGAGCGCTTCTTCTCCCGCCGCGAGGTCCGCGAGGCGCTCGCGGCCCTGCGCACCTCCTCGCTGGTGGTCGACGCCGGGGATGCGGTGTCCAAGAGCGTGCGCGACATCCTCTCCTCGCACGGGTACTCGGAGAAGGCCCCGCAGGCCACCGGTGCGGTGCGTGAACGCTGGGAGTCCATGTCCGCGCTGGTCGCGCTGGCCGATCAGCTCTCCACCGAGCGCGAGGGCTTCACCATGCGCGGGTTCATCACCGAGCTGGAGGAACGCTCGGCCGCGCAGCACGCCCCCACGGTGGAAGGCGTCACGCTGGCCTCGCTGCACTCCGCGAAGGGCCTGGAGTGGGAGGCGGTGTTCCTCGCCGGGCTCTCCGAGGGGCTGATGCCGATCACCTTCGCCAAGACGCAGAAGGAGGTCGACGAGGAGCGTCGGCTCTTCTATGTCGGCATCACGCGTGCCCGGAAGTACCTGTTCCTCAGCTCATCCTCCTCCCGCCACACCGGGGGACGCGGCCGACGCACCCCCTCGCGCTTCCTGCGCCCGCTGCGCCGCGAGATGGGGCTGGAGGAGCCCGGCCGCAAGATCGCGCCCTCGGCGGGCGGACTGAGTCCCAATGCCGCCTCGCGGAAGAAGAAAGCCACCACCTGTTCCACCTGCGGGAAGGTGCTGACCGTGGCCACCGAGGTCAAACGGCGGCGCTGCGAGGACTGCCCCGCACGCTACGACGAGGCACTCTTCGACAAGCTGCGCGCCTGGCGGATGGAATACGCCAAGGAGCTCGAGGTCCCGGCGTTCGTGGTGTTCACCGATGCCACGCTGGAGGTCATCGCGGAGCTGAAGCCCAGCACGGACGAGGAGCTGCTGAAGGTTCCCGGCATCGGGGAGCGCAAGCTCGAGAAGCACGGCGACCGGCTGCGCGAAGTCCTTTCCGAAGGCTGAACGGTCTTCCTCCCCGCCCCTGCGTTTTACCTCCCCTTGCGAGGAATACCGGCCCGACGGTCGACCCGGTAGAACTCGTAAGGCCCGGTAAAACGCTGGGGGGTGGGTCAGGGAGAGTGGTGGTCCGCCCAGCTCACCCCGGCGAGGAAGGCGTCCGCCTCCGCGGTGCGGGGGTACTTCGCCGTCAGAGCCTTGAACCGTGGACCGTGTCCGGGTTCGATCAGATGTGCCAGCTCATGGACCAGCACCGAATCCTGCACCCACACGGGCATCTCGCGAAGCCTCCAGGAGAGCCGGATGGTGCCGGTGGTGGAGGTGGTCGAACCCCAGCGCTGATGCTGCTGGGCGGACCAGTTCACGGACTCGGGCTGCGGCACGCCGTCCAGGTATCGGGTCGAGAGCGCGCGTGCCCGCTCCAACAGATCAGCATCGCTGCGCGGCTTTCGCGCCGCGCGTTGGCTGAGCTTCTTCTGGAAGGCCCGGGCATGCTTCTCCACCTCGCGCTGACTCAGTCGCAGCGGGACGCGCAGACGCAGCGTGCCCGCGACCTGATCGGCGCTGACCGTGCGGGTGCGGCGGGCCGAGCGGATCACCAGCACCGGCTGGTCATCCACTGTGATCTGCTGCTGGAGCTGCCGCGTCGCCATAGCAGGAGCCTAGCCCGGCCCTGATCTGTGGAAAACTCCGGCAGTCACGCAGGGGCTTGGCACCATAGGTGCATGGATCCCGCTCGACTCCTCGCCAGCTGGCAGCGGCTCATCATGCTTGATGAACGCACCGTGCAGCTCGGGGACGATGAGGACGCAGTGCGCATTATCGGACCTGCTCAGCGCGTCTTGGAACAGCTGCGACCCCACCTCGACGTCACCCGCGCAGGGCAGGGCCCCGACGCAGAGGGTTCCGACGGAGAGTCCCGTGCTTCCGAGCTGCGCCTCCATGCAGGCGCGCGCCGGCAGCTCGCCGCGGTGCTCCTCGAGGGGCTTCCCGCACCAGCGAAGCTCGTGGCCGAAGAACTCACCCGGCTGAACATCGGCATGTTGCTGCTCAGCGACGAACACCTCGTCTCATCCCGCGACATCGCCGCGGGGTATCCCGCGACGTCGCTCGGTCTCACTCGCACAGCCGCGGTGCGGCGAACCTGCCTGCGGCTGCGCCCGGACGCCACCATCGCCACGCGCACGTCACCGCGCCAGGAGGAGGCGGGCGGCGACGTCGTCGACATCCATGTGCTCTTCGCGGAGAAGGGCATCGCCCCTGCCCGACTGGCAGATGCGGCGGAGCGCGCCCAGGTGCTGCTGCCGGTGGTGCACACGCGGCACGGGTGGCGGATCGGCCCGCTGCTGAGCGGGGAACCGGGTCCCTGCCCGCACTGTCTGTTGCTGCATGGCCAGGACCGGGACCCGCACTGGGAGACGTTGCAGACCGCGCTCGCCGCACCCGGCGGGACAGAACTGGGGAGTACAGAACACGGGCACGGGCCCGGCGGCGCAGGACACGATCCCGCGCACCCCACCGACCCCGCGTCGGTGGTCGCGAGCATCGTCGCCCGCGAGGTCCAGCTCGCCGTGGACGGACAGCACGCGCCGCAGACCTCGTTCGGGATCCTCTGCCTCGCCGGCCCGGCGGGGCACATCAGCGTCGAACCGGTGCACCCGCACCCCGAATGTGAGTGCCGCCTGCGGGCATCGAGAACCCCGCGACTTCATCCTGTGGCGAACTGACCGCGCTCGTACAGACAGCACGGAGGCGCGCTGGATACGCTGGAGGTTCTCAGGCCGAACCAGGATCACCACAGGGAGCGTCCGATGAGCGAGAACAACTCCGGCAACAACAACCAGGGCAACGGGGATGACCCACGTGACCCCATGGAGGAGTTCTTCAAACAGCTCTTCAACGGTCAGATGCCCGGCCAGGAACCCGACGGCGATGACGCCAAGGACAAGAACGACGCCGGGAACCGCGGCCCCAGCATCGGCTTCACCGGCACTCCCGGATCCGGCCAGGGCAACCAGTCCGGAGCTGGCGGCCAGGGTGGATTCCCCGGATTCCCACCCGGCTTCGACCCCTCCCAGATCCCCGGCATGGCGGACATGAACCCGCAGATGATGCAGCAGATCATGGGCCAGGTGCAGTCGATGTTCTCCGCCATGCAGAACCCCTCGGACGAGGACAAGGGACCGGTCAACTGGTCCATGGCCCGGCAGGCCGCCCGTCAGGCAGCCGCCGGGGACGATCCCAGCGTCTCGGCCGCCGAGCGCAAGGAGATCGACGACGCGCTGCGCCTGGCAGACATGTGGCTGGACGGAGCCACCACCTTCGAGACCGCAGGCCAGATCGGCAAGGCCTGGTCCCGCGCCCAGTGGGTCGAAGAGACCTTCGACTCCTGGAAGCGGCTGACCGAACCCGTGGCGGAATCGGTGTCCAAGGCTCTCTCCGGCGCCATCAAGGACCAGCTGGGCGAAGAAGGCTCCGGCCTGCCTCCCGAGCTTGAATCCATGATGGGCGGAGCCGGAGCGCAGCAGATCACCGGCATGGTCGAGTCCATGGGCGGCATGGCCTTCGGCATGCAGCTGGGTCAGGCCATCGGCGAACTGGCCAAGGAGGTCGTCTCCTCCTCGGACACCGGTCTTCCGCTGGCGGGCCACACCACCGCGCTGCTGCCCAAGAACGTGCGCGAGTTCGGCAAGGACCTCAGCGTGGACAGCCGTGAGGTGCTGCTCTACCTGGCGCTGCGCGAGGCTGCCCGGATGCGGCTGTTCATCCAGGCCCCCTGGCTCGAGCAGGACCTTTTCAATGCAGTGGGCCAGTACGCCGCAGGGATCCACATCGACATGGGCCGCATCGAAGAGGCCGCGAGCCAGATGGACCCGAGCAACCCCGAGGCCATGAACTCCATCCTGGGGGAGGGGCTCTTCCCCGAGGAGCGGACTCCCATGCAGGAAGCCGCACTCAAGCGGATCGAGACCACTCTCGCCCTGGTCGAGGGCTGGGTCGATGACGTGGTGACCCAGGCGGCTGAACACCTGGAGTCACTGTCCCGGCTGCGCGAGACGATGAACCGCCGTCGTGCCTCGGGCGGGCCGGCGGAAGACACCTTCGCCGCCCTGGTCGGACTGGAGCTGCGTCCGCGCCGACTGCGCGACGCCGCAGCACTCTGGGCACACCTGCGCGAGACCGAGGGCATGGCCGGGCGCGACGACGTCTGGGGTCACCCCGACGTCCAGCCCGACGAGCAGGACCTCGACGATCCGACCGGCTTCCAGCAGCGCCGTGCTGAGCGCCAGGAGGAGACCGCCAAGATCGACGAGGAGCTGCAGAAGCTGCTCGACGGCGGATATGACGGGAAGTCTCCTGAGTCCTGACACACTTTTCGTGACTGCTCAGCCCAGATGAGAAGATGAGTGACGATCATCATGACTGAGCAGCCGCCGAAATCCCCCAAGCCCCGCCTGCGGAGAAGTCTGCAAGCCGTCGCCGGCACTTCAGCGCTCATCATCGGGCTGCTCAGTCTGCTGCTGCCCAGCCCCTATCTGATCGAAACCCCCGGACCGGTGTTCAACACCATCGGAGAGATCGAGGACGAAGCGGTGATCTCCGTGACCGGAGAGCCGACCTACCCCACCGACGGTGCGCTGAACCTGACCACCGTCTACGTCAGCGGCGAGCCCACCTCCACGGTCCGGGTCCCCGAGGCAGTCCTGGGCTGGGTCAACCCCGGCACCGATATCCAGCCGCACGAGCTCATCTACCCCTCCGGCACCACCGCCGAGCAGGTGCAGGAGCAGAACAGCGCCGCGATGACCAGCTCACAGGACCTGGCCGTGGCGGCGGCGCTGCAGGAGCTCGGCATCGACTACAGCCAGCAGCTCTCCGTGGTGGACTTCACGCCCGAGGCGGACGAGGTCGGCACCGACGAGCAGCTGCAGCCCGGTGACACGGTCACCGCCGCGGCCGGAAGCGACATCACCGGGCTCGAAGGACTGCGTGACGCAGTCAACACCGCCGCAGGTCAGCCGGTAGAATTGACGGTACGTCGGGAGGGTGAGGAGCTCGAATATGAGGTCCCCACCTACCAGGAGGCCGACGGGGCCTACTACGTGGGAATCATGCTCCAGAACGAGTTCTCCTTCCCGGTGGACGTGGACATCCAGCTGGACGGCGTCGGCGGACCCAGCGCCGGACTCATGTTCACCCTCGGGCTCGTGGACTCGATGACCGAAGAGTCCATGACCGGCGGCGTGAACTGGGCTGGAACCGGGACCGTTGATCCCGACGGGACAGTGGGACCGATCGGCGGGATCGCTCAGAAGGTGGTGGGTGCTCGATCGCAGGGCATCGAGAACTTCCTGGTGCCGAGCGAGAACTGCGCGGACCTTGAGGGACGGGTCCCCGAGGGCCTGCAGACGTACTCGGTCGCAGATGTCTCCGAGGCGAGGCAGATCGTCGAGGCGGTCCGCGATGAGGACGAAGACTTTCTCGCAGGACTCACGTCCTGCGGATCACAGTAGAAGAACGCAGCAGAACCAGCAGCACAGACGTATCCAAGCACCAATATAGAGACGAGGGTTTATCCGTGAGTTTCTCTCAGGGATTCGGGTCTGCGAACCCGTTCGGCGGGGGCCTCTTCGGCTCCGGCTCGGGCGGGGACGACGGCGACAACTCCGGCGGGTCCGGTTCCGAGCGGCGTGAGCGGGGGTCAGGGCCACGGCGCCCGTCAGCACTGGTGCTGACGATCATCATCATCGCCGTGCTGATCGGTGCCTTCGTGGCGTCCTCCGGCTTCTACGCGGAGATCCTCTGGTTCAACCAGCTGGGCTACCAGGACGTCTTCTGGACTGAGCGGATCGCCCGCGGTGTCATCTTCCTGGTGGCCTTCGTGCTGATGGCCGCCCTGGTCTGGCTGAGCCTGTTCCTGGCCTTCCGCAACCGACCCATGTCGGTGCAGAGCCAGATGAACGAATCGGTCATCCGGTATCAGCGCACGCTCAACTCCATGCGCCGCCTGTTCATGATCGGTCTGCCCGCGCTGATGGGCTTCTTCGCAGGCACCGCGGCGCAGGGCAGCTGGGAGACGGTGCTGCTGTTCATCAACCAGCAGCCCTTCGGCATGACCGATCCTGAGTTCGGCATGGACTTCGGCTTCTTCATCTTCACGCTGCCCTTCCTCGGGCTGCTCAACGGCTTCCTGGTCTCTGCGGTGCTGGTGGCCGGAATCGCCGGCATCCTCACCCACTACCTCTTCGGCGGCATCCGGATCGAGCCCAGCGGCAAGTTCGTGGTCGAGACGGCCGCCCGCTGGCACATCGCCGTCACTGCCGCGATCTTCCTGCTGCTGCAGGCAGTGAACTGGTGGCTCGACCGTTACGCCACCCTGCAGAACCAGAGCGGGAACTGGGCCGGCGCGCTGTACACCGACGTCAATGCTGTGATTCCTGCCCAGGCGATCCTCGCCGCCGCCGCCGTGCTGGTGGCCCTGGTCTTCATCGTCACCGCCGTCACCGGACGCTGGCGCTTCTCCATCATCGGTTCCGCGATGCTGCTGATCACCGCGATCATCGGCGGCGGGCTCTACCCCTTCCTCGTGCAGGAGTACCAGGTCCAGCCCTCGGAGCGGACCCTGGAGATGCCCTACATCGAGCGCAACATGGAGCTCACCCGCTACGCCTACGGCCTGCAGGAGCTCGAGCAGGAGAGCTACGACGCCGACTCCTCGGCCACCGAGGGAGCCCTGGCAGAGGACGCAGGAAACACCGAGAACATCCGCCTGCTGGACCCCAACCTGGTCTCCGCTGCCTTCGGTCAGTTCCAGCAGTTCCGCCAGTACTATTCCTTCCCGGACACGCTGAGCTTCGACCGCTATGAGATCGACGGCGAGCGTCAGGACACGGTGATCGCTGCTCGTGAGCTGAACATTCCGGACGACGCCTCCTGGGTCAACCGGCACCTCGTCTACACCCATGGCTACGGACTGGTCGCGGCCAACGCCAACACCGTCACACCCGAGGGCCGGCCGAGCTTCACCCTGCAGGGCATCCCCACTCGCGGTGAGCTCGCCAGCGATGACGACTACGAGCCACGCATCTACTTCGGTGAGAACTCGCCGGAGTACTCCATCGTGGGCGCCCCGGAAGAGGAGGAGCCGCTGGAGCTTGACCGCCCCGCCGCGGCTGACTCCGAGGCCGAGACCGTCTACACCTTCGAAGGTGACGGCGGTCCCGACGTCGGCGGACTGTTCAACCGACTGGTCTATGCGATCCAGTTCCAGTCCCCAGAGATCCTGCTCTCCGGAGACATGACCGAGGAATCCCAGATCCTCTACGAGCGCCAGCCACGCGAACGCGTGCAGGAGGTTGCGCCGTTCCTCGAGGTCGACCAGAACGCCTACCCGGCCATCGTCGATGGACGGGTCAAGTGGATCGTGGAGGGTTACACCACCTCCAACGACTTCCCGTACTCCGACCAGCAGCAGCTGGAGCAGGCCACCACCGACGCGCTGACCCAGGGAGCCCCCACGCTCGCCGGACAGGTCAACTACATCCGCAACTCGGTCAAGGCCACTGTGGATGCCTACGACGGCTCCGTGGAGCTCTACGCCTGGGACACCGAGGATCCGATCCTGCGTGCCTGGCAGGAGGTCTTCCCCGAGGCGCTGCAGCCCTACGAAAACATGTCCGCCGAGTTGATGGACCACGTCCGATACCCCGAGGACATGTTCCGCGTGCAGCGTGAGCTGCTCGGTCGCTACCACGTGACCGATCCCGGCACGTTCTACGAGAACAACGACGCCTGGTCAGTTCCCTCGGATCCCACCGCGGATGACGAGTCCGCCCAGACGCAGCCTCCGTACTACATGACCCTGCAGATGCCGGGCCAGGAGGAGCCGGCGTTCTCGCTGACCGGCACGTTCATCCCGCAGATCGCCGAAGGCGCCCAGCAGCGCAACGTGCTCTACGGATTCCTCGCCGCCGCAGGTGATGCGGGAACCGGAGAAGACGGAGTCAAGGCCGAGGACTACGGCCAGCTGCGTCTGCTCGAACTGCCCCGTGACACGGTCATCCCAGGACCGGGTCAGACCCAGGCGAACTTCGACTCGAACTCGCAGATCTCCCAGGAGCTGAACCTGCTGCGCCAGGGTGCCTCCGAGGTGATCAACGGCAACATGATCACGTTGCCCGCCGGCGACGGCATCCTCTACGTTCAGCCGGTCTACGTGCAGTCCACCGGCACCGAGGCCGCCTACCCGGCGCTTCGCAAGGTGCTGGTGGCCTACGGCGAGGAGGTTGGCTTCGCCGACACCCTCGATGAGGCACTCGATCAGGTCTTCGGCGGTGACTCCGGTGCCGCAGTGGCCGATGGTGCCGGTGTTGAGGGTGAAGCCGTGGACGACGAGCTCGATGTCCCCGAGGGCGAGGCCCCGTCTGACGAGGCCCCGGCCGAGGAAGAGCCCGCCGACGAGGCCGAGCCCACGGAAGAGGCGGAAGCTCCTGCCGCTCCCACGGGACCGGCCCAGGAACGGCTGAACGACGCACTGGATCGCGCAGGCCAGGCGATCCAGGACTCCGACGCCGCACTCTCCGATGGAGACTTCGCCGCCTACGGCGAGGCCCAGGAGCAGCTGCAGCAGGCCATCGACGATGCCCTGCAGGCCGAGGCTGACCTCGAGGAGTAGACACCTCCTCGCGGGGGTCCTGACCCCCGCAGCACCCGACGCCGTCCCCGCCCGTACCTTCCAGGTCAGGGCGGGGACAGCGGGTGTTGGAGGTCACGCTCCACTGAGTTCATCTCGATTTTGCACAGCAGATATGTGTGCGTAGACTAAACAAGTCGCAACGCGGGGTGGAGCAGTTCGGTAGCTCGCCGGGCTCATAACCCGGAGGTCGCAAGTTCAAATCTTGCCCCCGCAACTGTGAAGGGCCGTTGACTAGGAGTTTTCTAGTCAACGGTCCTTTTTTAATGCCTGGAATGCGGCGACCCTTGCTCAGAACCTTGCGCAGGACTCCGAAGAACAAGAGAAGTAGGGTTCAAGCGTGAGCTGTTCCCCACCGTGACAGTGGGTTTGCCCGTCTCCTCGGGTTTGCCAACGACTGCTGAGAGGCCTGTGTGCCCCAGACGTAGACGACGTGCGTTTCCATACGTCGTCAGGCATGCGCGTCCTTCAGCCCAGTAGGAGCGTGGTCACAATCCGGGGTAGCAACAGCGATTGCAGGCGTTTTGCTCAAACGTGGTCGAAGGAGCAAATGAGTCTTCACTGAGGTCTTGCTGGCGTTGAATCGTGCCTCAGCCTCACGAAGGACCTGGATCAGCAGGACCGGAAAATATTTCGCAACTGTCGTCCTAGACCAGCTTCACTGGAACTCCCGCAATGCTCTCGGAGGGCGCGCTGCGACTTCTCGTATCTAACGTCAATCAAAAATCCTGATCGACTCGGGTTCGCGGCGACGCACACGGAAACCGTCTGCGCGCCTGACTTTGTGCCCACGAAACAGTCACGATGTTCCGGGTGGGGTTGCACGCGGGTCCAGGAGCGTTCGGGTCGCCTAAACGCTGAGAGAGCGGCATCAAGGTGGGAAGGAGACCATTGACGCTCCATAACATCTGCCGATAGTGATCGATTGACTACGTCTCGAAGGCCTCGCGGTAGGTGGGGCGCCGCCTCCCAGATGTCCGGGACCTGGGTCTTGGCCAGGTCCGGGTATGACATGAGGGGCCTCGGTGGAGCCCCGGCGAGCATCCAGTACACGCAGGCACCGAGGCTAAAGACCTCGCTAAGAGCGCTGTAACATCTTGGCGGGGTCAAACCCGCCATCCCGGCACAGACTTCTGGAGCCATAGTCAAAGGACTTCCGGCGGCGAGCACGACTCCGTTCGGGTCTTCTAGTTGGGCCAGGCCTAGATCGCCGACCAGAGCGTCACCACTTCCGTTCAAGAAAATGTTCTCTGGCTTCAGGTCGCAATGGAGAAGCCCAAAGTCATGCAGTCGCGCGATGCCCTGGCACATCTGACGTCCCCAGCGGATGGCCCTGTCGATGGGCATCCCAACGTGGGGCGTGATTTGCTCCGCGATCGATCCATGCGTGGCCAGGTCTGTGACGATAAAGGGGACCCCGGCTGCGAGGTCGGCGTTCTGCACGGGAAGTAGGTGTTCTCCGGCTACGCGCCGCAAGACCTGCGCTTCCTCCCAGATGCCCAGCGGATGGGACTTCAGGAGCTTCAGCGCAGCAGTAGTCCCACCCAGGTGATGGTCAATGACTTCATACACCTCTCCAAAAGCACCGCCACCTAGGTCGCGAACCTTCTCATATCGGTCAGCGATCATCACTGGAGCCGGAGTGGATGTCATTGAATCATCGTATGCATAATGAAGCATGCGTGCGATGGGACTGGCAACGAGGATCAACGGCAATATGGCGTCCACGTCAGTGGTAGTTCTTAAAGATGTTGGAGGCCCAACTGGTCCCCTGGATCTCACACAAGTCACCGTTGAGACTGTCTTCGACATCAACAGCGGAGTGGGGGAGACGGCCGTCCAGCTAGGAGACTGTGCAAAGAACCTATTGGGACGTTTGCAATCGCTTCAGCCCGAAGCCGTCGTCGTAAGAAGGGCTGACCTGTCGGCGAAGGCGAGAAACACCGAAGGTCCGCGCTTCCGTCTCCTCATGGAGGGCGCGTTGACAGGTGCGGCCCAGCAAATTGTCCCGAACACGGTGATCCGCAATGGCAAGGACTGCGGTACCGCTTATGGGTCGTCAAAAGCTGACCTTGACGGTGACGCTGAATCCGTGAAGGGCGGCAAGTACAAGGAGGCGGCCGCGGCCGCGCTCTCTGAACTCGCTGCTCACCGCGCGAGGGCAGCATCGAATTCTTGAGAGGGTCGAGCACGTGGCGCGAAGTGGTTACGAAGGTTGCCCATCATGGGCCATACTGAGCTCATGGCCAGTTCGCTCAGCCTTCTGGACCGCGTTTTCGGGGCTCAGACAGGCAATAGCACCCTCCGTGGCGAAGAACTCAGCGCCGCTGCCCGCAACCTTGCGGACCGCGTAGCGCACGATGACTGGCGCCTAATGGCCGTGGATGGCGCCGGAGAGCGGATCATCGCCGCAGCACTCGACCTCTCGCCTCAGCTCCAACTTACAGACGCTTCGAGGCGTCTCGACGGTCTCAGCATCATGCTTGTGGCAGGTTATGCTGCGGGGGAGGCGGGCATCCAGCATAAGGCCGGTCTAGCGCGTCGGTTGGGTGCCGTGGCGGTGCAGGTGACGCACCTTGGCCAGGCGAATCGTGAGACAACCGCCTGAAGCCGAACCGTGGATTGCCCGCAGGTAGGTGGCGAGCCGTCGCTTACCTGTTTTCCTTGGTCTGGCCGTGTGGCTGATACGTGACCACTCTTGGAGGACGCTTCTGACACCTCGAAGCCCCTGTTCGGACGGCCATTGGCGCCCAAACAGAGAGCTCAGGTGGGAGACGTGACCTGGTGGCGGAGCAGCTGCGGGACATAATGAGGATCAGGAGGACACAGATCATGGCCACGACGGACATCCGAGAGATCACTCGTCAGCTCAACAGCGCCCTCGGACCGACCCTTGTCGCTGTACGGGGCCGTGTCACCGCACGAGATCTCCCCGGCAGGTGGGCCCGAGCAGACGGGCCTCTACCGGCGCCTGAAGCGCAGGAGAGGCTGCAGCTGGCTCACAGGGCGTGGAGGATGGTCTCCAGCTCGGAGAGCGACGACACAGCGCGTCTCTGGTTCATCGGGGCCAACCCGTGGCTGGGGGACATCTCGCCGGTCGAGGCGATCAGCCGGCTGCGCACATGCGAGGTTATGACGGCAGCTACAGCCATGGTCGAGGACACCTTCGCCGGGTAACGTCCCGCCTAGCGCGAGGTCTCCCCACAGACGGTCATTGGTGCCTGCACAGAGAGCTCAGGTGGGGGATACGACCTGGTGGGGGGAGCAGCTTCTGGAGATAATGAGGACCAGGAGGAAGCTGATCATGCCCGAGCAACCACACAAGCACACCACCAAGACCAAGGCGCAGATGTTCGTTACCCTGCGTCGCGAGATTCTCGCCGCGCGGCTGAAGATCACCCTCGATGAGAGACAGGGGCGCACGACAGCACCCGAGTTGCGCGATCTGGCTGCGATGGATGTGCCACCGGCGAGCTGGGCGATGCCCGATCACACAGCGCGCACAGGGGAGGGGTGACCATGGCTGCTGCTGCCGAGAGAAGCTACGACCCGAACAACCGGGATGAGGTCCAGGCGGTGCTGCGTCGAGAGATCCGCGCAGCACGCCTGAAGGTCACTCTTGACCGAGCGTTGAACCGCCCTACCTCGGCCGCTGTGAAACGCCTGGCATCCATAGGGCTGCCACCATTCGTGGATCCTAAGCCCGCGGGTCAGAGGCACTGATGCACCCTTCACCAGCGTGTGACACCTGATTTCAGTGACACTTTAGAAACCTCGCCGAACACGCGAGAACTCCCGCAGTGCGGCGGCTGCTCGACGGTGCCTCATGAGCACCGAGACTTCGCACGGTGGGTTGCGGGGGAGTCACTGCGCGAGACCCACAAAGCTGGGTGTGGTTGCCGGCGCGAACCCTGCACATCAGTGAGCGTTCAGCGCGAAGGTGGCGGATGAAGTCGCATCAACACCTCAACTCCACCGCACAGGTGGGGGTGCTGCTGGTCAGCGAGCGGGTGCTGCGGCCAGTTGTACCTCCGGAGGCTTCCCTGTGGTACAACCGCGGTACAACATGAAATTGCTCTGACCTGTGGTTTTGTAGTCACCTAGGGCATATGTACCGTTGTACCTTAATTTTTCGAGTGGTTATGAGCTTCTCTCTTACTCTCGATATGCCCAGGAAGTTCCCGAGCTTCAAGAAAACGCGGTCCATCCTGAGAGGCGATCGATTAGCACTCATAAACCAGCAGAAACGACGTACCGCGCGCACGCGGTACAACCACTGCAAAGCCGCTCCCATGTGCTGACTTCGGAGGGAAAAGTCCCCTGGAGCCGGCAAGCGATCGTTCGGGCAGCTGATCACGTCGAGTCAGCTCGCTGCCTGACGGAAGCCTCATCCCCAGCTGTGGGCTCACCTTCCACCTGAGCCCAAGTGAACCTCCACGCCCTCAGCGCGGCCTGCGGGGCTCCTGCGGCCCCCGGCGTGCCGCGCGCGCTTGAAGTAGCTCCTGAAGCCGGAAGGAGGGCCCCGGTGGCATCACCGAGGCCCTCCTGGGCTGATGTGCGCATAGCCTCAGTCTGAGACTGCTGCATCCGTGTCGACGGCATCCTCAGGGCCCTTCGCGCTGGATGCAGGGTTGCGTCGTAAGACGCCCCTGTAGTGCACGCGGTTGGGCACATAGGCCGAGCGCATTGCCGGGTTGGACCCGACGTAGTTGGCGTTCATCCAGTCTTTGAGGTCGTACTCCGTGATCAGCAGCTCTGGCTCGATCATTTTCTGGCCGGGACGATGCTTCTTGTCCTTGTCTTCGTAGTCCCACTTGTCACTGTTGAACAGGAGCGCGCTGAGCGAGCTGATGAAGGTGCTCCTGCCCACCGGGAGCCCCGAGGGGTTGTTCTTCTTGAACCAGGAGATGAAGAGGTCAAAGAGGAACGGGGTCGGCAGCAGATCCCAGACGAACTCGTCTTCGAGTTCGTGCCAGAACTCACGCACCGCGTTGTTCTCGCGCTTGGCCTCTTCCAAGAGGTCCAGGCAGGCCTGGGGTTCGGAGAACTTCGCCAGCGGCATGTGCAGGGCCTCCTTCAGCACGTACTCCAGCACGTCATTGCGAGCGAGGTATTCATCCTTGATGTAACTGCGCTCTACGTCCTCCCCGTCGACCTTTCCGCCGAACCACTTACGGAAGGGGATCCAGAGCTGCCGACGTGCGAAGGAGTCGGACTTGTCCCGGGTCTTGGGGAAGTCGTTGACGCACTGGAAGATGGGCCCGACGAACACGAACTCCAGCGGGTGCTCGTTCTTCCGCTCCAGGGAGAACTTGTCTCCGGTGGCCACCGTCTTGAAGTCCTTCAGGTCATCTGAGAAGGCTCCGACTGGATTCTCGTGAGCGATGATGGCCTGCGCGTGGAGCAACGAGCTCAGGGCGAACCGCTGACCAAAGCTGGCCAGGGGGATGGCAGCTGCCCCCTTGAGCCCCAAGAGATTGTCAATGACCTGGCAGTAGGCGCCCTTGCCGTTGTTGCCCCGCTCGGAGTGTAGGAACAGTGCTTTGTTCCTCTTGTAGTAGGGCCACACTGCTGCGGCGATGCCCTCCCAGAGCAACTCATAGACGCCTTCGTCATCGGTCAGTCCCTCCAGCCAGGTGCTGAAGGTCCACTTTTCACCGTCATGCATCGTGATCTCGGGATCTTCGGCGTCAGGGTTGTAGTTCATGGGGATCTTGTGGACAGCCACATAGTCCGGGGTGAACGGTTCCAGCTCCTTCGTCTCGTGGTTGAAGACCCCGTTGTTGACGGCACGGAGGTGTGGAATCCGTGTGATCTCCTTGATGGGCGCGTGCGCCTTCAGGGTGGCCAGCATGGACTTGACGGCGTTGGCCGACGCGCTGGGCTTGAGTTCGTGGATGAGCTGTTTTATCCGACGACTTCCGGTGGCGTAGATGCCGTGGTCACAGTCGCTCTTGTTCGCGTCGGCGGGAGGAGGAGACCAGATGCTGAGTTCGACGCGATCTTCGTCGCCCTGACCGTTGGCGAAGTCGAGACCGGCGATGGGATACCGGGCCAGCAGCACCTGGGCACAGGTGAGCTCGTCGAGGACCTTGGGCTTGACCAGCTTCGGGTGTTCGCCGCCGTTGAGCTGCTTGTCCCCGTCGCGGCGTGCCTGCTCGCGAGAGAACGCCTTGGAGATCCTGTTCAGCAGGTGGTCGCGGATCTGTCGAAGGCCGACGTCCTGGTCCTTGATGGATTCCAGGTATGAATGCGTCTCCATCTCCACGATGGTCTCTTCGGAGAGCGGCATGAACACGCCACCGAGAATGTTGGAGCTCGTTGTTACGTCGGGCGTGGTGGGGGCTGTTCCGCGCTGTTTCTGGGCAGTCGGGGCAGTGGGGTGATTGAGCTCGGCCGCGGCTTCGATACGGCTTACTAGGTCAGCCGCAGGGGAGGTCGACTCTTCGGTGGGGTCAGCGTAGAATGGGGACATCGTCGATGCCTTTCGTTGAGGTTGGTGCGTCGACTGATAACCGAGAGGAAGTGCTCCAACACTTCTCTCCCAGCTTCAGCCCCGGCCCCCTTTAGGGGGCCGGGGTTTTGCTTTGGGTCTTGACTTGGTTCATTGTTTCACAATTAATGTAATTATGCCTTTCTGTTTGTTTCTGTGAGATACCTGTGGGGAATGCCCGAAACTGGTTCAGGTTCGCGTAGCGACCGTGTGGGCCGCCATGATTTTCATGGCCAGGGCCCACATCACCCACACGACCCCTGTCATGGCGCCCAGGAAACACGCAGCGAAGATCGCCTGGCCCCAGAGGGTTTCGATGTCTGCGAAGATCCCCCAGATCCACTCGCTCAGCGGCGCGACACCCAGAAGCTGAGCAGCCGGTACGACCATAGCGACCAGTGCGAGCAGAACCAGTGCAAACGGGAGCAGCACCATCGACAGCCGGCCGAGGCCTCCCCAGAGCATTCCCGTCTTGACCCTGGAGGCCGTCTCTTCGGCCTTTCCTAGGGCCTCCAACGTCCTGTCCAGGTTCGTAGTACCGAGGGTCGCCATGCGTTCCTCCTGGGCCCGCAGAACGCCGTCCATGCGTGTGATGCTGTCGTCGATCATCCTGTTCATCCTCTTCTCCATCGTCTGGTCGAGGTTCTGCATCAGGATCCTGGCGAGCTTGTCGTGGTCGATGTCCACCGGCGCGCGCTTCCTCCGGACCTCCTTGCCCAGCTGCTCAGTCTCCGAGGCCACGGCCTTCATCTCGGCCTCGATCCGGCGCGACATATTGAGTGCGTCGAGGTCGCCCTGGCTGACGGTCTCCCCGCTGGCCAGCCTCACGGGCTGGCTGCTGAGGAGTTGGTCCTTCAGTGCGCGCACCGCTTCCTTCAGCTGCTGGAGTTCGTTCCGCAGCTTCTCGGCGTCGTTCTTCGAACTCTGCTCGGATCGACTCTGCGCTGAGATCTTCGCCAGAGACTTCTCGATCGAGGTCATCATCTCCTCGTTCATCCGCTGTCTCGCGGACAGGTCGGTCAGTCCGTTCGTCAGCGTCATGAGGCCCGAGGGGTCGATCTTCGGCGTCGAGGTAGATGTCCCCGATGCTGCCGTCGCGGTTGACCTCCTCTGCGGTGAGGAGCCCGATTCCTTGAGTGCCTGCTCCAACTCGTCCGTCTGCCCGTTCTTGTCCATGGATCCCATGCTGCTCGGCCTGCCTTTCTGCGTTGAGTTGTATGTTGCGTTCGAAGAGCCTCTGGGCTCCCTTGTGGGTGAAGTGCTGGCTCAGCGCCGACGCCTTGCGGCGCCGCATCCTGGACTTCTCGGTGGTGTCGTCGAACATCTTGTAGGTCCAGCCGACCGAGACCCTGGCGGGCTGCTCTCCGTCCGAACTGGCCCTGATCTCGTCCTCCCTCTCGACGAGTTCGATGTCTTTCTCTTTGAGGACCTTGCGGTAGCTCGGAGTGTCTACGCTGCGGAGGTCGAGGAGCGATTCTTTGATTCCGTCTCCGAGCTTGCGCTCGTAGCCGTTGATCGTCCCTCCTTCCCGGAGGCTCTCCCAGACCGCCCCGTTGTCCAGGCTCGCGCTGCCTCGTTGGACCACTGAGAGTCCGTTGCGCCGCATCACCCGATCGTTGACCGCCTGGTACTGCCAATACATCTCCTGGCCCTCCAGGGCCCGCCCGGTCTCGTTGCAGTGGTTGATCACCTTGCAATGCGAATGAGGGTGGCCACCCTTTGAGTCCATGTGAACGATCACCAGTACGTCGCTGTTGGGGTGGAGTTCCTTCATGTACTCGTAGCTGAGGTCTGCGACCTTGTCTGGGGTCTCCAGGTCGTTGCGGTCCATCTCTTCTTTGCTGAAGCTGTGGACATAGGACCGGGTCTCGATCTGTCGACCGTGAGCAACCGCCAGATCCTCTGACCTCTTCAAGAACTCCTCGACCGAATCGTGATCGCACCTGATCTCTGCGACCCGACTGGTGCCGTTCTTGATGTTCTCGTTGTACGTCGTGGTCCCACGGATGCCGTTGATCTCGTAGTCCACCGCCGGGCGAGTATTGCCCCGCGGCTTCTTCCTCATGCTTGAAGTGCTCACGCGTTCTCCGCCTTCTGCACCGGAGGCTTGATCTGCGGCTTCCCGACGAGGTCCTGCAGCTGGCGAAGAGATTCCGTGAGTTCAGCCATGACCCCGATGGCCTTGGGAGCGTTCAGCGTCTGGGGTCCCGCCTTGTTCACCTGTCGAGCGATCTGGTTGTAGTTGACCCCGATCCTGGTAATGGCAGTGCGGAGCTCTCGACCCAGCCTGATCTCGTCTGGGTTTGGAAATGATTCCTGCGAGGTCTCGATGGCGGCGGCGATCGAGGAGGGGACGGACTTTCCCTTGATCGCGTCCAGAGCCACGGCACGTACGAATGCTGACGAAGGAATGCCCATCGAACGAGCGCGCGCCCTAACCTTGGTGTCTTCGGCTTCATCGAATCTCACGGTGAGCCTATGACCTTTGCTCGATGGGCGGGTTTCCCGATTCGGGTTTGCCATAGTTTTCAACTCCTTCCCCGAAGAATGTTGTTTCGTACTGTGTAGCAATACATTAACACAGGCCGAAACAACGCGAGCTAGGGACTTGTCTGACAGCGCTTCGCTTGTCTTCCTCGTCCCGCCCGCTGGTAGGGCTCCGCCCTCCCAGACCCGCCCGGAATAGAACCGTCGTTCGCAAGCTCACTCCTCACCCCCCGCTGCGCGGGATCACTTCGTTTACTAATGCCCCGGTCCTCGACCACTGCGGCTCCGCCTCGTGCTCGTGTCCCTGGGCACGCATAGGCCCCAGCGCTGATCCGGTGCTGGGGCCTATGACCGCATCACTGCTGCTGCAGAATCACTGCTGCGGATCGCGCTTCGAGATCCCGCGTGGGTGCAGCTCGCCTCCCTGTCTCGTCGAGGAATCAATCACGCTGATCCTCTTCTGAGGTGCCGACTTCTGAGAAGCCGCCGCAGCGCTGAGGCTGCGCTTGATCCCCTTCGGCGCCTGGCCCCGCTGTGCTGCGGGCCGAGCACTCACGGTGCGCGTCCGCGTAGTGCTCGGCCGCATCGGTGGCGTGGTCGGTGCTCCCACCTTCTTCGGGGCCTGTGCTGTCCGTGCCTCCTGCTTCGGTGGTGTACTCCTGAGCCCACCGGTGATCGCTTCGCGCGCCGTACCAGTGGCAGTGCTCGCGAGACCGCGAGAGATGCTGGTCGGTGATGCCTTGGTGTGTCCGAGTGCTGCTCCCCTGATTCCGCCCCTGGTCGTCGCGCTCAGCGATCCCTTCCGAGGCTGCACGCCACGGGTCGGGTTCTTCGGTGCAGCGCTGTTGATCGAAGTGGGGGAAGGGGCCTTCCTGCTCGGGGTGTTGACCGCACCCGAGCCTGGGTTCTGCCCCGCCGTCTCGATCGTCGATGGTGCTGCTGGCCTCGGCTTCGGCTTTGTCGGGGTTGATGCGCTGGGCGCGGAGGTCTTCCTCTTAGAAGTCGACGGTCCCTGGTGGACGTCAGCACGGCGTGGAGTCTCCGTGCTGGTGATACCGGTGGACATGTCAGGGGTCGTGCCCATCGTGTTTGCGGTGGTGCGTTCCCTGATTCCCTGGACTGAACGATCCTCCGAGGCGACAGGCCTGGACTCCGTGTTCTGCTCGCTGGAGTTGTCCTGCTCGACCTTCTGCTCCTCGAAGCGCTTCTGGTCAGCACGGTTGTCCTGAGTGACCTTCTGCTCGCCACCCTGCTGCTTGGTCACCGTCTCGTGCGCGCTGTTCTCGATGGAGGAACCAGTGATCGGGCGTGGATCGGTCTTTTGGTTCTGTACCGAGACCGCACCTTCGTCCCGAGCCCTTGATGCATCGAGCTCTGCACGAGCAGACTCCGTCGAGCTATCACCGGCCTGGTCGGTGGTCATCGACTGAGAGGACGTGTGGTTCTGACGCTCACCCGGCTGCAGCTCCCGCTGAGGCCGGGTGGTGGTCCCTGCGGTCTCGGCACTCGTCCTCTCCAATGCCGTCTGGGCCTCCATGCGCTCACGCTCAGAGAGCTTCGAACTGGTCCCCCCGAGGTTGGTTGCCCCACGACGTTCCCCGGCCGCCACAACATCATTGCCCCGAGCGATGTTCTGCTCGTTGCTGTGGCTCTGTCGGCTCTTCTCCTGGCGCTGTGCCTCCGTGTGGGGCCTGCCGGTCTCATCAGAGACTGCCAGGCGCCGTGACGACTGCTCGGTCCCATTGGCCCTGCCCGATGTCTCTGTGGTCGCGACACGAGCCTGTGCTTCGGTCGTGGTGGAGGCGTCGGCGCTGCGGGTCGACTGTGTCTGAGAGTGCAGTGCCTCCGGGCGAGCGCGGTCCCCAGTGGCGCCCTTCTCTGAGCGTGCACCGTTGGTCCCGTTGAGGTTCTCCGGGCCATAGCCTCGACCATCGATGGACAGTCCTGACGCGCGGACCTTCTCTCCAAAGCTCTGCTCGTCAGAGGCATAACCCATCGTGGCGGTTCCGTAGCGTCCCTGCGGATCCCCGGGGCCCCCCTGATGGTCTGGACCCGAAGAGCCGCCGCGACCTCCCGACAATGCTGGAGTGTCGCCAGGGCCCAACGCGCGCCGGCCACCGCCCATGCCACCACCGTTGCGTCCCATGCTCGGTCCCGTCGTGATGTCTCCCGGGCCGTTGGAACCCGGAGCGTCAGAGTTAGTGCCCGAGACGTTGGAGTTGGTGGTGGGGTGTCCGCCCCTGCGGATGCGGTTGTGTGCGGTTGCGCTCATGCCGGCACCGACCCCCGAGGCGACGCCGTGGCCCATCCCACTCCCAGGGCCCGCTGTAGCGGGGGTCGAGTCCACGTCCATGAACTTCTCCACCAGCTTGGTGACTGCTTCGTCGGCGGCCTTGATGACTGCCTTGCGGGTGCGCAGCGCTGTGACGGTGAACGCGAGCAGCGAGACGATGCTGATGAACGTCACGATCATGGTGAAGGCGGGTCCACCGGTGATGAATGCCAGGAACCCAGCGAGTCCAGCGATCACTGCACCCTCACCATCGTCGTTGAGGATCCCGCTGAGTGGGGCCTCGATGATCTGGGGCAACGACAGCAGCATCTCGATGATGAACACATAGAGGAAGATCGTCAGAAGGATCTCCAGGATCGCGGCCACGCTGTAGATGACCACCTTCGCAATGCCGTGGAGAGCACCCAAGGTCGCGAACGGGATCGCTGCGATGATCTGGAAGCTGCGCTTCAGCGTCGTGAAGACCATGGCGAAGGCGAACACGAAGCCGAGCACCACGAAGGCAGCGAGCAGGAACGTGGCGTTGAGCCAGTAGAGCAGGCTCATGGTGCCGGTGCCGACCAGGTTCACCGAGGTGTGCATCTCCCGGGTGGCCTCGGACATGACGTTGCCGCTGCCGTACAGGGTGAGCTCGCTCTCCCCGAAACCGGTGTTCAGGTAGTTGTACATCGCCAACGAGGACATGTTGCAGTTCGCGGGAGCGCCGAGATTCGATCCGTAGGACATCCCACAGTTAGTGATCGAGGCGATGTTGCCCTGGTCCGTCCGGAAGGCCAGGACCCCGTCCCCGTCCTCGCTGGTCTGGAGCCCGGTGGCCTTCTCGCCCACAGAGACGACGGGGTTGCCCGCAAGGACCTCCGCGTTGAACGTTCCCCCAGACTCGGACCAGAACTGCGCGCGCTGCGCCATGTTCTGGAAGAGCCCGTCGATGGGCGAGGTCGTGTAGGAGCCGGCGGTGATGTTGCGGAACCATTCGACGACGGTTTCGGGGGAATCCATCCGATCCGACCACCAGGACTTGGTGCCTGTCTCATAGGCCGACGCAGTGATCTGCGCACCGCTCATGTGGCGCTGCAGCATGTCGGTGATGGTGCCGAAACCGGCCTCGTCGACGTTCGCGTCGTTGGAGTCGATCGCTGCCTGTGACCAGGCTGCGGGGTCGTCGCTCCCGACCACGCGTTCGAGATCGAAGTTGTGCGTCTGGTTGTTGATGGCCAGAGCAGTGTCCCGGGCGTTGCGCAGCGAGTCCCCGGAGGGTCGACCCTCGCTCACGTCCCACTCCACGATCGCGCCTTGGGCCGGCACCGCTAGGCGACCATTCTTGGCCCAGCCTTCGAAGTCCACGTAGGTGCTCGCAATCACCTGGGTGCCTCCGGTGCGTCCTGCGCTAAATCCCTCGTTCATCGTGTCGAGGGTGGCGGTGAACATCGAACCCAGCAATGGCAGACCGAGCCCCATGAACAAGAGTCGGATCAGCAGCTTCTTCAGTGCTGATCCCTTGTCGAGCTTCTTGAAGAAGACGATCCCCACGAGGAAGAGTGCGATGAACATCGGCACCATCGTCTGCCAGGCCATGGCGTCGAGGAAGCCGTACCAGTCGGCGATCCATGATGAGAGGCCACTGAGGAAGCCTGGAAGCTCATCGGCTCCGGTGGTGTACTGACCCCCGACCGTCTCCCGGATTGCTTCGTCGAAGAACCGGAACGGGTTGAGGAAGCTCAGGGTCGAGAGCACCGCGCGGAAGAGGAAGTCCACCGCGTAGGTCAGCAGGAAGAGCAGCAGCATGATCCCACCGCCGATCCAGCTGGTGATGTTCGACGAGAGGCCGGTGCTGGTGCCGTCGAGACCCATACCGTTGAGCGTGGCGCCGAAGAGGGCGAACTCCTGGAATCCTTGGCTGGCCGGCTCGGAGGAGTTCCCGTTCTCGTCGGTCAGTCGGATGTTCAGTGCCCCGTAGTCCATCGTGTTGGAGGAGGCCGACAGCTGCGAAGTGATCCAGCTCTTGTCGGAGTCTGAGTAGCCCAGGAAGGATCCGGCAGATCCGGGGTTCTGCAGGATGGTGTCCCAGCCTGCGTCGCTCCATTCCACGCTGTCGTCGTCGGGCTGCTGGGCAGTGGAGAACAAGTCCATCAGCGATGCGGAGACGCTGTAGAAGCTCAGGCCCTCGACCTCGTCGGTCTCCTCTGCGTGGGCGGCTCCGGAGAGTCCGAAGACCGTTGTCAGGCCCAGCAGAAGCATGATCAGCACGCTGACCACGCTGCGACGCAGAGTGGTGGGGCTGAAGAGAGCCCGCTTGGCGGTGTGCGGGCTCATTTTGCTCCACCGCTTTCGTTGGCGCGCAGAAACGCTTCCAGAGTCTCGATGCGGTAGACCACGGTGCGGCCGAGCTTGACGTATGCGGGCCCTGTGTCGCGGCAGCGCCACTGCGCGAGCGTGTTCTCGGAGAGTCCCAGGAACTCTGCTGCGGCGGGAGGCTTTAATGCCCCCCTGGAGATGCTGTGAATATCAGACACTCCTGATCCGTATTCACGCATGGGATTCTGTTCACAGGCGACGGACATAATAATTCCTCGTTCAATCTGGCGGGAAAAATTGTGTCGCCCTTGGGGCTGACCGGGTGTATATTAAAGACATTACGGAACACCTGTAAGAATTGCAATATAGGTCCAGACAACGAAAAAACCACAAGTTCACTCCCATGGAAAGGGCTTCCTATGAAGGCTCATCTGACACCAATCAAGCTCGTCCTCGTCGCTATGCTGTTCTTTTGGTCCACCGTCATGATGCTGGATTATGTCCCTGGCCTGACTGGTTCACTGATGGCGGCACCCCTTGCAGCGCTTGGCTTCTTTTCCATGGGCTGGGGAACGATTCTTCTGAGTCGCGAAGAACGAGCCGCCAAGCAAGTCGAAGCCGCAGAAGCGACTGATATCTGAGGAGATTCAATGAAGACCAAACACAGCTTTCTCGCCCTCTCGGTGGTCCTGCTGCTGGCTGGGACTGCCTGCTCTGCTGATGAGGCTCAGGCTGAGTCGCAGGAGACTCCTGCCCAGAGTCCAGAACAGTCCTCAGAGGAAGCCGAGGCTCAGGACTCGGAGCATCCACAGGAGACGGAGACGCTCCCGCCCGCCGATGGTTCGGGATTCGAGCCCATCCCCGAGTTCGAGTACTCGGTAGACGGCGGTTCTGGTGTCCCCGCCATCACCGAGACTCATATCGAGATCTATCGCGACCTCGTTGCCTTCATGGATGAGCAGGGCATTGCCGCCGATGAGACCAGCCTGGAAGAGTTCGGGTCCGTTGGGAACTACGGCCGCGCTGCTACTGAGCTGGAGTACTGGGGTGCTGGGCTGGCCATCCCGAACCACGACAGTGGCGACATGGGTGTCATCGAGGTCACCCTCTCTTCCGAGGACCTGGGCTTCGGTCCTGAGGTCACCCGAGACGACCGAGAAGCATTCGCGGATGAGTTGGTTCGGGTCCTCGTGGAGACGCCGCACATCGACGAAGTGCGAGACGCGCGGGTCACCATCCAGCCCGGCGATGATGTCGATCAGGTCGGAGTCTCCTGGACCGATGAGAACGGGTACTCGTCCGACCTCTGAGCCACCGGTGTGAATTCACGTCTCCTCTGGGCACAGATAAGCCCCAACATCGATTCGGTGCTGGGGCTTATGACTGTGTCAGTACTGGTGCGTCACAGCTGCAGACGTTGCGCTGAGCCGCCGGAGCCTAGGCTTCTTCCGTCTCCCGCGCCCCAGAATTCACAGCTCGTGTTGCGCCTGGCTCCGGAGGGTCTTTGGTGAAGCGGATCTTGAGTCTTCCGCACTGAAACATGAGTGGCACGGTCTGTCGTCGATGCAGTTGTTGCGTCGTTTGAGTACGTTACGTCCATCCGCCAATGGTCGCTTTTCGCGCGGTGAGACGTGTGCCAGATAAGGCACCTTTGCGGGCATCTTCTCCGGGCGGGTTAAACGGGCATCCCAACAGTGCCGCCGTCGATCGGTCTCTAGTGATCGAGTCGCGCGCGGTGAGCTACCGGCTTACGGGCGGGGGATAGCTCGCTTCGTCCGTCTGGCAGGATTGACACCATGGCTGTTGAATTGCGCCCTTGGAGCGATGAAGACGCTCCGGCTCTTTCGCATGCGTCCAGACAAAACCCCGACCTGAACGCCCAGTTCGGTGGCGTCGATCTTTCTACTGTCGAACGCGCCCGTCATTACATCTGCGGGTACCTTGTGTTCACTGAGTCCTGGCGCAACTGGGCTATCGTTTCGGACGGTGTTGCTGTCGGCAACGTCGGACTATCTGCCATCGAACGACGCCACGGCACTGCCTGGGTGTACTACTGGCTCACCGCCGAAGCGCGCGGCTACGGCTTCGCGTCACGTGCCCTCGCTACTGTCGCCGTTGAAGCCTTCTCGGATGGGCTTTTCCGAGTTGAGCTCGGGCATCGGGTAAACAACCCAGCCTCCTGCACAGTCGCTACCCGCGCCGGATTCCCAGCGGAGGGACTCGAGCGTCAGAAGCTGCGGTATGGAGCCGATCGCTTCGATGTGGAGACGCATGCACGTCTTCGCACTGACCCAAGGCCTGCTCTCGAGCTTCTTCTGATTGCGGGCTGAACGATCCTTTTCCGGGTGGATCAATCCTCGTAGGACGCGTGAAGGGTAGCCTCGTCACCATGAGCGGAACACCTCCGGCGCGGCGCATTATCAGGCTCTTTCCTGACTACTCGCGTGACTGGCCTCTGTGGGAGAACTCGACGCCGACTTGGGATGTCGGATACACCACTACGCCGGAAACATACGGGTTGTCGGAGGCTCTTACAGCCGATATGGCTTCCTGGAATGCGCTCTGGGAGCACCACTTCGATCCCATCGATGGGTGGGATGACGGTGTCAATTATGAGCGGTGGGCCGCAGCGGGTGAAGCCATTGCGGCTCGGCTGCAACGTGAAGTGAAGGCCTTCGCTAATGTCCAGTACGAGGGTGACCAGTACAAGCCATAACCGGCCAAACGTTGAATGCTCCCAAAGCTGATCATTCCAGTCAGATTTTCAGGAGCGTGCAGATCGGGTCCGTCTTGCGGGCGCCCGTGTCTTAGTAGAGCAGACGGTGCACGCTGAGGGATCGGTTTGTGAACGACCCGTACAGTCCACCGAGCGGCGAGGCCACGATCTCTCGACAGGAAGGCACTAGGGACCTCTGTATGCTTGGGTCACCGACCAACACTGGCGGCTAGGGTTCCGTCGACGCACTACGGGCGTCGAGTCTGGTTCAAGCGCCGCGGTAGCCCGCTCAAGAGCGGAATTGATCTCAAGGGATAGAAACCTGCAGGAATGGTGTCGGCATCTCACGATGCCCACCCACCAGAAGGTTTCAACACATGTCCCAAACTCCGCCACCTCAGACCAACCCAGCGCCGCACTTTGGTCGACTGATCTACCCGCTCGCATTGAGCGTCGGGGTCAGCTTTGGCGCTATTCTCTTCGGCACCTCCGTGCTGATCACCTCAACCGCGGCCGGCGCAGAGTTCTCCATTGCCCTTTTGTCCGCGGCGTTCTCGGGGTCCGTCCTGACCGGCGCGATCTTCGCCGTACCGGTAGGTCGCTACGGGGACCGTCATGGAATCCGCGGTATCACTGCGCTCGGAGGCACTCTGGTGGCCCTGGGTTTCATCGGGTTCGCTCTGAGTCAGACGCCGTGGCAGGTGCTCGGTTGCTGGTGGGCGTTGATCGGTCCCGGAAGCGCTATGGTGCTCTTCGAACCAGCCTTCATCGGGATCCAACAATGGTTCGACAGGACAGCCAGGAACAAGGCCGCTGGCACTCTGACCCTGATAACCGGGCTGGCCGGACCCATCTTCATACCCACCACCACTTACCTCGCTGAGGAACTTGGATGGCGGGCCACCGCAATCGTGCTCGGCACAGTCGTTCTCATGGTGAGTCTCGCGGTGGCGGGATGGTCCTTGCGCATTCACCCGCCTCCCCCGAGTACCGGCGGGGAGGAAGCCATTACGCCGCGCAAGTCAAAGTCTCTGAGAAGATTCCCCACGGGGTTTGTCCCGCTGACTCTGGGCGTGCTGCTGACGATGGCGGTCCTGGAGGCGTTCAACGTCCACCGCATCGCGCGATTCGAAGACAGTGGTTTTGATCCCACGATGGTGGCCTGGTGGGCCGCGGCTGTTGGATTGCTCAGTCTTCCGGCGAGGTTCTTGCTCCCGGTTCTGGCGAACAGGTTTGACCCGGCGAAGCTGTGGCTGATCATCACGGCACTGATCATGCCCTCAGTATGGATGGCGGTACGCGGGACCGAAGCCTGGGAACTCTATGGGCACTTCATCATCTTCGGCCTGCTATTCGGTGCCTTCATGCCGCTGCGCGCCGTGATCATGAGCGACTGGTTTACCGGTCCGCGTTTTGGGGCACTCATGGGTGTCCAGGCTGTGGCGATCGCTTTAGGCCGTGCCGGCGGTCCTGCGCTGGTGGGCTGGATGGCGGGTTCGCATCTCGGATACTCCACGGCGATGTTCTTACTGTCATTAATCCTGTTGGGTAGCGCGGTGATGACCGCGGTGGCGATCGCGAGACGGTCACAGAACCACTGACCATGAGCTACCAGTACGGAGCTGGCGCGGTGAGACCTCGCCGGGTTGATTGGTCAGCGCCCATGGCCTTTGATGGTCCCAGCTACGCGCGCTGTGTTCCTCAATGCCCGCTAGACCATCCTCCACCGTGCTGTTCTGCTCGATCTCCTTTGCTTGGCGCACGTTTGCTCCACGGACCCTCCCAACTCGTGTGTCTCCCTGGGGTTCTCACCGATCGCGCATTGTTGGACGACCTGTGTTGATGGCTACTCGGTATATGCAGATCCTGGACTGACGGCACCCGCAATTCTGGAGACTGCTGCGTCCAGTGCTGCCGTCACGGACTCAGTGTCTGTGGACTCTGAGTCATAAACGAATGCGGTTCCACCGCGTCGCATGCCGCAGAAATCGAAGATCCCGGTCTCGACCTGAGTGGCGAACGCCTGGGTGTATCCGTGTCTTTCGAAGGATCCGGCTGCCGTACCCGCAGTTGCCAGCACGTGGACTGTGAGGCGTCCCAGTTTCGGAACGAGCCGCCCAGCGGTGTCGAAGTCGAAGGCCCACCCTGCGATGAACACCCGATCAAACCACCCTTTCAACAGTGCAGGCATGGACCACCAATAGATCGGGAACACCAGGACCAGGTCAGAGACATGGTCCAACCGGTCTTGTTCGGCCACGACATCCGCCGCAGGGGCTCCGCGGCCCAGATAGAGCCGGCGGTCCTTGAGGGTGAACCTCGGATCGAAACCTTCCTGTGCCAGGTGACCAATCGTGGTGGTCTCGTGTCCCAGAGCATCCCGGAGGCGTGTGGCCGCGTGGTCGGTCAGTGATTCGGTGTCTGGGTGGGCGGTGATGATCAGAGTGCTCACTTCTGTCCTTCTGGGTCGTGTTGCGGCCTACCAGGGGCCTCCTCGTTGAGGGTGGTGAGGCTGTCGCGGACTTTCTCGAGGACGGCCTGCTGGGCCGGGGTGAGGTAGTTCGTGGTGTGTTGCTGGTAGATGCGCTCCGGGGGCTCCGAGAGGTCGGGCAGGTCTTGGGTCAGTGCAGGGAGTTCAGCAATGACAGGTAAGAACAGGTCGATGAGCTGGTCGGCAAGATCCAGGATCTCCTCCGATGTGCTCTCGACATCAAGGCTCGCCCAGGCCGTCATGGCCGCTGCCACGGAGGAGGCCCGGTCGGGGTGGCTGAGCAGCTCATAGATCGTTCTCAGGTAATCCTGTCCTTCCGGGCCGATGAGGTGCATCAAGAGAAGGGTGTGGTCCCGGTCGGTTGCTGCTGCGCTCTCGGGTAGACCAGATTCTCGAAGCACCCGGTGGAACGGGGCGAGCTCTGGGGGAAGATCGGGGAACGCTTCGTATCGTCTGAGATGGGCGAGCAGTTCGCGTTGGCGGGTCAGGTTCACGATCTGTGCCGCGTATTCAGCATCCAAGGCGTCAAAAACGGTATCTGGTGGGGGATCGGTGCCTTCTAGCATGGTCGCGATCTGAGGGAGGGAGAACCCGAGTCCGACCAAGCGGCGGATCCGCAGCACGGTGACCAACGCGTGAGTGTTGTAGTCGCGGTACCCGTTGCTGGACCGTGCTGGTTCCTGAAGGAGCCCTATCTGGTGGTAGTGGCGCAGTGTACGCACGGTGATACCGGCACGGCTGGCGAGGTCGCTGCTACGCATCCCGCATCACCTCTACCTCGTGATTGGTCCCCTCGGTGGGGACGGGTTTATCCAGGTTACGCATGGATCGGGCGCACATTGCCACGAGGAGCCCAAGGGACCACAGTGCGGCGAGCATCACCAGGGCAGTATGGAGACCCAGCAGCTCCGTCATGGCCCCAGCTAGGAAGATGCCCAAGGGCGAGGCTGCTGTGACGAACGTGTTCTGAGTGCCAAGGACACGTCCGCGTTTATCTTCTGGGATGCGTTCGATGGAGAGCACCCCGACCAGTGCCCCGAAGAGCCCGACCGAGAAGCCCAGCACGAAGGCGCCGAGAAAGAGTATCCACACCGACATCAGGGATGCCACGATCCCGAGGCCGAGCACACTGCCCAGAGAGCCTGTGACGAACCATCCGCGACGGGAACCTCGTGTTCCGGCCACGGCGTAGATCCCACCCCCGACCAGTGACCCTGCCGCGATAGCGCTCATGACCAGACCCAGCAGCCCGGGACGGTTGATCTCGGTGAAATACAGCGGAAGGATGATTCCTTGGAGCCCTCCAATGGCGATGACTGCGGAGGTGGTCAGGATGGTGGTGACCAGGACGAATTTGTTTCGGATCATCTCGGCCCACCCTTCACGCAGTTGCCCCCAGACCCGACGCACCGGGGCCCCGCTGACCGTGGTCGCCTCTTCGAGTGTCCCCACATGGTGGGGAATGAACAGGGTCAGCAGCGCAGCGGCCAACGAGGTGCCAGCAGTGACCCATAGGGCGGTGGTGCCGTCCCAGGTGGTGAGCATGAACCCTGCGGCTGCCGGGCCGACGAGGATAGCGACCGCGCCGAGTGCTTCGCGGGTGCCGGTGATGCGTTCCGCAGAGACCCCGCCGTGCCGGATCACGGCAGGCAACAGGGCTTCGCGTGCGGTGATCCCTGGGACATCCCCGATGGCGCCGATGATTCCAAACAGGACGAACCAGCCCACTGAGAGACCGGTGATCAGGTCAATCAGGGGGAGGGCTCCCATCGCGAGAGTGGAGATGAGGTCGGTCAGCACCGAAGAGGTGCGTCGATTGATCCGGTCGATGACCACACCCATGAAGATGCCGGCCAACACTGCGGGCACAATGGTCGCAGCCGCCACGGTGCCCGCTGCTAGGGCGCTGCCTGTTGTTTGGAGCACCAACAAGGGCAGCACGATGGCGGCGATCGAATTCCCCAACGCGGAAAGCGTGTAGGAAGCCAAGTATGTTGCGGGGAGAAGTGTCATGGGATGAGCTAAAACTATGACGCCGCGTCGGAGTCAACTGGATTAGCGTCAAACCTCATCGACTCCGGATCCACACCCGCCCGCTAGACCATCGGCTAGCGGGCGGCGGGGTGACATCGAACGCTGCGAATAGACCGCCACTCATAGAGGCGATTCACGCCATCGGACGTAAGGCCTCCCATGGAGGCGTGTCCCACCACCAGGAACTCGGACAGCCCTCACAGGCCCGCTGGGTAGGGTGATGGCAACTGCTACGAGCACTCCAGATCTGCGCGCACCTCTATGACCCGAGTCGGAGCATCCGGGTACCCGGCCTCCTCCAACCCCTCCCGCACCTTCAACCTCACTTCCTCGATATAGGCATACCCCTCAAGCTCATCCGGAGGAAGGTCTTGATCGCCGGACTGCGCATCAAGCAAGGTTTCCTCCCACCCTTCAATGTCTGCAGAGGAGACCGTCGCCTCTTCAAGAGCACGACTCGCCGCACTGGATGCTTCGGGTGGGACATCATCGGCCAAGGGGTCGAGCCACCATTGGGCGGTGCACTGGCTTCCCGCAGCATCGAAGGCTTCCATGCGGTCCGGCTCGCCTTGTCCAGGGATACAGGCAGTCAGTGCTCCAAGGCACACCGCGGCGGATATAAGCCGAACACCAGATCGCTTCATACTGTCACCGTACTAAGGGAAGCGCTTCTGGGTGAAGGTCCAGGTGAGGACGGGCCAGTCTGAGATGGCGGCGCGGTAAGTGATGACGCGCTGTCGTATCGGTGGCCAAACCGCCTCCGCTTGCCTAACACTGCTGTGATACGACAGGCCTGCTCACGGCATCCACCTGCGACATTTATCGTCGTGAGAACACCGCCACTTATCGCTGCGATTCACAGCCTCGATGCGCGTTGAGGGATGGCCTTACGTGCAACGGGTGATGCCCGACGCTGCGAATCACAGACGAATAGCACCGTGCACCAGCTAGCCCGATCATGCACTGCGACGGTCCTCATCAAGCCCGCTGATAACGTCGCCAGGTTCGCGCCGCGTGGAGCGATGACTACGGCTATTTATTCGAGAACTGAGCTGATCGCCAACGTCAAAATCTCAGTGGCAGATAAGCCCCAGCGCCGATTTGGTGCTGGGGCTTATGCCTGTGTCGAGCGCGAAGCGTTATTGAGGAGGATCCTGCGCCGGTCCACCCTGTTGCCCCCAGATGCCGCGATCCTCGGGTGTCTCGTTGTGCTGTGCTGGGCTCGCCGCGTTCTTGGCCCGCGCTCGGCGCTTCTCCGCAGCGTCCTCGAAGCGGCGTCGGGCCTTGGCCTCCACCTCAGCGAACAGGTCCGGGTGTTCCTCATTGAGGACCGTGATCATGATCTCTCTGATCCTGGAGGTCTCGGTCTCCTGACGGCGCTTGAGCACGGCGATCTTGGCGTCGTGGTCCTCCTGAGTCACCTCGATCTCGGCCTGGATGTGGGAGATTCCCTTGTTTAGCTTCTCGTTGATGCGCTCGTTGCGGGTTTTCTTCTTCGCCATGGGGTCCCTTTCAAAGGATCTTCACGATCCCAGTCAGCTATGAGCTGCTGGGTTGCTCGTGGCGATCGCGGTACCGCTTCTCTTCCGAACCCATGAGGGCTTCCTCTCGCTATCTCATAACAACTTCTCTAATTTTTATGAGTTAGGACCTAACTCATAACGCGCGACCCTGACCTGCAGTTATTCAGTGGTCGCGGTTTGTGGCGCGTCGCCGACCTGCTCGTATCGCCCAGTGCCTGCCAATGCTGCGTAGAGCGTGGAGCGTGAGACCCCGAGGTCACGGGCGACCGCAGCCTTAGGGACACCGAGGTCGATGCGCTCACGCGCCTCGGATATCTGTTCCTTGGTGAGCTTGGGTCCGCGGTCGTAGACGCCCCGCTCTTTAGCCAGCAGGATCCCCTCGGCCTGACGCTCCCGGATCGTGGCACGCTCCATCTCGGCCACGGCGGCGAGGATCGTGATCATGAAGCTGCCCATCTTGTCGTCGGTGTTCAGTTGCGGGTTATCCACGAACTCCACCGCAACGCCCTTGGCTTTGAGCTCCTTGATGATGTTCAGCAGGTCGATCGTGGAGCGGGAGAGCCGATCAGGACTCTTCACCCGGACGGTGTCCCCGGCTCGGGCGTAGTCGATCATCTCGGTCAGCTCCGGCCGATCACGGTTCTTGCCGCTGAGCTCGTCTGTGAAGGTCTTGTCCACGGTGCCGAGAGCGTCGATCTGCCGCGCAGGGTTTTGGTCCGCGGTGCTGACTCGGACGTATCCGATGATCTGGCCGGTGGCGCTCGACGACATTAAGACTTCCTCACATAAGTGTTAAAGGAAATATTACATCCACCCTGTTGTACACACAATAGCGCAACGAAAGAGATGTTTATTCAGGTGTACCCCGATGGACAGAGCTTGATGGATAGCCAGATAGCTGTGGAGATACCCCTAGCGAGACGGATAGTCAGCCAGGGAGCCGCCGGCGTTGCGCAGAAGATCTTCCGTCGTGACGCCCTGTCGCCGGGCGACCATATCCAGCGCGGCTGCGCTCTCCAGGCCGAAGATCTGAATCAGTGCACCCGGGTTCGACCCCACCACGCTGGGGTGCCCACCGTGGTGGGGCTTAGGTGGTCTCCGGCGTAGGCTGTGCTGACTCCTTCCCGAGCTCAGCGCTCGACGCCGGCGTCGGTAAGCTTCCTACCGCCGAATGCGGGGGCTCGGTAGAGCATGCTGGATTAGAGGCCCCTTTGCTTCCGGGGTTGGACGGGGTTCATCGAGAACGTCAGTCTCCATATTCCTGTTCACGAACATCCATGTAGGCCGACACAGAAATCTCGCTGGCTTGGACTCTGATGAGATCATCCATTGCATGAGGAACAAACAAATAGTCGCAGGCATCCTTGGAGTAGTCGTGCTTCTGAATACCGGGTGTGTGTCACCGGGAACGAATGGAACTTTCAAACCGACCCCCGAATCCTCGGAGACCCTACTCCCAGGAGGTCTGACGCAGGACTCCTACGACCGACATTTGCAGTGGATCCGAGGTCATGAGTATGCACCCCAGGGCACGACACTCGCTGATGCCCGGTTGGTCCTGCAGCAGTCGTACGACTACGAGGCGACGGCCCCGATGGGTATCTGTGACGGTGTTTCGATGACTGATCCGGATAGCGCCTACGAGCAACTCTTGCTCGATTCGGCGACCCGAGAGGGTTACCAGCTTGATCAGGTGTACGCAGAGAACGCTGGGGCGGACACCTTCCAGCCGGGTGAGGATTATTTGTTCGTGCAGGTGGCCTACGCGTTGTTCGTCGATTGTCCTGAAGAGACACCTGAGTATCACAAGTGGGTTGAGGATACGTTCCTCACCAGTTCTGAGACTGCGCCCGAAGATGATGAAGGGAGAACTTCCACTCCATCAACAGACTCCGATCCGGTTGAGGCTGAACTGACGGAAGACCCAGAGGCATGGCTCATGGAACATGAGCTGGCGCCACCTGGATTCGATCAGCGCGACGCCCGCGGGATCGTCAGGTTCTGGGATGGGGAGGGTCCTACGGACATATTGGACATGGATATGGAGGCGCTAGAAGGGCTCTGCACCATGCCCTCCACGGTTGACGACGAGGCGCTCAAGAAGGATCTGTACCAACTGATCGCCGATGAACTAGAGGTCATCAATGGAGACTTGTCCAAGTTCAGCCTCGTCTACCTCTACGCGTCACAGTGCCCGGAGAACCTCCCTAGCTACGAAGACTGGCTCGACGACGCGCTGTAGGCGCGGTCGTCTAGGCTGAGCTTGAACAGCACCGTAGGCACTGCCCGAGAATCCGCCTATCTGTCGATAGTGTTTAGGCATGGTGGATTTCTGGGGCGAAGGGGTGCCCAATTGGCTAATGTCTGTCAGCACGCTGCTCACACTGGTGGTAGCGGGCGTGGCCGCGTTCTTTGCGTATAAGGCGGCGCACTGGACGAAAGATCAGGCGGAAGCATCTCGGGACCAGGCGAAGTACGCGTTAGAAGCTTTGGAGGTCGCTCAGCGGGACTCGGAGTTGGCCAACGCGACCTCGGAGCGTCAACGCGCCGAGGCTGATCGCTCATACCGACTGCTGGTGGAGGCGCAGCTTGATTCTCTAGCCCCCGTCGTCTTGGCGACCGCCAGGCCCTCAAACTTTGGTCCGAACGGTGCCTATCTTTGGTCACACCGGTATGTGGGGGGTATTTGGGAGAGCAATTGGAACCCCATCACCGACGATCTTGAGGTCGGTGGCAATGAGCAACTCCAGTTCAGGTATAGCGCGGCCTTACGGTTCAGGAACGTTTCGGACACCGTGGCCCACATTGAGATCCTGGGCAACTCAGGAGGCAAGTTCCCTGACTACCCCGATTTCACCCTGCCCTCCGTCGTGGTGCCTCCCCACGAGGAGCGCTTCGTCAATTGGTCCCGCTACTGGCTATCAGATGCCCTGCGATCAGCGGAAATCCCGCAGGATCCGTGGCGGGATCACCTGAAGATGCAATTTCGAGTTCGCGACCAGGGCATGAATGTCCGAGACACCTATGAGTTCCTCGCAGACCTGAGGTTCTTCTCCCAAGACGGATCACGTCTCATCGTGAAGCCAAAGCAAGATCGCCCCTGGGATGAGAGCGTGGCGACTTCGATTCCCGGACGTGTGTATGAGCGTTTGGACCAACAAGGGACCCAGATGGCCCCCGAGCCGGGGGTTTAGAAATCTAGGCCTTGGTCACTTCGCCGTCGAGACCCTCGTAGAGGTCGAAGTTTCTTTCCCCGATGGGAGCTATGAGCGTGTCTATCGCGTCGGAGAGGGCCACCTCGGTGCCCCAGTCATTGACCTCGTAGGTGCGGATGCTCGGTGAGAACTGATTCGGGTCGGCCAGGAGCACTTAGAACTTCTGGTATTGCTCATCTCGGCCGGCCGGATCCTGCCTGCTGCCAGACGCCCGGCCTCGGCGATGGCCCCCTTGAGATCCTCGATCTGGGTCTCCGACGAGATGAGGCCATTGGTGAGGGCCTGGTTCTCATCGCCTGAGGAGGTGTGGACGTGAGTTCCTCGCGATCGACATCGAACTCAGCAGTCGCGGCGCGCTACTAAGGGTTCGCCCGGCCACCCTGTGCGAGGCGCTCAGCACCAGTCACAGCCTAGATCGGGCCCCAAAGCCGTGTGGTGCGTGCGATCGAGCTCAACTCCTCCGCTGAGAATGTTCGCTGCTACGAACGAGCCCTTCTGCGGCTCGCTGCCCCAGCTTGGCCCTCCGACCCTCGTGAGCCTGCAGGCCGAGCACTAGAATCTGTTGACTGGACTGTCCGGTCGCGACGGAAGGTGCGGGACATGGTGGAGATGAGACCCGAAGACGCCGCCCGGGGGACGCTCGATCGTCTGAACCAGGACCCGCAGACTCGACTGCTCACCGCGGATGAGATGGCTGTGTACGCCGATCGGAGTCGCAGCTGGCCCTCAGAGGCCGCGCGCGAGAGTCGACTGATCTCTGTCAGGCACGATGAGGAGACCTACTACCCCGCTTTCCAGATCGACCCGGTGCAGCGAGAGCCCTGGGACTGGGTCTCGACCATGGCCCGGATCTTGGAGAACGAGGAGATCACCGGCAGGTCATTCACCCTGTGGGCGGCGATACCTTCGTCGCGCTTCGGTCACGACACCCCGGCCACGCACACAGGTGACTCGGACTTCATGGCCAAGGCCGCAGCTGATCTGGCTGAACTATGAGTCGAATCCCGGCCATTCAGCTCCGCCAGCCCGATCAGCGCGTATCGCGGAAGCCCAGGCCTCTGCGTCGACGAGCAGGTACCGAGCTTTAAGGTTGCCGAGCGGACGCTGTTCACGCAAGAGGTCAACCACCGCCCAGCCCGCGAGAGCAACTCGGATTCAACGTGGTCCGCGAGCAGGCGGTGAGAGTCCTTGATGAAGCGGATCTCATCGTCAGAAGAAGAGTCACTGGCGCCTCTCTTTCATGAGACGCAGCGCAGCAGCCGTCGCCTTATTGGGCGATCGACGAGGTGGCTGTGGTGGACCTATCGAGAAGGTGAGACCAAGCGCGCGGACCACGTCGAAGAGCTTTGTCGCGTCAGGACCATCGATGGCACCGGTCTCGATGCCGATCAGCCATCGTCGCGAGACGTGGGCGAGCTTGCTCAGCTCTAGCTGGGTCAATCCGGCGGTCCGGCGGGCATCGCGAATCATGAGACCGACATCGCGAACGTTCCTCATCTCAGCCATAAATGTGACTGTACCTGCACTTTCGTGAAAGTGCACGTACGGTCACATTTGATCGAGAGCCCAAGCCCGTGACGATCCCGTAGACCGATGGGGCTCTAGTTGTACTGATTTGGTGTCGTTCTCGTGCCAATACTGTTCCTTGCTCCGGCTGAGCACCCGTTGTACTGATTTGGTGCGAATCTCGCCTCTTAATGGTGCAGATATCGCACCGACCCCGTATCGGCCTCACCTCGACCCGAGATCGGTCTCATAACGATGCGCCCCAGGGTGATAGCGATATGAGATCGACCTGATATCGGTGTCATACCGATGTGATCCCGGAGCGATAGCGATGTGCATTCACAGTGATAGCAATGTGCAGTCAGAGCGATAGCGATATGAGATCGACCTGATATCGGTGTCATACCGATGTGATCCCGGAGCGATAGCGATATGCAGTCAGAGTGAATGCGATGTGCATTCACAGTGATAGCAATGTGCAGTCAGAGCGATAGCGATATGCAGTCACGGTGACAGCAACGCAGAAGCGATCAGTACCCGAGGTCGCGGCGTCGGAACTGGGCTTCTCCCGGGTGCCGACGGGGCCTCAGAGAGCTCCATGAGAACGATCCTGGCGGAGTCTTGCTGGTGGTCCAGCAAAGACGCACTCTGCGATCACCGATCGGCGGCCAATGCGCGGTCATAGGTCCCCTGCAGGTTCACCCAGAAGCGCTCAGAGAGCTCGAAGCGCTGCGCGAGCAACGCGGCCACCTCAGCGGTGATGTCCTGGGAGCCCTGCGTGATCGAGATGAACTGCGCCGGGTTCAGGCCGAGCTCCTGTGCCACCTGCTCCGGTGCCAGCCCGAGCGGTTCGATGAACTCCTCCAGGAGGATCACCCCGGGGTGGATGATGTGTGTTGAGGAATCAACGGCAACAGTCTGTGGGCTGCTGGCCGCGTCGTAAGCCCGCGCACGCTCGAACTCAGCGTGGTCGGGGAGTTTCATCTTGGCCAGGCGCAGCACAGGACCTGGGGTGGTATGCCCGAGCTGCTCATCCAGTGCGACAGTGACGCGGGCACCCAGTATCTCTCGGTGCAGGAGCTCCAGAGCCTGCACCCGAGGAAGGTCTCGCCCGTACTGAGCACGTGCCAGGCCGCGTTGGGACGGAACCTTCATCTTGACCAACTTTCTCACGTTCTTCGGGCTCGGTCCGCCCAGCTGCTCATTCAGAGTGGAGGTGACCTGTGCAGACAGGATGTGCCAGCGCAGCTCGCTCCTGGCCAGCCATCGCCCGGGTTCTCGGGACGCTTCACCTGATCAGTATCCCGTGGCAGGAGCGAAGCAGGGAAGACCCTAACTCGTGCGTCCAAACGCCGATAAGCGACTCGTGCGTCGTCGTTTCCATGGAAAGGTGCCTCAAGACGATATTTACGAGTGCGGGCGACCCCTCCTAGAGAAAGGGGCAGGTCTGTTCTTGAGGTAGCTCGGAGATAGGCGGGACTGGTTGGGCAACGCACCTCCAGGGGCAAGTGGCAGATGGATGACCACACCGCCAGTTAGGTTTCACGAGGCGCCGCCGTTAGGAAACGAGTCCTTCGATCGATCGAACTGCCGCCGACGCGGCACCGCTCGGTGGCTGAATCGTAGGTCTTCCTTCCCGAAGTTCACACGCGGTCCGGGTCCGCGCATTATGAACAGGTAATGTCCAGTTATGACCGCTACCACTGAGAAACCAAACATGACGGCCCTACTTTCAGCAGTCGACTCTCTCCCTCTAGAATTTTTCACGGCCTACCGGGGTGGTTACCCGAATTCGATCGGGCTAGCACTCGTAGACGCCGTCTATTCCATCCAGGCCTCCTATGATTCGGAACACTCGGGCAAGGGCGTGCTCAACCGGGTGAAACAGTTCAGGTCCGATCACTCCAACGCGGTTGACGACCTATGTGTACTTGCCGATCTGGACGAAGATGCCATCCAGAAGGTCATGGGGGAGGGCAAGACCAGCCAGCGGACCAAGAGTGGGGCAGTCCTAGAAGCTGCGCGAGCATTAGCGGCGCTGGAACCTCCGATCGTCCGGGCTGCGGATTTCACAGCGGAACGCCGTGAGGACGCGCGGGGGGCATACACGCGGGTGCACGGACTCGGTAAGGTCACCTTCACCTACTTCACTATGCACCTGGGGGTGCCGGGGGTGAAGGCAGACTCGCTACTGACTCGTTTCGTCGCTCGCCACGCCTACGGAGATAAGTCTTTGAAGCTGAGTTCAGACCATGTCGTCGCTTTGGTCAACCAGGCCTACGAATCTCGTCCCCAGATCGCCGAGACCGTGACGCACTTTGAGCATGCGCTTTGGCGCGCGGAAAGCAAGGGTGACGCCAACTGACGGATCCACGCCAAGTGAAGTGCTTCAGTAAGAGTCCGAGAATCCTCACCGCTGAGTGGAGGGGGCTGTGTCGGGGAAGTGCCTGGGCTGATGGAGCGAAGGTCGCGAGTCCCCTGGGGCGGGTTTAGCCACTGGTCATCTGTTGCAGGCGCGTGTCCGGGGCGCCGGGGTCCCTTCGTGGGCAGGTGCAACTAGATGCCGGCGCAGGGCGCTGCATATGGACGGAGTTCAGAGCCCGGCGAGCAACTTCGTTTTGGCCGCAGTGAACTCATCGTCAGAGAGGATTCCGTCTCTGTGTAGGTCAGCTAGCTCGCGGAGCCGCTCCGAAAGGGTCGGACTCGTGGCGGTCGGAGCAGGGTGCGTCTCGACCTGATGAGGTTCTGTCGGAGCTTGAGGTGCCGCTACATCGACGATGTCGATGACCGAGTTCCCTGCGGTCTCTAGAACCAGACCCACCTCGTTGTGCCCTTTGAGGCTCCTGTTCATCACACCGTTGTGGACCTGATTTATCAGTGTGTAGATCTCTTTGTCAGTAACGATGGTCAAGAAGGACTTCCGCGCCTCGTTCTTGGCGAGGTGTGCGATCCCCGCGGCCGCGAGCCCAGGAGCACTGCTTTTCATGAAGGCCCTGCCGCCCTTCATCAGTCCGGACACCGCTGGGCCAAGTGAACTTTGAAAGCCGGAAGATTGCTCCTGCCCAGGCTGTGTGAACTTGATCGAACGCAGCTGTTCGTACGGCGTCTTCTTGGAGATCTTGGCGGGTTGCTGCGCATTGTCTGAGGCCGTCGCGACGCGGACGTAGCCGCCCTGGTAAATCTCGACTGCCGAGGTGCCGAAGACGCCACTTGTAACGAGCGGGCCAGCAGCCTCCGCGTCCGCCAGGAACTTGCGGCCCAGCTCTTCTCTCGCAGCCTGCCTGTCCGTGGAGGCCTTCTTGACCGCCGCTCCGAGCTTGGAGAAGGCGCCTTCCTTCTTCTTTCCCGAGTTGACGGTCGCCGGGTCTTGATCCGCGTTCCAGCCTGTCGGTGTCTGATCCTCCATGGATAGATTCTGACACAGCCCGCAGCTCACGCGAGGTCGTCGTCGGCGAGCCACGAAGCTAGGGCGCTCGTGATTCTGTCGCATTGCTTTCGAAGGTATGTTCGATAGATACTGAGGCTCCCATGCGTATCGAACAGATCCAGAGTCTCGATGAGACCGACGTAGCTCGGGGCCTCTTGCGGGCTCCTGAGTCTGTGGCTGCTGGTTATCCGTCCCCGGCTCAGGATTACCAGACGGCTCCGATCAACCTCTCTGAGTACCTCATCCGAGATCTCAACAGCACTTTCCTTGTCCGGGTCTCGGGTGACTCGATGGAAGGTGCGGGGATCAGTGACGGCGATGAACTGATCGTGGATCGTTCACTGACCGCGGGAGACATGTCCGTAGTGATCGCTATTCTCGACGGTGAAATGACCGTGAAGCGGCTGAGGCTCATCAATGGGGGAGTGGTGCTCCAAGCGGAGAACCCCTCCTACCCCCCGATCGAGGTTCAGGAGCTCTCAGAACTAGATATCTGGGGAGTCGTCGTCAAGTGCATCCACAACGTGTAGCCGACCCGACTGAGCGCGCGGGCCGTGACTTCATAGGCCTCATCGATGTCAACAGCTTCTACGTCTCGGCTGAGCGAGTCTTTGACCCCAAACTCCGGGACCGCCCCGTAGTGGTGCTTTCAAACAACGACGGGTGCTGCGTGGCGCTCAGCAAGGAAGCAAAGGCCCTCGGTATCCCGATGGGGGAGCCGTGGTTCAAACTCGCAGCCTCGGCCGCACGGTTGAACCTGGTGGCCAAGTCCTCAAACTATGAGCTCTACGGGCAGATGTCGGATCGCTTTATCTCGGTCCTGCTGGACTGCACGCCGGAGGTGGCGCAGTATTCGATCGATGAGGCGTTCGTGAAAGTCCGCGGCACTATGTCTGAGCTTTTGAGCTGGGCGAAGATGGTGAAGGACCGGCTCTGGAAGCACCTGGGTCTGCCGGTGTGCGTGGGGATCGGGCGCGCCAAGGTCTTGGCCAAGCTCAGCAACCGGGCAGCCAAGAAGCTCGACCATCTAGGTGGGGTATGTGTCTGGGAATCCGTGCCCGAGCGGCATGGAGAGCAGCTCCTGTCCAATCTCCCCGTGGATGAGGTCTGGGGAATTGCCGGTCGCATGGCGAAGCGGTTCAACGCAATGGGTATCGAGACGATCCAGCAGCTCCGGGATGCGGACCCGGTGATGATCCGGGACCGGTTTAACATCGTGATGATGCGCCTGGTCCTTGAGCTGCGTGGGGTGCCGTGTCTTCCCTTCGAAGAAGCCACCGAGATCAAGGATCAACTGATCTTCTCGCGGTCCTTCTCTGAGCCGGTGACTACTCGGGCGACGATGGAACAGGTTCTGGGGATCTATGCCCAGCGTGCCTCGGCTCGGCTTCAGAAGCATCATCGTCAGGCCAAGGTCGTCACTGTGTGGGCGATGACCAGCCACTTCAACGCTGATGGCGCCCATGGACCGTCGGTGACGATCAAGTTGCCCAGTGCCACGGCGGACCCAGTGATCTTGACGCGAGCGGTGAAAGCGATTCTGCCGAAGATCCACGAAGGGGTCCGCTACGCGCGCGCCGGGGTGGTCGTGACAGATCTTCGAAAGACTGGGCTGGAGCCGACCTTTGACGTGTTTGCGGACGCGCACGAGGACCGTGGGATCGGACCGCTGATTGAGTCCATCCGCACGAAGCTCGATCAACCGGCTATCGGCCTCGGTGCAGCGGGATTAAAGACTGGTCCTGCGTGGGAAATGCGTCGAGAGATGCGGAGCCCTCGATATACGACCCATTGGGACGAGCTGCCGGTCGTTCACGCGGTTTAGGATCGTCCTCCTGGACCGCGCCAGCGGGTTGCCTCCCGAATGTTGGACTAGACCAAGTACCCGGTGGAACGGTTGGCATGGAGATAGATGGGCAGCTAGATAGACGAGGAGATTGATGGGTAGCCAGATATCTACCCACCTAGAGGTTTGGCAACGTTGCCTGCGAGCAGTCTCTCCGGGTTGAAGTCCCACCCTGCATCACCGGTCCCAGAGGGGCGCACGGCTTAGGCCCAGGCCTCAGCGTCGACGAGCGGGTGCCGCACGTTGGGGCGGTAGGCCTGAATGTGATCCCCTCCGGTAGTCATCTGCAATGATTATTCTTCTGTTCTCTCTATGAATTCAGGAGTCTGGCTGAATGGCACTCGAAGACCAGAACGCGCAGGTCCTAGGGCCGTCGAATACCCGAAGCTGTCTCGGATGTGGAATCTTCACCGTGCTGGGGCTTGGCGGCGCAGCAGCAGGCGTGAGACTTGCGGCCTACTTACAAGAGGATCTCGGTCTTGCCTTTGGTTGGGCCGGCCTGGGCGGGTTCATAGTATTCGTCCTTCTTGTGCTCTTTGCCAGGGTGCTATTCACCCGGCTTCCTGTTGCACCTGATCGAATCATCTGGGTTACAGGGCAGGTTAGCGGGGTCGAAGAGCACGGGCAGGAGCCCCAATCTGGCGCACCGGGCACTGTAGCCGCTTTCAAGAACGGCACCCTCAGAATCGAGCTCGAAAACAGTCCCCTGGAGGAAGTACACGTCAACTCCACGCTTTCCGCGAGCGTTTCGGTGTACGAACCTGATATTGATGATGAAGGTGGTGAGAAGTACTACTGTTTGTACCTCTCTGACGCCTCAGACGAGAATTTGGAGATGGATCGATGGTTCTCCTACGCCGGGGAGTCCTACCCGTGCATCGCTGTAAAGCTGTCCGCTACTGACGGTGAACAGGCCGCCAAGATCATCAATGACTTCAACGCTGAGAACACCGGGCCCGCGCTTAGACCCCCAGAGCCTGCCGAACGCTTTGTAAACACTGCCCGGGAGGCCGAAGAATTGGCTGCTGAATGGATCAGGTGGATGGGCTGGAATGATGTCTCTGTCACGGTAACCACTGGGGATAGTGGTATCGACGTCGTGGGCGAATCGTCTGCTTTTGGCAAGGTAGTGGCGCAGGTGAAACTGGAGGGGCGACCCACAGGCCGGCCAGCATTACAGAGTCTGCGCGGGGCAGCTGTCGGCGAGAACGCTGAGCATTGGATGTTTTTCTCAGCAGCCGGGTATACCCGTACCGCAGCTGAGTGGGGCAACCAGGTCGATATGGCACTTTTTCAGTTCTCCCGCGATGGCAAAGTTGAACCTATGAACGCGCACGCCCAACGTTGTTTCGGTGACACTCGTCAGTGAAGCTGTCACGCTCCGGAGCGGGTATTAGGGCATCGTCCCAGACCGCTCGTATGCAAGCCAGATCCAGATGCCACCTATTGGTCCGGCAGGCCCAAAGAGGGGGTCGCGCTGGCACGCTCCAGGAACTGCCCGGCTTCGCGGTGGTGCCAGATGTCCAGCAGGTCTGGCGCAGGCGAATGCGCAGCACAACACACTTCGCCATGTAACGTTTTTGATACACGCCATCGATGAAGGGGATTAATGACTCCGAGCACGGCAGCACAGGCACAGAGGGCGGCCAACGCGGCCAGCGTCGTCTGGGCGACGGCCGACAAGTTCCTGCGCAATGTCGTCGAGGAGACCGAGTACGGCGACTATATCCTCCCCTTCACGGTCCTCCGACGGCTGGAGTGCCTCCTGGCCGACACCAAGGAGCAGGTGATCGAGGTCGTGGACGGCCTCGTCGAGAAGGACACGCCCGAGCGATTCATCGATGCCGAGGTCAAGCGCCGGTTCGGGCTCAGCTTCTACAACACCTCACTGCTGAGCTTGGCGACCATCGCCTCGACGGACGACAACGTGGAAGCCTCGGTGCAGGACTACGTTGCTGGCTTCTCGCACAACATCGCGGACATCTGGACCTCGTTCGAGTTCCCCCGCCTTGTGAAGAAGCTTGCCGACGCAAACCGTCTGCACGCCGTCGTGCGGCACTTCTCAACGCTCGACCTGTCGGCCGAGGCGATGCCGAACAACGCAATGGGTGACCTGTTCGAGAACGTCATGTACCGCGCCTTCGACAAGAAGGGGAAGGCTGCGGGTGGCTTCTACACCCCGCGCGACGCGATCCGTCTGATGGTCGATGTCCTGTTCGCATCAGATGAGGACTCCCTGGCCGGCCGCAACACCACGCGCTCGATCTACGACCCGACGGCCGGCTCCGGTGGCATGCTCCTGGTCGCCAAGGAGCATCTCGGCGAGCTGAACCCGGACATCGAGGTGAACCTGTTCGGTCAGGAGCTGATGGATCAGGCATACGCGCTCGGCAAGGGTGATCTGCTGGTCCAGGGTGGATTGCCAGATGCGATCCGCCAGGGCGACACGCTTCTGCGCGATGAGTACGCCGACCGGCAGTTCGACTACGTGCTGTCGAATCCACCGTTCGGCACCGACTGGAGCGTGCAGCACAAGGACGTCTCCGAGCAGGCGAAGGTGCCCGGCTCGCGCTTCTCCCACGGCCTGCCCGGCAAGGGCGATGGGCAGATGCTCTTCCTGGCCCACTGCGCCTCGAAGCTCGCGCCGGCCGGCACCGCGGGGCATGGCGGCCGGGCCGCCGTCGTCTCGAATGCCTCTCCCTTGTTCACCAGCGACAAGGGACCTAACGCGATCCGGCAGTGGCTCTTCGACGAGGATCTGATCGATGCGATCATCGGTCTTCCCACGCAAATGTTCTACGGCACCGGGATCGCGACTTACGTCTGGATCCTCGATACGAACAAGGACCTGGAGCGCCGAGGCAAGATCCAGCTCATCGACGCCTCGGATCAGTGGGAGCCGATGCGAAAGGGCATGGGCGACAAGCGTCGCGAGATGACCGAGGACAAACGCCGCGTCGTGCATGCGGCGTACAAGGCATTCGAGGACGCAGATCCGGCGATCTCGCGAGTGATGGTCAAGGAGGACTTCATGTTCCGCGACGTGCCGGTCTACAAGCAGGCGCGGCTGCGGACGGTATTCTCCGAGGAAGCCGTCGACGCCGCGCGCGAGCACAAGGCCTTCGTCGACGAGCACGCCGAGATCATGCGCGGGCTAGACGGTTTCGTGTGGAACAACCTGCCGACAGTCTTCCAGCAACGCTGCAAGGCCGCGAGGCTGAAAGCACCCATCGGGCTGGTCGATGCGGTGGCTCGGGCGATGGCGGTCCAGGACGACGGCGAACCGCTCGCCATCGACCGCAAGGGCGGCCCCGTCCTGCTCGACGGGTGGAAGATCACCGAGCGCGTACCGATGAGCGAAGACCTCGACGAGCACATGCAGCGCGAGGTGCTGCCCTTCGCCGAAGGAGCCACCTGGGACGAGTCGAAGGCCAAGGAAGGCAACGAGATCCCCTTCACCCGGCTCTTCTACGTGCCCGAGGAACCGTGGCCCCTGGAAGAGATCGACGCCGACGTCGCGCGGCTTATGGGTGAGCTCGGCGAGATGTTCGAGGCGGTGCATCGCGATGCGTGAGGCAGCCCCCTTCTGGTCGCTCGCAACGCTCGTGACGGATAGCGACGACCCGGCTGAGTTCCAGGTTTCGCTCGAAGACATGATCTCCGATAGCGGGGAGCTGGTTCAGGGCGAACTCTCTCAGTACAACGCGAAAGGCACGCCGTTCTCTGCAGGCGATGTACTCTTCGGCAAGTTGCGTCCTTACCTCGCCAAGTACTGGCTCGCTGACCGTGAGGGGACAGCGGGCGGAGACATCCATGTGTATAGACCAACGGATGACGTCGAGCCGCGCTTTCTGAGCTACGTCGTGGGAAGTCGCGGCTTCGTTCGGTACGCTGCTGCCGCGTCCAAGGGTGTCAAAATGCCTCGCGTCGAATGGATGGGCCTACGTGAGTTCATCGTGTATCGGCCGGAACTCATCGTTCAAAGCCGTATCGCCGACTACCTCGACCGCGAGACGGGCGAGATCCGCGCGATGCTGGGCAAGCTGGACGAGTTGGCGAACCATCTGGGGGCGCGACGGACATCGGTTATCGATCGGGAACTGATGCCGCACGTCGGTGTCTCAACTGCCCGCCTCGGACTGGTTGCCGAAGCGATCACAGGTCTGACCTATGTCCCAGCCGATGTGGTGGGCTCGGGCGGGACCGTTGTGCATAGGTCCGGGAGCATCCAGGACTCGCGGATGGACAGGAGTGATCTCGTCCGCGTTACCACCTCGATCCCTGAACGGCTCCGCCTTCGCGAAGGAGATTTGCTCGTGTGCAGCCGGAACGGTAGCGCGCACCTGGTCGGGAAAAACGCGCTGGTTGGCGCTGAAGAAGTGGGTGAGACCTGGGGGGCCTTCATGACCGTCCTGCGCTCACCCAACAACCGGTATGTGCGCTGGTATCTTCAGTCCACGCTGTTTGCGGATGAGCGCAGTCAGTACGCGACTTCCACGATCAATCAACTCACGATCGGAATGATCAACCGGATGGAGATCCCATACCCGGGATCCGACGAGCAAGAGCGCATCGCCGACCACCTCGACGAGGTTACCGGCAAGATCGACCAGATGCTCGCTAAGGTCGCCGAGCTGAAGGCTCTGCTCCTCGAGCGCCGTTCGGCACTCATTACCGATGTCGTCACGGGACGGAAGGAGATCGCGTGAGCGACCTGCAGCTACTCGAGCAGGAGTTCGAGGACAATCTCTGCGGCGAGCTCGCTGAGCGCGGCTGGCTCTACGAGGATGCCGGCAATCCGGCGAAGGCCGGTTGGGACATCGCCCGCGCCATGGTGCCCGCCGACGTGCTGCACTGGCTGGCTACGCAGTACCCGGATGAGTACGAGAAGGCCGTGCCGTCGGATCTCGCCAACGGTGCACTCGAGCAGTCGCAAACGAAGCTCCTCGAGCACATCGTCAAGGAGCTGAGGAAGCAGACTCGGATGGATCCTGTCTCGGGGCATCCGGTCGGCGGCTTGCTCGGGGTGCTTCGGAAGGGCTTCAGCTACGCGCAGGTGGGGCGGCCGGCGGCGCGGTTCGGTCCGCTCGTTGCGTTCCCACCTTCGAACCCGAACCTGACCAGCGTCGTCGAGCAGTCGGATGCAGTGCGCCTGCGAGTGCTGCGGCAGGTGCGCTTCGATACGGGGACGAGCGAGACGATCGACGTCGTGCTCTGCGCCAACGGCCTGCCGGTGGTTACCCTCGAACTGAAGACTGACAACACGCAGACGGTCAATCACGCGATCGCGCAGTACAAGAACGACCGTGTCCCCGGGCCCACACGCGCGCTGCTGGAGCCGGGACGCGCTCTGGTGCACTTCGCCGTGTCGAACGACCTGGCCTACATGACCACAAAGCTCGACGGTGGGAGTACCCGCTTCCTGCCGTTCAACAAGGGCGACGCTGGACATGAGGGAAACCCGCCGTCTGCCACGGGATCGGCGACTGACTACCTCTGGCGAGAGATCCTCGCCCGGCAGATGTTCCTGCGCATCCTCAAGGACTTCGCGCTCTATGAGCCGAGCAAGTCGGGCAAGAAGAACGACGGCCGGTTGATCTTTCCGCGATTCCACCAGCTCCGGGCCGTCGAGCGCGTCGTCGCCGACATCGAGCGTCAGGGTCCCGGTGGCCGGTACCTCGTGTGGCACTCGGCAGGGTCGGGCAAGACCAAGACCATCGCGTGGCTCAGCCACCGGCTCATCCGGCACATGGGGCCGGATGCCACCTCGACCTTCGACTCAGTAATCGTCGTGACCGACCGCACCGTGCTCGACGAGAACGTGCGCGACGATATGAACCTCGTGCAGTCCTCCTCCGGGCTCGTGGTGAACATCGGCACGGACTCGGGGGCGAAGTCGGCACAGGTCAAGGACGCCCTGCTCAACGGCGGGCACATCATCACCTGCACCCTGCAGACGTTCCCGCACGTCATGAAGCTCATCGAGGACACCGACTCCCTGCGCGGTCGGCATTGGGCGATCGTCGCGGACGAGGCGCACTCCTCGCAGACGGGATCGTCTGCCCGCGCTCTCAAGGGGCTCCTCGCAGACGTCGAGCTCGACGGCGACGACATCAGCGCCGACGATCTGCTGGCGGTCACCGATTCGGCGATCGCCGCCAGCGCGAACATCACCTTCATCGCGCTCACTGCGACGCCGAAGGGCAAGACGCTGCGCCTGTTCGGCACGAAGGTCGATGGCAAGGACCAGTGGGAGGCCTTCGACAACTACACGATGGCCCAGGCGATCGAGGAGGGCTTCATCCTCGACGTGCTGACCAACTACTCGACCTACGACATGTTCCTCCGCGTGAAGAACGAGCTCGAGGACGAGGACGCCACGGGCGAGGTCGAGACTGGTCGTGCCGTGAAGGACATCGTCCGCTTCGTGCGGTTGCATCCGACGGCGATCGCGCAGAAGGTGCAGGTCGTCGTCGAGCACTTCCGCCGCAACGTCGCGCACATGCTCGATGGGCAGGCTCGTGCGATGGTCGTCACCTCCGGCCGCAAGGACGCCGTGCGGTGGTCGGAGAAGATGAACGCCTACATCGCCGATCGCGGGTATCAGGGACTCGAGACCCTCGTTGCTTTCTCCAGCTCCGTAGCGAACGACGCCGGCGACGAAGTCACCGAGGTCGGCATGAACGAGCGCAGCGACGTGGCCCGCGCCTTCCGCGAGGAGGACGAGGCTCGGGTCCTCATTGTCGCCAACAAGTTCCAGACCGGCTTCGATGAGCCGCGGCTGATGGCGATGTACGTCGACAAGGTGCTCACCGACATCGCCACGGTGCAGACATTGTCGCGGCTGAACCGGATCTACCCCGGCAAGTCCGCGCCAATGGTCGTGGACTTCATGAACTCGCCGGAGAACATCCAGAAGGACTTCGCGCGCTACTACACCGACGCGCACGTTGACGGCGAGGTGGACGCGAACGCACTCTTCGAGCTCGCTGATCGCCTGGACGCCGTCGGCCTGTACACGGAGGCTCAGCTGCGCGCGGTCGCCGAGGCGTACATCGAGAACAAGGGCGGCGAGGCCATCCAGCATGCGCTTGGTCCGATCAAACGCGCATGGAAGACCCAGCTGCATCAGGCCAGGCTCACTGGGGACAAGGAGCGCTCCGAAGCCCTGAAGCAGTTCCGTTCCGACGCGATCAGCTATCGCAACGCCTGGCAGTTCCTCTCCCAGATCGTCGACTACCAGGACGAGGAGTTGCGCCTACGCGCCGTGCTCATGACCCTTCTCAGCCGGAATCTGCACCTCTCCCCCGTGGCGTACGACGACAGCTACATGGAGGGTGTGCAGCTCGGCGGCGTCAAGCTGGTGCCAGCGATGGTCGGCGAGAACTATGCCGTCGGACAATCGGACGGGCAGCAGGCCATCGACCTTCCGGACTTCGTAGGAGAGCCGCGCGGCGAGACGGCGAAGCAGAAGGGCCCGCTCGACGAGGCGATCGAGAAGGTCAATGAGATGTTCAGCGCCAAGGGCATCGATGCGAACCCGACGAGCATCGAGGGCTTCATCACGGCCTACTGGGGCTATCTCGATGCGGACGACGAGGCGGTCGCGATGGCCAAGAGCAACACGGTCGAGCAGCTCAAGGGTTCGACCAAGTTCTCCGACGCCGTCGACTACGCCATGTACCAGGCGTTCCAGGCCTCGGACGAGATCAAGAAGGCCCTCGCCGACACCGATGTCCTGCGCCAGCTTGCGGCGATCAGCGCCGAGACTCTCCACGCCCAGCACCACAACAGCGGCGACGGCGATGCTGATGCCCGACAGTAGCGCTCCGATGCTCGAGATCGCCGGGCGGGTGCCCGAGGCCCGCCTGGCTCTCGGGTTCACACAGCACGAACTCGCCGAGCGTGCGGGATATCGCGTCCGTCCATCGCGCGGGTTGAGGCCGGCGAAGACGTGAGCACAGCGACGCTGTCCGTGTATGGGTGCGTGTAGGAGAGCTTGTTGTGCATCGGTTCCTGGGCCTTATGGACGGCCGTTGCGGCGGCCCCTCAACCTCGGACTCACTCCAGCGACGCAGTAGGGGACTGTGGAAGTGCTGACGTTGCGCTCCGACGAGAACAGCTAAGGCCTCCCGGGCCGGTGAATCGTCGCCAAAGATCCTTTGGCGTGAAGCCAGCTACATGCCGCTGGGACGATCCCAAGGTACGAGTGTTCCGCATCAGTTGCCACCGACCATGTGGCGCTCCAGGTAATCATCGAGGTCTGAGACGCGATAGGTGATGCTTCGACCGTCCTGGACGAACGGCGGGTCGGTGATGCCCAGGGAGCGATTGTTCTTGAGAGTGCCTTCAGCCTTGCCAATGTAGATTGCGGCGAGTCTTGTGTTGAGGGCTGCACGATCCTTCAACGGCGTGGACGCGGCGCAGCCACAAGTGGACTGCGCGGCGATAGGGCTGGCGAGACGAGTATTCGCTGACACGGAAAAACCTCACGTGAATATGAGTATTCTTCCGGACCTCCGGGGCTTCAGATGCCCTTTTACCGATTGATTATCGGGCCATCTGAGGGCCCGTGAGGCGTTTTAGTATGACCTTAAGGTAGCAAGCGTTCCCCCAGGTGTCTAGCTGGATTGAACAACTGATAAAAACTATGCTCAGACCATGCCCAAGAAACTCGAGCCTGGTGAGCACTCTGATCTCGCTGACAACAAGATGTCGCAGCTGGAGAACGGCTCGTGGCAGATGTGGTGGACTGTCAGGCTCCACGATGGCCGAAAAGTCAGGCGTCCATCCCAGGGTCCCACCAAGGGTGAGGTCAGGCGTCGGGCCAGGGCGGCGATCGCGGAGCTTCTTGCCACGTCGGGAAGCAGCTGGAAGACCTCTGCCAAGCTGACGGACTACATCACAGAAGTCACCGTGCCTGCCATCGAGAATGCTCGTCTTTCGGAGAACTCGAAGCGTCAGTACCGACGGGGTGTGGCGATGCTCACCGGTGAGTGCGAACTACACCGACACAATGACAGCCTCAAGGGCCACAGCATCGCTTCCGGTACCAAGTTTCGAGCCTTGGAGCGCTGCCTCAAGGAGGTCGCGCAGCTACATGGACACGAGAGCGCACACCAGTCACGGAGCGTGCTCAGCAGGTATCTGATGCAGGAGCTCCTCCGTGATGAGCTGATACCTGGCGATCCCATTCGAGGTGTGTCTCTGGACTTCGGGGCCAAGCCGGAACGCAGCAGGGGAGGGAGGGCCCTGACCGTGCTGCAGCGACGCCAGGTCATCGACTATCTGCTTGAGCTGGATCCGTCCGATGGGCTCAAGGTGAAGCAGCAGGGCCGTTGGTCATTGGAACACCGGGTGGCCAAGCGTCAGTCGGCGATCGACCTGACTCTTCTCCAGGCCACGACCGGGGTGCGTGTCTCCGAAGCCAACGCGTTGACTGTAGACGACCATCTACTGGAAGAGGGGAAGCATCTGGTCGTCAACATCACCGGCGACATCGCCAAGAACTCTGTAGCACGGAGAGTCCCCCTTCTCTTAGACTCCGGCGACGCGGTGGCCGAGCGACTGCGTCGCCGTCGGAGTTCTGCTCCAGCAGGCGGCTTTCTCATCGGTGCACCGGCGGACCGGACCAAGATGTGGGAGAGCGGCAACTGCAACAAGGAGACGGCGAAGCTGTACCAGGAAATGGGTGAGATGCTCGGTATCGAGGCCTTCGAGAAGGAGCGAACGCATATCTGGCGGACCACTCTGAATTCCCTTCTGGAGAGTCAGGTCTCGGAAGGCCGGCGGGCTGCGCTATTCGGGCACGATGCGGAGATCAATCGGCAGCACTACACTGACCTCGACGACATATCGCAGCTCGTTGAGGTACGTGGGTGAGCTGCTGAAACCTTGCCCAGAACCTTGCTCAGAGGGTGTGATGTCGGGTGATCTACAGTGACCTGCTGTTACCTCGGCAGCTTCGGCAGTGCGGCACTGACATGGGTATATGCAGGTAATACCAGGGTTCAACCCACTTCACTCTTGATAACCCGGAGGTCGCAAGTTCAAATCTTGCCCCCGCAACGAATGCCTCGCAAGAGGACAAAGAACCCCCAGCACTTCGGTGCTGGGGGTTCTTTCGTGTCCGCTAAGCTCGCGCCATGGAACCTGTCTCGGAGAACGTGGACGCCTACCTCCGCTCCGCCGACCGTGCCGAAGAGATGACGGCTCTGGACGCACTGATCACCGCGGAGGCGCCTCGGCTGAGCAGGGTGCTGTGGCGCGGGACCATGTGGGGCGGCACCGAGCAGGCCATCATCGGCTACGGCAGAATGCGCCAGCCGCGGCCGCGCGGCGCCGACGTCGAATGGTTCCTCATCGGCCTGGCCGAGCAGTCGAAACACCTCTCCGTCTACCTCAATGCGGTCGAGGACGGCAGATACCTGCTCAAACAGCGAGCGGCACGGCTCGGGCGGGTCAAGATCGGCGCCGCCGCGCTGACCTTCACGAAGCTGGAGAACCTGGAGCAGGCAGAGTTTCGCAGCATGATCGCCCGCGCGGTCGAGCTGCACCCTGAGGTGCAGGGATGAGCGAGATCCGGATGAAGACGGCTCCGGGGCGTTGGATCCTGCTGGCCACCGTCCTCGGCTCGGGCATCGCGGGGATCGACGCGACCGTGGTCAACGTGGCACTGCCGACCATCGGCGCTGACCTCGGCACCGACTTCGCGGCCCTGCAGTGGATGGTCACCGGCTACACGCTGACGCTTGCCTCGTTCATCCTGCTCGGTGGCTCGCTGGGGGACCGGTACGGACGCCGACGCATCTTCGTCATCGGAGTCGTGTGGTTCGCGGTGGCTTCCCTGCTGTGCGGCCTCGCACCGGATGCGGGACTGCTCATCGCCGCGCGGGCTCTGCAGGGCATCGGTGGTGCGCTGCTCACGCCGGGAAGCCTCGCCATCATTCAGGCCAGCTTCTCCGGCGAGGACCGGGCCAGGGCGATCGGCGCCTGGTCCGGCCTGGGCGGGGTCGCCACAGCGATCGGCCCGTTCTTGGGCGGCTGGCTCGTCGAAAGCGTCTCCTGGCGCTGGGTCTTCCTGATCAACGTGCCGATCGCCGTCGCCGTCGTCTGGATCGCGGCGCGCCATGTGCCGGAGACGCGCGACCCCGATGCGACGGGCCGTCTTGACATCCCCGGCGCCGTTCTCGGGGCCCTGGCCCTCGCCGGGACCACCTATGCCTTGATCGAAGCCCCCGCGCAGGGGGTGACGGCTCCGGCGGTCCTTGGATCAGCGGCCGTGGGCCTCGTCGCCGCAGCGTTGTTCCTTCTCGTGGAACAACGCACGGAGCACCCGATGCTGCCCCTGCGGATCTTCAGGAATCGACAGTTCACCGCCACGAACGCCGTGACATTCCTGATCTACGCGGTGTTCGGCGGGACCTTCTTCCTCCTCGTCCTCCACCTCCAGGTGGTGGCAGGATTCAGTCCGCTCGCTTCCGGCATTGCGATGCTGCCGGTCACTGCCTTGATGCTTCTCCTCTCCCCGTGGGCCGGCGCCCTGAGTTCGCGGATCGGCCCGCGCCTCCCGATGACGGTCGGGCCACTGGTGTGCGCCGTCTCCCTGGTGCTGATGCTGCGCATCGGCCAGGACGCCTCCTACCTTCTCGACGTCCTGCCGCCTGTGTTCATCCTGGGCCTGGGGCTTTCACTGCTGGTGGCGCCGCTGACGGCCACCGCGCTGTCCTCAGTGCCCGAGCGGCAGGTGGGTCTGGCCTCGGGTGTGAACAACGCCGTCGCCCGTGCCGCCGGCCTGATCGCCATCGCGGTCCTGCCTGCCGCCGTGGGACTCACCGGCGAGGTGTACAGCGACCCGGTCCAGTTCGCTGCAGGGTTCGACGCCGCCTGCCTCATCGGGGCAGTCGTGCTCGTCCTCGGTGGGCTCCTCGCGGCATTCGCCATCCGCGATCCCGGACCGGCACCCGTGGGCACTTCCGAAGCCGCGCATCCGGCGCACTGCGCGGTGGACGGGCCTCCGACGGCGCCTGGTGCGCTGGAGGATCGCCCGCACCAGAACTGAGCTGTTGGAAGTCTGAGACCGAGTCAGTAGGTGGCGTTGCGGCTGGCCGAGAGGTTGATCCCCTCACCGGTGAGCTGGTTCCAGCAGGACATCTGTGACTGGAATGACGAGCAGGCGAAGAACTCATTCGAGGCGGTCTGCCCGTAGCCGAGCTCGGGCTGACCTGCTGGCTCCACCGGGTCCCCGCAGTCCGGCTCGGCCGCTCGGTCCACCTCGATCGCGTAGGTGACGCCGCCGGTGCAGCCCTCCGGGGCGGAGAAGCTGTGTTCCAGGACCGTGCAGCGCAGCGCATCCCCAAGCTCGCAGACCACGTTGCCTCCCGGCGCGGCGAAGCTCTCCAGCGGCTGCCCCTGGGCGGGGAAACCGGTTCGAATCCACGCCGGGCCCATCGACTCGACTGTGGCACGCAGCGCCGCAGGCACGTCCTCGGCGGATCCCTGCAGGTCCAGATAGATCCGTGCGGCATGGGAGCTGCCGCAGCTCTCCTGCAGCGCCAGCAGGGTCTCCTCCACGAGACTCGCGTCAGCAGGGTCGCTCCAGGCTGCATCCTCCCCGGCGGTGGCACCGAAATCGGTCAGTGCGGCACGGTCCTCCTCCGCAGCCTCGCAGCTGCTCTCCTCGGGCAGAGCAGCGACCGTGTCCCGCAGCTCGTCTTCAGTGGGCGGAGTTTCGGCCTCGTCAGTGGACGCGGCGTCAGGCTCCGATTCCCCCAGTTCCGATTCCTCGGTCGCCGATTGTCCGGACTCAGCGTCCGGCGGGGCGGCCTCCACAGCGCTGGTGTCTGCCGAGGAGTCACCGGCGGCGTCTGAGCCGGTCCAGAGGTTCAGCACCAGCGCCGCCACGGCGACGAGTGCCACCAGTGGCAGCGCCACCGCGAGCAGGAGCCGGCTGGTGGAGGGCCGCCTCCGCCGGGCCGGTCCGGTCGAGGGCGGGACAGTCTCACCGGGAGCGGGAGTGGGAGTGGGTGCGGTGAAGGAATCGGAGTCCGAGGATCCAAAGCCGAACCATTCCTCCTCCGCGTCGGAAGTCGTCTCGACCGGGGGCGAAGGGGTCGCTTCCTCCGGTGTCGCGATCCACCAGGACGACGATCCTTCCTTCGCAGAACGTGCCGGTCCTCCCGAGCCCGCGGCAGTCTCCGGAGGCACCGGAGTCCGCGGCTGGCTGTGACGACGGGCGAGTGCCGAGTCGATCTCAGGGTCGCCGATGGCCCTCAGCGCATCGAGCAGTTCGGGATAGGTGGCGGGATTCTCCGCCACGGCGGGGCGCAGCTCAGGATATTTCTCCGCGATCCAATGCAGCGTGTCCCAATCAGTGTGGGGATCAGCAGCGATCGCCGCGAACTCGTCATAGATCGAAGCCATGCGTTCCCTTTCGGTCCCGTCGGTGGCGCGCCGAACCCCCGTGCTGAGTGGACAGTCCACGTCGGGTGAAGCCTACTCCGATTGCTGCCGCTGGGTGCTTCGAGTCGGCGAATCACCTGCTCAGAGCCAGTGCAGCGCTGAGCGGTTCCAGAAGCCGACTGTGTCGTCCTCGGCGGTCTCGAACTCCGTCCAATGGAAGTATGGCATCAGACTGGTGGCCTCACCCTGGGTGATCTCAAACTCGAGCTCCCAGCAGGTCTGCTCGTCCCAGGGGAGCGCGGTGTCGGTGCCCTCGGGCGGCCGCAGGCACTCATCGGACTCCACCAGCTCGTAGCGGCTCTCCAGCAGCCAGGCCGGTTCATCGAGCTCTGTGGAATCGAGCATCGATTCGAGTTCACGGACATTGCCGCGGTCCACCACGCGGGCAAGCTTCATGGAGATGTCCGTGCCGCCATGCTCCTCCGCGAGCAGCTCACCCAGGTGGTAGAGCTGATTGAGGTACCAGTACTGGTCCAGGATCTCCTGCGGCTCGTCCTCGGCGCTGGCAGTCTCCACCGGGTTGTAGGCATCGAGCCCCTCCTCCGGCGCGAAGTGCTCGGCATAGTCGCTGCTCAGCTCCGCGTAGTGCCAGAGCAGCTGGAACCGCTGCTCGCGGCTGACCTCACCCGAGCGGAACTGCTCGTAGGGCATGTCCTGCAGCTCAGCGAGGCTGAACTCCTCGGCCTGCGCATCTTCACGCGGTGCACTCGAGGTCTCGGACTCGGCCGGACGCTCATCGGCTTCGGTGTGCGGACCCCGATCCAGCACCAGCACACTCTTCTGGTCCTGCTCGGAATCGGCCTGCACGACCTCCCCGCAACCGGTCAGCGCCAGCACACAGATCAGGGAGCCTGCAGAGATCGCCGCGGAAGTCAGAGCACGCTGATCTCCCACGCTCAGTCCTGGAGCTGGTAGCTCTGCCGGGCCATGAAGAAGCCGCTGCCGGTCTCGGTGTTCCAGCACTCGAACCCGGACTCCGAGGAGACGCAGGCGAAGCGTCCGTTGCTCGCGGACTGACCGTACTGCAGCGTCGCAGACTCGGCGCCGCCGGTCTCCCCGCAGCCCAGCTGGGCCTCCTCGGAGGCCAGCGAGAACCGCGCGGGGCCGTCGCAGTCCTCGGGGCTGTCGAAGGTGTAGTCGAGGATGCTGCACTCGAGCTCATCGGCGTTCATGGTGCAGTTGATGTTGCCCGAGGGCGCGGTGAAGGCAGGGATGTCCTGGGCGCCGTCGGGCGCGGGACGAGTCGTCCCCTCTTCGGTCTCTGCTTCGGGATCTTCCTCTGCGGGGGTGCTCTCCTCCGCGTTCGGCTCCTCCTCGGGGGCCTGCTCCTGCTCACCGTGGACCTCGCCCTGGGAGACGGTGTCCTGGTCGGCGTCGTCGTCCCCGCTGAACACGCCGCCGAAGATCAGGAAGTAGGCGGCGACCACGGCGGCGACGGCCAGCAGGATGATCAGGAAGACGATCGCACAGGTGCCTCCGCTGCGACGGCGCGGCTCCTCCTCGCGTTCGACCGGATAGGCGCCGGCAGGGTACGACGCCGCCGGGTGCGGTGCCTGCCACGGAGCACCCTGCGCGGGAGCCGAGGGGTAGTAGCCGGCTCGGGGCTGCGGTTCGGCGTAGCCCTGGGAATAGCCGGACTCGTAGGGCGCCGGCTGACCAGGCTGCTCATAGTCAGCGGGCCGATCCTGCCGCACTGCGGAGAACTCTTCGGTGCCGCCGCCCTGGCCAGGGCCGGTGGCCGGAAGCATGGTGGTGTTCTGCTCGGCGGGGTCGATCCCCCCGCCATGGCCGGCGCGGCGCGCCAGGGCGGCGTTGACGGCTGGGTCATCGAGACCGGCGAGCCATTCGAGCAGCTCGGGGTAGGTGTTGGGGTTCTCGGCGATCAGCGGGCGCAGCTCGGGATGATCCCCGGCGAGCATGTGCAGCTGGACCTGAGGCGTGTTCGGATCGGCGGCGCGGGCCGCTGGCCCCGTTGAACTCTGCCCGTTCTCTGGTCCATCTGTCATGGTCTCTCCTATATATAGGGTCCCGTGGGTCCGTTCAGCATCCCTGAGACATCATGCCTGACCCCGGCCCAGTTTTCAGGTCAGCTGCTGAGCCGAGCTCCGGCGATCTGGACGAAATGCTCGTGAAGGCGGTGATCCGGAGTCAGCTCCGGGTGGAAGCTGGCGGCCAGCACCCGGCCCTGCCGCACGGCCACCGGTCGGTCCTGCCAGGAGGCGATGACCTCGACCTCGGAGCCCACAGATTCGATGATGGGAGCCCGGATGAACACCGCCTGCAGCGGGGTGAGGTCGGTTCCGGGCAGTCCGCTCACGGTCAGCGCGCCGGTGAAGGAGTCGAGCTGGCTGCCGTAGCCGTTGCGACGCACGACCACATCGAGCCCGCCGATCCGCTCGAAGCCGGTGAGCGCCTCCGCGTCGAGGATCTGATCTGCCATCAGGATCATGCCGGCGCAGGTGCCGAACATGGACATCCCCTCGGCGTGACGTTCGCGGATGGCTTCCATCAGGTGCACCGGGGCGGCGAGCCGGGCCATCGTGGTGGACTCGCCTCCGGGGACGATCAGTCCGTCGAGGCCCTCGAGCTCGGCCGGACGGCGCACCGTGGAGACCTGGGCCCCGGCGGCCTGCAGGGCGCGGGCATGTTCTGCCACGGCCCCCTGCAGCGCCAGGACCCCGATGTGGGGTGTGCTCACCAGCCGCGCTCGGCGAGGCGGTGGGGTGCGGGAAGATCGGCCACGTTGATGCCCACCATGGCTTCGCCCAGGCCCTTGGAGGCCTCGGTGACCACGGCAGGGTCATCGAAGTACGTGGTGGCCTTGACGATGGCGGCCGCACGCTCCGCGGGGTTGCCGGCCTTGAAGATGCCGGAGCCGACGAACACGCCGTCCGCGCCCATCTGCATCATCAGGGCGGCGTCGGCAGGGGTGGCCACGCCACCGGCGACGAAGAGCACCACGGGAAGGCGTCCTTCGCGGGCGACCTGCTTCACCAGGGCGTACGGGGCCTGGAGGTCCTTGGCGGCGAGGTAGAGCTCGTCCTCGGCCAGGGAGGTCAGCCGGGCGATCTCGGCGTTGATGGTGCGGATGTGCTTCATGGCCTCGGAGACGTCTCCGGTGCCGGCCTCGCCCTTGGAGCGGATCATCGAGGCGCCCTCGGTGATGCGGCGCAGCGCCTCGCCCAGGTTGGTGGCGCCGCAGACGAAGGGCACCTTGAACTTGGACTTGTCGATGTGGTGGACATAGTCGGCGGGGGAGAGGACCTCGGACTCGTCGATGTAGTCGACCTTGAGGTGCTCCAGGATCTGCGCCTCGACGAAGTGACCGATGCGTGCCTTGGCCATCACCGGGATGGACACCGTCTCGATGATCCCGCTGATCAGGTCCGGGTCAGACATCCGGGCCACACCGCCGGTGGCGCGGATGTCGGCGGGCACACGCTCCAGAGCCATGACGGCGACGGCGCCGGCCTCTTCGGCGATGCGCGCCTGTTCGGGGGTGACCACGTCCATGATCACGCCGCCCTTGAGCATCTGGGCGAGCCCGGTGTTGACGGCGGTGGCGCCGGTGGCCTCGGTGGCGGGCGTGGTGGCCTCAGTGGTCACGAGTATCTCCTGAAGTGTTGAGTGCTGCGGTGTCGACGGGGTGCCGGGGTGATGAACGACGGCGGCGACGACAATGGGGAGTGAACATCGCGTTCACTCCCCATTGTTTCATCACTTCGGCGCCGCTCTTCGCGGGCGCGTCATACTCGGTATCAGCCGCGCTCGCGGTCCTCCGTCTCGAGCTGGGCAAAGTCCCGCTCGTCGACTCCGGCCTCGGCGCTGCCAGTGTTCTCGGCGCTGCCGGTGCCGGCGCCCAGGGCACCCTGGGAGGAGCTGCCGCTCTTCAGCGCTGCCAGGCGGGCATCGACCTCAGCCTGCTCGCCCAGGTCCTCCAGGGACTCGAACTGCGCATCCAGGGAGGAGGCGGCGAGCTCGTTGCGTCCGCGCACCCGGGCCTCTTCGCGGCGGATCTTCTCTTCGAAGCGTCCGACCTCCGAGGTCGGGTCCATCACGTCGATGGACTTCACGGCGTCGTGGACCTGGGACTGCGCGTGGGCGGCGCGGGAGCGTGCGATGAGCTCATCACGCTTGGACACCAGCTGCTGGCGCTTGGTCTTCATCTGCTCAAGACCGGTCTTGAGCCGGTCCACGATCTCGCGCTGGGAGGTGATGGTCGGCTCGGCGGACTTGGCCGAGGACTCGGCCTCCATCTGGCGCTGGATCGCGACCTTGGCCAGATTGTCGAACTTCTGCGCGTTGTCGGTGTTGCCGCTGTCGCGGAACTCGTCGGCCTTGCGGGAGGCGGCGAGGGCCTTCTGGCCCCAGGAGCGAGAGTTCTCGAGATCCTCGCTGTAGTCGTCCTCCATCATGCGCAGGTTGCCGATGGTCTGAGCGATCGCCTCTTCAGCCTCGGAGATGTTGTTGGTGAAGTCTCGGACCATCTGGTCGAGCATCTTCTCCGGGTCCTCGGAACGATCCAGCATGGCGTTGACGTTCGCGCGTACCAGCTGGGACATGCGACCTAGAATGGACTGCTTGCTCACGGTGCTCACCTTTCCTCAGGCGTCAGGTTCTATGAATTGCTCTCGGTGTCGATACTAGTCACGGCTCCTGGTCACGGCCATGACACTGGCGCAGAAGTTCTCGCAGGGAGTATGGCCGGGGCGGTGGCACGGGGTGGGTCAAGGCGTGGGTGACAGCGTCGGGCCCAGGGTCAGAACATCCGACGACGGCGCCCGAATCCGCCCATCGAGCCGCGGCCGAAACCTCCGCGGCCCATGTGTCCGTAGCCGCCGGGCATGCCGAAGCCGCCGAAACCACCTCCGTAGCCGCCCCCGCCCCCGTTCATCAGCGCGTCCTCGGCTGATTCCTGCCGGGCGATCTGTGCCGCCTGCACTGCAAGGGTCTTGGCCTGGGTCGCGAGCTCCAGGGCCTTGGCGGGTTGGCCGTCACCCAGGGACTCGGCTTCGGCGAGGCTGCGCTCCGCCTCGGCCATGCGGGTCCGGGAGGTCGACCCGCCGCGTCGGGCCCCCAGGTAGTCGCGCGAGGACTGCACCTGGTGCCGGGCGGTGAGGATCTCGGTCTGCAGCACCTCCCGGGCGCGTCGGTCCCGGGCCTGCTGGTCGCGGACCGCGTTGAGCGGCTCGTCCAGCTCCCGGTGCGCCACCTCCAGGGAGTTCAGCAGCTCCAGCGGGTTGATCTTCTCCCCGGAGTCCAGGTCCCGGCGGACCTGGGTGACCGCGGCCTGGGCGGCGGCGATGGGTCCAGCCAGATCATGAGACTGGCCCGCCTCCATGGTGGCGCGCGCCTGGGCGATGTCCTGCTCGGTCTGATCCAGGCCGACGCTGAGGTTCTGTTCTGCGCTGCGCAGCCTCAGCTGAGTCTCCTCCAGGGATTCGATCAGCTTTCCTGCCTCCCCGGCGGACTCCTCGCCGGTGTGGATGGCGACCACCGCCTCTGAGGGCTCGGCGGACTCGAGGGCTGACTCTGCGGCGTCGGCCGCGGTCGCGGCTGCCTGCAGACTGTGTGCAGAGCGGTCGAGACCCTCGGTGAAGGAGGTGAGTGCCTCGTCGTCGTACTTGGACTGCAGGTCCGAGAGGCGCTTCTGTGCCTGTGTGCGGCGCTGGTCAAGCTCCTCGATGCGTGTCCGCAGCTGACTCAGTGCCGGCCGTGGGTCAAGCTCGAGGCTTCGCAGCGATTCGAAGTCCTGCCGGTGGGATTCCAGCGTCTCGCTGACACGCTGGCAGTTGGCGATGACCTTGCGCAGCAGATCACGGGCCTCGTCCTCGGACTCCGGCGGATCACGATCCACCTGATGCTGCATCCGGAAGGACTCCTGGAGGTGTTCGCGGGCCTCTTCGACGTCGCGCTGGAAGGGTGCCACCTGGTCATCTCCGTAGGCGGCGCTGGCGAAGAGGATCTCCTGCTCCGAGGAGTTCACCGCATTGTCTGCGGCGATCAGCAGCGACCCCGCCTCGCGCCGCAGCTCCTCGAGGCTCATCTGCTGCAGCCGCCGCTGCTCGGCGGTGAGCTGGCGGGCTGATTCTCGGCGGCCGCCGATCTCCTGCCCGCCCCCGGCGCCCTGGAGCCGGCGGGTCTGCTTCTTGCCGCCGGAGAGCCATACTGCCCCGAGTCCGATCAGGCCGAGGATCACTGCGCCGATCAGCAGGGGACCGATGAAGATCGCCCCGAGGGTGATGGGTGGATTGAGGACTGCGTCGGGCACCATGGACCGAGTGTATAAGTGCCCCCTGACACCGTCCATCGAGGACCTGTGAAGCTGTGGAGCGAGGGCCTGTGAGGCTGACCTGTGCCGAGCGCGGCGGCGGACTCCGCGTCCACTGGAATCGTCCAGCAGACGTCCAGGAGGCTATCGTCATCGGTACAGGATGAGCGCAGACAATAGCAGGCAGGCCAATCGTGGAGTGCTCGCATCACACTCACGCTCTATTGCTTCGCAAGACCGCAAAGGTAGGTTTCACCATGAGCTCAGATCCGAACAACACCGGAGATCGCGATCCGGTCCATCCCGCTGAGGATGCCACGCAGCGGATCGACCCGGTCTCCTCCGCACACGACGCTCCGCAGGACCCTGCGCAGGACGCGCCCCAGGACACTCCACACGATTCCGCGCAGGGCGCCCCGCAGAATCCCGTTCAGGAAGCCCCGCAGGAGACGTACTCCGCGGGATGGCCCGCCGCCGCGTCCACGCCGCCGCAGGGAGAGCCGACCCAGCACGGCCAGCCCGCTCACCAGGGTGAGCCCGGCCAGCAGGGTCAGCCGTTCTATGGCCAGCAGTCCTACGGTCAGGAACAGTATGGTCAGCAGCCCTACGGCCAGAACCAGTACGGGCAGCAGCCTTATGGCCAGCAGCCCTATGGGCAGGATGCACACGGCAATGAACAGTATGGCCAGCAGGCCTATGGGCAGAATGCCCACGGCCAGCAGGCCGGATTCAGCCCCTACGCCTACGGTCAGGCCCCAGGCGCCGCGCAGACTCCTCCCGGACAGCGGCCTCCACGCCCCAAGCGCACCGTAGGTGTGGGGGGAGTGGCGCTCGCCGTCGTCCTCGCGGGTCTGCTGGGCGGTGGAGTCGGAGCCGGCACCGCTGCCCTGCTCGATGACGATGGTGTGACCACGTCCTCCTCCGGCGGCGTGGAGATCAACAATCCCGAGACTGCCACCGTCGTGACCGCGGCCGCCGCCAAGGCATCGCCCTCGGTGGTGACACTGGCCGTCAGCGAGGGCGGACAGGGCGGGTCCGGCTCCGGAATCATCCTTGATGATCAGGGCCATGTCCTGACGAACACCCACGTGGTGACCCTCGGCGGCGCCGCAGCCGATCCCGAGATCCAGGTGCGGATGAATGATGGTTCGGTCACCAATGCGGAGGTCGTCGGCACCGACCCGCTCAGCGACCTCGCAGTGGTCCAGCTCGAAGACGTCGAGGGCATCCAGCCCGCCGAGCTCGGCTCCTCCGCAGACCTCAATGTGGGCAATCAGACCATCGCCATCGGCTCCCCGCTGGGTCTCGCGGGGACCGTCACCGATGGCATCGTCTCCACGCTGAATCGCACGATCTCCGTGGCATCCTCCGCTGTGGAAGACGACGCCGCAGACGCCCCCGACGCTCCGGAGGAGACCCCGGAGGGTGAAGGCTTCGAGTTCTACTTCCCTGACATGGAGGGCTCTCCCACCCAGGGCTCGATCCACCTCAACGTCATCCAGACCGACGCCGCGATCAACCGCGGAAACTCCGGCGGTGCCCTGGTCGACGATCAGGGTCGCGTGATCGGTGTCAACGTGGCCATTGCCTCCTCCGGCGGTGCCGCCGAGACCGACGCGGGCTCGATCGGCGTGGGCTTCGCCGTCCCCATCGACTACGCGCAGCGGGTCGCCGAGGAGATCATCGCCAACGGCGAGGTCTCCCATGGTCTCCTCGGAGTCACTGTCGCGGCGGCAGGCTCCCAGTCCGGTGCCGAGCAGGACGAGTCCGGAGCACCCACGATGTCCGGCTTCACCGTCGGCGCCCTGATCGACGACGTCCCGGAGGGCTCACCGGCGCAGGAGGCCGGCCTCCAGGCGGGAGACATCATCACCGCGGTCAATGATCGTCGGATCGAGGATTCCATCGCGCTGACCGCCACCATCCGCGAATATGCCGCCGATGAGTCCGTCACCGTGACCTACCAGCGCGACGGACAGCAGGACGAGGTCGAGGTGACCCTTGGCACCATCTGAGTCGGCGCTGATGACTCCGGATCAGCTCGTCCAGCAGCATGGGATCACTCGGGTCCTGGCCTTCGGAGCCCACCCCGATGACATCGATTTCGGGGCGGCCGGCACGATCGCCGGGCTGACCGCCTCCGGCGTCGAGGTCACGGTGTGTCTGCTCACCTCAGGTGACGCCGGTGGCTTCGAGCTGGGACGCGACTCCGCAGAGATGGCTCGGCTGCGCGAGGTCGAGCAGTGCGAAGCCTCGGCGCTGCTCGGAGTCCACGACGTGATCGTGCTTGATGAGCGCGACGGATTCGTGAGACCCACCGATGAGCTCGTCGGCAAGATCGTGCGGGTGATGCGCCAGGTCAGACCCGAGGTGGTCATCTCGCCGCATCCCGAGCGGGCCTGGGACAGGCTGCAGAAGTCTCACCCGGACCATATGGCCTGCGGGGAGGCCGTGGTCCGCGCGGCATACCCGTATGTGGAGAATCCCTTCGCCTACCCGGAGCTGCAGGCCGCGGGTCTGGAGGCGTTCAAGATCGGGCACCTGCTGCTCACCACGGCGCCGCAGCACCAGGTGAACCTGCGCCTGGACGTCACGGGTCAGGAAGCCGTGAAGATGGCGGCCCTGCGCCAGCACTTCAGCCAGCACCCGGACGCCGAACGCATGGAGGGCTTCGTGCTGGATCAGATGCGCGAGATCCATGCCGGAGACGGATTCGCCGAGGAGTTCCACTGGGTCACCGTCAACGCTCCGGACACGATCAGCGGATTCTGATCCGCCAACCCGGTGGATGCACCGGTGTCTCGGCCGAGGCGGGTCTCGCCCGGGCCCGTCTCAGGCGGGGGTGACCAGCACTCCGTCCTCGTCGGACCACAGCGTGGCTCCCGGGACGAAGGTGACGCCGCCGAACTGCAGCGGCACGTCGATCTGCCCCAGGCCGTCCTTGACGGACTTGCGCGGATTGGACCCCAGGGCGCGCACGCCGAGGTCCATTCGCGCGAGGTCCACCCGGTCGCGGATGGCGCCGTGGATGACGACCCCGGACCAGCCGTTCTCGATCGCGGAGGCGGCCATCAGGTCTCCCATCAGCGCGGAGTCGACCGACCCGGCGCCGTCGACCACCAGCACCGAACCGTCGCCGGGGGAGTTCAGCACCTCCTTGACCAGGCCGTTGTCGCGGAAGCAGCTGATCGTGCGCACCCGGCCGGTGAAGCGTGGCTTCCCGCCGAGGTTGAGCAGCTGCAGCGACAGCGACTGCAGCGACTCATCGGCGTCGTAGAGGTCGCAGGTGGTGAAATCGGTGTCCATGAAGTCTCCCGCCCTAGGGTTGTGGCTGATCAGCCGCTGCTGCTCAGTTCTGCTCCTCGTCCTCCGGTGACCCGCCGTACTGGGGGCCGTCGGTGATCCTTTCGCGCAGCTGGACCTCGGCGACGGTCTCGCCCATGGGCCTCTCGACCCCGCGGATGTCCTCCACGGTGATCTGCAGCGCACGGTGGGAGGATATGCCGTCCACGGTGACGACCTCCTCCTCCAGCTCCTCGGCGGTGAAGTTGCCCAGCGAGCTGGGCTGCCCGGTCTCATGCGGCATCAGCCACAGCTGGTAGGTGTCATCACCCTCGAGTTCGCCGACCTCGGAGAAGTCCACGTAGCCGACATCCTCGGCGGAGGACATCACCGCCCGGGCGGTGCCGCCCTGGGAGAGTTCGATGCCCTCGGTGACGCGGGCCTCCGGATCCCCATCCGCAGTGGCCTCGATGTCCTGACCTGCGGTGAACCCCCAGATCAGCAGCACCGCGGCCAGCACCACGACGGCGAGGCCCGTCAAAATCATCCACCGCTTCATCAGCGGCTCCCGCTTCGGCGCCTCTTCGGTATGGCTGGAGATCGATTCGACCATTCCCATCCCGACCTCCTGGTCGGAGAGGTTGTGCAGCACCTCATCGAGCAGGTGGCTGGGCGGGACCACCGGATGGGCGGTGAAGATCTCGGCAAGCGTGCGTCGAGCGGCCAGCACGCGGGTGTCCCAGGCGCGTGAGGTCGCCTCGTCCGCGGTCAGCGCCGCCTCGTCGAGCAGCGCGCGTTCGCGGGTGTCGATCGCGTCCAGCGCGTGGATCTCGGCGAGCTCCACGAGCAGGCCGTGCTCGACGTCGGAGCCGATGTCCTCGGTGAAGTTGCGGTTCACCGCCCCAGAGCGTTCCACGTCTCGCTTGGTCACCGCCGCGCGCAGGATCGGATCGAGCTCCGATTCCCGCGTGGTGCGCTGGGCGTGCATGCGGGTCATGCCGTCACGCAGCCGCGACTTCACGGCGGGGACGGCGGCACCGACGGCCTCGGCCACCTGCTGGTGGGTTCCGCCGGCCAGGTAGCTCAGCGCAAGGGCCTGGGTCTGTGAGTCCGAGAGCGAGTCGATGTCCTCGATGATCTCCTCGGGCAGGCCCGCCACCCCTCCACCCTGTTCGGGGGGCACTGCGGAGAGCGTGATCGGGGTGGCCACACCCTCGCGGAAGCGCTCCACCATGATCTGGTGCGCCAGCGGAATGAGCCACTCCAGCACGAGCTCATACTCCGTGGGCCGGTAGGCGTTCTCCGGATCCACCTCGTCGGCGGCGTGCTCATCGGTGAGCAGCTCCGAGGCCTGGGACTGCAGCCGCAGATCCTGGGCGCGCTCCTCCGCCTGATCCCATAACTGGTGGTAGACGGCCAGGGTCGAGTCCTGGGCTCCCTCGGCGTCGGCGTGCATGAGCAGCGCAAGACCATAGACGACGTCGGAGGTCGCCTCATAGAAGGTGGCGAAGGAGGGCTGGTCGCCGCGCGCCGAGCCCGCGAGCAGCTCACTGAGCGTGGGGTCGCTCAGCTGCTCCGGCGCATCCTCCTCGGGCATGTCCTCCGGGAACGTCTCCTCCTCGGATTCGACGTATTCGGCGTGCTCATCCTCGGTGTGATCCGAGGGTGTCGCGGCACCGTCAGGACGGTCCTCAGGACGGTCCTCGGGGCGGTCCGATGCGGGGCGGTCAGAGGCGGTGTCCATGATTGCTGAGTTTAGCGATGCTCAGCTGGTCCCAGCGCCACCAACACCCTGACAGGGATCAGACGGAGCCGGTGAAACCGTCTTGGCGCCAGGCCTCATAGACGGCGATGGACACCGAATTCGCCAGATTCAGCGATCGTCGGGAGGCCAGCATGGGGATCCGCACTCGTTCGGTGATGCGTGGATCTGCCTTCACCGTGTCATCCAGCCCGGTCGACTCCCGTCCGAAGAGCAGCACATCGCCCGCCCGGTAGCTGATGGAGGTGTGCGAGACCGAGCCGTCCCCGGTGAAGGCGAAGATGCGCTCGGGGGAGAGCGCGGCGTAGGCGTCCTCCAGGCTCGGATGCACCGTCATCACCGCAAGGTCGTGGTAATCCAGTCCCGCCCGGCGCAGCTTCGCGTCGGCGAAGTCGAAGCCCAGCGGCTCCGCGAGGTGCAGCTCCACCCCGGTGACCGCCGCCAGCCGGATCAGGTTGCCTGTGTTGCCGGGGATCTCAGGCTGGTCCACCAGCACACGAATCGGAGTCTTCACGCCGGTCATCCTACCGTCGGTCCTTCTGGCCCCTGGTGGGATCGCCGTTGAATCCTCGACCGGGGCGGCGGGTCATTCTCGCCTCTGACGGGACCGCTGCTCAGTCCTGCGTGACGGGACCGCTGCTCAGTCCTGCCTGACGGGACTGCCCTTCAGTCCTGCGGGTGCTGAAGCTGATCGCGCAGTGCGGCGAGCAGATGTCGGTCGATCACGTTGGCCTGCGCGGAGGCGGCGAGCTGCTCGCGAATGCTGCGGAAGGCCCGCGCCGGAGCCAGCGGGGTGCGGACACTGCCGGACGGCGTGCCGCGGGCCTCCACCACCGGACTCTGCATGCTTCGGTCCGGGGCGTAGAGCACGACCTGCTGGCCCAGGTTCAGACTGGTCTCGCGACCGGTCTCGCGCATCGCCGCCTCCAGGAGGGTGCGCAGTGCGCGGGACTGTCCGGTGAGGTCCGGCAAGGCGAGTGAACGGCCGGCTGCGTGCAGCGAGCGTCCGTCAAAGGACGCGGTGGCCGCGTGGACCTCCAGCGAAGAGACGACGACGAGCGTGTCACCGCACACCAGCACGTGCTCCGCTGCTCGGCCCTTCGGCGGCCGAGCCTGGCCCCAGCGGTCGCGCCCGGAGGGCTGCAGCGCCACCGTGTTGAAGAGCCGCGCGGTGGGCAGATCGGAGAGCACATGCTTCTCCAGCAGCTCCGCAGTCTGCTGGGCCCGGCGCAGGGCGCGGCCCCCACCGAAGAGGCCACCGGATCCGAAACCTCCGTGGGTCCGCTGACTGGTCAGCGGAAGCGAGAGCGGTTCGGGGCTGGAGAGATCAGGAATGTAGACCGGTGCGAGGTGCGCCGCACCGGAGGGCGTGCGCGCTGATTCGGAGCCGCTCCGAGTGGGGGAGGTGCTGCCTGCGGCAGTGGTCCTGAAGCCCCCGAAGCTCGAGCCGCGACCGTAGTGCGGTGCGTCCTCCGCCTGGTCTGCGTCCTCGGCGGAGTCGGCTCCGCGCGCTGGGCGGCGCAGCTCGCGGTCATAGGCGGCTCGGGCTTCGGAGTCGCCGAGGACCTCCCAGGCAGACTGCACCTCGTGGAACCTCTCGGCAGTGCCCCCGGCATCCGGGTGGGCACGTCGCGCCTGCTTGCGGTAGGCCGCGCGAACGGCCTGCGCGTCGGCGTCGGGGCCGATGCCCAGGACGCTGTAGAGATCTGTGGGTTGACTGCTCATCGAGGATTCACGATATCCCCAAAAGCGTAGAATCGTGGACACGATGTCATCTGCAGACCACACCCTGAGCTCCTACTTCGACCACGCGGCCACCACGCCGGTGAAGCCCACCGCCATGCGCGTGCTCACCGAGGTCATGCCGGCGCTCTCCAACCCTTCCTCGCTGCACGGATCCGGGCGGCGTGCTCGCCTCGCGGTCGATTCGGCCCGCGAACAGCTGGCACGTGCGGTCGGCGCCCACGCCTCCGAGGTGATCTTCACCTCCGGCGGCACCGAGGCGGACAACCTCGCGGTCAAGGGACTCTACTGGCAGCGCCGCGGGCAGGACCCCGCCCGGGCGCGGGTGCTGCTGCCGGGGATCGAGCACCACGCCGTGCTCGAGACCGCCGAGTGGCTGGAAGCCCACGAAGAGGCCGAACTGGGGATCATTCCGGTGGATGCTGAGGGGATCGTGGATCTGGTCCAGCTGGAGGCGATGCTCACCGAGTCTGCGCCCAGCGTGGCGCTGGTGACCGTGATGTGGGCGAACAACGAGACCGGTGCCGTCCAGCCTGTGGCCCAGATCGGGGAGCTCTGCGCCCGCTTCGACGTGCCCCTGCACACCGACGCGGTCCAGGCCCTCGGGTCCGTGCCTGCCGGTGCCTCGCCGATGAGCTTCCGCGAGTCGGGAGCCGCGACCATGGCGATCAGCGGTCATAAGATCGGCGCTCCGGTGGGAGTCGGCGCGCTGCTGGTGCGGCGCGACGTGTTGCTGACTCCCGTGCTCCACGGTGGGGGACAGGAGCGCGATATCCGCTCCGGCACCCTGGATGTGGCCGGAATCTGTGCCTTCGCCGCCGTGGCCGAGGAGCTGGTGGCCGCTCAGGCGGAGGAGTCCCAGCGGCTGGCGCAGCTGCGCGATCAGCTGCTGGCCGCCGTCGTCGGACTTGATGGTGTGACCCTGCGCGGACCGGACCCCAGGACGCACCCGGAGCTGCGGCTGCCGAACAACCTGCATATCACCGTGGATGCGGCGGAGGGGGATTCGCTGCTGTTCATGCTGGACATGGCCGGATTCGACACCGCCACGGGCTCCGCCTGCACGGCGGGGGTGCCGCGTCCTTCGCACGTGCTGCTGGCGATGGGCCTGAGCGAGGAGCAGGCCCGTGGCGCGCAGCGTTTCACCCTGGGGTGGACCACCACCGAGCGCGAGGTCGAGGCGCTCGCCGAGGCGCTGCCCGCGGTCATCGCCCAGGCGCGCACCGCGGGAATGGCTGCCGGACGCCGCTGAGCTGAGTCCCCGCATCCTGGGTCCAGTAACCGTGTCCCTGCCCCACGGATGGGGAGCCGGGGCAGAAGGGTGGGGAGTGGACGATCAGTCAGCGTGGGGAGCCGGAGGCAGCACGATCTCGTTGACCTCTCCCGGTGCCCATGCAATCTCCCAGCGGAATCCATCGGGATCCGCGAAGTACCCGGTGTAGCCGCCCCACGCGCGGTGCTCAGCCAGGCGGACCTCCTCCGCGCCGGCGGCACGCGCCTGGTCCAGGACCTGATCGACCTCCCGCGCAGAGCTCACGTTGTGCGCAAGCGTCAGCGGCGCGATGCCGGAGCCGATCGGCCCGACCTCGGCCTCGAATTCGCGGCGATCCCAGAACGAGAGCAGCAGGTGCTCGCCCGCCCGCAGCATGAGGACTCCCGGTGCCTCCACCGCAGGCTCCCATCCGAGGCCGTCGATGTAGAAGGCCCGGGTGGTCGGCAGATCTCCCACGGCCAGTGTCACAAGAGACAGTCGCTGGTCCATGGTGAGGCCCCCTTGGTCTTATTGACGGCTTGTCGGCGATCGCCGACATCCATTGGGCGAGAATCGTCGGAATGAGGCCCAGACGAGGACGCTATTCCGACAGATTATGCCCAATAGATGTAAGCGGGAGAAGGGGTCAGGCCTCGCGGATCTGCTCGCGCAGCGCCTCGGCGGTGTCCCGGACGCGGGTGATCACCCGCATCGCGGAGGGTTCGCTCAGCGAGGCGAGCTGGGACCTGGCCGGCTCTCCGCGGTGGCGATCCGAGGAGCCCACGAGCAGGAAGTTCTCGAGCCCGTCCAGCGGCATCCCGAGCCGATGCCAGGGCTGCTGCACGCGCCTGGCCAGCTCGCTGACCTGGGGCAGCCCAGTGGTCGCGGCGGCGGTCTCCGCGCCGGTGAGCGTCGAGGCGAGCACCGTCGCGCCGGATTCGACCAGTTCGGCAGTGCGCTCCCACCCCGCCGCCTGCATCACGGGCAGGTCCACGCCGAAGCCATGCACCGAGGGGCCGCGGCCGGCACGGAAGTCCTCGAGGTGCTCAGACTCCACCGCGCCGCCGAGGTCCAGCAGGATCTCCTCGACGCCGGAGCTCTGCAGCGCCTCGATCATCAGCCCGATATGCGCCCGGGTCTCCTCCCGGCCCAGGGAGCGGATGGTCCGGTAGCCGCTGACCGTGGGGATCTTCCCTTCCCGGGCGCGGGCATAGTCGGGTTCGGTGATGATCACGGTCAACGACGACGGCGAACAGGCCCGCCTGACGTGGGCGACATGTTCTGCGGCCCCGTTGGCCAGAGAGGCGGCCAGATCGCGGCGTGCCCCGTGATCGATGAGGGTCTTCTCGCCGGAGGGCAGCGCAAGCCCCGCCATGAGGCTGATCGGGCCCATCAGTTCGAGGACCAGGGGAGGGGCGAAGCCGTCGTCGTCGGGGTCTGCGCCGCTCTCGGCACGGTCTCCGCGCACATCGGCGAGGGTGTCCACATCCGAGCGCAGCCAGCCGCGGATGCGCTGATCGTCCGCGCCGGGCCGCTGGGTCAGCCGCCAGCCGTAGGAGGTCAGCTCGGCGGAGAGCTCGGAGAGCTGGGCCAGGCTGCGGGCGAGCAGGCCCGAGTGCAGCCCGCGGTCGGGAAGCTCGGGCAGGCTCGGAAGATGTGGCGCGGGCAGCTCGGCGGCCTGCAGTCTGGCGCTGCGCATCAGATCGATGCCGGGCATGACTCCGGCTGCGGCAGAACGCAGCGTCATCGGTTCTCGGTCTCCGCCGCGTCGTATGCGGAGCCGGCCTCAGACGTGTCGGCAGAGCTGTGGGCGGCGGTGTCCTCGGTGGTCGCCCCGGCAGAGGCGGAGATCGCCTGATGGTGGCGGATGACCTCTTCGATGATGAAGTTCAGGAACTTCTCCGCGAATTCAGGATCCAGCTGAGCGTCGTCAGCCAGCCGCTTGAGCCGTTCGATCTGCTTCTTCTCCCGGGCAGGGTCTGCCGCGGGGAGCCGATGCTTGGCCTTGAGCACGCCCACGCGCTGGGTGGCCTTGAAGCGCTCCGCGAGCAGATAGACCAGAGTCGCGTCGATGTTGTCGATGCTGGCACGCATCGACACCAGCTCCTCGAGGATCTCGGGCTCTACATATGCTGCGGCCTCGCCGGCGCGGGGATCTGTGCTCATGCGTCCAGCCTACTTGCCGGGCACGGGTCGGTTCAGCTGGCGACCGGGTGGTAGTTCTTCGAGCGGGCGGTGTCGATCGTGGCCTGTCCCAGCACGCGCGTGCCCTGGTACATGACGGCCGTCTGACCGGGCGCGACGCCCTGAAGGGCCTCCTGCAGCTCGACCATCAGTCGCGGGGCGCCGTCCTCGGTCTCCGGGTCCTGTGCCTCGACCCGGGCGCGTGCCGGGACCGGGTCGGCGTGGGCGCGGATCTGCAGATCCAGGTCGAACCAGTCGCCCGTGGAGGCCTCCGCCACCGGGGTGCCCGCCCAGGAGAGCCGGATGCCGGAGAGCCGGTCGATCTCGAGCAGCTCGCGGGGACCGGCGACGACGGTGTTCTCCTTCGGCCGGATCTCCAGCACGAACCGCGGCTTGCCGTCCGGTGCAGGGTGTCCGAGCTTGAGTCCGCGCCGCTGTCCCACCGTGTAGGCCTCGGATCCCCCGTGCTCGCCGATCTGTGCACCTTCGGCGTCGACGATGGGGCCGTTGCGCAGCTCGATCTGCTCGGCGAGCCAGCCGCGGGTGTCACCATCGGGGATGAAGCAGATGTCGTGGGAATCCGGCTTCTTGGCCACGGAGAGTCCGCGCTCTTCGGCCTCGGCGCGGACCAGGTCCTTCGAAGGGGTCTCACCGAGCGGGAACATGCAGTGCTCGAGCTGCTCGGTGGTGAGCACGCCGAGGACATAGGACTGGTCCTTGGTCCAGGTGGCGGCGCGGTGGAGCTCAGGATTGCCCTCCGCATCGCGGAAGACCTTGGCGTAGTGCCCGGTGGCCACGGCGTCGAAGCCCAGCGCGATCGCCTTGTCCAGCAGCGCCTCGAACTTGATCTTCTCGTTGCAGCGCATGCAGGGGTTCGGGGTCCGGCCGGCGGCGTACTCGCTGATGAAGTCATCGACGACGTCGGCCTTGAAGCGCTCCGAGAAGTCCCACACGTAGAAAGGGATGCCGAGCTTCTCACAGGCGCGCCAGGCGTCGGAGGAGTCCTCGATCGTGCAGCACCCGCGGGAGCCGGTGCGGAGCGTGCCGGGCATGCGGCTCAGCGCCAGATGCACGCCGACCACCTCGTGGCCGGCCTCGACGGCGCGGGCTGCGGCCACGGCGGAGTCGACTCCGCCGGACATGGCTGCCAATACCTTCATGAGATGACTTTCGGTTTGAGGATGCGCCCGGCGGCCGTGCCGAGGCTGGTGCCCAGTATTCAGCAACCCAGGGGGTCAGCGCATTCCCGCCGGTCAGGACTGTCTCAGAACCGCCCGGAGCAGGTGACAACCAGCAGGGGCAGCTCAGAGCCCGCCAGAGCAGCTCAGAGCCGTCCGGACGCCTTGAGACGGATGTAGGTGTCGGCGAGCTGGGGCGGCAGCTGGTGCGGGGTGGCTTCGACGACTTCCACACCGAGCGAGCTCAGCTGCCGACGCAGCGCCTCCTTCTCGATCAGTGCGCGTTCCGCGGCCGCTGCCCGGTAGACCTCGCTGGTGGTCTCTCGTGCGTGGGCTCGCCGGTCGAGTTCGGGATCGCGCACCGCGGCCAGGACAACGAGGTGCCGCTGCACAAGCGCCGGCAGCACCGGCAGAAGTCCCTCTTCCAGGGAACCGGAGTCTAGCGAGGTCAGCACCACCAGCAGGCTGCGCTGAGCGGAGATCGCCCGCACCTGGGCCGGGAGCTGAGAGAAGTCCGCCTCGACCAGCTGCGGCTGGACCCCAGACATCGCATCGGCCATCCGGTGCAGCAGGTCCCCGCGCATCCCAGAGCGAGCCTGCCCGCTCAGCCCGCGGTCGAAGGCGAAGAAGTCCACCCGATCGCCGGCTCCGGAGGCCAGCGCGCCGAGCAGCAGGGCCGCCTCCATCCCCGAGTCCAGGCGTGGCTCGTCCTCGATCCGCACCGCGGAGGTGCGGGAGGAGTCCAGGGCGAGGATCACCCGGCGATCCCGTTCGGGACGCCAGGTCCGCACCACCAAGTGCTGACCCTGTGAGGACTGCCGGCGTGCGGTGGCGCGCCAGTCGATGGAGCGGACATCATCGCCGCGCACATAGTCCCGCAGCGAATCGAACTCGTGTCCCGCGCCGCGGATCTGCACCGCGGTGGCGCCGTCGAGCTCGCGCAGCCGCTGCAGCTTCGAAGGCAGGTGCCGACGGGAGTGGAACGGCGGCAGCACGCGCAGGGTGTGCGGCACCCGATGGACCACCTGACGCCCGGCCAGACCCATGGGTCCGATCGAGCGCAGGCTCAGGTGCTCGCTGTGCAGATCTCCGCGGCGCGAGGGTCGCAGCGCGGTCTCGATCCGGCTACTCCGCCCCGGGCCCAGGTCCACGGAGGTGATCGGTCGGCGCGCTCCGGCGGAGGGCTGCCACCCGTCCTTGACCTGCCCGCGCAGCCGACGCGAGCCGTGGTGGTGCAGCGCGGTGCTCGCCGTCGTCGGCTGTCCGAGCCGCACCGGGGTGCTCGGCAGCCGTTCCACGCGGACGCGGCGCGGCGAACCTGCCAGCGCCATGTCGAGCGCCGCGAGCAGGATCAGCAGCACTGCGCAGCCGAGCAGAGCCTCCCACCCGGGCAGCACGACGACGACGGCGCTGAGTCCCAGCGTCAGGTAGAGGAACCGTCGGGTCAGCACCATCGGGATCCCTCAGCGAGGAACCGGGACGGTGGCCAGGATGGACTGCAGCACATCATCGATGCTCACCCCGTCCATCGCGGCCTCGGGGCGCAGCGTTACGCGGTGGCGCAGGCAGGCCGGGGCGAGCGCCTTGATGTCATCAGGGGTGATGAAATCTCGTCCGGAGAGCCAGGCCCAGGCGCGGGAGGCGTTCATCAGAGCCGTGGCGCCGCGCGGGGAGACGCCCAGCTGGAAGCTCGGGGTCTCCCGTGTGGCCCGGGCGAGATCGACGACGTAGGCGAGCACCTCGGGCGCGATCGAGACCTGACTGACCTGGGCCCGGGCTGCGATCACATCGGCGGCACCTGCCACGGGGGTGACTCCGGCGCCGGCGAGGTCTGAGGGGTTGAAGCCTGCGGCGTGGCGGCGAATGACCTCGATCTCCTCGCCGCGCTGGGGCAGGTCCAGGTGGACCTTCAGCAGGAAGCGGTCCAGCTGCGCCTCTGGCAGCGGGTAGGTGCCCTCGTATTCGATGGGGTTCTGTGTGGCGGCCACCAGGAAGGGATCCGGCAGCGGGCGGCTGATCCCGTCCACCGAGACCTGACGCTCCTCCATGGCCTCGAGCAGCGAGGCCTGCGTCTTCGGCGGCGTGCGGTTGATCTCATCGGCCAGCATCAGGTTGGTGAAGACCGGGCCTTCGCGGAAGCTGAAGTCTCCCGTCGTGGAGTCATAGACCAGGGAGCCGGTGACGTCACCGGGCATCAGGTCCGGGGTGAACTGGACCCGAGCGGTGTCCAGGCTCAGCGAGGCTGAGATCGCGCGCACGAGCAGGGTCTTGGCCACCCCGGGGACGCCCTCGAGCAGCACGTGGCCGCGCACCAGGAGTCCGATCAGCACGCTGGTCACCGCCGTGTCCTGACCGACCACGGCCTTGGCCACCTCGACGCGGACCTGCTGAAACTTTTCGCGGAGCTGGTGCTGCCCCTGCGCTGACGCTCCTGTGGGCGCGGAGTTTTCCTGGATGTGCTGGGAGCCGTTGTGAGGTTCAGTCATTGCTGCGGTTCTTCCCTTGCTGAGAGTCGGGCTGGGTGTTCGGGGGTGGATTCTGCTGGACGTCCGACCGGAGGTCTGCTGGTGAATCCGACGCTGGCCCTGGTGGGTGGTCGGGCTGGGCGGGCACGTTGCGGGCCCGGGTGTGCACAGTGAGCACTGCGCGCTCGGCGTCCTGCTCCAAGCTCGCCAGCGCCTGGGCATAGCCCACCAGTTCGGCGTTGTTGCGCGGACGCTGGGCGAAGAGCCCTGCCACCTCGGCGGGATCACGACGCACCTGCCGCGCGGCTGCCTCCAGGACGCTTGATTCGTCGGGAGCGGAGCCCAGCCGGAGCAGCCGGGCGAGTCGGATCAGGTGCGCGCTGCGCAAAGTCTGCGCCGAGGCCTCCACCGCATTGGCGCTCTGATACATGCGACCGCGTCCCTCGGCCGTCTCCGCGCCGGGAACCCGGACCGGCAAAGGTTCACCGACCACGGGGCCCGGACGCCGTCCCACCACGAGCATCAGCACGAGGGCGCACAGCAGCAACCACCAGGCCAGTGGAATCACCCAGCCGGGAAGCAGATCAACGGGGGAGGCCCAGCCCTCGGCGCCCATCGCGTCCAGGCCCATCGGGGTGTACCAGATGAGGTCCTCGCGCTCGCCGAACAGGGCGAGCGCCAGGGCGGCGTTGCCGGCCTCGGTGATGTCGTGATTGCTGAAAGCCTCAGGGGCGCCGAAGAGCAGGCCGGCCGGGGTCTCCACAAGAGCTTGGGCTGGGCCCGCGCCGTCCTCGAAGCCGGTGAAGCATCCGGGATCTTCGCTGTAGAAGAGTGCTCCCGGAGCGCGCAGGTCTCGCGCATCGACCGCACCGGGCAGGGGACATTGCTCACCTGCGTCCAGTGTTGCCTCCTCCGCGGGGCCGCCGCCTGCATGAGCCCCGGCGTAGCTGACCTCTCCTTCGAGAAACAGGGCGCTGACCAGCTGTGCGGATTCATCCAGCAGCACCACCGGCCGGTCCGAGCCTTCGCGCAGCTGCGCCAGGAATTCCTCATCCGGGACGTCTCCGCGGGAGAGGACCACCAGCGCGGCCTCGGGGTGCTCCTGCATCAGCTCCTCGGCGGTCTGCGCGGAAGCGGCTGGGTGCAGGGTCACACCCTGGTCCGCCAAGACCTGTGCCAGTGCGGCGTAGCCGTCCAATGAGGTGTTCTCCAGGCCGTAGCGGTCCATGTCCTCCTCTGCCATGGCCTGGACCAGCATCACGGAGAGCAGACCGAGCACCAGCAGCAGCAGCCAGAACTGCCAGCGCTGGAAGCCTGAGCGCACTGCGGAGCCCAGCGTCGCCGTCGTCATCTGCTCACCGCCTGTTCGTCACGGTGCTCTCCCGAGAGCTGCCCGGGACGTGGACCCGACGACTGCTCGAGGCGCTGGTCGAAGGCGAGCAGCGTGTCGTAGTCGGCTCGCTGCAGGGACCGGCCGCCGTAGCGGGAGTAGTTGAACAGCTCCGCGGCGCGCACTGCGGCTGCGGCCTCGTCCGAGTGGACCCGCGCCAGTGCCTGACCTGCCTCGGTGGCGGTGCGTCCGGCCTGTTCCGCGAGATCCTGGCGCTCCTCGGCGGCGCGGATGATCGCGCGGAAGCGCTCGCGGCAGGCCTCATCGAAGCGGCCGACGGCGGCGTGAGCCTCTGCCCGCTCGCGCAGCGCCCCGGCGGTGACGCCCGCCGGGCTGAGGCTCAGCTCCTCGGCCTCTGCGCCGCGCTGCAGCCGCGGGCGCACGAGCACGATGCAGAGGATCACTGCGGCCAGCAGCAGGACCAGCAACAGGATGGGGCCCAGTGGAAGCTCCACCGGCCCCAGGTTCAGCTGCATCTGGTCCAACCAGGCGAAGAACCGGTCGGCGGCCTCGCGCAGCGGACCCGTCGCGTCGCGCTGGTAGCGCGGGTGGCTCAGCTCCTCCTCGAGCAGCCGTCTGGCCTCATCGCGTTCCGGCTGCATGCTGATCCACCCCCTGAGGGGACTGGGTGGCTGGGTGCTGGGGAGAGCCTGGCAGGGTGGCCGGATGCGTCGACGAGCCTGGCGGGGTGCTCTGGTGCGGAGCAGAGGTCTGCTGGAAATGCTCGCGAAGGTGCTCGATGGACCCCGGCACCAGGCGGTCCTCCGCGTTCTGCTCCCGCCGGTTCGGCGCCTCCGCGGCGGCGAGCAGCGTCACGTCCAGAGCCTCCTGCCGGATTCTGGCGTTGAGGTACATCAGAGCGACCACGGTCCCGACGACACCGATGAACAGCGTGGTCACCACGGTGCCGTAGAGCTCGGTGAGCGCGAAGACCAGGAACGAGGCCCATTCGCCGGAAGCGGGGGGCAGCGCCGATCCCTGCAGGATGTCGGCGGCGGCCACGGTGATCATCAGTGGGGCGGAGGCGATGGTGAACACGATGCCCAGGATCACGTAGAGCAGCGCCACCAGCCCGATGTTCCTCCACCAGCGGCCCCGGTTGAGACGCCAGGACCGCGCGATCGCAGCCAGCGGACCCAGCCGTTCCACGATCACCGCGGCGGGGGAGTACATGACCGCCGCCGTGACCCAGCACAGCGCGAGGAAGAGCGCGGGGAAGACGACCACGGCGCCGATGAACAGCGTGATGACCAGCAGCAGCACAGCGACGACGATCACCGGCAGCGTGAAGATGCTCAGCAGCAGGCCGAGCACGATCAGGTTGACCACCACGGGGCCGAGCCTGCCCCATCGAAGTCGCATGGTCTGCGCCATCGAGGTGCGCAGACCGTAGGCGGCGCGCAGCGTCGGGAGGACCATATAGGCCGCAGCCGCCGTGAGCACCAGCGAGGTCAGCATTCCGCTGGCGAGTGTGAGCCAGATGAATGCGGTGTCGGCGGCTATGCCCAGGGCGAGGTCCGGATCCTCGAATGCGGAGGGATCGGTGAGCATGCGCATGAAGGAGGATGAGGGCAACAGCACCATCAGCGCGAGCGTGAAGCCGAAGTTCAGCAGACCAGCCAGGAACGGGACGCCGAGCACTGCACGCGGGGAGCGCCTGATCACCGCCACAGCGGCGCTGAAGAGCTCATCGGCGACCATTCGGCGCAGCGGGAAGACGCGCCCCGGACTCAGCGGCTCCGCTTCGGGTGGATCCTCGGGCCCGCTCGGAGCGGACCACGAAGAAGTGGTGCTCGACTGACGCCGAGCACCACGGTGTGTCGCCGCCGTGCGGATCATTGCCCCTCCTCAAGCGCGCCTGCGCGAGTGCCCTCCGCGCCCAGCCTACCGCTCTCATATATCCTGAACGCGGTGCAGCGTGGAAACGCGCACCAACCTGTGCGCGGGAGGGACTGTGCCGCAGGACCTCAATGGACGGAGAGCAGATGAAAGCCAGGATCCTGGTCGTCGATGACGACGAAGCGTTGGCCGAGATGATCGGCATTGTGCTGCGCAATGAAGGATTCGAGCCGACGTTCTGCTTCAACGGCGATGACGCCCTGGAGACCTTCCACAGCTCCAAGCCCGATGTCGTCCTGCTGGACCTGATGCTGCCCGGCAAGGACGGCATCGAGGTGTGTCGCGAGATCCGGGATGAGGCGGACACGCCGGTGATCATGCTGACCGCCAAATCTGACACCGCCGACGTCGTCCGCGGACTTGAAGCCGGTGCAGACGACTACGTCCCCAAGCCGTTCAAGCCTGCCGAGCTGGTCGCCCGCGTACGTGCCCGACTGCGTCCGGCCGATCACGGCGCCCGACCGGAGGGGGAGACGCTCTCCATCGGTGACCTCAGCATCGACGTCGCCGGCCACGAGGTGCGCCGCGGCGAGAGCCGCATCTCGCTCACCCCGCTGGAGTTCGACCTTCTCACCGCCCTGGCGAAGAAGCCCTGGCAGGTGTGGAACCGGGAGATGCTCCTCGAGGAGGTCTGGGGCTACCGCCACCAGGCCGATACTCGTCTGGTCAACGTCCACGTGCAGCGACTTCGTTCCAAGATCGAGAAGGATCCGGAGAACCCCGAGATCGTACAGACCGTGCGCGGCGTGGGCTATAAGGCCGGAGGGCAGGGGTAGTCATTCCTCCTGAGTCGGAGAACTCCACAGAACACCTCGCTTCCCGAGCCTCAGCGGCTTCGACGGGCAGCATTCCGGTCATCCGTGACCGGGTGAGGCCTCCCCAGTCCGGTGACCAGGACGCCAAGGCCGAAAGCGGCGGCACCAGCGCAGCGGCCGGGCGTGCAGAGACTGACGCGTCGGGGGCTGACCGGGGCAGGCTCATGCACGGCGTTCGTCGGGTCACGGAGTTTCCCAGGATCTGGGCGCGTTCGCTGCTGATCCGTGCGGTCTTCTTCACGGGTCTGCTGACCATGATCAGCACGCTCGCAGTGGCGGCCTTCCTGGTGCAGCAGGTCACCTCCGGCCTCTTCCAGGAGCGCTTTGACCAGGCGGAGCGCGAGGCTACGGCTGGCCTCGAGGAGGTGCGAAGCAACATCTCCGCGCTGAACACCGGAAGCCGTTCGGAGGCGCAGCAGGACATCGCTGCCATCCTCGAAGATGTGGGTGACAGCGGCGCAGACATCCGGCGCGACACCGTGCTCACACCCCTGGAGAGCGGAGAGAACCTCTCCGTAGCTGGCATCTCCACCAATGAATCCCTCGACACCGAGATCTCACCGGAACTGCGTGACGCCATCGCTGAGGGCCAGGGTCAGTACTGGCAGGCGGTGGCCCTCCAGGACGAGGAGAGCGCCGGCGTGGCGCCCGGGGTCGCCTTCGGCACCCAGGTGGATGTGCAGGGCAACCCCTACGCGCTCTACTTCGTCTACGACTTCTCCCCGGTCCAGGAGAACGTGTCCTTCGTCTTCCGCACCATGCTGGCCGCAGGAGTGGCGATCCTGCTGATCAACATGGCCATCGCCGCCTGGGTGGCACGTTCAGTAGTGCGCCCGGTCTCGCAGGCGGCAGAGGTCTCGGAGCGCATCGCCGATGGCCAGCTCGATCAGCGTCTCGCAGTGCGGGGAGAGGATGAGATCGCCCGACTGGGGCTCTCCTTCAACCGCATGGCCTCGAATCTGCAGGAGCAGATCACTCGGCTGGCGAATCTCTCCAAGATGCAGCAGCGCTTCGTCTCCGATGTCTCCCACGAGCTGCGAACACCGCTGACCACCGTGCGGATGGCCGCTGAAGTGCTGCATGAATCACGCGATGACTTCGATCCCATCAACCAGCGCTCCGCCGAGCTGCTCTATCACCAGGTCGAGCGATTCCAGGCGCTGCTCTCGGATCTGCTGGAGATGTCGCGCTTCGACGCCGGAGCCGCTGAACTGGCCACGGCGGAGGTGGACCTGCTGGCCCTCTCTCGCGAGGTGCTGGTGAGCTCGAAGCCTCTCGCGGAGGGCTCGCACACGCCACTGGGGCTGGTGATCCAGGGGGAGAACTTCCTGGCCGAGGTGGATGCACGCCGGATCAGCCGAATCCTGCGAAACCTGGTGAACAACGCCATCGAGCATGCTGAGGCTCGGCCGGTGGATCTCATCATCGCCTCCAGCCCGACCGCCGTCGGCATCTCGGTGCGCGACCACGGCATCGGCATGAGCCCCTCCGAGGTGGCCCACGTCTTCGACCGCTTCTGGCGCGCCGACCCGGCCCGGGCGCGCACCACCGGCGGCTCGGGGCTCGGTCTGTCCATCGCCACCGAGGACACGCGTCTTCACCAGGGGGCCCTGGACGCCTGGGGCCAGAAGGGCCAGGGGTCCTGCTTCCGACTCGTGCTCCCGAAGCGGCAGAGCGTGCCCTACCGCGCCTCACCCATGGCCCTTCCACCGGTCTACCGCGCCTCTGACCGGCACCGCATCGAGGCCATCCCGCTGACCACCACGACGGGCGACCCTGAACATGACCGGATCAACGAGCAGGCGCTCTATCAGCACAAGGAGGAGTCATGAGTCATCGTTCCTCCACGCGTATCCACACCCCTGCTCGTCTGCTGGCTCTCATGACGGCGCTGATCATGGTGCTCGGCGCGTGTTCTCCGATGCTGCCCACCGACGGTCCAGTGGGGACCTCGGCTCCCGATGCCGATCGCGGATTCAACTACTCCACTGTTCCGGACTCGCCGCAGCCGGACGCCTCACGGGAGGAGATCGTCGATGGATTCATCCTCGCCGGCGCTGGCCCCCAGGACGACTACGCCGTGGCGAGAGAGTTCATGGCGCCCGAGGCAGCGAGAGAGTGGCGGCCTGACGCGCGCACTGTCGTCTACACCGAGGATGGGTTCCCCAACCAGTTCTCTGGGGATAACACCCGGAACGTCCAGCTTTCGGTGGAGTCGATCATCGACTCCAGCGGCATCCGGACCCGTCTTCCAGAACGCTCCACGGAGAGCCTGGACTTCACGTTGGAGCAGATCGAGGGCCAGTGGCGCATCACCGATGCGCCCGACGGGACGATGCTGCCTGCAGGCACCCTGGACCAGGTGTTCCGGCCGCACACGCTGTATTATTTTGATCCGCAGCTGCGCTATGCGGTGCCGGATCAGCGCTGGTTCCTCAACCGCCCGGGCATCTCCTCCGCGATCGTCGCCGGGCTGCTCGAAGGACCGGCTCCCTACCTGGAGCCCGCCGTGGTCTCGGCCTTCCCCGAAGGCGCTGAGCTCCATCGCGCCTCGGTGCCGGTGTCTGAAGGCACCGCCGCGGTGGACCTGGCGGCCGAGGGCGTGGCGGATGCCGAACCCGCTGAACGGGCGCTGATGCAGGAGCAGCTGAGCCTGGCGCTGGGATCACTCACCAGCATCGAGGAGGTCGCGCTCACGGTGGAACAGCGCGAGCTGGAGATTCCCGTGGAGGATGACCTCCCGGAGGAGGACCGGCTGGACATCAATGCCTCGCCGCAGGTGGAGTCCACTCAGGTCGGCATTGTCGACGGGCAGCTGCGACGGCAGAATGACCAGGTCACCCTGTCCGTTGGCAGTCTGCCCGACATCTCGGACCTTGACCCGCAGGATCCTGCCGTGCCCAATGATGCCGATGACGACGTCTTCGCCTTCCTCGACGGCGACGCAGAGGAGCTCTATCATCTGCGCCCCAACCGAGAGCCCGATCTCGTGCTGGAGGAGGAGAACCTCACTCGGCCGTCGATGGACAACTTCGGCTGGACCTGGGTCGCCTCGGAGTCCGGGGGCGAAGCGGCCGTCCACGCCGTGGCCTATGACGAGTCCCTCGAGCCGAGTCGCGCAGAGGTCAGCGTCGACTGGCTGGCAAGCCGGACCATCACCTCGCTGCGCATCGCACAGGATGGCGCCCGGGCGGCCATGGTTCTGGATGACGACGGCGAACGTGGGCTCTATGTGGCAGGCGTCATCCGCGATTCGGCCGGCGCCCCGCAGGGCCTCGGCCAGCCGATGCGCGTGCAGACCTCTGTGGAGCTCGAGGAGGTCCGCTGGCAGGGCCCGGACGCACTCTACGTGTGGGCCAGCTCCGAGGAAGAGCCGATGACCCCCGAAAGGGTGACGCTCACCGGGGGCAATCGGGTGGACCCTGCGCTGCTGGGACTGTTGAACGTCTCAGTGGGCGAGGGTCAGGACATCATTTTCGCAGAGACGGTGGATGTGCCCTTCCAGAATCTTGCCACTGACGCCTGGGTGGCGAACGAGGAGATCGAGATTCGGGACCTGGCGTACCCCGGCTGATCCCGAGCCACGGGGTTCGGCGGTATGAGTGCGGCGGCACGAGCGCTGCGCCCCGCGCTGTGCGGGGTCTTCCCGATGTTCGGTCTTCCCCAGGGTGGGTGCCGAATCCAGGGTGCCTTCTGATCTCCACAGCTGCAGCCTCTTGGTCGGACGCAGGGCATGGCCCGTCCACGCTGTGAACATGCTTCGTGGTCTTGCGGGTTCTGCGGACCGAGCCTGGTTCTCCGCCGCCGGTCGGTCGGCGCGTTCCGCGCTCAACGCTGCTTTGGGCCTGCTCAGCCCCACCTGGTGCCACGGCTGCGGTGCCGAGGACACGGTGTTCTGCCTCGCCTGTTCCGAAGACCTCCATGCGCTGACCCGCGCCCCGTTCCCGGCGGAGCAGCAGGCGCTGGCTCTGCCGCTGCTCTTTCAGGGGGAGGAGGTTCTGGTCCTTCCGGTCGCCGCGGCAGGCCGATACGAGGGCCTGCTCTCGCGTGCTCTGCTGGCGTTCAAGGATCATGGCTCGATCACGCTGGCCGGGCACCTCGCACCGGGGCTGCGGCGTTCACTGGAGCTCGCGCTCGAGCGGGCCGCACCTGGAACACGCGGCACGGGACCCGCCGTCTGGACGGTGGTGACTCCGCCGCCGTCGCTGAAATCTCGGCTCAGCCGCGGATTCGATCCGCTGCAGCTGCTGCTCCGCCACGTTCTGGCGTCTCCCGGTGGGGGAATCCTGTGCGGGCATCGGCAGCTCGTCTATGCGCCCGGGGTGATCCGGCAGTCGAAGCAGGCGTCGCTGCGGTCCCTGGCTCCACATGGAGGCAGACAGAAGTCCCGTGGGGCTCGCGCCCGGCGTCGTTCCCTCGGTGGTTCGTTCGAGATCACCGCTCACGGTGCTCGCATGCTTCCGGGCGCCGATGTCCTGCTCCTCGATGACGTGCTCACCAGCGGTTCCACGCTGGGGGAGCTCTACCGGGTGCTCGACGCGGCAGGCGCCGCGGTCCACGGGGCCGCCGTGATTGCTGCCACCCCGTCACCCGGTGCTGAGGACGAGTTTCTGCTGGTGAGCGCTTCGCCCGACGCATAAAGGGTGACGTGAATCGCTTCGTGCATCTAGTCTGAGGTATGGGTACTTCGATACGGTCCCATCGCGACGGCGAGGGGAACAGCACTCCCGTCACCGTTGCGTCTGACATCGGATACGAGGAGGACAGAATGACTCTGCAGGTCAACTACACTGGCCGAAATATCGCGATCCCCTCCACTTTCAAGGAGCACGTCGAAGAGAAGCTCGGCAAGATCGAGCAGCTCGCTGATAAGGGACACCGCCTTGAGATCAAGGTTTCCAGCGAGAATTCCCACCGCCGAGCCGATACCAGCATCACCGTTGAGCTGACGGTCATCGGACGCGGCAAGGTCATTCGTTCCGAGGCGCAGGCGGGGGACAAGTTCGCCGCCTTTGAGATCGCCATCAACAAGCTCACCGAGCGTCTGCGGCGCACCAGGGACAAGAAGAAGTCCCGCGCCCACGCCTCCCATAATGGGGCCCCCGACGTCGCCGCCGCCATGGCGAGCGTCGCTCCGGCTGCCACCGACCGGCCGCTCTACGAGCAGGTCCTCGACGCGGAGCAGGCCGATGACGTGCCGCCCACCGAGGAAGAGGCCGAGTCGCAGTCCACGGTCAAGATCCGGCGCAAGGTGTTCCCTGCACGGCCGGTCAGCGTGGATGCCGCGGTGGACGCCATGGAGCTGGTCGGGCACGACTTCTACCTGTTCGTGGATGCGGAGACCGGTCAGCCTTCGGCCGTGTATCGCCGCCGCGGATGGACCTACGGCGTGATCTCGCTGGACGAGCACTCCGACGGAGCCGAGGCTCCGGTGGTGGAGGAGCGCGACTACCACGCCGACAACGGCGCACCGGCGCACTACGCCGACGCCGTCTGAGCTGTTCACCACCCCACCCCAGCGTCGAGCGGCGGATTCTCGGGGCATCTCATGCGGAGATGAGCCCCATATGGTCGGAGAATCCGCCGCTCACGTGTGGGTGGGAGTGAGCGCGTAGACTTGTTGCTGGCGTTTCATGTCCGACGTGAATCCCTGCCGTACCAGTAGACACCGATGGAGAACTGGCTGTGCCCACTCTGCTTGAACGAATCCTCAAGACTGGGGATAAGAAGGTCCTGAGGACTCTGCGCGCCTATGCGGACGCGGTCAACCTCCTGGAGGACGAGTTCAAGGAACTCAGCGACGCCGAGCTGCGCGCCGAGACTGAACGCTTCCGTGAGCGTCTGCGCGACGGCGAGTCGCTGAACTCGCTGCTCCCGGAGGCCTTCGCGACGGTGCGTGAGGCGGCAGACCGGACACTCGGTCAGCGCCATTACGACGTCCAGCTGATGGGCGGCGCGGCCCTGCACCTCGGCGACATCGCCGAGATGGGCACCGGCGAGGGCAAGACCCTGGTCGCCACGGCACCGGCCTACCTCAATGCGCTCACCGGCAAGGGCGTCCACGTGGTCACGGTGAACGACTACCTGGCCAAGTACCAGGCCGAGCTGATGGGCCGAGTGCACCGCTTCCTGGGCCTGGACGTCGGCATCATCACCAATGACATGTCGCCCGCGGAGCGCCGCGAGGCCTACGCCGCCGACATCACCTATGGCACGAACAATGAGTTCGGCTTCGACTTCCTGCGCGACAACATGGCCCAGTCACTGGATGACCTGGTGCAGCGCGAGCATCACTACGCCATCATCGACGAGATCGACTCGATCCTCATCGACGAGGCTCGTACGCCGCTGATCATCTCGGGTGCGGCCTCCGGAGACATCTCCCGCTGGTACACCGACTTCGCGACACTCGTGAAGAAGCTGACCATCGACGAGGACTACGAGGTCGACGAGAAGAAGCGCACCATCGGTGTGCTCGAGTCCGGGATCGACAAGGTCGAGGACTACCTCGGCATCGAGAACCTCTACGAGACGCAGAACACCACCCTGATCCAGTACCTGAACAACGCGATCAAGGCCAAAGAGCTCTTCAAGCGCGACACCGACTACGTGGTGGCCGAGGGTGAGGTGCACATCGTCGATGAGCACACCGGTCGCATCCTGAAGGGTCGCCGCTACAACGAGGGTCTGCATCAGGCGATCGAGGCCAAGGAGCAGGTCCGGATCAAGCCCGAGAGCCAGACCCGGGCCACGGTCACCCTGCAGAACTACTTCCGCAGCTACGCGAAGATCTCCGGCATGACCGGCACGGCCGAGACCGAGGCCGGGGAGTTCATGTCCACGTACAAGCTCGGCGTGGTCCCGATCCCCTCGAACCGGCCGCTGCAGCGCATCGACCACAACGACCTCGTCTACAAGAACGAGGTCGTGAAGTTCGATGCGGTCCTCAAGGACATCATCGAGCGCCATGAGAAGGGCCAGCCCATCCTTGTGGGCAGCGAGTCCGTGGAGAAGTCGGAGTACCTCTCCAAGAAGCTCGCCAAGGCCGGCATCCGCCACGAGGTGCTCAACGCGAAGAACCACGAGCACGAGGCGGCCATCGTGGCCCAGGCCGGGCGCAAGGGCGCGGTCACCGTGGCCACCAACATGGCCGGTCGAGGCACCGACATCATGCTCGGCGGCAACGCTGAGTTCAACGCCGTCCGCGAGATGGAGAAGCTGGGTCTGGATCCGGTGGAGGACGGCGAGGCCTACGAGGCCAAGTGGGACGAGGTCTTCGGCAAGGCCAAGGCCGAGACCAAGGCCGAGGGTGACCAGGTCCGCGAGCTGGGCGGGCTCTACGTGCTCGGCACCGAGCGCCACCAGTCCCGCCGCATCGACAACCAGCTGCGTGGTCGCTCCGGCCGCCAGGGGGACCCCGGCGAATCCCGGTTCTACATCTCCCTCACCGATGATCTGATGCGCCTGTTCAACCAGGCGGCTGCCGCCCGCATCATGAACTCCAAGGCGATGGACGACGAGATCCCGGTGGAGCACAAGTTCGTGTCCTCGGCGATCGCCAACGCCCAGCAGCAGCGCGAGGGGCAGAACACCGAGACGCGCAAGAACGTGCTCAAGTACGACGATGTGATGAACCGCCAGCGCCAGGCGATCTACTCGGACCGCCGTCGCATCCTCGAAGGCGACGACGTCCACGAGAAGGTCCAGCACTTCATCGAGGACGCCGTGACCCTCATGGTCGAGGAGAAGACCACCGCCAATTCCTCCGAGGACTGGGACCTCGAGACGCTCTGGGAAGAGCTGAAGTCCCTGTACCCGGTGTCACTGAGCATCGAGGACCTGGTCGAGGAGGCCGGCGGCATCGATCAGCTCAGCGTGAAGATGCTCAAGCGCGAGCTCATCTCCGACGCCAAGATCGCCTACGAGAAGAAGGCCCAGGAGATCGGCGAGACCGCCATTCGCCAGCTCGAGCGCCGCGTGCTGCTGACCGTCATCGACGAGAAGTGGCAGGAGCATCTCTACGAGATGGACTACCTCAAGTCCGGCATCGGCCTGCGCTCGATGGCGCAGCGCGATCCGCTGGTCGAGTACCAGCGCGAAGGTTTCCTGCTCTTCCAGACCATGGCGGACAGTGTTCGAGAAGACTCTGTCCGACTGCTCTTCAGCGCCGAGGTCACCGCGGCAGCACCAGCGACGAAGGCGCCCAACCTCCCCGGAGTCAAGGACGGCCGCATGTTCGCCGCAGGCAAGCGACTTCGGGTCCCCGGCCTCCAGGACACCACTTCCACTCAGGGCTGATTCCCGCCGCTGCCGCCGGGCGTCGGTGGTCTTCGCGGTTCAGCCGAGCTCCATGGCGACCACGCGCCAGCGACGGCGGTGCGCCTCCAGGCGCATGGCGCAGGCTCGGATGCGTGTGGCGTCGCCGAACACCACGGAGACCTCCCACGCGCCGCGGGCTGCTCGATGTGCGCGGACCGTGCCGAACCGCAGCGGCTGGGGTCGTGGCACTGTTGCGCCACGGTCAGCCCCAGTCCGCTCAGGCGGTGATGCAGGGGTGCGGTGGCCAGCAGGACCCCGGCGCGCGTCCGCCAGCACTGCAGCACGCTCCTGCACCTTCTGCTGGACTTCGAGATCCATCCACCGAGTCAACTGGTTCGCGGGCCGAAGCCCCAGGAGCACTTCACTGGTCACCTGGCACACGATCCTGGAGATGGCGCAGATCTGTCGACGTTCCTCCCGAAAGGTGGCCAGGGCCGTCGGCGGCTCGGTGGGCTTCGATGGCTGAGACTCGCCGCGCGGATCGCCACGGAGTCGTCGGATGAGGGCCGGCACCTCGTCCTCACGCCGCAGTCGGTACCTGGCGCGGTCGTGGTCGGACGGACCGGTCGCTGAGGGCCCCATGGGTCGTGGGGCCGGTATGACTGTGGTCTGACCGCGCAGGAGCGGGTCGGCGTCGAGGAGTGTCCTCAGCAGCGTGATCGCCTCCTGCGCCTCGGACTGTGCTGGCGAATCTTGTTGACCTGCAGGACTGGCAGACATGGTGTTCTCCTGGGTGGACGGGGTGGCTGTTCTTGAGGTGTCGGGCTGCGTCAGAGGGCTCGCTGTACAGGCTCTCTGGACGGGCAGGTGCTGAGACTCAGGTGGGCGGGAGCAGGCTCATGCCGGGCTGGATGAGCCCGGGGTCATCGCCGATCGTGTGTCGGTTCGCCTCGTACCAGCGCGGCCAGCTCTCAGCGATCTCCCAATCTGTGGCGCCCGAGCCCAGATGCTCCGCCGCGATATCCCAGAGGGTGTCGCCTGGCCGCACGAGAACTTCCTCCCCGGAGCCCGAATCCTGCTGAGGAGGTCTCACGTCCGGTGTCGAGCCCCGGTGACGTGGCGTGAAGAGTCCGGACATCGGTGTCTCCTTCTCTCGTGTCTCTTCTGCGGGTCCTTCTCTGAAGAGGGCCGTGTCGAGACTGGCGTCTTTCGGCTCAGCGGTCAGCACGACCGCGGGTGTTGCGTGGCTCGGTGGACCTGCCGTGTGATTCGGCAGACCCGTCCAGGCGCCCGCTGCAGTGGAGGACAGGGCGAGACCTGCGCCCAGCGTGAGGGCTGCGGCTCGCTGGAGAGACTCCGGGGTCAGCCGTGCCAAGACATGTTCGACTCGAGCCGCTCCGTGGTGGCGGGCCAGAGCCTGAAACAGACATGCCCCCATGGCCAACACCGAGAGCAGCGAGCCCAGCAGTCCGGCGCTGACGGCGAGCAGCCCGATCACCACCTCCGCCGAGTGCATCCCCGACCGGTCCAGGCTGGACCACGTGCTGGCCACGATTTCGATCAGGGCCGTCCCCGGACCTTCTGTGCTGGAGGACGCGGGTCGGGTGGAGGGGAGGCGGCTGTTCAGAATGATGTTGCTGTAGGCCCAGAGGGCTGGACCGCCGCCGATCATCGCCGCGCTCGACAGCAGATCAAGGAGGGCCTGTCGGCGCACCGACCGAGCGGGTGATGGTGCTGGAAGTGGAGACACGACGTTCACCGAGGGATTCTTTGAGTGACGTTTGATAACGTTTGGTATTGATGAATTGTACACAGCGACCCGGGGTCGTCAATAGTCACAAGTCACGGGGTGTGTACGCTGGGCACCTGACGGCCGGTTCTGGAGACGAGGCAGTGATGCGCTGGGACGCCCTTTTCGCTGATCTTCAAACACAGTTGGACGCAGCACAGAAGGCGGAGTTCGACGCCGCCGTCGTCGAGGCCGCCCGCCTGGAGTCCTCTCGGGTGGAGCTGGCCGACCGTCTCCGTGCCCACCAGGGCCAGCAGCTGAGTCTTGTGCTGCCGGGGAACCGCCGGCTCTCGGTGCGCGTCGGGGCCGTCGGCAGTGACTGGCTCTCCGGGACACTGGCGCAGCAGAGCGTGCTGGTGCCGCTGTCGGCTCTGCGCGCCGTCGATGGGATGCACCGATCTGCCGCTCGGGCGGAAGCTGGCGCGACTCGTCGTCGCCTGGGAATCATGGAGCCGATTCGACGGCTGAGCCGGGACCGCTCGGTGGTTCAGGTGCAGGGCAGTGAGGGGCTCCTGGCGCAGGGTCTGATCTCCGGCGTCGGTCGAGACTTCCTGGAGATCGCCGATGTCACGGCGTCCGAGTCGCGTGGCTCAGCAGCCTTCTCCGCTGCCCGTCGTACGCTGCCGCTCCACTCCATCTGTTGGCTGCAGAGCGAGGAGCAGGGCGCGGAGCCCGGGTGAGTCAGGAGTCGGAGGGCTCTCTGGCAGACGTCGAGTGGGTCGCGGAGTCCGAGGCACGCGAGGCGCGCTGTGCGGCGTACTGCCGCTCGATGTACTCGTCGAGCTTCGCCTCCTCGACTCGCCACTGGCCGCGTCCGCCGATCTGAATTCCTTCGAGGTCACCGGTCTTGATCAGTGCGCGCGTCTGTGACATCGAGATGTTCAGTGCTTCTGCCACATCTGGCAGGGTCAGAAAGCGACGCATGGTGATCCTCCGTGGTGCTGGGCAAGTGGATCGCTGGCCTCAAGGGTCCAGGACTTGATGGTGACGTTTGATGGTGTTTCATTCATCATCCCATAGCGGCCAGCGCCTCTGGCGGGTATTCCCACCCGGGAATTGCGCCTTCTCTCCACATTTTTTCATTCACCGGTTCCATGCCGGGCGAGCTGTATTATTCTGAGCCTGTGCGCCCCCGTCGGCGGCATCCGGAAGCGCGCTCATCCCCGCCGAAACACGAGCAGGGCGACGTGCAGGGAGGCCTCATGCCGAAACCGTATTCGCCGAACACAGACTCGAGCCCCGGGGTGCGCAGCCATGGGTCACGTCCTGAGGTCCTGCCGGCCGAGCGGCTTCGACGGCCGAGCTGGCGGGATCCGCGCTTATTGGTCGGACTGCTCATCGTTGCGCTCTCGGTCTCTGGGGTGATCGCCCTGCTCGCGGCGCAGAATCGCACCGCACAGGTCTATGCCGCGGACCGGCTGCTCACCGTCGGGGACCAGCTGAGCGCGGAGGACCTGCGCGTGGTCGAGGTGCAGATCGACGAGGTCCAGGACTCTTACCTCTCGGCCTCCGAGCAGCTGCCACAGGAGTCGCAGATCATCACCATCGTGCAGGAGGGTGAGCTGGTCCCGCGGCGTGCCGTCGGCCCGCAGGATCCGCAGGGCCGGCAAGCGGTGACGGTCGAGGTCGATCACACCCTTGCCCGTGGCGTGGAGCCGGCGCGCATGGTCGACGTGTGGGCCGCCGACGCCGGAGCTGTGGGTCAGCAGCAGGAGGTCGAGGTCCAGCGCATCGCCAAGGGGGCCCAGGTCGCCGCGCTGAGCGAGGCGAGCAACACCTTTGGGGCCCAGGCTGCCGTCACGGTGGAGCTGCTCGTGGATCCCGAGGAGCTGCCTGCGCTGCTCGCGGCGAGGAGCTCAGCGGCGTCGCTGTCGGTGGTGCCCGCCGGTGTGGAGCCTGCTGCGGATGAGTCAGAGTCAGAACCGGAGTCAGAGCCAGAGGCTGAATCGCCCGAGCCGGAGTCACCCGAGTCCGACGCCGACGAGGAGGGCTAGATGCAACGGTGGGCAGTGGTGACCACGGGGCAGCTGCGCGCCGACCATATCGCCGCCGTGGAAGGCCTCCAGGGACCCGTGACGATCGAGCGTCGCTGTGCGGACCTTGCGGAACTCGTGGCCGTCTGTCGCACCGGCCGCTCCGATGCAGCACTGGTCATCGGCAGCACCGAGCTGCTCACCGCCACGGTGCTCGCGGACCTGCAGGAGGGGGACCGCCACGTGGTCGCCATCTCAGCCGTGGCCGAGGAGCGCGCGAGACTTCGCAACCTCGGACTCACCTGCTTCGATGACGACGTCGGCGCCGAGGCCCTCGCTGCGGCGCTCCAGGGACGAGAGCCCGCCCGACCCGGTGCATCCGCTGAGGATTCCGGGGATCCCGAGGAAACCGGGGATCCCGAGGAAACCTACCAGTCCAACGGGGGCGAGCCTCGGGGTGGCGTATGGTCCGACCGGAAGCACGGTGAGGAACAGTCGCCTCACGAAACAGCAGATCCGGCCACGGCCCAACGCGCCTCAGCCGCCCCGCCCAGCAACGTCCGCTCCAGCAACGTCCCCTCCAGCGATGACCAATTGACAGGCGACTCGCCCACAGAGGACCGGGAGGCCGTGCGCGGCATCCACGGCATCACCGTGGTCTGGGGTGCGCCCGGCAGCCCTGGTCGCAGCACGGTCGCCGTGAACCTGGCCGCTGAGATTGCGCTGCAGGGTACGGAGGTCCTGCTTGTCGACGCCGATACCCTGGCAGCCTCGCTCGTGCCTCAGCTGGGTCTCATGGAGGAGACCGCGGGGCTTGCGCAGGCCTGCCGAGCCGCGGATCTCGGGCGCCTCGATACGCAGGCGCTGCATGCGGCCACCTCGGCCGTTCAGGTCAGCGGCGCTCGACTCTCCCTGCTCTCGGGCCTGCCGCGCGCCGCCCGTTGGCCCGAGATCCGTGAGCGCAGCCTCCAGACTGTCCTCCAGCTCGCCAGAACCCGGTATGACTATGTGATCGTCGACGTCGCCGCCTGCGTGGAACAGGATGAGGAGCTCAGCTACGACACCCTCGCGCCGCAGCGCAACGGTGCCGCGCTGACCTGTCTGCGGCAGGCGGACCGGATCCTCGCCGTCGGCGCGGCCGATGCGGTGAGCTTCTCGCGGTTGGTCAAAGCGATCGAGGACCTCCAGCTCAGTCTGCCGGAGACTGCAGCAGCTCAGGTCGAGGTGGTCATCAACAAGGTGCGCAGTGAGGTGATCGGACGGTCGCCACGGGATCAGCTCGGGCAGACCTGGCGCCGACTGGGACCTGATCGCGAGATCTCGGCGTTCCTGCCCTGGGACGGTTCCGGCTGCGACGCAGCTCTGCTGACCGGGCAGGTCCTGGCCGAGGCCGCCGCTGAATCACCGCTGCGACGGGGCATCGCGGCCCTTGCGGGGGTGGATCAGGGGTCCCGTCGGAAGGGTCTGCTCAGTCGGCTCAGAAGGTAGGCTGAATCACACAGGCAGCGTGCGCCCTCCCCGGCGACGGGAAGCTCAGCGCGCACTCGCAATCCGAGGAAAGAGTGAGAGTACAGATGCCCGCTGAGAAGACTCTATGGACCAGCAATGACGCCGATCTTGAGACTTTGACCGATGCCTACTATGCGCACATCGCGCAGGATGACCTGCAGCTGGTGAGCACGGACCATCAGGTGCGCAGGGTCAGCGAGCACCTGACACTCGCGGAGTCCCGCACGGACTCCTCACCTGTCGTGCAGGTGAGCACCGTGGGTGGCCGCAGCGTCGTCCAGGTCGTCACCGATGACATGCCCTACCTCGTCGATTCGGTGACCGCCGAGGTCACCCGCCACGGGCACGGCATCTCTCTGGTGGTCCACCCCATCTTCCTGAGCAGCCGCAGCACCGGCTCCGGGGAACTGGCGGCGGTGAAATCGCTCCCCGCGGAGCACCGTGGGGTCTCCTCGGGGGACACCCAGACGCTGCCGAACCTGAAGGCCCTGCTCAACGACGACCACCAGGTCAAGATCGAGTCCTGGATCACCGTGGAGCTTGACCGCGTGATCTCTGCAGAGGACGCAGACGAACTGATCGACGGGCTGCGACGCGTCCTTGCCGATGTGCTGGCAAGTCACCGGGATCAGGACCGAATGGTCGCTCAGGTGATGACGGCGGGACGTTCTCTGCGCGGGGCCGAGGACCTCCCGGAGGCGGAAGAGTCCGCTGATCTCCTGGAATGGATGGGCTCCGGGAACTTCCTGTTCCTGGGCTACCGCGAATACGAGCTCGCCGAATACCCGGACGGCTCCGTGCACCTGGATCCGGTCACCGGCACAGGCCTGGGGATCCTCGCAGACAAGAACGGCAAACCGATCGCGCGGCGCTCCACCGAGCTCTCCGCCGCCGGACGCGAGCGCGCCGGGCAGCGCCGAGCGCTGGTCGTGACCAAAGCCAATTCCCGCTCCACCGTGCGGCGGCGCACCTACATGGACTACGTCGCGGTCAAGACCTTCAACGTCGACGGCACCGTCAAAGGCGAACGCCGCTTCATCGGACTCTTCAGCGAACGCGCCTACAGCCAGTCCATCGTCAACATTCCGCTGCTGCGCTCCCGCGCGGAGGAGCTGCTCAAGCGCTCCGGCTTCGCCGCCGACTCGCACTCGGGCAATGACCTGATGCAGATCTTGGAGACCTATCCGCGCAATGAGCTCCTGCAGATGGAGATCGACGAGATCGAGCAGGCCACCTGGCAGATCATGCAGCTCCAGGAGCGCCGCAGGGTCAAGCTGTTCCTGCGGCGCGACCACTACGGGCGGTTCATGACGGCGCTGGTCTACCTCCCCAGAGACCGGTACAACACTGCTGTGCGACGCAGGATCGAGCAGGAGCTGCTCGACTACGTGCAGGCCGAGTCCATCGACTTCACCGTGCGACTCACCGACTCCGTGCTGGCGCGGGTCTTCTTCCGGCTGCGCCTGGCCGACGACGCCGCAGAGCCGGCCTGCACCCAGGAGGAGCTCGAGAACCGACTGACCAGGGCCGTGCGGTCCTGGGCCGAAGGCATCGCGGCGGAGGCGCAGGAGCGCTACTCCAGCCGACATGCCGAGGCGGTCGCCGCGCGATGGAGCGATGCGTTCCCCGATGACTACCGCGTGCTCTACGAGGTTCAGGACGCGCTCGCCGATGCCGCGCAGTTCGAGGCCCTGGAGGAGGCGGCGCAGCAAGGCGAGGCGGTGCCGCGGATGAGCTTCTACAGCTCGCGTGACGGCGGCACGGCGGATATGCGTCTGAAGCTCTATCTCACGGAGCAGAAGACCCTCACCGACACCCTGCCGGTGATCGATGACTTCGGGCTGGAGGTCCTCGATGAGCGGTCCTATACGCTCAACTGCCCGGATGGGGCGACCTTCCACCTCTATGACCTGGGACTGTTCTACCCCGAGGGAGTCACCGCCGAGGACACCGTCTCGCTGCTGCAGGAGGCCTATCAGCAGGTGCTGATGGGCAAGGCCGAATCAGACGTCTTCTCCCAGCTCGTGCTCCGCCTGGGTCTGAGCATCCGCAGCGTCACGGTCCTGCGCGCCTACGCCAAGTACTACCGTCAGCTCGGCAGCACCAACTCCTACACCTTCGTCGCCGAGTCGCTGCTGCAGAACCCCGAGATGGCCACAGCGCTGGTCGAGTACTTCGGGACGCGCTTCGACCCGGACCTCGAAGGGGACCGCGAGCAGCTCAGCTCCTCGGCCCGCGAGAAGGTCACCGAAGCGCTGGAGCAGGTGCGCACCCTGGATGCGGACCGCGTGCTCAGCGCCCTGCTCAATCTGATCGACTCCACCCAACGAACGAACCTCTACCAGGGACACGACTGGCTCTCGCTGAAGCTGACACCGGCCACCATCGACGCCGCACCCAAGCCGCGCCCGGCCCATGAGGTCTGGGTCTACTCTCCAGTCGTCGAAGGTGTGCACCTGCGCTTCGCCAAAGTCGCTCGCGGCGGCCTGCGCTGGTCCGACCGGCGCGAGGACTTCCGCACCGAGGTGCTGGGCCTGGTCAAGGCTCAGATGGCCAAGAACGCCGTGATCGTTCCCTCCGGAGCCAAGGGAGGGTTCTACCCCAAGCAGCTTCCAGACCCTGCCGCCGACCGCTCGGCCTGGTTCGAAGCTGGCCGGGACGCGTACAAGATCTATATCCGGGCGCTGCTCGACATCACCGACAACCAGAGCGAACGAGACTCTCAGATGGTGATCACCCACCCGGACCGGGTCGTTCGCCACGACGGCGACGACGCCTACCTGGTGGTCGCTGCGGACAAGGGCACCGCCACCTTCTCCGACACCGCGAATGAGATCAGCAAGGAATACGGGCACTGGCTCGGCGATGCCTTCGCCTCCGGCGGTTCCGTGGGCTATGACCATAAAGAGATGGGCATCACCGCCCGGGGGGCCTGGGAGTCCGTGAAGTCGCACTTCTCTGAGCTCGGCGTGGACACGCAGAGCGAAGACTTCACCGTCCTGGGGATCGGCGACATGAGTGGCGACGTCTTCGGCAACGGGATGCTGCTCTCCGAGCACATTCAGCTGGTCGCGGCGTTCAACCACCTGCACATCTTCATCGACCCGAACCCTGACGCCGCCGCCAGCTTCGCCGAAAGGCAGCGGCTCTTCCACGCCCAGCGCTCCGGCTGGGGAGAATACGACTCCGAGCTGATCTCCGCCGGCGGCGGGGTCTTCTCGCGGACCGCCAAGAGCATCGAGATCACCGAAGAGATGCGCCAACGGTTCGACCTTCCCGCAGATCAGGACAAGCTGACCCCTCCGGAGCTGATCAAGGCGCTGCTGCAGACCCCGGTGGACCTCTTCTACAACGGCGGCATCGGCACCTACGTCAAGGCCTCCCACGAGACCCATGAGCAGGTCGGCGACCGGGCCAACAACGCCATCCGCGTGGATGGGAACCAGCTGCGCGCCAGGGTCGTCGGAGAGGGCGGCAACCTCGGCTTCACCCAGGCCGGTCGGATCGAGGCCGCGCAGACCGGGACCCTGCTCAACAGCGACGCCATCGACAACTCGGCCGGGGTGGACTGCTCCGACCACGAGGTCAACATCAAGATCCTCATCGACCAGCTCGTGGAATCGGGACACCTCGAGGCGGACGAGCGCAGCGAGCTGCTGGGCTCCATGACCGAGGATGTCGCCTCCCATGTCTTGGAGACGAACCGGGACCAGAACGTGCTGCTGATGACCGATCGGCATCGTGTGGGGGAGTGGTCCCCCAGCTTCCAGCGGCTCATCGCCTGGTTGGAAGAGACGGTGGACCTGGACCGCAGCATCGAGGTGCTGCCCAGCGATGACCTCTTCGCCGAGCGCGCGGCGGCGGGCCAGCGCATCCTGACCTCGCCGGAGCTCGCCGTGCTCGCCGCCTACGCGAAGATCCAGCTCAAGGCAGCGCTGGTGGAGAGCTCGGTGCCCGACGACGACTGGTTCACCCTCACCCTTGAGGAGTATTTCCCTGCCGCACTGCGCGAGCGGTTCTCTGAGGAGTTCTACCGTCACCCGCTGCACCGCGAGATCATCGCCAACGTGGTGGCCAATGATGTGGTCAACGTCGGGGGCGCGGCGTTCGTCTTCCGTGCGATCGAGGAGACGTTCGCCGCCGAGGAGCAGGTGGTCCGCTCCTTCGTGGCAGTCCGTCAGATCTTCGCCCTGGAGGCCTTCGACGAGGCCATGCGAGAGCTTCCGGTGAGCTTCGACCGGGATGCCTGGGCGAACACCTACCGCGACATGCGCCGGCTGCTGGATCGGGCGGTCCGCTGGTTCATCAACCACGTCAGCCGTGGAACCTCCGTGCGGGAGGATGTGGAGGCGTATGCCAAGCACATCTCTCCGCTCTACGGAGACCTCACCAGCTATCTGCGTGGTGAGGACCGCCGGCGGGTCGAGGAGCGTCGCGCCGAGGCGAAGGAGGCAGGCATGCCCGAGGAGCTTGCCACCTGGGTCTCCGAGCTCTTCGAGGCCTTCTCGCTGTTGGACATCGCCTCGCTCTCCACCGCCCACGTTCTCGACTCTCGAGAGGTCGCCGCGGTCTACTACGCGGTCTATGCGGAATTCAGCGCGGACTCGCTGCTGAACCGGATCACGAACCAGCCGCGCGAGGACAAGTGGCAGGCACTGGCCCGCGGAGCGCAGCGCGACGAGCTCTACTCCGCCATGGCCGAGATCACCGGGTCGGTGCTGCGCGGGACCTCCGCGGAGCAGGACCCGACTGAGCGGCTGGAGGAATGGAAGCAGGCGAACGGGGCGAAGCTGGCTCGCACCGAGCGGCTCATCGCCGAGGTGGATGCCCTCGCCGATGACAACATCGCCTCACTGACAGTTCTGCTGCGTCATCTGCGGGGCCTGATCGACTCCTGAGCTTCCGGCTCCGGGCCCGTGGTCGACTCCCGAGCCGCACACGGGCCCGCACGATGACCTTCCCTTCCCCGCCATCACTCATCGAGGAGAACAGACATGGCCGTCTTCCAGGATCCGCTCGTCGGTCATCGGTATCTCACCCAGGACGACGTCGAGTGGCTCCATGCCCTCGTCGGGGACTGGCAGCTGCTCTCTGATCTGGCGTTCTCGGATCTGGTGCTGTGGTTCCCGCACACCGAGGAGGGGTTCCTCTCCGCCGAGGGGCGTTCCTTCATCGCGCTGGCGCAGGCGCGGCCCTCCACCACACAGACGCTGATCCACCGTGACGTGGTCGGGGACCGGATCCGGGCCGACCTGAAGCCGATGGTGGAACGCGCCTGGACCTCACAGGTGGAGACGAACTCCTCCGATCAGGGACAGCCCTCACCCGCGCGCATGCGGGTCCAGGCGCTCCCGCTGCTGCACCGCGGCCGCACGGTCGGCGTGATCACCCTGCACTTCGCGGTGGCCGCCATGCGCAGCCCCTCCCGACTGGAGCTGACCTATCGACGCTGTGCGGATGACCTGCTCGCCATGGCAGCCGAGGGACGCTGGCCCGACGCCACCCAGGAGTTCACCGGCTACGGGGGAGCGCCTCGGGTCGGGGACGGGCTGCTGCGCCTCGACGAGGAGGGCCGGATCACCTTCGCCTCGCCCAATGCCGTGTCCGCGCTGCTGCGCCTGGGCGTCTCGGACACCCTCGAGGGGCGCTCCCTGGCGGGCATCGGCTCGGAGCTCCAGCGCGCGACCGGCGTCGTCGTCGATGAGTCTCAGCCGATGATGCTGACGGGTCGTCGGGCGATGCGTGCGGAACTTGAGGCACATGGGGCCGCGGTGACGCTGCGCTCGATCCCGCTCTATCACGCGGCCGGCAGCGAGGCGGCGCGACAAGCTCATGGAGAGCGCTACGCGGCCCTGGTGCTCTGCCGCGATGTCACGGAGCTGCGCCGCCGTGACAAGCAGCTGATGAGCAAGGACGCGACGATCAAGGAGATCCACCACCGGGTGAAGAACAACCTGCAGACCGTCTCCGCGCTGCTGCGCATGCAGTCGCGGCGGATGGATTCCCAGGAAGGCAGGGAGGGTCTGCGCCGTGCCATGCGCCGGGTGGAGACCATCGCCATGGTCCACGATTCGCTGTCGAAGGGCCTGGAGGAGAGCGTGGACGTCGATGAGCTGATGCGCCGACAGCTGCGTCTCGCCGCGGAGATGGCGCAGTCGGACCGGCAGGTGGTCACCTCGCTGGAGGGAAGCTTCGGTCAGCTTCCCCCGGACATGGTGACCCCGCTGGCGCTGGTGATCACGGAGATCGTGGCCAATGCGGTGGAACATGGATTCGGCCCGGTTCCGCAGCGTCGCGAGCTCAAGGTCGCGATGACGGTGCACCGAGCTGCCGACGCCGCGGGACGTCAGCGGCTCGAGCTGGATCTCACCGACGACGGCGTGGGTCTGCCCGAGCAGGAATGGGAGCCTGGTCTGGGACTGCAGATCGTGCGCACCCTGGTGCGCGGTGAGCTCTCCGGCTCCATCGAGTGGGAGACCGCCTCGGACGAGGAGCCGGACATGAAGAACGCGGTGAGGACCGGCACACGGGTCAAGCTCCGTGCTCCGATCCTCACCGCGTCAGCAAAGTCTGGTGGGTGAGGCGAAGGACCTCAGGAGGCGCGGCGGGCGCGAGCGGCCCGGCGCTTGAGCGCGCGGCGCTCGTCCTCGCTCATGCCGCCCCAGACGCCGGAGTCCTGACCGGTCTCCAGAGCCCACTGCAGGCAGGTGTCCATCACGGGGCACCGGCGGCAGACGCTCTTGGCCTCTTCGATCTGAAGCAGAGCTGGTCCGGTGTTGCCGACGGGGAAGAAAAGTTCGGGGTCCTTGTCCAGGCAGGCTGCTCGGCTGCGCCAATCCATGGGATCACTACTCCTAGGGCACCTCGTGGGCGCCGCTGTTCGGGTCTTGGGGCTTTGCGCGGAGCTTCCTCGACCAAGCCTTGATCTGTGGCGGCCGTCGGTGTTGCTTCGGGAGTCACCTCCGCGTCCAGGGGGCAGAATGTTCCCCGGTCGAATGACCGTGGTGCCTGGACGGCGGTGCATTTCCAGACCTCGGGCGAGGTATTCTGCCATCCCGAATAAGTACGAACTCAAGGCTGGCATGTTAACGCCTGGCAAACAAGACTTCGCACTGCCGAAATGACCGCGAAACAGTGTGTACTTTGTCACATGCTCATCCGTTCCAAACGTTGCACCAGGTCAGCGGTCGGGCGGCTGCTCCACGGGTGAACCCCGCGCCGAGTGGTTCAATGGAGAGATGGCCCCTGGAGACTCCGTCACCCCGGATTTCAATGCACCGCGTCCGCCGCGACGTTTCACTCAGGCACGGCCCCGGCCGGTGGCCGTCTGGGTGCTGTTTCTGATCCTCTTCATCCAGGGCATGGCGCTGGCATTCAATGCCGTGGCCAGTGCGCTGACCTCGCAGGCCCAGGTGCTCGATGCCGCCGGAGCCATCGCGCTGGTGGTGCTCTACGTCCTCTTCGGACTGGTCCTGGTGCTGCTCGGCTTCAGGATCTTCCTCGGGGCACAGGGTGCGCGGACCCCGGCGATGGTCGTGGAGCTGCTGATCGTCGTGCTGTCCTTCAGCTTCTTCTCCGGCGGGCTCCCCGCGGTGGGGGTGGCGTTCGTGCTGCCTGCCGCCGTCGCGCTGTTGCTGCTGTTCATCCGCCCCACGCAGGTCTGGCTCAGCGAAGCAGATCCGCAGGACTGAGCGGCCCGGTCAGCGCCTCGGCCCAGCGCAGGTAGTGCTCCTGCTGGTCGCTGCTCTCGGCCCCGGGAAGCAGTGACAGCAGCACGGCGGCGGTCCGTGCACGCAGGTCCTCCGAATCGTGCTCGCTCAGGCAGTGTGCCAAGAATCTGCGAGCCAGATCAGGGACAGCACAGTACGCCGCCCGGTCGAAGCTGGGCAGGGTGATCAGGTGTCCCAGCATCGTGGCGAGGTCGTCGACTCTGTAGCCCGGCCCCACCGTGTCAGCATCGATCAGTGCCTTGGCTGTGCTCGCTGGTTCGTCCAGAAAGAGGTTCGCCGGATGGAAGTCGCCGTGGGTGGGCACCACCGGTCCAGGCGTCGTGCTGAGCTTCGCGGCGATGCCATCTCCCAGCTCTCGGACTCGTTGTGGATCTGCGCCTGCACCGATGGCACCAGGTTCGAGGCTGCGGTGGCGCTGCGCAGGTGACTCTCGAGCCGGCAGCTCCAAGGTGTGCGGCATCAACGAGTCCAATGCCGAGGTGATCGTCTTCGGGTGTATATGCGGCGCGGGTTCGTGATGGTGTGCCGGGCCGCTCGTCGCCGTCGACGGTGCGGGCCGGTACAGATGGTGGGTCAGAGACCTCCCAGGGGCCTCTGGAATGACCAGGATCCCGTCGCCGGCGTCGGCGGCCGACGGGATCAGCATGGAACAGCGGTGTCGCTGCAGCAGGCCGGGCATCTTGGCGGGTTTCACGACCTTGAGGTAGAGCACCCTCTCGCCCCGAACCGAGGAAACCACCGCTCGGTACACGGCGCGTCGCAGCGGGCGCAGCACCAGGCGGCGCAGCTCCGTGAGGCTGCACTGTTCACCGAGCAACCGGCTCAGGCGTTCTTCAAGGGTCCCGGATCCACTGTGCTCGGCACCCGCTTCGACCTCGGCACCCGCTTCGACCACGAGCAGGCCAGGCAGCTCCGGGTCTACCGGATGCGCCCAGATGTGCACAGTCCCCTGAGCAGATTCGGCGCGCACCGCCCCCATCGCCTCGCGGTCCTGATCGGTCAGTGAGGCCGTGCTGATCACCAAGGTCAGCAGCATCCCCGGGGTTTCCACATGGTAGAGGGCGGATGCCTCCGCCCCCGGACGTGCGTAGACCTGTTCCAGCTTCCAGGCACTCGGGGCGACATCTGCAGGTTCAAGCACCAGCCGCAGCAGCTCGCCAGCGGTGGGACCGCGCAGCACCGAGACGAGGGCGGCGAGCTGATCCATGCCGTCATCCTGCCGTATTCAGATGAAAGAACTCTCATCGCGAGAGAGCCCCCTCGGCTCTCTGCGGGTGAGAAACTGAAGCTCATGAGCCACACGACTGCGCCGGGTGAGCCGGAGGTGTCCGCGCGTTCACCACGGCGTCGGCTGCGAAGGCGCGCAGCCCTGCGTCCGCTGAGCGTGCGGGCCAGGATTCTGGCGGCCGTCGTCGGTCTCGCTGCACTCGCGCTGGCCGCTGCCGGCTATACGGCTTTCGCGATTCAGCAGGCTCAGGTTGAGGGCCGAATCGATGCGGAGCTTGTCGCCGATGCCGAACAGTTCCGGGTTCTGCACGAGGTGGGAGTGGATCCCAGCACCGGTGAACCCTTCACCTCGCCCACGGAGCTGGTGCGCACAGCCATGGAACGCATCATCCCCACGCGCAACGAGGGGATCGTCGGACTTGTCGACGGGCAGGTGGCCTTCACCTCAGCGGTCACCCGGGTGCGTCTGGAAGAGGATCCTGAGCTGCTGAACCTGCTGGAGGATTATGCCGTGGCGGAACGTGCGACCGTGACCACGCTCAAGACAGAGACGACCACCTATCGCGTGGCGATCGTGCCGATCCACGGCAGCGCTGCGCCCGAGGATTCGGAGGCGGCGGAAGAGTCTCAGGTGGGAGCCCTGGTCATGGGCTACGACATGACTGCCGAGAAGGGAGTCTTTGCGGATGGATTTCTGATCTACGCCGCGGTGGCGGCGCTCTCCCTCGGGGTCGTCGCGATCGTCGGAGGGGTCATCGCCGGACGGCTGCTTCATCCGGTCGGAGTGCTGGCCTCCTCGGCCCGCCACATCGGGCGTGAGGACCTCTCGGAACGGATCCCGGTCACCGGCAAGGACGACCTCACGGAGATGACCAAGTCGGTCAACGAGATGTTGGACCGGCTCGAGGCCTCCTTCCGCTCGCAGGACCAGCTGATCCATGATGTCAGCCATGAGCTGCGCACACCCTTGACCATCGTGCGCGGTCATCTCGAGGTGCTCGACGCCGAAGATCGCGATGATGTGCTCTCCACCCGTGAACTGACTCTCGATGAGCTCACGCGAATGAACCGGGTGATCGATGACCTGACCACTCTCGCGCAGGCAGGCAGGCCTGACTTCCTGCGAAGGGCGTTTACCGATGTCGGGAAGCTCACCGATGAGGTCTATGACAAGGCGATCGCGCTGGGGGAGCGGCGGTGGATCGTGGACTCGCGCGCCGAAGGTGACTCCTGGCTCGACCGCGAGAGACTCACGCAGGCCTGGTTGCAGCTCGCTGCCAATGCCGTGAAGTTCTCTGCACCCGGGTCGGTCATCTCGTTGGGTTCGGAGCTCGCGGCTGGGGAGGTGCGGCTCTTCGTGCGTGACCAGGGCCAGGGCATCGCGGAGGAAGATCATGAGCGGGTGTTCCGGCGCTTTGGGCGCACCGACTCCAGCAAGCCGGGGTCGGGACTGGGGCTTCCCATCGTGGATGCGATAGCGCAGGCCCATGGGGGCTGGGTGAAGCTTGAATCGGCCCCCGGCATGGGTGCCCGTTTCACCATGGTGCTGCCGCATTTGGACGAGGACCCTATGGACCTGGTGTCCGAGGTCGCCGACTCGCGAGCGGCCGACAGCCCGGAGGTCTTGACCGCCTCTGAGCATTCCACGCAGACGAACAGCATTGGAGGCCGAGCGTGACGCAGATCCTGCTCATCGAGGACGAAGACCGGATCGCCTCCTTCGTGGAGAAGGGGCTGCGTGCGGCGGGCTACGCGGTCCTGCGCGGCGCCACGGCGGCCGAAGGTTACGAGTACGCGCTGAGCAGCGCTGTGGATCTGACCGTGCTGGATCTGGGGCTCCCGGATGACGATGGCCTGCGCCTCTTGGGCCGACTGCGCGCGCAGGGGTTCACGGCGCCGGTCATCATCCTCACGGCGCGCAGCACGCCGGCGGACACCGTGGCTGGACTGGATTCCGGGGCGGACGATTACATGGCCAAGCCCTTCAGCATCGATGAGCTGCTGGCTCGGATCAGACTTCGGCTGCGCGGTGGTTCCGCGGAGGAGCCGACCAGTTTGACTGCTGGCTCACTCACGCTCGATCTCCACGCGCGGCGGATCACGGCGGGAGAGAAGCAGCACGATCTGTCCTCACGGGAGTTCGCTCTCCTGGAGACCTTCATGCGTCATCCCGGACAGGTCCTCTCCCGGGAGCAGCTGTTGGAACGAGTCTGGGGCTACAGCTTCGATCCCGGGTCAAATCTGGTGGACGTCTATGTCCGCTACCTGCGCGCCAAGGTCGGGGCTGAGCGGATCAAGACCGTGCGCGGCGTGGGCTACCGGCTCGAGGCCTGAGCGGTCCCTCGCAGGTGTCGCGCGGGTCAGCTGCCCGCCGAGGGCGCTGACCAGCTCTGGGCGGACACCGAGCTCACCGGTGTCCACGCCGAGTCCGAAGCCAGTGGGGCAGGCTGATAAACCGCCGGTGGAGTGGGGCTGATAGTCGCAGGACCGGGCGCGGGCTCGGGCACTGGATCGGGGGCTGGTGCTGGTTCCGCCGCGCGAGTCGGTGTCGAGCTCGCGCGCGGTGCTGCCGATGCACTGGGGTCCTGATCCGCGTCGGTTGCGCGCGAGGGGGACGGACTCCGGCTCGGGGAGGGCTTTGGACTCGCCGAGGTTGGTGCAGCGCTCTGCTCGGCCACTTCCATCGCCGGTCCGAGGTCCTGTTCCGCGCTGTCTGAATTGAGCTGCGCCACTGCGGCGGTCCCACCGAGGGCGACTATGCTCAGGGCGCCGGTGAGGATCCAGCCTGTCTGCCTGCTCATGATGCACGTTTCCTTGCTCTGGTGATCCTCACCAGTTCGACGACGCACGCTGGTGCTGGTGCTGGTGCTTGGTCCGATCTGTTCTCATCCTGTACCTCGAGAGTGAGCGGACCGTGAGGTCGGGATGAGAAAGTTCTCATCTTCACGCTCCGGAGCGTCGAGCAGACGCAGCCCAGCGGTCACTGCGGAATAAGCCGGGCGAACCGCATAGACGCAGCCCAGCCGGAGAGCGGCGGCCTGCTCGTAGACGCGCAGCGCGGAACTCGACACGCCGATCTGAGCGGCCGCAGCCTCGACGGCGGCCACCACGGTTCTCGCCTCGTGTGGCGCCCACAGCTGCTGCAGAACGCGCAGGCGGGCATGGGCGCGGAGATTGCCCAGGTCCAGTGCAGGATCCGCGAGACATGCAGTGTCGACGTCAAGCAGTCCGGGACCTGCGCTCGGGCTCCACAGGAGCTGCTTGTCGTGCAGGTCGCGGTGTGCTGGCCGCAGCGGCACGTCGGGAAGCCCGCGCAGCCGCGCGGAGACGGTCTCGACATTCCTCCAGAGCAGATCAGGGTTCTCGATGAAGGGCTGCACCAGACCGGCCCAACGCTGCAGCACCTGGACCTCTTGGGCGGGCCCGTGCGTCACTGTCCCTGCGCCGTCGGTCAGTCGAGAGAGTCCGGGAACTTCGAGGCTGCTGGCCCCATCCCGGACTGCTCGCGTCCACGCCCCCATCACCTGGTGCCACGCGTGCCCCCATTCCACCGCGGAGAAGAGAGCGGGGTCGTGGAGGGTCAGACCCTGCAGCGCGGAGAAGGTCACGGTTGAATCATCCAGCTCCAGCACCTCCGGTGTCCTGAACGTCTCCGCGAAGACCCCGGCGCGGGCGATGCCCCGCATGATGGCGGAGCTGCGGCCGCGCCTCACGACTTTGATGTAGCGCTCGCCCTGATGCACGACCGCGCGTCTGCCCCATCGATGGGAGACGACGACGCCGCCCGGTGCAGCTTCTGCCAGTGCGCTGAGCTTGGTGTCAGTGGGTTGCAGTCGCAGTCCAGACTGGTCCCAGAGCGCGGCCCTGCGCTGTTCCCCATCCGCGCATTCGAGAATGAGGGCCGACTCTTCCGGGAGGGGCCAGGCGCGGGTCACGCGCAGCGCGACGCCCGCCTGGGTGAAGGTCTCTGGTGGCAGTGGCAGTGGCAGAGGAGTCATCGGTCCAGAGCCTCCTGTCCGAGCTGCAGCATGGTGTGCATCTGAGCGGGCCAGTCGGGTGCACGGTGCCGAAACGGGTCGGAGGCGGCGGCCAGCTGAGCGTAGGCCTCCCAGGTCGCTGCGCGGCGATCGTCGAGCTCCGCGTGTTCGCGGTAGCCATCCATGAACCCCGCACTCATGGACTCCAGGTTCTGTCGGCGGCAGGAGGCCAGCCAGCTTCCCACATCGCGCATCGGGTCCCCCGTGCCGGAGCGGTCGAAGTCGATGAGTCGGATCTTGTGGCTGCCCGGAGCAGCCATCACGACCTGGTCCGGCGAGAGGTCTCCGTGAAGCTCGCACGTATGGTCACCCCGTTCGGCGGTGAGCCGTTCCTGGACCCCTTCCGCGAGATGACTGGCGGATGCCGCCAACCAGGGAGCGATGGTCGAGATCGACCGCTCTGAGCTGCGCAGCTCAGAGGGGAGCGGCATGCGCTGGGAACCCCGGGTGAGCCGATGCAACCGACCCACGACCTCTCCCGCGGTCTGCGCGGCCGGCGGGTGCGGGGTGCTGTTCAGGTCGTCCCAGCCCCAACGTGGTGAACTCATGGCGGTTCCCCGACCTCCCAAGGAGGTGCTGCGCACCAGCGGAAGTCCCAGGGCTCTCCACCGCTGAGTCGCCTCGAGCGCAGCGGTCGTTCCCCTGGAGGCCACGCGCACGATCTTGTCCCCATGCCCCGATCGAGGATCCGGCACCACGGCCACCACTCGGCGCCGGGGATTATGCCGCAGAACCTGCCATGGCAGCGTTGCACCGGCCGTGGCTTCGATAGCCCGGCGTGCCTCCGCAAGGTCTTTGCCGAGCACCGGATCTGTCCAGAGGCTTCCGCTGAAGAGGTACGGGCCGATGTCTGTGTGGACACGGAAGGACGGCGACCCTCCGCGCTCTGCGGCGCGCACGCGAGCCTTCGCAAGCTTGTCGGTGTCCAGGGTGAGCATTGCCCAGCGTGGGTCCCTGGCCTCGGTCTGAAAGGCCGCGACGAGCGAATGTCCGGGTTTGGCGCGGATTCGGGTGATGGTCACCGGCTCCTCCACCAGTGTGGAGAGCTCCCCAGGATCGAGCAGCAGTCGGGCGCCGGGCAGACCCACAGCCCTGGCCGCGACCTCGTCTGCCTCGGTCCACAGTGATACATCCTGGTTCATCTCGACACCTCTTCTGCGCGCCGACGGGACCATGACCCCGATGCCGATGCCGATGCCGATGCCGATGCCGATGCCGATGCCGATCTCGGCTCTGCTCCGGCATCTGCCGTTGCGGGTTCAGCTTCGTCCGCCGTCGCTCCGGGCTCTGCGCCAGCTGCTCCTCGCTGACTCGCAGCCCACTGAGCCAGTCGCGAGCGGGGATCTGCGAGCAGCTCGGCCGGGGATCCGTCCTCGCGGATCTCACCGGCCTCCAGCCACAGCACGCGATCCAAGCCTTGAATCATGCTGAGGTCGTGGGTGATGGCCACTGTGGTGCGCTCGCGGGTCAGCTCCCGGATCGAGGCCTCGACGACCTCTCGAGCGGCAGGGTCCAGACCCGTCGTCGGCTCGTCCAGCAGCACGATGGGGGCGTCGCGGACCAGAGCTCGCGCAATGGCGACGCGCTGACGCTGCCCCCCGGAGAGGGTGTCACCGCGGTTTCCCAGTTCGGTCTCGTACCCTTCGGGCAGCGCCATGATGAAGTCATGGGCGCCCGCTCGCCGCGCCGACTGCTCCACCTCCGCATCGGTGGCGTCCTGGCGTCCGTAACGGATGTTCTCGCGGACCGTGGTGCTGAAGAGCACCGACTCTTGAAGCAGGATCGCGATATTGCGTCGAAGATCTGCTCGAGTGAGGTTTCGGGTCGAGCACCCATCGATGAGCACAGACCCGGAGTCGGGGTCCGCCAGTCGCAGCAGGTAACCCGCCAGGGTCGACTTGCCTGCACCCGAGGGCCCCAGCAGACCCACCCGCTGCCCGGCCGGCACCTGCAGGCTCAGTTCGTGGAAGAGCGGTGACCCTCGATGGTCCCTGGCCGTGACCCGCCAGAAGGTGAGGTCGCCCTCGGCCCGTCCCATCGACAGCGGGTGTGGAGGATCCTGAATCTCGATCTCTTCGTCAAGGAGATCCGCGATGCGCTCGCCCGACGCAGTCGCGCGGGCGATCCGACCGGTGTACTTGGCCATATCCCGAAGCGGCTTCATCGCGATCTTGAGGTACATCAGGAACAGGACCATGTCGCCCGGCGTCATCCCTCCCTGCAGCACCTGCCACCCACCGAAGCCCAGCACCACGGCAGTGGCCGTCCCCACCAGCAGGTCAGTTGATCGTTCGAGGCGCGCTGCCAGTCGTCGGGCGCGGATCCCTGCCTTCAACGCCTTGTTGTTCCCGGCGGCGAACCCTGACGCGACGGTCTCCTCCAGGCCATAGGACTGCACCACCCGGATCGCGGCCAGCGCTTCGGCGGCGTCTCCCACCAATCGGCCCTCGCCTTTGCGGGTGGAACGCGAGGCCGCAGTGATCATCGGGCTCAGCACGTGGCTGGCCAACAGGTACCCCGCTCCTGTGACGATCACGATCACGGCAAGCAGCGGATTCAGGAGGAGCACGACCACCAGCAGCATCACGAGCGTCAACAGGTTTCCGACCAGCGGCAGACCTGCCGTCACGGCGACCTCCTGAAGCCGACCCATGTCCCCGACCAGGCGCTGGGAGGTGTCTCCGATGGATGCCTTGGAGTGATATCGCAGGGAGAGTGACTGGATGTGGTCGAACACTCGGGTGCGCAGTCGTGCCGCCACCTTTACGCCGGTCCTGGCGAAGGCGATGGTGGAGGCGTAGTTGCACAGAGCGCGGCCACCCACGATCAGTGCCAGAGCGAAGGCCCAGAAGATGAGCATGCCCTCAACGTTGTGGCTGGAATCGATGGTCTCGTCGACGCTGGCACCCAGCGCCTCGGTGACGGCGTCCACCGCGAACTTCACCGGCCATGGCTCCAGGATGCGGAAGGCTACATCGCCCAGCAGAGCCAGCATCCCGGTGGCCACCAGAAGCTTGTGCTCACCCAGGTGGGGGAGGACCATGCGAAGGGTCCGGGAGAGTCCTCGTCGGTGCAGCGTGCGGGAGGTCTTCGCCTCGGCCCGTCCTTCTCGGCTCATACCTGAGACACCTCCGCGCGGGACACGCCACGTGCCCCGGTCTCGGGATTCAACCGCGCAAGGTCCTGCAACAGGTCTGCGGCTCGCTGAACCCAGGTGTGTTCAGTCTCGACCTTCAGCCGACCGGCCGCCCCCAGCCGCGCCCTCTGCGCGGGATCTTGGATCAGTGAGATCAGCGAAGCGGTCAGCGCGTCGACGTCGCCTGCGGGGACAGCTTCTCCCGCAGGTCCCGTGGACGCCGAACCGGCGAGGAGCTCTGGAAGCTCCCCCACGGCTGAGGCGAGGATCGGCACTCCGGCGGCGAGGTACTCATAGACCTTCAGCGGTGAGAAATAGTGCGGTGTGCCTGCCGGGGGTGCGGGATACGGGGCGGCTGCGATGTCGAACCGCCGCAGCGCTGCCGGCACGTGCTCTGGGGCGACAGGGCCGGTGAACTCGACAACCTCGGTGATCCCCAGCTCCGCGGTGAGCTCTTCCAAGGCCCTTCGTTCCGGGCCCCCGCCGACGATCAGCAGCTTCAGCTTCGTCGTCTGCGGGCCGCCCCGGCCGCTCCGGGCGCCCGTGGCAGCTGGGACGCCTGGGGACGGCGCGAGCTGCTGGAGCGCCCGCGCGAACGCGTTGATCAGCAGGTCTGTGCCGTGCCAAGGTTTGAGCGTGCCCAGGAATCCGATGGTCACGGTCTCGAGATCTGACTGCCGCGACCGGGTGAGCACTGAGCTCGAGTGTCGAAACCGAGCCGGGTCCACGCCGTTCGCCGTGACCCGGACTCCCGGCGGCTGAGTTGACGTGCCGCTCATCGTGCGCGCCCATTCGGCGATGGGTGACGAGACGCAGGAGAGGAGATCCGCCTGGGAGAAGGTCTCGCGCGTGGCGATGGCGGCGCCGTCGACGTCGTGCAGCGTCCGATGTCTGGCCTGCTCAGCCAGCAGCGGAGCATTGACCTCCACGACCAGCTGGCAGGCGCGGGAGCGCTTCACCTGTGCGCCGGCGGTGGAGAACAGGGAGTAGCGCTCATAGAGCAGGTCGAATTCCCCGTCGCCTGCGAGCGCCGCCATGGCGGACGAGGCGCGCGCGACCGCGATCTCGCGGGCGGCAGCTCCCTTGGCCCCTGCCACCGGGATCACATGAACCCGAAGGTCGGCGAGATCGTCCGGCCGTGACTCGCTGGCGGGGTCACCGAACCTGTCGCCGCGTTTGGTGCAGAAGACAGTGACGTCGTGGCCCAGGCTCCGGAACGCGCGGATCATCTCCTGGGCATGCACGCTGGCTCCCTTGGTGCCGAAGATCCCGATGCCGGGGTCCGCGAGCAGATAGGCGATTCTCATGCCGGCGCCTCCACGGGCATCATCTCCAGCGGGACCGTGGTCGGCGCGGGGCCGCTGCTGACGCGCGCCAGGCCGTCCTGAGAGACCACACTCTGCGGATCCTCGACCAGGGCGCGGAGTCTCTGCGCCTGGGTCCCGGAATCGAAGTTCTCCTCGATGCAGCTGCGGGCGGCATTCAACAGCTCCAGGTGTCCGGCGTCGAGGGTGATCGCCTCGAGCAGGGCTTGGGTCAGGGCGGCGATGTCTCCGGAGGGCACCAGCCACCCGGTCTCCGCGCTGCGCACCACTTCACCGACCGCGGTCACCTGCGCTGCCACGCAGCGGATTCCTCGCGCCATCGCCTCCAGGAGGACGGTGGGAAGTCCGTCGGCGTTGCCATCGGCGCCCACCACGAACGGCGCCACGAACACATCATGTGTGCCGAGCAGCTGGCAGACCTCTTCCTGGGTGCAGGGGCCGAGCAGCCGGACCCACGAGGTGAGTCCCGCGTCGTCGATCGTCTCCTGCAGCTCCGACCGCAGGGGACCGTCTCCGGCGATGCTGACCTGGACTGGGACGCCGAGGCTGTGCAGTCGGGCCGCCGCCTCGATGAGCAGATGGAATCCCTTCTTCTCCACCAGACGTCCTATGCCGAGCAGGCGGGGCGGGGCCTCGTCGTCGCGGCGGTGGTGCAGTCGAGGGGTGAAGGGGAAACGGGAGAGCTCCACCCCGTTGCGGACCAGGTGCAGCCGAGAGGTGGCGGCGGGAAAGCGACGTCGCAGGTCGTCCAGGTTGAACCCGGAGATGGTGATCGCGTGATGCGCCTCGGCGAGCTTGGTCTCCAGATCCGCCGGATCGACGTCCTCGTGGAAGATGTCCTTCGCGTGCGCTGTGAAGGAGTAGGGGAGGCCGCTGATCATCCCCGCGAGACGGGCCACGCTGGTGGCCATCGAGGCGAAATGCGCGTGGAGGTGCGTGACGCCGGCCTGTTCTGCGGCCAAAGCGAGCGCGACCGCCTGCTGCGCGTCGTCGTGTCCTGCGTTGAGCAGCTCGGGCAGGGCCCGTTGGACCCCTTCGGCGAGAGGGGGTGATGCTGTCGCCTCTGCGAACTGCGCCCAGAACCGGGAGGCCACCGAGCTGCGCGGGATGTGGATGACGGGGGCGCTCACGCGGGCAAGTTCGGGGTGGAACCGGGCATCGGTGCTGGGACGCAGGGAGAAGATCACGATCTTCTCACCGGCCGCCTCGCGAGCGAGGATCTCCGAGACGATGAACGTCTCCGAGAACCGTGGGTACATCTTCAGCACATAGCCGATGGTGTGCCGTACGGGACTGGCCGGCTCGGCAGGGCCTGCAGCGCGGGCCGTGGGATCAGCTGACATGGGTCTCGAACCTCGCTTCGATGGCTGGGACGGGGTCACCCGTCGGTGCAGGTGATGCAGAGGCGTAGGCGAGGGAGTCGTGCACAGCGGGAACGCTCGCTCGGGCCATGACGGCAGGCGCCTTGGAGAGTTCGGCGGCCGCCAGCAGGCCGATGCGGCCCAGCCCGTCCAGGTCCACACGATCGCGCACGGTTCGGTGGGTCACTGCCCGGGTGAAGAATCGACTGATCCGTTGAGGGCTCAGATTCTCCGACTCCAACACCTCCACCGCTCCGACAGCGGTCAGTGCAGCCGCCCGGCGTGGCTGTTCTGCGCGCCGTCTGCATCGCGGGATGAGCAGGGCAGGAGTGGTGGTCGCCATGATCTCCGCCGTGGAGTTGTATCCGGCCATGGAGACGACGGCGGCAGCCTCACGCACCAGCTGCGGGACATGCGGAGCCGAACGGGTCAGCTGGATGCGGTGCTGATCCACGGAGCCGGCGACGGCGCGCAGCACCTGGTCGTGGTCCTCCGGGGGCATCTGCGGTCCGGTGAGAATGACGTGTCGGTGTCCAGCGGGCACTCGTGCCTGGGCGGCGGCGAGAGCCAGCGCCCCGCCGTCGGAGCCCCCGCCGACCATCGTGAGCACGTAGGGCCGAGCGGGCCGCAGGCTGGAGTCGGTGAGATCATCGGTGGGCCGGCCGCGGCTCAGGTAGCCCGTGAAATGGGTCCTCGCCGCCAGCGGAGCAGGAATCTCTCCACTGGCCACCGGGCTGTAGACCAGAGGATCGCCGTAGACCCAGACCGCTTGATAGAACGCGGCCGCAGCGGCGGCTCCGCCCAGTGCGCGCCACTCGGCCGCTGCGGCGGGCGGCGAGTCCAGCACATCACGCATGCCCAGGACACATCGCGCCCCCCGCGCTCGCAGCCCTTCCAGCGCAACCAGCAGCTCGCCCCCGACGCCGAACGGGTGGCGATCCGCGATGAAGAGGTCTGGGGACATGGCGTCGACCGCCGCCGCGGCCGTCGCGCTGCGAAGGCTGAAGAGGCGATCGTTGCTCACATCGAGGCGTCTCGAGGTGTAGCCGTCGGCAGTGCGGGTGAAACCTGGCAGCACGAGCCAGTCCCACCCCTGAGGAAGGGCATCCGCCGTGGCATCGGGGTGTCCCGCGATCAGCAGGCCGCGGACCGACTGACCCGTCAAGCGGGGCAGATCGGCGGCAAGCGCGTGGGCAAGTGCCCGGTTGCGGCGGGCATGACCCAGGCCGACTGAGTCATGCGAGTACAGGACGATGGTGATGCTCATAGATGAACATCTTGCTGACTCCGTGTGAAGCAACGATGAGAGGCGCATGAGAAAAACCGAGGGTTTCTCTCATGCGCCTCTCATCGGGCTCTCATACAACGACCTCAGCGAGGTCCGGCGCCTACCGGTGTGGGTCTGGAGCTGACGATGATTGACCGGCGGGTCATCAGTTGACCGGGCCGGTCCACTTCTCGCCGGGGCCCTTCCCCGGGGCGTCCGGGACGGAGGACTCCTCGCGGAAGGCCAGCTGGAGCGAGCGCAGACCATCGCGCAGCGGCGCGGCGTGGGTCGAGCCCACCTCAGGGGCGGCCGCGGTGATCAGCCCGGCGAGGGAGGTGATCAGCTTGCGGGCCTCATCCAGGTCCTTGAGCTCCTCTGCCTGAGGATCATCGGCCAGGCCGAGCTTCACAGCGGCGGCGCTCATGAGGTGCACCGCCACGGTGTTGATCAGCTCCACGGCGGGAACCTCAGCGATATCGCGGGACTGCTGGTTGACCGCCTGGGCCATCGACGACTCGGCGCCGTGCTCCGCGCCGTGGGTCTGGCCCACATCGTGGCCATGGCCGTTCTCTGCGCCCTCGGCGCGGTTACTCTGCTCACTCTGCATGCTGGTAAGCTTGTCACAGTCTCTTCGGCCGCGCTAAACGCGCTCAGGAGCGTCACATGGCCTCCTTCGAGTCCGCACAGCGCATCCGCCGAGGACTCCCCATTCACCGAATTCCTCATAAACAGGAGCTAGACAGATCAGCGAACCACGCATCAACGAACGCATCCGCGTACCAGAAGTCCGCCTTGTCGGCCCCCAGGGGGAGCAGGTGGGAGTCGTTCGTATCGAAGACGCCCTCCGGCTTGCCACGGAGTCCGATCTGGATCTGGTTGAGGTCGCGCCGCAGGCCAAACCTCCCGTCTGCAAGCTGATGGATTTCGGCAAGTACAAGTACGAGGCTGCGGTCAAGGCCCGCGAATCGCGGAAGAACCAGAGCACCACGGTGCTCAAGGAAGTCCGCTTCCGACTCAAGATCGATGACCACGACTACAACACCAAGGTCGGACACGCTCGCCGCTTCCTCGAGGCAGGCGACAAGGTCAAGGCGATGATCCAGTTCCGCGGTCGCGAGCAGCAGCGCCCGGAGATGGGCGTCCGCCTGCTGCAGCGCTTCTCACAGGATGTCGCGGACCTGGGTGCTGTGGAGTCTTCCCCGCGCCAGGATGGTCGCCACATGGTGATGGTCGTCGGACCGCTGAAGACCAAGGCAGAGGCCAAGGCGGCGGCGAAGAACCAGGCCAAGAACCAGGAGCCGGTCGCAGAAGATGCCGAGGCCGAGCAGCCGGCGCCCAAGAATGACCGTCGTGCCCGGAAGAACGCCGAGCGACTTCCCACGGAGAAGAAGGACGCTGCGCCGCTCTCGAACTCCATGGCCGATTACCTGCCGGATGAGCTGAAGAACCTCTAACCAGGGCTTCACTGATCGCGGTGAACCTGCGCGCCGGTCTCATGACGTAGACTGGTGCGCTGGTGTGTGACGCGATGTCTCGACGTCGTCGTCTCCGCCACCATAAAAGGGGTCCCACGCGTGGACTTCCATGTGCTGCTTGCAGCACCTGCCACGCCACGAGGACCCACCTCTGCGCCGCCGCGGCCATGAACTGGTTCAGTCCGTTCATGGCAGAGCACAGGCGTTGCAGGTCCGAACGACATAAGGAGAACGGCACCATGCCGAAGATGAAGACCCACAGCGGGGCCAAGAAGCGGTTCAAGCTGACCGGTTCTGGCAAGCTCAAGCGCCAGCAGGCCAACCGTCGCCACTACCTGGAGCACAAGTCTTCACGCCTGACGCGCCGTCTGGCCGGTGACCGCATGGTCACCAAGGCTGACGAGAAGCGCATCAAGCGGATGCTGGGCATCTGAGCCTCCAGCACATTCATCACCGAAGACTTTAAGACTCAAGGAGATATCACGTGGCACGTGTGAAAAGGGCCGTCAATGGCCACAAAAAGCGCCGCAAGGTCCTCGACAGGGCCTCCGGCTACCGCGGACAGCGCTCACGCCTTTACCGCAAGGCCAAAGAGCAGCTGCTGCACTCGTACGTCTATAACTACCAGCACCGCAAGAAGCGCAAAGGCGACTTCCGTCGCCTGTGGATCCAGCGCATCAACGCTGCTGCCCGCTCGCACGGCATGACCTACAACCGCTTCATCCAGGGTCTGAAGGCCGCTGGTGTCGAGGTTGATCGTCGCATGCTCGCCGAGCTCGCCGTCTACGACGCGAAGTCCTTCGGCGTCCTGGTCGAGACCGCCCGCAAGGCGCTCCCGCAGGATGTCAACGCCGCTCGAGTCTGAACCGGCACATCGTGAGAAGGCGCCGTCTCCTGTCGGAGACGGCGCCTTCTTCGTGCCTCGGCGGTTCTCTGGTGCCTGCACGTCACGACACCGCCCCCGCATCACCCGCGCAGTAGGAGAAGATAGAGACATGTCTCAGCCCCTTGACCCCGAGCTCGTCGACAACCCCCGGTCCGATCGCGTCCGCCGCGTGGCGGGTCTCGCGAGCCGCTCCCAGCGGACCAAACAGGGGCTCTTCCTGGCCGAGGGACCCCAGCCGGTGCGTGAGGCGCTGACGGTCTGGCTGCGCCAGTGGGAGCAGGAACAGGGTGAGCAGCCCTTCCCGGCGCTGGACGCCCTCTTCTTCGACCCCGTCGCCCTCGAGAAGCATCCCGACGTGCTGGCGCTGCTGGACCGCGTCCGCGGCGTGCTCTTCAACCCCGAGATCAAGCTGCCCTCGCAGGCCGGGATCTTCCTGCGCGAGGCCACCCCCGAGGTGCTGCGCGTGATGGGCGATGCCGAGACCTCTCAGGGAATGCTCGCCGTGTGCCGCATCCCCGGCAGAGTCTCGAAGCTCGAAGCGCTGGATGCGCTCCTGGAGCGGCTCTCACAGCGCGAGGCTCCAGCGCTGATCGCCTCCATGCTGCGCCTGCAGGACCCGGGCAACGCCGGCACGATCATCCGCACCGCCGACGCCGCAGGAGCCGGCGCCATCATCCTGAGCCCCGGCACGGTGGACCCCTGGAGCCCCAAGGTGGTCAGGGCCGCCGCCGGATCCCACTTCCACCTGCCGCTGTTCACCGGCATCGAGGCCGCGGATCTGGTCGACGCCGCACGCGCCCGCGGATTCCAGGTGCTCGCCGCAGACGGACGGGGCGAGACCTCACTCTCCGACGTGCAGCGTCCGGCGGCTTCCACGCTCTGGCTCCTGGGGCACGAGGCCCACGGCCTCACCCACGCCGAGCGGGAACTCGCCGATCAGCGGGTGTCCATCCCGCTCTTCGGTGCAGCCGAGTCGCTCAATGTGGCCACCGCCGCCACGGTCTGCATGTACTCCACGGCCATGGCCCAGCATGAGAGCGCCGTTGCTGTTGCGGCTCCGGCGACCGACACCGCTGCCCATGCCGCCGCTTCTGCCGAGACGCCTGTCGTCGCCGCGCCTGAGGGTGGCCCGAGCAGCACCGAGGTATGAGCAGGCAGGCCGAGAACACCGGCTTCGACTGCATCCACTGCGGGCACCCGATCCCCAAGCAGCTCGGCGGCAGCTATCGCAATCACTGTCCGCGCTGCCTGTACTCCAGGCATGTGGACATCAGCCCGGGGGATCGCGCCGCGGACTGTGGTGCCCCCATGGAGCCGGTGGGTGTGGATCACACCGGGAAGAAGGGGTTCCTGCTCCTGCATCGCTGCACTGCCTGTGGGCAGGTCGATCGCAACCGTCTCGCGCCGGACGATGACATGGACCGAGTGATCGAGCTTCAGCGGCCCCGCTGAGTCGGCCGACCCGCGAGTTCATCGCCTCGGTCACAAGTGGCCGCCTCGGTCCAGGTCAGCCGTTTCGGTTCAGGCGGGTTGGTTGGTGAAGTACACGCCTGAACTGCCCCGGCGATGGGAACCCACGACATGGGTGTCCACCATGCCGATGGCCTCCATGAGGGCGAAGGCGGTGGTCGGGCCGACGAAGCGGAACCCTTCGGCCTTGAGGCGCTTCGCCAGCGCCGCAGACTCTGATGATTGCGTGGGCACCTCCTCCAGGCTCCGCGGCACGGGGGTCTCCGCCGGTTTGAAGGACCAGATCAGCTCCGAGAGCCCACCGCTGTCTCGCAGGGCCAGCGTCGCCTGGGCATTGTTGATGGTCGCGGTGATCTTTCCGCGGTGACGAATGATGCCGGCATCGGCGAGCAGGCGCTGGACATCGTCCTCGGTGAACTCCGCGACCAGCTCCGGGTCGAAGCCGGCGAAGGCCGCCCGGAAGTTCTCCCGCTTGCTCAGGATCGTCGACCAGGACAGACCAGACTGGAAGCCCTCCAGGCTCAGCCGTTCGAAGAGCCCATGCTCCTCGCGGATCGGCAGGCCCCACTCGGTGTCGTAGTACCGGCACATCATCTCGCTGCCCAGTGCCCACGCCGTGCGCGGGAGGCCGTCGGAGCCGATCACCAGCCCGGGGGTCGCAGCGGAAGCAGTGTCCCGGGCGGATGCGGTTCCCGCAGCGGGGGCGGTGTCCTCAGGTATCGCAGTCACGACACCAGGCTACCGCCGACCCGCCACTCGGGTAGTTGTAATATGCAACCATGTAATGCGGATTGCTGGTAGAACAAGGGCATGACACAGCGCAGCGAGCATCTCTTCTCCGACCTGGACCAATACATCGCACATCCTCGGCTCAGCGGTCTTGCGCTCAGCCCGGACGGAACGCGTCTGGTCACCACGGTCTCCGCGGTCAACACTGCCGGGGACGGCTACGCCGGTGCACTCTGGGAGATCGACCCCACCGGAGCCGCACCGGCTCGGCGCCTCACCCACAGCGTGCAGGGGGAGGGATCGCCAGCCTTCACCGCCTCGGGGGACCTCTATTTCACCTCGGCCCGGCCCGACGCCGAGTCCAAGGACAAGGACCCGGCGCTCTTCCGGCTCCCCGCGGCCGGCGGCGAAGCCGTGGAGGTGCTGCGTCGGGCGGGCGGCGTCACTCGGGCGCACTCTGCCGAGAGGGCGGAGGTGACCCTGGTCAGCGCGCCGCTGCTGCCCGGAGCCGCCACTGAGGAGCAGCAGCGCGAGCTGCACGCCGGGCGCAGGGATGCCTCTGTGGACGCGATTCTGCACACCGGCTACCCGGTCCGCTTCTGGGACCGCGACCTCGGTCCCGCTCGGCCGCACCTCTTCGCCCTGGACTCCCCAGCGTCAGCACCGCAGAACACGGCCGACGACGGCGGCGCAGCCGGCACGACTGGTTCGCCGCAGGCGCGCCTGCGTCATCTCACCGCAGGCCTAGGCGCCGGGTTCGGCGGGGAGGTGCAGCTGAGCCAGGGCGGGACGGCCGCGCTGATCAGCATCACGATGCCGGAGGCGCGCGCCTCGCAGCGCAGCGCCCTGGCCATGGTGGACATCGCCACCGGAGAACGCCGGATCATCGCAGACGAGCCGGGCTATACCTTCAGCACCGGGCCGATCAGCCCGGACGGCACCAGCGCCGCCGTCGTGCGCTCGGCCCAGCCCACCCCGCAGCAGGCGCCGCAGCCCCAGCTGCACCTGCTCGACCTGCAGACCGGACAGCTGAAGCGGCTCGGCCAGGACGCCGATCTGTGGCTGATCCCTTCCGCCTGGCTTCCCGACGGCTCGGGGCTGCTCGCGCTGGCGGACCAGGGCGGCCGTGGCCCGGTATTCGAGGTCTCGGCGCAGACCGGCACCGTGCGCCAGGTGACCACCGAGGATGCCACCTACTCCGCGGTCCTTGCGGCCCCGAAGGGCGGGATCGCTTACGGGGTGCGCTCCAGCTACGCGCACCCCGAAGAGGTGGTGTCCATCGACCTGAGCAGCGGAGAGACCACACGCCTGCAGAATCCCACTCCGCGCCCCGAGCTTCCCGGCAGGCTCACCGAGGTGCAGAGCACCGGGATCGACGGAGCCCCCGTGCGGGCCTGGCTCGCGCTCCCCGACGGCGCCTCCGCCCAGCAGCCTGCGCCGCTGCTGCTGTGGATCCACGGCGGCCCGCTGAACTCCTGGAACGCCTGGACCTGGCGGTGGAATCCCTGGCTGATGGTCGAACAGGGCTACGCGGTGCTGCTGCCGGACCCTGCGCTGTCCACCGGCTACGGGCAGGACTTCGTCCAGCGCGGCTGGAACTCCTGGGGCGGACACCCCTTCACCGACCTCATGGCGATCACCGACGTCACCGAGGCTCGCGAAGACATCGACCCCACACGGACCGCGGCGATGGGCGGGTCCTTCGGCGGATACATGGCGAACTGGATCGCCGGACAGACCGATCGGTTCTCCGCGATCGTCACCCACGCCTCCCTCTGGGCGCTGGACCAGTTCGGTCCCACCACGGACATGGCCTCTTACTGGCGCCACGAGCTCGACGAGACGATGGCGGCCGAGCACTCTCCGCATCATCACGTGGAGAAGATCGTCACGCCGATGCTGGTCATCCACGGGGACAAGGATTACCGGGTGCCGATCGGGGAGGGGCTGCGGCTCTGGTACGAGCTGCTGGCGAACTCGGGGCTGCCCGCCGATGCCGAGGGACAGACGCCCCACCGCTTCCTCTATTTCCCGTCGGAGAATCACTGGGTGCTCAAGCCGCAGCACGCGAAGCTCTGGTATCAGGTGGTCTCCGGCTTCCTCTCCGAGCATGTGCTCGGCGAGCCCAGCGAGCTTCCGCCGGAGCTCGGGCTCTCGATGACGGAACCCGGTGACCCCGAGGCAAGCTGAGGCCGGAGGCCTTTTGACGCCACCTGTCGCATCCTCCTGCCATGTCCCATCCCTGTTTCCGTCCAAAGCCATGGGACATGGCATAGAGGTGCGACATTGAGTGAATGAGCGAGGTGCAGGACGCGAAAACGGCCCCGGGTGAGAGACCCAGGGCCGTTTTCGCGGAATCGTTCCTCAGGCAGGAGCCGGATCAGCTCCCGGCGGGAGTGAAGTCTCGGCTGCCCAGGTGCTCAGGGCGGGGCTTGGAGGCCGCGAAGGGCTCCTCCACCGTGAGGTTCTCCACCGAGTTGTAGACGATGAAGACGTTGGAGCGGGAGTAGGGGGTCACATTCCCGTTGGAGGCGTGCATGCAGTTGCTGTCGAACATGATGGCGCCTCCTGCGGGGCCCTCGAGGACGTCGATGCCGAAGCGATCGGCGAACTCGGTCAGCGTGGCCTTGTCCGGCACACCGGCGCCCTGCATCACCAGGGACTGCTCGTGGTTGTCGTCCGGGGTGGCGCCCACAGCACTGATGTAGTGCTTATGCGAGCCGGGCATGATCATCAGCGGGCCGTTGAAGGAGTAGTTGTCGGTCAGTGAGATCGAGATCGAGACCGCGCGCGGCCCCGGCATGCCGTCCTCGGCGTGCCAGGTCTCGAAGTCGGAGTGCCAGGTGAAGTCCTTGCCGGTGAAGCTGGGCTTGTAGTTGATCCGGCTCTGGTGGATGTAGACATCCGATCCCAGGATCTGGCGGGCGCGCTCGACCACACGCGGATCATTGGCGATCTTGGCGAAGATCTCGTTCGTGCGGTGGATGTCGAAGACGGAGCGGACCTCGTCAGACTTGGCCTCCACCACGGTGCGGTGGTCCTTCTTGACGTCTGGATCCTCGGCCAGGCGCTTGAGCTCGTTCTTGAACAGCTCCAGCTCATCGCCGCTGATGAGCTGGTCGATGGTCAGGTAGCCCTTCTCCTCGAAGGAGCGCAGCTGATCGCTCTCGAGCGGGCCGTCCTGCTCGGAGCCGTGGACCACAGGATCTTCGCGGGTGAGCACGGCGGGGCCGGTCTCACCACGGGTGGGGTAGCGGTCCACTGCGTCGCTGGGTGCGGTGTCGTGTCGCGTGCGTGAATTTTCGGTGATAGTCGTCGTCAAAAGCAGACCTTTCGTGCGTTTCATTCGTCATGTTTCTGGTTTCGTATGGTTCTTTATTCGACGCTCTGCGGGCCCGTTCAACAGTCAGGATCGAGATGCCGGTCATGAGACAGGGGCCCTTACAAGCTGTCCTTCGACCGTAGCAGGACTGTGTGGCTTGGCAAGCGCCTGCTGTCTCAGCGGCGGATCTCGAAGCCGCTGCGCGGCAGTGAGGCAAGCTCCTCTGAGCTGGCCTCGCGCTGAGTCACCTCGCTGACCTGGGCGGACTCGGGGCCATCCTCGGCCCAGCGCAGCAGCGAGTCCACCGCGGGACCCGCGCCTCCGACGAGGAGCTCGACGTTTCCGGACTCAGTGTTGCGGACCCAGCCGACCAGGCCCAGGTCATCCGCCTCGGTCTTCGCCGCCGCGCGGAAGGACACCCCCTGGACCTGTCCGGCGATGCTCGCATGGGTTCCGACGGTGCAGCCTGAAGGGGAGAGGGGCTGTTCGGACTCGGGTGCAGAAAGAGGTTCGGTCATGCGCCCAGTCAAACACTAGGAGGCGCACCCCCACCAGAGCCGGGCCCCCGAGTGCAGGCCGCGTCCGCCACGCAGGCTTCGGTCTAGTCCTCCGCGTGGGCGTAGACCTGTTCCCCGTCGATCCAGGTGCGCAGCACTCGGTTGCGAGTGTCCAGCGGGTCCCCGGACCAGAGCGCGAGGTCTGCATCCTTCCCCGGTTCCAGCGAGCCGATGCGGTCCGAGACGCCGAGGACCTCCGCCGGGTTCAGGGTCACCGCCTTCAGTGCCTCAGTCGGGTCCATGCCCTCCCGGACGGCCAGCGCCGCCTGGTGGATCAGGAACTCGATGGGCACCACCGGGTGATCGGTGATGATCGAGACGCGCACACCGGCGCGGCTGAGGATTCCTGGAGCCTTGGGGCTGCGCTCCCGCACCTCGACCTTGGACCGCGAGACGATCATGGGCCCGTAGAGCACCGGGATGTCCCGCTCGGCGATCAGATCGGCGATCTTATATGCCTCCGTCCCATGGTCCAGGACCAGGTCGTAGCCGAATTCGTCGGCGATGCGCAGAGCGGTGGCGATGTCGTCGGCGCGGTGGCAGTGCTGGCGCCAGGGGATCTTGCGCTCCAGCACCATGGCGAGGGCCTCGGAGACGAGATCGGCCGGCCTCTCGGCGGGATCCTTCGTCTGCCATCTCCAAGCCTCGGTGAAGGCCTTCCGAATGGTCATCGCGACGCCCAGGCGCGTGTTCGGCGTCTGTTTGCGCTCGCCGTAGATCCGCTTGGGGTTCTCTCCCAGGGCCGCCTTGAGGCCGGAGGGCGAGCGCAGGATCATCTCGTCCACGATTCGGCCCTGTGTCTTGATTGCCACGGCCAGACCCCCGATGGGGTTGGCCGACCCCGGATTGACGTTGACCGCGGTGATGCCTGCTGCGCGGGCGTCGGCGAAACCGATGTCAGCCGGGTTGATCGCATCAAGGGCGCGGGCGGCGGCCGTCACCGGATCGGTGGTCTCATTGACGTCGGCCCCGGCCCAGCCTTCACCCTCCTCATGAACGCCCAGATGCACATGAGCGTCCACGAGGCCGGGCAGAACCCACCCGCCGCCTGCATCGATGACCTCGTGGCCGGAAGGCTGTTCCACGGAGGCTCCGAGCTCTGCGATGCGCCCCTCGGTGATCACCAGGGAGCCGGTGAAGGGTGCTGCGCTGATGGGTACGATCTGCGCGTTGACGATTACATAGTTTCTTTGAGCAACCATATGTGAACTGTAGCAAGAGGCCAGCGCAGGCAAGCTGATGAGAACGCAACTCATTTCGACTCGCAGCTTAGGAGATCGGCGCCCGGCGCAGGAGAATGGAGCCACGATGCATTCTCATGACCATGGCGGCTCATCCGCCGCGCGCGCAGACGGCGGAGGCTCCCACCGACGCCGGCTGGCCATCGCCTGCGCGATCACCGTAGGCATCGTGCTGGCGCAGGCCACCGGCGCCTGGCTGACCGGATCCCTCGCCCTGCTCACCGACGCCGTGCATTCGCTCACTGACAGCATCGGGCTGGTCGTCGCGCTCATCGCGGCGTCACTGATGTTCCGGGCCGCCACCGCACAGCGCACCTGGGGCTTCCGTCGCATGGAGATCCTCGCCGGTCTCATCCAGGCAGCTCTGCTGCTGAGCATCGGGATCTACGCGGCGGTGGAAGGCATCGCTCGGCTCAGCTCCCCGCCCACCGTCATGCACCAGGAGCTGCTGCTCTTCGGCGCGGTGGGACTGCTGGGCAACATCGTGTCGCTGCTCGTGCTCTCCGGCGGGCGGAGCGCGAACCTGAACATGCGCGCGGCGTTCCTGGAGGTCGCCGCCGACGCGCTCGGGTCGCTGGGAGTCATGGTCGCCGCCGTCGTCGTCTGGACCACTGGGTGGCAGCAGGCCGACGCTGTCGCAGCCCTCGCCATCGCCGCGCTCATAGTGCCGCGGGCGGCGCTGCTGCTGCGCGAGAGCGCCCGCGTGCTCCTGGAATTCACCCCGCGCGGACTCGACCTGGAGAAGGTGCGGGCGCACATGCTAGCCCAGGAGCACGTCCACGAGGTCCACGACCTGCATGCCTCGATGGTGGCCACCGGTCTGCCGGTGATCTCCGCCCATGTGGTGGTCGATGACGAATGCTTCCAGGAGGGCTGTGCGCCCGAGACGCTCAGCCGGCTCAAGTCCTGCGTGGCGGAGCATTTCGATCTGTCCGTGGAGCATTCGACGTTCCAGCTGGAGACCCGCGGCATCGCCGCCAGCGAGACCCACACCCACGCCTGAACAGGCGGTGCGCGAGCTTTAGGGCAGAACCGATGGGGATCCGCTGGTCACCGACTCGTGGGGGAGGGGTGGTCCCGGTAAGCTGTGCGGTCATGAGCATTCCACGTGTCAGTTCCTCCTCGCGACGGGCCGCGCTGCCCTGGACCGGGATCGCCCTGGTCGCGGCTCTCGCGCTGAGCGGTTGCGGAGACTCCGCCGAGTCTGAGCCCGCCGCACAGAACGAGGACGACTCCGCTGCGGTGGAAGAGGACGCAGATCAGGCGGGCGATGGAGCCGAAGAGGACGAGGGTGAATCGGGTGACGCCGAGGAGTCCTTCGCCACCGCCGAGATGACCGATATGGCCCAGAATGGCATCGGCACCGTGAGCTTCACCGAAGTGGAGAACGGAGTGCTGATCGAGGCGGAGGTCCATGACCTCCAGTCCGGATTCCGTGGCATCGCGCTGCACGAGAACGGCGTCTGTGAGCCGCAGTCCACTTCCGAGGCCGGCGTGGTGGGAGACTTCGAGTCCTCTGGCGGACATCTGGTCGGGAACGCGGAGGGCGATGCCGGTGTGGTCGAGGGCGAGGAAGCCCCCGAGGAGTCCACCGAACCCGACCTCGATGACCTCTCCGAGGATGACCCGCTCCAGGAGCCGGCACCTGTCGATCACCCCGACCATGCCGGTGACCTGCCCAGTCTCCTGGTCAACGAAGACGGCACCGGGTGGCTGAGCGTGGTGACGGATCGACTGGTCGCCGAGGATCTGCTCGCCGCCGAGGGCGCCTCCGTGATCGTCCACGCGGCGGCAGACAACCACGCCAATGTGCCGGACCGGTACAACGGGTACGGCCCGGATCAGGAATCGCTGACCAGCGGCGATGCTGGCGCGCGAGTGGCCTGTGGGGTCGTGGAGGAGCAGTAGGAATCAGGTGGTAGCACGAAACGTTCCGGCGCGCGGACAGCCGTCCACGATGCAGACTCGATTGCTGGGAGATCGACTCGATGGATATAGTCGATCACTGGTGTGCCGGGAAGTCTGGTCGGCGATGAGCTTCACCGCGCCGTCATATCCGCACCGACTGGAGGCACCATGCATTCGCGAAGGCCTTTCATGCGCTTAGGTGCGCTGGCGGTGGCCCGCCGATGACGCTCACGGTGCTGCTCCTGCTGACTCTGGCCCTGGTGCCCATCGCCGTGCTGGTGCACCGCGCGCTGGGCCGAGACACCGGCTTCTTCGCCGCAGTCGCGCTGACCGGTATCGGAGTCTCGGCACTGCCGTGGCTGCCCACGCTGCTCGACGGCGGTGTCATCCAGGAGCACCTCCCGTGGATTCCCACCATCGACGTCGGCCTGAGCTTCCGCCTGGACGGGCTCGCGATGGTCTTCCTGCTGCTGGTGATCTTCATCGGCGCGCTGGTGATGGCGTATTCGGCGCGCTACTTCTCCGTGCAGAAGAAGACCTCGGACTACTACCTGTGGATGCTGCTCTTCGTCTTCGCGATGAGCGGGATGGTGCTGGCAGACGATCTGATCCTGCTCTTCGTCTTCTGGGAGTTCACCACGCTGTGCTCCTTCTTCCTGATCAACCGTTCCGGGGAGAAGGCGCCCGCCCCCGCGCAGCGCACGCTGCTGATCACAGCCGCCGGCGGCCTCGGACTGCTCAGCGCGGTGCTGCTGATCATCGTGGAGACCGGCACCACCCAGATCTCCGAGGCGCTGACGCACAGCGCCTGGCAGGACAACACCACCTTCACCTCCGTGGTGGCCGTGCTCATCGCCTTCGCCGCGTTCACCAAGTCCGCGCAGTTCCCCTTCCACCTCTGGCTGCCCGACGCCATGGTCGCCCCAGCACCGGTCTCGGCGTATCTGCATGCCGCGGCCATGGTCAAGGCGGGCATCTATCTGCTCCTGCGCTTCTCCCCGGTGTTCGAGGACTCCACGCTGTGGCAGGTGCTGCTGATCAGCGCCGGACTGACCACCGCGCTGATGGGTGCGCTCTTCGCGCTCCAGCGCCATGACATCAAAGAGATCATGGCGTACTCCACCGTCTCGCAGCTGGGCTTCCTGGTCGCCGTCATCGGCATCGGCACGCCCACGGCCCTGGTCGCAGCGACCATCCACGTGATCGCGCACGCCCTGTTCAAGTCCGCGCTGTTCATGATGGTGGGCATCATCGAACATGAGGCGCATTCGCGCGACATCCGCCGGCTGCACGGGTTGAGCCGGACCATGCGCGTCTCGCTGATCATCACGCTGATCTCCTCGCTCTCCATGGCAGGGGTCCCGCCGCTGCTGGGCTTCGTCTCCAAGGAACACCTGCTGACCGGCTTCCTCTCCGCAGACATGCCGGCCCCGCTGACCTGGACGCTGACGCTCCTCGCGGTGCTGGCTGCGATCGGCACCTTCGCCTACTGCGGTCGCATCGTGCTCGGTGCCTTCACCGGCTACACCGGCGCGGGCGCCAAGGACGAGGCGCACGAGCTGATCGACCCCTCCGAATCCAATGAGGCCCCCGCCTCCTTCTACCTCCCCGCGCTGATCCCCGCCGTCGCCGGCCTGCTGCTGGGCTTCGTGCCCTTCGTCTTCGACGGCCTGGTCACCGAAGCCGCCGACGCCGCCCATACCGAGACCTATGAGGCGCACTTCCTGCTGTGGCACGGCTTCACCGTGGAGCTGCTGCTCTCCGCGGTGATCATCGTCGGCGGTCTGCTCGCCGTGCTGATGCGCGCCCGGCTGGACAATCTCATCCCGCGCACGCTGCTTCCCTTCACCGGTGTGGAGGTCGTGGAGGCCATGCGCTCCGGCGCGATCAACTTCGGGCGCCGCGTCGGGGACATCACCCGCTCGGACATGCATGGGCTGCATCTCGCCGCTCCTGGCATCCTGCTCGCCGGTCTCTTCATCGCCGGACTGGTGGTCTCGCCCGAGGTCGGAGAATTCGATCCGGGCCATACCCGCATGACCGACTGGGTGCTGATCATCCTGCTGGTCTGCTTCCTGACCGGCACCGTCATCGCGAAGAACCGAGCCGCCGCAGTGGTTCTGGCCGGCGGCGCCGGATTCGTCGTCGCCGCCTGGTTCTTCGCCCTCGGCGCCGTCGACGTCGGAATGACCCAGCTGCTCGTGGAGATCCTCACCGTGGTGGTGCTGGTCCTGGTGCTGCGCAAGCTGCCCAAGACCTTCCACAAGATCACCCGCAGCCGCCAGCTCCTCGCCATCGCGGTGGCGCTGGGCTTCGGTGTGATGGCCTTCGGTGCCACCTTCGCGCTGACCGGGCGCCGCGGGCAGTCCCCGGCCTCGCAGTGGTACATGGAGAACACCTACGAGACCACCGGTGCGCTGAATGTGGTGAACTCGATCCTGGTGGACTTCCGCGCGCTGGACACCTTCGGTGAGCTCACCGTGCTCGGCGTCGCAGGATTCGCAATCCTGGCACTGCTGAACTCAGCGTTCTCCACCTCGGACAACGAGCCGCCGGATTCACGGCAATGGACCGGCACTCCGTTGGATCACGCCGGAGACAACACCACCGCGATGCGCAGCGTGTTCAACTGGATGGCACCGTTCATCGTGCTGCTCTCGCTGATCCTGCTGCTGCGCGGCCACTACGAGTCCGGGGGTGGATTCATCGCGGCCCTGGTGGCCGGCGGCTTCTTCGCGCTGCGCTACCTCGTCGCCCCCTCGGACTCGGCGGTCAAGCTGCGCTTCGACTATGCCCTGGTCATCGTGGGCGGGGTGGTGACCGGTGCCGCCATCGGACTGGCCGGCTACCTCGAGGGAACCTTCCTCCGCCCGGTGGTCATCGCCGAAGGGCTCCCGCTGCCCTGGGGCTCCGACTCCGGCTTCTCCTTCACCACGGCGCTGATCTTCGACGTCGGCATCTACCTTGCCGTCATCGGTGCAGTGCTCGTCGCCCTGGACCGGCTTGGCCAGGCTCAGCGCTACCCGGCGGAGCTGCTCCAGGCGCACCGCCGCGCCCACGGCACCAGCGAGGCCGAGCTGTCCACGCTGAAGGTCCCGGCCGGGTACCACGCGGACCCCGGAGACCTTCCCTTCGAGGTGCAGTCTGGTGAGGCTGCGCCGGGGATCCATGCAGACGCCGAGCCGAGAGGGGTGAATGACCGATGAGCATCGCCATCGCCGTCGGACTGCTCACCGCTGCGGCCGTGTATCTGTTCATGCAGCGCGGCATGATCCGGGTCGTCCTGGGCTTCGTGCTGATCAGCCATGCCGCGAACCTGATGCTCTTCGCCTCCGGCAACACCGCCTTCCGCGGAGTCTCCTACATCGGTTCCGGCGATCCCAGCGAGCAGGCGGACCCGCTGCCGCAGGCCTTCGTACTCACCGCCATCGTGATCGCGTTCTCGATCTCCATGTTCATGGTCACCCTGGCGATCACCACCACCACCGATGATGACACCGAGGACGTGGAGGCTTCACCTGCCAGGCTGCTCGCGGCGGACCGCGGTGATACCGACGACGCCGGCTACTACGGTCTGACCACCGAGTCCGGTGACATCGTGGTGGACCACGGAGAAGACGAGACCGGGGATGCCTGGCCGGAGAAGGCCTCCGGGGTCGAGAATTCCGAGCCGGCCGCCCCCAGTGCGGCAACACCAGACGCAGAGGCCCCCGAGGCCGCTGCCGAGACCAGGGAGGGGGAGACCCGATGATCCAGACGCTCCCAGCCCTGCTGCCCCTGTTGGTGGCCGTGCCGCTGCTGCTCGGTGCGGTCGGCGTCGCCGTGCGCAAGAAGCGGATCATCCGCCACGTGCTCAGCCTCGGCACGCTGATCGCGATGTTCGGCTTCGCCATCGTGCTCGTGATCGCGACCAGCGATGGCAGCATCCTCGCGCACCAGGTGGGACTGTGGGATCAAGGCATTGCCATCCCGTTCGTGGTGGACTCGCTCTCCGCGCTGGTGCTCATGGTCATGATCGTGCTCGCGATCGCCAGCGTGCTCTTCGCGATGGCCACCCACGAGGCGCGGGCCCGCTTCTTTCACCCCTTCGTGCTGATTCTGATGGCCGGGGTCTCCGGGGCGCTGATGACCGGAGACATCTTCAACCTCTTCGTGTTCATCGAGGTCATGCTGCTGCCCTCCTATGGCCTGCTCGCCATGATGGGCGCCAAGCTCGGGGCCCATGGAGCGCGGATCTACGTCTCGGTGAACCTGTTGGCCTCGACCCTGCTGCTGGTGGGCATTGCGCTGGTCTACGCCACGGCGGGCACCGTGAACCTGGCCGAGCTGCATGGTGCGGCCAAGGATGACCCCGCCGTCGCCCTGGCCGGCGGAGTGGTGCTGACCGCCATCTCCATCAAGGCCGCCGTGGTGCCGGTGCACGGCTGGCTGACCCGCACCTACCCGATGACCTCTCCGGCGGTCACCGCGCTCTTCTCCGGGATCCACACCAAGGTCGCGATCTACGCGATCTATCGCATCTACTCGCTGCTCTTCGACGGCGACGAGCGATTCCTCTGGGTGGCGCTGGTGATCACCTCGGTCACCATGCTCGTCGGTGTGCTCGGCGCCGTGGGGGAGAAGACCACCCGCTCGATCCTGGTCTTCCACATGATCAGCCAGATCGGCTACATCCTCATCGGCGTCGGCCTGTTCACGATGCTCGGACTCACCGCGGCGATCTTCTATCTGCTCCACCACATGATCGTGAAGGCCTCGCTGTTCCTCTCCACCGGCGCCATCGAGGAGACCTACGGCACCGGTGAGATCGACAAGCTCGGCGGCATGCTCAAGCGTGAGCCGCTGATCGCGGTGACCTTCATGGTCGCCGCGCTCTCACTCGCCGGGCTGCCGCCCTTCTCCGGCTTCGTGGCGAAGTTCGCGATCATCCAGGCGACGCTGGCCGAGTCCCACTACGCAGTGGCTGCGGTCGCGGTGGTGGTCTCGATCTTCACGCTGCTCTCCATGCTGAAGATCTGGACCGGCGTGTTCATGGGCGCCGAGCCCGACGACCTGCAGGAGCGCGCGCTGACCTACCAGCAGCGCATGCATGGCAAGCGCTACCTGCGCGTGGAGGCTCAGGCGGAGACCCCCACGCTGACCGTGGGGCCTCCGACGGCGACGACCTCGGCCGTGCTCGCGGGCAAGCAGGCGGTGAAGGTTCCGCTGAAGCTGATCATGCCGGGGATCCTGCTGGCCTGCATCACGCTCTTCTTCGGGCTCGGAGCGGAGCTGCTGATGGGCTGGTCCGCCACCGCCGCCGAGAACCTGCTCAACCCGATGGACTATGTGAGGGCGGTGAACGGAGCATGATGAGCTGGCCCTTCCGGATCATCGGATTCCTGCTGTGGTACGCCAAGGAGTTCCTGCTGGCCAATCTCTCGGTCACCGCCGATGTGCTGCGTCCGCGCCGTCGGATGAAGATGCGTCCAGCCATCGTCGCCGTGCCGGCGGCCTCCCGGACCGACAGCGAGTGGACGCTGATCTCCTCGCTGATCACGCTGACTCCGGGAACGCTGACCATCACCCTCTCGCGCGAGCACGGCATCCTCTACGTGCATGGAATGTTCGTGGATTCCCGCGAACAGCTGGTGGCTGAGATCCAGGAGATGGAGGACCGGCTGCTGCACGCGATGCGCCGGGAGCCCGGAGACCTTTCGCGTCCCACCGAGCGTCCCGTGGTCCGCCCGCTCGATGAGGCCGCCCCGCCCTCGGCAACCTCCGAGAGGACCGAGACGGCTCCCCATCCGCCCACCGAGGCAGGTGAGAACCCATGATCTCCGAATGGACCCTCGAGGTCGCCCTCTTCCTGCTGGCCATCGGCATGATCATCGCCTCCGTCCGCGGACTGCTGGGCCCACGGACCATGGACCGCGCCGTGGCTGCGGACCTGATCTTCTTCGCCACGATCGGCTTCGTCGCCCTGATCGGACTGCGCACCGGCATCGACGCGCTCTTCGACATCATCCTCATCGCCACGCTGCTGGGCTTCATGGCCGCCCTGTCGATGGCACGACTCGGATCAGGAGGTCGTCGCTGATGGAACTCACCGACATCATCGAGGCGCTCGGCCTGGTGTTCATCTTCCTGGGCATCGGCACGATCATCGTCTCGGCCATCGGGCTGTTCAAACTGCCGGACCTCTACCTCCGAGCCTCCGCCGTGGGAACCTCCGCAGGACTGGGGGTCGCATCGATCGTGCTGGGTGCGCTGCTGATGGACTTCAGCGGGATGAACCTGATCAAGGCGGTCATCGCGATCATCGCCCAGCTGCTCACCTCGGCGGTGGGATCCATGGCCATCGCCCGAGCCGGCTACCTCAACAACGCGCTGCCAGCGGAGATCACCCATATCGACGAGCTGAGGCTGACGCGGCGCAGTCCAGACAGGAGCTGACCGGCAGTTGGTCTTGTGCTCACATCCGGATAGTTTGAGACCATGAGCACTCATTCGGACCCGCAGGGTCAAGCATCCAATCCCGATACGCGCGACCGCGTCGAGGGCGTCCTGCGGGCGCACCGCGAGCGTCGCCATCCGATTGAGGACCACGGAGCCCCGAGCTCCTCGCCCACCTATGCAGATCAGCTGCAGGTCGGCACCATCTGGGCGGCCGCCGATCAGCCTTATATGGTCAAGAATCGGCAGCGCGAGGACTATGCGGAGTCACGGCAGGCCACCGAGCATTCCGGAGCGGGACGGAAGATCAGGCGTCGCAAGCTCAAGTCACCCACCAAGCTCACCGGCACCACCTGGAAGTACAGCATCAAGCGCACCTTCGCGGAGTTCGGCCGCGACGGCTGCACTGACTTGGCCGCTGGGCTGACCTATTACACGGTGCTCTCGGTGTTCCCCGCGCTGATCGCACTGGTCTCCATGATGTCGTTCATCGGCCAGGGCGACACCACCCGAGACTTCCTGCTGGAAACCGCCGCCGGCCTGGTCGAATCCGACACCATGGATCAGGTCCGTCCGATCATCGAGCAGATCACCAGCGTGCAGGGCGCCGGCCTCGGACTCATCCTCGGCATCCTGACCGCCCTGTGGACGGCGTCGAACTTCGTCAACGCATTCTCGCGGGCCATGAATCGGGTCTACGAGGTGGAGGAGGGCCGCTCGATCCTGAAGCTGCGCCCGCTCTTCTACGTGATCACCGCCGCCCTGCTCGTGCTGGTCGCCGTCTCGGCGGTGCTGCTCGTCGTCTCCGGCCCCGTGGCTGAGTCTCTGGGCAACACCGTGGGACTGGGCAGCACCGCGCTGACCATCTTCAACTGGGCGAAATATCCTGTGCTCCTGCTGGTCATCGCGATCAGCATCGCGCTGCTCTACTACGCCACCCCGAATCTGCGGCAGCCCGGCTTCCGCTGGGTCTCAGCAGGCGCCCTCGTCGCGATCGTGGTGATGGTCCTCGCCACCGCCGGCGTGGCGTTCTACATCACCAACTTCGGGAGCTACCAGGCCACCTACGGCGCGCTGGCAGGCGTCATCATCTTCCTGATCTGGATCTACATCATGAACCTCGTGGTCCTGCTCGGAGCGGAGTTCGACTCCGAGCTCGAGCGCGGACGCCAGCTGCAGAGCGGAATCGAAGCCGAGCGGACCATCATGCTGCCCCCGCGCGATATGAGCACGGCTGAGAAGAAGTCCAAGAAGTATGAGGAACTGGTCGCGCAGGGCCAGGCGCTGCGGGTGACCAGGGGAGAGACCTCGGACCCGGAGGCCTCATGGCGCCGCTGAGGTCCGGTAGAGCTGTCCCAGGCAGTTTCGTAACAGTCTGACTTATTCGCAGGTCGGTGCCACCTACCGGTCGGTAGTCCGCCGTGAAGCCGCGTGTTACCGGCAGGTTTCACCTGTTCGTGTGGCGACGGTCACAACCCCTTTGAGGAGTCCCACGAGCGGGGCTCTCGCCGGCTCCACGCCCACGTCATTCCGCGGCAGAGCTCCGTTCCCTCTGTTTTCCCGGACCGTGTTACATCATCGGCACGTCGTCGCGGCGGAGATTGCGGGCGCCACACGGCATGCGTCGCATGTCAGGGCGTAGGCCCGTGTAGGAGCTGAGTGGGGCGCGCCAGGGTTAACGCAGGCTGGACTCAACCTGGGAATTCGCCCTGCTAGGCTCACTGCCACAGGTGACCCATACAACACTCTCGTACAGGTCCCCGATGTGCCCATGAAGCTCGCATTCCTCTGAGGAGAAACAGAATATGCACGTGAACAACATTTCCCGTCGCCGTCGTGCGACGGGTGCGGTCGCAGTGACCGCGGCGGCAGCCCTGGTGCTGTCAGCCTGCGGTGGCGGCGGCGACAATGGCGGCGACAACGGCGAAGCCGCGCAGGGCGTCGAAGGCGGCGGAACCGTCTCGGCGTACAACTGCGAGCCCCAGTTCCTGGTGCCGGGCAACTCCACCGAGGTCTGCGGATCCTGGGTTCTGGACTCCCTGTTCACCGGACTGGTCCAGACCGATCTGGACACCAATGAGCCGATGCCCGGCGTCGCAGAGTCCTGGGACACCGAGGACAACCAGACCTGGACCTTCACCCTGGGCGAGGACTGGACCTTCCACGACGGTGAAGAGATCACCGCTCAGACCTTCGTGGACACCTATAACTGGGTCATCGATCCCGACAACGCACAGCAGAGCGCCAACTTCTTCGACAACTTCGTGGGTTACCAGGAAGTCGTCGACGGCGACGCCGAGGAGATGGAAGGCGTCCGCGCAGTGGACGACTACACCCTCGAGATCGAGCTCACCGAGCCCTTCTCCCCGCTGCCCGACATGCTGACCTACACCGCCTTCTACCCGATGCCCTCGGTGGCGTACGAGGACATCGACGCCTTCGAGCAGGCTCCGGTCGGCAACGGTCGCTACATGATGGACGGCGAGTGGGAGCACGACGTGCAGATCGCCGTGGAGCGCTTCGACGACTGGGCGGGCGAGGATCCGGGTCTGCCGCAGCGCATCGAATGGCGCATGTACACCGATATCGAGACCGCCTACCTGGACGTCCAGTCCGGCAACCTCGACATCCTTGATTCGGCGCCGCCGAACCGCCGCGCGACTGTGGAGTCTGACTTCGGCGAGAACTACGCCGACTTCGACACCTCCTCCTTCACCTACATGGGCCTCCCGCTCTACCAGGAGGAGTTCCAGGACGTGGACGTGCGTCACGCGCTCTCCATGGCCATCGATCGTCAGGCCATCATCGATGCGATCTTCGACGGCGCTCAGACTCCGGCGGCGAACATCATCCCGCCGGCTCTCTCCGACGCCGGTGAGGGAAACTGCGAGTACTGCGACTACGACCCCGAGGCAGCAGCCGAGCTCTACGAGGAAGCTGGCGGTCCCACCGACCTGACCATCTACTTCAACTCCGGCGCAGGTCACGAGGAGTGGGTGGAGGCAGTCTCCAACCAGTGGCAGCAGAACCTGGGCATCGAGAACGTGACCTTCGAGTCACTGGACTTCGCGCAGTACCTGGCTCTGCATGACGAGCAGGAGATCACCGGTCCGTACCGCCTGGGTTGGAGCCTCTCCTACCCCAGCGCGCAGTACGCCATGGAGCCCATCTACTCCACTGGAGCTTCTTCGAACTACGCGGACTACTCCAACGAGGAGTTCGATGACCTGATCAACGAGGCCAACGCTGAGACCGATCCGGACACCGCTGCCGAGATGTACACCGAGGCAGAGGCCATCCTGCTCGAGGACATGCCGGTCATCCCGATGTGGTTCTCCAACTACCTCGTGGTGCACAGTGACCGCGTCGATGGAGATTCGATCTTCATGGACCAGGCCACCTACACCCACCTTGAGGACGTTGTCGTCACCGAAGAGTAATCTTCTCCCTGGCAAGGGCGCGGCCTACGCGGACACCGTGTAGGCCGCGCCCTTTCCATGTCGACCTGGGTCGATTCAGCAGAATCGACCCAAGTCTCTATCATTGATCGCGGCGTCGACCCCGACATCAGGAGAAGACCTCTCCGTCGAGCCAGTCGCTTGGTGCACCCGCGCCACCGCCCGTACCCACAAGGACAGCAATGACCCGCTATATCATTCGGCGTCTGCTCCAGTTCATACCGGTCATCGTGATCTCCACGTTGCTCGTGTACGCGCTGGTCTTCGCCATGCCAGGGGACCCGATTCGAGCCCTCGCCGGTGACCGTCCGATGAGCGACGCCGTCAGAGAGACGCTCCGGGAGCAGTACAACCTCGATGACCCCTTCTTCGTCCAGTACGCCAAGTACCTCTGGGGCATCATCACCGCAGGAGACTTCGGCACCACATTCAATGGGCGCCCGGTCACTGAACTGATCACCCAGCGTCTGCCCGTCACCGCCACACTTGCCCTGGTGACCTTCGTCATCCAGTCGATCATGGGCATCATCGCCGGCATCCTCGCGGCGCTCTACCGGGACCGCTTCTTCGACCGCTTCGTCCAGGTGGCCACCGTGACCATGGTCGCGCTGCCCACGCTCGTCATCGCCTTCCTCATGCAGCTGGTCTTCGGACTGAACCTGGGGCTCTTCCCGATTGCCGGAATCAACGACGGATTGATCAGCTACATTCTTCCGGCGCTGGCCATGGCCTCGGTCTCCACCGGCATTCTGGCGCGGCTGGTCCGCAGCGAGCTGCTGGATTCATTGTCATCGGACTACGTGCGCACGGCCACCGCCAAAGGGATGAAGCGTTCCCGAGTGGTGACCCGTCACGGCCTGCGCAACTCGCTGATTCCAGCGGTCACGTTCATCGGCGCCGACCTCGCCAGCATGATGGCAGGGTCCATCGTCGTGGAGACGATCTTCAACCTTCCCGGGCTCGGTGAGCAGGTCTACCGCTCGATCCAGGGTCAGGAGGGCACCGTCGTCGTCGGCATCGTGACGCTCTTCGTGATCTTCTTCGTGCTGATCAATCTGATCGTCGATGTCCTCTATGGCCTTCTCGACCCAAGGATTCGTTATGAGTGAGATGCACAAAGCCGAGGCTCGCACGGAGCCGATCGACTCCCAGCTGGAGTCCTCAGGCAAGGCAAAGAAGAAGACCGAAGAGGCCAGCCTGCTGGCCGACGCCTGGCGATCGCTCCGGAAGAACCCCTGGTTCATCATTTCGGCGGTGCTGCTGCTGCTCTTCCTGTCCATGGCGGTATTCCCGTCCCTGTTCACCAACACCGATCCTCGGGAATGCCTGCTCGCGCGGAGCCGACAGGACCCCTCGGCGGAGTTCTGGTTCGGCACCGATGTCCAGGGCTGTGACTATTACAGCCGGGTCATCTATGGCGCGCGGAACTCCATCGCGGTGGGCTTCATCGTGGCCATCGGCACCTTCATCATCGCGGTGCTGCTCGGCCTGGTGGCCGGGTACTTCGGCGGCTGGGTGGATGCCGTCATCTCCCGGCTCACCGACATGGTCTTTGCCGTGCCCTACATCCTTGGCGCGCTGGTCCTGCTGAACGCTCTCCAGGCCTTCCAGGCCCAGGGCGTGCGTGAAGTGGCGTTCGTGCTGATCATCTTCATGTGGCCGACCATGACACGCCTGATGCGCGGCTCGGTGATCTCGGTGGTGAACTCTGACTTCGTGATGGCGGCCCGCGCGCTCGGCGCGGGACCGATCACCATCATGCGCCGGCACATCCTTCCGAACTCGCTGGGACCGGTCATCGGCTACGCGACGGTGTTCACCGGCATCATCATCGGTGCCGAGGCGACGCTGACCTTCCTCGGCGTCGGCCTGCAGCTGCCCGCGATCTCCTGGGGCCTGCAGCTCTCAGATGCGCGGCAGTATCTGCAGACCTCTCCGCACCTGCTGCTGTTCCCGGTGATCTTCGTCGGGCTCACAGTCTTTGCGTTCATGACCATGGGCGACGCTGTTCGTGACGCCCTTGATCCCAAATCCAAGAAGTGAAGGGCTGGATCTCATGACTGAATCCCAGACCTCGACCCGCACCGCCCCCGGCACCCGCCCCGGCGACGCACCCCTGTTGGAGGTCAAAGACCTGCAGGTGGAGTTTCGCACCAAGGCGGGGGTCGCCCAGGCGATCAACGGGCTGAATTTCACCCTCCATGCCGGAGAGACCCTCGCGATCCTCGGTGAGTCCGGCTCCGGCAAATCAGTGACCGCGCAGACCATCATGGGCATCCTGGACATGCCGCCAGGACGCATCGCGGGCGGCGAGATCCGCTACCGCGGAGATGACCTGCTCACCATGAAGGAGGAGGCGCGCCGCGAACTGCGCGGCGGGAAGATCGCCATGATCTTCCAGGACGCGCTGTCAGCGCTGAATCCGGTCATGCCGGTGGGTTGGCAGATCGCGGAGATGTTCCGCATCCATCGCGGGATGAAGCGCAAGGAAGCCAGGGCCAAAGCCGTCGAGATGATGTTGCGTGTCGGCATTCCCGCCGCCGAGGAGCGGGCGGGAGACTTCCCGCACCAGTTCTCCGGCGGCATGCGCCAGCGCATCATGATCGCCATGGCCATCGCCCTGGACCCCGACGTGCTGATCGCTGATGAGCCCACCACCGCTCTGGACGTCACCGTCCAGGCCCAGGTGATGCGGCTGCTGAAGGACCTGCAGACCGAGTTCAACATGGGACTGATCCTGATCACCCATGACCTCGGTGTGGTGGCCGACGTCGCTGACAAGATCGCGGTGATGTACTCCGGCCGCGTCATGGAGGCGGCTGATGTCTACGAGATCTACGGCAAGCCCGGGCACCCCTACACGCGGGGGCTGCTGTCCTCGATCCCGCGGATCGACGACGAGGGTGGTCGCCTCCGCGCGATCCCGGGTCTGCCACCCTCATTGACCGACCTGCCCTCCGGCTGCCCATTCAATCCCCGCTGCGAGTTCGCCACCGACCGCTGCCGGACCGAGCGTCCGGAGCTGCGGCTGGTGGCCGAGGGACACCTCTCGGCGTGCCACTACGCCGAAGAGGTCTACGCCGGCACGGCGACCACTACGCAACGCCCGTCACCCACTGGCACGGGCATGATTCCCGTCTCCAAGGAGGCACCAGAATGAGTCTCTCAGCACCCGCTGCGGCGGATCCGTTCGCGGACAAGAAGTCAGTGCTCCAGGTCGATGGCCTGGTCAAGCACTTCCCGATCACCCAGGGGATCGTCTTCCAACGCAAGGTCGGCGCCGTCAAGGCAGTGGACGGCGTCAGCTTCAACCTGCGTGAGGGTGAGACGCTGGGCATCGTGGGGGAGTCGGGCTGTGGCAAGTCCACCCTGGCAAAGCTGCTGATGCGGCTGGAGGAGCCCGACGCGGGCAGTGTGAAGTTCCGCGGCGAGGACTTCCTCTCCGTCAAGGGCGATGAGCTGCGCCGACTGCGGCGCAAGATCCAGATCATCTTCCAGGACCCGTATACCTCGCTGAACCCGCGCATGTCGGTGGGCGACATCATCGCCGAGCCGTTCAAGCTGCACCCGGAGGAGAAGCCCAAGCAGGGCATCCGCAACCGGGTGAAGGAGCTGCTGGACCTGGTGGGCTTGAACCCGGAGCACATCAACCGGTACCCGCACCAGTTCTCCGGCGGCCAGCGCCAGCGCATCGGGATCGCCCGCGGCCTGGCGCTGAACCCGGACGTCATCATCTGCGACGAGCCGGTCTCCGCGCTGGATGTCTCGGTGCAGGCGCAGGTGATGAACCTTCTCGATGACCTGCAGAAGCAGTTCGGGCTCAGTTACATCTTCATCGCCCACGATCTCTCGGTCGTCCGGCACATCTCGGACCGCGTGGGCGTGATGTACCTGGGCAAGCTCGCCGAGCTGGGCACGCAGGATGAGATCTACAACGTGCCTGCTCACCCCTATACGCAGGCGCTGCTCTCCGCTGTGCCGCTCCCCGATCCCACGCTGCGCGGCGAGCGCGAGCAGATAGTGCTCCAAGGGGACCCGCCCAACCCGGCGAATCCGCCTTCAGGATGCCGTTTCCGCACGCGCTGCTGGAAGGCCACGGAGATCTGCGCCACCGAGGAGCCCGAGCTGATCTCTCGGGGTCGGATCACCCAGGCGGCCGCCTGTCACCACGCGGCGCCGAACGAGCGGGTGGCCCCTGCACACGGCTAGCCTGGCGTCTGCGTGTCGGGTGGGGAGAGGCCCTGCTCGCCAGGTACCTGCGCGAGTGGGCGCAGGGGCCTACCCTTGCTAGTTCTGCGCCAGGGGAAGCTGGCATGCACGCTCCCCGCCAGGCTTCTGACCTCGAGATCCGGAACCATCGAGGCGAGAAGCTACAGCCACTGCTGGTCTGCCTGATATCAGCCTGGACTGAGAATCTGCAGGTGGCTGGGTGGGTTGAACTCGAAGTGCGGTGCGTGAACGGAACCTGGTCCAGGTACCACGCGAAAGCGCCAGCCGGCGCAGTCGATCTGCATCCGGCTGGCGCTTCCGCGAACTTCAACGGTGGGCCGCTAGTTCAGAAGGGCAAAGGGGTGTAGATGCTGTCGATCCCGGAGTACCTCAGGCTGTCGCCGCCGGCGCCTCCGCAGAAGCACATGGCCCCGGTATCACCTTGGTCTCCGTCATAGGTCAAAGATTCAGCGCTTTGAATGAAGACACCTGTCACAGCAGCCAATGTCGCCGCCGTGAGTAGAATTTTCGATCGCATATCTCGCTCCACATCTCCGCTGGTGATCCGCGGTCGTTGGAATCAACTAGTTGCATCTACCAACCTAAAATTCACCGATCGTCGACGCAATAGGTTTTACGGAATTCGCAGTTCGCGCCGAGCTGGCGTTCAGCTTCCTCCCCGCAGACGCCACTTCGTCGTGTGTCAACGGTGGTTGCGATCGAGACGCGTTGCCGGTCTCGCGGCTTCAGGCCGTACACTTGAATGGTGTGGTCGCGACACAGCCGCGTTGCTGTGCGCTCTGACCCACCCGAATCCACACTGAAAAACACTGTTTGAACTACGACGTGACGCGGACGAGTCAGGACACGACACTGACGTCCACGAAGTCACATCTCCTCTATGGAAGGCGTTGCCCCACTTATGACCACTGCCGCCGCTCGCGCACTTGCAGGCACTGACGAGCGCCAGGATCTGCGCAACGTCGCCATCGTCGCCCACGTCGACCACGGCAAGACCACACTGGTCGACGCCATGCTCACGCAGACCAAGTCTGTCGGTGGCCACGGCGACCTCGAGGACCGAGTCATGGACTCCGGTGAGCTCGAGAAGGAGAAGGGCATCACGATCCTGGCCAAGAACACCACTGTGTTCTACTCGGGCCCCGCCGCCAAGGAGCGCGCAGGCACCGATGAGGTCACCATCAGCGTCATCGACACCCCCGGTCACGCCGACTTCGGCGGTGAGGTCGAGCGCGGCCTCTCCATGGTCGACGGCGTGGTCCTGCTGGTGGACGCCTCCGAGGGCCCGCTGCCGCAGACCCGCTTCGTGCTGCGCAAGGCACTGAACGCTCAGCTTCCCGTGATCCTGGTGGTCAACAAGACCGACCGCCCCGATGCACGCATCGACGGCGTCGTCTCCGACACCATGGACCTGCTGCTCGGCCTGGCCTCCGACGTCGCCGAGGAGAACCCCGAGCTGGACCTGGACTCCGTGCTGGACGTCCCCGTGGTCTTCGCCTCCGGCAAGGCCGGCCGCGCCTCCAAGACCCAGCCCGCCGACGGCGGACTGCCCGACAGCGAGGACCTCGAGCCGCTCTTCGACACCATCCTCGAGCACGTCCCCGCCCCCAAGTACGACGCCGAGGAAGTCCTCCAGGCCCACGTCACGAACCTGGACGCCTCGCCGTTCCTGGGTCGTCTGGCCCTGCTGCGCATCTTCAACGGCACGCTGAAGAAGAACCAGCAGGTCGCCTGGGCCCGCAAGGACGGCACGATGAAGACCGTCAAGATCACCGAGCTGCTCGCCACCAAGGGCCTGGAGCGCGTCTCCGCCGATTCCGCCGGGCCCGGTGAGATCGTCGCCGTCGCCGGCATCTCCGACATCATGATCGGTGAGACCCTGACGGATCTGGACAACCCCAAGCCGCTGCCGAACATCGTTGTGGATGATCCTGCGATCTCCATGACCATCGGCATCAACACCTCGCCGATGGCCGGCCGCGTCAAGGGCGCCAAGGTCACCGCCCGCCAGGTGAAGGATCGCCTGGACAAGGAGCTCATCGGCAACGTCTCGCTCAAGGTGTTCCCGACCGAGCGTCCCGACACCTGGGAGGTCCAGGGCCGTGGTGAGCTCGCGCTCGCCATCCTGGTCGAGCAGATGCGTCGCGAAGGCTTCGAGCTGACCGTGGGCAAGCCGCAGGTCGTCACCCGCGAGATCGACGGCAAGCTGCACGAGCCGATGGAGAACATGACCATCGATGCTCCGGATGAGTTCATGGGCGCGATCACCCAGCTCATGGCGGCCCGCAAGGGCACGATGACCACGATGACCAACAACGGCACCGGCTGGATCCGTATGGAGTTCATGGTCCCGGCTCGCGGGCTCATCGGCTTCCGCACCAAGTTCCTCACCGACACCCGCGGCGCCGGCATCGGCTCCTCCTATGCGGCCGGCTATGAGCCGTGGAAGGGCGAGATCGAGTACCGGGTCTCCGGTTCGCTGATCTCGGACCGCACCGGCACCGCGACTCCGTTCGCGATGATCAACCTGCAGGAGCGCGGCACGTTCTTCGTGGACCCGCAGGAAGAGGTCTACGAGGGCATGGTCGTCGGCGAGAACGCCCGCCACGACGACATGGAGGTCAACATCACGAAGGAGAAGAAGCTCACCAATATGCGTGCAGCGGCTGCCGACTCCTTCGAAGGTCTGACCCCGCCCACCAAGCTGACCCTCGAGGAGTCCCTCGAGTTCGCCAATGAGGACGAGTGCGTGGAGGTCACCCCGCACTCCATCCGCATCCGCAAGGTCATCCTGAACTCCTCGGAGCGCATGAAGGAAACTCGTAAGAAGAAGAGCGCGGCACAGTAGTGACCGTTGCGCAGGACACCGGGCAGCCCGAGGCTCCCGCGCGGAGACGCCGCTCCGTCAGCCCAGTGCTGATGGGAGTGTGCTTCTCCGCCGGGGTGGTCCTCGGGATCCTGGGCACCGTCCTGCACGGCAACATCCTGGTGCTCGGTTCCACCGAGACCGGCACAGTCGTCCCCTGGGGAGCGCTGCTGGCGCTCCTGATGTGCCTGATGGCCCAGCTCTGGGCGGGGCTGAAGAGCGGGTCCCTGGCCGAACCCATGGTCATGGGCGTGACCACCTTCTCGGTGGCCACCATCGCCTATCTCTGGCCAGGCCCTGACCAGCTTGTGGTCCCGTACAGCTCCGAGGCCATGGAGCTGCTTCCCGGGCCCACGCTCGCCTCGCTGATCTGGTGGCTGGGCGCTGCCGTGGTGACACTGCTTGCAATGATCCTGGTCAAGTGGATCGTTGTGCGAGACCGCGCCTCATCTCGGTAGACTCAAAGCACGCACTCGTAGAAAGACTGAGGAGTCCATGACGTACATCATCGCCCTTCCTTGCGTGGATCTGAAGGACAAGGCCTGCATCGATGAATGTCCTGTGGACTGCATCTATGAAGGTGACCGGATGCTCTACATCCACCCGGATGAGTGTGTCGACTGCGGCGCCTGCGAACCTGTCTGCCCCGTGGAAGCCATCTATTACGAGGACGACACCCCGGAGCAGTGGTCTGAGTACTACCGCGCCAATGTCGAGTTCTTCGATGACGTCGGCTCGCCCGGCGGCGCCGCGAAGGTCGGCCTGATCCCGAAGGATCACGAGATCGTCTCCGCTCTGCCCGTTCAAGAGCACTGACCATCCGCCCCACCGGCCACCTCGGCGAAGGAAGCCATGCTCACTCTTCCTGAGTACCCCTGGGACGCGATGGCTCCCTATCTGGAGCAGTCCCGGTCTCACCCCGACGGGGCCGTGAACCTCTCTATCGGCACGCCGGTCGACCCCACGCCCGAGGTCGTCCAGCGTGCCCTGGCCGGGGCCGCGGATGCACCGGGCTATCCCACCACCCACGGCACGCTCGCGCTGCGCGAGTCCATCTCCGGGTGGTTCGCCCGTCGGCGTCGGGTGCCGGATCTCGACCCCGAGCACATCCTGCCCACGGTCGGTTCCAAGGAGCTCGTGGCATGGCTGCCCACCCTCCTGGGTCTCGGCGCGAGAGCTGGGGCTGGAGCCGCCGACGTCGTGCTGCGCCCGCTGGTCGCCTACCCGACCTATGACATCGGCGCGCAGATCGCCGGGGCGACGCCGATCGCCACCGATGACCCCTTCAGCCTTGACGAGGAGACGCTGCAGCGGGTCAAGCTGATCTGGATCAACTCACCCTCGAACCCCACCGGCGCGGTCGCCAGCCTGGAGTGGATGCGCTCCGTGGTGGCTCTTGCGCGCCGGATCGGTGCCGTGGTGGCCTCCGACGAGTGTTACGCCGAACTTCCCTGGGAGGTGGACGGGGACGACGTCCCCTCGATCCTGGACCCCCGGGTCTGCGGCACGGACTCCGAGACCGGTGCCAGCGACCACCGCGGGCTGCTCGCCGTCTACTCCGCTTCCAAGCAGTCGAACCTCGCCGGATACCGGGCAGCGTTCGCCGCGGGCTGCCCCGAGCTGATCGCCGGTCTGGTCAACACCCGCAAACATGCCGGCATGATCGTTCCGGCTCCGATCCAGGCCGCGCTGGCGGCCGCACTGGACGACGACGCCCATGTGCAGGCTCAGCGCGAGGTTTACCGCCGACGCCGGGACCTGATGGTGCCGGCGCTGCAGGCCGCCGGGCTGCAGATCGAAGACTCCCACGCCGGGCTGTACCTCTGGTGCCGCTCGGCGGAGGCTGATCCCGCTCAGGCCACGGCAGAGGACACCTGGTCCTTGGTGCGGGCGATGGCGGAGCGGGGAATCGTCGTCGGACCGGGGGTGTTCTACGGCGAGCACGGCAACGGCTATATCCGCGTGGCGCTGACCGCCACGGATGAACGGATCGCTGCTGCAGTGGCTCGACTCATGGGTTGACCGGCGAAGGTTACACCCAAATCCGTGAACCAGGACACAACTGGCAACCGGCCGTGACCTCACGGTAGGTTTGTCATGATGTCCCCCGAGTGTGTCTGATAAGGAGACCCATGACTGAGCAGACTCCTGCCCGCCTGAGCTACCAGGGGGGCGATCTGGAACTTCCCGTGCAGTCCTCAGTCGAGGGCAACGACGGCCTTGATATCGCGCCGCTGTTGAAGACCACCGGTGCGGTCACCTATGACCCCGGGTTCATGAACACCGCCAACGCGAAGTCCGCGATCACCTACATCGATGGCGATGAGGGCATCCTGCGCTACCGCGGATACCCGATCGAGCAGCTCGCAGAGCACTCCAGCTTCCTCGAGGTCTCCTACCTCTTGATCTACGGCGAGCTGCCCACTCAGACGCAGCTCACGGATTTCGACCAGGTCACCCGGCGGCACACGCTGCTGCATGAGGAGCTGCGCGACTTCTTCGGCGGCTTCCCGCGCGACGCGCACCCGATGCCTGTGCTCTCCTCGGCGGTCTCCGCGCTGTCCACCTATTACCCGGACTCGCTGGATCCCTTCGACAAGGACCACGTGGAGCGCTCGACCTATCGCATGCTCGCGAAGGTCCCCACCATCGCGTCCTATGCGTATAAGAAGTCCATCGGACAGCCGATGCTCTACCCGGACAATAACCTCACGCTCACCGAGAACTTCCTGCGGGGCTGCTTCGGCGTGCCCGCAGAGCAGTACGAGCTGGACCCGGACATCGTGAAGGCCCTGGACACGCTGCTGATCCTGCACGCGGACCACGAGCAGAACTGCTCCACCTCCACCGTGCGCCTGGTCGGCTCCTCGCAGGCGAACCTCTTCGCCTCGGTCTCCGCCGGCATCAACGCGCTCTACGGCCCCGCCCACGGCGGCGCCAACGAGGCGGTGCTCAAGATGCTGCGCCAGATCCAGTCCGGCGACGTCAGCCCGGAGGCCTTCATGGAGAAGGTCAAGAACAAGGAGGACGGCGTCCGGCTCATGGGCTTCGGACACCGGGTGTACAAGAACTACGACCCGCGTGCCCGCGTGGTCAAGGGCCTGGCCGATGACCTGCTGGCCAAGCTCGGCGGCGACGACGAGCTCTTCGACATCGCGCAGCGCCTGGAGCAGAAGGCCCTGGAGGACGATTACTTCATCGAGCGCAAGCTCTACCCGAACGTGGACTTCTACACCGGCCTGATCTACAAGGCCATGGGCTTCCCGGAGAAGATGTTCACCGTGCTGTTCGCACTCGGCCGGCTTCCCGGCTGGATCGCCCAGTGGCGCGAGATGATCGAGGATCCCTCCACCAAGATCGGCCGGCCTCGCCAGATCTACATCGGCGAGCCCGAGCGCAACTACCCGGGAGTCTGAACTCCCGTTCGTTGATCCCCCTTCGCTGACCCCTTACGTTGAGCGGCGGATTCTCCGACTAGTCACGGGGCCCTTCGGCCTCAACTACTCGGAGAATCCGCCGCTCAACGCGTAAAGGGGGGGGGCGCTGCAGCGGGTCTCGCGCTCAGTCGCGGGAGAAGCCGATCTCGACGGCGTCGTCGCTGGCCTCGTCCACGCGCTCCCAGCGTCCGGTGTCGCGCTGCCACTCGTGTGTCCCGGCGTGCACCGACTGCACGCCATAGGTCTCCGCGGCCGCCACGGCCCACTGCGCCACCAGCCAGAGCGGGTCCCCGCGCTCAGCGGAGTCCTCATTGACGGGATCATGGACCCCTGCTTCGGGGTCCACCTCGGCGACCGAGACGCTCAACGAGCCGTTCTCTCCGGAGCCCTCGACGGCGATGGACTCCTCGCCGAGCAGGTTCGGCAGTGTGGACCGCAGCTCCTCGCTGAGACCTTCCGCGTCGGGTCCGGGAACGTCGATCTGGCTGAGCTGGCAGGTCATCCCCAGCGGCTGCATGCCGGTCAACGGACGGGCGAAGGCCCGCGCGAGCTCCTCGTGCTGCGGGTAGAAGCTGGAGTTGTGCGGACGGCTCAGTGCCTCGGCGGCTTCGTCCAGATCCAGCTCGGCGGACCACTCCGTCTCGGAGGTGCCGTCGCCCCGGCTGCTGTTCGAGAGTTCCTGGTAGAACTCGTCCGCGGTCCGCGGGGTGGGGTTCGAGGCGTCCACAGCATCCCACTGGGCGCCCCCGGCGGCGAAGAGGATCGGAGCCGGCACCTCAGCGGCTTCCTCCTCGCCATTGTCCTCCGCGCCCTCCGCGTTCTCGTCCGCCGCCTCCGCAGGATCTGCCCGGTTCTCCAGCTCCGTCTCCTGCAGCGACATGGCCAGCGCGTCGATCGCCGCCTGCACCGGCATGTTTCGATCAGCGGCACCGGCGGCAAGATGCGCGGCAGAGTAGGTCTGCGCGGGAGTGAGCCGATGCTCGGTCTCACCCACCGTCACCTGGCAGCGCTCGTCGAGGAGGTATTCGTTCTCCTCGATGAACTGCCAGGCCCCGTATCCGGTCGCGGCAACGACGGCGGCGACCACCGTGATGGCCATGACCGCCCGGGCGCGGCGGCGACGGCGGTGGACCTTGCGCGTGACGGTGATGGGACGATCAGCTCGCGGGCTCATCAGGACCTCTCTGTGCTCTCTGCTCAGTTCTTGTGCAGAGCCGCGTTGAGCTCCACCTTCTGGCCCTTGCGGGGGACTGCCTGGACTGCGCCGGTGACCGAATCGCGGCGGAAGAGCAGATTCGGAACCCCGGAGAGCGCCGAGGCCTTCACGGTGTCCTCCACGCTGCGGTCATCGCCGAGCACCGAGACCTTCGTGCCGGCGGTGACGTAGAGGCCCGCCTCGACGACGCAGTCATCGCCGATCGAGATGCCCACACCGGAGTTCGCGCCCAGCAGGACCCGCTCACCGAGGGTGATCTTCTCCTTGCCGCCTCCGGAGAGGGTGCCCATGATCGAGGCGCCGCCGCCGATGTCGGTGCCGTCGCCGACCACGACTCCAGCGGAGATGCGTCCTTCCACCATGGAGTTCCCCAGTGTGCCGGCGTTGAAGTTCACAAAGCCCTCGTGCATGACCGTGGTGCCCTCGGCCAGGTGTGCACCCAGCCGGACGCGGTCGGCGTCGCCGATGCGCACGCCCGAGGGCGTCACATAGTCGACCAGACGGGGGAACTTGTCGATGGAGTAGACGCTGACGTGGCCGCGGGCGCGCAGGCGCAGACGCGTGGTCTCGAAACCGGCCACCGCGCAGGGGCCGAAGTTCGTCCACACCACGTTGCTGAGGTGGCCGAAGATGCCGTCCAGGTTGATGGTCCGCGGCTTGACCAGTCGGTGCGAGAGCAGGTGCAGGCGCAGCCACACGTCGGAGGCAGAGGTCGCCTCGGCATCGAGGTCAGATTCGACGGAGACCAGCTGAGTTCTCACCCCGCGGTCAGCATCCTCGCCGGTGGCGGCCTCGAGGCCGGCGATGAGCGCGGCGTCGTCGTTATCGGAAAGCGGGGACAGAACGGGGTTCGGGAACCAGGTGTCCAGGACGGTGCCGTCGGCGGTCACGCTGGCAAGACCATGGCCAGATGCAATTCGGGATTCAGTGCTCATGGGCCCCATCCTACTTTTTCCCGCTGGCCTCGGGTCCGGCGGCGCCGCTTCGCGCGTTCCCCGCCTAGGCTGGAGCCATGGATATCCGTGCCCAGCTCTCCGGCGATGTCGCCGCGCTCACCGAGGCGATCATCGCCTGCGAATCCGTCTCCGGCGATGAAAAGACCCTGGCCGACGCCGTGGAATCGGCTCTCGCCGGGCTCAGTGGCCTGAGCCTGCACCGCGACGGCGACACCATCATCGCGCGCACCGACACCGGCGCGGGGCAGCGGGTCATCCTCGCCGGGCACCTGGACACGGTGCCGCTGCCCACCACCGCAGGATCCCGCGGTACGGTCCCGCCGCGCTGGGAGCGCGAGCAGGGCGGGGACGTGCTCTATGGCCGGGGCGCCACGGATATGAAGGGCGGGGTGGCGGTGCAGCTGAAGCTGGCCGACGACGTCGCGGCTCACCTGGAGGCCGGCGGCTCCCTGGACCGGGACATCACCTGGGTCTTCTACGACCACGAGGAGGTCGAGGCCAGCAAGTCCGGGCTCGGCAGGGTCCTGAGCAGCGTGCCCGGGCTGCTCGCCGGTGATTTTGCGGTGCTGCTGGAACCCACCCACGGGGTTGTGGAGGGCGGGTGCAACGGCACCTGCCGCTTTGAGGTCAGCATCCCCGGGGTCGCCGCCCACTCGGGCCGCGCCTGGATGGGGGAGAACGCGATCCACGGTGCCGCCGGACTGCTGCGCGTCCTGCAGGACTACGCGCCGCAGACCATCGGTGTGGAGGGGCTGGACTACCGCGAGGGGCTCAACGCGGTGCGGATCCACGGCGGAGTGGCCGGAAACGTCATCCCGGATTCCACCGTGGTGGAGATCAACTACCGCTTCGCCCCGGACAAGACCGAGGAGCAGGCCCACGCCCACGTCTACGAGGTGCTCTCCGGTGCGGGCATCACCCGGGATCAGGTGCGGATCACCGACAGCTCCGCAGCCGCACGTCCCGGATTGGAGCACCCCGCCGCGAAGGCGTTCATCTCCGCCGTGGGCGGGGAGCCGATGCCCAAGTACGGCTGGACCGACGTGGCACGCTTCTCCGCCAGGGGAGTGCCCGCGGTGAACTTCGGTCCCGGGGACCCGTTGCTGGCGCACACCGATGACGAACATGTCAGCGCCGATGCGCTGCGCGCCTGCCACGAGGCGCTGCACCGCTGGCTGCTGGGCGACGTCCTCTAAGCTGAATCCATGACCGAACAGCCCCGCCCCGCCGCGTCCACCCAGTCATCCAGCTCCCGATCAACCCGCCCCGTCGCGCTGATCACCGGAGCGTCCCGGGGGATCGGCAAGGCCATCGCGGAGGAGCTCGGCCAGGAGCACCACATCCTGGTCGGCGGCACCAACCCCGAGACGGTCAACGCTGTGGTGCAGACCCTGCCCAGCGCCGAGCCGTTCCTGGTCGACCTCACCGACCTCGACGCGATCGCCCCAGCCCTGGAGGCAGCAGAACTCAGCCGGCTGGACGTGCTGGTCCACTCCGCTGGACTTGCCTGGATGAACCCGGTCGCGGAGACCTCCCCGGCACAGTTCCAGCAGATGTTCACCGTCAACGTCTTCGCCGTGGCCGAGCTGACCCGTGCCGCGCTGCCGCTGCTGCGCGAGTCCTACGGCCAGGTGCTGAGCATCAACTCCGGGGCCGGGTACACCGCTGGTCCGGGCAGCTCCATGTACTCGGGCACCAAGTTCGCGCTGCGCGCGATGACCGATGCGCTGCGGGAAGAGGAACGCGGACGCGTGAAGGTGACCTCGATCCACCCGGGCCGCGTGGACACCGACATGCAGGTCGCACTGCAGGAATCCATGGGGAACGAGAGCTACGACGGCGGCATCTACATCTCTCCGCGGGCCATCGCTGAGGCGGCGCGCACCGTGGTCGACATGGAGGACGCCTCCATGGTCGAGACCCTCTCGATCCGACCCGTGCAGAAGTAGCGTCGTCATGGGTGAGCAGGACTCGCTGACCTCTCCGGTCGAGATCATCGACCTTCCAGAAGACCTGGTGGACGCCGCCGTCGCGCTCTGGCAGCAGACCGGCCTGACCAGGCCCTGGAACGACCCCCACGAGGACTGCCGACGAGCGCTCGCCGGCGCCGAGTCCACAGTGCTCGCGGCGGTGGACGCCCGCCATCGGCTGCTGGGCACCGTGATGCTGGGCCAGGACGGTCATCGGGGCTGGATCTACTACACCGCGGTGGAGAAGTCGCTGCAGGGTGGCGGGATCGGCAAGCGGCTTTTGACCGCCGCGGAGGACTGGCTGCGCGATCGTGGAGTCCCGAAGCTCATGCTCATGGTGCGTCAGGAGAACGCAGAGGTGCAGCAGTTCTATCGGGGCATGGGCTATACCGATCAGGACACCGTCGTGCTGGGGCGCTGGCTGGACTCGTGACGGTCAGCCCGCGGGCGTCCAGGCGCGCAGCTGATGGATCAGATCCTGCGGGTCTGCGCTGATCACCAGGGCGTCGCGACGGGCGGGGGACATGAACCCCTGCGCGACCATATGGTCGACCATACTCAGCAGCGGGTCCCAGAACCCCTTCACGTTATAGAGTCCGACGGGCTTGGCATGCAGGCCGAGGTACTGCCAGGTCCAGACCTCGAAGAACTCCTCCAGCGTGCCCATGCCTCCGGGGAGGGCGAGGAACCCGTCGCCCAGCTCAGCCATCCGGGACTTGCGGGTGTGCATGTCGGGCACCAGCTCCAGCGAGGTCAGGCCCTGGTGGGCCACCTCCCGGTTCATCAGCACCTCAGGGATGACGCCGTGCACCTCGCCGCCGGCCTCCAGGGCCGCATCAGCGATCTGGCCCATCAGCCCGACCGTGGCTCCGCCGTAGACCACGCTGAATCCAGCGGCAGCCAGGGCAGCGCCGAGGTCTCTGGTGGCGGTGGTGTAGTCCGGGTCGGCTCCGGAGGCGGATCCGGTGAAGACGGTGAGGCTGCCGAACGCAGCGTTGCCGCCAGGGGAGCCGGCCAGGGTGCCGCCAGGGGTGTGTGGTGGGGCGCTTGTGGGGGTGGTTGCGGGATCGTGGCTCACGAGGAGATGATGTCACAGCGGATGCTGGCAGATCCACCGCGGGGATTTCACAGCGACCCGGAACCCCTGCTAGACTTTTTTAGTCGCAATCCTCCATAGCTCAACGGCAGAGCACTCGACTGTTAATCGAGCGGTTGTTGGTTCGAATCCAACTGGGGGAGCAGATTCGCCCTCGCCCTTCTGGGCGGGGGCGTTTTTCATGCCCTGTTTCGTGTCATAGTGTCCATGGCGCGGTCCCGTCCGCCCGCACTGACCTGGCGATCCTGATTCGGAGACCTGATGAGCACCCCTGAGACCCAGACCCACGACATCGCCCGACTGATCATCTCCTGCCCCGATCAGCCCGGGATCGTGGCCGCAGTCTCTGAGGTGATCGCCGAGGTCGGCGGCAACATCATCAGCCTGGACCAGTACTCCACGGGCGTGGAAGGGGGACGCTTCTTCCAGCGCACTGTCTTCCACCTGCCCGGGCTCGCGGCCGCCAAGCCCGCCGTGGAGCAGGCGGTCCAGACCAAGCTCGCGGACCGCTTCTCCATGGACTTCTCGCTGACCGCGGCCGATCAGCCCAAGCGGGTGGCGATCTTCGCGTCCAAGACCGATCACTGCCTGCTGGACCTGCTCTGGCGCCACCGCCGTGGCGAGATCCCGATGGACATCGCGATGGTCATCTCGAATCACGCAGACCTCGCCGAGGACGTGCGGCCCTTCGGCATCCCGTATTTCCATGTGCCCATCGTCGACGGCGACAAGGCCGCGGCCGAGACCAAGCACTTGCAGCTGCTGCGCGGGAACGTGGACATGATCGTGCTGGCGCGCTACATGCAGATCATCTCGGAGAACTTCCTGGACCAGGTCGGAGCCCCGGTGATCAACATCCACCACAGCTTCCTGCCGGCCTTCATCGGCGCCGGCCCCTACCAGAAGGCCAAGGACCGGGGCGTGAAGCTCATCGGCGCCACGGCGCACTACGTCACCCGTGATCTGGACGAGGGTCCGATCATCGAGCAGGACGTCATCCGGGTCTCACACAGCGACGACGTCGCCCAGCTCACCCGCTTCGGCGCCGACGTCGAGCGCGCCGTGCTCTCCCGCGCGGTGAAGTGGCACTGCGAGGACCGCGTGATCCGCAACGGAAGCACCACGATCGTCTTCTGAGCGGGACCCCCACCTTCCACGTGAGGGGCGGAATCTCCGGGCATCTGACCCCGCAATGGGGTCACACTCGTCGGAGAATCCGCCCCTCAGCGGTGGGTGGCCCGCCCCTCAGCGGGTGGCGTCAGGAATCGATCGTCTGCTGGCGCTCGGTGGAGGAGATCTGGATCTTGCGCGGCTGTTCGGCGGCGTAGACCCCGGCCACGCGGACATTCAGCACCCCGGACTCGTAGTTCGCAGTGATCGCATCGCCGGAGACCTCGCTCGGCAGGGTGATCGTGCGGGAGAAGGATCCGTAGCGGACCTCGCGAAGGCCATCGGCTTCGGTCTGGCTTCGGCGTTCTCCGGAGACCGTCAACGTGCGTCCGGTCAGCTCCACGGAGACATCCTTGTCCGGGTCGATGCCCGGAAGGTCGGCGCTCAGCACCAGATCCTCATCCTCACGGTGGGCGTCCACGGGTGGGACGAAGCCCGACTGGCGCTGCGCCGCGTCCACTCCTGGGCTGCGCATGGTGCGGAACACGTCATCGATGAGGGTGAACGGATCCAGGCGGGTCAGAGAGGTGTTCATCACAGCAATCAGCTCCTTCAACTCATTGCTCAACGGGTACGTTTCTTGCCTTGCGGCACCGGTTCCAACGGAACCTGGACTCAGTATATTCCAAAGTTGAGCATAGTGCACTCAACTTTTTCGGCCACTGGAGCAGGTGGTGTGCGACCGATCAAGCAACGCAGGCGTGCGTCATAGTTCGGGTCTCAACTAAGGGTCACCTGACCTGTTGCCGCAGAGTGGAATAGAGTGCGCTGGTGTCCAAGACAAAGAAACCACGCGTGCAGCACGTCCTCCGCGTCGAGGCCAAGAAGCAGCTCAGTCCACATATGACTCGGGTGGTCTTCGGCGGCCCCGGCTTCGATGCCATCGAGTTCAAATCGGTGGGCGAGTCTCCGGCGACCGACCAATACGTCAAGCTGCTGTTCCTGCCCGCCGCCCTGGAGCGCGATCCGAGCGCGCAGCAGGACGTGGACCTGAGCCGCCCCTTCGACATGGAGGCGCTGCGCGAGCAGCTGCCCACCGAGCTGATGCCGGTCACACGCACCTACACGATCCGCCACGTGGATCACCTGAACTCACAAATCTGGGTCGACTTCGTGGTGCACGGTGATGAAGGCCTCGCCGGAGTCTGGGCGCAGAACGCCCAGCCGGGAGACCTGATCAGCTTCTTCGGTCCCGGCAGCGCCTACGCGCCGCGTGGCGAGGCCGACTGGCACCTGCTCGCCGGGGATGAGGCCGCCCTTCCCGCCATCGCCTCCGCCCTCGAGTCCATGGACGAGGACGCGCGCGGAGTCGCCGTCGTCGAGATCCGTGATGAATCGGAGCGTCAGCCCTTGACGGTTCCTGCAGGCGTGGACCTGGTGTGGCTGCACCGCGAAGCCGATTTCAGCCCGGAGACGACCATGCTCGCGGACTACCTCGCAGAGCTGAGCATCCCCGACGGAGACGTGCAGGTCTTCGTCCACGGTGAGCGCGAGCAGACCAAACGGATCCGCCGACTGCTGGTCGAGGACAAGGGGCTGCCGCGCAAGGGCATGTCTCTCTCGGCCTACTGGGCCCACGGCCGCATCGAGGACCAGTTCCAAGCGGAGAAGCGCACCCCGGTGGGACAGATCGACCCCGACTGAGGTCCTCGACCTGAGATCTTCACCCCCGGCGGAGATGGCAGCGCCGCGGGCCGATCAGCCGGTGACGCCCGCACTGGTGCCGATCATCAGGGAGATCATCAGCACCAGGGCCAGCAGGATCACGGTGATCGCGGCGCAGAGCCCGGCCCGCTCACGGTGCCCCGCCAGTCGCAGATCCTCTCGGTCACGCATCGACCCGGTGAGCAGCATGATCAGATCGATCAACGTCCACACGAACACCACGGTCACGCAGAGCAGCCCGAGAGTCTGCTGCCCAGCGACAAGAAGCACGGCGCCGGCCAGGGTGCTCAGCAGCATCAGCAGCGCTGAGACCCACCGAGTGAGATACCACCGATGGGCGCCGGTCGGACCCAGGAAAAGTGTCAGGGCCCAAGCAGGCACAAAACGTTTCTCCGAGGTCGGCTCCGTCTCATGCGCCAGCTGGTCAGCAGTCGTATAGGTGTTGGCGTAGAGCTCTTCGAAATCGTACTGATCAGCCATATCCCTCATGGTATAGGTGGTAGTTTGTAATCAACTCACCTGTCACTCACAAGCATGGAGGCGCTGACTTGTCTCAGCCAGAAACTGGCCGCACCAAGGGCACGGCGCCCCGCACATCGTTGCTCGATGTGATCAAGGTCGTCCTGCGACTCGGCCCCAAGCAGATCAACGACGAGATCCAGCTGGCCATCAGCCAGATGAAGACCAAGGGTGTGGCCGCCGGCATCGCCGTGGCGCTCATGGCCGTCGGTGCCGTGTTCCTCGCCTTCCTCGTGGTGGCTCTCATCGTCGCGGCCATCGCAGCCCTCTCGCTGGTCTTCCACGCATGGGCCGCCGCGCTGATCGTGGCAGGCATCTTCCTGGTCATTGCGCTGATCTTCGCGCTGATCGGGCTTCTCAAGCTCAAGAAGACCATGCCGCTGCTGCCGGAAGACGCCATCCGCGGCTTCCGTCTGGACCTCGGTGTGGCCCGTGAAGGCACCAGCTTCGACCCGCAGAGCCTGGACCGCGAGGACGCTGAGCGTCGCCGCGAGAAGGAGGAGTCCAAGCGGGAGGCCGCCGAGCAGGCCAAGAAGGACGCCAAGACACCCGGCGCCGGAGAGCCCACGGCCCCGAGCTACAGCGAGCTGCTGCGCCGGACCGCGCTGCGCCGCGAACATCTCGCCACGCTCCAGGACCAGATCACCACTGGGACCAAGCAGATCGGCGAGACCGTTCGCGAGAAGACCAGCCGTGACAAGACCAGCAAAGACAAGACCAACAAGGACAAGACCAGCCGCGCCACCAAGGGCGGAACGGCCAAGCCGCCCCGCGCGGACCGTCGCAGCACTGGCTCGGCCGAGCCAGGAACTCATGAGTCCACCGCGCACGCGGCCGGAGAACACGTGGCCGCGCGGTGGAAGCCGCTCGCCGTCGTCGCCGGCTCTGCCGCTGCCGGAGCCGTCTTCCTTCGCGAGCTTGTGAAGAAATAAACTGCGCAGGTGAGATTCATCGGTGCCGGAACCCGAGAGGGTTTCGAGTACACCATCCATGAGGGCTTCTGGACCGCGCCCAATGTCGTGACCGTGCTGCGCTTCCTGCTCATCCCGGTGTTCGTCGGGCTGGTCGCACAGGACCGCTTCATGACGGCCTTCTGGGTTCTGGTGGCACTCTCGAGCACCGACTGGATCGATGGCTACATCGCCCGTCGCTTCGACCAGCTCAGCACGGTCGGACGATGGCTGGACCCGCTGGCAGATCGGCTCTCGCTGATCATCGTCACCGCGACGCTCGTGGTCTTCGACATCGCTCCGGTGTGGGTCGTGCTGGCGATCGTCATCCCGGACGTCATCCTCTCCATCAACACCTACGTGCTCTTCAAAGGGCCGCCGGACCTGGACATCACCCTGCTGGGCAAGCTCCGCACCGCCTGCCTGCTGATCGGTCTGCCGATGGCGCTGCTGGGCGCAAGCCTGCACCAGGGCATGCTCCCCGCCATCGCCGTGGTGCTCCTGGCCGCGGGCTCTGGGATGCATATCATTGCTTCAGCCGACTACTTCATAAAAGCCCAGAACAAGGCGCGGCGGCAGCGACGCGAACAGCGCCGGCCGGGCATCGAGGAGGATTCGACCGCCTGATGGTCAACACTGTGCCCGCCGAGGCTCCCCGCAGTGAGCCCCCTGAGAAACTCCGCATCCTGATCGCCGCCGACACCTACCCTCCCGACGTCAACGGGGCCGCAGTCTTCTCCCATCGTCTGGCGAAGAACATGGCAGCCCGCGGCCACGAGGTCCACATCGCGGCAGCCCGCACCGAGCGTGGACCGGACATGGTCGAACACACCGAAGAAGCCACCGTGCACCGGTTCAGGTCCTTCAAGGCGCCGACCCACGAGTACATCCGGCTCTGCCTGCCCTGGCTCATCGAGCCGGCCATGGGTCGGCTCATGGACGAGCTCAAGCCGGATGTGGTCCACGTGCAGTGCCACTACATGATCGGCAAGGCAGCCATCGACGCCGCGTCCGACCGTGGCCTGCGGACCATCGCCACAAACCACTTCATGCCTGAGAACCTGGACCCGTTCCTGCCGTTCCCCGCATGGTTCCGCCGGATCGTGGCGAAGAACTCCTGGCGCGATATGGGCCGGCTCATGGGCAAGGCGGCCGTGGTGACCACCCCCACGCCGCTGGCGGCGCGAACCATGATGGAACGCGCAGGATTCAAGAACGTGCTGCCGCTCTCCAACGGGATCGACCTCGCGCACTACCGTGTGCAGCCCGGTGAGGCGCTCACCCGACCGGACCGACCCACGGTGCTCTTCGTGGGGCGACTCGCGGTGGAGAAGAACGTGGACGTGCTGATCGACGCCATCGCGGAGACCGACCCGGCGCTGAACATCGGCCTGGACATCGTCGGCGACGGGGAGCAGCGCGATGTGCTTGCCGAGAAGATCGCTACCCTGGGGCTGGGCGACCGTGTGCGCATGCGTGGGCACGTGACGGAGGAGGAGCTGCGCCTGGCCTATCTGCAGGCCGATGTGTTCGTTCAGCCCGGCACCGCCGAGCTGCAGTCGCTGGTCTCCCTGGAGGCGATGTCCGCAGGCCTGCCGGTGGTGCTGGCCGACGCGCTGGCCCTGCCGCACCTGGTCGATGAGGGCGTCAACGGCTATCTCTTCGAGCCCGGAAACGCCAAGGAACTGGCCGAGGGTCTGGTCCGTGTTCTCTCGCGGGATGCGTCCGGTCGGGCGGCCATGGGGGAGCGCAGCCGAGAGATGGCGGGCCGTCACAGCATCACGACCACGATGGATGCCTTCGAAGAGCTCTACCGCGGCGCAGACTGGGTGGAGAACCAGTACAAGAACAGCGGCCAGTAGCGCACCCGGGGCTGGTCGGACTTCGCTGACGCGGAATGGCGCCGCCGGCGCTGACCGGGCCCTGCCCGCGCTGACCTAGGCCCTGCCCGAGCCTAGTCCGGGGGAGTCAGGCGCAGCAGCGCTGCCCCGTCACCGTCTTCGACCACCCAGATGCTCCCATCCGGGGCCTCCTCCACGTCGCGGATCCGCGCGCCCATATCCCAGATCTGCTCCTCGCCCGCTGACTGGCCGTCCAGGTCGACGCGCACCAGAGCCTGCCCGGAGAGCGCGCCCATCACGGCGTCACCGGTCCAGTCGGAGAACAGCTCGCCCTGATAGATCATCAGGCTGCCGGGGGAGATGGACGGTGTCCACGAGGTGGCGGGCGCGGCGAACCCATCGGCTTCGCTGTGATCGGGGATGTCGCCCCCGCCGTAGTGCGAGCCGTTGGAGGCCTCGGGCCACCCGTAGTTCTCGCCCTCCTGCAGCAGGTTGAGCTCATCGCCACCCTCGGGGCCCATCTCGGAGACCCACAACTGGCCATCTTCGGTGACGTCGATGCCCAACGGATTGCGGTGGCCCCAGGTCCAGATCTCGGACGAGACGCCGCCTTCCTCCGCGAAGGGATTCCCGTCTGCGGGCTCACCCTCGGGGGTCAGCCGCATGACCTTGCCGAGACCGCTGGCGAGATCCTGAGCAGGGCTCATCTGCTGCCGGTCGCCGGAGGTGACGAAGAGGTGCTCCCCGTCGGGGCTGAAGGCCAGCCGATGGGAGAAGTGTCCGGAGCCGGAGGTCTTGGGACGCTGTTCCCAGATCACGGTGAGGTCCTGCAGCTCAGCCGAGGAGCCCGAGACGACCAGGCGTGCGTGACCGACGACGGCGCCTGTGCCGCCATCACCGGAGGCGACCCAGCTCAGGTAGACCCGCTGGCTGTCCTCGAAATCAGGTGCGACGACGACGTCGCCCAGACCGCCCTGACCATCGACGACAATGTCCTCGGGCAGACCCTCCACGCTGGTCTCTGCTGCGTCGGTGGAATCCTCGGTGCTGCGGAGCAGGAGCTCGCCGGTGCGTGTGGTGATGAGCATCTGCTCGGTTCCGGGGAGGAACTCCAGCGCCCACGGGGAGTCGTAGCTGCCCTGTTCTTCCACGGTGAAAGGTTCGCCGTCCTCGGACGCCGAGCTCGTGTCTGTGTCTGCTGAGGCGGGGGTGCTTGCCGCGCCGACGGCGGAATCAGACTCGGCGTTCGGCTCTGCGTCAGCGCAGCTCGAAAGGAGGATCGCGGTGGAGAGTCCGGCGGTGATGACAGGAAGACGTCCCATGAACCGACCCTAGTTCATCGTGACCGGACCACTGCGGGTTGTGACGGCACTCCGGGTTGTGGCGGCGGAGGGCGCGCGGGGTGCTTGTAGGGCGTCTGGGACTTGAACCCAGGACAAAAGGATTATGAGTCCTCTGCTCTAACCGACTGAGCTAACGCCCCTCGTGTCCTCCGCCGTGCGGTCTTGATCTGTCAGCCGAGGACACTGAGACATACTACCGAGCCGGTCCGGCTAAAGCTGAACCCTGACGGAGGCTCGAGCGCGTGGGTGCTCCTCGGCCTCCACCTCGACCGCGCTGAGTCCATGACCGGCCGGAAGTCCGGCGGCCAGGCGCTGGGCGATGTGCTCGATGATGACCTCGGTGGTGGTGAACCGGTCCCGGAACTCTTCGAGCTCGTCCAGGTTCTGATAGCGCAGCGGCTCGAGCGTGCTGGCGAGCAGCTCCGAGGCTGCCCCGATGTCCATCACGACCCCGAACTCGTTCAGGCTGTCACGGAAGAAGCTGGCCTGGATGCTCAGCGTCGCACCGTGGAGGTTCTGCGCGGGCCCGAAGAACGGGTCGTTCAGGCTGTGCGCGATCATGATGTGGTCATCGACGGTCAGGCGGAAGCGGCTCATGGTTCTCCTTGGGGGTTCGTCGTGGTTCCGGCGCGAGGGGGGTGTCAGCCGAAGGCGTGGTTCTCGGTCAGCGGGTGGTCGATGATGTGCAGGATCTGGTCTCGTGTCCAGGGCGCCCCGGAGGCGACGTCGCGCATCACACTGGGAAGCTCGGCCAGCGGGGAGCGACCGCTGATGAGCATGTCGAAACGCGGGTCCAGCATTCCCAGTGCGGTGGCCAGTCGCTGTCCTCGGGTCCGGCGCATCCGTCGTGGACCGGGAACCTCGCCGACCTGGGTGGCGACGATCCGCAGTCGCCGCGCATGGAAATCGGCGCCGAGTGGGATCTGCTGCTCGCCCGTGCCGTACCAGGACTGCTCCACGATCACGGCGTCGTCGCCGGCGAGCTGCAGTGCCGTGGCCAGGCCCGCGGAGCTGGCGGAACTGTGGAGCACCGCATCGTTGTCTGCTGCGGCGTCCTCGGGAGCCACCGCCTCCAGGCCGAGTTCACGGATCAGCTCACGCCGCTCGGCGTCGATCTCCACCACCTGCAGGCGCTGCAGCGGGAGCTTCGAGGCGAAGAGCGCGGTGGTCAGGCCGATGAGTCCGCCGCCGACGACGGCGACCCGGTCACCTGCCAGCACAGGGGCCTCCCACAGCGCATTGAGTGCGACTTCTCCGATACCTGCGAAGACCGCACGTTCCGAGGGGCAGTCCTCGGGCAGCACATGGCAGTCCGCCTCCGGCACCACGACGTGTTCACGGTGACCCGCAAGGGTGAAGACCGTCCGGCCCAGCAGCTCCTCGCTGCCCTGGCGGACCACGCCCACATTGAGATAGCCGTGCGAGACGGGGAAAGGGAGCTCACCGAGCTGGAAGGGGGCCTGCATGATGGAGGTGACATTGTCCGGGACCTCGCCGCGGTGCACGACCGATTCGGTGCCCCGAGAGATCCCGCTGTGCAGCGTCTCGATGAGCACCTCTCCGGGGCCGGTCTGTGGCAGGCGGACCTCGCGCAGCGCCCCGGTGTGCGCGGCCTCCGTCCAGTACTGACGAGAGGTGCTGGGCAGTCCAGTCGCGCCCTGTTCGTGCTGACTGACACCGGTGACACGTGACTCGCTCATGACTGTCATCATGCCAGAGGTGTCCGCCTGAGATGATTCCAGGCGCTGTGCCAGAATCAGGGGGTGCTGAAGCTCTTCTTCGACTGCCGGTACACCCGCACCCGGGTCCACGACGGCATCTCACGGTTCACCGCCTCACTCGTGGAGGCTGCCGCGCAGAAGGCCGATGTCACCATGCTGATCCACGACCCGGAACAGCTCAACCTGCTGCCTGACCTGCCGCATCTGCGCATTTCCTCGCCCACCTCAGCGAGGGAGCCTTGGGTGGCCCGGCAGCTGAACCCGCACCGGCCAGACGTGGTGTTCTCCCCGATGCAGACCATGGGCGGAATTGGCCGCCGGTATCCGCTGATCCTCACGGTCCATGACCTCATCTACTACGAGCATCCCACCCCGCCGAGGAACCTTCCCGCCGCGGTGCGACTCGGCTGGCGGGCCTACCACTGGAGCTATCTGCCCCAGCGGCTGGTGCTCAACCAGGCTGATGCGGTGGCCACCGTCTCGGAGACCACCCGTCGGCTCATCCGGGAGCATCGCCTCACCCGACGACCGGTCGAGCTGGTCTCCAATGCCCCACCAGCCGTGGACTGCCCCCGGAACCCGGGCGCCCCGCCGAGCCGAGAGCTCGTCTACATGGGCTCCTTCATGGGGTACAAGAACGTGGAATCCGTGATCGCCGGGCTCAACCGGCTGCCGGAGTACACGCTTCATCTGTGCAGCCCGATCGAGAAGACCCGCGAGGGCCAGCTGCGCGCGCTCGCGGCGGATCCCGAGCAACTGGTCTTTCACCGCGGCATCTCCGAGCCGGAGTACCGCGAACTGCTGCAAAGCGCCACGGCTCTCGTCACCCTTTCCCGGGCGGAGGGCTACGGTCTGCCAGTCGTGGAAGCGATGGCGCACGGTACACCGTGCGTCCTCTCCGACCTGCCCATCTTTCGGGAGATCGGCGGAGCGGCAGTGTCCGAGGACGGTGCGCAGCTGGTGCCGCCTCAGGATCCCGCGGCGTTCGCCGCTGCGGTCCGCAGGCTCGAGGTCCCAGCCCATTTCGCCCGAGCCTCTGCCGCCGCGCGCGAGCGCAGCATCGAGTTCTCTTGGGAGGACTCGGCGGAACGTCTGGTAGCGCTGGGGCAGCGGCTGGCCGGACACGGCAACGCTGCCCGCTCCCGCTGAGTGCTGCTCAGCCAGACGGAGCTCCGCTGAGTCCGACCGAGTCTCTGCTAGCCAGAGACCCTGGGGTTCTCTTCCCCACCCTCGCGAGCTTGGCGCGCTGAGGCAACGTCGTCGACGACGATGACAAGGTGCCGGAGGCTGGAGATCAGGGACCCGTAGATCGGCCACGATGTCTTGGGCAGCCCCTTGTCCTCTGACATCTCGGTGGACAAGGAGGTCAGATCCTCGTGCAGGGAAGCGACCTCTGCATCGGGGTCTGCGATCGCTCGGCCGACGTCGCCGACGATCCTGGCCCACCGTTCGCGGAAGTCATGATCCCAGTCGCCGTCGGTGTATGTCGCTTCGCGCAGGGTGCGAGCCAGGTGGCGCAGGTGTGAGATGCCCTCGTCGGCGCGTTCGAGGATCTCTTCGTAGCTGGCCTCTTCGGCATTCCAGCTGCTCTGCTCGAGGCTCTGGCGTCCCTGGCGCGCTCGCGGATTCGCGCGCCGTGATTCCCGGGCGAAGCGGACGACGGTCCAGGCCGAATTCAGTTCCTGCGTCATCGATTCCGTCTCCTGGAACCAGGACTCAGCCTTATCGGTGTCCCAGGAGTCGGAGAATTCTCGGGAGATGCTCACCAGGACGCTGCCCATGCGCTCGTTGATGCTGTCCACGTAGCGACCCGCCTGTTTGTCCCGCAGCGGCGGCAGGATCAAGAGGTTGACGAGCACTCCTGCGGCCACGCCGATGGCGACCTCGAGGATGCGGTCGTTGAGCAGCGGAGCCTGATCATCGAAGCCGCTGCCCAGCACGAAGATCGCCGTCGTGGCGATCGCGACCCCCTCATCCCGGATCCAAGAGATCCGGGCCGCGGTGACGCCCACGAGCAGCGCCAGTGCGAAGGTCCACAGGCTCACGCCCAAGAAGTAGCCGATCACGAAGGAGAGGCCGACACCGATGGTGGAGGCGATGGTGGTCTGAATGCCGTGGGAGAGTGAACGGTGGACCGTGGCGTGGACCGTGAGCAGCGCGGTCCATGGGGCCAGGAACGCCAGTTCGGAATCCAGCACCGAGGTGGAGATCCACCAGGCGAGGGTTCCCGCGATCACGGTCTTCAGGACCTGCAGCACATCGGTGAGGAACTCCGGTCGCCTCCCCAGCTCCGTCAACCAGTTGGTGGGCTCGCGCAGGGAAGGGGCTCGCTGTGAGGAGTTCTCGGCGTCGCGCTCGCGCTGGTCCATCTCACGCTGGTCTTGATCGCGCTGTTCCCGGTTTCGCTGGTCCTGATCGTGCGGGTTCATCGCATCGTCGGTGGAACTTTGGGCCACTCGTGCTCCTCCTTCTGGGTCGATGGTCGCTGACGAGACTGATGAGAATATTCTGACACTGCGGCGGGAGGACGTCACCGCCTTCGTTCATCATCCCCCAGCGGAAGCAACACCGAGGGTTCGAGGTCCCCGGTGAGCAGCAGCGGATTGATGTAGTCCCCGTGCAGGCGCACACCCCAGTGCAGGCAGGGTGCTGTGCAGTGACCTTTGCTCGGGGCAAGGGTTCCCACCGGATCTCCCGTCGAGACAGCATCTCCGACCTCCAGGGATCCTTCCACCGGTTCGAAGGAGCTCAGGTACCCGGACCCGTGCTCGATCGAGAGCACGGGACGGTCCACCACCACCCCGGCGAAGCTCACCTGCCCATCGGCCGGAGCGCGAATGGTGGCACCTGCGGAGAGAGGACCCAGGTCCACCCCGCGGTGCCCAGCACCCCAGGGGGATGGCGGAGCAGCAAAGGGACGAAGTTCCGCGGCTGACACCGGGCTGCGCCAGGGACCCGGCGTCTGCTGGTCGATGCGGGAACTCGGTGCGGGGGGAGAATCCTCCCCCGAGGCAGGGATCGGGGCAGCCGAGGAGGTCGCCAGCGCCAGGGCCAGCAGAAGCAGGAAGAAGCTCGAGAGTCGGCGCGGAGACAGCGGCCGGCGCCTCGGAGGAACAGGCTCAATGGCGTTCATGGCATGAGCCTGCCGCGCTGAGCATCTCCATCGGGAGCATGGCCTCGATCTGGGGAGAGCCGACGGTGTCGAGGGAGCCTGGGGACGGTTGGGGAAAACGCCGTCGAGCCGCTAAGCTGAACCCCAGCAGTTGACACTGGTGTGCCTACGCACGCCTGGATCAGCTGACTACGCGCAGAGACTGCCCGAGCAATCGGGGCGATTCTCATCGGTCCGCATCCCAGGCGTCCATTCAGGTCGCTCAGATGTGGCGAGGATCGCGGGAGAACTCCCTTCTCTGCCAGGAGCCCGAGAGAACCGGGCCATTGTCCAACCGAGAATCCCAGCCGGAGCTGCACCAGGTTCACTCTGCGTGTTCCAAGCCCGGCATTGAAAGGAAATACCATGCCTGTCGTCACCATGCGCCAGCTGCTCGACTCCGGCGTCCACTTCGGACACCAGACTCGCCGCTGGAACCCGAAGATGAAGCGCTTCATCTTCACCGAGCGCAACGGTATCTACATCGTTGACCTCCAGCAGTCGCTGTCCTACATCGACAACGCCTACGAATTCGTCAAGCAGACTGTCGCCCACGGCGGCTCCGTCCTGTTCGTCGGCACCAAGAAGCAGGGCCAGGAAGCCATCGCCGAGCAGGCCACCCGCGTCGGCCAGCCCTACGTCAACCACCGTTGGCTCGGCGGCATGCTGACCAACTTCCAGACGGTCTCCAAGCGCGTCCAGCGCATGAAGGAGCTCGAGGAGATCGACTTCGACGACGTCGCCGGCTCCGGTCACACCAAGAAGGAACTGCTGCTGCTCCGCCGCGAGCTCACCAAGCTGCAGTCCAACCTCGGTGGTATCCGCAACCTCACCAAGACCCCGTCAGCCATCTGGATCGTCGACACCAACAAGGAACACCTTGCCGTCGACGAGGCCAAGAAGCTGGGCATCCCCGTGATCGCCATCCTCGACACCAACTGCGATCCCGATGACGTCAACTACCCGATCCCGGGCAACGACGATGCCATCCGGTCCGTGGACCTGCTGACTCGTGTGATCGCCGACGCCGTGGCCGATGGCCTTATGGCTCGCGAATCCAAGCGCGGCGGCGGCTCCGGCACTGCCGCAGAGCCGATGGCCGAGTGGGAGCGTGAACTGCTCGAGCAGCACGCCACCGAGCAGACCGCGACGGCCGAAGCGCCGGCGAAGACTGAGGAGCCTGCACAGGCTGAGCAGTCCGAGCAGGCTGCTGAAGCACCCGCCGCAGAGTCCACCGAGTCCACCGAAGCTTCGGCTGAAGAAGCCAAGTAAGAGAGGAACTGCGTTTCTATGGCGAATTACACCGCTGCTGACATCAAGGCCCTGCGCGAGCGCACCGGCGCCGGCATGATGGACGTCAAGAAAGCTCTCGACGAGGCCGACGGCGACGTCGACAAGGCCATCGAAGGCATCCGCATCAAGGGTCTCAAGGGCGCTGCCAAGCGCGAGGGACGCTCCGCCGCAGAGGGCCTGGTCACCGCCAAGGTCGTCGACGGCACCAAGGGCTACCTGATCGAGGTCAACGCCGAGACCGACTTCGTGGCAAAGTCCGCGAAGTTCGTCGCGCTGACCGACACGGTCCTCGCGACCGCCGTCGCCCATGACGTGGACACCGTGGAAGCACTGCTCGAGGCTGAGGTCGACGGCAAGAAGCTCTCCGACGTGGTCACCGAAGAAGGCGCGATCCTGGGCGAGAAGGTCGTCGTCCGTCGTCTTGCCAAGCTGGAAGGCGCCTTCGTGGACGCCTACCTGCACAAGACCTCCAAGGATCTCCCGGCACAGGTCGGCGTGCTCTTCGCCGTCGACGCTGACTCGGACGCCGCGAAGGAAGCTGCACACGACATCGCGGTGCACGCCGCCGCACTGTCCCCGCAGTTCCTGACCCGCGACGAGGTCCCCTCCGAGACGGTGGAGAACGAGCGCCGCATCGCCGAGGAGACCGCCCGCGCCGAGAACAAGCCGGAGCAGGCCATGACGAAGATCATTGAAGGACGCACCAACGCGTACTTCAAGGACAATGTCCTGGTTGACCAGCCGTTCGCCAAGGACCCGAAGAAGACCGTCACCCAGGTCCTCGAGTCCGCTGGCGCCTCGGCCAAGGGTCTGGCTCGCTTCCGCGTCGGAGCCTGACACGCGATACTGCTGAACTGAGCCTCGCGTCCCATTAGACTGGTCGCGATTCATCAGTCCAGACGTCAAGGGGGTGACCACTTCACACGAGGTGGTCACCCCCTTTTCTGTGCCCACACCCCTGGATCTCAGGGTCCAGCCCCGACGTCGTCCCGCCACGCCCTGCATTCCGCCCCTACACTCCTGGAGGAACTCCATGACCGCACAGACACCGCCACATCGCCGCCGAGTGCTCCTGAAGCTCTCCGGAGAGGTCTTCGGCGGAGGTGCCGTGGGAGTCGATCCGGCCACGGTCCGCGGGATCGCTGAGCAGATCGCCGCGGTCAAGGGGCAGGTGGAGGTCTCCGTCGTCGTCGGCGGCGGCAACTTCTTCCGCGGCGCTGAGCTCTCCAAGGCCGGCATGGACCGCGCCCGCGCGGATTACATCGGCATGCTGGGCACCGTGATGAACGCTCTGGCCCTGCAGGACTTCCTGGAACAGGCCGGGCAGCCCACTCGCGTGCAGACCGCCATCACCATGGGTCAGGTCGCTGAGTCCTACATTCCGCTGCGCGCGGTGCGGCATATGGAGAAGGACCGCGTCGTCGTCTTCGGCGCCGGCGCCGGCATGCCCTACTTCTCCACCGACACGGTCTGCGCCCAGCGCGCCCTGGAGACCCGCTCGGACATGGTCCTGATGGCCAAGTCGGGCGTGGACGGGGTCTACACCGCCGATCCGAAGACCACTCCGGATGCGCAGAAGCTGGAACACCTGACCTACACCGACGCCCTGCGCAAGAACATCCGGGTGATGGATCAGACCGCGATGACCATGTGCAATGACAACGACCTCGACATGCGCGTCTTCGGCATGGAGGGGGAGGGCAACGTGACCCGCGCCCTGCTGGGCGAGGAGATCGGCACGCTGGTCACGCCCTGACCTGGCGCTGCCCCCACTAGACTGAACCCCTACGCGATCCTCAACGTCATCCCCGACGTCGTTCAATAAGGAGACCCCCGTGATTGATGAGACCCTGGCAGACGCCAAGGAGCAGTTCGAGCGAGCCATCGAGGCGACATCGGTCGACTTCAGCACCGTGCGCACCGGCCGCGCCAACCCCGCCCTCTACTCCCGCGTGCTGGTCGACTACTACGGCTCCGCCACCCCGCTGCAGCAGCTGGCCGCGTTCTCCACCCCGGACGCCAAGACCATCCTGATCACGCCCTACGACATCTCGGCGATGCGCGACATCGAGCGGGCCCTGTCCGACTCCGAGATCGGCGCGAACCCTTCCAACGATGGCAAGCAGATCCGCATCACCATCCCGGACCTCACCGAAGAGCGCCGCAAGGAGTACGTGAAGCTGATCAAGTCCAAGGGCGAGGACCACAAGGTCTCGGTGCGCAACACCCGCCGCAAGTCCAAGGACGTGATCGAGAAGGCCATCAAGGACGGCGAGGTCGGCAAGGACGACGGCGAGCGTGGCACCAAGGAGCTCGAGAACCTCACCAAGACCTACATCGAGAAGATCGATGAGATGAGCAAGCGCAAAGAGGCGGAGCTGCTCGAGGTCTGATGACGACCAAAGTAGGGAGGAACCTTCCCGCGGCCATCATCACCGGCATCGTCCTGCTGGTACCTGCACTGCTCGGGATCTTCTTCTTCGAGCTGATGCTGATCTTCGTCTGGACGATCCTGCTCTCGATGGGCGTCTGGGAGGTTGCGCGCGCCCTCGAGACGCGCGTCGCACCCACCGGACAGCAGCTCCGGCTGCCCAAGATCCCGCTGTTCCTCGGAGCCATCTCCATGCCCACCGCCGCCTACTTCGGCGGGGTGGAGGCGCTGACCCTGGCGCTCATGGCCACCGGGCTGGCCATCATCGTCGCGGCCGCGCTGTGGAAGGTCCGGGACCCGGGCCGCTCCATCCTGGCCTCGGTCTTCGTGGCCAGCTGGGTGCCGTTCATGATGTCCTTCGCGGTGCTGCTGCTGAACCTGGACCAGGGCGACTGGCGCCTCGTCGTCGTCGTGCTGCTGGTGGTCTCGAACGACACCTTCGGCTACATCTTCGGTGTGTTCTTCGGACGGCATCCGATGGCACCGAAGATCAGCCCGAAGAAGTCCTGGGAAGGCTTCGGCGGCTCGCTGCTCGGCGCCACCGGAGTCGGGGTGCTGGCCTCCTGGCTGATCTTCGACGAGCCGCTCTACGTCGGCGCGGTCCTGGCGATCACCGTGGTGATCGCCTCCACCGCCGGCGACTTCTCCGAGTCGATGGTCAAGCGCGAGCTGGGCATCAAGGACATGTCTCGACTCCTCCCAGGTCACGGCGGGGTGATGGATCGGCTTGACTCGCTGGTCTTCGCCATGCCCACCGCGTTCTTCGTAGTGGTCGCGCTTAACGGGGATGCCGGCGGAGTTCCATTAGGCTTATGACCATGGCGCAGAACGAGACCGCACTTTTCACCCTCCTCGACGACGGGGAGCAGGGGTACAACCGTCGCGAGGTTGACGAATTCATGGGACGGGCCCGCGTGGCCTATGACTCCGGGGAGGGCATGGCCCTTTCGGAGATCCGTGATGTGAGCTTCTCGATGACCGGCGGCGGCTATGACCCCGCAGAGGTCGACGGTGCGCTGGACCGGCTGGAAGACGCCTTCGCCGGTTCAGAGCGGGACAAGTACATCGAGGCCCATGGTGAGGACGCCTGGTACGAGCTGCTCGCAGAGCGAGCCGAGCCGCTGCGCGGACGCCTCGCCCTGCCCGACGGCAAACGCTTCCGCGAGCCCGCGCACTCCTCCTCCAACGGCTACCGCAAGGAGCAGGTGGATGAGCTGTGCCGCCAGCTCGAGCAGTACCTCGACGGCGAGAACCCGATGAGTGTGGACGAGGTCCGCACGATCACCTTCACCGGTGCCCACGGCCACAACGGCTACGACGAGGCCCAGGTGGACGCCTTCCTGGACAAGATGACAGAGATCATGGCCTCCGTCGGCTGATAGCTGGTCTTCACCCCCCTCTCTCGCTGAGCGGCGGAATTTACGGGTACCTCATGCGGAAGTAGCCCCCAACCGTTCGGAGAATCCGCCGCTCAACGCGAGTAGAGGCGGTGGATTTCCTCAGGGGTTCACCGCTGCGGCGTAAAACCTTCCGTTGTCCACAGCTCGATGTCCGGCGCCGCGAGCTCATCCGACGAGGCATTGACTGGGCCGTGTGGAACTGCTCAGCCATCCTCCCGACCGTCGGCGACGCCCCGCGGTGATCATGCCCGCGCTGGGCCGACGCCGGGCGAGACTGCTCGAGGAGGAGCTGACTCGCCGAGACCTCGAACACTCCGCGGCCAACGGCCTGGTCCGCCGCGTCGCCCATGGCATCTACACCGGCACCGAACTTCCCGGCATTGGCGGGCTCCCTGGCGAGTCGGAAGTCCTTGGTGCGTCGGCGGTCCCGGCACATCACGCGCTGCTCCAGGGACTCACCGAAGATTCCGACCGGGTGATCAGCTTCGATACTGCGGCGGTGCTGTGGGGTCTGCTGCCGGGAGAGCCGGGGCTGCCATTCCACGTCACGAGTCCGCGTGAGGGACCACGAGTGGAGCGGCCCGGCCTGGTCCTCGGGCACCGCATCGAGGTCTCCGAGAGATTCATCGTGACGCTCGACGGCGTCCGGCTCACCCACCCGGCATGGACCTGGCTGGATCTCGCGCTCCACCGACCCTTGGAGCAGGCGCTCATTCTGGGTGACCGTGCCGTGCGCCGCCCACGGCGCGAATACGGGGAGGAGGGAGCTCCTCTGGCCACACTGTCCGAGCTGCGCCAGGCCGCCGTCGCCCGGGGCCGCACCAAGGGGATCCGGCAGGTACGTGAGGTGCTGGAGCTCATCCGCGTCGGGTCTGACTCGCCGCAGGAGACGCGTCTGCGCTATTACATGCACTTGGCGGGTCTGCCCGAACCGCGCGTGAACCCGGTGATTGCTCACCCCAGCGGCTACCCCTGGTTCGAACCGGATTTGGCGGTGGAGGAGTTCAAGGTGTCCATCCAGTACGAGGGCGAGGACTTTCATTCCTCCCCGGCGAGCGTCCGCAAGGATGTCCGACGCAGCGAGATCACCGAGGAGCTGGGCTGGGTCGAGGTGCGGATCACCCAGGACCACATGGCTGATCAGGGGCGTCTCGCCATCGCGCGGATCCAGCGGGCCCTGCTGCAGCGCGGCTGGCGCCCGCCGCACCTGCCCACACACGGTTGAGGGGCGGATTCTCCGAGCATCTCATGCCGCATACGGCATCAAGTACTCGGAGAATCCGCCCCTCGGCGCAGGGGGAGCAGGAGGGAGCGGCTTAGTGCTCCGTGGCCTTCTCCGCGCCCACGCCCGTGAGCGAGCGGATCTCCATCTCGGCCTGCTTGGCCGGGTCCTCCGCCACCTTGGAGGTCAGCGAACCGATCCAGCCCAGCAGGAAGGCCAGCGGGATCGAGACCAGACCCGGGTTGGTGAGCGGGTAGATCGCCAGATCCACATCCGGGAAGAAGGAGGTGTCGCGGCCCCAGACCACCGGGGAGAAGGCGATCAGCAGCAGCGCGGAGCTGAGCCCGCCGTACATGGACCACAGTGCACCACGGGTGGTGAAGCGCTTCCAGAACAGCGAGTACAGGATCGTCGGCAGGTTGGCCGAGGCGGCCACGGCGAAGGCGAGCGCGACCAGGAAGGCCACGTTCTGTCCCTGTGCGCCGATGCCGCCGAGGATCGCCAGGATGCCCACCACGATCACGGTCATGCGCGCGGCCTTGACCTCACCGGCGGAGTCCAGCTTGCCCTTCTTAATGACCTGGGCGTAGACATCGTGGGCGAAGGAGGCCGAGGCGGTGATGGTCAGCCCGGCAACCACCGCGAGGATCGTGGCGAAGGCGACGGCGGCGATGAAGCCCAGCAGCAGCGTGCCGCCGAGTTCATAGGCCAGCAGCGGGGCGGCCGAGTTCTGCCCGCCCGGTGCTGCCAGGATCGTCTCGGTGTCCAGCAGCGCCGCTGCGCCGTAGCCCAGCACCAGGGTGAACAGGTAGAACGCACCGATCAGCGCGATGGCCACCACCACAGACTTCCGTGCGTCCTTGGCGGTCGGCACCGTGTAGAAGCGGATCAGCACATGCGGCAGCGCAGCGGTGCCCAGCACCAGCGCGATGCCCAGGGACATGAAGTCCAGCTTGGTGAACAGGTCTGCGCCGTACTGCAGACCGGGCTCGAGCAGAGCCTCCTCACCGGTGTTCTCCACGGCCGCGCCGAGCAGCTCCGAGAAGTTGAAGCCATAGAGCGCAAGCACCCAGATGGTCATCACGGCCGAGCCGATGATCAGCAGGGTGGCCTTGATGATCTGCACCCAGGTGGTGCCCTTCATGCCGCCGATGAACACGTAGAAGATCATCAGCGCGCCGACCACGGCGATGATCAGCGACTGACCCACTCCGGAGTCGATGCCCAGCAGCAGCGAGACCAGCGCGCCGGCGCCCGCCATCTGCGCCAGCAGGTAGAACAGGCAGACGGCCAGTGTGGAGATCGCCGCGGCGATCCGCACCGGCTGCTGCCGCAGGCGGAAGCTGAGCACATCGGCCATGGTGAATTTGCCGGTGTTGCGCATCAGCTCGGCGACCAGAAGCAGTGCGATCAGCCACGCCACCAGGAAGCCGATGGAGTAGAGGAAGCCGTCGTAGCCGTAGACCGCGATGGCCCCCACGATGCCCAGGAAGGAGGCCGCGGAGAGGTAGTCCCCGGCGATCGCCGTGCCGTTCTGGGTGCCGGAGAAGGAACGCCCGCCGGCGTAGTAGTCCGCAGCGGTGTTGTTGTTCTTCGAGGCGCGGATCACGAAGAAGAGCGTGACGCCCACGAAGACGACGAAGATGGCGATGTTCGCGAGCGGGCTGCCGACGTCGGAGCCCGCCTCAGCAGCGGCATTGGCTAGCGGCGCCGCAGGTGCATTCGCGGTGAACGCGGTGATCAGGGAGTTCATCAGTGCTTCTCCTCCTCAGGCAGGCCTGCGCCTCTGGCCTCGAGCTCGAGCCGGATCGCCGAGGACTTCGGGTCCAGCTTGGAATTGGTGAACCAGACGTAGAGTCCGGTGATCAAGAAGGTGGTCAGGAACTGCGCGAGTCCCAGGATCAGGCCGAGGTTGATGTTTCCCCACACCTTGATGGCCATAAAGTCGGGGAAGAACGCGGCGGCGATCACGAAGGCGATGTACCAGAGCAGGAAGAACGCCGTCATCGGGAAGACGAAGCTTCGGTGCGTCTTGCGAAGCTCCTTGAAGTCATCTCGCTGCTGCACCTCCCGGTAGTCAACGGGCCCCGCGTGCGGGGCATTGACGTGAGTCATGGCTGGTCCTCCTAGGTCGTCTCGGCTCACTCACGCGAGCCAGATTCACGGATGTATGTCCCCAGCGTGCAGTGTGACCAGGGTCACGCTCAGCCATTTTCAGGGGTCGTGCGACGAGCGGTGCCGAATTAGCGATGAATGGTCGGTCCGTGAGCTGTGCAACATCCTCGGCTCACCCCTCATAGGATGAACACGATGAACTCACTGGCGGCGTTCGCCCCCTTCGTGCTCGCCCTGGCCCTGGTGGTCGGGGTGGTCGGTGCTGCCGTGCTGCTGTACCGGACCCACCGAGCCGAAGCCACCGACGACGACGCCGGCCGTTCCCGCGCGGGGGAGTCGGTCATCAGCCCGGAGATCCGCGCTGAGTTGAGCGAGGCCTCGGTGGATGAGGCGATGCGGCGTCAGCTGGTGGAGGCGGAGCTGCGCTCGCTGCGCGCGCAGATCTCCCCGCATTTCATCTACAACAGCCTCAACGCCATCGCCGCGACGATCCCGGCGGATCCGGTGCGGGCCCGCGAGCTGGTCCTCGACTTCGCCGATTTCACCCGATACAGCCTGCGTGCAGAAGGAGACTTCACGACCCTGCGCGAGGAGCTCGCCGCGATCGAGCGCTATGTGCTGCTGGAGAAGGCGCGCTTCGGCGATCGGATCCAGGTCAAGCTGCAGATCGCTCCGGAGGTGCTCGGCGTGCAGATTCCGTTCCTGGCCGTGCAGCCGCTGGTGGAGAACGCGGTGCGCCACGGGGTGGACTCCGAGACCGGATCAGGCACCGTGTGGCTGCGCGCCGCGGACGCCGGGACCCACGCGGAGATCAGCGTCGTGGATGACGGCCAGGGCGCCGAACCTGCCGCGATGCGGGAGGTGCTGCACGGTGAGGCCGGCAACGCCCATATAGGTGTGCGCAACGTGGATCTCCGTCTGCGTCAGGCCTATGGCGCCGAGGCGGGGCTGGTGGTCGAGACCGCTCCCGGGGAGGGGATGCGCGTCTCGATGCGCATCCCGAAGTTCCAGCCCGGCCAGCTCCCGCCCTGCACCTCCCAAAGTCCTGCGGCTTCCGAGACCCCGTCGACCTCCCCGACCCCACCGCCAGCCCAGGATTCACCATGATGGACGCCGCGCCACTCGCCCAGGGCCTCACCGTGCTGGTGGTCGACGACGAGCCGCTCGCGGTGACCCAGATGGAGTGGCTCCTGGCAGCCGACCCCCAGGCGGGGGAGGTGTTCACCGCTTCCGACGCGCGGGCCGCCGAGCAGCTGCTGCAGACCCAGCAGGTCGATGTGGTGCTCCTCGACATCCATATGCCGGCTATGAGCGGTCTGGCCCTGGCGCGGCGCCTGCGCGAAGAGAGCCCGAACGAGGGGGAAGGTGAGGACGGCGCCTCGACCCCCAGCCCCCAGGTGGTGTTCGTGACTGCCGACGCCCACCCGGCGGTGGAGGCCTTCGAACTCGAAGCCCGGGACTACCTGCTCAAGCCGGTGCGGGCGGAGCGGCTTGCGGAGGCGCTGCGCCGGGCGGCCGCGGCACAGCAGACGGCGAGGCCCGAACGCGCTGATCCGGTCCGTGTCTCAGTGCTGCAGGGAGACTCCACCGTGCTCGTCAACCTCCAGGACATCCGCTGGGTCCAGGCCCACGGGGACTACGCGCGGCTGCACACCCAGGCGGGGACGTACCTGCTGCGCGCGCCGCTGGCCGAGCTGGAGGACCAGTGGGAGGTCCACGGGTTCCTGCGCACTCACCGGTCCTCCATGGTGAACCTCGCCCACGTCCGACGAGTGACGCGGCGACAGGGCCGGATGCTCGTCGAGGTCACCGGCGCGGAGCTCGAAGTCAGCCGACGCCTGATGCCACAGGTCCGCGAGCGGCTCGAGGAGCGCAGGCTGTGAGCTCGCCCGAGGAGCCCTCCCCGGCCACGTGGAGTGCGGTGCGAGGACCTCGTGCTGTGCCCAGCGTGCGTGAGGCGCTGCTCAGTAGCGGCCAGGCGGCAGAGCACGCGCTGGGCGCGGAGCAGGGAGACCTCTCCCGTGCCGAGTCGGCCGCGGCAGTGCGCCGACTCATGCGAGCCCAGCTTCGGTTGGCTCTGGTCCTCGGCGTCGGATTCTTCGTGTTGCTCGTGGTGGTGGGACTGCTGCTGACCGCCACCTCGATCGGCGGGCTGCTGCTGGCCGGCGTGCCGCTGGCATGGGTGGTGCCCGGCGTGGGCTTCTTCCCGGTGCTGCTCGGGACGGCCTGGTTCTTCCAGCGTCGGGCCGAGGCCAATGAGCGGCGCTGGGTCGAGGTGGTCGGGCTCACCCCACCCACCCCTGACGCAGACGGTGAGCCTCGATGACCGGGGAACAGATCACGGTGCTGTTCGCCGTCGGAGCGGTCTGCGCGCTGACGCTGCTGCTGGGAAGCCCCGGTCTCTCGCGCAGCACCAGTGACTTCTTCGTGGCCTCGCGCCGGGTGCCGCCCTGGATGAACGCCTCGGCGATCGCCGGAGAATTCCTCTCCGCCGCCAGCTTCCTCGGCGTGGCCGGCCTGATCCTGGCCCACGGGACCTACGGGCTGTGGTTTCCGGTGGGCTACACCGCGGGGTTCCTGATCCTGCTGCTCTTCATGGCCGCACCGCTGCGCCGCTCGGGGGCCTATACGCTGCCGGACTTCGTGGTGCTGCGCTTCCGTTCGGCGCTGATGCGCCGGATGACGGTGATCGTCGTCGTCGCCGCGGGATGGCTCTACATCGTCCCGCAGCTGCATGGCGCCTCGATCGCGCTCTCCGCCACCGGCGGGGCCCCCGGATGGGTGGGGCCGCTGCTGGTCTCCCTGGTCGTGCTCTTCGTGGTGCTCACCGGCGGCATGCGCTCGGTGACGCTGGCGCAGGCCGTGCAGTACTGGGTGAAGCTCACCGCGCTGCTGGTGCCCACTGTGTTCATCCTGCTGCAGGTCGGACTGTGGGATCGCCTCCAGCTGCCAGCCTTCGACGGCGCGTGGTCCACCTCGCTGGCGGCGTTAGGTCCAGCAGGGGATCCGTGGGCCGAGTTCTCGCGCAGCACCTCGGTGCTGCTGGCGCTGATGATGGGAACCCTCGGCCTGCCGCACGTGCTGGTCCGCTTCTACACGAATCCCGACGGGGCGGCGGCCCGCAGGACCACGACGGTCCTGATGGGGCTGCTGGTCCTGTTCTATCTGCTGCCCGTGGTCCTGGGCGTCGTCGCCCGTCTGGTCTGGGGAACACCTGCCGCCGCCGGCGAGATCGCGCGCAGCGGGGGGCTCAGCCATGACACCGCGATCCTGCGGCTGCCCGCCGCGGTCTTCGATGGACTCTCCAGCGACCTGCTCACCGCGCTGATCGCCGGGGGCGCCTTCGCGGCCTTCCTCTCCACCACCTCGGGGCTCGTCGTCTCGGTCTCCGGGGTGCTCTCTCAGGAGTTCTTCTCCGGGACGGTGCGCGGCTTCCGGCTGGGCGCGCTGCTGGCCATCGCCGTGCCGCTGGCAGTGGGGACCGCCACCTCCGAGCTCGCCCTGGCCGGAGCGGTGGCCATGGTGTTCACCTTCACCGCCTCCGCCCTCGCCCCGGTGATGCTGCTGGGAGTGTGGTGGCGCGGGCTGACCGCCCAGGGTGCGATCTGGGGCATGGCCGTGGGTGCCGTGAGCTCGCTGACCGCTCAGGTGCTGGGGCTCGCGCTGGGGGAGGGGCCGGTGCAGCCCGGAGCGCTGCAGCTGCTCGTGTCCCCTGCGCTGTGGTGCGTCCCGCTGGCCTTCGTCGTGACCGTGGTGGTCAGCAGGTTCGGGCGCGGGCAGCCGCCGGCCCATACCGACGCGGTGATGCTCCGGCTGCATACTCCGGAGGTTCCCGCGCGGCGGGACCGGCGATGACGGCTCAGCGCAGGCGCGGCTCCCCGGGGTAGCGCAGTCCGATCTGTGCGCGGATCTCATCCAGGGTTCCCATGATCTTCACCGAGTCGTCGAGCGTGAGCAGCTCGCCCTCCAGCTGACCGCGGGTGACGTAGTCCTCGGCGGCGATGGCCTGGTGCTGCATGCCGAATCCCTGCCGGGGCGTCTCGAAGCGCTCGACGACGGTGCCGTCGGTGGCAGTGTGGGTGAAGTCCGTGGAGGTGTACCAGACACCATCGATGTCGATCCGACCGGTGGTCCCGACGATGTGCGCCGTGTTCGGGCCCTTGCCCCGGGATGAGGTCATCGTGGTGGACAGCGCACCGGAGAGGTGGGTCATCACCGTCGCCACCTCGGTATCCGCGCCGGTGGCGCCGAAGTGCGCGGCCGCCTGGACGCTGATGGGCTCACCCAGGATGTCCCAGGCGAAGGAGATCGGGTAGATCCCGAGATCGAGCAGGGCGCCGCCGCCGAGTCCGAGAGCGTTGATCCGGTGCTCCGGATCGGTGGGCATGAACTGGGTGTGGTCCGCGAAGACGGTGCGCACCTCACCGATGCCTCCGGAGGCGATGATCTCGTGGATCCTGCGCATATGCGGCAGATAGCGGGTCCACATCGCCTCCATCACCAGCAGCCCCTTGTTCCGCGCAAGGTTGCGCAGCGCCACGGCCTCCGCCCGGTTCAGCGTGAAGGGCTTCTCCACGAGCACGTGCTTGCCAGCTTCGAGCATCATCCCTGCCGTCTCGCGGTGCATCGGGTGCGGAGTCGCCACGTAGACGATGTCGATCTCCGGGTCCGCGGCGAGGGCCTCGTAGGAGCCGTGGGCCGTAGGAATTCCATGGGTTGTGGCGAAGCGCTGGGCGGATTCGGCAGAGCGGGAGCCTACGGCCCGCACATCCAGGCCGGCGAGCTGCGCATCGCCGGTGAACTGCGCCGCGATGAATCCGGTGGCGAGGATGCCCCAGCGCAGTCCGGGGGTGCGCGGGGTGGGGGTGGACTCGGGGAATGTTGTGTGGCTCACAGTCATGGCCCGAGAATACACCGAGGAGGAGTTTCACCTCTCACGGCGAGACGGACACGAGTCCGCATAGCGTCAAACCCTAGGGTGGGACCCCAGGGTGCCCCAGGGGGTATGGACAATAGTCTCTATTACGCACCACGGCCCGCCGGTCCTTCCGCCGGCGGGCCACCCTTTGCAGGATCGCCTGCTCGAGACCCGGGATGTCATCTCATGTCTGTTTCCCCTGAACCAGCCCTGCCCACGTCGGCGCCTCATGCCCGCACGTCCACTTCCGCCGTGCCCGGCGCGGCAGCCTCTGCCGCCTCGCCGGGCGTGCCCGAGGGTGCTGCGGAGACCCCTGCCGCAGCCAGGCGCCGCCGCCAGCTCGGCGCAGAACGCCGCACGGAGCCGCTGCCCGTCGTCCACCCGCGCCCCAGCGTGCGGCGGATCGTGCTCAGCCGCGTGGCGATCCTGACCACCATCCTTGCCTGGGTCGGTTACATCATCTCCACCGTGCTCTGGCAGTTCCTGGAGTACGGGTCGCAGAACTTCCGCTTCACCATGGAGACCGTCGGGTACCTGCTGGTGGTCACCATGCTGACCTTCTCCGCACTGATGTACCTGGTGGCCCGGCACGGAGCGCTGCTGCGCTTCCGGACCCACCGTCGCGCCTCGCGGGCGGAGCTGGATGCTCATTTCAGCGGTCACAGCACCGTGTCGAAGCGGTCCGAGAATGATGCGCCCATCGTCGTGCTGGTGCCCTCCTATGCCGAAGAGCCCAGCGTGGTCCGACAGACGCTCTGGTCCGCCGCCCTGCAGGAGTATCCAGAGATCCACGTCGCGCTGCTGGTCGACGACGCACCCTATTCGGACAGTCCCGCTCTGCAGGAGACCCGAGCGCTCGCTGCACAGATCGAGGCGGCGCTGGAGCAGCCGGCCACCCGGATGCGTGACGCGCAGATCGTCTTCGAGATGGGGCTGGATGATCAGCGTCAGGTGAACTCGCTCCAGGCCATGATCCTGGCCGGACACTATGCCTGGGGCGGGGAGTGGCTGCGGTCGATGGCCGCCCAGGAGCCGCGAGTCGATCATGTGGATGACTTCTTCACCACCCAGGTGCTGGGCGGCCTGGCCGCAGAGCTGGAGCTCACTGCCGAAGCCCTGGAGATGGCGGCCGAGTCTGGTGAGCTTCCCAGCGCAGAGCGCATGCTGCAGATGCACCGCCGACTTGCCTGGATCTTCAGCGCCAAGCTCAGCAGCTTCGAGCGCAAGCGCTTCACGAACCTCTCCCACGAGGCCAACAAGGCGATGAACCTCAACGCGTACCTCGGACTGCTCGGCGGCGACTACACGATCGAGCAGGGGTTCTCGGGTGCTTCCCTGGAGCCGACGCAGCCGGGAGCGACCCCCGATCTCAGCGTCCCGGACGCCGAGTTCGTGCTGACCCTCGACGCCGACTCGCTGCTGCTGCCCGAGTACTGCCTGCGGCTCGTGCACCTGCTGGAGCAGCCGGGCAACGAGCGTGTCGCTGTCACCCAGACCCCCTATTCCTCCTTCCGCGGGGCTGGCTCCCGGATCGAGCGTCTGGCAGGGGCCACCACTGACATCCAGCACCTGCTGCACCAGGGCATGAGCCACGCAGGAGCCACCTTCTGGGTCGGCGCCAACGCGGTCATCCGCACGGCAGCGCTGAAGGACATCGCCGAGGTCAGCTGGGAGAACGGTGTCCTGGTGCAGCGCTTCGTGCAGGACCGCACCGTCATCGAGGACACCGAGTCGAGCATCGACCTCGGGACCCACGGCTGGACGCTGCAGAACTACCCCGAACGGCTCTCCTACAGCGCCACCCCGCCAGATTTCGGATCCCTGGTGGTTCAGCGCCGCCGCTGGGCCAATGGCGGGCTGCTGATCCTGCCCAAGCTGGTCCGTGAGCTGCGCGCGCGCCGTCGTCGTGGGGAACAGATCCGGCTCAGCGAAGTGCTGCTGCGACTCAACTACATGGCCTCGATCGCCTGGGCCTCGCTGGGGCTGATCTTCCTGCTCGCCTACCCCTACGACTCTCGCCTGCTGAGCCCGCTGATCCTGCTCGCCGCAGTGCCCTACTTCCTGACCATGGGCGCTGACCTGCGGCAGTGCGGGTACAAGTTCACGGACATCTTCCGGATCTACGGGTTCAACCTGATCCTGCTGCCGGTGAACCTCGCCGGCGTGGTCAAGTCTCTGCAGCAGGCGCTGACCGGGGAGAAGATCCCCTTCGCCCGTACCCCGAAGGTGAAGAACCGGACCGCCGCACCGTGGCTGTATGTCGTGGCCCCGGTCCTGATCGTCGGATTCTCTCTGCTCACACTGGCCCGTGACATCGGCCAGCAGAACTGGGGCAACGCCGCCTTCGCTGCATTCAACGCCTTCTGGGGCACCTGGGCCTTCGTCGCCTACATCGGACCGTGGAACGCCTTTGTGGACGTGGTGCTGGCGGTGCGCGGATGGTTCTACGTGGAGAAGAAGACCGAGTCTCGCCGCAGCGCCAGGTCGGCGCGGAAATCGAACTCCAAGGAACCCGCGGAGCAGAACGTGGATTGGCGAGTCGTCCTGGATGAAGGGACCATCGGGTCGCTCTCCGCCCAGCGTGACCAGCGGCAGCTCCGGGCGCCGTCGTCGTCATCGAAGCAGCTCGTGGTGTCCATGAAGACCATGCGCCCCCAGGAAACCAGCTCGACTGAGCCGAACAGCATCATGAAGGACGCAGCATGAGCACCACCGCACGTCTGTCCCCCTGGCGAGTCCTTCTCGCCGTCGTCATTCTTCTGGCCACTGCGGTGGCCGGCGTCGTAGGAGTCCGCATGTATGAGGCTGGGGCTTCTCAGGAATCGGCACCTCGCTGGTTCGCCGGCTATGTGGATGTCACCGCCACCCCCAGCTACGCCTTCGAGGAAGGGTCCCCGGACGCAGAGGGCAACACCTCCGACGTCGTGCTGTCCTTCATCGTGGCGGACAAGGACGGGACCTGCACGCCGAGCTGGGGCACCTACTACGGCCTGGATGAAGCCGGCCAGGAGCTTGACCTCGACCGCCGCGTCGAACGGCTCCGCGAACAGGGAGCCGGTGTCGTGGTCTCCTTCGGCGGAGCCATCAATGATGAGCTCGCCACGGTCTGTGATTCGCCCGAGGAGCTCGCCGACGCCTACCGGCAGGTGATCGAGCGCTATGACCTCGACACCATCGACCTGGACATCGAGGGGCCCGCGCTCACGGATTCCAAGAGCAACGCCCTGCGCGCCGAGGCCGTGGCCTCCCTGCAGGCCGAGCGTCGCGCCGAGGGCAAGCCGCTCGCGGTCTGGCTCACCCTGCCCGTCATCCCCAGCGGGCTGACCGCTGAGGGACGTGACGTGGTCAGCGGGATGCTGGACTCCGGCACGGATCTCGCCGGGGTGAACCTGATGACCATGAACTACGGAGAGGCCCGCGAGTCGCGGACCATGTTCGACGCCTCCGCGGCGGCCATGCGCTCCACGCACCGGCAGCTGGGCATCCTGTACGACCAGGCAGGCATTCCGCTCAGCGACTCCGCCCTGTGGGGCAAGCTGGGTGCCACCCCGATGATCGGACAGAACGACGTGCCCGGTGAGGTCTTCGATCTGGACGACGCCGAGCGTTTCCACGATTTCGCGGTGGAGAACGGTGTGGGTCGGATGTCGACCTGGTCACTGAACCGCGATGCGACCTGTGGGTCGAACTACCCGGACGTCACCCGCGTCTCGGATGCCTGCAGCGGCGTCGAACAGGGAGACACGCGGTTCGCCGAGGTGCTCAGCAAGGGCTACACCGGCCACGCCGCCGAGGCGGCTGACGCCTCCACTGAGCCGGACCCGACCGCTGCCGCGCCGGCCGAAGACGACCCGGAGACCAGCCCCTACCCCATCTGGAACAAGGAAGCCTCCTACCTCGAAGGCACCAAGATCGTCTGGCACCGCAACGTCTACGAGGCGAAATGGTGGACTCGCGGAGAGCTGCCGGACAACCCGGTCCTCGAGGAATGGGACACCCCCTGGGAGCTGATCGGCCCGGTCCTGCCCGGCGAGACCCCCGCCCCGGTCTTCACCGTGGAGAAGGGCACCTACCCGGAGTGGAAGGGCAACGCCTCCTACGACAAGGGGGACAGGGTGCTCTCCGAGGGCACACCCTATGAAGCGAAGTGGTGGACCGAAGGCGACAGCCCGGACGCGTCAGTGGCAGACCCGGACAGCTCGCCCTGGGTCCCGCTGACCGCCGAAGAGGTCAAAGCGGACGCGGCCGAAGAGTCCTGACGCAGCGTCGACACGGTCTGGCCAGGAGCCAGGCCGTGTCGACCCTTCGCGGCCGCCAGGCCCCCGAAGCGGTGCCACCCCGGACTGGACCGCCGCAGCCGGTTCCGTCAGACGTGGATCCCGGGGGAGAACCCCGGGGTCTGGTCCGGAGGGCTGGTCCGCTGCGACGCCACGGCGGCGGCAGTCCAGAGCTCTCGGCGCGAGGAGATCCCGAGCTTGGGCAGCAGATTGGAGACGTGGTACTCCACCGTCTTCACCGAGACGAAGAGGTTCTCCGCAATCTCTCGGTTGGTCCGTCCCTGGGAGATCAGATACGCCATGTCGCGCTCGCGGGGCGTCAGAGAGGCGTAGCGTCCCGCCACGGAGAGCAGCCTGCTCTTGACGTCGCTGAGCTCCGGCGCCGCGCCCAGCTGCGCGAAGATGTTGCGCGCCGCCTCGAGCTGTTCCTCGGCCTCCGCATGCTCACCGCGCTGACGGTGCACCACGCCGAGCGCATGATGCAGCCGCGCGCGGATATGCGGGAATTCGGCGGCGAGCCAGATCGAGGCGCGGTAGTCCGTCACTGCTGATTCAAGGTCCCCCCGCTTCGCGAAGAGCTTGGCCTGCAGCGCCAGCGGATGACCGTAGGGAAGCGGCAGACCGGGTCGCACCGCCACCTTCTGGGTGAAGACCTTCAGCAGGCGCTCGGCCTCAGCCAGGCGGGCAGGTCCGGGGTTCTCCAGGTCGACCAGCGCGCCGATCTCCAGCGCCCGCCAGCCGATGAGCCCGACGGTGTCGGTCCACGCGTAGAGCCTGGTGCGGCGGAAGTTCGCGAAGACGTCGAGAGCACGCTCATGGTCCCCGGACATCCTGGCCGTCCACGCCAGTGCTGTCATCACGTTGTACAGCGGCAGCGCGCTCGAGGTGGTGACGTGGTGAGTGAGCCAGTCCACATGCTCGGCGGCGGCGGTCTCATCGGCATGCGCGACGGCGACCATCGCCAGCACCGCATGCGAACTCGCGAGACCGCGCCAGTCCCGGGTGGTGCGCGCCATGGAGATGACCCGTTCGGCGCGCAGAATCGCATCCGACCAGCGCCCGAGGTGGAACTCCATCACGGCCTGCTCCGCCATCCCGCGCTGCGCCGCTGCCGGGACCACCATCTGATGGCGGCTCTCCTCTGCACGTTCCAAGTCATCGAGCGCCGCGGCGGTGTGTCCCGCGTAGAAGTGCACCCGTCCGCGGAAGTAGAGCGCATCGGTGTGTTCGGCGGTGTCAGCGGCTTCGATCAGGAAGACATCGAGGCAGCTGATGGCTTCATCGATGGCTCCGGTGTTCCACAGGGCGTAGACCTCGTGCATGACCATCACTCGCGCCATCACCTGGTCGATCGGGGTGTTCGGCACGATGCCGAGATCGCGCGCTTGAGCCACCGCAGCCTGCGCCGACTGCTCATTGGCGGCGGCGATCTCCACGCTGCAGAGCAGGATCAGCATGCGCCAGCGAACGATGTCCTCGAGGCGCTCCTCCGCACGCGGGCTGCGCAGCTGGGAGAGCAGCAGGCTGCGCGCTGCATCGAGATGCCCGGTGAAGAAGGCCATTCCTGCCTGAAGGAAGGCCGCCATGGGGCCGTCCCCGAGCAGGTCGATCTCCTCAAACAGCTCCAGGACACCCGGGGGACTCTCGGCGAGTCCCATCGTCAGACCTGCGGAGATCAGCAGTCTGCGCCTCTCCTCCCCGCGGCTGACACGCATGGCCAGAGCAAGGTACTCAGCGCTGGCCGAGTAGTTGCCCTCCCGCAGGGCGGCGTCGCCCTGAGCCTCGAGCTCTTGGGCCAGCCCGGGGTCACTCTCCGGTGTGGCCGCCGCGAGGTGCCGGGCCCGGGGGAGTCCCGTGGTGCGTTCGGCCAGCAGCAGGTGGATCAGCTGCTGGCGTGCTGGGGTGATCAACGCGAGGGCGGCCTCGCGCCAGGTCTGATCGCTGAGCCGGACCTCTCGTCCATTGCCGGTGAGGATCGGGCTGAGCGCGTCGAGCAGACTGTCCGTCTCCATGGCCTGGTCCTCCTCCGGGGCGAAGGAACGCAGAGTCTGGCCCGCGACGTCCGCGAGCTGCCCGGCCCGCGCATTGCGACCGTCCAGAGCCAGGACTTCCAGGAACGTCCGCAGGGGAGGAGTGAGGTGCTCCACGTCAGGACGCAGATAGGACTGCGGCACCGTGGAGGCAGAGACGTCGTCTGCGGTCAGACACGCACCCGCCAGGGTCACCGCGATGCCGGGGTTGCCCGCCGAGCGGGTGTGGATGCGGGTGAGCATCTCCTCGCTGAGCCGGTGGCCGTGAAGCTGGAGCAGGTTGGACATCTCGGCTCGGGTGATGCCACTCAGCGTGATGCGCGTGCCGGTCTGCGCGGCGGTCTTGGCGAACCTGCGAGCGAGCGGGTCCACTGTGGGGGAGACGGTCATCAGCAGCAGCACGGGGCAGGTCGCTTCGGGGCCGAACGCGCCCGCGTCGAGGAGCTTGTTCAGAGCCGCGTGGACCTCGGGCTCGGCGCGGTGGAAGTCTTCGGCAACCAGGCAATAGGGCGCTGGGCCATGGCGCCGCAGGGCGTCACAGACATGTTCGCCGGCTTCGACATCGGCGAAGGAGACCACCGTGAGTCCTGCCGAGGCCGCTCGGGTGCGTGCCTCTTCGGCCAGCGCAGTCTTTCCCGAGCCGATCGTGCCTTCGAGGAAGCAGACGGTGCTGCGTCCGGCACGCGCGCTGTAGATGGCGCTGAGGACCTTGGCGCGCTGGGGATCACGACCGATCACAGCCTCAGCAGCTCTGGCACTCACGTGGTCGTCCCCCATTCCGATCACGGCACCCCCGGCGCCACGATGATCCATAGTAGACGCCGGACCACGGTAGACAATGTCGTGCGTCACACTTTGAGACCTGTGTGACGTTTCTGAGCAGGAGTTTTCTGCCTGAGGAGGTCTCCGAGACGGCTCAGTTCAGCTGCAGGATCTTTTCCTGCACCACCTTGGCGCGCACGTTGGAGAAGCTCGACTCCTCGCCGACCTCGGAGAAGCCGAGCGACTCGAGGATCTTCAGCGTGCCGAGGTTGTCCACCACGACCCGTGCGGTGACGGGGCGCTCGGGGAACTCGGTGAGGAACTTCTCCACGGCCTCGGTGGTGATTCCCTGGCCCCAGAAGCGCTTCTCGATCCAGAAGGTGATCTCTCGGCTGGACTCATCCTCGAAGGCTGCGATGGAGCCCACCGGCTGACCATCACGGTCGATCGTGCGCACGATGGTGTCATCGGAGTTCAGCAGCTCACCCCAGTGATGGTCGAACACGCTGCGGTCCTTGGGATTGGTGGAGGCGAAGGCTGCCATATGGGCGGCGTCGGCGTCCTGCTGGAAGATGAAGAACTGTTCCAGATCCTCGGTCTCCACTTTGCGCAGTGTGATCATCGGTGAGGCTCCTTCATCGGCTTGTGGCCGCGTGGGTCTGCATCTGGTGTGCCTCCAGACTACTGTGCGCTCACAGCGCGGGCGAGCTGGTGCGCCATGAGGCGCGGGGGATCTGGTGCGCCATAATGGTGGAATGGCTTCCCCCAAGCGCCGCGTGGCGATCCTCGGTTCCACCGGTTCCATCGGAACCCAGGCCTTGGAGGTCATCGCCGCGCATCCCGAGCGGTTCGAGGTCGTCGCGCTCGCGGCCGGCACGAATGCAGGTCTGCTGGCCGAACAGGTCCGCGAGACCCGCGCTCGCCTCGTGGGGATCGCCGACGCCGCAGCCGCCGGGGAGCTCGACGCCGCCCTGCGCGCCGCAGGGCAGACAGTCGAGATCCTCACCGGAGACTCCGCGGCGGTGCAGATCGCCGCGGAGTCCGGGGCCGACGTCGTCCTCAACGGCATGACCGGTTCCATCGGCCTGCAGCCCACCCTCGCGGCCCTGAACTCCGGTGCCACCCTCGCACTGGCCAACAAGGAATCCCTGGTGGTCGGCGGCGCGCTGGTCGCAGAGGCTGTGCAGCGGCCAGGCCAGATCGTCCCCGTGGACTCCGAACATTCCGCACTGGCCCAGGCCTTGAGCTCCGGGCGCCACGAGCGAGGCCTCTGCTCGCTGCCAGCCTCCGGGGCCGCCGGTCTGAGCGGCGCCTCCGAAGTTTCACGGCTGGTCGTCACCGCTTCCGGGGGACCCTTCCGCGGCTGGGACCCCGCGGCGCTCGCCGACGTCGCCCCAGCCCAGGCGCTCAAGCACCCCAACTACGCGATGGGCCGCGTGGTCACCACCAACTCGGCCACCATGGTCAACAAGGCGCTGGAGGTGATCGAGGCGCATCTGCTCTTCGACATCGGTCTGGAGGAGATTGAGACCGTGGTCCACCCACAGCAGTGGATCCACTCGATGGTCCAGTTCTGCGACGGCTCCACCATCGCCCAGGCGGGCCAGCCGCGGATGCTGATCCCGATCGCGCTCGGCCTCTCCTGGCCGGAACGCCTCACCGAGGTGGACGCCCCGATCGATTGGACCCAGGCCATGCAGTGGGACTTCGAGCCGCTGGATGAGCGCGCGTTCCCCGCCGTCGCCCTGGCCAAGCAGGCCTGCGCCGCCTCGGACACTCACATGGCGGTCTACAACGCCGCCAATGAGCAGGCGGTCGAGGCGTTCCACGACGGTCGGCTCAGCTTCCCCGCCATCGTCTCCACCGTGGAGGCGACGCTGGAGCGCTACACCCCGTCCGCCGGGACGCTCTCACTCGCGGAGGTCCTCGAGGCGGAGACCTGGGCCCGCCGTGAGGCCGACGCCCTGATCAGCGCCGCGACTGTGCAGGCTCCCGCATGATCGCGCTGCTGATGATCCTCGGCGTCCTGCTGGTCGCACTGGGCATCGCGCTCTCCATCGCCCTGCACGAGGTCGGTCACCTGCTCCCGGCGAAGCTCTTCGGCGTCCGGGTGACCCAGTACATGATCGGATTCGGCCCCACCCTGTTCTCGCGGAGGCGCGGGGAGACCCAGTATGGGGTCAAGGCCATCCCACTGGGCGGCTATGTGGCGATGATCGGCATGTATCCGCCGCCCGATGAGACCGGGACGGTGAACCACCCGGCAGGCTCTCAGGACTCCGAGGCAACGGAGGGTGCTGCGGCGACCGCTGGTGCTGCGGACTCAGGGCCGCGGGACCCCTATCTCAGCGAGGTCGGCGCGCAGTACGGCGCCCCTGCCGCCGCGGAGAACCCGGGCCAGAACACCCGGGAGAACGCCGGTGAGACCACCACGACCAAGACGGTGCGGTCCCAGTCCACCGGACTCTTCCAGCAGATGTCCGCCGACGCCCGTGAGGTCGCCGCGGAGGACCTGCAGCCCGGGGATGAGCAGCGCATGTTCTACAAGCTGCCCACCTGGAAACGAATCATCATCATGCTCGGCGGCCCGGCGATGAATGCGCTCATCGCGCTGGCGCTGACCGCAGGGATCGTCTCCCTGCACGGCACCGCGCAGCCGAACACCACGGTGAACGAGGTCTTCGAGTGCGTGGTCTCCGCAGACGAGGCCGACGCCGCCGAGGCGGCGCAGAGCGAATGCGGACCCGACGATCCTGCCGGCCCCGCCTATGAGGCAGGCCTGCGGCCAGGCGATGAGATCCTCGCCTTCGACGGTCAGCCAGTGGAGGAGTGGGACGAGCTCACCGGACTGATCCGTGAGGCCGCGGGTGAGTCCAGCAGCGTCACCTACGTGCGGGCGGGCGAGGAGCGCAGCACCACGCTGACCCCGATCCTCACCGAGCGTCCGATCAGCGATGGCCTGGGACGAGCCCAGCGCGACGACGATGGCGCACTCATCACCGAACCGGTGGGCTTCATCGGCATGGGTGCCGACCAGGAGATGGTCCAGCAGCCGGTCTGGGAGGCCGGGCCGGTGGTGTGGGAGCAGTCGAAGGCGGTGGCCGGCGTCGTCGCCAACCTCCCGGTGCGCCTCTATGACGTGGCCGTGTCCACGTTCACCTCCGCCGAGCGCGACCCCGACGGGCCACTCTCCGTGGTGGGTGTGGGCAGGATCGCCGGAGAGCTCTCCGCCCAGGAGGAGATCCCGCTGGAGTCCCGCTTCGCCTCGCTGCTGTCCCTGGTGGCCGGGGTGAACGTGGCGCTCATGGTCTTCAACCTGATCCCGCTGCTTCCGCTGGACGGCGGCCACGTGGCCGGCGCCCTCTATGAGAGCCTGCGCCGGCGGCTTGCCAAGCTGCTCGGGCGACCGGATCCAGGGCCCTTCGACATCTCCAAGCTGCTGCCGCTGACCTACGTCGTGGCCGTGATGATGCTGGCCATGGGCGTGCTGCTGATCTACGCCGACATTGTGAATCCGATCAGACTCTTCGATTAGCCGCGCAGGTCACGGGCGGTACCATGGAAGGGTCGGATCACCCCGACGCCGTCCGTGAGAATCCAGCGTCCGCGAGGACCTTGGAGCAACTGATCCCTCAGGAGAGTCTGTGCCCGCCATCAATCTCGGAATGCCCTCCGCGCCGCCGCCAGTGCTGGCCCCGCGCCGGAAGACGCGCAACTTCCAGGTCGGGTCAGTGGGTGTGGGCAGTGACCACCGCGTCTCGGTGCAGTCGATGACGACCACCAAGACCCACGACATCAACGGCACCCTGCAGCAGATCGCCGAGCTCACCGCTTCGGGCTGCGACATCGTGCGTGTTGCCTGCCCCACGGACAAGGACGCTGAGGCGCTGAAGATCATCGCCGCAAAGTCGCAGATCCCGGTGATCGCCGATATCCACTTCCAGCCCAAGTATGTCTTCGCGGCGATCGACGCCGGCTGCGGCGCGGTCCGTGTGAACCCGGGCAACATCCGGCAGTTCGACGACAAGGTCGGCGAGATCGCCAAGGCCGCCGGCGACGCCGGAGTCTCGCTGCGCATCGGCGTCAACGCCGGTTCGCTGGACAAGCGGATCATGGACAAATACGGCAAGGCGACCCCCGAGGCGCTGGTCGAGTCCGCCGTCTGGGAGGCCTCGCTGTTCGAGGAGCACGGCTTCCACGACTTCAAGATCTCGGTCAAGCACAACGACCCGGTGATCATGGTCCAGGCCTACCAGATGCTCGCCGAGCGCGGGGACTGGCCGCTGCACCTGGGTGTGACCGAGGCCGGCCCCGCCTTCCAGGGCACGATCAAGTCCTCGGTGGCCTTCGGCACGCTGCTGGCCCAGGGCATCGGAGACACCATCCGGGTCTCGCTGTCCGCGCCGCCGGCCGAAGAGGTCAAGGTCGGCAACCAGCTGCTGGAGTCGCTGAACCTGCGTCCACGCAAGCTGGAGATCGTCTCCTGCCCCTCCTGCGGCCGTGCCCAGGTGGATGTCTACACCCTCGCCGACGATGTCACCGCCGGCCTCGAGGGCATGACGGTTCCGCTGCGCGTGGCAGTCATGGGCTGTGTGGTCAACGGTCCGGGTGAGGCGCGCGACGCCGACCTCGGTGTGGCCTCCGGCAACGGCAAGGGCCAGATCTTCGTCAAGGGCGAGGTCATCAAGACCGTGCCCGAGGACCAGATCGTCGAGACGCTGATCGAAGAGGCCAACCGGCTGGCTGAGGAGATGGAACGCGAATCCGATGGAGATGCTCAGGCAACGAGTGCCCCTGTGGTCTCCGTCAGCTGACGCCGCCGCAGCTCGAGTGCACCGCGCGACCCGCGGCCAAGTCCGCGTGCTCACCCACGGGGACACCCCTGCCCTGCACCGGCTGCTCGCCACCGATCCGGTCGCGCATGTCTCGGTGACCACCACCGTGCGTGCCCGGCAGAGCGCCGGACCCGGGCGAGGCCGCAACAGCGCCGTGGTCATGGGCATCGACGGCGAGAACGGACTCGAGGCGGCCTGCTGGGCGGGCAGCAACATCATCCCGGTGGCCGCCACGCCGGAACAGGCTGAACTCTTCGGTGTGGCGGTGGGTGCGCTGCGCCGCCGCGTGGCCTCCATCTATGGGGAGGCCGAGGCCGCCGTCGAGCTCTATGACGCCACCGGCTGGACCGACGCCCGTGACGTCCGGCCCGAGCAGCCGCTGATGTCGATGACCGAGCCTTCCCCGATCCCGCCGCTGCCGACCGCGCGGCTGTCCGTGCCCGAGGATTTCTCCCGGGTGGAAAAGGCCAGTGCGGCGATGTTCACCGAGGAGCTGGGCTTCTCTCCCTATGCCCAGGGAGCAAGCCAATACCGCGAGCGGGTCCGAGGACTCATCGACGCCGGGCATTCGATCATCGCCGAGGACCCGCAGACCGGAGAGATCGCCTTCAAGGCCGAGTTCGGCGCCGTCAGCCCCGACGTCGTGCAGATTCAGGGCGTCTGGGTGCGGCCGAGCTTCCGCGGACAGGGCCTCGCCGCGCCGGGAATGGCCGCCGTGGTCGAGCATGGACTCAGGCTGGCGCCCACGGTGAGCCTCTACGTGAACAGCTACAACACCGCGGCGATTCGGACCTACCAGCGCGTCGGATTCACTCAGGTGGGGACCTTCGCGACCATACTGTTCTAGATGACTTTCTTCCCCGCTTCCTCTGCCGTGCCTCCGCGGCGCGCCCACGCCGGCATCACACTCGGACTGCTCGCCATGGTGCTGCTGACTGGGTGTGAGACGGCGACGGTGGAGGACTCCACAGAACCGGCGGGCGACGCCGGCACCAGCGCGGGGGACTCCCAGGCGCAGGCGCCGGAGCCCACGGGCAATCAGCTCTCGCATGAGGATATGCGCGCCCAGCTCGAAGCCAGGTACCCAGAGGCCACGCTGACCGACACCGATGATTACTGGTCCGGTCTGCGGGACATCGAGACCGAGCTCCAGAAGCTGGTGGTGGATCCCCCGGAGTGCAAGCAGTACGTGGTGCGATCGGCCGTTCCGGTGCCCGCCGGGGCCCTGGTGGCCTTCGCCGATGGGTCCGGAGCTGTCGAGTCTGGCGCAGACGAGGAGTCTGGCGGAGCTGCGGAGTCCGGCGGAGACGGGGCAGAAGCGGAGGAGCCCGAGGCTTCGGGTTCTGGCCTGGGTGCAGCTGTCCAGCTGGCCAGCACCGAGGAGGACTCCGAGGACGGCGCCGACGGCGGGGACTCTGACGGCGCAGAGAGTTCCAGCGATTCGCGCGAAGACGGGAACTCCGAGGATTCCGAGCAGGACGGGGAGGACTCGGAAGAGGAGCCGGAACCGGTGACCGTGGAGCTTCCCGCCGAGCGTCAGGCCGTCATCTACACCTTCCCCGACTGGCGCGCGGCGGACTCCCACTTCACCGCCGAGCAGGATGGCTTGGATGAGTGTGACTCCTACACCGCGCAGCGCAGCGCCGATGACGCCGTCGAGACCTCGACCTCGATCGATCGAGTGGACCTCTCCTCAGACGCCGACGCCGCCTACGGGATCACCCGGCGGATCAGCTCTGCGGGGGAGAACGAGCACAGTGCGGCGGTCACGCTGCGCACCGGCTCGCACATCGTCACCGTGATGGTCCCGCTGCAGGACTCACTGTCCGAGGAGGAGGCGGAGGTCGCCGTCGTCGAGCTGGAGGAAGAGGCGGCGGACCTGCTGACCAGCCTCGACTAGCCCCTTTCGGCGTTTTACCTCCCCTTGCGTGCTTTACCCCGGCGACGGTCTTGCCGGTAGACCTCGGAGGAGGGGGTAAAACGCGGGGGCCGGGGTCGCGGTGGTGCGGGCTCAGCCGAAGAGGTCGACGGCGACGTCGTAGCCCAGCTTGATCACCAGGGCGAAGACCACGATCAGGAACACCACCCGGATGAACTTCGAGCCCTTGGCGATCGCCATCCGCGCTCCGAGGTAGCCGCCGGCCATGTTCGCGGCGCCGAGCACCAGGCCCAGGCCCAGCAGCACGTGCCCGGCGGGCGCGAAGTAGAGCAGCGCTCCCAGGTTGGTGGCCACGTTGACCACCTTGGCCTGCGCGGAGGAGTTCAGGAAGTTATAGCCCAGCACGGTGACCAGGGCGATGACCAGGAACGTTCCGGTGCCGGGACCCAGCACGCCGTCGTAGAAGCCCAGAATCATGCCGATCATGACGGCGCGCGCCAGATGCCCCATGCCCACGTGTCGCAGCTTCTCCAGCTGGCCCACCTGCGGTCGGACAGCGGTGAACACGCCGACGCCGATCAGCGCCAGCAGGATCAGTGGCAGGATGATCCGCTCCGGCAGCGAGGCGGCGACGACGGCGCCGCAATAGCTTGCCAGCAGCGCGGCGACAGCCATCGGAAGGGCCGTGCCCATCGCCGGCTTCACCCGCCGGGCGTAGGTGATCGCTGAGGTGGTGGTGCCGAAGATCGAGCCGAGCTTGTTCGTGGCCAGCGCCTGCACCGGGGTGATCCCCGGGATCATCAGCATCGCCGGCAGCTGTAGCAGACCGCCCCCGCCGACGACGGCGTCCACCCACCCGGCCGCGAAGCCTGCGGCGATGAGCAGCAGCAGGGTCACCCAGGTGATCTCGAGGCTGCCCCCGACCAGCAGATCAGTGGCAGCCTCGAGGGCCTCGTTCAGCGCGCGCCCTTGAGGTTTTGCAGACCCTTGACGTGTTCGAGCACCGCCGCTGCGGCTTCATCCACGGCGACCTCATGAGACTCGCCCGAGCGACGATCCTTGAGCTCGATCGTGCCGTTCTTCAGACCGCGGCCCACGGTGACCAGCATCGGAACTCCGAGCAGCTCGGCGTCGCCGAACTTCACGCCGGGGGAGACCTTCGGACGATCGTCGTAGATCACGCTGAGGCCGGCGTCTTCGAGCTGGGTGATCAGCGACTCGGCGGCGGCGTAGACCTCGTCACCCTTGCCGGTGGCGACCAGGTGCACGTCGGCCGGAGCGATGGCGGCGGGCCAGATCAGGCCTTTCTCGTCATGCGTGGCCTCGGCGATGGCGGCCAGCGCGCGGGTGACGCCGAAGCCGTAGGAGCCCATGGTGACGGTGGCGAGCTTGCCGTTGACGTCGAGGACTTGCAGGCCCAGCGCCTCGGCGTAGCGGGTGCCGAGGTGGAAGATGTGTCCCATCTCGATGCCGCGACGGGTGCGCAGCGGGCCCGAGCCGTCGGGGGCCGGATCGCCCTCTTGGACGACCACGGCCTCGATGATCCCGTCCCAGCCGAAGTCGCGCCCGGCCACCAGGCCGAACACGTGCTGATCGGCCTCGTTGGCGCCGGTGATCCAGCTGCTGCCGGCCACCACACGGGGATCCACCAGGTAGGTGATCCCGGTGCTGCCTTGAGCTCCGAGGACGGGGGCGTCCAGGGACAGGCCGGGACCGATGTAGCCGCGGACCAGTCCGGGGTTCTTCTTCAGGTCGGCCTCGTTGGCCGCCTCCAGGGCCACTTCGCCGCCGACGCCGATGATTCCGCCGATGGTGGCCTCCGCGCGCTTGAGGTCCACGTCGCGGTCGCCGGGCACGCCCAGGACCACGATGCGCCGAGAACCATCGGGCAGCACGGCCGCGACGACCACGTTCTTCAACGTGTCCGCGGCGGTCCATTCCCGGTCTTCCCGGGGCTGGTGGGTGTTCGCGGCGTCGACCAGGGTGGCGATGGTGTCGGTGCCGGGGGTGTGGTGCACCTGCGCGGCGGGCAGGTTCGTGTGGTCGATGGGCTCCGGCGTCGGCGTGGTGACGGCCTCGACGTTGGCGCGGAAGCCGCCGTCGGACTCGACGAAGGTGTCCTCGCCGATGTCGCAGGGGAAGAGGAACTCCTCCGAGGCGGAGCCGCCCATCGCACCGGAGACGGCGTTGACAGGGACCACGGGCAGCCCCAGGCGGTCGAAGATGCGCAGATAGGCCGCGCGGTGGTCGTCGTAGGCCGCGCGCTGGTCCTCTTCGGTGAGCGCGAAGGAGTAGGAGTCCTTCATGATGAACTCGCGTCCGCGGAGCAGGCCTGCCCGGGGGCGTGCTTCGTCGCGGTACTTGGTCTGGATCTGGTAGATCGAGAGCGGCAGGTCCTTATAGGAGCTGTAGAGGTCCTTCACCAGCAGGGTGAAGACCTCCTCATGGGTGGGCGCGAGCAGGTAGTCCGCCTCTTTGCGGTCCTTGAGCCGGAAGATGCCGTCGCCGTAGTCGTCCCAGCGGCCGGTGGCCTCGTAGGGCTCCTTGGGCAGCAGTGCGGGGAAGTGGACCTCCTGGGCGCCGATCCGGTGCATCTCCTCGCGGACGATCTCCTCGATCTTCCGCAGCACGGTCAGCCCCAGCGGCAGCCAGGTGTAGACGCCCGGCGCGGCGCGGCGGATGTAGCCGGCGCGGACCAGCAGCTGGTGGCTGGCGACCTCGGCGTCGGCCGGGTTGTCGCGCAGCGTGCGGAGGAACAGGTGGGACAGGCGGAGCGGCACAGGTGTTCTCGTTTCCGGTGAGGGATCTTCTACCGGCCCAAGTCTAAGGGGCACCCGTCCCTAGGCGTTTTACCTCCCTTTGCGAGCTCTACCGGGGTGACGGTCCGCCCGGTATTCCTCGGAAGGGGAGGTAAAACGCTGGGGCGGGGAGGGTTATCCACAGTGCGGCCGAATTCACTCGGGGAGGGCCGCCGCAGGAGCAGGCTTCTCCCATGACTGCACACCTCGCCCCGCTTGCCGCCACCCTGCCACGCGGCCGACTTCTCCGGGCCAGGGACCTCTGGGAAAGCTCCGGTGCTGCTCGCGGCATAGAAACGGGAGCTGGCCGCGATGTGGAGGAGATCGGGCGCAGGCTCAGCGCACTGGTCGATGCCGGAGAGCTGTTGCGCATCCGCCGCGGCATTTACCTCCACCCCGCCACCTGGTTCGAGTCACCGCCCTGGGACCGGCATCTGATTGCGGCAGCAGCCGTGCACCTGCTGGCACCACAGACGCATTTCTGCCGGACGACTGCTCTGGCGCTGCATGGTGTCGGGCTGCTCCACCCTCCCGATGCCGTGACTGTGCGCACCGCACGCAACTCGGAGAGTGGCCTCCACTCGGCGCCCGCGCTGACCGGACGAGCCTCCACCACCGCGATCGAACGTCTCCTGCGGGCTCATACGCAGGCGCACGACGGCGGCGCCCCGAGCCCCGCAGCGCTGCGCGCCATCGGTACCCGTCATCACCAGTATCCGCGGGCCCTCCGGGACCGGTTGCGGGATGGACTGGGAGAGGAATGGAAACCTGGGTATGAGCTGGCACTCTTCCGGCAGCCCTTTCCGGGGCTGGAGAACTTCGACGCGGAGAGCTCCGCAGGGCGTGAGCTCTGCGTGGAGCCGCTGGGTCTGGTGTTGGCCGACACCGTGCCCAGGCTGGATTTTGCGGATGCGGTGGTGGTGCTCGACGCCTACAAGGCAGGCCGCGTGGGTGATCGTCGGCATCCGGCGGGCCCGCTCTCCCTGGTCGAGCCCTGGTTGGGTCAGGTGGCATCGGCGCGAGGTCGCGCGCGATGGGACGCGGCATGGAACTTCGCCGACGGTGGGGCGGAGTCGGCGGGGGAGTCCTGGGCGCGAGTGCGCATCGCAGAACTGGGATTCGCCGCCCCGATTCTGCAGCGCATGTTTCAACTGCCGAACGGGCGGTTCTGCATCACCGACTTCTTCTGGGAGGGCCCGGGAGTTGTCGGCGAGTTCGACGGGCTTATGAAGTACCGGACCTCGAGGGCGCTCTCGGGCCGGAGCGCCGAGGAGGTGGTGATCGCAGAGAAGGAGCGTGAGGACGGGCTGCGCGCCCTCGGGCTGACCGTCCTGCGTTTCACCTGGGCCGACCTGCAGGATCCTTCTCGCCTACGACGCCTGCTGAGCATGGCGGACGTCCCCTGTTCCCAGCGTTTTACCGGCGCGGACGCGTTCTACCAGGGCGACCGTCGGGCAGGTAGAACTCGTAAGGGGAGGTAAAACGCGAAGGGAGGTCTCAGGCACAATGGAGACGCACCGCCCGCCACTGAGAGGACCGTCATGGCCATCGCCCCACGCCCCACCGGAGCGCAGCGCTTCACAGATGCCCGCACCGCGAAGATCGCCGAGCTGATCATCCCCACGGTCACCGACCAGGGCCTCTACCTGGAGGAGCTCGAGCTCAGCCCCAGCGGCGGGACCACCACGCTGAAGGTCTCGGTGGACCAGCCCTCGGGCACCGACCAGGTGGACCTGGACACGGTCGCCGCCCTGTCCCAGGCGATCTCCGCGCGGTTGGACGAGGAGGACGTGCTCCCCGAGCTCGACAGCTACGAGCTGGAGGTCTCCACCCCGGGTGCGACCCGGCCGCTCACCGAGCCCCGGCACTTCGAGCGCAACCTGGGTCGGCTGCTGGAGATCACCCCGACCGGAGGCAGCCCGATTCTGGCCCGGCTCACTGCGGTTCACGACGACTCCATCACGGTGGCCGAGCAGAAGCCCGCACCCAAGAAGGGCATGCCGGTGAAGTACGCGGATCCCGCCGAGATCGGTTTCGCGTCGATCACCCAGGCGCGAGTGCAGGTAGAGTTTTCCCACACGGAGTAGATACTGGCATAACCGGAGGCACAAGTGGATATCGATATGAGCGCACTGCGCATGCTCGTCAAAGAGCGAGAGATCCCGCTGGAGCGGCTGATTCCCGCCATTGAGCAGGCGCTGGTGTTGGCTTATCACAAATCACCCGGTGCGCTGCAGCACGCTCGGGCAGAGATCGATCAGTCCACGGGTCACGTCACGGTCTGGGCCAAGGAGCGCGACGAGGACGGCACGGTCATCGGCGAGTTCGACGACACTCCCCGCGACTTCGGCCGCGTGGCCGCCTCCACGGCGCGCCAGGTCATCATGCAGCGCATCCGCGACGCCGAGGACGATCAGGTCCTGGGTGAGTTCCGCGGCCGCGAGGGTGAGCTGATCTCCGGCACCATCCAGCAGGGTCGCAACCCGAACATGATCCAGGTGGATCTGGGCAGCGTCGAGGCGCTGCTTCCCCCGCAGGAGCACGTCCCCGGCGAGGAGTACATCCACGGCCGGCGGCTCCGCGCCTTCGTCGTCGACGTCCACCGCGGCATGCGCGGCCCCTCCATCACACTGTCCCGCTCCCACCCGGGCCTGGTGAAGAAGCTCTTCGAGCACGAGGTCCCGGAGATCGCCGACGGCAGCGTGGAGATCACCGCCATCGCCCGCGAGGCCGGGCACCGCACCAAGATCGCGGTCCGTGCCCACCAGTCGGGCATCAACGCCAAGGGTGCCTGCATCGGCTCCATGGGCTCCCGCGTCCGCGCGGTGATGACCGAGCTCAACGACGAGAAGATCGACATCATCGATCACTCCGACGACGCCGCCGAGTTCATCGCCCACTCGCTGTCGCCTTCTAAGGTGAAATCGGTGACGATCCTGGACGAGGCCACCCGCAGCGCCCGCGTGGTCGTCCCGGACTATCAGCTCTCGCTGGCCATCGGGAAAGAGGGGCAGAACGCCCGGCTTGCCGCGAAGCTCACCGGCTGGCGGATCGACATCGTCTCCGACGCCACGCTGGCCGCTCCCTGACCGGGTTCGTTCGGGCAGAGGGTTCTGCTCGAATCAGTGAGAAGGGGTAGACTGTCATGGTTCCAGTGCGTACCTGTATCGGTTGTCGCCGTCAGGTCGCCCAGGACGACGTGGTGAGGCTTGTCCTCATCGCAGCCGACGACGCCGGATCCGCACCTGAGCAGGTGGTGTGGGACGCCGCCCGGGTTCTTCCCGGACGGGGCGCCTGGCTGCACCCGCAGCGCGAGTGCTTCGACACCGCAGTCAAGCGGAAGGCCTTCAACCGGGCGTTCCGCCGGCCTGTGGATACGAGCTCACTTGAGCTGCACGACATTATCGGCACCAACGGCCCCAGCTCGTCGGTCAGCACTTCGGTGCAGACATCAAGAGACTGAGGCCAGAAAGCGGGTTCAGAGAGATGGATCCCCGATGAACACCGACGCATGAGTTCGCCGCGATGACTTTTCAGAGCAACTCCGTCACGGTTTCAGAGAAGTTCAAACGGCCTTCGCCGATGAACCGCTGACATCAGCCCCGCTGGTGCCGGCGGGGAAGCGTGGGCCAGACAAGGAGAAATGTGGCCAAGGCCCGCGTACACGAGCTCGCCAAAGAGCTCGGCATCACCTCGAAAGAAGCCCTCGCGAAACTGCAGGGTATGGGCGAGTTCGTGAAATCGCCCTCCTCCACCGTGGAGCCCCCGGTGGCGAAGAAGCTGCGTCAGGCATTCCCCGACGCCAAGCCCGCCGAAGCTCCCGCTTCCAATTCCACTCCGGCCTCCCGGCCCGGTCCGCAGAAGTCCGACGGCGCGTCCACACCCGCCGCTGACTCCTCGGCCCCGGCTCAGTCCGGTTCCTCCGCGGCACCGTCTCCAGGTTCCTCGGCTCCGCGTCCCGGCGGCATCAAGCCCGGACCGAAGCCGGCGCCCAAGCCTGCCGCAAAGGCCGAACCCGAAGCCCCCCAGGCTGCGGAGAAGCCTGCCGAGAAGCCTGCACAGCAGGAGCCAGCCGCCCCTGAGGCGTCGAAGCCCGCTGCCAAGCCGGCCACCGGCTCCAAGCCCGGCGGACCCCGCCCGGGCAACAACCCCTACGCCACGAGCCAGGGCATGGGTGCCGAGCGCCAGGCCCCGCGTCCCGGCGGAACCGGCGGCCCCCGCCCCGGTCCCAAGCCGGCTGGACCACGTCCGGGCAACAACCCGTTCGCACCCCAGCAGGGCATGCGCACCGAACGCGGCGGCGGACCCCGTCCCCGCGGCGGTCAGGGCGCCCCCGGTGGCGCACCTCGTCCGGGTGCACCTCGCCCGGCAGGCGGCGCACGTCCCGGCGCACCGGCAGCAGGCGGCGCAGCCCGTCCGGCAGCCGCACGTCCGGGAGGCCCCAAGCCTTCGATGATGCCCAGCCAGACCCCGGCACCCGCCGGTGGTCGTCCGGGCGCACCGGCCGGTGGACCGCCTCGCGGCGGTCGCGGCGGCGGTCCTCGTCGTGGCGGCGCAGCAGGTGCCTTCGGGCGCGGCGGCTCCAAGGCCAAGGCTCGCAAGTCGAAGCGCGCAAAGCGTCAGGAGATGGAGCAGCGCCAGTCCCGCGAGATCGGCGGCGTGCGCGTTCCCAAGGGTGACGGCAGCGTCACCGTGCGGCTGCGCCGCGGCTCCTCGCTGGGCGACTTCGCCGAGAAGATCAATGCCGAGCCGGCAGCCATGGTCACCGTGCTGATGAAGCTCGGTGAGATGGCGACGGCCAACCAGTCCCTCGACGAAGAGACCTTCCACCTGCTGGGCGAAGAGCTGGGCTATCCGGTCCAGATCGTCTCCCCGGAGGACGAGGATCGCGAGCTGCTCGAGACCTTCGACATCAACATCGAGGACGAGCTGGCAGCAGAGGGCTCCGAGGAGCTCTCGGCCCGCGCAGCAGTCGTCACCGTCATGGGTCACGTCGACCACGGCAAGACCCGACTGCTGGACTCCATCCGTAAGGCGAACGTGACCGCAGGCGAAGCCGGCGGCATCACCCAGCACATCGGCGCCTACCAGGTCCACGTGGACCACGAGGGCGTCGAGCGCGGCCTGACCTTCATCGATACTCCCGGTCACGAGGCGTTCACCGCCATGCGTGCCCGTGGTGCGAAGGTCACCGACATCGCCGTGCTGGTCGTCGCCGCCGATGACGGCGTCATGCCGCAGACGGTGGAAGCGCTGAACCACGCGAAGGCCGCCAACGTGCCGGTCGTCGTCGCAGTCAACAAGATGGACAAGGAAGGCGCCTCGCCGGACAAGGTCCGCGGTCAGCTGGCCGAATACGGTCTGGTGCCCGAGGAGTACGGCGGCGACACCATGTTCGTCAACGTCTCCGCGCTGAACAACCTGCACATCGACGAGCTGCTGGAAGCCGTTCTGCTCACCGCAGATGCGGCCCTGGAGCTCACGGCGAACCCGAACAAGGCAGCACGTGGTGTGGCCATCGAGGCGAACCTGGACAAGGGTCGCGGCGCCGTGGCCACTGTGCTGGTCCAGTCCGGCACGCTGCGGGTGGGCGACAACATGGTCGCCGGCACTGCCCACGGCCGTGTCCGCGCCATGTTCGATGAGCACGGTGAGACCGTCAAGGAGGCCCTGCCCTCCCGTCCGGTCCAGGTGCTGGGTCTGTCCTCGGTGCCTCGCGCCGGTGACACCTTCCTGTCCACTTCGGATGACCGCACCGCGCGTCAGATCGCTGAGAAGCGTGAGGCGGTGGAGCGCAACGCTCAGCTGGCCAAGCGCCGCAAGCGCATCAGCCTGGAAGACTTCGACCAGGCTGTGGCCGAGGGCAAGATCGACACCCTCAACCTCATCCTCAAGGGCGACGTCTCCGGTGCCGTGGAGGCCCTGGAAGACGCTCTGCTCAAGATCGATGTGGGTGCCGACGTGCAGCTCCGCGTCATCCACCGCGGCGTCGGTGCGATCACGCAGAACGACGTGAACCTGGCCACTGTGGACAACGCAGTGATCCTCGGCTTCAACGTGCGTCCTGCGGAGCGCGTGACCGACCTGGCTGACCGTGAAGGCGTGGACATGCGCTTCTACTCGGTCATCTACGCGGCCATCGATGACATCGAGGCAGCACTGAAGGGCATGCTCAAGCCCGAGTACGAGGAAGCGGCACTCGGCAGCGCCGAGGTCCGCGAGGTCTTCCGCTCCTCGAAGTTCGGCAGCATCGCCGGTTCGATCGTCCGGTCCGGTCTCATCCGCCGCAACGCCAAGGCCCGCCTGGTGCGCGACGGCAATGTGGTCGCAGACAACCTCACCATCGAGTCGCTCAAGCGGTTCAAGGACGATGCCACCGAGGTCCGCGACGGCTTCGAGTGCGGTATCGGCCTCGGATCCTTCAACGACATCCGCGAAGGTGACAGCATCGAAACCTGGGAGATGCGCGAGATTCCTCGCTCCTGACCAGGCCCGCCGGTTCGCCCGGCGACAGTTCCGGGGACTCTGCCACACGGCGGGGTCCCCGGACCTGTCAGCACCCCATGCCCAGCCGGGCCCCACGCCGGGGCTAGGCTGGGACACAGAATTTTTGAAAGGACCATCCCATGGCAGATCCAGCACGCGCCGCCCGACTGGCGCAGCGCATCAAGGTGATCGTGGCCGAGGCGCTGCGTCGCCGGGTCAAGGATGAGCGCGCCGAGCTCATCACCGTCACCGACGCCCGCGTGACCAACGATCTCCAGCACTCCACCGTGTATTACACGGTGATGGCCCCGGACGAGGACTCCCGCGCCGGCGCCGAGGCGGTCCTGGCCGCGAACCAGGGCGTGCTGCGCCACGAGCTCGGCAAGAACCTCAACATCCGGCTGACCCCCACCCTCGAGTTCGTCGCCGACGAGATCCCCGAATCGGCGGCGCACATGGAAGATCTGCTGCGCAAGGCCCGTGAGCAGGACGAGCAGGTCGCCGCGCTCCGCAAGGACGCCCAGCCCGCCTCCGAGGAGAAGCCCTACCGCTGGCAGGTCGAGGAGGACGAGTCCTCCGAGGACGACGACGGGTCCGGCACTCGCCGCGCATCCGAGGCCAACTGAGCACCCATGGGTAAGAAGCAGAAGCCCGAGGAGCTGGAGGTCGGCTCCGGCCTCGTCCTGGTGGACAAGCCTGCGGGCTGGACCAGCCACGACGTGGTCGGGCGCCTCCGCAAGCTCGCGGGAACGCGCAAGGTCGGCCACGCGGGGACATTGGACCCGATGGCCACCGGCGTGCTGGTGGTCGGCATCAACCGCGCCACGCGGCTGCTCACCCACATCGTCGGGGTGGACAAGACCTATACCGCCACCATGCGGCTGGGCCAGTCCACCACCACCGACGACGCCGAGGGCGAGCTTCTGCAGACCCGGTTCGCCAATGCGGTGGGCGCCGAGGACATCCACGCCGAGGTGGCCCGACTCACCGGCGAGATCCAGCAGGTCCCGGCGACGGTCTCTGCGATCAAGGTGGACGGTCGGCGCGCCTACGACCGGGCGCGGGCCGGTGAAGAGGTGGAGCTGAACTCCCGGGCGATCACCGTGCATAGCTTCGAGGTTCTCGACATCCGCCGGATCGAGGGCGGCAAGCTGATCGACGTGGACATCGAGGTGCGGGTCTCCTCCGGCACCTACGTCCGCGCGCTGGCCCGAGACCTGGGCGAAGCGCTCGAGGTGGGCGGCCATCTCACCGCGCTGCGCCGCACCGCCGTGGGTCCCTACAGCATCGATCAGACCCTCACCTTGGAACAGCTGGGTGAGGACTTCGGCTATATCGGTCTGGCCGAGGCGGCCGCTCAGCTCTTCCCCGCCCGCGAGCTCACCGCCGAGGAGACCGCGAACCTCGGCTTCGGGCGGCGCGTGACGGCCTCCGGCACGGGTGAGGCCCCCCAGCTCACGGCCGCCTTCAGCCCCGAGGGTGATCTGGTGGCTCTGCTGCGCGACGTCCCCGCCAAGAAGGGGGCCTCGGCCTCACCCGACGCCGCCGACGCGGCCGAGTCCAGCAGCTACCAGGCCAAGCCCGAGCTGGTCTTCGCCCCCGCCACCGCCCCCGCTGCGGCGTCAGGTTCGACCGCGGCAGCAGCGCCCACCGCCCCCGCGGAGACCCCGACACAGTCCGAGGAATCCACTGCATGACGGTGATGTTCCTCATAGGCACCCTCGTCTGCGCACTGTCGGTCGTGGTGTGCTGGGTCATGACCGCGGTGCGCGATCACCCGGCTGATTCCTCGATCATCTCGCTGGGGCTGATCGAGCTCTACCTGATCGTCTACGCGGTCTACGCCGGAATCCGGCAGGCCGCCGGCGCCTCGATCACGGGAGAGGCCTGGGAGTTCTGGGGCTATATTGTCACTGCACTGATGCTCCCGGTGGGAGTGTTCGTCTGGGCCATGATCGACAAGACCCGCTGGTCCAACCTGGTGATGAGCTTCGTCGGGCTCGTCGTATTCGTGATGATCTACCGCTTGGAGGAGATCTGGTGGGGAAGCGCGCTATGAGCGAGAACTTGAGCAGTACCACGGCCGACGGCGGCCAGGCCCGCACCGACGGCGACCGGGCCACCGCCGCCCGCACCGACGGCGGCCCCGCCAGCACCGGTGCTAAGACCCCCACGCCGCGCAACCGCGGTGTCGGCATGCTCATCATCACCGCCTACGGCATCTTCGCCGTCTCCTCCTTCGCCCGGGCGCTTTATCAGATCCTCACAGACTTCGAGGCCTCCCCGGTGGCGTACGCGCTCAGCGGGTTCGCCGCGGCGGTCTACATCGTCGCCACCCTGGCCCTGGCCCGCATCGGTGCGCGCGCCTGGCTCATCGCGCTGATCGCCGTCCTGGTCGAACTGACCGGGGTGCTCGGCGTCGGACTCTGGACCTACCTGCAGCCGGAGCTGTTCAACGAGGCGACCGTGTGGTCCCACTTCGGTGAGGGCTACGCCTTCGTGCCGCTGGTGCTGCCCTTCATCGGACTGTTCTGGCTGCTGCGCCACCGCCCCGGACGCTCCGCCGCGCGCGGCACCCAGGCATGAGCGATAGGCTTTCGGACGTGCAGTTCTGGAACGGTCGCGAAGAAGTCCCCCAGGGACTAGGACCCACCGCAGTGACCATCGGCAATTTCGACGGCGTCCACCTGGGTCACCAGGAGGTGCTCTCCCAGCTTGTTGCCGCTGCCCACAGCGAAGAAGACACGCAGGCCGTGGCCATCACCTTCGACCCGCACCCGCTGCAGGTCCACCGCCCCGACGACTGCCCGGTGATGCTCACCGGCACCGCGGAGAAGGTCCAGCGCCTCTCCGAGTCCGGCATCGATGCGCTGCTCGTGCTGCACTACAACCTGGACCTGGCAGGACTCACCGCCGAAGAGTTCGTGAAGACCTATTTCGTGGACCTGCTCAATGTCTCCGTGGTCGTGATCGGTCATGATGTCCGCTTCGGACGCGGCAACTCGGGCAACTTCGAGACCATGGTCGAACTCGGCGAGCGGTACGGCTTCAGCGTGCTGGGCGTGGACGATTTCGCGCTCTCCGGTCACACCGTGGCCGAGACCTCGCGCCGGTGCTCATCCACCTGGGTGCGCGAGGCACTCGACGCCGGGGACGTGGCCGCCGCCGCAGAGGTGCTCGGCCGTCCCCACGCCGTGCTCGGTGAAGTGGTCCACGGTGCAGCACGCGGCCGCGACCTGGGCTTCCCCACCGCCAACCTGGCCAGTGCCTCCGAGGGCATGATCCCCGCCGACGGCGTCTACGCCGGCTGGCTGGAGGACGCCGCCGGAGCACGCTGGCCCGCGGCCATCTCGGTGGGCTCGAACCCCACCTTCCACGGGCTCGAACGCGTGGTGGAGTCCCATGTCATCGACCGGCCCACCGAGGCGGTCGAAGACTTCGACCTCTACGGCCAGCACGTGCGCGTGGAGTTCGTTCAGCGGCTGCGCGGGATGGTCGCCTATGAGGGTGCGGCGAAACTGGTGGAGCAGATGCACCAGGACGTGGCGCAGACCCGCCAGGTCCTCGCCGGGCTCCCCATCGACTAGCGGCGGCTCCTGTGCCATCCCGTCCCAAGTCACGTCCCGGTCAGCCGGCGCTGATCACCGACCCCGACCGACGACGACGGCTCGGCGCCTCCTTCTCCACGGACACCTCCCTGCAGGAGGCCTGGCGTTATGACGCCGTCCGGCCGCGCTATCCGCGCGAGGTGGTGGCGAGGATGTTGGCGCTCTCGCCCGCAGCCCACCCCGTGGTCGCCGATCTCGGCGCCGGCACCGGAATCCTCACCCGAGCGCTGCTCGAGCACGGGGCCGACGTCCATGCGGTGGAGCCCTCGATCGCGATGACCGAGGTGCTCGCAGCACGCAGCGCGGAGCTGCTCCGGAATCAGACGAGCCCGCGCCTTCAGGTGCACCGGACCACGGCGGAGGCGACCGGTCTGGAGGAGGCGAGCTGCGACGTCGTCGTCGCGGCCCAGGCCTGGCACTGGTTCGATGACGCGCTGGTCCAGCAGGAGGTGCGCCGGATTCTTCGGCCCGGGGGAGTGTTGGCCGTGGTGGCCAACTATCTCGATACATCCGTCCCCTGGGTGCACCGGCTGACCCGGATCATGCGCGCCGGGGATGTCTACCGGCCCGGCTGGACCCCGGCCGTGGACCCTGCGCTCTTCGGTGCCTGGACCACGCAGGAGACGCGCTGGGAACGGGCGATCACCCCGGAGGAGATTCGCACGCTGTCCACCACGCTGAGCTCCTGGCTCTCGGCCGATGGGCCGGCTCGGGAACGCCGCCGAGCGAACCTCGACTGGTACCTCGATGAGCACCTGGAGCTGTCGCCGGGGGAGCCCGTCCAGCTTCCCTACCTCACCGTCCTGCACACCAGCGTTTTACCTGGGCCTACGTGATCTACCCCGCCGGCGGTCTGCCCGGTAGAACTCGCACGGGGAGGTAAAACGTCAGGGTGGGGGAGGTAAAACGCAGGGTGGGTGGGCGTAAACGCAGGGTGGGTGGCCCCTTGTGGCTGGCTCCTGTATCGTAGACGGGTCGCTTAGGCGGCAACGTCATGCTGCAGTCCGCGGTGGCTGACACTGGTCCCTGGCCCGCAAGGGCAAAGCCCGGTCTTGTTCGCGGTACAACAATGAAGGAGCTCTTCCATGGCTTTAGATCCCGTTGTCAAACAGGAGATCATCAAGGAGTACGCAACTTCCGAGGGTGACACTGGTTCACCCGAGGTTCAGGTTGCGGTTCTGACACGTCGGATCTCCGACCTCACCGAGCACCTCAAGGTGCACAAGCATGATCACCACACCCGTCGCGGTCTGATGATCCTGGTGGGTCGCCGTCGTCGTCTGCTGAAGTACCTTGCTGCTACGGACATCGAGCGCTACCGTTCGCTGATCAAGCGTCTCGGTATTCGCCGATGAGCTTCAGCGTCAAACGCTGATCACCAAGCAACGAATCAGGCGGCTCCTTACACGGTCAACACGGCCGTAGGAGTCGCCTGCTTTGTATGCGAGACTAGTGGGTGGCGCTCCCGCCAGTGAGAGGGATCGAACTCATATGTTCCGGTCCTCGGTAGTAGCCTCCGGGAGGCACAGCACGTGCCGGGCCCGTGGGCTTCGATCGATGACCGACCATATGTACGCAGATCCTTCTCTCTCACTGGCGCGCCAGTAATGCAAGACAACTGAGAGGAGACACCTGTTATGCAGGGTCCCGAGATTCACACCACCGAAGCCGTCATTGACAACGGCTCATTCGGTACACGCACCATTTCCTTCGAGACCGGCCGCCTCGCCAAGCAGGCCGCCGGTTCCGTCCTGGTCACCATGGACGACGACACGAGCCTGCTCTCGGCCACCTCGGTGGGCAAGTCCCCCCGTGAGGGCTTCGACTTCTTCCCGCTGACGGTGGACGTTGAAGAGCGCATGTACGCCGCAGGTCGCATCCCCGGCAGCTTCTTCCGTCGCGAGGGTCGCCCCTCCACCGACGCGATCCTGGCCTGCCGCCTGATCGACCGCCCGCTGCGCCCCGCCTTCAAGAAGGGCATCCGCAACGAGGTCCAGGTCGTCGAGACCGTGCTCTCGATCAACCCGGATGACCTCTACGACGTGGTGGCCATCAACGCCGCCTCGATGTCCACCCAGCTCTCCGGTCTGCCGTTCTCCGGCCCGATCGGTGCAGTCCGCGTGGCACTCGTCGAGGGTGCCAACGGCGCCCAGTGGGTGGCCTTCCCGAAGCACTCCCAGCTGGAGAACGCTGTCTTCGACATGGTCGTCGCAGGTCGAGTCGTCGACGGCGACATCGCTGTGCTGATGGTCGAAGCCGAAGCCACCGATGACTCCTGGAAGCTCATCATGGAGCAGGGCAAGACCGCTCCGACCGAGGACATCGTCGCCGAAGGCCTCGAGGCTGCCAAGCCGTTCATCAAGGTCCTCTGCGATGCCCAGGCTGATCTGGCAGCACGCGCCGCCAAGCCCGAGATCGACATCCCCACCTTCGTGGACTACGAGGATGACGTTCTCGCCGCTGTGGAGGCTTCCGCCTCCGAGCGCCTGAGCAAGGTGTACCAGATCGCCGACAAGCAGGAGCGCGACACCGCGGACTCCGAGCTGAAGGCCGAGGTCCGCGAGGAGCTCGCCGGCGAGGGCAAGGAATTCGAAGGCCGCGGCGGCGAAGTCGCCAAGGCCATCGGCGCGGTGACCAAGCAGGTCATCCGCCAGCGCATCCTGCGCGATCAGGTGCGCATCGACGGACGCGGTCTGACGGACATCCGCCAGCTCACCGCCGAGGTCGAGGTTCTTCCCCGCGTGCACGGTTCGGCGATCTTCGAGCGCGGCGAGACCCAGATCATGGGTGTCACCACGCTGAACATGCTCAAGCTTGAGCAGAACATCGACAGCCTGTCGCCGGTGAAGACCAAGCGCTACATGCACAACTACAACTTCCCGCCCTATTCGGTGGGTGAGACCGGCCGCGTGGGTTCGCCCAAGCGCCGCGAAATCGGTCACGGTGCACTCGCTGAGCGCGCCATGGTTCCGGTGCTGCCCTCCCGCGAGGAGTTCCCCTACGCGATCCGCCAGGTCTCCGAGGCGCTGGGCTCCAACGGCTCCACCTCGATGGGCTCGGTCTGCGCCTCGACGCTGTCGATGCTCAACGCCGGCGTTCCGCTGAAGGCCCCTGTGGCAGGCATCGCCATGGGCCTGGTCTCCGACCAGGTCGACGGCGAGACCCGCTACGCCGCACTGACCGACATCCTCGGCGCCGAAGATGCCTTCGGCGACATGGACTTCAAGGTCGCCGGCACCTCCGAGTTCGTCACAGCCATCCAGCTGGACACGAAGCTCGACGGCATCCCGGCTTCGGTGCTCTCCGCAGCGCTGAAGCAGGCCCGCGAGGCTCGCCTGCACATCCTGAGCGTCATGGCAGCTGCCATCGACTCTCCGGATGAGATGTCAGAGTTCGCACCGCGCATCATCTCGGTGATGGTCCCCGTGGACAAGATCGGCGAGGTCATCGGCCCGAAGGGCAAGATGATCAACCAGATCCAGGAGGACACCGGCACCGACATCTCGATCGAAGATGACGGCACCGTCCTGATCGGCGCGACCAACGGCGAGGCTGCAGAAGCAGCACGCGCCGCGGTCAACGCGATCGCCAACCCGCAGGTCCCTGAGATCGGCGAGCGGTACCTGGGCACCGTGGTCAAGCTGACCACGTTCGGCGCGTTCATCTCGCTGACCCCGGGCAAGGATGGCCTGCTGCACATCTCCGAGCTGCGCAAGCTCAACGAGGGCAAGCGCGTGGACGACGTCGAAGACGTCGTCAGCGTCGGCCAGCGCATCCAGGTCGAGATCTCCAAGGTCGATGACCGCGGAAAGCTCAGCCTCGCCCCCGTGGTCGAGGGCGACGGTTCCTCGAACACCGAGGACGACGACGCGTGATCAGCTCCTGCTGAACGGCTTCAGCTGAACAGCCCCGGCTGAGCAGCTTGAGCCGCACAACGGCCGGTGAGGTTTCCCTTCGGGGGGCCTCACCGGCCGTTTTTGCGTGCCCTGACCTGTGTGCCGCGCCATTGTGGCCGAGTCCCCACCGCGGCTACTCTGGCGCCGAGCAGCTGCCGCGCCGCCGTCGTCGGCGCTGTTGCCCGGCCCCTCGACCCGCCCCTTCGACACCAAGGGATCAGCGCGATGACCACTGTGCACGCTCGGCTGGGCTTGAGGCGCATGCGCCCGCGGGACCCGCAGGAGGAGCACCGTGCGGCCTCCCCGTTGGAGCTCTTCTTCGACCTCGTGTTCGTCGTCGCTGTCTCGCAGGCCGCTGTCGAGCTGCACCACGCCGAGTCTGCGGGGCACATTGCCAGCGGAGTCGGCGCGTACCCATGGTGTTCTTCGCGATCTGGTGGGCATGGATGAACTTCACCTGGTTCGCCACATCCTTCGGCACGGAGGACTGGCTCTACCGGATCCTGACTTTCTTCCAGATGGGCGGTGTGCTGGTGCTCGCCGCCGGTGTGAACCCCGCGGTGACCGAGACGGACTACCGCCTGGCCACGCTGGGGTACGTGATCATGCGCCTCGCAGTCGTCGCGCAGTGGCTGCGTGCGGCGCAGGCAGATGCGCGGCTGCGCGGCACGGCGCTGAGGTATGCGGCGGGAATCTCCGTGGTGCAGCTGCTGTGGGTGGGACGGCTGCTGCTCCCCGAGCAGTGGTCCGTGCCAGGGTTCCTGCTGCTGGTGCTCGCCGAAATCTCAGTGCCGATCTGGGCGGAGCGATCCCGCCCCACGCCCTGGCATCCGCACCACATCGCCGAACGCTACGGGCTGTTCACCATCATCTTGCTCGGGGAATCGATCCTCGCCTCCGCCAATGCTGTGATCGACGCTGCAGAAGATGCCGAGCGCCTCGGTGCACTGATCACGATCGCCGTCTGCGGGCTCATCCTCGCCTCCGGGATGTGGTGGATCTACTTCGCGCGCAGCCATCACGAGAAGTTCGATCGACTTCGGAACTCGCTGATCTTCGGGTACGCCCACTACGCGATCTTCGCCGCGGCCGGGACGTTCTCCGCCGGGATCGAGGTCGCGATCGACCTCGACTTGGGCGCCACCAGCCTCAGTCCCGAGGCGGCCGCGGCCACGCTGACGGTCCCGGTGGCGGTCTTCATCCTGGGGATCTGGTTCCTCACGCTCAAGGAATCCCTCACCCGGGCCAAGAACGTGCTCATCCCAGCCCTCGCCGTGGGGATCGCGCTCAGCGCGCTGGCCCCGCAGAGTCTGGTCCTCACGGCCGCCGGTGTCATCGCACTGGTGGTCGTGCTGGAGCTGCGCAGACCACCGGTTGTGGACTCACTGGCGGAGTGACGCTGGTTGGTGCTGGCCTGACGACCGGGAGGCAGATCAGCACCGCGAGCCGGGCCGAGATCAGCCCTCGGATCCCTCCCGGGAGTAGTCCCGGCTGTTGCTCACGCCCAGCGCGTTGCCGACGGCCGCGAGGATGATCAGCAGCGCCGCCACCAGCGGAACGATCGCGGAGATCTGCGTGCCGAAGTTCTCGGCGATGAACCCGGTGATCGCCGTGGAGGAGGACTGGCCGATCACGATCGCCGTGGTGAGCATGGACATCACCGTGGCGGAGCGTCCATGCGGGCTGCGCTCGGCCACCAGGCTGAACTGCGTGACCAGGGTCGGGCCGATGCCCACGCCCATCACCAGCAGCACCAGGATCAGCACCGGCAGCACAGAGGCGAACTGCAGCCCGATGGTGCCCAGCAGCAGCACCCCGCCGAAGCTCAGCCAGCGCGCCTCGAGGCTGAAGCTCGCGGGGAACAGGGCCGCCGCCAGCGCGAAGATCGCAGAGCCCACACCCATGGCGCCATAGACCAGGCCCGCGCGCTCGGCGAAGCCCAGATCGGCCATGAACGAGGTCAGCACGGTCAGCGTGGAGCCGAAGATCAGACCGATGCCCAGGGCGCCGGCCAGCAGCACCAGCAGTCGCGGCGCGAAGAGCTCGCCCACCGGGGCGGGTTCGCGGTGGGTCGCGGTGTTCTTGGGCACGACGTCGGCGGTGGGGTGCATCGCGAAGGCGAGCAGGAAGACCAGGGTGAGCACGGCCGCGCCGATGATCGGCGCCGCGCCGCCCAGGGTGGCCGCAAGCAGGCCCACGATCACGGGGCCGAAGACGAAGGTGATCTCATCGGCAGCTGACTCATAGGCCATCGTCGAGTTCATCGTCTTTTGCTGCCGGGCCGCGGGGAGCTTCCGGAAGATGACGCCCACCAGGCGGCTGCGCGACATCGGCGGAACCTGCGGTGCGGTGGCGCCCACCAGGAAGGCGGAGACCAGCACCGCCCAGGTGCCCAGCGGGCTGTAGACCACCCAAGCCAGGGCGAAGAGCGAGAGGCTGCTGGCAAGACCAGCGATCAGCAGCACCGGGCGCTGGCCCCACCGGTCCGCGCCGGCGCCGATGAGCGGCCCGAAGATCGCCGTGCCCAGGCCCACCATCGCGGAGGTGACACCGCCCAGGGTCAGCGAGTCCCGCGCCGCGACCACCAGGGTGAGCACCCCGACCACCATCATGGCGTAGGGGAAGCGGGCCAGCAGCGCCACGGGGAAGTAGGCGGGGCCGACGGCGCCGCGCAGCGTCGGAGTCGTGGTGTGGCTCGGAGCCTCGCTGGGCGCGAAGTCGGGCTGGGTCGCGGGCATGGTGATAGGTCCTTTGGTGTCGGCTCTGTCTTACTCAGTGCCGCCTTGGCCGCTGCGGCGGGAATGCCGCGCAGGCCAGGTAGATACACACGATTGCTGCTCGCGTCCGCACACAGGTCGCCGGGCGGGCGCGCTGGGGGAGGGCAGATTGTCCACCCTACCGGCTCGCGTTTCAGCAGTGTTAACGCGGCCTCTCAGAGCGGTATTCGCGGCAGCACGTGGCGACCCCGAATGGAGCAGCTCACTCATCTTTTTCCGTCGAACTTGTATACCCCCGGGGGTATGTGCGACAGTAGTTCATATACCCCATGGGGTATCCAACGACTGTCAAGGAAGGGAGCGATCTCATGCTTCTGGAACGGATCTACGACGAGGACCTGGCCCAGGCCAGCTACTTCATCGGCTGCCAGGCCACCGGCGAAGGCATGGTCATCGACGCCCGCCGCGACGTCGGCGAGTACTTCGACCTCGCCGCGAACCACGGGATGCGCATCACCAAGGTCGCCGAGACCCACATCCACGCGGACTACCTCTCCGGCACCCGCGAGCTCGCGGCCGCCGCAGACGCCGAGGCCTTCATCTCCGGCGAGGGTGGCGAGGACTGGCAGTACGGCTTCGACGCCACCCGACTCCAGCACGGAGACGTGATCACCCTGGGCAACATCCGTGTGGAGGCCCGCCATACTCCCGGCCACACCCCGGAGCACCTGATCTTCCTGGTCACCGACGGCGCCTTCAGCGATGATCCCGGCTACATGATCTCCGGAGACTTCGTCTTCGCCGGAGACCTCGGCCGCCCGGACCTCCTCGATGAGGCCGCCGGGGGAGTCGACACCCGCTTCGAGGGAGCCAGGCAGCTCTACCGCAGCCTGAAGAACGAGTTCCTCGCCCTGCCCGACCACATCCTGGTCTACCCCGGCCACGGCGCAGGCAGCGCCTGCGGCAAGGCCCTGGGCGCGCTGCCGGCCACCACGGTCGGCTACGAGCGGACCAACGCCTGGTGGTCCAAGCATCTGGCCAACGATGACGAGCAGGGCTTCATCGACGAGCTCCTCGACGGGCAGCCCGACGCCCACGCCTACTTCGGGCGGATGAAGCGCGAGAACAAGGACGGCCCCGCCGTGCTGGGCCCGCTGTCTCCGCTTCAGGCCTTCACCTCGGACCAGGTGCGCAGCGCCCTGGAAGAGGACCGAGCGATCTTCGTGGACACCCGCGCCAACGCCGAGGTCAAACAGGGAACCGTCATCGGTGCCCTGAACATCCCCGCCGGCGGCAAGTTCGCCAGCTTCGGCGCCTGGGCCTACGACCCGGAGACCGAGACCCAGCCGCTGATCCTCCTGGCTGAGGATCAGGACCAGGCTGAGATCATGCGCGCTCACCTCATGAGGGTCGGCATCGACCGGGTGAAGGGCTACACGATCAGCCTCGCCGATCTCCCCACAACCCAGCCGGCCACCATCACCCCTGAGGAGCTTCAGGACTTCGAGCCCGCGCTGCTGCTGGATGTGCGCAACAAGTCCGAGCACGCTGCGGGCCACATCCCCGGCTCTCAGCAGCTCAGCGCCGGGCGGGTGCTCTGGCACCAGGACCAGCTGCCGGGCAGCGGGCCTATCGTGACCTACTGCCAGTCCGGGGTCCGGAACTCCGTGGCCGCCAGTGCGCTGCGCAGAGAAGGCCACGATGTCCGTGAGCTGGTCGGCAGCTATGCCGGCTGGTCCGAGTGGAAGCAGTCCCGCTGAACCGGTGGAACTGAGATCAATACCGGCGTCAGCAGCGCCAGCACCCCGTACTTCTTGAAAGGAACACCCAGCCCTATGGCGAACACCACCACCACGACGACGGCGCCCGCCGCCCCGATGAGCCCGACCGAACTCGCCGAGAAGCTCCAGTCACAGCGGGCCCCGCTGCTCGTGGACGTGCGTACACCCGCGGAACATGAATCGCTGCGAGTCCCGGGCTCGCACAACGTGCCGCTGGACCTGCTGCAGAAGCACAAGGAGACTCTGGCCGAGCAGTTCACCGGAGACATCGTGCTGATCTGCCAGACCGGCAACCGCGCCAACCAGGCCCTGCAGCACTTGCGCGCTGCAGGAGTGGACTCGGCGCGAGTGCTTGACGGCGGCGTCGTCGCGCTCGAAGCCTCGCATCAGCAGCACACCCAGCGGGGCAGACAGCGCTGGGCCATGGACCGGCAGGTGCGCATGGTGGCGGGCTCCCTGGTGCTCACCGGATTCGTCGGCAGCAAGCTGATCTCACCGAAGGTGGGATACCTCGCTGGCGCGATCGGCGCGGGGCTGACCTTCTCGGCGCTGACCGATTCCTGCGCCATGGCCGCGGCGCTGAACAAGATGCCGTGGAACAAGGTCGAGGCGGACCCGAGCGTGGAGAAGCTGCTCGCCGAGATTCCGCGCTCGACACAGATCCAAGACCAGCGCGAAGCACAGAACGAGCGGGCAGCGGATGCCCAGCGGGCCTCTCGGGTGCGGTCGCGGCCATGAGCAGCGGGCTGATCCTCGCGATGGTTCTCGCCGTCGGGATCGGGCTCTCACTGGGCCTGCTCGGCGGCGGGGGCACCATCCTGGCCGTCCCGCTGCTGACCTACGTAGCGGGCTTCCCGCCCAAGGAGGCCATCGCCGCGTCGATGTTCATCATCGGGGTGACCTCCCTGGTGAGCGTGATCCCTCATGCCAGGCGCGGGAACGTGCAGTGGCGGACCGGATTCATCTTCGGCGCCGCCGCGATGGCCGGGGCGTTCGGCGGCGGACTACTGGGGGCTCAGCTTCCCAGCGTTGTGCTCATGGTGGCCTTCGGGATCATGATGGTCGCCACCGCGCTAGCCATGATCATGGACCGCCGGCCGCAGACCAGCGGCGAGGCCCGGAAGAAGCTGCCGTTGGTCAAGATCCTCGCCGAGGGACTCGTCGTCGGACTGGTCACAGGCATGGTCGGCGCCGGCGGCGGATTCCTCGTGGTCCCCGCCCTGGTGCTGCTCGGCGGGCTGTCCATGCCGGCAGCGGTGGGGACCTCGCTGCTGATCATCTCGATGAAGTCCTTCACCGGGCTGGCCGGGTACATGACTGAAGTGAGCATCGACTGGGTGCCGGTGTTGATGATCACCATCATCACAGTGGTGGGCGCGCTGATCGGCACGGCCTTCGGCAAGCATGTCCCCGAGAAGGCGCTCAAGAAGGTCTTCGGCTACCTGGTGCTGATCATGGGAATCGTCGTCTTCTTCCAAGAGTTGCCCCTGGTCTACGGGGTGGCCGCAGCCGTGCTGGTCCTCACGCTGCTGGGGACCTTGGTGTTGAGGCGGCGCCGGCAACTGCTGGCATCATAGAGACATAACAGTGCGAGAAGCAGGGAGAGCACCATGAGAGAAGCCGATCCAGAGACCCAGCGCAAGATCGTGAACCGGCTCAAGCGAGCCCGCGGTCAGCTGGACTCGGTGATCAACGCGGTCGAGAACGGCGGCAGCTGCCGTGACGTGGTCACCCAGCTCTCCGCGGTGTCCACCGCGCTGGACCGGGCCGGCTTCAGCGTGGTCTCCTCCGCGATGCAGTTCTGCATCACCGATCCCGAAGCCGCTGCGGAGACCGAGGACGGACTGACCGTGGAAGAGCTCGAGAAGCTGTTCCTCTCACTGTCCTGATCCGCTCGACCACCGTCAAAGGAGATCGCGCGTGACACTACTGGTCGTGGGATCCGTGAACCGAGACATCACCGCACAGCTGACCGAGTTCCCCCAGCCAGGGGAGACCGTGCTGGCCCATGCAGCGGAGACGGCCACCGGCGGCAAGTCCGCCAACCAGGCGGTGGCGGCCGCGCTGGTCGGTGCGGAATCTCATCTGGTCGCCCGCTGTGGCGCCGATGCCGCCGGTACCGAGGCTGTGGCCTCGCTGTTGGAGGCCGGTGTCCAGGCCGAAGCGGTCACACCGGGACGCGGAGCGCAGGGGACGGCTTTCATCACGGTGCGCGCGGACGGGGAGAACACGATCGTCGTGGTCCCCGGCGCGAACGCGGAGCTCAGCGCCGACGACTGCCCGCCGGCGCTGCTGGACCAGGCCGAATGGGTGCTGCTGAGCCTGGAGGTTCCGCTGGAGGCGGTCCTGGAGACTGCCGCCCGGGCGCACGCCACCGGGACGAAAGTGGCCCTGAACGCCTCACCGCTGCCGACCGAGGCCGTGGATCTGCGGAACGTGGACATGGTCATCGTCAACGAGGGGGAGGCGCAGCACCTGCTGGAGCGCGCGGCCCAAGTCGGCGGTGGGCATCGGGCCGAGCATCCGGCTGAGAGTCGGACCGATTATTCAGAGCCCGCGCGCTCAGGCTTAGCTGACCCGGCGGCCCAGCTCGGCGTCGAGACGCTCATCGTCACCCGCGGTGGGGAGGGCGCGTTGCTGCACCGCAGCGGGCAGCCGGCCGTCGATGTCCCCGGGGTGCCGGTGAAGGCCGTGGATACCAGTGGTTGCGGAGATGCCTTCGCGGGCGCACTGGTGGGACGCCTCACCTGCGGAGACAGCCTGGAGACGGCAGCGGCCACCGCCTCGCGATTCGCGGCAGACGCGGCGACCCGCTTCGGCGCGCAGAGCTCCTACCCGCGGGACTTCTCCGTCCGCTAGCGGCCCTGAAGAGACGTCACAGCCTCGACAGGTTCGTGACGGCGGGCCCTTCCAGCAGTTCGCCGTCCGCAGCGAATCGAGAACCATGCAGCGGGCAGTCCCAGGACAGCGCGGCGTCGTTCCACTTCAGGACCCCGCCCAGGTGGGGGCAGATCGCGGAGACCTTGCAGGTCTCGCCCTCCACCGTGGAGACCGCCACCGGCTTGCCGTGCTCCCGGCCCACTGCGCCCTCACCCTCGGCGGGTGCTTCCTTGGGCAGGGCGTGAACCTCCGCCGCGGCCCAGCCGGCGACCATGGTAGCGCCGACCTCAGCGTTGTCCTTGAGTCCGGTGAGCACATCTGACGGCGAGGTCATCCGCGCCCCGAGCGTCTCGGCCCAGGCCATATGCCCGCCGAGGATCTGCGCGGAGATCGCTAGGGCGGCAGCCACGGCATTGGACATGCCCCATTTGTTGTATCCCGTGGCCAGGTAGATCTTCCCGCCCCCGCGGGGCAGCTTCCCGAAGAACGGCACGTACTGGGAGGTGCGGTAATCCTGAGCGGACCAGACGTGGGTCCGTTCTGCGCCGGGGAAGTGCTCCTGCGCCCAGTCCTCGAGGTCCTGCACGGCGGCGGCCTCGGACGGGGAGCGGCCCACCACGTGGTCATTGCCGCCGATCAGCAGCAGCTCCTCGCCATTGACGGGCACCGTGCGCAGGGTCCGCCCCGGTGAATCCGCGCTGAGGTACATCCCCTCCGGGATGCTCGCGGGGGAGCCCGGCACCCGGTAGGTCATCGCGTAGGAGCGGTTCGGCTTGAGCTTGGCGAAGTATCCGCCGCGATCCAGCACGGGCACACCAGTGGCCAGCATCAGTCGAGACGCCGTGACGCTGCCCTGACTGGTCTCCACGGTCAGCGGCGCTGAATCTATGAGCGGTGAACCCTCGGTGTCATCATCGGTCGAGCTTCGTGCCGCATCTTCCTCGGTGTCACGCCAGGAGCCGTCACCGGAGCTCGCGCCGGTGACCCGCACACCCTCGATCAGCTCACCGCCGCGATGACGCAGCTCCGCGGCAAGCGCTCCGAGGACCTCCATGGGGTGGAACTGGATCTGGTCCTTCAGCGCGATCGCCCCGCTGACCGGGAACGGAAGATCGGTCCTCTCGGTCCATTCCACCGGCAGGCCCGCGTTCTGGCAGGCCGCGAGCTCCTCCCGCAGCGAGGAGAGTCCAGATCCGGTGGCCGCATAGGTATAGGCGGTGCGCCGCTGATACGGGACGCCGTGTTCCTCCAGGTAGCGGACCAGCCAGGACTGCCCCTCCTGGTTGCCGTCCACATAGGCCTGCAGGATCTCGTCGGAGTGGTGCTTCCGGATGCTGGAGAGATTGGTGCCCTGCAGCAGGGACAGCTTCGCCGTGGTGTTGCCGGTGGCGACGACGCCGACCGAGCGGGCCTCCAGGACTGCCACCTTGTGCCCTGACCTTGCGAGAAGCACCGCCGTGGTGAGACCGGTCAGTCCCGCGCCGGCCACCACGGTGTCGTAATGGGCGCCCTCGGTGAAGGTATCCGTGGGAATCGACTCGGGGGTGTGGGTGTCCAACCAGAGGGAACGATGAGTATCGGCCGGCTCGTAAGTGGAGTGCGTCGTCTGGGAGTTCATCGTGACGGATCGTCCTTCCTCAGGATGTTGCGAGTCGTGAGAACTGTGCGGCTTCGTTCCTCATCCTGGGGGCTGGAGCTGGGAGTATCCAGCATTGGCGCCCATGGGTGCCGGTCAGCGCACCTATCCGCGCATCCCCAGCGTGAAGGGAAGCACCTGTGCAGCACCGGCGCCGCGCAGCTCTCGCGCCGCCACAGTGAGCGTCCAGCGGGAGACCACCTCGTCATCGACCAGCAGCACCGAGGCGCCCTCGATCCGGCCGGCAAGTTCTGAAGAGACCCCGAACTTTCCCAGCAGGCCGGCCAGGCGGAAGGCGCTGTTGGTGTCCGGGGTGCTGGTGGGACCGCCGTCGGCCCATTCCAGCGCGCCGGCATAGGGCAGCTGCCCGACCCGCGCCAGGGACTGGGCCAGCGAGTCCACGAGCACCGGATGCTGCCGTGAAGGCATGGACACGACGACGTCGGGGCGCCGCGCCCATCCCCATTCGGCGAGCACCCGGATCGCTCCGCGCACCAGCTGCTCGCTGACCTCGGCGTCTTCACCCTGCAGGGCCTCGCGCACGGGGGTGCCCCAGCCGAGATCGCTCAGCCGGGCCAGCGCTCGTCCGGGCTCGGCCAGCGCTTCGGTGGGAAGCTTGCCCTTGAGCGAGAGGCCCAGCGCGCCCAGACCGGTGGGCCATTGCTTGCGCGGAGCGATCTCCAGTCCGACCCGATCCAGGCTGGCCTTGGCCTCCGCCAGGGCGGGCTGGGAGACGTCCTGCGGGAACCAGGGTTCTGCGCAGGTGTCACAGCGGCCGCAGGGCTGGGCGGCGTCGTCGTCGAGGGCGTGGGCCAGGAAGACCATCCGGCACTGTCCCTGGGGGAGACGCTCGTAATCGAGCATGAGCTGCTGCTCGGCGCGGCGCATCGCCAGAATGGTGTCATAGCGCTCGGCGTCATAGGTCCAGGGCACCCCGGTGGAGAGCCAGCCACCCGAGACGCGGCGGACGCTGCCGTCGACCTCGAGGACCTTGAGCAGCAGCTCGAGCGGGGAGCGGCGGATCTCCACCATGGCCTCGAGCTTCGCCACGGAGAGCGTGGTCTCCGGGGAGAGGGCATTCAGCACGGCGTCGGCGCGTTCCTGGGTGGGCATGGAGGCCTGGGCGAAGTACTCCCAGATGCGGACGTCCTCCTTGCCCGGCATGAGCAGCACGTCGGCGCTGTCCACGGCGCGGCCCGCACGGCCGATCTGCTGGTAGTAGGAGACCGGGGAGGAGGGGGCGCCGAGATGGACCACGAACCCGAGGTCGGGCTTGTCGAAGCCCATGCCCAGCGCGCTGGTGGCGATCAGGGCCTTGACCGTGTTGTCCTTCAGCGCCTGCTCCAGCTGCTGGCGCTCGTCCGGGTCGGTCTGGCCCGTATAGGCGGCAACCTTGTAGCCATGCGCGTTCAGGTGCGCGGCGAGGTCGGTGGCCTGGGAGATGGTCAGCGCATAGACGATTCCGCTTCCGGTGAGGTCCTCTAGGTGCTGGGTCAGCCAGGCGATGCGCTGCTCGGAATCCGGGAGCGAGAGGACGCCCAGGCGCAGCGACTCGCGGCTGAGCGTGCCGCGCAGGACGAGGACCTCTTTGTCCGCATGGTCGCCGACATGACCGGCTTCACCTGCGGGGGTCAGCTGGGCGGCGATGTCATCGACCACCCGCGAGTTCGCCGTGGCAGTGGTGGCCAGCACGGGGACCTCGGTGGGGAGGTTGCGCACGATCTCCGCGATGCGCCGGTAGTCGGGCCGGAAGTCGTGCCCCCAGTCGGAGATGCAGTGCGCCTCATCCACCACGAGCATGCCCATGCGCTGCAGCAGCCCGGGCAGCACCTCGTCGCGGAAGCGGGGATTGGCGAGGCGTTCGGGGGAGATCAGCAGCACGTCGAGCTCGTCATTGCGCAGGGACTCCATGATGGTGTCCCATTCATGGGCGTTGGCGGAGCTGACCGCCTGGGCGCGCACTCCGGCGCGGGTGGCGGCGGCGATCTGATCACGCATCAGCGCGATCAGCGGGGAGACGATCAGGCTGACGCCGCGGCCGCGACTGCGCAGCAGGTGCGCGGCGAGGAAGTAGACCGCAGACTTGCCCCAGCCCGTCTTCTGCACCACCAGCACCCGGCGTCGTTGCTGGACCAGCGCGGAGATCGCCTCGAACTGACCCTGCCGGAAGTCCACCTCGGATCCGGCAAGGGCGGCCAGGCGCTCGCGAGCCTCTGCGTGGAAGGCCGGGTCCTGTTCGACCAGGTGTGCCTCGACATCGGAGGGTGAAAGGTTGGCTGCGTCCGTGCTGGATGTGCTCACACGTTTACTCTGTCACAGCCCTCGGACACGAGCGGAGGTCACTCAGGCCGAGGATTCCGGGACAGGCTCGCTCGCCCGCAGTTCCCGGGTGACTTCGACCCACCGCCGCAGGAACGCCGGCTCGTCGAGTCGCCGTCGTCGCATCCAAGACGTGACCTCTGCATTGGACTTGCTGGCGTTGCAGGATCCGCAGGCGGGTACAACGTTGTCGATCGTGTAGCGGCCGCCCCGGGAGATGGGGGAGACGCAGTCCTTCTGCAGCGCGGCGCCGTCGGCCCCGCAATAGGCGCAGCAGGCCCATGCCTCCAGGATGCTGAACCACTGGTCCGCGGTCAGGTCGCTTCCGGAGGCCGCGACGCGCTTGGTCCGCTTCCGCGCGGCGCGGGCGCGACGGGAAGTGGCAGCAGGCATGGGCTGAGGTTAGCACCGGGCCAGTCACGACCGTGGAGGACCCGCGCACCTCCCAGCCGCTGGTGAGCACTGCCTGGTAGCGTTCCGGCTAAGCTGCCGCGCTGAGTCGACCAGGAGGCATTATGCCGATCTTCGAGTACGAGACCCACCTGCCCTTTTCCCGCGAAGATGTCTTCGACTGGTACTCCCGCCCAGGCGCCCTGGTGCGACTGCATCCGCCCTTCGCCGGACGGGTGATCGAGGAGCCGAGCAACGGCCTGAAGGACGGCTCCGAGTCGGTGCTCGGGATCAACCTGCCCAGCATCTTCGGCACCACGCTGGCCGCCGTCGCCGATATCGCCGGATCCGCAACTCCACTGCCGGTGCGCGGCTACACCAAATGGCGCGCGCGGCACACAGATTTCAGGCCCGGACGGGGTTTCGCCGATGAGATGATCTCCGGCCCGGCCAAGTCCTGGCGGCACGACCGCAGCTTCGAGGACGACGGCACCAGCATGGTGCTGCGCGAGAAGGTCACCTACGAGCTCCCGGTGGTCGGCAAGCTCCCCTCCGCGGTGCAGAAGCTGGTGTCGCGTCAATTCGAGGCGGAGCTGACCCGCATCTTCGCGTTCCGCGGCCGGCAGAGCAGCGACGACCTGGCCTTCCATCAGGCCCACGGCCGGCTTGCCTCCCAGCTGGCGCTGGATCCGCACCACGTGCCCGGGGCGGCACCGGTGAAGGTGGTCGCGGTCAGCGGAGCCACCGGACTGATCGGGCGGCAGGTCTGCGCGCTGCTCGGCGGCGCGGGCATCGAGGTCCGCCGCATGGTCCGCGGATCCGCCGATCCCCAGGCCGGCGAGATCGCCTGGGATCCCGACGCCGGAACCCTGGACCCGGAATCCCTGCGCGAGGTGGACGCGGTCATCCACCTGGCCGGACACCCGCTGGCCTCCCGCTTCACCGAGGAGCACAAGAAGAAGGTCCTGGACTCCCGCGTGGAGGGCACCGCGCTGATCGCCACCACCCTGGCCAGCCTGGAATCCGCCGACCAGCGTGGCCGAGTGCTCATCAGCGGTTCAGCCATCGGCTACTACGGCGCGACGCCGGCCGACCGCTCCGGCATCTCAGGCCCGCTGACCGAGGACTCACCTGCCGGCTCCGACTTCCTCGCCGAGGTCTGCGAGAAGTGGGAGGAGAGCACCGCACCGGCGAAGAACGCCGGAGTGCGCACCGCGATGATCCGCACCGGAATCGTGCAGACTCCTGCCGGTGGCGCTCTCTCCCAGCTGCTGCCGCTCTACACGGTGGGCGCGGGCGGGCCGCTGGGGGACAAGGAATGGCAGAGCTGGATCAGCATCGATGACATCGCCGCGATGATCGTGCACCTGGTGTTCAACCCCGAGGCCGAAGGCCCGGTCAACGGCGTCGGCCCGGAACCGGTCACGGCCAAGCAGTACTCGAAGATCCTCGCCTCGGTCATGCGCCGCCCGTCCGCGATCCCGGTGCCCGCCTTCGGTCCGAAGCTGGTGCTCGGCGAACAGGGCGCCAAGGAGATCGTCGGCGCGGATCAGCAGGTCAGTGCCGAGAAGGCGCAGACCCTGGGCTACGCGTTCCGTCACCACACGCTGAAAGAGGCCCTGGAACACGTGCTGGGCAGTTGAGAGTGCTGAGCAGTCGAGAGGAGAATAGAGCGATGACATCACCTTCACAGATCCGCATGTTCGGCGCGCAGTGGTGCCGCGACTGCCGCCGCACCAAGGCGCAGCTCGATGAGCTGGAGCTGGACTACGAGTACATCGACCTGGAGGCCGATCCCGCCGCCGCGAAGGTGGCGGAGGAGATCTCCGGGCGCACCCGCATCCCGGTGGTGCTGTACCCGGACGGGTCCCACCAGGTGGAACCCTCCAACGCCGACGTCGAGGCGAAGGTCCGCGAGCTGCTGCTCTCCGACTGAGCTGCAGCCGCGGGTCCGTGGCAGTCCTGTCGCCGTGAGGCTTGCCGTAGGTCAGGTGCTCAGTCGGTCAGCGCGATGTAGAGGTTCAGCGTGGAGGCATAGATCGTCCACGCCAGGTACGGGCTCAGCAGCAGCGCGGCCACCCGGGAGATCGGCCAGAACCTGCGCATCGTCTCGATGATGGCGAGGATCAGCACCAGAATCAGCGCCAGGGCCATCCACAGCGCGGCGGCGCCGAACCAGGGGTAGCCGCCGAAGAACAGCGGGGACCAGATGCTGTTCAGGACCAGCTGGGTCACGAAGATGCTCAGCGCCGGCCGGGCGTTGAGCCAGTGCCGCTGGCGCCAGATCAGCCACGCGCCCACCCCCATGAGCAGATACAGCACAGTCCAGACCGGACCGAAGACCGCATCCGGGGGAGTCCACGCCGCTTTGTCCGCTTCGGCGTACCACCCGTCGACCTGATCTTGGGTCAGCAGGCTCCCGAGCAGACCCACCGCCTGCGGGATGACCACGAAGAGGATCAGAGCAGTGATCTGCCTGAGTGAGGAGTCCGGGCTGCACGTGGTGCCGGTGTCGACCGGGGTGTCCGGGCTGGCGGCGGAGGGCGTGTACTGCGTCATGATTGTGGTCCTTCCCGTACCCAACTGATGCCCTCGACCTTACACTTGGGCCTATGACCTCTACAGCTTCCGAGCAACGCCAAGCCCTGGTCACCGCCCTGCGCGGCGTGACTGCCGATGCGCCGACGCTCTGTGAAGGGTGGGCTGCCGAGGACCTCGCGCTGCACATCGTGATCCGTGATTCCCGCCCGGATCTGATGGTCGGCCCGCAGCTGCCGCTGGTCGGGGATTGGGCGAGCAACGCCCTGAAGAATCTGCGCAACACCGGGTACGCCGAGCTGGTCAAGCGCGCGGAGGCCGGACCTCCGCCGTATTTCCCGCAGTCCTTCCCGCCGCTGAATGACATGATGAACACCGCGGAGTTCTACATCCACACCGAGGACGTTCTGCGCGCGCAGCCCGAGTTCGATCCGAACAGCCCACGCGTGATCTCCGAGAAGCTGCGCAAACGCCTCTGGGGACAGGGCGGCATGATGTTCCCGATGGCGGCGCGCGGCGCGAAGCAGCGCATCACCTTCATCAGCCCCGGCTACGGCACGAGGACGGCCGGGCCGGCCTCAGCCCCGCAACTCCAGATCAAGGGTGCACCTGAAGAGCTGCTGCTCTGGGCATTCGGCCGCAAAGAGAAGGCACAGGTCGAGATCACCGAGGTCTGATCCCGGTCCCGGAGGTCGATCCTCGCTGAGTCACGACCATCGCGGTGAGGCTCAGGGCGATCATCCCGGTCATGACGAGCAGGATTCCTCCTGCCCCCAGCGTCAGCGTGATGACCCCGGAAAGGACGAAAGCTGCCCAGGCGGCGAGGAGGGATTTCCTCAAGTTGGTCTGCATTTCGTCCTCCGGTGATGGTGACGTCTGACTGGCGCCAAGGAGTTCGGCACCCGCTGGAATTCGTCCATCGAGGCTATCGACTCTGCGCGACGCTGAAAAGGGAGGCCCGCGGCAGACCGGTTCCCCGGCGGGACGAACTCTGGTAGGCATGAGAGTGGACCAAGAATCAACGGCCCCGCCTGCGGGCGAGCCACCCGCCCCAAGGAGACGCCGTGCCCCAAGATGACCAGAACCTCGCCCCGCTCGATGTGCCGCTAGCAGGTGTTCCCGGCCCCAAGGGCGCGAAGAAGACCCCGTTCGACGGCGACCCGCGCAGTCTCTGGCGAGTCAGCCAGTTCGCCTCCCCGTTCAGCCTCTCCGATGCACCTACCCGCAAGAAGGTCGGGTTCAAGGGAAAGAAGGACGACGGCGAGGATGCGCTCGCCGAACGTGCCGAGATGCTCGCCGATCTGCAGGAACTGATGTGGGCCCATGTGGTCTCGGCTCCGGAGGCCGAGCAGCGCGAGGTCGCCAAGGCCATCGCCGCCCGGGTGCCGCGCCGCTCCCCACAGGAGAAGACCCGTCGCGAGGAGCTGTTCTCCCCTGAGGTGGAGACCGCGCTGAGCAATCTGGCCCGCGGGCCCCGGGTGCTGCTGATCCTGCAGGGTATGGACGCCGCCGGCAAGGGCGGGGTGGTCAAGCAGGTGGTCAGCTCGATGGACCCCATGGGTGTGGAGGTGGCCGGGTTCGGCGCACCCACCGCGGAGGAGAAGCGCGAGCACTACCTCGAGCGTGTGATCCGCAATCTTCCGCGGCCCGGTCATGTGGGCGTCTTTGACCGCTCCCATTACGAGGATGTGCTGGTCCCCACCATCACCGGCACCGAGGGCCCCGAGGAGCTGGAGCGCCGCACCGAGGCGCTGGTCCTCTTCGAGCGCGAACTGGTCCGGCAGGGCTTCGTCATCATCAAGGTCATGCTCCACGTCTCCCCGGAGGAGCAGCTGGACCGGCTGGTCTCCCGGTTGGACCGCGAGGAGAAGCACTGGAAGTACGACCCCTCCGATGCCGGCTCGCGTGCCCAGTTCTCCCTCTATCAGTCGGTCTACGCGTACCTGGTGGAAGCCACCGACGCCGACCACGCGCCCTGGCATGTGATCGGCGCCGACCGGAAGTGGTACTCCCGCCTGGCGGTCCAGGAGCTGCTCATCGCGGCCTTCTCAGATCTGAAGCTGCGCTGGCCCGCGGCCGACTATGACATGGAGGCCGAACGGAAGCGGCTGCTGGAATCGTGATGTACAACGGTGCGACGGTGACAGTCCAGGAGAGTTCACCGGCCATGATGATCTCCGCTGCGGCGGCGCTTCTGATCGCCGGAGCCTCGATGAGCTTGTCCCTGGAATCCGGCAGCATCGTGGTGATCATCTGCGCCTGGGTCGGAGTGGCCTTGTCGCTGGTCTTGCTGGCCTGCGCTCGGGTGCACGTGATTGCTGATCACGAGGACCTGCGCGTTCGCTCGTGGTTCCTGGGCCTGCCGCTGCTGCGTGCGCGGCTTGAAGGAATCCTCAGAGTGCGTGTGGAGCAGGTCGCCTCGCCGGGGTGGGGAGGCGGAGGGGGCCTGCGTCTGACGCTCCGCGGCCGGACGCTCGCAGTCCGTGGAGACCAGGTGCTCGTTCTGGAGATGAAGGACACGGGACGCGACGTTCGAATCCAGGTGCGGGAGTCCGAGAGCCTCGCTGACGAGCTGAAGCACCAGCTCCTGTTGCGGGGGAGCCGAAGACGACGTTTCTGTTCGGGTATGAGTCGAAATCCCCATGTCTGAGGTGACCCGTTCCTCGTTCGGCTGGCTCGACGCCGACCCTGAACGTCGGCGACATATGCTTGAAGTTCTCGACAGCTTCGTAGACAAGACCACAGTGGATGACCTCGGAATCGGCACTATGCGCGACGCGCTCGCCGACACCATGTTCCCCGGCACCTCGGTGTTGCACACCCGTCTGCGGTATGTGCTGCTGGTCGCCTGGGGCCTGCGGCAGGCCGGACAGCAGCCCACGGTGGATCAGATGTGGGCTGAGCTGCGTCATCACGAGTGGCGAACTCTCGCAAGTCTTCAGAAGGGTGGCGAGGAGCAGGGTGTCATCGGCAGCCGCGCGCAGAAGACGCTCCAGCGCATGCCCAGCAGCATCTACTCCTCAGCACTGAAGAGCTGGGGCATACGGAAGTCCTCCACTATCGGCGCCTACTTCCAGCTCTGCCACCTGGGGGCCAGGCACCAGGACCCGGGGGCGGGCGAGTTGGGCGCGCCGAGTGCGCTCACCTCAGCTCTGGATCCCAACCTGCCCGCAGCCCCAGCTGGTGTGCTTCGCGAGGCGAGCTTCGCACTGCGCAGGGAGGAAGCCGAATACCTGAGGGAGCGGATCCGACGATCACACCCCCATTCGATCTTCGCCTGGCTGGCCGATCACGAAGCGGTGGACCTCACCGGCAGCCGTGCACCGTGGGACATCACTCCCCTGGTGGAGCTGCCCAAAAAGCTGCGCCATCTGGTCGAAGCCTCCCGCGGAGTCTCCTTCAGCATCCTTGGTGCGTCCCTGTTGTACAACCTCCTGCTGGCCGAGCTGCGCGAAGATGAGGAGCGGGTCGATCACTATCGGGCCGCGCTCAGCGGATGGTTCAGCGATCCTGAAGCAGACGATCCGCTTCCCTCCTTCCGCCAGGGGGAGTTGAACACTGTTCTCTCGGCGGCAGACATTCAGCGCATCGAGTCCTCGCGAGCCTTCCTCGCCGAATGGACCGGACATGTACGCACCGCCGATTCAGCGGAATCCCTCTCTGGCAGCCGGGAGGTTCGCCAACTGATCAGTCATCGAGAACGCCGGATGAAGGGCAAACGGGCCCGCCTGCACAACCCTGCCGCTTTGGACCAATGGTCAGGGGCCAGCGGCACGGCCCGGTTGACCTTTCGCTGGCCCGTCGTGCGTCAGCACCTGGAGGATCTTTATGAGGCGGGAGCAGAGGCATGACGTTGAACCCGCAGAACAGGATTTTGCTGCAGCATTTTCTGCAGCCGCCACCTGGCTACAGGGTCGATCTCGCTGTGGGCACGACGTACTCCTTGGACTTGGTGTCGCTTCTTGCCGCGTCACTCTCCTTCGCCTCGCACGACGCCGCAGAGGCAGTGGGTGACCAGAGTGATCCCGTCCAGCTGCTCGAGGCCGTCCAGCGCTGCGCCGAGAAGACACTCATCTTCACGCAGGCGGGCGGGATCTACGTGCCCTCCAAGTACCGGACCGTGCTGACCTTCATAGAAGACAGCATCCACGAAGTGGCCGCCCCCAACCCTGAGGGCATCTTTCATCCCAAGATCTGGGCGTTGCGCTTCACCGACGACGACGGCGCGCTGCACCACCGGCTGATTGTGCTGAGCCGCAACATCACGCAAGACCAGGCCTGGGACACGGCGCTGGTTCTGGATGAGATGCCAGATTCAGCTGACGAGGACCAACCATGTCTGGACGCGGCTCCCGCCGCGGAATTCCTGCGGGCGCTTCCTGGCTTGACCACACGAGGCCTCGACCGACAACGATCCCGGCAGGTCGAAGACCTCGCCGCGACCTTGAGCCAGGTTGACCTGATGCTGCCCGAGCCATTCAGCGACGGAGAGCTCTTACCGATCGGACTCGACGGCTCCGACACCTGGCCCTTCGCTGATATGAAGGCGACGAAGCTCCTGGCGGTGAGTCCCTTCCTCTCGCCCCGGGCGGTCACTGCCCTGAAGGACATGACACCGGGAACCTCCTCGAACAAGCGGACGTTGCTCTCCTCACCGGTGGCCCTGGATATGCTCGGCCCTGCGATCACCGAGGGTTGGCAGCTGCGCGTGCTGCCGATGACCTCTACTGATACCCCTGACCTCACAGACCGGGAACAGGAACAGCCGCACGTCGAGCTCGAGACCTCCAACGGTCTCCATGCCAAGACAGTGGTGCTGGACCTGCCCAAACGGCGATCCGTGATCGTGACCGGAAGCGCCAACCTGACCGGGCACCCGGCCTGGGGCCGCAGCGTGGAGTTCAACGTCCTGCTCACCGGCCCGACCCGCGAGTGTGGCGTGCAAGCCATGCTCGGCACCGGTGCAGGTAAGCCCGGCCTGGAAGATCTGTGGGAGAGCTATGCGCCTGCTCTGGAGGAGACTGCCGCGCAGCAGGAGCACGAGGCGGAGCGCAAGATCGAACAGTGGCATCTTGCACTTGCATCAGCCCGCCCTGTCCTAGATGTGCGCGCCACAGGGGAGACCACAGTGGAAGCCACGCTGAGGCTTGACATGCCGCGCGCTGAGATCGGCACCACCATGATCTGGCCGATCTCATTGACACACCACGCCAAGACCCTCAGCTCTCGGGTGCAGTGGTCGCGTCTCTCGAGACTCAACGTCACGCCCTTTTTGGCTGTAGAGACCACGCTGGGGTCCGGAGCGACGCGGGTGACCCGGCGCCGAGTCATCATCGCTGAGCTCTCGGGGGAAATCGAAGGCAGAAAGCACGCCGCGTTTCGGGAGATCATCAAGGACAAAGCAGACGTGCTGAAGTACCTCATGCTGCTGCTCAATGAAGCCTCCTACGCCGAGTTGGTCGCCGAGATGGATCTGGTGGACTCCTCGAGCACTGGGCTTGCGGCGGTTGATCCGGGACGGATCTTTGAGGACTTCGCCCTCTTCGAACCCCTGGTCCGAGCCATCGGACGCGATCCGGAGACGCTCGTGCGCATCAGCACTCTCATGGAACAGCTCCGCGCTGCGCCCGAGGCCGAAGACCTGGTCCCGGCCGGTCTCGATGAGCTCTGGTCTACGGTGTGGGCGATCCACGCGGAGGTGTCTTGATGGAGCGACCTGACGTCTCCTCCACGCTGAGCGGGCTCAAAGACTTCCAACGAAGCACCGTGGACTACGCCTTCAACCGGCTATGGGGTGAACACGACCCGGTCCAGAGGTTCCTAGTCGCCGATGAAACTGGACTCGGGAAGACCATGGTGGCGCGCGGCGTGGTGGCTCGAACCGTCGACCACCTCTGGAAGAAGAAGGATCGCATCGACGTGGTTTACATCTGTACTAATGCACAGATCGCTGCGCAAAACCTCGCCCGGCTCAATTCAGTCGGAGCCCACCAGGTCCGTCACGCTGACCGACTTACTTTGCTACCCAGCGTCACCGGTCCCCTCAGCCGCAATAAGGTCAACTTCATTGCCCTCACCACTGGGACGTCGTTCACCCAGGGAGACCGGCTCGGACGCGGCGATGAACGACTCTTGATTCTGCATATGCTCGTCCAAGGTGGAGTGCCTGAAGCAGCGGAAAATCATTCGTGGCGAGAGATGTTCCGCGGCGAGATGAGACGGGACAACTTCGACCGAGAATTCGACACCTTCAGCGTCCAGGAATTGGACAGAGGCACCTGTGACACCTTTATCCAGGAATGCCGGGTGCGCCGAGGGCCAGACGGCAGAGGGCTGTTGGACGAGGTCACGGAGTGTGCCGCAGAGTTTGAGGCGCTCGACGGCATGGTACCCTGATGCGCTCCTACGGGAGCGGCGCATGCGCGTCATAGCGCGCCTCCGAGCAACAGTGTCCGAGATAGCCCTGGACCTCTTGTCGCCGGATCTCGTGATCCTTGATGAGTTTCAACGCTTCAAAGATCTTCTCGACGCGCCCGCAGAGACGGACGTTCCCGGGGCGAAGCTGGCGCAACGCATGTTCAACCAGGAGAAGGCCAAGATCTTGATGCTCTCCGCCACCCCCTACAAGATGTATACGCTGCACGACGACGAGGACGGCGATGACCACTACCGCGACTTCATCAAGACCGTTGAATTCCTTGCCGGGCCACCCCGAGCGGTTCGGGTGGAGTCACAACTGAAGACGATGGGCCGAGCGATGGAGCGGCTTACCTCGGATCCGGCGGAGACGGCGTTGGCCGCGGAGGCCAAGGATGCAGTGGAGAGCGAGCTGCGCCGGGTCATGTGTCGCACCGAGCGGACCGCATTCACCACCGAGGCCGACGCGATGGTGAAGCTGCGTCACCTGCCGGAGCCGCAGGTCACGCCACAAGACCTGCGTTCCTGGGTCACTCTGGATCGCGTGGCCAAACATGTCGGTTCACGCGACGCCCTTGAGTACTGGCGCTCCAGTCCATATCCGCTCAACCTCATGGAGCGCGACTCGTACATGCTCCGCAAGAACTTTCATGATCGCGTCGATATGGGCGACCCCACCCTGGCTCGAACCCTGTCCAGTGCCTCAGGACTGCTGGACTGGCGCGTCATCCGGGACTACAGGAAACTCGACCCTGGGAACGCGAAGCTGAGATCACTCGAGGAAGATGTATTCAAGTCAGGCGCTGCCGATGTCCTCTGGCTGCCGCCGTCGTTGTCCTATTACCGCCCCAGCGGGCCGTTCTCCCATACGGGACTCGGGTCCTTCACCAAACGGCTGGTGTTCTCTGCGTGGACGGTGGTGCCTAAAGCCATTTCGACCCTGCTCAGCTACGAAGCAGACCGGCGCAGCCGCGAGAAGGAGCTCGCGTCAGCCGCTCTCACGAGTTCAGCATCGGATCCACGGAGGTACGACGATCAGCTCCGAGCCGTTGCGCCGCTCACCTTGAAGATCACCGAGGACCGTCCCATGTCGATGCCGACCTGGTCGTTGACGTATCCGTTCGCTGAGCTGACCCGCGTCACTGACCCCTTGGCGGTCGCGAGGCACGTGCGCCGACGCGACCTTCCCCAGCAGGAGGTACTCGACATCGCCGAGCAGGGAGTCCGAAGCCTTCTGGCTGAACTCCTCCCGGAATCTTTGGCGACGGTAGACGACTTGGGCGCCGAAGACCCCCGCTGGTACTGGGCGGCTCCGATGCTGCTGGACCGGCGTCGAGATCCGGCGGCAGCTGACGCGCTCGCGCGAGCGATGCGTGAGTTCCTCTGGGGACTGCCTAAAGGCTTGCTCGAGGGAGAGGAGCATGCCGGGCAGGCCGCCAGTTCCCGTGCGGCTCGGCTTCACCTCGATGAGACGCAGAGATTGCCGGACAATCTGGGACGTCCCCCTGTGGATCTGCCAAGGCGGATGGCGGAGCTCGGCGTGGGAGGGTTTGGAACCAGTGCGATGCGCGCCTTGACGCGCATCGCAGGAGATCACTCGGCCGAAGAGGTGAAAGACCGTAGCGTGGCTGCGTTCAGCATCGCCCGGGCCTTGAGGTTGCTGTTCAACCGGCCTGAGGTCGTCCCAGTCGTCCGGTCTTCCGGAGACCGGGCCTACTGGCGTGATGCGCTCCAACATGCTCTCGATGGGGGCCTGCAATCAGTGTTAGACGAGTTCGTCCATGTGCTGGTCGAGTCAGAAGGACTGTCCAACAAGGATCCTGCCGAACGAGTGGCCGGAGTTTCCATGGCTGTCATCGAGGCGCTTGGTCTGCGCAGCACCGTCAATGAGATTGAGACCTTCGAGGTAGACGGGCCCCGCATCTACTCGCATCAGCACCGTATGAGCACACATTTTGCCGCACGGTATGGGGGTCGCAGAGCAGCTGATGACAAGACCTTCCACCGTGAGTCCTCGGTCCGCAGAGCGTTCAACTCGCCGTTTAGGCCCTTTGTCCTGGCGTCAACGTCCGTGGGGCAGGAGGGGCTGGACTTCCATCCCTACAGTCATGCGGTGGTGCACTGGAATCTTCCTTCGAATCCCGTGGACATGGAACAACGAGAAGGTCGAGTGCACCGGTACAAGGGCCACGCGGTCCGGAAGAACATTGCCGAAGACTTCGGTGATCTGGCGGTGCTGGGGGAGTCGGAAGATCCATGGCAGGGAGCGTTCGACGCCGCCGTGGTGCAGTCCACCGCGCAGGGCATCTCCGAGCTGGTGCCGTACTGGCTGCACACCACTCCAGGTGGGGCGACGGTGGAGCGGTATATCCCCGCGATCCCGTTCAGTCGCGAGGTCGGACACCAGCGGCGACTCACCAGGACAGTGGGGGTGTACCGCCTGGCGTTCGGCCAACCGCGACAGGACGATTTCATCAGTGTGGTGGCGGATCGGCACGAAGAGCTCGCCTGGATGAAGGTCGACCTGAGCCCACCGGGGACGCAAAGCAGTCGACGTGACCCGGCAGCAGATGAGAGGTGAAAGAGACGCGCGTGGTCTCGTGGAACATGGCGTACATGAAGCCGGGGAAGTTTCGAGGACGGGAGAACCGACGTCGTCAGTGGGCTCTCTTGGCGGCGCTTGCCCCTGACCTCGCATTGCTGCAGGAATGCCAACCTGCAGACCTGAATGTTCTGGCTCCGCAATGGATGTCCGGTCGCTACGACATCAACGGTGTACCGCGCAGCAGCCGGGTAGGGGGAAGCTCGATTCTGGCCAAGAAGGAGTTCGGGCTGCGTTCTGGACCGGAGGTTCCCGCCCAGCATGAGCATCTCTGGGAAGCGTTTAGAGGCTATGTCACGACTGGCGTAGTCGATCTGGAGAATTACGGCCTCCTGACTCTCGCCTCCGTGCATGCGTTGGCCGGTTCGGATACGCCCTCCACGGTGACTGACACGGACAGTGCTGCAGCGCGTCGGCCATCCAGGGATCGCGCTGGTCACAATGATCTGGCTGCCCTCATGCTTCAAGAGGTGCAGAGCGACCGTTTCATCTTCGCCGGGGACTGGAACGTTGCCCGACTCTTCGATAACACGGCGCCCAAAACGGCCCCGGGCAACAGGGAGTTCTTCCAGATGAGAGACAGTCACGGCTGGCGAGACGCGATGCGCAGATTCCATTCCGATGAAGTCCGGACCTATCTGTCGTCGGGAACAGCACCCTTTGAGCTGGATCATGCTTTTCTCGATGATGTTCTATACGAGTCCTTGACCCGCGCCGATGTGATCGAGGGAGCGCCGGCCGACGAGCTGAGCGATCACGCGCCGCTGCTGTATGAGTTTGGTTCGAGGCCTCCCCAGAAGACGGAGGAATTCTGAAGCATGAGTGCACGGTCAACACGAATGCGACGGCGAGTCGCGCCACTAGCGATCTTTACCGCCACCGCTGCCGGGCTGCTCACCGCGTGCTCAGGCGGGCCGCCGGAACCGCAGAGCGTGGAAGAGGAGGCGCTGCAGTCGATGAGTCATCTCCCGCAGGTCAAAGGTGCCGCGTATTCCTCCCAGGATGGCGTCTTGGAGGTGACGATCTGGGACCCGGAGGAGGAGATCAGCGAAGACGAGGTTCGCGAGTACACGGAGGCTGCAGAAGACGCGACGGATGGCGTGGACGTCCAGATCCACGTCGAGGTCTCACAACCTCCGCAGGGAAACTGAGCATGTCGGGGGAGTTCCGGTACGTGCCTGATGTAGGACGCGGTGAATGGCTTCGTCCCATGGAGGCTGAGCCCTTCGGCAGTGTTCTGTCGATAGTGCCTCGCGGCTACGAGATGTATGCGCGAGTGTTTCACCCTCTCGAGCGTGACCGCCCGGTGGCTGCCAAGACATGGCTCGGCGTTGACGAGGCGACCTACTTTGAAGGCACCTCGGACATCGACGCTTCACTTGAAACGGAGCGCACCACCTGGGCAAGCGTCGCGGAAGCGTTCGGCACCACCATGCACTCAGAAGCCCAGTACGCACGCCTGCAGCGGTCCCTCCACGATGACGCGCAGGAGGCTGTCGCTCCTGATGGGTGGCGCTACGGTGTTCCATCTATGGGAAGCCTCGAGGCGAGGTCGCTCTCGGTCCTCGCCCGCGTGCTTGCCCGGCATACTGCGACCCCCGATGCCGGTATTGCTGCTGTCTGGGAAGGATGGGGTGGCCTCGTGAGCTCGGCTGGGGTGCAGTTCATGGTGGTCGAAACGGGTGACGGCTCTTCGGCTGACCACCACGCCGAGGCAGTTGTGTGGCGCGCCGCGGTGTCGTTTCGTAGGAGGGCTGCTGCCGCCCGCAGGTTCAGCAGGAGGATCCTCCGGTTGGTGAAGCGGACTCTCCCGACGATCGCTTGGAATACGCCGAAACCAGGCTCTGGCGTGCTTCCCCCTGAGATCGCGACCGGTCCGCGGTTCGACCTCCATGGAGAGACCGGGCGGCACTATTTCCTCTTTCAGGCCGGTGCAGAGCACTTCTCCGACCCTGATTGGCCTGCACGGGCGCCGTGGGCCGAGCACCCCCAGTGGGTCCAGTCGCCCAGCCTCCTGTGGCCAGACGATCACTCCTGGGTGCTCGCCACAGAGATCGATTGCGACTCGACGCTGGTGGCGGGAACCAGCGAACTCATCGGCGAGCTGATGCAGACACCCGGCCTCGAAGTGCTCCTCATCCGGACAAACGCTGACCTGACGTGGGACGGTGACGGACTCAACCGTCCTGTGTAGCCGTCTCGCCGGCTCGAGCCCAACACTGATGACGCGTTTCCATTTATGTCAATCACTATGTTCATCACTTGTGTTCAGCTCTGTAGCGCTCTAAGCTGAACCACAGAATCACGAGTTCCGGACCACAGCCCTGGCTGTCCGGACAGCAACCCTCTCACCGTAGTGGGGTGCTCCAGGTGATGATTCGGCCCGGTGTCGCAACCGCCCGGGCAAGTACGGTGCCCCTGCGCCAGCTCCCTCGGAGTACGCAGGAGTGCCACGGTCAAAGAGAGACGTGGATACCTCATGCCTGAGCAGAACTCCGCACGCACCCCGCTGCACTTCAACGCCTTCGTGATGAACACGAACAGCCACATCCACCACGGTCAGTGGCGCCGAGAGGACGCCCAGCAGACCGAGTTCACGGATGTGGCCACGTGGATCAACCTGGCCAAGATCCTCGAGGACGCCAAGTTCGACGCCATGTTCTTCGCCGATGTCTCCGGCCACTACGGAGACTCCGATGCCGACTACTCGGTCTACCTCAACGAGGGGCTCCAGATCCCCTCCAACGACCCGACGGTGCTCCTCGGTGCCCTCGCAGTGGTCACGGAGAACATCGGCCTGGCCACCACCTCCAACGTCTTCCAGTCGCACCCGTTCCAGTTCGCCCGGCAGATCTCCACACTGGATCACATCTCCAAGGGGCGGATCGCCTGGAACATCGTCACCGGCATGCAGGACAACGGCTCCCGCAACTACGGAATGCCACGACTGACCGAACACTCCGAGCGCTACCGCTGGGCCGAAGAGTACGTCGACGTGACCTACAAGCTCTGGGAAGGCTCCTGGGACGAAGGTGCGGTCATCAAGGACCGTTCCGGCTCCCAGTACTCGGACCCCGCCAAGGTGCATAAGATCTACCACCAGGGCGAACGCTACTCGGTGGAGGGCCCCCACCTTCCCTCACCCTCCCCGCAGCGCACCCCGGTCCTCTTCCAGGCCGGCTCCTCCGCCTCCGGTCGCGACTTCGCCGCCCGCAACGCCGAAGCGGTCTTCCTTGCAGCACCGAACCCAGAAGTCGCCAGAGCGCAGATCCAAGACACCCGCGCCCGCGCCGTCGAAGCCGGACGGGCCCCTGAGGACATCAAGTTCTTCCAGGGGCTGAGCTTCATCATCGGGGACACCGAGGAAGAGGGGCAGCGCAAGCTCACCGAAGCCGAAGAGTTCGCCTCGCTGGACGGCTACCTCGCGCACTCGGCGCTGGTGGACCCAGAGGGTCGCGTCTACCCGCCGGAGACTCCGCTGAAGGACGTGCAGACCAACACCCGGCGCGGGTTCACCGAATGGGCGTCCAAGACCATCACGGACCGAGAGCCGCTGGTGGCCGACATCGCCTGGCGCTCCAACCGCAACAACCGGATCGTCGGCACCCCGGAACAGATCGCGGATCAGCTCCAGCAATGGCAGGACGCCGGGGTGGACGGGGTCAACGTCGTCAACTGGGTGATCCCGGGCTCCTTCCAGGAGTTCGCCGACAAGGTGCTGCCCGTCCTGCGCGAGCGCGGACTGGCCCAGCGCGAATACACCCCAGGCACGCTGCGGCAGAAACTGTTCGGCCGCGACCGCCTGCCGGAGACCCACCCCGGTGCGCGCTACCGCGGCGCATTCGCCCAGGTCCCTGCCACCGTCTGAGCGCTGCGCGCCACCATTCTTCCCCTCTGAACCACTCCGAGAAGGAGCCCCATGACCACCCCGCCCTCCCCGAACGCACCCATAAACAAGTGGAGATCCAGACTTCCCATGGGTGCAGCAGCACTGCTCAGCGCCGCCGTCCTCACCAGCTGCGGCAGCGCCTCCGGCCTGGTAAGCACCGAACAGGTCGCCGAGCGGCAGCCCACCGGTGAACCCCAGTCCGGCGGCATCATCGAATACGGCCACCTCCAAGAGCCCAAATGCGTCTACGGAGGCTGGATTCAGGAGAACTTCACCGCGCGCCAGATCCTGGACTCACTGGTCTCTCAGGACAACGACGGCGAGATCGTCCCCTGGCTCGCCACCGACTGGGAGGTCTCCGAGGACCAGCTCGTCTGGACCCTGGACCTGCGCGAAGACGTCTCCTTCACCGACGGCACCCCGGTCGACGCCGAGGCCGTGGCGTACAACTTCGACTCCTGGCTCGACGGCGGCAACGGCACCGCCGCCGCCCACCTGGGCGGGTTCTACGAAGACGCGACTGCCGTGAACGAGCACACCGTGGAGATCCAGCTCTCCGCGCCGTTCTCGCCCTTCCTCTCCACGCTCTCCCAGTCCTACTTCGGCATCCAGTCACCCACCGCGCTGGAGAACCGCAGCGCAGAGGAGAACTGCCGCGCCCCCATCGGCTCCGGGCCCTTCACCGTGCAGGCCTGGGAGAGCGGGCAGTACCTCGAGTTCGCCCGCAATGAGGACTACAACTCCGCCCCCGAGAACGCCAAGCACCAGGGCCCGGCCTACGTGGAGGGCATCCGCTGGAGCTTCATCCCGGACAACACCTCGCGCTACGGCTCGCTGCTCTCCGAAGAGAGCGACGCCGTGGGCGAGATCCCTGCGGTGAACATTGCCGAGGCCAAGGAGCGGTTCGACTTCGAGCAGTACATCACCCCGGGCCGTCCCGTGGTGATCAACCTGAACACCGAGAAGGGCGTCTTCACCGATCAGCAGGTCCGCCAGGCCCTCAGCTTCGCCACCGACCGGGAAGCCAACATCGAATCCGCCTTCCTGGGCACCGTCCCCTTCGAGCCCAGCGGGTATCTCTCGCAGAGCACCCCCGCCTACGACGCCGAGGCGGCCAGCGAGTATCCCTTCGATCTGGACCGCGCCAATGAGCTCCTGGACGAGGCCGGCTGGACCGAGCGCGCCGAGGACGGCACCCGGATCAAGGACGGCGAACGCCTGGAGGTGCTTTTCACCTACGGGTTGAACACCATCGTCACCCCCGACGGGAACACCGCGATCCAGAACTTCCAGGAACAGGCGCGCGCCGCCGGCTTCGACATTCAGCTGCGCCCGCTGACCCCCTCGGAGAACTCCTCCGGGGCCTTCTCCGGCCCGGATGCCTACGACGCCCAGGTCGGCTATTGGACCTCACCCCATGCCGGGATCCTGAACATCAACTATCGCCCGGGGACCGAAGAGGCGCCCAACGGTGCGAACACCACGTTCCTGGTGAATGAGGGCGTCTACGAGACCATCCAGCAGGCGCTGCAGGCCCCGACCTCGGAGGAGGTCGCCGAGCACTTCTCCGACGCGCAGCACCAGCTCAGCGAACTCGCCCCGGCGATCGGGCTCTACACCCAGACCAACACCATCGCCGTCTCGGATTCACTCGCCGGCGTCTGGCTCGAGGAGTCCCAAGGCTCACCGGTCTTCCACGACGCCTACTTCGTCACCGATGAATCCGGTGCTGATAAATCCGACGCCGAAGAATCCACAGAAGAAGAGGGCTGACCCATGACTCTGACCCCCTCCACCGTGCTCACCGAGCCCCTCCAGGCCACACCCGCGCCACCACCATCACAGTCCCCGCGGCAGCGCACCCGACCGGCGCTGATCCTCAGCCTGCTTCTGCGCAAACTCGGAGCGGCCGCCGTCGTCGTCTGGGCCGCCGCCTCGCTGACCTTCCTGATGCAGGCGCTGCTTCCGGGGGACCGGGCGACCATGTTGTTGAACCAGCAGACCGGCCAGGTCCAGGAACGCTCCGCCGAGGAGCTCGCGCCGATCAATGAGATGTTCGGCTTCACCGACCCGCTGCTCGTCCAGTACCTGAGCTTCCTGGGCGGCCTGCTCCGCGGAGACCTCGGCGTCTCCTACCAGCTGCTGCAGCCGGTCACCACCGTCATCGGGGACCAGATCGCCCCGACCGTCATCCTGACCTTCTCCTCCCTGGCAGTCGCCTGGGCCGTGGCACTGGTCCTGCTGGTGCTCACCGCACGCCGCGTGGGCTGGGTGTCCCGGCTGTTCTCAGGGTTCGAAGCCGCCGCCGCCGCGCTGCCGCAGTACTGGCTGGGAATCATCCTGCTGGTGGTCTTCGCTCTCGGCTTGGGACTGTTCCCGGTGGTCGGGGGAGAGGGGCTCATCGGGCTCGTGCTTCCCGCGCTGACCCTGGGCATCCCGCTGGCCGGCTTCCTGGGCCAGACCATGCGCACCGAGTTCGAACGCACCCTGGACGAGCCCTTCGTCCTCACCGCGCGGGCCCGCGGCATGAGCGACACCGCCGTGCGGATCAGACACGTGCTGCGCCACGCGCTGCTGCCCGGACTCACGCTGACCGGCTGGGCCATCGGGTCGCTGTTCTCCGGGGCCGTGATCGCGGAGAACGTCTTCTCCCGGCCAGGCCTCGGCGGGGTGCTGGTCGACGCGGTCAACGGGCGCGACCTGCCGGTGGTCTGCGGCGTCGTGATGCTGGTGGCGCTCATCTACGTCATCGCGAACCTGGTGGTGGACACCGCCTATGTCCTTGTCGATCCGCGCCTGAAACTGACTCACTGAGTCAGAACTGGAGAAACCCATGACCACCACCCTGAACCCAGCGTCAGACACCAAGCCGAGCACAAGCCAGCCGACGACGGCGGCCTCTCAGCTGCACTCCTCGCTGCAGTCCCGCAGACCCAAGAGCAGACTCCGTCAGGTCCCGCTGACCGTCTGGATCGCCGGAATCGTCGCGCTGCTCCTGCTGACCGCCAGCCTCGCGCCCTCGCTGCTGGCCACTCACGATCCCCGCGCCATCCAGCTCGAGTCACCGCTGGCAGCGCCGAACGGGGAGCACTGGTTCGGCACGGATCAGTCCGGACGTGACCTCTACTCCCGGATGGTCCACGGCACGGGAGAGTCTCTGCTGATCGGACTGGGGGCCACCGGCATCGGCGTCGGACTGGCCCTGCTCTTCGGTGCCTGGGCCGGGCTCGGCGGACGATGGGCGGATGCGCTCATCGGCCGGGGACTCGAAGTGTTCTTCGCCTTCCCGACCCTGCTGCTGGCCATGGTCTTCATCACCATCTACGGGCCCTCGGCGCCCACGCTGATCCTGGCCGTGGGGTTGGGGACCGCCCCTGGCTACACCCGCATGGTGCGCGGACAGATCCTCGCGGTGCGCCACTCCGGCTACGTCCAGGCTGCTGAGGCGCTGGGGCATTCACCCTGGCGGATCCTGAGCCGACACATCCTGCCCAATGCGCTGCGCCCGCTGCTGGCGATCCTGACCCTGGGCATCGGACAGTCGATCGTCTGGGCCTCCGGCCTGGCTTTCCTCGGCTTTGGCGTCGCCCCGCCTTCACCGGAATGGGGCGCGCTGCTGGAAGCCGGCCGCCCCTACATCACCGAAGCCTGGTGGCTCGAAATCTTGCCAGGCCTGGCCGTACTCGCCACCGCACTGACCGCCACGGTTCTGGGCAAACACCTCGAAACCGCCTTGGAAGGATCACAGTCATGACCACCACCATCACGAACCCCACCCTCGACACCGCGACCCCGGCACGCACTGAACCCATGTCAGCACTGACCGCCGCAGCCACCTCCCTGGTGACGCTGGAGGACCTCAATGTCTGGTTCACCGACGCTGCCGGCGTGGCACACCATGTGGTGCATGACCTCTCCCTCGAGATCAATCCTGGGGAATGCGTGGCGGTGATCGGGGAATCCGGGTCCGGAAAGTCCGTGACCGCCCGGACGCTGATCGGTCTGACCGGATCCAACTCCCGTATCCAGGCCACCCGCGCCACGGTGGGCGGACGCGATATCCAGCAGACCACCGACGCCCAGTGGCGCAGGATCCGTGGAACGAAGATCGGATTCATCCTCCAGGATGCGCTGGTCTCCCTGGACCCGCTGCGGACTATCGGCGCGGAGATCGGGGAGTCGCTGCGGCTGCACGGGGTAACCAAGGCCTCCCAACGGCGGGACCGGGTCATCGAGCTGTTGGAAGCCGTGGGTGTGCCGGAACCCGAACTGCGAGCCCGGCAGCGTTCCGGGGAGCTCTCCGGAGGCCTGCGGCAGCGCGCGCTGATCGCCTCCGCGATCGCCAATGACCCCCCGCTGCTGGTCGCCGATGAACCCACCACCGCGCTGGACGTCACGGTCCAAGCCCAGGTGCTGGACCTGTTGGCGCAGCGCAAGGCGGCCGGCTCGGCGATCCTGCTGATCAGTCACGACTTCTCCGTGGTGGGCAGGCTGGCCGACCGGGTCCTGGTCATGCAGGGCGGACACATCGTGGAACAGGGCACCGCAGAACAGATCCTCAAGAATCCGCGCCACGAGTACACCCGGCAGTTGCTGGACGCCGTGCCCTCCGGAACTACCAAGGGCGAGTACCTGACCTCAGCGAAGCGCGCCGAGGCCCTGGAGGCCCCTAAGCTCTCCCCGGTGCGGGTCACGGAATCAGGAGATGCGCCGCCGGTTTTGCAGGCGACAGGACTGACGAAGTCCTTCCGCGGCCCCGACGGGGTCACCCGGACTGTAGTCAAGGACGTCTCCTTCGAGGTCCGAGGCGGTCAGACCTTGGGGATCGTGGGGGAGTCCGGTTCAGGAAAATCCACCACGGCCTCCATGGCCCTGGGCTTCCTGCAGCCCGATTCCGGCACGGTGCTGCTGAACGGCAAGCCGTGGAGCGAACTGGGAGTGGCAGGCCGGCGCAGCCGACGACGTGAAGTCACCGTGGTGTATCAGGACCCGCTGAGTTCCTTTGATCCTCGCTGGACCGCAGAACAGATCCTCACCGATGCGCTGGAACCAGCCACCGGTGGCATCGCGTTCGGCGCTCGCCGGAGGCAACGAGTCTCGTTGCGGGAACGAGCCGAGGAGCTGGTGCGCCTGGTGGGGCTGGACCCGCAGCATCTGTCCAAGCACCCGCTGCAGCTCTCCGGCGGGCAGCGTCAGCGGCTTTCCATCGCCCGGGCGCTGGCTCCAGAGCCTGATGTGGTGGTGTTGGATGAGGCGGTGTCAGCGCTGGACGTGTCTGTACAGGCCCAGGTCCTCGACCTGCTCACCGAGCTGCAGCAGCGGCTTGGCACCACGTACGTCTTCATCTCCCATGACCTGGGCGTGATCCACCACATGAGTGATCACATCCTGGTCATGAAGGACGGCGAAGCGGTGGAGTACGGGAATGCCGAGCAGATCTTCCACTCACCGGCGCATCCGTACACGCAGGAGCTGCTGCGCTCGCTGCAGATGCCGACGGCTCACACACCCGTACGTCTTTGAGCCACCGGCGCAGTTGACTGTGTCTCGGGAGGGTCCGGGAAGGAGCGGTCGCCGAACAGAACCTTCCGTGCCGCGGCCCTCCCGAACGGGGTCCGGAGTACCCCGAACCCGGCGCTCGCCATCGTCGGATGCTTCACCTGCGCCAGCGCGTGGCGCATCATCAACCGTCCGGTGAACTTCCGGCGCAGCGCAACGCCGTCGTATTCCCGCAACGCGTTTCTCTGTCCGGTGCGCAGTGCCTCATCCACGGCGACGGCCGCGTAGTCGGAGAGCCGCAGACAAGGATCCAACCCGCCGGCGGTCAGCGGTGACACCGCACCGGCTGCGTCACCGACCAGCAGCCCGTCCGGTGAGCTGATTCGCCGGAGCAGCCCGCCCACGGGGATGGGACCGCCGCGACGTTCTACGTCAGCGGGGGAGCGGTCGGCCTCGGCCAGTCCTGGAGCGCGGGCAGCGAACTCGTCCAGCGTCCCGCGCACCCCGCCGCGGAATCGTCGGGAGTACCCGGCCGTCCCTACATGGGCGTGCTTGCCATCGTTGATCACCCACCCGATGTACCCGGGTGCCAGCCGCGGGTCCAGTACGCAGTGGAAGGCGGGGGAGTCCACCGGCTCCGAGACGTTGAAGACGTCTTCGGCGCCGACCAGGAGGTGCGTGTTGCGGTCCAGCCCCAGGTCACGCGCCACCCTCGATCGCGCTCCGTCCGCTCCCACCACAAACCGCGCGTTCACTGCCACCGACCCCTCAGGTCCGGACACTTCATATCGGCCATTGGAACCGCCTAAGTATCTGGTTCCCAGCCGAAGCTCTGCGCCAGCCTTCGCAGCGGCCCGCGCGCCCGCAGCGTAGAGCGCACCCATCTCACCGACGCGGTATTCATCGCGCTCGCTCACCAACTCCACGGGATCCTGCAGGCTCGGCGGGTAGAGCACCACGCGGCGTATCGCCGGTCCCAGCAGGTGATCGGGCAGGTCGTAGTCGTCCAGAGTGCGTCGGACGAAGATCCCGGTGGTCCTGATGGAGGTGGTCAGGTCCCGGCGCCGGTCGATGACCACCACTGAGTGCCCGTTCTCCGCCAGCAGGGTCGCGACGCGCAGCCCGGCGAGCCCCGCTCCGACCACAAGCACATCGGTGTGTCGCACTTGGGCGCTCATTCCTCTACCCACTCGATGAGGTCGCCCGGCTGGCATTCCAGCACCTCGCACATGGCTTCCAGCGTGCTGAACCGGATCGCCTTGGCACGGCCGTTCTTCAGCACCGCCACATTCGCCGGGGTGATTCCCACCCGTTCCGCGAACTCACCTACGCTCATCTTCCGCTTGGCCAGCTCCACATCAATCCGCACGACGATCGGCATCAGATCACGGCTTCCATGTCAGTGCGCAGCGTCGTCGCCTGCTTCAGCAATGCACGCATCACCACAACCACAAGACCGACGACGGCGCCCACTGCCACCATCAGCGCGAGCACCAGCGGCATCCCGGGGTCAGTGGCGTGGAATCCGATGTAGAGGAAGACTCCCACGAGGGTGAGCCAGGCGGCACCGATAGCGCCAAGCACCAGGTTCACCCACCGCATGGAGGTGGAGCTGAAAATGCGGTCCTTCTGGACGAGGGTGAGCAGCTGCCAAATGCAGATGATCACCACCTGGACACACAGCACCCAGAAGATCGTGATGACCGTAGCTGGCCAACGCAGGAATGCCATGTCAGGCGATTCCTGAGCCATGTGCGCGAACTGTCCTGGCAGAGACATCGTCTGAAATATGAGCAGCAGCCCGAAAAGCAGGACCAGTGATGCCTTGAGGGTGGCAACTACCCAGCGTTGACCTGTCATGAATTGAGTATCGATGAAGATCTATCGATAGTCAATTGATAGGCGCTACATCTGGATGGTAGGGCTACGCACTACAAGGGCATCCACGTCTAAGACCCACCCGCGTTTCAGCGGACCGAGCGTCCGTGACTTTGGCGCGGTAGCGTGTCCCTATGTCGTCTCAAGAAACCAAATTGGCGCTGAGAAGTTTCGTCGCAGAACGTGATTGGGGACAGTTCCATAGCCCCGAGAACTTGATTAAGAGCATCGCGATTGAGTCAGGCGAGCTGCTTGAGCGTGTGCAATGGGGTGGGCAAAGTGACTCCGAGGAAATTCGTTCGGAACTTGCGGATGTTTTGACGTACGCATATTTGTTGGCGGATCGGATGGGCTGGGAACCGGACGAGATCGTCCTTGAGAAGCTTCAGACGACTCGTGAGAAGTATCCCGTAGACAAAGCGAAGGGTACGAGCGCCAAATATGACCAGTTATGAGATCTCGGGATCGCGGTTCGAGAAGGATGCCGTATCTATTCTCACCGAGCGCGATGTGCGGTATACAAACTGGCCTGCCGTCTACACGTTGCGCAATGACACCTCGATCTACGTGGGGGAGTCCCGAAACGTCGCCTCCCGGATTAGGCAACACCTTGCCACGGACAATAAGAGCGATCTACATCGAGTGCAGATAATCCTCGACGAAACTTTCAATAAATCCGCGGCGTTGGATCTAGAGGCATACTTAATCGAACGTCTAGGTGGCGACGGGCGCTACGCAGTGCGCAACCGGAATAAAGGCATAGTTGATAGCGAGTACTTCGGCAGACACGAGTACCAGAAGACGTTCCGGGAGATATTCCAAGCACTTCGCACGGAAGGCATTTTCGAGCGTACGCTCCCCGAGATAGAGAACAACGATCTTTTCAAACTGTCTCCGTTTAAAGCGCTCACGAGTGAGCAGGCGATGGCTGTCGAAGACATCCTTCGTGACTTCTTCCAGCGCGGGCCCGTTCGGGATCACGATGTTCCGATCGTCGTTCAAGGCAATCCGGGCACAGGTAAGACCGTTGTCGCGATTTATCTCATGAAGCTTCTTGCTGACATCGCGACCGCTGAGGACGCAGAACTAGACACTTCGCTCGATGAGTCAGATGCCCGCTTCACGGAGTTCTTCACGGCCGAGAACCGAGATCGCCTGAGTCCGCTGGCCATCGGGTTCGCAGTCCCTCAGCAGTCCTTGCGTGCTTCCGTCGCCGACGTTTTCAATCGAACTCCGTACCTCGAGCGTTCCATGGTGCTCGACCCGTTTGCGGTCGGCGAATCTGATCAGCATTTCGATGTACTCGTTGTAGATGAAGCCCATCGGTTGAACCAGCGCGCCAACCAACCCTCCGCCAACCAGAACTCACGCTTCACCGAGATCAACCGCAAGTTGTTTGGCAGCGACGAGCACCACTACACCCAGTTGGACTGGATCAAAGCAAAGAGCGACCATCAGATTCTATTCTTGGATGGCGCTCAGAGCGTGAGACCGGCCGATATTCCGAGTTCTACTTGGGAATCGCTGTTGGATGCCGCCAAAGATGGGGGTCGGCACCACGAGTTGCGCTCGCAGATGCGAGTACGAGCGGGGCGAGGCTATATCGACTACGTTCGGTCGATACTGAGATCCGAAGCCCCGGAGCGGGAGACTTTCGCCGGGTATGAGGTCGACATGTTCCGAGACTTCGAGTCGATGCACGAGAAGATTCGTGAACGGGACGCAGAGCACGGGCTCGCTCGATTGGTGGCGGGCTACGCGTGGAAGTGGATAAGCAAGAAGGACGAGAACCTTGCTGACATAGTCCTCGATGGCTATGGCCTTCAGTGGAACCGCACGGCCAAAGACTGGATCAATTCAAGGACGTCCCTGGAGGAAGTCGGCTCAATCCACACGGTTCAGGGATACGACTTGAACTACGCGGGCGTGGTCATCGGGCCCGACTTGAGGTTCGACACCCGCCAGCGGCGGATTGTGTTCGACCGCGCCAATTATTTCGACTCCAAGGGGAAAGAAAATAATCCGCGGCTGGGCCTCAAGTTCAGCGATGAGGGTCTTCTGGAGTACGTCACGAACATCTACGGGGTTCTACTGACCCGAGGTATCAAGGGAACCTACGTCTACGTCTGCGATCCGGACCTGCGTGAATACCTGGCTCCATATTTCATGGCGGCTGGGACGAGTCAGTCGAGGACTGACGTAGGAGTCGCACCTGCGAGGACAGTGGATGTCCCCGAGTCCGGAGGGCAGGACCGGAAGGTGGTCCAGGAGAGTTCAGGGCAACAGTGAAAGCAGGGGCGGGCCACCAACGTGACCCGCCCCTGCTTCGGAGTCTGAGCTGATTACAGCTCCACGCGCCCCTGGTCCCCCATGTTTGGGGTCTCGGAGGAGAACGACGCCTTCGCCATCTTCACGAGTGCCGCGGCCTTGCCCGGGCCCTCCCAGTACTGGGCGGTCTCCGGGGTCACCTCGATCAGCACCGCGTTGGGGTCCTCAGGCCCGCCCTCGAAGTAGGCCTTCGGGCCAAGGTCCCACAGCTCCTTCTTGCGCTCGAGATCGGCGATCACCTGAGCGCTGCCCGCGATGGAGACCCAGCTGTGGTCATCCACGAAGCCGAGGTTGACCTCGCCCTCCCCGATGATGTCCTCGACCTTGTCAGAGTTCAGCGGGGTGAAGAACCAGAACTTGTGCTGGTCATCGATCTCGGTGACGCCCATGGGGCGGGAGACGATCCGGTGGTTCTGATCCACCGTGGTGAACATGCAGGTGCCGATGTTGTTCAGCTTTTTAATGAGCTCGTTGGCAGTCATATCAGTCATATCGTTCTCCTGTGTTGGGTCTGTGCGTCTTGGTTCGCAGTCTACGGATCAGAGGTTTTGAGTACAGCGCGTACGCGCTGAGCAAAGTTCAGGGCCCGTTGTTCATCCGAATGCCCCGCCACGTGGGGTGGCGCAGCCGGTTGTCCCTGGTCACCCCGGAATGACGCACCTCGGCCGTCAGCTTCGGCGTGACCCAGGTGGCGTCCGAGGAATCCTCGGCGGGGACGTCCTCCACCGGGGCGGTCTTGCGGATCAGCTTCTCCAGCTGGGCGCAGAGATCCGTCAGTTCGACGTCGCTGAAGCCGGTGCCGACCCGTCCGGCGTAGCGGAGTTCGCCGTCGTCGTCGGTCATGCCCAGCAACAGGGAACCGAAGGTCTTGGCGCGGCCGCCCTTGCCCTGGCGCCAGCCGATGATCACCACATCGGCGTGGTTCTCATGCTTGATCTTCACCCAGTCCTCGGACCGGCGGCCGGGCCGGTACGGGCTGTCGGTGCGCTTGGCCACCAGCCCCTCAAGCTTGAGCTCGAGGCTGCCGTCCATGGCTTCCTGCAGCGAGTCGCCCATGTCCGCCGGGACCTGCACGTGCTTGCCGCTGCCGGCCAGCTCCTCCAGGATCTCTCGGCGCCGCGAGTAGGGCTCACCGGTGAGGTCGCCGTGCTCGGCGGTGTGCAGCACGTCGAAGAGCATCAGGTGCACGGGAATCTTCTTCGCGGTCTGTTCGATCTCGCGGCTCTTGGTCAGTTTGCCGCGGCGCTGCAGGAGACCGAAGTCCGGGCGGCTGGCGGAGTTCAGGGCGACGATCTCGCCGTCGACCATGGTGCCGGCGGGGACGAGGTCTGCGATCTCGGCGAGTTCGGGGAAGGTCTGGGTGAAGTCCTTGCCGTTGCGGCTGCGGATCTCCACGCGGCCGTCGGCGTGGACGGCGGCGATGGCGCGGTAGCCGTCCCACTTGCCCTCCAGCACCCAGCCCTTGCCGCGGATGTCGGTGGGCTTGCCGGGGGAGGCGAGCATGGGGGAGGGCAGCGGGTCGGGGAACTCGGAGTCCTCTTTGGCCGTGGCGTTCTTGCTAGGCCTCTTCGTGGACTTCTTCGGCGTCGACGCGGCCTTCGATGATTCCTCGGCCTTCGGCTGGTCCTTGGTCATCCGGATGAGCCAGTTCTTGCCGGCCTCGTCGGTCTGCACCAGCGCGTAGCGGCGGGGGACGCCGCCGAGGCCGCCGTCCGGTGCCCCGTGCAGGACGAAGACCACCTTCCCTGAGCCCTCGGCCTGCTCCCATTTCTCGATCTCCACGGTGCCGGTGTCCCAGATGGTCACCTCGCCGCCGCCGTATTCGTTCTTGGGGATGGTGCCCTCGAACTCGGCGTACTCGATCGGATGGTTCTCGGTCATCACCGCCAGCCGCTGCTGACCGACCTTCAGTGGAGGGCCCTTGGGTACCGCCCAGGAGACCAGCACCCCGTTGCGCTCCAGCCGGGTGTCATAGTGCAGCGCGGTGGCGTGGTGCTCCTGGACCACGAAGATCGGATCCGCGGTTCTAGAGGCAGGGGAGTCGGAGGGGACCGGCTCGGGGGTCTTCGCGGCATCGCGCATCGACCGGTACGTGCTCAGCGCATCCTGCGTGTGCGGCAGGGCGTCCGCGGCGTCGTCGTCGGCGGTGAAGTCCACCAGCGGGTCTGTGCCCTCGGAGATCCGCTCCATGACCTGGTGCATGTCCAGCTGGCCGAGGTCGGGATCCTCGAGCTCCTCCCAGGTCCGCGGGGCGGCGACATGGGGACCCTCGGCGGATCCGGGACGGCCGCGCAGCGAGTAGGGGGCGATGGTGGTCTTGTTGCGGTTGTTCTGCGACCAGTCGATGAGCACCTTGCCCTGGCGCAGAGACTTCTTCATATCGCTGACCACCGCGTCTGGGTGATCGGCCTCCAGTGCCTTGGCCAGCTCGTGGGCCACCTGGGAGACCTGCTCCGAGGTGTAACTGCCGTTGAGCCCGGCGTAGAGGTGGATGCCCTTGGAACCGGAGGTGACCGGGACCGAGGGCAGGTTCATCTCATCGAGGATCTCGCGGCACCAGCGGGCCACCTGCGCGCAGTCTGTGAGGTCAGCGCCGGGGCCGGGGTCCAGGTCCAGGACGAGCCGGTCCGGGTTCTGCGGCTCTCCGTTGTTGTTGAAGCGCCACTGCGGGACGTGAATCTCCAGGGCGCCGACCTGCCCGAACCAAGCCAGGACGGCGGGTTCATTGGCGAGCGGGTAGGTGTTGCTGTGATCGGAGTGCTCCAGCTCCTGACGCGGGACCCAGGCCGGGGCGGAGTCTTCGAGGTTCTTGCGGAAGAACGGCTCATTCGGCTTGTCTGCGGGGCCGACGCCGTCGGGCCAGCGCTTGCGGGTGGCGGGCCGGTTCCTGGTGTGCGGGAGCATCACGTCTGCGACGGTCTGGAAGTAGTGGACGACCTCGCCCTTGGTGGTGCCCGAGGCGGGGAAGAGGACCTTGTCCAGGTTGGAGAGCCGGAGCTTATGACCGCCGACAGTGACGGTCTGCTGCTTCTTGCTTGCCATGGTTCAACCCTGGTGGGGGAGGCTGGGCGTTGGCTGAGTGTTGGTTGTGTATGTCCGAACGGCTACCCGCCCTGACCCAGGACAGTCCTGGGATGAGGCCAGGCCTTCAGTGCTTCAGCAACAGCTTGCAGCGTTTCGTTCTTCACGGCCACGGCGGATGCCTCTTCGAGCATCTCGTCGATCGCGACCCGTTGCCCCGTCTCTGCGGAGCGGACCGATGCCTCCACCATAGCCAGGGTGAGGATATTGCTGTGCACCTCGCCCGAGGGGACAGCCCCCGTGCGCAGAGCGTCGACGAATTCGGCCAGCGATCCATGAATCTCTTCCGGCATGGGGGCGACTTCTGCGCCCGTCGTTGCTGTGTTCATGGCATCCGCGGTGAGCTCGAATGATGGCTGGTTCTCACCGTCCCAGAGAGCTGTCCCGTGTTCACCGTTGATGCGCCAGTGACCGTTCCAGGAGGTCTCGTGCCCGTCGCTGCACCAGCTGCCCGAGTAGGAGTAACGGGCTCCTCCTTCGAACTCGAACAAGGCGTTGGCTGCGGCTCCGTGGGCGTACCAGCTCCACTTCGGGTTGAACTCCTCGCAATACACGGACACCGGGTCGTCCTCGAGCAGGAACCGTGCGACGTCGAAGGCATGAATGGCCATGTCCACCAGCAGCACGTGCCGCATGTCCTCGCGGAACCCGCCGAAATGGGGCGCCTTGAAGAACTCGGTGGTGATCACCCCCAGGTCCCCGAGTGTTGGAAGTCCTGCCTTGAGTGCAGACAGGTGGTTGAAGTAGCGACGCGACTGACTGGTCATCAGGAGCTGTCCGCTGGCCTCTGCGGCGGCGGCCAGGGAGAGTGCTTGGCTGAGCGTCGGGGCGATGGGCTTCTCACACAGAACCGGCAGGCCCCGGAAGAGCGCATCCACGTTCACCGCGTGATGCGCCTCCGGGATGGTCACGTTCACGACAGCATCGGCGTCGGTGCTCTGCAGCACCTCTTCCACACTGAGGCCAACGTGTACGCCGGTCAGTTCCGCTTCGGCGAGTGCGGCCTGGGCGACGTTGATATCCAGGTCGACGAGTCCCACCAGCTGTGTCTCATCGGACTGGTCGATGGCGGAGATCCACTGCCTCCCCATGCCCCCGGCGCCGACCTGCACGATCCTGACGGGCGGGTGATTGCTGTGCTCTGGACTGAGACTCAATTCTCCATCGCCCCCTGGTAGTCGTGGCCGTTGTAGAAGTCGTCGGTCTCGTACCGCAGCAGCTGCGGGTCTGTGCGCTCGGGTCGGAGGGTTTGGGCCCAGGCGACGCCGTTCGCGACCACGCGACGGACGTCCTTGTGGTGATAGACCGGGTAGTCCTGATCACCGGGGCTGAAGAAGAAGATCTTTCCGAAGCCTCGCCGGAAGGTGCAGCCGCTGCGGAAGGCCTCACCGCCGCTGAAGGTGCTGATGAACACCAGCTCCTCTGGAACAGGGATGTCGAAGTACTCTCCGTACATCTCCTGCTGGGGAATGATGAACGGGTGCGGCACCCCCTGCGCGATGGGGTGGGTGGGGTTCACTGTCCACACGACCTCGCGGTCCTGTTCCGCACGCCAGCGCAGCGTGCAGCTGGTGCCCATGAGCTTGACGAAGATCTTCGACCAGTGACCTGAATGCAGGACGACGAGTCCCATGCCCGCCAGGACATGCCGGTGCACGCGGTCGACGACGTCGTCGCTGACCTCCTCATGCGCCGCGTGGCCCCACCAGACCAGCACATCGGTCCGCGCGAGAACCTCCTCGGTCAGTCCATGCTCTGGGTCATCCAGCGTCGCGGTCTCTGCGGAGACTGCCTGGCCCAGATGCTCCTCGATCGCTTCGCGGATCGTGGTGTGCATGCCGTCTGGGTACAGGTCGGCGACGTTCTGTTCCAGCTGTTCGTGCCGGTTCTCGCCCCACACCAGAACACTGAGTGGGCGCGAACTGTGAGTCTGTGTCATGGAAGAATCCTTCATCAGAGGAACTGGGTGGTGGGCTGTGTGCCCGGCTGAGCTCTCACCTGTTGTTCATTCGAGGGCTTGCCCCGCTGCGCGTTCCGCCGCCAGCCCGGCGACCCACCGGTCCAAGAACCGGGCGTAGTCAGCGACCTCGGCATCTGTGGGTGTCACGGTCTCGACCTCAGAGGCAGCAAAGACCTCCTCATCCAGCCAGTCCGGCAGGGCCCGACCTGAGGAGGCCCCGGTGGCCGCGGCCCTGGCATAGCTGGCCAGCACCGCAATGCCCCACGCGCCGCCCTCGGTGGAGTCCTTGGTCACCGCCACAGGCGTCCCGAGGGCGGCCGCCAGGGCCTGCTGGGCCACGCCGCCGGTGCGCAGCAGCCCGCCGTGGGCGGAGAACCGGTCCACGCTCACGCCCTCCTCGGCCAGCACTCCCATTCCGACGCTGAGTGCGGCGAACACGCCCAGCAGCTGGGCTCGGGCGAGTCCCGCCAGGGTGAGCGGGGTCTCGGGGGTGCGCACGATCATGGGCCTGCCGGCGTCCACTCCGATGATCGGTTCAGCGGCCAGCAGGTTATAGGCCAGCAGTCCATTCTGATCAGCGTCGGCCTCCAGGGCGCCGCCGAGCATCGCCTGGAAGACCTGGTCTGGATCAGCAGCGTGACCCATGTTCGTGAGGAATTCACCGAAGAGTCCGGCCCATGCCCCGAGCTCACTGGCACCGTTGTTGCAGTGCACCATCGCGACCAGCTTCGCGTCCGGGGTGGCTACGATGTCGATCTCACTGCGCGTGGTGCGCAGCGAGTCCTGGAGCACGAGCATCGCGAAGATGCTGGTGCCCACACTGACATTGCCGGTCCTGGCTCGCACCGCATTGGTCGCGACCATGCCGGTGCCGGCGTCGCCCTCGGGCGGGCAGAACATGATCCCTGGTTCCAGGGCCCCGGTGGGATCCAGCAGCTGGGCACCCTCGGGGGTGAGGAAGCCTGCCTGTGCCCCGGCAGAGGCCACCGGTGGCAGCAGCTGGTCCAGGGGCCGGCCGGTGTCCTGCTCAGCGGTCAGCTGGCTGAACCGCTCGAGCAGCTCGGCGTCGTAGTTTCCCGTGGCCGGGTCGATCGGGAACATTCCCGAGGCGTCCCCGACTCCGAGAACATGGGTGCCGGTGAGCAGGTGATGGACGTATCCGGCCAGCGTGGTCAACGTGTGGGCCCTGGGCACGTGCGGTTCGGCGTCGATGATGGCCTGGTAGTGGTGCGCGATGGTCCAGCGCAGCGGGATGTTCTGCCCGAATTCCTCAGTGAGACGGGCGGCGGCCGGCGTCGTCGTGGTGTTGCGCCAGGTTCTGAACGGGGTCAGCAGGTCTCCTGCTGAGTCCAGGGCCAGGTATCCATGCATCATGGCCGAGATGCCGATCGTACCGACGGCGCGCAGCTCGATGCCGTGGAGTCGGCGGACGGTGGCAGCAAGGTCGGCATAGGCCGCGGCCAGGCCTTCGTGGACTGCGTCCAGGGAGTAGGTCCAGACCCCATCGAAAAGCTGGCTCTCCCAGGAGCTGGACCCCGTGGCGAGGGTCTGGCCCGCTTCACCGACCAGACAGGCCTTGATCCGGGTGGATCCGAGTTCGATGCCCAGGGTGGTGTGCTCCTGGTGGATCTGTTCATGGCTCATCTGTTGGTCCTTCCACATTGGCAGCGCTGGGGTCCTCTCCCGACAGCCTGACATGCGGCGCCACGGGTACGAAGACGCGCATCGTGGAGGGACCACGTTCGGCCCACCGGTGGTACGGCACGAAGATGAGGTCGAAGTCCTCGGATGTGGTTCGACCGCTCGGCGCGCGTCCGAAGGGCGGGGTGCCATCGGCCGGACCGACCACGTCAAGGACCCTGGCGCGGCCCCGGGCGCCGTCGCCCTCGTTCTCCAGCGAGGCCGAGGTGTCCAGCGTGATGGCGTCCAGCACGATGCCGCCGGGAACATCGTGTGACTCGATGCATAGCACGAGAGGGCCGCGTTCCACGGCAACAGTTCCGCGCATCGCATCGATCCGTGCGTCGGGCCAGGTCAGTCGCGGTTCCACCGGCAGCACCAGGCGGATCTCATCGCCTTCGGACACGGGCTGCCGGAGGTCGAACCATCCCGGCTCGATCTGCTCGGCGGGTCCTGCGTTGACAGTGACCTGGGCGTCGATGGCCCAGTACGGAACACGGAGTCTCAAGGGCGCACCGCCAGGAGGGGCGTCGTGGACCTTGAGGTGGACCTCCGAGGCATGGGGGTACTCAGTGTGCACCTGCACTCGCAGGAGACCTGAGCTGAGCTCGAACCGGTACTCGCCTGCGGCGTATTGCAGCACCACGGCGACGTCGCCCTCGTCGTCATTCCCAGCGTCGATGGCGGCTGAGTAGGACTGCCAGGAGGCCAGAGTTCGGGCGAGGTTGGTCGGGCAGCAGGACACGTCGAACCAGGGAGCACGCACTCCTCCCTCGGCCCGGGAGTTGACGGCATCGGGGAGCACGTCGGAGCTCTCGGAACGCTGCTGCAGGGGGTTGGCGTAGAAGAAGGCCGTACCATCGGGGCTCGGCGACGTGGCGATCACGTTGAAGAGCGTCCGTTCCATGAGGTCGACATACTCGGACCTGCCGGTGGCCAGGTAGAGGCGCCAGGAGACCATCAAGGAGGCGACGCCCGCGCAGGTCTCACAGTAGGCGCGGTCCGTTGGCAGCTCCCAGTCCTCCCCGAAGCCCTCGTCCTGGTGACGGGAACCCATTCCCCCGGTCAGGTAGGTCCGGCGTGCCACGGTGTGGTGCCACTGGTCCTCGAGCGCCGCGAGCAGTTCCGCGTCTCCTGCGTCCACGGCGATGTCCACCGCTCCGGCCGCGAGGTAGAGGGCACGCACTGCGTGCCCGTGCCATGATTCAGTGTCACGGACAGGAATCTCGTCCTGAAAGTACTCGCGGCTGAGCAGGGGGATGGGGGAGAGGGTGCCGTGCCCTCGACGCTCCACGAAGAGCTGGGCCTGATCCCGGTACCTGGTCTCGCCCGTGGCGCGGGCGAACTCGGCCAGCGCCACCTCGATCTCGGGGTGCCCGCAGACACCGTCCCGGCCCTCTGGTCCGAACTCGCGCAGCACGTGGTCCGCCACACGTCGCCCCAGCGCCACGAAACGATCCTCCCCCTTCGTGCGCAGCCTGGCAACGACAGCCTGCAGGAGATGCCCCGCACAGTAGAGCTCATGCCCCATGGAAAGGTCGCTGTAGCGTTCGGGACGTCCGGGGTGCCCGAAGCAGGTGTTGAGGTATCCGTCGTCGTCCTCTGCCGCGGCGACGCGGTCCACCAGCGATTCGAAGATCTCGTCGATCTCCGTGTCGCGAGTTCGTCCATATTCCCAGGCCAGGGCCTCGAGAAGCTTGTACACCTCGGAGTCTGAGAACTGCCACCCGGGCCGATTCTCGTCCATGGTGCCCGCGGCGACGCGGTCGAAGTTGGCGAGCCAGCCGAGACGTTCCATCCAATCGATGCAGTGTCGCAGCGTACCGGTGGAGTTCGCGTCCTGGAGGGTCTTCCAGAAACCCGTCTCGAGGGAGACCTGGTCGATGCCGAGACCGTGCCGCGTCCCGCGGGCGGGGTCGACTGGTGTGACAGCTCGGCGGTCATCTGTCACGGACCCGGAGGACTGGGGAGGGGAGGTGGTCACAGGTGTTCCTTCACTAGTCTTTGACCGAGCCGGCTGTCACGCCTGCAGCGACGTAGCGCTGCGCGAGCACAAGCAGGACGGTGGCGGGGATCGAGGCGACCACGGCTGTTGCCATGATGGCGTTCCACTGCGTCGTGTTGTTGCCGATGTATTGGTAGATGCTCAAGGTGATCGGGATCATGTCACCGTTGCGATTCAACGTGGACGCGAAGATGAAGTCGGACCAGGCCCAGAGGAAGGCGAACAGCGCGACAGTGATCGTGGAGTTCCTGCTGACGGGGAGCACGACCGAGATGAAGGTGCGCCAGGCTCCCGCGCCGTCCACGCGAGCTGCCTGCAGCAGTTCCTTGGGCATGCCTGCCATGAAGGCGGTGTAGAGCAGCACGCCGAAGGGGACCGCGATCGTCGAGTTGGCCAGGATCAGGCCTCCGACGGTGTTGAGCAGGCCGAGCCTGACATAGATGGCGTAGAAGCCCATCGCCATCACCACGGCGGGGATCATCTGCGCCACGATCAGGCCGAAGCTGAGCACCCGTCCGCCGCGCAGATTGAGCAGGGCGATCGCGTAACCCGCCGGCGCCGCGATGAGCACCGTGAGCACCACGGTGCTGAGTCCGATGAGCAGGCTGGTGCCCAGCGCCGGCAGCTGCTGGTCAAGGGCTGTCGCATAGCCCTCGAACGTCGGCGCCCAGGGGAACCAGTGGGGCGGTGAGGAGCGGAGGTCGCTTGTCTGCGTCAGCGAGACATTGAACATCCAGTACACGGGGAAGAGCATGATGCCGGTGAAGACCAGTCCCAGGACTGTCTTCCACCAGGCGCGGCGGGCTGTCATCGGGCCTCCTGACGTCGTTGCAGCTGAAGATGGAGCACTCCGAAGAGGAGGGCAACAAGGATGAGGATGTTGCCCACTGCAGCGGCCGGGGAGAAATCGGGCTGTCCGGTGCCGAATGCCTCGCGGTAGGACCAGATGGCCAGGGTGGTCGTAGAGCTGCCGGGCCCGCCAGCTGTCATCACCCAGATCACGTCCACGACCTTCAAGGTGTAGACGAGTCCGAGCAGCAGTGTGATGGCGGAGACCGGACGAAGCAGCGGGAACGTGATGCTCCAGAATTGGCGCCACGCGCCGGCACCATCCAGCGAGGCCGCTTCATAGACATCGTCTGGAATGTTCTGCAGCCCTGAGTAGAGGATGACCAGGTTGAAGGGGATGCCCAGCCAGATGTTCGCGAGCGTCACCGAGAGCAGCGCTGTCTCGGGAGAAGTGAGCCAATTGATCTGGCCTATGCCGAAGGCTCCGAGAAAGGAGTTGACGATTCCGTTCTCGCTGTTGAGCATCCACGACCAGGTCGACGCCGAGACGATCAGCGGGAGCAGCCAGGGCATGAGGAACAAGGCGCGCAGCGGAGCTGAGAGTGGAAAATAGTTGCGGAAGAAGACCGCGAGCGCCAGCCCCAGTGAGAACTGGAAGGCGATGGAGACGATGGTGAAGAACGCTGTATTCGCCAGCGCCTGAGCGAAGAGCGAGGAAGAGAAGATCTCCGCATAGTTCTGCCAGCCGACGAAGTCGGCATCGCCCTGCACGAAGGCTCGGATGTTGTAGTCGTGGGTGCTGAGGTCGATGTTCCGCCACAGAGGGTAGGCGTAGAACATCGCGAGGTAGGCGAGCAGGGGAGCGGCGAAACCTATTGCTGCCCACTGAGCCCCGTGGGGCCTGCGCCGCCGCAGCTTCTCGGGTGGAGCGGGCGGGACATCGCTGCCCGCTCCACCCGTGCTGCCGCGACCCGCCTTGGTGTCGGCGAGGGTCGTCATGGTGGTCCTTCCGATTGCGGTGATCCGGCCCGGCTTCAGCCGAGTTCAGCCTCGACGTTCGCCTGTGCCTCTTCCAGCGCTTCCTGGGGAGTTGCTGCACCGGAGAGGGCGTTCTGGACTGCGGTCCAGAGCTCCTCGGAGATGACGGGGTAGTCGGTGCCGAGGTTGTCACTGGTGCGGCCCTTGGCTTCCTGGACTGCGGAGACCCAGGTCTCGAGATCCTCGTTCTCCTCGAGCAGCGCGTCCTGACCCTCTTCTGTCGGAGGAATGTAGTACGCGAACGTGTTGGCGGTCTCGACGAAACCTTCGGGAGTCGTCATGCACTCGACGATCTCGCGGGTCACGTCGTATCGCTCGACGTCCTCCTGCATCGGGGCGACGATGAACTCGCCGCCCGTGGGTGCGGGGGCGACACCACCGTCCTTGGCTGGAATCTCGATGACACCTGTGGCGAAGTCCGCGTCGGCGGCACTGTTGACCTGCCAGGTCCCGTTCTCCACGAATCCGAAGTCCCCGGTGAGGAACTCCTCCCACGTGGTGTTCTGGGAATTGTTGATCACGGTGTTCGGGACCAGTCCCTCGTCGACCCAGCCCTTCCAGAGTTCCAGGGCCTCTACGGCCTCGGGAGAATCCAGCTCGGTGAGATCCGCCCCGGAGCCCCAGAACCATGGGAGGAACTGGAAGGAGCCTTCTTCGGTGCCGATTCCGGCGAAGGTCATGCCGCCGTTGCCGGAAGCCTCGATCTCTTCGAGGGCGCTCGTCAGGCTTGCCCAGTCGGTGACAGAGGCTGGATCCACCCCGGCTTCTTCCAGGACGTCTTCGTTGTAGTACAGGGCGAGCGTGTTCGCGCCGATGGGGATCCCGTAGGTCTCGCCGTCGAGCTCGCCCGCAGCAACCAGGTTGGGGTCTACTGCGGAGGTGTCGAACCCAAGTTCGTCCACGGTGCTGAGCAGTCCGCTCTCAGAGAGGGTGGAGACAGCAGGGTTGTCGAGCAGGACGACGTCGGGGGAGTTGCCCTCCTGTGCCGCAAGGATCGTCTGGTTGGTGAGGGCGGTGGTGTCGTACGCCGTGCGTTCAATGGTGACTCCAGCCTCCTCGCCGCATGTTTGCACGCGGTTCTCCCAATCAGAGTCCCCTTCGTGCTGCGGGTAGGGGTCCCACCAGGTGTACGTTCCGGAGGCGGCGCCATTGCTGCCTTCGCCTTCCGCGTCCCCTCCGGAGCAGCTGGCCAAGAGGGTGATCGCGGCCAAGGCTGCGGTCACGGTAGTCGCCGTATGAAAGGTGCTTCTCATTGCGTTCCTCCTTGGATCATCGAACAGGTGTCGAACCGGTTCGATTTTGAGTGATACGGGTGCACATCAGATTCGGATCTCAGCGGGGCGGGGCGGTGCTCCCGCGGTCGATGAGGTCGGGCGTGACAAAACGGACAACATTGGGCTCCTCGGGCCCTATCTCACCCTCGATGCGGCGGACGAGCTGGCGCACGGCCATGCTGCCCAGACGGTCAGGCGCGCTCTCGATGGAGGAGAAGGGCAGGGAGAACGTGCGGGCGAACTCATCGGAATACCTCCCGAGCACCGAAAGGTCCTTCGGGGTGGAGAGTCCGCGTTCATGGAGCACTGAAGGCAGCGCTGCCGCAGCTGCTTCGTTGTTGATCAAGAGGCCGGTGGCAGTTGGATGCGCGTCGAGGAGCTCATTGAGGGCATCGCCGACTGCAGGCTGCGATGAGGGTGCGAAGACTGTATGGAGCGTGATGTTTCGGGCCTCGGCTGCCGCAAGGGCTGCATTCTGCAGGCGCCAGACGTAGGCGCCGCCTCGGTCAATCACGTGCTGGGGCTGTGAGATCAGGATGAGCTCGCGGTGTCCCAAGCGGTGCAGGTGATCAACCATCGTGCGGCCGGCTTCTTCGAAATCCAGATCGAAGACGTCCAGGCCGTCGCAGTCTTTGGGCAGCCCCACTAGGGCGCCCGGTTGCTGGGCCGCGCGAAGGTGATCCAGCCGGGGGTCGTTCTCTGCCACATTGAGGAGAACGATCCCGTCGATCATTCGGGAATCGCTGATTCTGCGCAGCGCCGAGGTGCCGTCTGCGTCGGTGACCAGCAGGATGTCGTATCCGAGCTCTCTCGCCGTGTTCGACACTCCCAGGATGTACTGGAGCATCGCGGGGGCGAATTCGTCGTCGAGGAACTGGGCGAGCAGACCGATGACCTTCGTCTGCGAGGTCGCCAGGGACCGAGCGCCGGCGTTCGGGGTGTACTGGAGGGTCTTGACGGCCTCATTGACGCGAAGGCGCACGGCATCGGAGATGGACCTCTTGCCGGAGAGGGCATACGAAGCTGTACTCCGGGAGACCCCTGCCGCTTTTGCGACATCACCAATTGTGACCATCATCACTCCTTCGAACTGGTTCGACGGTACATCTGAGGTTTGGCGAAAGCAAGCCCTTGTTCCAAAGGAGTTTTGATCGATGTTGTCGAATCGGTTCCTAGCAGTTGCTGGCCAATTCAGTCCATCGCGCCAAGACGCAGCATAGGCCGGGTTCAGACTCCTGTGAGTCTGAACCCGGCCCATACTGGCGGTCTTGTGCTGCGGCCTGCTCCGCGTCGCGGTTCCGGTTTTTCAATCAGCCGGTCGGAGTCTCGTGCCGCAGGTGTTGCCTATGCCCGGCGCGTGACCGCCAGTTCGATCTCATCGGCGCGGACTTCGCGGTCCACCGAGGAGTCGGCGGAGGCCTCTTCGGCCCAGCCGCCCAACAGCGTGCAGTACTGCTCGTAGACCTCGGGGACCCAGACGTCGGTGGTGGCGTCGGGCCAGGCGTCGCGGGAAAGGTTCGCCGCGACGTCGCGGTCAAGGCTCAGGTGCTTCGGGTCCGTGGCGGCACCCTGGGCGAAGTAGAGGAACTTCGTGGAGAAGGCGGGGCCGAACCAGGGGATCCGACCGGCGCCGTCTTCGGTGGTCAAGATGATGAACGCGTCCTTGACCGAATCGCTGTCCCGGGCGGCGTTCCATGCGGAGACCAGCAGCTCGGAGGCCTCCTCGCGGTGGGAGGCGAAGTTGTCCAGGCGGTGATGCAGGCGCGGAGCCTTGATGCCGAGGCCCCACGCCAGCGAGTAGTAGAACAGCTGGAAGGCATTGTCGGGGGTGCGCTCGCGGTCGCCGACCTCGAACACGTCGCGGCGGGTCAGCGAGGTGCGGTCGATGTTGCCGAGGGTTCCGGTCAGCGTGGGAAGTCCGCGCTTGGAGAGTTCGGCGCGCCAGCGGGCGGCATCGACGTCGACGCCGTGCTTCATCACCGCGTTCGAGCCGGGGAGGGCGTGCAGGATGTCCTGTGGCAGTCGTGCCTCTTCATTGATCATGTTCCAACCCTAATGCGCGCAACTGAACTCGCGCCCCACCTGGTGGACGCCGAGGCGGTTCTGAAAGTGGTCTGGGTTTCTGCACTGTGTGACCACGTGAGCAGGACTACGGCATCTTCGAGAGCCTCCAGCGAATGCACTTTGTCCGAAACGGCCCCCGGATGACTCATTCCAGAACGCCTCAACCGAATTCAGCAGCACCCTGACGGCCAGCACCTACAGAGTGCCTCTCCCGGGTTCTCGTGCTCCGGATGCTGCCACCGGCTCGCAGCGCGATGAGCGTCTGTCACCGCTGCTGCTCATGGCAGCGAAGCTCGGTAAACCCCCGGTATCCGATCAGTTCCCACTCACACTAGATCCACCGAATGCCTTGGCATCAGCGCACCAGACCACCCCGGTAGCGGGAGCTGAATAGCCGAGGCGTGTTTCATCGGGTCTCGTAAGCTGGGAATCCCAAAGGATAGGTGGGCATAGCGGATCGGTAAGATTCGCAGTCCGTTTTCTCTGGCGCGCCAAAACAGGCAATACAGATTCTCTTCAATTGGTAATGTGGCACACATCCAATCGAGAGGTAGCCGTGGGGCGTAAACGAGGTTTCTTAGCAGAGCTGCAGCACCAGAATAAGCTTGCCGCGCAGCGACAGCGGGCCGCTGAGCGTGAGCGCGAGGCTGCACAGCGTCGGAGAGAGCAGGCGCGGAAGGCAGAAGAGCGGGCAATCATGGCCGCGAGTCGGGCTTCAGAGGCTGACCGAAAGCGTATGGAGAGAGAAGCGACGGCGGCGCATGTTGAAGCCAAGCAGGCTGAGGTTGAACAGCTCAACGCCGAACTCGCAAGTGTCTATGACGGCCTAGACACGCTTCTCGAAGCGACACTCAACGTAGATGACTTCGTAGATCTCGAGAAGCTGCGTAGGACGGTCCGGCATCCGCCTTTCGCCGGCGATCACTTGAGAAAGCCAGTGCCACCCCCCGCTGTACTTCCCGATCCCGAGGCGCCGGTCTACCGGCCGCCAGCCGCTCCCTCAGGTTTATTTGGACGGAAGAAGAAGCTCGCAGAGGCGCAGGCCAAAGCCGAATCAGACTTTGAGGTGGCCGTTGCTGATTGGGAGAGGGAGATTCGGCAACTTCCGCTTGAGCGCAAGAGACTTGCAGAACGCCATGCAAATCAGGAAGTCGAACGACAGCAGTCGCTTCAAGCGAAGCTGGACCAGTACGAAGAAGATTACGCTCGGCGGGAAAGGGCGGTCGCCGAACACAACGCTTCGCTGGACCAGTTCATCGCAAACCTCAGCTACGGGGCAGTGGACGCGGTGCAGGAGTACATAGGAATCGTCCTAGCGAACTCTGTGTACCCGGAGGGATTCACCGTGGAGCATGACGCAACGTTCGATCCTGCGAATGCCGAGCTCGCCCTCAAGGTGCAAATACCAGCTCCAGACTCCATTCCGAGGATCAAGACATACCGGTACGTCAAGGCGAGTGACGAAGTAACTCCCACGGCGCTATCCCAGAAAGATGCGAAGGACCGCTACTCGGGTGTGGTTCACCAAGTTGCCTTGCGGACGATTCATGAAGTCTTCGAGGCTGACCGTCGAAACCTTGTTCAGGGCATCGCCTTGGAAGTTGGAACGAACGCGGTGGATCCAGCTACCGGGCGGGAAGCCTATGTTCCCTTCGTTGCAGTAGCAGCCTCGCGTGAGGTCTTCTCGGAGCTGGATCTGTCCGCAGTTGTACCAGCTGCCACGCTAGAACATCTTGGTGCGGCCCTGTCCAAGAACCCTCTGGGACTTGTCCCCGCCAACGGTTCAGGGGTTCGGCGCTCGTGAGCCGAGAAGAAGGACTCAGTCCGGTTTTCAATCCGCCGCCAGGCTGGCCAAAGCCCCCTCCTGGCTGGCGGCCTCCAGTCGGATGGACTCCAGACCCAGCATGGCCCGAACCTCCGGCGGGCTGGGAGCTTTGGATCCAGCCCGAGGGGAGTAGTGGTTCGGCAGCGGAAGCCGCTGCCCGTCCTGTGGCAGAGCCAGCTCGGGAACCCCAATCGTCGGAGCCGGCGCAAGGATCTGCCCGGGTCGCATTCCTGGAGGCCGAGAACTCTGCACTGAGGCAGCAACTGGCGGCGCAGGCATCTAGTTCAACCGAGTACGTCGAACTCGACGATTCACGAGTCTTGCAGGAAGTTGGAATCTATCGATATCACCACCCTCTAGAGAATGCCGCAGCATTCAGAGACCGCCTGAATGAGATAGAGGCCCAGGTCGTAGAGCTTGTCAAGCTGGATAGGGCGATCGTGAAGTCGAATCGCTTCACGTTCGACAACTCTCTGGCCAAGGGCCGACGTATGGCTCAGGATCTGGCCAAACTAATGCTCCGTGCCTACAACGCGGAAGCAGACAACAGCATCCGATCCCTGCGGGTCGGCAACGTCGTCACCGCCAAGCGGCGACTTGAAGCGTCACGCACCGCAATCGCCAAGCTCGGGAACATGATGGAAATGCACATAAGTGAGGAATTTCATCAGCTGAGGAACCAAGAGATCGAGCTCACTGCGGATTGGTTGATGCGGAAGCAAGAAGAGAAGGAAGCTGAACGCGAAGAGCGAGCGCGGTTACGGGAAGAACGACGCGTTGAGCGTGAACTAGCCGAAGAGCGTGCACGCCTCGACAAGGAGCGTAGTCACATCATGAACGCTCTAGACGCATTGCGTGCCAGCGGACAAGCGGATAGTGGGCTAGAACACCGTTTGGAGAGCATCGACGAAGCCATCACTCAGAACGATTTTAGAGCCGCGAATATCCGGGCTGGGTACATTTACGTGATCTCCAATAGGGGTGCCTTCGGAGACGGGGTCGTCAAGATTGGTCTGACAAGAAGGCTTGAGCCCGCAGATCGAGTAACCGAACTGGGTGGCGCATCGGTGCCGTTCCGCTTCGACATCCACACTCTGTTCTTCTCTGAGGACGCCGTTACGCTAGAGAATGAACTCCATGTTCACTTCGCAAGCAGGGCACTCAATCAAGCCAACTTCCGCAAAGAATTTTTCTTCGCAACGCCTTCCGAAGTACGCGGGGTATTGATGGACAAGGTGGGTAGCCTCTTGGAGTTCACAGAGGATGCAGCAGCCACCGAATTTATGCAGTCTCGGAGTCTCTGGCCGGAACGATCAGTCGCTGGTCCGGCCACAGGCCACCTGAAGTAGGCGTTCGTTGAACGCATGCGAAAGCGTGAGCGCCCCATTGCATAAGGTGGCCCCGCAAATGACGGCAGATGGATCTACCTGTCGTCGCCTCAATTCCAGTCCGTAATTGAGCGGTCGCGACCATGTTAAAGAATCCGGCAGACGCAGTGATGAGGAGTCGTGTGGAGCAGCAGCTGCAACAGCTCGAATCTGCGGTCACCCGCATCGCTGCAGATCAGCCGTTCGCGCTTTCTTGGGAGATCCGACCCATCGGCACCGGCGAGGTGATCGGCTGCGATTCCACCCGCGCCGTCGCCTCCTTCAGCACTCGCAAGGTCAGTGTCCTGCTGGCCTGCCTTGCGCTGGTGGAGACCGGCGAGCTGAGCCTCGAGGACCGTTCGGTCATCACCGAGGAGATGAAGGACGGGGTTCAGGCCGGGATCATGCGGAACCTCTCCGCCGGGATCTCGCTGAGCCTGCGCGACTCCCTGGCGCAGATGATGAGCACCTCGGATAACATCTGCACCCAGCTGGTCTTCGCCGCCATCGGCTCCGTCCGCCCCGACCCGTTGCAATGGGTCAACGACTACTGCGCCTGGATGGGCCTGCACGCCACCCTGCACCGCGAGATCTTCCCGCGCACCGGCGACCTGACCTGGAGCCACTCCCTGGACACCCTCACCACGACGACGGCGCAGGACCAGTCCCGCCTGCTGGAGAAGTTGGGCCGTGGCTGCGTGGATGACGCTGCCGCCGCTCAGCTGTTGGTCTCGCGTGAGCTTTGCGAGTTCGCCCGGGACGCGATGCTCGGGCTGTTCACCCCCGCGTTAGGGGTCGCCTGCAGCCGGATCCGGTTCGCAGAGAAGAACGGACGCGGCCTGCGCAGCCTCTCCCAGGTGGGGCTGGCACTCTCTGGTGCTGGCACGCCCCTGGCGGCGGTCGCGGCCTACGCGGAGAACATCCCGACCCTGCTGCCCTCGGGGGTTCCGGGACGGGCAGCGGCCTTCGACGTGTTCGCGGAGCTGGGTCTGGCCGTGGAGGAGTGGGCACATGGTCGCTGAGGTGAGGATGCTGAGTCTGCAGGAGTGCGCTACCGCGTATCCCGAGCTGCGGTTCGCGGTGGGCGCCGCTGATGCGAAGCCGGTCACCGGTTATGGCACGGACACACCTGCGTCCCGGGCAGAGGAGGCGCATGACCTGGCCGGCGTCGGAAAACTGTTCCTCGGGCTGACCCTGGCGCATCTCGGCGAGGGCGATGAAGGATTCCTGGAACACACGTTGACGGTCACGGTCGAGCACCGCGCGGGCGCCCGCACCGGGACGCTGCAGCTGATGTCCGGAGACCTTGAGCTCAGCGTCGATGACGCGGTAAACCTAGTCTTCTCTACTGGCGATGCAGCCTGCGTCCTGGCGCTGCTGGAGTTCACGAAGTCGGAGGGGGTCGACCTTCTCGCAGAGGCCCAGAGTCTGGTGGACACGCTGGGCCTGAACACGTTCCAGTTCACGGGTACCGAGGAAGCCGAGTCCTGGGGCGAGGGGTTGCTCGGTCGGACCACCTGTGCGGGGACGCTGGAGCTGCTGCGCGCCCTCAGGATTCCGAGTGATCTCGAGACTGCAGCAACCGCCGCGACAGAACTCGCTGAGCCCCCGGTCCTGTCGGTGGAGACCCGGCAGAGGATGCATGGCTGGATGGGCAGGGTCTTCGAACCTGCCGGGCTGGCCTCAGCCCTGCCAGGATTCGGCCCCAAACGGGTGCCTCACCAAACGCTCTCGGGTCTGGAGCTCACCGCCCGCGGGGCGGAACGCGGCTACAGCTCGGTCCTCACGCTGCCCACCGAGGCAGGGGAGTGGGTGCACCTCGCGGCCCACCTGCCGCCGTCGTCGGCTGTTTTCCAGTCACCGCGGGACGTCTCGGCAGTGCTGGGCACCCTGGGCCTGGCGGCATATCACTCCGCCACGGTAGACGACCCCACAGGCTTAGAACTAGCAGGACGCGCCCGAGCCGGGGCTGGTACCTTGTACTCATGGATATTGAAGTAGACAAAGCCTAGCCATCTGACGTTCGGTGGCTTCCGGGTCTGGGGCGTTCTAGCGCGAACGGTGGCAACTTCTCTCTTCAGCCGTCTGTGATCACCGATCCCGGCTATTTTCTTGAGTGGTCCGTACGTCCGGCTTGTTGGCCTCCGTGCTCGCGCATCTCAGCGCCCGGAGGGAATCACATCTACCGCGTATGCCCGGATCAGGGCGAGTATCCAAGGACTTCATTCCATGTCAGCACCATCAGCCATCACCCTGCACGATCTTTCCTTCGAGTGGCCGGACGGCACGACTGCTCTCCACCAGCTCAACGGAACCTTGACCACTGGCCGCACCGGTTTAGTCGGTCGCAACGGGGCCGGGAAATCGACACTTCTGCGCTTGATCGCCGGTCACCTGACCCCTACATCCGGGCTCATCAGCACGACGGGCGACGTCGGCTACCTCTCCCAGACCCTGACGACTGAAGCGGGGGCCACCGTCGCGGGACTGCTGGGAATCGAGGACACGCTTTCGGCGCTCCAGGCAATAGAAGGTGGCGATGCGGACGTTCGCCACTTCGATGCCGTAGGTGACGACTGGGACATCGAGGCCCGCGCTGACGCGGCGCTGAACGAGATCGGATTCTCCGCCGCCGATCTGCGTCGACCGATCTCTGACGTCTCCGGGGGAGAAGCGATGCTCATCGCGATCACCGGATTGCGCCTCCGGCGCGCGCCGATCACACTCCTCGATGAACCCACCAACAACCTCGATCGTCCCACCCGGGCAAAGCTCACGGAGTTCGTCGACGATTGGCAGGGCACCCTCGTCGTCGTCAGTCACGATCTGGAACTGCTCGAGCATATGGACTCGACCGCGGAACTGCATTCCGGACGCGTCGACGTATTTGGGGGCCCGTACAGCCAGTTCAGCGAGCACCTCGAGCATCAGCAGGCGGCCGCTGTCCAGGCCGCACGGACTGCTCAACAAGCGCTCAGGGTCGAGAAGAAGCAGCGCGTCGAAGCTGAAACCAAGAATGCCCGGCGGGAGCGAGCGGGGAAACGGACCCAGGCCAGTGGGGGCATTCCGAAGATCCTCGCCGGGAACCGTGCGAGCAAGGCGCAGGTCTCGGCAGGAGCCATGCGTTCGACCCACCAGGACAAGGTGCGGGCGGCTCAGGCGGTGGTAGACGCTTCAGATGCCAAGGTGCGGGACGATGAGCACATTCACCTCGCGCTGCCTGACCCCGGTGTACCGCGGGGTCGCAAGATCGCCGAGCTGCGCGATGGGACCCGGACCGTCACGATTCAAGGGCCGGAGCGCGTGGCTCTGGTGGGGCCGAATGGTTCCGGTAAAACGACCCTGCTCGAGCGACTGGTGCATAAGAGTGGTTCCGAGCTCCCCGCGAAGACCACAGGAGAGCTGCTGATTGATCGAGTGGGGTACCTGCCACAGCGGCTGAATGAGCTCGACGAGTCACGCTCTGCCGTGGAGAACGTGCAAGAGGCCGCCCCTGCTTCCCCAGCTGGGGACGTGCGGAACCAACTTGCCCGGCTGCTGCTGCGTGGGTCGACCGTCGATCGACCAGTCTCCAGCCTTTCCGGGGGAGAACGCTTCCGCGTCAGCCTCGCGAGATTGCTGCTGGCGGAACCACCCGCGCAGCTTCTGATCCTCGATGAACCCACGAACAATCTCGACATCACCAGCGTCGAGCAACTGGCAGAAGCGCTGGACGCGTATCGCGGAGCACTCCTTGTTGTGAGCCACGACCTCGAGTTCCTCGCCCGGTTGAGCATCGATACGGTGATTGAGCTGGATGGGCGAGGGGCGTTGAAGGAAAACGCACAGTTGTTCGAGTGACTCTCCTCGTGGGCGTTCATGTGACTTGCCGTGACGGAAATTGATCGATACTCTTTCCGCTATGGAAAACTACTCCGCTCCTCCGTCATCAGATGAAGCCATCGGTGCCCTGGATGCGCTCTCCGCAGACCGGGAGCGCCTTGCTTCCAGCGTCCACGTGCCCTGGGTGCTGCTCGCGGCGTTCGGTGGCATCGGTGCGTGGTGGGTCTCCGGTGCGGCCTCCGCGAATCCAGGAGCGGACTATGAGCCGCCCACCTCGGGTTGGCTCGCTCTCGTAGGCGTCCTCGTTGTCGCGCACCTGATCAGGCGCGAGACCGGAGTTCGCTTCCGGGCGATGGGCGCGCGAGCCGGCTGGGCCGTGGTGGGCATCGTCGTCGTCTGCCTGGTGCTCTTCAGCATCTCGCTCGGGCTGGTCTCCTTCGGCCTGCATTGGGTCGTTGTGCTGACCAGTCTCCTCGCCTTCGCTGGGACGACGTGGCTGGCCGGCGTCGCGTACCGCTCAGCCGTGGAGCGACTGCGCGGTGCCTGAGGCGAGGTTCGACGAGACGATCCACGCCCCGGTCCGCCTGCGGATCTGCGGGCTTCTGCACCCCGTGGATCACCTTGACTTCGCCGTGCTGCGTGACACCCTGGAGGTCTCGGATGCCACGCTGTCCAAGCACCTGAAGACTCTCGCGGCGGCCGGCTACGTCTCTTCCAGCAAGTCCGCGTCCGAGGGCCGGGGTGACGCACGCAGGATCACCTGGCTGTCTCTGACCAAGCCGGGGCGCTCTGCGTTCGCCGCGCATGTGCGGGCGCTGCAGGAGATTGCAGGGTCTTCGGCTGGGATATCGACGTTTGACCAGTAGTTTTTCCCCAACTCCCGCCGGTAGCGTGCGTTGTATGAGTTCATCACGCACCGAGAGGTTCGGCGACTGGTTAGGTCTGACCGGAGCGGAGTCTCCATCCGGCTCACCTGGCGATTCGACGAGTGTCCGCCGCGCCAGTCTCGCGACAAGGATCGGGTTCCTCGCAGCATGGGCGGCGATCGCCGTCGTCGTCTTCGTGTACCTCCAGATGAGCGCGACCGGGGAGGATGGGCTCGGCGGCTACCTTCCCCTGGTCACCGCCGGCCTCGTCTTCAGCACAGGCTCGCTGCTGACACAGTCAGCGTTGGCACACTCCGAGCACCGAGGCTCGGAGTACGGAGAATAAACGGAGGCAACGGCCACCGGGCGTCCAGGTTGCGGCCGTAGGTTCGTGTCAGGTTCCCGGTTTGCCCGGGTACTGACAACGATCACTTTGTGAGGAGTCACATGCTTTCCATACTTCATAACCTCGGCCTTCGTTCTGATCACGCCTATAACGCTGGATTGGCGTCGGTGGGACTTTCGTTCCTCAGCTGGACGGTTTCCCGCTTCAAGCCTGAAGATTCCAAGCCGCAGGCTGATCGGTGGGGCATCTTCGTCGGTCACTGGGCGCCCACTTTCTTCGGTCTCGGACTGGCGCTGTCGCAGTACGAGAAGGGCACCAAGAAGCGCTGATTCAAGAACCTCTATCGAAGGGCACTGCCGCGCATTGGCAGTGCCCTTCGGTGTATGACGCGCCTCTGACTGCGGAAAAGTCCAGTTCAGGGGTTTGAACAAAACGCTGAATCAGTAGAATCTCAGCATGTCGAAGATCGCCGAGCGGGTCCTCACCGGCGTCGCCGCGCTGTTGATCTGTTGGTGGCTCTCACTCGTCATCGGCAACGATCCAATGGCGTCCCAGCCGTGGATCTCGGGGGCCATGTCCGGAGTCACGCTCGCTGCCGGATGGTTGCACAAGCGGAACAAGCGGCTTGATGGTGAATCCCCGGAGTGGCCCGAGTCTCCGCCGCAGCCCTCTGGTCAAGAGGCCTATGTCATGGCCCAGGCCGTCGAGTCGCATGGCGATCCACTCGGACGATGGTGGCGGCGCTAGGCGGCTGCGGCACTCGATTGACTCTTGTTTCGACTTCATTACGGAAATTCGCTGATCGGTTGTATTTACGTAATTCCGTGATTTGGCTAGGGTTGTCTCATGAGTGATGACGATCCTGTGCGTGAACTTTCCCAACGTGTCGCCCAGGTCGAAGAGCGTCTTGCGGCTCTGGAATCTTCCGCGGCTCCCCCGAGTCCTGAGACCCAGGAAGAGATCTTCTGGGCGTTGGAGGCGCTCAAGCAGCGCGCCCCGGACCCGGGGGGATCGGTGCTCATGACCGGTGCGGTCACCGTGCCGAAAGGCCACCGTGCCGAGTGGCAGATGCAGGTCGCGGCGTCGGAGCTGTTTGAGACGGACTTTGGCGCCCGGGCCGAGTCGCTCTCCGCGCTGGCGCACCCCGTGCGGCTGCGTCTGCTGCAGCGACTGCTCACCGACGCCTCCACGGTGGAGGAGATTCTCGAGGCTGGCGACTTCGGCACCAGCGGCCAGGTGTACCACCACCTGCGGCAGCTGGTCGCCGCGGGATGGGCCACCGCGCTGGGGTCCGGTCGCTACGAGATTCCGCCGGCGCGCATCGTGCCGCTGCTGGTGATCCTGCTGGGGGTTGATCGCTGATGCGCCGAGCCATTTCCCGTCTCAAGCCGCTCTGGCTCCTCCCGGTCCTGCTCGGGGTCACGCTGGGGGTGCTGGGCGTGCTCGGTGCCGTCCCAGACTTCGTCAGATCCGTGCCGTCCATGGTGTTGCTGGTGGTGATCGCGCTCGGCGCGCTGCTCTCCGGTGTTCATCCCAAGGCCGACGAGCACGAGCCTCACGTCATGGCGTCACCCGTCCGTGGCCGATGGGCGGCGCTGAACACCCCAGGCCAGCAGCTGCCGAGCCACGGCAGTCGATTCCTGGGCCAGTACGCGGCGGTCGACATCCTCCAGCCGGCGACGGCGGCGACTCCCGCCAAGGTGCGCAAGGCCTGGCGCGGGTCTCGCCCGCAGGAATACCCCAGCTTCGGTGCACCCGTCTATGCCATGGCTCCCGGTGTGGTGACGCGGACATGGTCCCGCTCCCGCGATCATCGGGCGCGGAACACCTGGCAGGCCCTGCTGTACATGATGACCCTCGAGGGGGCGCTCCGCACTCTGGGCGGGCAGCGGGCGATCATCGGCAATCACGTGATCGTCCACCACGACGATGGCACGGCCGCGGTATACGCCCACCTCAGGACCGGCAGCGTCGTCGTCGGGGTGGGTCAGCGAGTGGATGCTGGTGACCCGCTGGGGGAGGTCGGCAATACCGGGAACACCTCGGAGCCGCACCTGCATGTGCACCTCATGGACCGGCCGAACCCGAACGCGGCGGCTGGGCTCAAGATGACCTGGGCGAACATTGCGCGACCCGGAGAGATCGAGCCGTCCCTCGCGGAGATCGCGAAGGAGCCTGCGGAGAACGCGGTGCTGAGCATGCCGCGCAACGGGGAGATCTTCGAAGCGTAGGTCCCGGCGAGCGATGGGAGCTCTGCGCGCGCCTGCCCCTAACTGTTGGGCAGAAAACGTCGGAAAGAGGAGCGGGCGGGGCCTCATAGCGACGATTTCCGCCCAATCGATGAGGGGAGCCCGTGAGGAGCCCCTCGACGAACCCCGCCGAGCATCCCTGGGGCGCCAACGGGCGGAATAACGCCGTTGATTCGTTTCATGGCGCCCGTAATCGCCCCAGGGATGCGGAGGGCGTTGCCCCAGGGGCGCGAAGGGTGCTTCTGCGCGCTTCAAGAGGGGGCCACCGACCCTTGTAGCCCCCACTACTCAGTGTTACTTTGTACTGGTAGTCAACATCACTGAGTAGCTAAGCAGGGGGAGTCATGGGCAAGCAGGCCACCGAAATGCTCAAGGGAACCCTGGAGGGCATCGTCCTCGCGCTGCTGGCCGACCGCTCGGCCTACGGCTATGAGATCACCGCCTGGCTGCGTGAGCAGGGATTCACCGACATTGCCGAAGGCACCGTCTATGCACTGCTGGTGCGGATCGAACAGCGCGGCCTCGTGGATGTGAAGAAGGTGCCCTCCGAGAAGGGGCCCCCACGCAAGGTCTATTCCATCAATGCGCAGGGTCGTGAATATCTCGACGAGTTCTGGAGGACCTGGAGCTTCCTCTCAGAACGTCTTGAACAGCTCCGCAAAGGGGAGAAGTAGTCATGGCACCACGTTGGATCGAGAAGGTCACCGGGTCGCTCGAGGGCAAGAAGCGCTACCGCCAGTACAAGGCTCGTCGGGAGCAGCTCCCGCCCAGCTATCGCACTGCCATCGAGGCCCTGGAGCGGTACCTGATGTACGCCGGGGCGATCGCCACCGGCGAGGTGCTGATCAAGATGCTGGAGGACCTCGTTGACCTCTTCGAGCAGAGCGCCGCGGACGGCACCCCCGTCAGTGCGGTGGTGGGGGAGGATCCGGTGGAGTTCGCCGAGACCTTCCTCGCTAACTACTCCGAGGGGCAGTGGATCAATAAGGAACGCGCACGCTTGACCCAGGCCATCGAGCGTGCCGAGGAGGAGGAGCAGTCGCCGTGATCGCGGTTCTCTTGGCGAAGACGGTGGACGGGGCGAGCGCTTTCGCCTATCCACTGATCTTCCTGCCTTTGATCAGTTCCGCCTTCGTGCCCACCGAGACCATGTCCGGCCCGGTGCGTTTGGTGTCTGGGGCTGCTCGTCGGGGCCCCTCTGCTGGCTCGGGCCGCGTACCGCCGTCGGGTGTGCTAGCTGCCCGAGGGCGGAAGGTCGATGAGGTTTTCGGTCACACCGGCGAGGAACTCTGAACCCAGATCCGTCAGCCTGATCTGTTTGCGCTTGGCGCCCGTCCGGGCTGCCGCGACTTCGGTACTGGTCAGCAGGCCGGAATCCTCCAGTCGTTTGAGGGTGCGGTAGAGACCCCGCTCGGTGATCTGCCACCCCGTCTCGCGGGCCACTTGCTCCGCCACCGTTGAGACAGTGAGCTGCGGGTGTCGGGCGACGACACCGAGGATCACCGGGCCCAACATTGATTTCTTATATGTCTCCACCCAGGCGTCGACGCGAGCGGATACCCATTCCTGGTTTTCGTTGGGACGACCACCGGTCACGCTCAGTCCTCCCATCCGCGACCAAGGATCGAACCGATCAGGTGGATCAACAGTCCCAACCCCCAGGCGCCGCTCATCAGCAGGGTTGCGCCGAACCAGGGGCCCGCGAGCATGACTTGCGCGGCACTTTCCAGGTCCGCCCCGCCCGAGCTGAGACTCATGGTGTGGAGGGCGGCGTGGAGGTTGAAGGACGTCGTCACTGCGGCAAAGGCAATGGCGTGCGCTATCGCAAGGCCGAAGCGGACATGTGTGAGCTGCCGGTAGTTCCGCCATACCCACAGCAGGATCCCAGCGCCTACCACCGCGGTCAGCACTCCGGCGAGCAGGGTGATCTCCCCGCCGGCGAGAGCGATGACGGCCTGGATGGCGAGCATGGAGCCGAGCAGGATGAGGGTGTAGGGCAGAAGAAGGGACCGCGCGTTGACCGAAGACGGGAACTCCGTAGTGTGTGTCATGTTGGTACTGTACCAATGGTTCACTGCCTCCGCCAGACCCTTCTTGGCCGTCATCAGGTGAGTCTTGGAATCCAGATGAGGGCTCCTGTCCGAATGTGGTGCGTCGGTCACCAGCCGGTCCTGGAAGACCGAGCCCGCGCCGTCGTCGTTGGCCGCGTCTTTCCTGGTCAGGGCAGCTGTGGTGTCATGGAGCCAGCGGCACCGAGGAACAACCATCACGAGCAACCACAGGAGTGAGCCATGCGGGCGATCTGGTCTGGCGAAGTGTCTTTTGGGCTGGTGACGGTGCCGATCAAGCTGTATTCGGCCACGCAGAGCCACGATCTGTCCCTGCATCAGGTCCACGACGACGACGGCGGCCGGATCCGCTACGAGCGCCACTGCGAGGTCTGCGGTGAGAAGGTCGACTACAAGGACATCGACAAGGCCTACGATTCCGGTGAATCCACGGTGGTCCTCACCAAGGAGGAACTCGGGGACCTGCCCGCGGATGACTCCAAGGAGATCGCCGTGGAGCAGTTCGTGCCTGAGGACCAGATCGACTCGATGGAGCTGGACAAGTCCTACTACCTCGAGCCCGCCGGGAAGTCAGCGAAGGCCTATGTGCTGCTGCGCCGAACCCTGGAGGAATCCTCGCGAGTGGCGATCGTGACGTTCACGCTGCGCTCGAAGACCCGACTCGGCGTGCTGCGCGTCCGCGATGACGTGATCGTGCTGCAGGGGCTTCGCTGGGCCGATGAGCTCCGCGAGCCCGATTTCGACATTCCCAAGTCACGGCTGACCAAGAAGGAACAAGAGATGGCCACCTCGCTGGTGGACTCCTACTCCGAGGATTTTGATCCGGATCGGTTCAAGGACGAGTACCAGGATCAGCTGCACACCTTGGTGGAGGAGAAGCTTGCCCATGGGGAGGACATCGATACCGAGGCCACCTTCGGCGATGTCGAGGATGAGGAAGAAGGGGACGGCAACGTCATTGACCTCATGGAGGCGCTGAAACAGTCCGTGGATTCCCGGCGAAAGAGCTCCGGGAAGGGGTCCGGGGACTCGGGCTCGAAGAGTGGCTCAGCGAAGGGGTCGTCCAAAGGCGGGGCAACGAAAGGTGAATCCAAGGGCGCCTCGTCCAAGGGCACTGCGAAGAGCAGCGGCAGCAGACAGAAGCAGAAGGCCAGCTGAAGCAGGAACGAATGCACGCGGCAAGGAAGATGGTTTTGGCAGGCGGTGCGGCGGCGATTCTCACTGGATGCAGCGCCGGCGGTCCCAGTGCTGAGGATCCGGGGTCGAGCGGACTGCTCTCCAAGGTGAGGCAGCACATAGAAGACGAAGGCCGCGACTATATTGTGGGATCGAGTGCTGCGAACGCCGGGCCTGCAGGCGGCAGGTCTGAATGGACGGCCACGGAAGACGAGGTCTCACTCTTTGCCGCGTGCAAGGGTAGCCCCGAGGGAGGCGAGTTCCTCCTCGACGGCGAGGTGCTCGATATTTCCTGCGGTGAAGAAGGCTCCGTCCAGCTCATCGAGCCGAACTACGAGCCTGATGGGGAGGTTGTCATCACCAACGAAGGCCTCGAGCAAGGCACAGAATTTGCGATAGCCATGGCCTCCACCGCTGAGGATGAGAACTGACTCAGGTTGATCCGGGTGGCTCCGGCCAACTCACGCCGCGGCGGGCCCTCGGTGCGATTCCCTCAGGGTCGGCTGAGGTACTCACCGAGCACGTTCAAGGCACTGTCCCAGCCGTCGTAGAAGTACTCATCACCCTCAGCGCCATCGACCCCACGGAGTTCGAAGCTCATGTGGGTGCCCTCCGCGGTGGGGGTGAACACGAGAGTCACCACAGGGGTCTCGTCCGGATCGCCCAGCGGGTCGCCCCAGGTGAAGACCAGGCGCTCATACGGTGAGACCTCGCGATAGACCCCGCCGGTGACGTACCTGGTGCCATCGGCGTCATTGACCATCGTGTAGGTATAGCGACCGCCTTCGCGGACATCCATCTCCACAGATTCTCGTGGTGTGGAAGCTCCTTCGGGGTGGAACCACTGTGCCGCTTCATCGGGGTTGGTCCACGCGGACCAGACCTCCTCGGGGGTGGCGGCGAATGTTCGAGCCAGGGTGAAGCCTTTGGTTTCGTCGATCATTTCTCTTCGCCTTTCTCGGTGTGTTTCTCATGGAGTGCGGTCTTCCGGTCGAGGTGTTCCTCGAGGCGGTCGAGTCGCTCTTTCCATTCGGCGCGCTGCTGTTCGATCCACTCCGAGGCGGGATCCAATGCCGCGGGGGAGAGGGTGCATTCCGTCCACTGTCCCCGCCGGCTGCGCTGGACCAGGTCTGCGCGCTCCAGAACCGTGAGGTGCTGGGAGACACCGGCCCTGCTCATGGCGTAGTGCTCGGCGAGGTCGCTCACGGTGAGGGGATGTTTGCGGAGCCGCGCGAGGATGTCGCGTCGGGTGGGATCGGCCAGCGCGCTGAAGGTCATGCTCAGTGGATCCTTGAGTGGCACGCTCGCCTCCAACGCGTAAGTAGTTGCTTACACGCTAGGTGGGTCTTCTGCCCCGGTCAAGGGTTTGGGCTTCGCTTTCGATAGGGGTACGGGGTTGCAATTCGCGTCAGGTGTGAGACGGTGTGATATCCATGTGACGCACCACACTTGGCGAAAGAAGCAATGCAACGTTTATCAACGCGTACAACTACAGACTTGATCAGAGCACTTAAACGGAGATCCCTTAACGGGATACCCATCGAGGCACAATTTTCGGGATACACCGTTCGTATCCGCGGATTGGACCCTTTCACTGGCGCCGCCGAACCTGGGCGCCACCCGAGGGTCGAACTTTGGTATGGCTCCTTCAGTCATGCCGCGAACTTCGAGATTCTCGACCCCACCTGGCCGAAGTCCCAGTGGAATCTGCTGCAGGCTGCGCTGAGCCAGTGCATCCGGCTCAAACCCGCGGAGGACTGACACTCCTACACGCGCACCCCTGGGTGGTGCACTAGGGCTTGATCCCGCGCGGGTGGTCCACCCAGGGCGCCCGCGCGTCGCGCAGCTCTCCGGCCCCGGTGCGCAGCGCATGCAGCGCCAGAATTCCGGTGACTGCGCTGGGGTTATGGATCTGACCGGCCAACACCGCCCGCACGGCCTCGGCCAGCGGGAGCCAGGTCTTCACGATCTCGGCTTCCTCGCCCTCACGTTCGTGCTGGTCCTCCTCGGGCGTCGCGGAGATGCCCTCGGCGAGGTAGATCCGGATGGCCTCATTCGAGGCGCCAGGCGTGGTGGTGAAATCCGCGAGCGTATGCCAGGTCTCGGCGCTGATGTCAGCTTCTTCGTGCAGCTCTCGTGCTGCGGCGTCGAGCATCGACTCGCCCTCGGTGTCCAAGAGTCCGGCGGGGACCTCCCACATGTTCTGCCGCAGCGGATGCCTGTACTGGCGAATCAGCAGCACTCGGTCCTGCTCGTCCACGGCGATGACCGCGACCGCGCTGAGATGCATCAGGAACGCCCTCGTGAGCGTCTCTTTGGCCTCGCCGAAACGGAAGGTCTCCTCCACCAGGTCATAGATGGGCGTCGTCTGGAGGGTCTTGGATTCGAGGATCGGGTGGTGTGCAGGGGCGTCATGAACGGGCATGAGGTCAGCCTAGGTGAGGTTTCTGCTCGGGGGCTGGTAGGCGAGCTGGCGCCGTCGTCGTCCTCTTCGTGACTTGCCGCATAGGCGGGCGGCGCGACGGGGTCATAGACTTCGAACATACGCGCCGCTCGCCTGCGCCGGCAGCGGCGAACCTCTTGGAAGGACGCCATGCCGACAGTTGCACGGAACATCGTTGACACCTTGCACGCCAGTGGAGTGGAGAGGATCTACGGAATCTCCGGGGATTCACTCAATGGTCTGACCGATGCGTTGCGGGCCGCGGGCACCATCGAGTGGATACCGACCCGTCATGAGGAGGCCGCTGCTTTCGCGGCCAGCGCTGAGTCCCAGGTCACCGGCGAGATTGCGGTCTGCGCCGGGAGCTGCGGACCGGGCAACCTGCACCTGATCAACGGGCTCTTCGACGCACAGCGCTCGCGGACCCCCGTGCTCGCGATCGCCGCTCACATCCCCAGCGAAGAGATCGGGTCGACCTACTTCCAGGAGACCCACCCGCAGGAGCTCTTCCGCGAGTGCAGCGTCTACGTGGAACACGTGTCGCACGCGGACCAGATGCCGCGGCTGCTGCGGGTGGCCATGCGAGAAGCCATCGAAAAGCGCGGAGTGGCCGTGCTGGTGATCCCCGGGGATGTGGCGCTCGCGGACATCACAGCGGCGGCCGAAACGATCCTGCCTACTACCTCCCGCGTCATCCCGTCCGAGACTGATCTGGACCGGGCCGCCGAGGTGCTCAACACCTGCGAGCGCGTGACCATCCTCGCCGGAGCAGGCACCGCCGGGGCGCATACGGAAATGCTCGCCATCGCGGAGCGGCTGCAGGCCCCGATCGTGCATGCGTTGCGCGGCAAAGAGCATGTCGAGTGGGACAACCCTTACGACGTCGGGATGACTGGCCTGCTTGGGTTCTCCTCCGGCTACCGGGCGATGGATGTCTGCGAGACCCTGCTGGTGCTTGGCTCGGATCTGCCTTATCAGCAGTTCTATCCGGAACACGCGAAGGTGGTGCAGGTCGATATCCGCGGATCCCAGATCGGCCGGCGCACGCCGGTAGATGTGGCCCTGGTCGGCACGGTCAAGGACACGGTGGACGCACTGCTGCCCAAGCTGGATGCGAACCACAGCTCCAAGCACCTGAAGGACTCCACCGAGCACTACAGGAAGACGCGGAAGGATCTCGACGCACTGGCCACGCCGTCGCGGCGAACCATCCACCCGCAGTACCTGACCAAACTGATCAATGAAGCCGCCGACGACGACGCCATCTTCCTTCCCGACGTCGGCTCACCGGTAGTCTGGGCGTGCCGGTATCTGACAATGAACGGTAAGCGGCGACTGCTGGGCTCCTTCAGCCACGGGTCCATGGCGAACGCGATCTCTCAAGGAATCGGCGCGCAGATGGCCGAACCGGAGAAGCAGGTCATCGCGCTCGCGGGAGACGGTGGGCTGGCGATGTTGATGGGGGAGCTGCTGACCATCACGCAGAACGAGCTGCCGATCAAAACCGTGGTCTACAACAACTCCTCGCTGAACTTTGTGGAGGTGGAGATGAAGGCCGCCGGAATCGTCAACTACGGCACCGAGCTGAAGAACCCGAACTTCGCCAAGGTGGCTGAAGCGATGGACATCAAGGGGATTCGGGTAGAAAAATCTGAAGATCTTCCCGCGGCCGTGGACGAGTTCCTGGCCCACGACGGGCCCGCGCTGCTGGACGTGGTGACCGAGCGTCAGGAGCTCTCGATGCCCCCGACGATCACCGCTGAGCAGGCGAAAGGCTTCACCCTCTACGCCGTGCGAACGGTGCTCAGTGGTCGCGGCGATGAGTTGGTCGACCTCGCGAAGACGAACTTCCGCCAGTTGTTCTAGATCCAGCTCTGTCCACAGTCCGCCCCGGCCCCTTTTGTGCCGGGGCGGATCTGTTTAGTCTGTTGCCCCACAGGTGGTTGGGCAGGCAGTCACAGGCTGGACGGAACAGGTTCATGAACACGTCATCGGGTGGGCTCAGTGCGGTGGGCCTCGCGGTTGTCCTTGTGTTGAGTGTGAGTTCTTGTGGAGGTGAAGATGCTGGGGCAGAACCTGATGGGACGAGTGATGAGCCGAGTGCGGGGGAGACCGCGCCGGAGGGCGGATCTTCGGGTTCAGAAGAGCCGAGTGGTGAAGGGGGCGCGGCCGAGGATCCTGAATCGTCGCCGACGCCGGTCCCTGCGTCTTCGGATGGACCCGCAGAGAACTGGCCCGAGCCTGAGATTCCAGAGGAGATCTACGAAGAGACCGAAGAAGGTGCGCTGGCGGCTCTGAGGTACTGGTTCGACTCAGCTACCTACTTGCAGTTGACAGGTGATCCTGAACCTTTTGAAGCAATGTCGGGTCCCGACTGTGTAATTTGCACTCGAACGACGGAACAGTTCGATGAGGTGTACAACGTCGAGAACGCCTGGCATGTGACTGAGAACGATGCCGTGAGCGATCCACTCACTTCGACCATCACCACCGAAGGCGACATCGATATCCTTTTCACGCTTTCCGAAAGCGCGACGCAGGTTTACGACTCTTCTGGAGATCAAGTGCTGGATCACCCAGGAGACGATTTGGAAGCCGAGGCGAGCCTTTCATTTGGAGATGGCTCTTGGCTTATCGAAGAGGTGGCCTTTTTCCCGAGTGAGGATGGTTGACCGTGAAGCTGTTCACGCGAACTAGCCTCGTGCTCGCAATGCTCATTTCCGTCCTCATCGTTGCTACGCCTTCCGGAGCCAGCGTTGCTTTAGCCGCAGGTAGCGGCCCATGTGCAGGTATTACCGGCATGTGGGGGGACCGGTCGGGCGCGCAATCTCCACCAAGCGCCACGGTGGGTGGTTCTTCGTGTGCCCCGATCAAAGGGCCCGTTAGAGAATCCCCGGGGATGCCGCGGGATTCGACGCCGATTGCTGGAGGCGGCGGAAGCCAGGGTCCCCCCTCCTCCGAAGGTTCCTCTGTACCCGTGTGGTGTTCAGAAACATCCGGCGTAGAGCGGGTCGATTGTCGTGAGCGTCTCGATCGGGCGTGCATCGCGGAGGGTGACGGCCAACTGACATCAGTCGCGGATGGGGCTACCGGAAACGCAGGATTCGCTTGTCTTCCGGAAGTGGAAGTACCTGAGGCTGTGGCGGAAGAAGTGGACGAAGAGGAGGCCGTGGACATCATGGCCCTTCTGCCCGGAGCAGTCCAGGAAGCGTTCGCCACGCTCCCCATTGCCGGCGGTGAAGTGCAGTTCGAACCAGACCTGCTCGGCTTCGGGTACAAAGACCGCCACACGCATATGTTCGCCGAGGTGGACACGCAGACGCTCAACGAGACCCTCCTCGGCATTCCGGTTGAGATCCGAGTCCAGCCGCAGACCTTCAGCTGGAACTACGGCGACGGCACGCACGGCGTCACCTACGACCCCGGTGAAGCCATGCCAGACAACTGGGCTGGTGAGACCGTGGTCAAGACGAACCAGGAAACCCCTACGAGCCACGTCTATACCGACACCGGGCGCTTCCCGGTCGCGCTGACCACAACATTCGTGGGCGAATACCGAGTAGGTGGCGGCGGTCCCTGGATCGTCATCCCCGGATCGGTGGACGTCCAGGCTTCCCCGGGAGAGGCTGACATCTGGCGGGTCGCCGCACGGAACGTCTCCGGCTCCTGCCGCGACGCGAGTCACTGGGGATGCAACGGCCCCGTCACCCTCGAACCCGGTGACACCCCGCCGAAGATCTTCGCCGATCAGTACGACGCGAACGGCAACTGGCTGGGCAACTGACCGGAGCGCCGCACCCGGGCCTCCGGTGGGGGCGACCGGGCGCCGTCGTCGTCGGCTATCAGCGTCGGCGGAGGTGGTTGCCGGCGATCATGCAGCGCACCGATCCTCCCGCGGCCTCCACGGTGGAGACATCCACTGCCACCAGCGTGCAGAACTCGGAGATGCTCTCCCGCTGCTCGCCCGTCAGGGACCGTTCGGCCGTGGTGGAGAGCACCAGGTAGCGCTGACCGTGCGCGGTCAGCTCAAGGCAGTTCCCGGCGAACCGAGTGATCTGCTCCATGCTCAGGTCCACCACGGTCCGTCCGGAGTCACACAGGACGCCGAGCACGTGCTCGCGCTGGGAGCGGTCACGGATCATGTCGCTGCTGATCAGCGCCAGCTCGGTGCCCACCGACATCATCACATTGGTGTGATAGACCTGCACCCCGGCTCCGTCGGTGGCGTCGAAGAGCACCGGCGCGTATCCGAAGTCGCGGCAGAATTCGCTGAACAGCCCTGGTGAGAGCCGCCGCGAACGGCAGGCGTAGGCCAGGCGCTCGCAGTGATCCAGCACCATGGAACCGGTGCCCTCCAGATACTCACCGAACCGCTCCGCCGAGGAGTAGTCCACCACCCGGCGCACCCGGTAGGTCTCCTGAAGGTGCGCGAGGATGTCCGTGCGTCGCTCGCCCCGACGATTTTCGGCGTACATCGGATACAGCGTCACCGTGCCGTCGGGATGAGTGCTGAACCAGTTGTTCGGGAACACGCTGTCAGGCGTCTCAGCCGATGGGTCATCGAAGAGATCCACGCCGATGCCCAGTGCCTCCAACCTGCGTCCCAGTTCGGTGACCTCGGCGTAGGCCGTAGCAGCGACCCGTCGCGCCGATTCCTGAGCCGTCCGCTGACCGGCTCCCTGCACCGCGGAGGGCAGCAGCGCTTCGAGCACACGCTGCTGGAAGCTATTGTCCGCCGCGGTCTCCGGGTTCGGCGTGAACTGGTGCGGCCGCACGAGCACCACCCGGGAGGGTGACTGTTCGGGTTTGGAAGCAGTCGCGGCGACCTTCGCTGCGCCATCGGCGTCCAGGGTGAAGCGCGCGACCGGGGACTGAACCATTTCAGTCACGGCCGCTCACCCCACCGGCTTCATCGAGCTGACCAGCGAGAACAGATCCTTCGGGTCCTCGGGATCGGCCACAAGGTCCAGCGTGGTCTGCAGATCCGTGCCAGCGGTGGCGTCACGGACGAACCGCAGCGCGGAGAGATCGGCGATGGCGAAGCCCACCGAGTCGAAGATCGTGATCTGCTCCTCGGACTGGCGCCCGGTCTCGGCCCCGGTGAGGACCTTCCAGAACTCGACCACGGGGAAATCCGCCTCCATCTGCTGGATCTCGCCCTCGATCCGGGTCTGCTCGGGGTACTCCACGAACACCCGGCCGCGGCGCAGGATCTCGGCGTCCAGCTCGGTCTTGCCCGGGCAGTCCCCACCCACGGCGTTGATGTGCACGCCGGGGGAGACCTGTGCGGAACTGAGGATGGTGTTCTGCGCCTTGTCAGCGGTGCAGGTGGTGATGATGTCGACTCCGGCCACCGCCTCATCGGTGGACCGTGCCGCGAGCACGCGGAAGCCCAGCGGCTCGAGGTTCCGGCGCAGCTTCTCCACCGCAGCCGGGTCCACGTCGAAGACCTGAAGGTCCTCGATGCCCAGCGCAGAGCGGAACGCCAGCGCCTGGAACTCGGCCTGCGAACCGGCGCCGATCAGCGCCATCCGGCGGGAGTCCTTCCGCGCCAACGCCTTGGCGGTCATCGCCGAGGTGGCGGCGGTGCGCAGCGCGGTGAGCAGGGTCATCTCAGCGAGGAAGGTGGGATAGCCGTTGTCCACATCGGCGAGCATGCCGAAGGCGGTGACGGTCTGGAACCCGCGCGAAGGGTTCAACGGGTGCCCGTTGACGTACTTGAAGGCGTAGGTCTCCAGGTCGGAGGTCGGCATCAGCTCGATCACGCCGAACGGGGTGTGGCTGGCGATGCGCGGGACCTTGTCGAAGCTCTCCCAGCGGCGGAAGTCATCCTCGAGGTAGTGGATCATCTCGGTCATCAGATGCTCCACGCCTTCGCGCTGGATCCATCGGGCCATGTTTCCGACGTCGACGAACTGCGTCATGACGAACTCCTCTGCTGATGCTGGGTGGATCGTGTCAGGTTGATGCACTTCAGCCTAGAGATCTCGATGTGTACATGTAAGAGAAGTTCTGTTGAATTTCGGGGCAATCAGGTGTCAATGTGTCGGGTTCGAGTTAGCATGTTGTGCATGCCTCGCCTCACCGACCTCGACCGCCGCCTGATCTCCGCGCTGCGCAAGGACGGCCGTGCTCCGGTCGCGGCCCTGGCCGAACAGCTCGGGGTCGCCCGCGCCACGGTGACCAGCCGGATCGAAAAGCTCAAGGCGGCAGGGGTCATCGTCGGCTTCAGCGTGCGCGTCCACGACCACAACGAGACCGGGGAGGTCCGCGCCATCTCCTTCATCGAGGTGGTGGGCCGCACCACCGACCATGTCATCGCGGAGCTGCGCGGCTTCCCGGAGATCATGGCCCTGCACACCACCAACGGCGGCTGGGACCTGGTCGCGGAGATCTCGTGCGAGAACCTGCGCGACTTCGACGAGGTGCTGCGCCGGGTCCGCGGGATCAAGGGCGTGGTCAACAGCGAGACCAGCCTGCTGCTGAGCTCCGTGGTCCGCTGAGCTCTCCGGTCCAGACGCAGGTGCCGGATCACTCAGCGGCACAGGTAACCTGGGGAACCTATGCGCGTCACCATTGATCCCCACACCGAAGGCGTCCTGAACCACGACGCCGGCTCCACCGTCCGCCGCTCCGTGCTTCCCTCTGGAGTGCGCGTGCTCACCGAGGAGATGCCGGGCCAGCGCTCGGTCACCCTCGGATTCTGGATCGGCGTGGGCTCCCGCGACGAGGCCGCCCACCAGCACGGCTCCACCCACTTCCTGGAGCACCTGCTCTTCAAGGGCACCAAGACCCGCTCCGCGCTGGAGATCGCCTCGGCCTTCGACAGCGTGGGAGGGGAGTCCAACGCCGCCACCGGCAAGGAGCACACCTGCTACTACGCGCGGGTGCTCGACACCGATCTGCCCATGGCCGTGGACGTGCTCACCGACATCGTCACCTCCGCCCTGCTCGATCCGGCCGAGATGGAGATCGAGCGCGGGGTCATCCTCGAAGAGCTCGCCATGGCCGAGGACGATCCCGAGGACGTGGTCCACGAGCGCTTCGGCTCCCAGGTCATGGACGGGCACCCGCTGGGCCGACCCATCGGCGGCACGCCCGAGGAGATCAACGCCGCCAGCCGCGACGACGTCTTCGACCACTACCAGCGCTGGTATCGCCCCGACGAGCTGGTCATCACCGCGGCGGGCGGACTCGACCATGACCACGTGGTCTCGCTGATCGCCGAGGCTCTCGACAAGTCCGCCTGGGACATGACCGTGGCAGGTTCACCGGCTGAGCGCCGGGTCGGCCAGGAGACCGAGATCCCGGTCCGCGCCGGCACCGAGACCATCATCAAGCCCGTGGAGCAGTCCCAGGTGATCCTCGGCGGACGCGGCATGCCCGCCGCTGACGAGGACCGATTCGCGCTCTCGGTGATGCACGCGGTACTGGGCGGCGGCATGTCCTCCCGGCTCTTCCAGGAGGTCCGCGAACGCCGCGGCCTGGCCTACTCCACCTACTCCTTCTCCTCCGCGATGACCGACGCCGGCTACTTCGGCCTCTACGCCGGATGCCTGCCGAACAAGGTGGAGAAGGTCACCGAGGTCATGGCCGCCGAGCTCGAGCGGATCGCCACCGACCACGTCACCGCCGAAGAGCTGACCCGCGCGAAGGGCCAGCTGCGCGGAGGCACCGTGCTGGGCATGGAGGAGACCTCCTCACGCATGTCCCGGCTGGGCCGCGCGGAGCTGGTGCGCGGGGAGTTCGTGGACATCTCCGACACGCTGAACCAGATCGACGCCATCACCGCCGAAGACCTGCGCAAGGTCGCCGCCCGGCTGGCCAGCTCCCCGCGAGCGGTCACCGTGGTCGGCCCCAGCTAGATCACGATGCGCGGCGGGCGCAGGACGCTGCTGGTTCTCGCCGCCGCGGCCCTCACGCTGGCCTCCTGCGCGGAGCCCGGCGATATAGACGCCGGCGATGGTGACGAGCCGACAAGCCCGCCGGCTGCCGTGCATCCCGACGACGACGGCGCGGCGCCCAGTCCCAGCGACGGCGCCAGCGTCTCTCCGGATGGGATGCCGGACCCGATCCAAGAGACCGAGGAGATGGTGGCTGAACACCTCTCCTCCTGGCAGGACTACGCGGTTCTCTCCGAGACCGAGCTGCAGCTGGCGTTCTACACCGGCAATCCTGCCTGCTACGGCGTGCGCTCGGTGGTTGCTGAGAATGATCGCGAGGTCCGCGTGGCGACGATCTCCGGGACCCTGCTCGACGCCACCGATTCAGCCTGCACCCAGGAAGCTCGGTCCGTCTCGGTGGTCGTGGAGCTGGATCAGCCGCTGGGAGACCGCGAAGTGCTCCCGCTGACCGAGGTCGAGCTCAACCGGTAGTCGAGGTCGGCGGCGAGGTCTCGACCCCGCCGAAATAGACCTGGATCTCGGTGATGAGCCCTTCGGCCACGCTGATGATCTCCACGTTGCTGAACGGCTGCTGTCCCGGCAGCTGGGCCATGTAGCGCAGCAGCACCGTGCCGGGGGAGATCTCCACGGCGGTGGTGATCTCTTGGCGCAGGAACCGTCGCGCGGTGGGAAAGCAGGTCTCCAAGAAGGTGGCCTTGTCCAGGTGGTCATCCTGCGGGGAGGTGAAGGTCATGTCATCGTCGAGCAGCATTCGGGCTGCGCGCAGGTCTCCGACCCGGTAGGCAGCGAACTGCGCCAGTGCGGTCTCCAGCGGGGTACGAGTCATCACGCGCTCCGGTTCAACGATCTCTCCAGGTCATCCCCGGAATCTACTCCGCGGTCCCACTGAATGTCAGGAGCTGATCCCCTCGAGGATCCTGCTCAGCCTCCGGCGAAGGGCGGCAGCACGTCCAGCTGGTCACCCGGCTGGACCTGGGTGCTCTCTGACCGGGCGCGCACTCCGTTGACCAGGAACGAGCTGCGCGCACATACCCGGTCCAGGCTGGGGGCGGCGGAGGGGGATGTGCCCGAGGTGGGCGCGCCGTCGTCGTCCGCCGTGTGCTCAGCAGTCTGCTGCCGGACCAGCTGCGGCAGGTCTGCGATGAGCTCAGCGAGGGCAATTCCTGCAGCGGGCAACGGCCTGGGCAGTGGAATCTGGAGCTGCTCGGCGCCGGCGGCCTCTGCGGCGGCGGCGAAGAACCGGACGGTGATCTGCTGGTCTCCGGTGCTTTCCGCGCCGGTTGAGCCGGTTGTGGCGCCACGGGAGGCGGCGTCTGCGTTCTGCGCGGGCGAGGGGTCCTGCATGGTCACGGCGCTCAGCCTCCGATCGCTGACATGGAACGGTCAGGGCGGTGGAAGCTTGCCAGATCAAATCCGGGGCGGTCGGTGCCGTGCGCGGCGGGCTTGACCCACATGGCCTCGGCCCAGGCCTGGGCGATGTCCGCGTCCGTGCTCTCGGGGGCACGCAGCAGGTGCATCAGGTCGAACTCCTCGTTGGAGAACAGGCAGCTCATCACGCGCCCCTCCGCGGTGAGCCGGGTGCGGCGGCAGTCGCCGCAGAACGGCTCGGTCACCGAGGCGATGATCCCCACGCGGCCCAGCGGTTCGGGCGCCGACTCAGGGGAGGCCCCGGGCGCGGTGTCCAGCGGGAAGACGTCGAAGCGCTCGGCTGGGGCGCCGTCGCGGTTCTCCTGGGTGGGGGCGAGTCGGAACCGCTCGGAGAGCAGGCCGCGGGTCTCGGCGGCGGAGATGGTGCCCTCGGCCTTCCACTGCTGGTCCCCGTCCAGTGGCATCTGTTCGATGAAGCGCAGCTCGAAGCCGCGCGCGACGGACCATTCCAGCAGATCAGCGGCGTGGGTGTCATTGACCCCGCGCATCAGCACCGCGTTGATCTTCAGCGGAGTGAGTCCGGCGGCTGCCGCGGCCTCCACGCCGATCAGCACCTTGTCCAGGGAGTCGCGTCGGGTCAGCTGGGCGAAGGTCTCGCGATGCACCGAGTCCAGGGAGATGTTCACCCGGGTCAGCCCGGCCTCGGCGAGGGCCGCGGCCTTGCGTTCCAGGCCGATGGCGTTGGTGGTCATGGCGATGGGCAGATCGGGGTGATCGGCGCGCAGCCCGGCGATGATGTCCACCAGGTCGGCGCGCACCAGCGGCTCCCCGCCGGTCAGGCGCAGTTCGCGCACGCCGAGCGTGTTCACACCGATGTGGACGAGGCGGCGGATCTCAGCGGCCGAGAGCAGCTGGTCCTTGCTGAGCCAGGGGAGTCCCTCAGCGGGCATGCAGTAGGTGCAGCGCAGATTGCACTTGTCGATCAGCGAGATCCGCAGGTCGGTGGCGCGGCGGCCGAAGGAGTCCATGAGCCCGCGTGAGGGATCGGGCCCGGTGGTGTCGGGGCCGGTCGCCCCGGTGGGCGGACGATCGCTGGAGCCGGACCGGCTTCGCAGCGCCGGCATTCCCAGCTGCACCGGCGCCGTATGGCCCGGAGCAGGGGTGAGGTCATGCTGAGCCTGCTGCATGCGGCCATCGTATCCCCGCCGGCTGGACCCCCGCTGGCCGCCTCGGGAGATGTCAGAGGCCCCGCGTAGACTGGGCCCCATGTCAGAGACCACTACTCGAGTGCCCGTTGAAGAGCACATCAGCCGCCTGAAAGACGTCCTGGGTGCCGCGCTGGGTGCCCGTGCCACCGAGACCGTGGAGATCTCCGCCGGCGGCGTGGCCGGCCGAATCATCGCCGAACGGCTGGTCTCCGAGGTCCCGCTTCCCGGGTTCGACAACTCCCAGATGGACGGCTTCGCCATGCGCGCCGCTGATCTCACCGTGCGCGACGGCGAGGCGAGGCTCCCCGTGGCCGGCACCACCGCCGCGGGCAATGAGCCTGCGCTGCTGCCGCTCGGTGCCGCCTACGAGGTGATGACCGGCGCGCCCATTCCCGCCGGCGCGGACCTGGTCATCCCGGTGGAGTTCACCGAGGGCTTCGGCGCCAAAGAAGTCCACTTCGCCGGGCTGAGCGAGGCCGACGTCGCCCGCGGACGCTACATCCGCGCCATCGGCTCGGACATCGCCGCCGGCGAGCTGCTGGCCGAGCCCGGTGATGTCATCAGCCCCGCCCAGCTGGCGGTGCTCGTGGCCTGCGGCTACGCCGAGCTCGAGGTTCTCGAACCCATCCGCACCCTGGTGCTCTCCACCGGAGACGAGATCCGCCGGCCCGGCTCCGAACTGCGTCCCGGGCAGCTCTACGACTCGGACACCCCGCTGCTCGGCGCTGTACTGGAGACCTTCGGCCACCAGGTCGTGACCTCCCGGGTGGGCACCGATGACCCGGCCTGGTTCCTCGACGCACTCGATGCTCTCGTGGCCGTGCACCACCCGCACCTGATCATCACGGCCGGGGGCATCAGCAAGGGTGCCTACGAGGTGGTGCGCCAGGGCCTGGGCAACCGCGGCATCTCCTTCGGCACCGTGGCCCAGCAGCCCGGCGGACCTCAAGGATGGGGCCTCCTCGAAGGTGACCTCGAAGGCCGAGGACTGCTGCACTGGCGCTCCCAGCAGGAGGACCCCCACGCACCGATCGCCGTGATCGCGCTGCCCGGGAACCCGGTGTCCTCCGCCGTGAGCATGGAGACCCTGGTCCGGCCCGCGCTGGCGGCGGTGGATCCCAACTGTGCCCCACCGCGCCGCATCACCGTGCGCACTGTGGAGGACATCAGCTCCCCACAGGGCGTGCGGCAGTTCCGCCGCGTGCGCATCCTCGACGATGCCGCCGCCGAGGCAGGCGGGGTGCCCACCGTGGCGCTCGAAGGCGGCCCCGGCTCGCACCTGCTGGGACACCTGGCCCGCGCGGACGCCCTGCTGGAGCTGCCCGAGGACGACGTCGAGGTCCCCTCCGGCTCGGAGCGGCAGGCCGTGCTGATCACCGGCCGGGGAGTGGGCACCCGATGATCGCCCAGCACGGTCGTGAGCCGGCCGAGTCAGCCCAGCCCACCGGCGACCATCACGAGAACGCGCAGAGGCTGACCCATGTTCGGGGCGACGGCAGCGCCCACATGGTGGATGTCTCCGGCAAGGAGGTCACCTCCCGCGTGGCGCGAGCCCAGGCGGTGCTCATCACCACCAGCAATGTCACCGCCCTGCTTGCAGGGGACGGTCTGCCCAAGGGCGACGCGCTCGCCACGGCCCGGATCGCGGGCATCATGGCGGCGAAGAAGACGCCCGAGCTGGTGCCGCTGTGCCATCCGCTGCCGGTGGCGAAGGTGACCGTTGACCTTGAGGTCGATGCTCCCGCACCGGGATCGGTGCTCATCACCACCGAGGTGAAGACGACCTCACGCACCGGGGTGGAGATTGAAGCATTGACCGCGGCGGCAGTCGCGGCGTTGACTCTGTACGACATGATCAAGGCCGTGGACAAGGCCGCCGTGATCACGGACCAGAAGGTTCTGTTCAAAGCAGGGGGCAGAAGCGGCGAATGGACCAGGACTGAGACGGAGACTGGATGACTGACACCCCGGAACTGGGAAAGACCGACTACTCCGACGCCGAGACCTCGCGCATGATCGCTCCGGTCATCGTCTCCACCCGGGCGGCCACCGGCGTGACCGAGGATCGTTCGGCGCCGGTCATCGCGGAACTCGCACAGACGATCGGATTCTTCTCGCGGCCTCCGGTGATCATCCCCGACGGCGAAGGCGTGCTCGCGGCCATCTCCGAGCTGCTGGTGCAGATCGAACCGGCCGTCATCATCACCTCCGGCGGCACCGGCCTCACCCCGGATGACCTCACCCCGGAGTTCACCAAACCGCTGCTGGACAAGGAGATCCCCGGCATCATGGAGGCCGTGCGCGCCCATGGCCTGTCCAAGAATCCGCTGGCCGCGCTGAGTCGGGGCGTGGCCGGGGTGACCGGCAAGACCGTCATCGTGAACCTTCCGGGCTCGCCGAAAGCCGTGCGCGAAGGCATGGAGGTCCTCGTCAAGCTGCTGCCGCACCTCTGCGATCAGGTCTCCGACATCCGCGACCACGACTCCTGGGGCACCGACTCATGAGCGCGGAGGAGCCCCAGTCCCTGAACCAGGCGGGGCTCTCTGCGGATGAGCCCTTCGAATTCCCGCAGGAGCGGGTGATCCTCGCCGAGCTCAGCGACCAGCCGCTGAGCCTGACCCAGGCTGAGGTGGAGGTCTGGGCGGACCGGGCAGGCGCCGTCGTCGGCTTCTCCGGCATTGTCCGCAATCATGATCACGGTCAGCCCGTGGACCGGCTCAGCTACACCGCGCACCCCTCTGCCGCCGAGGCGATCGCGCAGGTGGCCGTGGACATCGCCGCACGCTTCCCGACCGTGCGGGTGTGGGTGGCGCACCGGGTGGGCCAGCTGGAGATCGGTGATCACGCGCTCGTCGCCGCGGTAGCGTCAGCTCACCGCGCCGAGGCGTTCCAGGCCTGCGCCGAGCTGGTGGAACAGACCAAGGACCAGGTGCCGATCTGGAAGGAACAGTTCTTCTCCGACGGCACCCGGGAGTGGGTCGGCAGCTAGAGCACGCGGATCAGCGTGCCGCGCGGGAGGACTTCTCCATCGAGATGGCTTTGCGCATGGTCTTGCGCGCGCGGACCCGGTCCCCGGCGGTGTCATAGGCGATCGAGAGCCGGAACCAGGAGCGCCAATCCTCCGGTGCGGCCTCGGCCTCTGCGGCATAGACCTTGAACTGCTCGTCAGCCTGCTCGCGGTTCGCCCGACCACCGGCCGAGCGTTCCACCGTGTCCTCGGGCAGCCCGCCCTCGTCCTCCAGTCGACGGCCGAGCCGCTCGGTGCCGATGCCGAAGAGCAGCTCGCGCCCGAGCACCCACACGCCCAGCACCACGATCAGCATGGCGCCGGCGCCGATCAGCTGCGCCGCGAGGTCGTCCACGCGCAGGAATCGCCAGGCAGAGGCCGCCGCGCCGACCAGCATGATGGCCAGCAGCGCAATGACCAGCCCGGTCCAGAATTTTGCCTTCATCGGCTCTACAGCCCCAGGTCCAGGTAGCCGTCGAGCCCGTGGGTCAGGCCGGGCCGCGATCCCACGGTGCGCAGTCCGAGCAGCACGCCGGGCATGAAGGAGGCGCGGTCGAAGGAGTCGTGACGGATGCTCAGCTGCTCGCCGGCGGAGCCGAGCAGCACCTCCTGGTGGGCGACCAGTCCGCGCAGGCGGACCGAATGCACGTGGATGCCGGCCACCTCGGCGCCGCGAGCGCCCTCGAGTGCGGTCTCGGTCGCATCGGGGGAGGGGGCGACGTCGGCGGCCTCCCGCGCCGCGCCCATCAGCTCCGCAGTGCGCACCGCGGTGCCGGAGGGGGCGTCGACCTTCTGCGGATGGTGCAGCTCGATGACCTCCGCAGACTCGAAATACTGCGCGGCCTTGGCGGCGAACGCCGTGGCCAGCACGGAGCCCAGCGCAAAGTTAGGGGCGATCAGCACGCCGGACTCGGGGTGCTCGGAGAGCAGCTGCTCGAGGCGTTCCAGCCGGTCGGCATCCCAGCCGGTGGTCCCGACCACGGCGTAGATCCCGTGCTCCACGGCGAAGCGCACATTGGCCTCGGTGGAGTCCGGCACGGTGAGGTCCACGATGTGCGTGGCACCCGCGGAGAGGATCTCTTCCAGGGTGTCGCTGCGACCGTGGGCCGCGACCAGCTCCATGTCCGGGGCGTTCTTCACGGCCTCGACGGCCTCGCTGCCCATGCGCCCACCGGCACCGAGCACGGCGACTCGAATCTCTGCATTGCTCATGAACCCAGCCTAACGCTCACCCCACCCAGCGTTTTACCCGGCGGGGCTTGGTTTACCGGGCACACGGTGGGGCCGGTAGACCACGGAAGGTGGGGTAAAACGGCAGGAGGGTCTGTTGGAAAGTGTTCACTTGTGTTTGAATGTGATCGTCGGGTTCACGTGTCTTGAGGAGGTCCCATGCTTGCAGCTCAGCGCCGCGCTGGGATCGTCGCTCTGCTGGAATCGGCCGGTGGGGTCAGCGTCTCGGAGCTGGCCGCGCGCTTCGAGGTCTCCGATATGACCATCCGCCGCGATCTCGAGAACCTCGCCGAGGCGGGGCTCATCGCGAAAGTCCACGGGGGTGCGGTGGCTCCCGCAGCAGACGCCGCTGCGGTGGCTCGTCGCACGGAGGAGCCCGGCTTCGAGGCCAAATCCGCCCAGATGCTCCCGGAGAAGCAGGCCATCGCGGCCGCCGCGGCAGAGCTCCTCGCCCCGGGAATGTCCGTCGGGCTCTCGGCCGGTACCACCACCTGGGCCCTGGCCCATCACCTGCTCACCGTCCCTGAGCTCACCGTGGTCACCAACTCACCACGGATCGCCGCGATCTTCCACCGCGCCGCCGACGCTCACACTGACGCCCATACCGCTGGGCAGACACGGGACGCGGCAGACCCGAGGGTGATCCTCACCGGCGGGGTGCGCACTCCTTCCGACGCGCTCGTCGGCCCGATCGCGAATCAGGCGCTGCGCTCCCTGCACCTGGACCTGGTCTTCCTCGGCACCCACGGCTTCTCCTCCGCCGCAGGGTTCACCACGCCGAACCTCGAGGAGGCCGAGACCAATCGCACCCTGCTGCAGTCCGGGGCGCGCGCCGTCGTGCTGGCCGATCACACCAAATGGGGCGCCACGGCCCTGGGCACCTTCGCCCGGATCGCGCAGATCGACACGCTGATCAGCGACACCGGGCTCCCGGACCCGGCCGCCGCAGAGCTGCGCGAACAGCTGATGCTGACCCTCGCCGAGACCACCGAGACCAGGAGATCCTGATGACCACCGCCCACGAGGCCCCCGAAACCCAGCACCGGCGGGCGCACAAGTCCCGTGCGCAGCTCGCCGATGGCCGCGAGATCATCTTCTTCGACGATGCGCCGCGCACCCGGACCGTCCAGGATCGCCGGGAGATCACCCGGCCCGAGGGTGGCAATGAGATGCGCTATGACCCGCTGCTGCGCGAATGGGTGGCCATCGCCGCGGCCCGCCAGCACCGCACCCACCTGCCCTCTTCCGATCAATGTCCGCTCTGCCCCACCACCGAAGACCGCGCCAGCGAGGTCCCACAGGCCGAGTACGACGTCGTCGTCTTCGAGAACCGCTTCCCCTCCTTCCGGGGAGACGTCCCGGTCCCCGGTGACTTCCTGAGCACGACGACGGCGGCCGCCGAGTCCGCAGGAATCCGCCAGCACGGCTCGGGCCGGTGTGAGGTGGTGTGCTTCACCGATGACCACACCTCGCAGCTGGCCCAGGTCAGCGCCGAGCGGATGCGCACCGTGGTGGACGCCTGGGCAGACCGCTCGGAAGCGATGCTCGCCGAACCTGGAGTCGAGCAGGTCTACTGCTTCGAGAATCGCGGCGAAGAGATCGGCGTGACCCTGCATCATCCGCATGGGCAGATCTATGGCTACCCGTTCATCACCCCGCGCACCCGGACCCTGCTGGAATCCGCCGCGGACTATCGCGAGCGCCGGGGTGCAGATCTCTTCGCCGACATCCTGGCCGCGGAGGTCTCGGACGGCCGGCGGATCGTGGCGCGCACCGAGCATTGGACCGCGTTCATCCCCGCGTGGGCGCGCTGGCCGGTGGAGCTGCACATCTACCCGCACCGCGCCGTGGAGCGGCTCCCGGAGCTCACCGGCGCCGAGCGGGATGACTTCGCCGCGCTCTACCTGGACTTGCTCCAGCGCGGCGACCAGCTCTTCGACGGCCCGCTGCCGTATATCTCCGGCTGGCAGCAGGCCCCGGCCTCCGCGGAACCCGGACTGATGCGGCTGCACCTGCAGCTGTTCTCCATCCGGCGTGCGGAGAATAAGCTGAAGTTCCTGGCCGGCTCCGAATCCGGCATGGGGGTCTTCATCAATGACATCGCACCCGAGGACATGGCCCGCCGGCTGGTGGACCTGGGCGCGGGGTCTGCCGACGCTGACGCCGCCGGCGCGGATTCTGCTGAACCATCGACAGACGCTGAACCACCGATAGACGCTGAACCACCGACAGATGCTGAACCACATACAGAGGAGACACGATGAAGCTGCTGGTCACCGGGGGCGCCGGATACATCGGATCTGTGGTGGTGCAGCAGCTGCTCGCCGAAGGCCACACCGTGGAGGTGCTGGACAACCTGAGCACCGGCCACGCCGACTCCATCCTCGGCGGAGCGATCTGGCATGAGGCTGATCTCCTCCAGGTCGGACGCATCCTGGACTCCAGCTTCGACGGAGTGGTCCACCTCGCCGCGCGCTCGCTGGTCGGGGAATCGGTCTCCCACCCGGAGCGATACTGGCACGGCAACATTGTCGCCACCCTCGCCCTGCTCGATGCGATGCGCGAGGCAGGGGTGCCCCGCCTCGTGTTCTCCTCCACGGCGGCCGTCTACGGGGAGCCCGCCGGCGCCAGCATCGCCGAGACCGATCAGACCATGCCGACCAACCCCTACGGCGCCTCGAAGCTCGCGATCGATCACATGCTCACCGCCGAGGCACACGCCCACGGCCTGGCAGCCATCAGCCTGCGCTACTTCAACGTCGCCGGCGCCTCCGGGGAGCTGCGCGAGCGTCACGACCCGGAGACCCACCTGATCCCGAACCTGCTGAAGGTCGCCGCGGGGGAGAAGGAGAGCGCGAGCATCTTCGGCACCGATTACCCCACCGAGGACGGCACAGCGGTGCGGGACTACATCCACGTCCGCGACCTCGCCGAGGCGCACCTGCGCGCCCTGAAGGCCGCCGTGCCCGGCACCCACGAGATCTACAACCTGGGCACCGGCACCGGCACCTCGGTGCGCCAGGTCATCGACGCCGTCCGCGAGGTCACCGGACGCGAGGTCCCCGCCGTGGAGGAGCCCCGCCGCGCAGGAGACCCCGCCGTGCTCGTGGCCTCGGGGCAGCGCGCCCTGGACGACCTCGGCTGGCAGCCCACCCGAGACATCCGCCAGATGGTCTCCGACGCGTGGACCGCGCTGGGCTCGGACACCGCTAGCCCCGACGCCGCGAGCTCGGGCACCGCGACGCCCACCGCCCCCACCTCCGCCGGAGGCCTCGCATGAGTGCCGCACAGCTCGCGCTCGCAGACGCCTTCCAGGAGGCTTTCGGCCGGGACAGCGCAGGGATCTGGGCGGCCCCCGGACGGGTGAACCTGATCGGGGAGCACACCGACTACAACGGCGGCTTCGTGCTGCCCTTCGCGCTGCCGCAGACCAGCCGGGTCGCCGCCGCCCCCCGCAGCGACCGGATCGTCCATGTGCGGTCCCTGCTCAACGGCGAGACCGCCGAGTTCAGTCTGGACGGGCTGGCCCCCGGCGTCGTCGAGGGCTGGGCCGCCTATGCCGCGGGGATGCTGTGGTCGCTCGAGCAGGCCGGGCACCTGCTGCCGGGCCTGGATCTGCTCATCGATTCGGATGTTCCGATCGGGGCGGGGCTGTCGTCCTCGGCCGCCCTGGAATGCTCCGTCGGCCTGGCAGCGACCGAACTGGCCGGCGTCGAACTCTCCCACGCTGAACTGGCTCAGCTGGCCCAGCACGCAGAGAACGACTTCGTCGGAATGCCCTGCGGGATCATGGATCAGATGGCGTCCATCGCCGCGCAGGCCGAGCGCGCGCTGCTGCTGGACACCCGGAGCATGGCGATCGAACACGTCCCCTTCACGCTGGCGCAGGACGGGCTCGCGCTGCTGGTCATCGACTCCCTGGCCGAACACCGACTGGTCGACGGCGAGTACGCCGCCCGGCGCGCCCAGTGCGAGACCGGAGCCCGGCAGCTGGGTCTCGAGAGCCTCCGCGAACTCAACGACGACGGCGTCGCCCCTGAGGACCTGGCCGCTCGGCTTGAGGACCCGGTCATTCTGCGACGGGTCCGCCACGTGCTCACCGAGAACACCCGTGTGCTCGCCGCCAAGGAGGCGCTGAGCATCGGCGCCTACGCCGAGCTCGGTGAGATCCTCAGTGCCTCCCATGCCTCGCAGCGCGATGACTTCGAGATCACGGTCCCGGAGACCGACACGCTGGTCGAGACGCTGATGTCCCCGCACCAGGATCATGGGGCACAGCCTGCGCTCGGTGCCCGACAGGTGGGTGGAGGCTTCGGCGGGTGCGTGATCGCGCTGATCGATGCCGATTCCTTCGACGGGCTGCTCGGTGCCGTGCAGGAGAATGCCCGCCAGCGCGGCTACACCGAGCCCACCGGGTTCCTCGCCCAGCCCTCGGCCGGCGCCCACCGACTCAGCTGATCCGGTCCCTCCCAAGCGTTTTACCCCCGCGTCCGTGGTCTACCGGGCACACCGTCGGGAAGGTATTCCACGGAGGGCCGGGTAAAACGCGGGAGCGCGGGAGAGCGGCGGGGCGGGGACTTCAGCGGCGGGCGACGGCGTTGCCTGCCGCGTGCGTGAGGGCCTCCAACGGGCCGCGTCGGCGCAGCAGGAACCGCAGCAGACCCGCCGCCAGTGCGCCCAGGATCAGGATCGTGATCATCTGCGTGGCGGAATACTGGGCCAGGAAGGTCATGAACTCCGGCACCTGAGCCCCGTTCCAGTAATGCAGCACCACGAGGTGAGCCACATACAGCGTCAGTGGCATCGCCCCGGCGCCGATCAGCGGAGCCAGCACCCAGCGCAGCTTCTCCGCGATCAGCAGACACACCCCGAGCACCAGCATCGAGGTCCCCAAGGTATGGATCAGGTCCATCGTGGAGCCCTGATGCGGGGTGGCGAGCAGGAACCAGGCGTTCTCGGTCACCAGTGGAACCTGATAGGTGCCGGCCAGCAGCTCGGCGCGCAGCTCGGCGGTGGACCAGCCGTAGCGGCCCGCCAGCTCGCTGATGAACTCGGACTGGAAGAGCATCCACAGGTGGACGCCATAGCTGATCAGCGCGAGGACCAGGCCCGTGCCCGCGAGCTTGAGCGCCGTGCCCGTGCGCTGCAGCTGCAACCGGCCGATGGCCATGCCCGCGAAGAGGTACGCGGGCCAGATCAGCAGCGGGTAGTACCCGGTCAGCGCGAGATCCATGCCCAGCAGACCGGGGTCCGCGAGGTCGGTCAGCGAGGGGGAGTGCCACAGCCTCCAGGTGTCGGGGAACTGGGTGAGGCTGCTGCGCAGATCATTGTGCAGCCACCAGTACGCCACCGGGGCGGCGGCCACCCAGAAACCCGCGAGAGCGAACAGCGGGACGGCGCCCAGACGAAGGAACGGGATCGCGAGCAGGAACAGCAGTCCGTAGTGGACCAGGATGATCGCCACGCCGGAGTCCAGATAGGCGATCAGCAGCCCGATGAGCACCACGATCAGCGCCCGCACGGCGATGGCCTTGCGGTCCCCGGAGAGCTGCGTCTTCGAGTGTGCGCGTCCGGCGCCGCCGCTGAGCAGCGCCAGGCCGACGCCGGCCAGCAGGGCGAACAGGGCCGAGGGTCGCCCGGTGAAGAGCAGCCCCGCCCAGGTGGCCTCGTGACCGGGCTCGGAGATGGTGGGAAGCACATGGACGGTCATCATCCCCAGCAGAGCGAGGCCGCGGGCGGCGTCGACTCCCGAGATGCGACGAGTGCGTGCGGAGGCGGTGCCGGCTGTGATCACAGACCGTACGCTACTGCCTCCTGGGCGTCGGCCGGAGATCACCTGACGCGGAACCTGAAAAAACTTTGCTGGACTCTGCATTCTTTCTGCGGCCGCGGCGTTTTACCACCCGCTGCGCGGTCTACCGACCGGACGGTCCCTCGGGTAGAACACGTTCGGCCCGGTAAAACGCGGCAGGGTAAAACGCGGGACGCGTCAGCCCGGCACAATGCGGGATGGGGGAGCGGCACAGGGGCACGGTAGGCTTGCCCTATGGCAAGCGACAACGAGCCCACACACGAATTCGATCCTCATCTCACCCAGGGACAGGTGCAGCACCCGGATCAGACCGACCCGCATTTCGGGCATCTGATCACGGCGATGGTCACCCCCTTCACCCCGGATGACAAGATCGATTTCGACGCGTTCGAGGCGCTCGCGGCCAAGCTCGTCGATGAGGGAAACGACTCCCTGGTGGTCTCCGGGACCACCGGCGAGACCTCCACGCTGGAGGACCACGAGAAGGAATCCCTGGTCCGGGCCGCCAAGTCCGCCGTCGGGGATCGTGCCAAGGTCATCGCCGGCACCTCGACGAACCACACCGATCACGACCTGCTCATGGCCAAGCGTGCCGAGCGGGCCGGAGCCGACGGGCAGCTGGTCGTCACCCCGTACTACAACAAGCCCAGCCAGGACGGTGTGCTCGCGCACTTCACCGCCGTGGCCAATGCCGCCGACCTGCCGCTGATGATCTATGACATCCCCGGCCGCACCGGCATCCCGATCTCCACCGAGACCATCCTGAAGCTCTCCGAGCACCCGCACATCATGTCGCTCAAAGACGCGAAGAATGACATCACCGCCACCACCGAGGTGCTGACCAAGACCGACCTCGAGGTCTACTCCGGTGATGATCAGAACGTACTCGCCTGGATGGCCATGGGTGCCGCCGGCGTCGTCTCGGTGACCGCCCATGTGGCCTCCCCGACCTTCCGCCGGATGGTCGACGCGGTGCTGAACTATGACCTGCGCGAGGCCCGCATCGCCCACGGCGAGCTCGGACCCGTCATCCGCGCCATGATGACCCGCGTGCAGGGAGCAGTCTCCTGCAAGCAGGTGCTCAACTGGCTCGGCACCGGGATGCAGCCCGGCGTCCGCCTGCCGCTCGTGCAGGCCAACGAACTTGAGAAACAACTGATCATCGCCGACCTGCGAGAGGCAGGCTGGCAGCTCTGAGAGCTCATCCGCACCCCGGAGAGCCCACGGAGCAGACCATGAACGACCTACACAACGGACGCCCCGACAGGGACGTCTAGAGGAGGAACATCACCTTGGCAGCACAGCGCCTCATCACTCCACCGAAATTACGCCGCGGCACTCTGCGCACCGTCGCCCTGGGCGGCCTGGGGGAGGTCGGGCGCAACATGACGGTCTTCGAGATCGGCGGCAAGCTGCTGATCGTCGACTGTGGCGTCCTCTTCCCTGAAGAGGAGCAGCCCGGCGTGGACCTGATCCTTCCCGACTTCAGCTACATCGAGAACCGACTCGACGACGTCGTCGGTCTGGTCCTTACCCACGGCCACGAGGACCACATCGGAGCCGTGCCCTATCTGCTCCGCAAGAAGCCCGACATCCCGCTGATCGGCTCCACGCTGACGCTGGCCTTCATCGAGGCCAAGCTGGCCGAGCACCGGATCAAGCCCTACACGCTCGAGGTCAAAGAGGGCGATGTGGAGGACTTCGGTCCCTTCCAGTGCGAGTTCGTCGCGGTCAACCACTCCATCCCGGACGCACTGGCAGTGTTCATCCGCACCGAGGCCGGCACCGTCCTGCACACCGGTGACTTCAAGATGGACCAGCTCCCGATGGACGGCCGGATCACCGACCTGCGCCACTTCGCCAAGCTCGGCGAAGAGGGCGTGGACCTGTTCCTCACCGACTCCACCAACGCCGATGTCCCCGGGTTCACCACCCCGGAGAAGGAGATCGGTCCGACCCTGGACCAGCTCTTCGGCAACTCGAGCCGCCGCATCATCGTGGCGTCCTTCTCCTCCCACGTCCACCGCGTGCAGCAGGTGCTCAACGCCGCTCAGGCGCATAACCGCAAGGTGGCCTTCGTCGGCCGCTCCATGGTGCGCAATATGGGCATCGCCTCCAAGCTCGGCTTCCTGGACGTCCCCGAGGGCATCCTCGTGGACATGAAGAAGGTGGACAACTACCCGGACTCCGAGGTGGTCCTGATGTCCACCGGCTCCCAGGGCGAGCCCATGGCCGCGCTCTCCCGCATGGCCAACGGCGATCACCCCATCCAGGTGGGTCAGGACGACACCGTCATCCTCGCCTCCTCGCTGATCCCGGGCAATGAGAACGCAGTCTTCCGCGTGATCAATGGCCTGCTCAAGCTTGGCACCGATGTGATCCACAAGGGCACCGCAAAGGTCCACGTCTCCGGACACGCCTCTGCCGGTGAGCTGCTCTACTGCTACAACATCGTCAAGCCTAAGAACGTCATGCCGGTCCACGGCGAGACTCGCCACCTGATCGCCAACGGCAAGCTCGCCGAGGAGACCGGGGTTCCCAGCGACCGCGTGATCATGGCCGACGACGGCACCGTGGTGGACCTGCACAAGGGTGTGGCCCAGATCGTGGGCCAGGTCGAGTGCGGCTACGTCTACGTGGACGGCTCCTCCATCGGTGAGATCACCGACACCGACCTCAAGGACCGCCGCGTCCTGGGCGAAGAAGGCTTCATCTCCGTGGTCGTGGTGGTCAACCGGCAGACCGGCAAGATCATCTCCGGGCCCGACATCCACGCCCGCGGCGTGGCCGAGGAGGACCAGGTCTTCAAGGACATCAAGCCGAAGATCTCCCGCGCGCTCACCGAGGCGATCCAGGACAACAAGGAGCACACCACGCATCAGCTGCAGCAGATCGTGCGCCGCACCATGGGCTCCTGGGTGGCACGCAAGCTGCGCCGCAAGCCGATGATCGTCCCGGTGGTCGTCGAGACCTGATCGGTACGCGCCGCACCTGATCGGTACGCGCGCCGCGCAGCAGGCCCGCACGCGCCCTGCGTCGAGCCGCAGCACCTTTGGGCCCCGCAGTCAGCGGGGCCCAAAGGTGTGCCGATCGATGACCTGAGTCGGCATCGAGGGTAAGTTAGCCCCTATGGCGACACGTACTTCCCCCTCGCGAGCCGCCAGCACCAAAGGAAGCAAGCCTTCCAAAAGTGCGTCCGGCCGCGGGACGACGTCGAAGAATTCCTCCAACGAACCAGCAGAGTCCCCCAGCGGGAACCTGCTGGCCTCTGCTGCGCGCGGCCTCTGGCTGGCCCTGGCCACCCCGGTGGCCTCGGCGGTGCGGGGCATCGGACGGCAGGTGAAGATCCACCCCGAAGACCGCCGCGACGGCGCCGGGCTGGTCTTCTTCCTGCTGGCCCTGCTCACCGCGGTGGTGGACTGGTGGGGCGCGCGCGCCATCGACCACTGGACGTTCAACCTCGTCCACACCTCCACGGCCGGCACCTTCGGCTGGGCCTCGGTGATCCTGCCGCTGATCCTGCTGATCGCCGCCGTGCGCTATTTCCGCGCACCGCAGGATCACTCCGGCAACGCCCGGATCGCCGCGGGCAGCACCATCATCCTGGTCTCCGCCGCAGGAATCGTGCACCTGGCCAATGGCCTGCCCACGATCAACGAGGCCTTCACCGTGGGCCCCGACGGCACCTTCACCGCCCTGCTGACCTCGGGCGGCGTCGTCGGCTACCTGATCAGCGTGCCGCTGGCCTCGCTGGTCACCCCCTATCCGGTCTGGGCGCTGCTGATCCTGGCGCTGCTCGCCGGACTGCTGATCCTCACCGACACCCCGCTGCGCCGCGTGCCCGAGCGCGCCGCCGTGGCCAAGAGCTACCTGGTGGGGGAGCGCCGCGAAGTGGAGCAGGACCCGAACCTGCCCTCCGGCGGAGCCTCCCAGCAGCGCGACCCCTCCGAGCCCTCCAGCGCGAAGTCCGCGGCCCGGTCCGCTGGGAAGTCCCCCGACGACGACGCCGTGGCTCGCCCCCGCCGCTCAGCCCGCCATGCCGAGGATCCCGCCGCCGCCGAGGCCGGCACGAAGAAGTCGCTGCTCGCCAAGATCATGGGCACCAAGTCCGCAGACTCCGAGGCCGCGGATGCCGAGTCCTTCGGCAATGACCACTCCAGCGAGTCCGAGGCCCAGCGCGCCGCCGCCGGAGCCTATGAGGATCCGGTGACCGAGGAGGCCGCCGAGGAGTCCTTCGGCTCTCCCGCCGTGCCCGCCGGGGTGCGCCGCCCCACCGCCCAGGAGCTCGCCATCCAGCGCGCCCGGGAGAAGGCGGCACCGACCACCGAGACCCAGCCCACCGCCGCTGCAGGGGCAGCAGTGCCCTCCTCCGCGGCGCTGATGAACAACCCCGAGCGTGAAGCCCCGGCCCCGGCCGCAGCCATGCCGGTGCGTTCGGAGCAGCTCGCGCTCGGCGGAGACGTCACCTACACCCTCCCCGAGCAGGGTCTGCTGCCCTCGGGTCCGCCGGCCAAGGAACACACCGCGGCCAACGACGAGGTCGTCCATGCGTTGAACCAGACCTTCCAGCAGTTCAAGGTCGAGGCCCAGGTCACCGGGTTCTCGCGCGGCCCCACGGTCACCCGCTATGAGGTGGAGCTGGTCCCGGGCACCAAGGTGGAGAAGGTCACCGGACTGGAGAAGAACATCTCCCTGGCGGTGGCCTCCAACGAGGTCCGCATCCTCTCGCCGATCCCGGGCAAGTCCGCCATCGGCATCGAGATCCCGAACAAGGACAAGGAAGTCGTCGCCCTGGGCGACGTGCTGCGCTCCAACGCCGCACGCAAGACCGACCACCCGATGATCATGGGCGTGGGCAAAGACGTGGAGGGCGGCTTCGTGGTCGCCAACCTCGCCAAGATGCCGCACCTGCTGGTCGCCGGTGCCACCGGTGCCGGCAAATCGGCGTTCGTGAACTCCATGGTCACCTCCATCCTGATGCGTGCCACCCCGGACGAGGTCCGCCTGGTCATGGTGGACCCCAAGCGCGTGGAGCTCACCGCCTACGAGGGCGTCCCGCACCTGGTCACTCCGATCATCACCGACGCCAAGAAGGCCGCCGAGGCGCTGCAGTGGGTGGTCAAGGAGATGGACAACCGCTACGACGATCTCGCCCACTTCGGCTATAAGCACGTCGATGACTTCAACAAGGCGATCCGTGCGGGGAAGATCCAGCTGCCGCCGGACTCCAAGCGCGATCTGCGTCCTTATCCGTACCTGCTGGTCATCGTCGATGAGCTCGCCGACCTGATGATGGTCGCCCCGCGCGACGTCGAGGACTCGATCGTGCGCATCACCCAGCTGGCGCGTGCCGCCGGCATCCACCTGGTGCTGGCCACCCAGCGCCCCTCGGTGAACGTGGTCACTGGTCTGATCAAGGCCAACATCCCCTCCCGCATGGCCTTCGCGACCTCCTCCGCCACCGACTCCCGCGTCGTGCTGGACTCGGTCGGCGCGGAGAAGCTGCTGGGTCAGGGCGATGCGCTCTTCCTGCCGGCCGGACGCCCCAACGCGATGCGCGTGCAGGGCGCATGGGTCAACGACTCCGAGGTCCACGCGGTGGTCGAGCACGTGAAGTCCCAGCTCAAGGCCCAGTACCGCGAGGACGTGGTGCCGGAGAAGGTGTCGAAGAAGATCGACGAGGACATCGGAGACGACCTCGATGTGCTGCTGCAGGCCACCGAACTGGTGGTCACCACGCAGTTCGGCTCCACCTCCATGCTCCAGCGCAAGCTGCGCGTCGGCTTCGCCAAGGCTGGTCGCCTGATGGACCTCATGGAGTCCCGCGGCGTGGTCAGCGCCTCGGAAGGCTCCAAGGCCCGCGACGTGCTGGTCTCCCCGGAGGAGCTCCCCGGACTGCTCGCCACCATGCGCGGGGAAGAGCCCCGGGCGACGGCGCCCAGTGAGGCGGCACCCGAGGCCTACGACAACACCGGGATCGAGTACGAGCCCGGACAGTCCGTGCAGACCGCGCCCACCGGAGTCCTCGGCGCAGACCAGAGCGCCGCGGGCAGCAGCCACACGCCGGGATATGCGGCCTCCGCGCCCTCGGCGGGCCATTCGGCGCCTTCGGCGGGCACGTCTGCCCTCTCCGGGGCCTCCGCCCCCTCGGCCTCCTCAGCGGTGGAGTACGCGGCGTCCGGGCAGTCCGAACCCCGGTCGACTGAGTCGGTCTCCTCCGAACCCAGCGCCACCGGACCGGGTTCCGCTGAGCCCACACAGGCTGAGCCCACACAGACCGCGCCCACCCAGGCGGTCGGGGAGCGCCGCGTCAGCCGCGCTTCGCTCTCCAGTGCTGATCTGATCGCCCGCGATCTGGCCGAGCGCACTGCCGCGCTGCCCCAGGCGAACGACTATCATGACGGTCATGACTCCACATCCGGCGAGGATATGTGGGAATTGACCGGACGCTGAGAGGCCCATGACTGACACCCCCCGCGACACATCGGCGCAGACCGGACAGGCTCCGCTGCTGAACATCGCGAACATCTTGACCATGGTGCGCATCGCCCTGGTGCCCGTCTTCATCTGGTTCCTGCTTCTGGACTCCGAGGGCGAGCTCTTCGGCGGCGACGCCGAGCCGACCAACGGCGGCTGGCGCTGGGCCGCCGCAGTCATCTTCGCCCTGGCGGTGCTGACGGACAAGATCGACGGCGACCTGGCTCGTGCGCGCAATCTGGTCACCGACTTCGGCAAGATCGCCGACCCCATCGCGGACAAGCTGCTGATCGGCGCGGGCCTGATCATGCTGTCCCTGCTCTCCGAGCTTCCCTGGTGGGTCACGATCGTGATCTTGGTCCGCGAACTGGGAGTCACCGTGCTGCGCATGGCGGTGATCCGCTACGGGGTCATGCCCGCCTCCCGCGGCGGCAAGCTCAAGACCGTGCTGCAGTCCGCTGGCCTGCAGCTGATGCTGCTGCCGCTGGTGGTGCTCGCCGGCTGGCTGGCCGACGTCGCGTTCTGGATCATGATCCTCGCCCTGGTCGTCACGGTGATCACCGGCGTGGACTACCTCATCTCAGCGCTGAAGATGCGGCGCAGCGTGCGCGCTTCCCGCGCGAGCGGAACCGGAGCGCCCCACCGGGACGCCCATGGGTGAGGTCTCCAGCGAGGACCTGCTGCGCTCCAGGGATGCCGGCATGCTGGCTCGTGAGGCCCAGCGCACCACCGTCCCGACCGCGATCATCCAGACCCTGGGGCACCGGGGCGCGACCCTGGCCACCGCGGAGTCGCTGACCGCTGGCGGCCTCTCCTCGCGGATCGCCGAGGTTCCCGGGACCTCGGTGGCTCTGCTGGGAGGCGTCGTCGCCTACTCCAGTGCCGTAAAACGTCATGTGCTCGGGGTCGACGCCGAGCTGCTGGCCGAGTGCGGAGCCGTCGATCCGGATGTCGCGGCAGCCATGGCCCGCGGAGCAGCTTCATGCACCGGCGCCGACATCGGGATCTCGACCACCGGAGTGGCCGGCCCGGAGCCCCACGAGGGCAAGGAGGTCGGGACCGTCTATCTTGGCCTGGCCTGCAGAAAGACCCAGGCGCAACGCCTCGGGCTGAGTCTTCCCGCCGGATGCGTTCCCCCGCAGGCCGGGCTGAGCGCCGCGGATGCCGAGGAATGGCTCTCCGGCTCGCTGCTGCTCGACCTCGAGGGGGACCGCGAACAGATCCGCGACGCTTCGGTCGAGGGCGCCCTGAAACTGATCGAGGACTTTCTTCTCACCGTTCCTCCGGGGATCGGCGATCGGGACTAGAGTGGAGACAGAGGACCTGCAGCCGCACCGGGAAGAAAACACCTGCGAAGACCGTTGACCACAGGTGGAACATACCGAAAGAGGAGTGAGTCCATGGTGAGACAACCAGTCACTGTCAACGGGGTGACCCGTTGGAAAGATATGGACGTTGACGGCGTCGCCGCCACCGAGACCCGAGAGTCCAAAGGCGTGATCCTGCGCCAGGAGATCGGCGACGTCCTGCGCAGCATCCGCCAGGCAGAAGGCCGCACCCTGCGCGACGTGTCCCACGATGCGCGAGTGTCGCTGGGATACCTCTCCGAGGTCGAACGCGGACAGAAGGAAGCCTCTTCGGAGCTGCTGGCCTCTATCTGCTCGGCGCTCGATGTCCCGCTCTCCACGATGCTCTCCCAGGTCGCAGAGCGCATCGCCAACGCTGAAGGGCTGCACGTGCCCGACACCGTGCCCACCGAATTCCAGCGCGAGTTCGGCGGCGGAGTGGTTCCCGACCGGGTGCCCGACAACATGACGCGCGAAGAGCTTGCACGCAGCGGTTCCTGACGCTCCGTGGTGACTGCCTGGCCTGATCTGCAGTGACCACAGTTCTCACCGAAGCGAGCAAGGGAGGGTCCCCCTCTGGGGTGGCCCTCCCTTGCCGTGTCATTACTGTCTTAGACTGAGCTGCATGGAAAGCCTTGATCGTCGCGCCAAAGTCCATGAACTCGAGCAGGAGTTCAACAGACTCTTCGTCCGGCGCCGGTTCAACGCGCTGCAGCTTGCCCGGCAGATCGACCCGGAGATCGAGCCAGCCTCGTACTCGGTCCTGGCCACGCTGCAGCAGATGGGCCCACAGCGGATGACGGCGATCGCTCGGCATCTGGGCATCGGCAAGCCCACCCTCTCGCGTCAGCTGAGCACCCTCGAGGCCCGCGGGTTCGTCGAGAAGGCCACCGACCCGGACGATGGACGCGCGCAGATGGTCTCGCTCACCGAGGAAGGACGCAGTCGACTCGAGTCCGCCCAGGGGGATCGAGCCGAGCGCTACCTGCAGATGCTGCAGCCCTGGGAGGAGCAGGAGATCAACCTGCTCTCCGGACTGCTGGCGAAGCTGAACCGCACCTATACCGAGTTCGACGCCGAGAACGACCCGGCCCTGGGCAACGGGTCGGCGGAGCACCAGGCCGCGAAGACCCAAGCGAACGAGGGAGATTCATGAGAGAAAGTCGATTCTGGTTCCTCATGGAGGGAGAGTTCGGCGCCGGCTACGCTCATGTCCTTGCCGACTCTCTGGTCCTCAGCGAATACCAGAAGACGGCGAAGGCGGCCCTGGAATCCGGGGTCAGCCCGCGCGACGTCTGGGAAGCGGTCTGTGATCAGCAGGACGTGCCCGTGGATCGGCGGCTGGGCCGCGATATCGCACCCAAGCCGTGAAGGATCCAGTCCACGTCGCGGGCGCACCGGCCTGTGCGGTGAAGGACCCGGTCTGTGCAGTGGAGACCCCGGAACTTTTCGGCGGAGACACGCGGGTCGCAGTCGAAGATATGTTCGATCCGATGCGTTAGAGTTTTCCCCAGAAGGCCCGGACGGCGGGGTGGAGCTCGATTGAGTGCACAGGCCCCCTGGTGCACGCGGGCATGTCAGAGGGTCCGCCTAATCTGGCACCACATACCAACAACGAATCATCGAGGTGAATCATGGCAGTGAGCCAGGATCGTGAAAAGGCGCTCGAAGCAGCGCTGGCCCAGATCGACAAGCAGTACGGCAAGGGTTCGGTCATGCGTCTGGGTGACGACACCCGCGCGCCGATCGAGACCATCCCGACCTCCTCGATCGCCATGGATGCGGCACTCGGCATCGGTGGCTTCCCCCGCGGTCGCGTGGTGGAGATCTATGGACCCGAGTCCTCGGGCAAGACCACGGTCGCCCTGCACGCGGTGGCCAATGCGCAGAAGATGGGCGGCATCGCCGCCTTCATCGACGCGGAGCACGCCCTGGACCCGGTGTATGCGCAGAAGCTCGGCGTGGACACCGATGCACTCCTGGTGTCCCAGCCAGACACCGGTGAGCAGGCCCTGGAGATCATGGACATGCTGGTCTCCTCCGGGTCCATCGACATCGTGGTCATCGACTCCGTGGCGGCCCTGGTGCCCCGTGCGGAGATCGAGGGCGAGATGGGTGACTCCCACGTGGGCCTGCAGGCACGTCTGATGTCACAGGCGCTGCGCAAGATCGCAGGACGGCTCTCCCAGACCAAGACCACCGCCATCTTCATCAACCAGCTGCGTGAGAAGATCGGCGTCTTCTTCGGCTCCCCGGAGACCACCTCGGGCGGCAAGGCGCTGAAGTTCTACGCCTCGGTCCGCGTGGATGTGCGTCGCATCGAGACCCTGAAAGAGGGCACCAACGCGGTGGGCAACCGCACCCGCGCCAAGATCGTGAAGAACAAGATGGCTCCGCCGTTCAAGCAGGCCGAGTTCGACATCATCTACGGCGAGGGAATCTCCCGCGAGGGAGGACTCATCGACGTGGGCGTGGAGAACGGCCTGGTCAAGAAGTCCGGCGCCTGGTTCACCTATGACGGTGACCAGCTCGGGCAGGGTAAGGAGAAGGCCCGCACCTTCCTCAAGGACAACCCTGACCTTGCCGATGAGATCGAGCGCCGCATCCGCGAGAAGCTCGGCCTGATCTCTCCGCTGGAGGAAGAGGGCGGTCCCGCACTGAAGGCGGTCGACGCCTGATAGGAGGTCTCCATGGGTGACCAGCAGCAGACCATCAACGCGCTGCGCGAGGCCTTGACTCGCATCGAGGAACGAGACCCGGACGCTCCGGTGCCGGACTTCCTCGATGTGAGCAAGCCCGCGGGGGAGTTCCCCGAGGACGCGAGCCCGGAGAGCGCACCTTCCGCCGCGGAAGGATCCAGCTCGGAGGCCCTCGCCGCGGGAGGATCGGCTCCTGGGCTGACGCCGGGCAGCGAGAACCTCGGCGGCGAGTCCTCCCGCACGGAGGTTCCCGATCTCTCTGCGGACCGCGTGGATTCCGAGCCCTTGAGCACGGAAGACCAGGACGATGCCGAGGAGGTGGCAGGTGACCTCGAGGCGCTGAGTCCTGAGCAGCAGTATGAGAAGGCGCGCACCGTGGTGCTGCGCAAGCTCACCGGGTCGCCCAAGACCCGGCAGCAGCTGGCCACGGCGCTGACTGAGAAGGAGTTCTCCTCCGAGGTCATCACCCGGGTCCTGGATCGCATGGAGGAAGTCCATCTGATCAATGACGCCGAGTTCTCCCGAACCTGGGTGCGGGGGCGTCACGAGATCAAAAACCTGGGCAAGTCGGCGCTGCGCCGCGAACTGCGCGAGAAGGGCGTCAGCGAACCTGACACGGAGCAGGCACTGGAGCAGCTCAGTGACGAGGATGAGCTCGCGGCCGCACGTGAGCTGGTTGAGCGCAAGCTGCGAGACAAGCCGGTCCCCGCCGGCTCAGGGCCTGAGGAGCGGGCCGAACGGGACAAGATCACCCGGCGCCTCGTTTCCATGCTGGCCCGACGCGGCCATGCCCCCGGAACAGCCTTCCAGATCGTGCGCGAGGTGCTCGACGAACGCGCCAGCGCGTAGAATTCTCAGCGATGACTGATGTAGTGATGGACCGCGCCGATGCCACCGCCCTGCACCCTGCGACCGCAGAGACCCCGGCGGTGAAGGCCCGCACCTACGAGGTGCGCACCTTCGGCTGCCAGATGAACGTCCATGACTCAGAGCGCATGTCCGGTCTGCTTGAGGAAGCCGGGTACACGTCTGCCTCAAGCGACGCGACCCCCGATCTGGTGGTCTTCAACACCTGTGCGGTGCGGGAGAACGCGGACAACAAGCTCTACGGCAACCTCGGCATGCTGCGCCAGACCAAGGCCAAGCACGAGGGCATGCAGATCGCCGTCGGCGGCTGCCTCGCCCAGAAGGACCAGGACACGGTCCTCGCCAAAGCTCCATGGGTCGATGTCGTCTTCGGCACCCACAACATCGGCTCGCTGCCCACGTTGCTTGAACGCTCGCGCCACAATGCCGAGGCGGAGCTCGAGATCCTCGAATCTCTGGAGACCTTCCCCTCCACTCTTCCGACCAAGCGCGAATCGGTGCACTCCGGCTGGGTCTCGATCTCGGTGGGCTGCAACAACACCTGCACCTTCTGCATCGTTCCCTCGCTGCGCGGCAAAGAACGTGACCGGCGCCCGGGCGAGATCCTCGCCGAGGTCCGTGCACTGGTGGCTGACGGTGCGGTGGAGGTGACCCTGCTGGGGCAGAACGTGAACACCTATGGCGTGGAGTTCGGCGACCGCGGCGCCTTCGCCAAACTGCTGCGCGCCTGCGGAGAGATCCAGGGCCTGGAGCGAGTGCGCTTCACCAGCCCGCACCCGGCCTCCTTCACCGATGACGTCATTGATGCCATGGCCGAGACGCCCAACGTCATGCCACAGCTGCACATGCCGCTGCAGTCGGGCTCCGACAAGGTGCTCAAGGACATGCGCCGCTCCTACCGGTCCAAGAAGTTCCTCGGCATCCTGGACAAGGTGCGTGAGCGCATGCCCCATGCTGCGGTGACCACCGACATCATCGTCGGCTTCCCCGGCGAGACGGAAGAGGATTTCCTGGAGACCATGCGCGTGGTCGAAGCTTCACGATTCTCCTCGGCCTACACCTTCCAGTACTCTCCGCGGGCAGGAACTCCCGCCGCCACCATGGAGGACCAGATCCCCAAGGCCGTCGTGCAGGAACGCTTCGAGCGGCTCTGCGCCCTCCAGGACCGCATCTGCGCCGAGGAGAACGCCACGCTGCTGGGCACCTCCCAGGAACTCCTGGTGACTGCAGACTCCGGAGCCAAATCCGCGGAGACAGGCCGCCTCTCGGGGCGTGCGCCCGACAACCGGCTCGTGCACTTCTCCGTTCCGGCCGGGGAGCCCGCGCCGCGTCCGGGGGACTTCGTCACGGTGACCATCACCAAGGCCGCAGGCTTCCACCTGCTTGCGGACCCGAGCGGCGCCGAGGACTACCGGCTGCGCCGTTCTCCGGCGGGTGACGCCTGGGACCGTTGGCAGGCAGACTCCTGCGGAGTCGGCACCACACAGGTGAGCGGCTCCAGCGCGGCAGCAGTGTCGCTGGGAATGCCCACCCTTCGCGTCGGACCCTGATGACACCGCTGGTCGTCATCGTCGGGCCCACCGCCTCCGGCAAGTCTGCGCTGGGGATCGAGCTGGCGCGTCGGCTGGACGGGGAGATCATCAACGCCGACTCCATGCAGCTCTACCGGGGCATGGATATCGGCACGGCCAAGGTGACCCCCGCGGAAACAGGTGAGATTCCGCATCATCTCCTCGACGTGCTCGAGGTGACCAGCGAAGCCTCCGTGGCAGCGTTCCAGGAGCAGGCACGTCAGATCGTCGAGCAGATCCGCTCCCGAGGACGGACCCCGATCATGGTGGGCGGTTCCGGGCTCTACGTGCGGGCCGCCATCGACGTCATCGAGTTCCCGCCCACCGATCCTCAGCTGCGCACCCGGCTCACCGAACGCCTCCAAGAAGAGGGCGCCGCCGCCCTGCGACTGGAGCTGCGTGCAGCCGATCCGGAGTCAGCCGCCGTCATCAAGGATGATCGTCGGCTTGTGCGCGCTCTGGAAGTGGTCCAGCTGACCGGACGCACGTTCTCCTCCTTCATGCCGCAGCGCACCTATGAACCAAGTCTTGGTCCCGTGGTGCAGCTGGGCCTCGACGTGGACCGAGCCCTGCTGCATGAGCGCATCGCCTTGCGGGTGCAGCAGATGGCCGAGCAGGGCATGCTGCAGGAGGTGCAGGCGCTGGAAGCCGCGGGGCTGCGGGAGGGCAGGACTGCTTCGCGCGCCATCGGGTACCAGCAGTTCCTTCAGGTTCTTGACGGGCAGATCGACCAAGCTGAAGCCGTGGAGTCCACCACTGTTGCCACCCGAAAGTTCGCCCGACGCCAGGAGACCTGGTTCCGTGCGGATCCACGCGTCAGCTGGCTGAGTGCTCCGTCGGAGCACCTCACCGATGCCGCCCTGGAAGCGATCGGCGCTGCCGGGCGTTGAAGACCATGAGACGACGCAGGGATCTGCGTCCCTCGTACGAGCGATGAAGTCTTGAAGCTATGAAGGAGAACTGCGTGGCCCACCACCTCACCGGCCTCGATGCGCTTGCCGGCATCATCGTCACCAAGGCCCATGCCACCGGCAACGACTTCGTGATGCTCGCGGATCCTGCCGGTGAGCATGAGCTCGAAGCCCACCAGGTCGCCGCGCTGTGCGACCGGCACCTCGGGATCGGCGGTGACGGCGTGATCCGTGCCGTGCCGGCCCACCAGGTCTTCGGTGACGCCTCAGTCTCCAGGATGCTCGCCGAGGATCCCGAGCTGACCAGCACCGAAGACGCTCCGCTGTGGTTCATGGACTACCGCAACGGAGACGGGTCGATCGCTGAGATGTGCGGCAATGGTGTCCGCGCCTTCGCCCATTTCCTCATCGCGGAGGACCTGGTGCAGCTCTCCGAGGGTCAGGAGCTTCCGGTGCTGACCCGTGCGGGGCTGCGCAGCGTGCGGAAGGTGCCCGAGGGCTACGCGATCGGGATGGGCGTCTGGTCCTTCATCGACCCTGAGCTCGCCTCGTCCAATGCCTCCGATTCACTGGTGATCGCCTCCGGACTCGACGAGCCCCGGCCTGCGCTGAGCATCTCGATGGGCAATCCGCACACCGTCGTCGCCCTTGGTGACACTGATGTGCTCGAAGGCCTCAATCTGCATGAGGAGCCCAAGGTCGATCCCGTGCCGCCCCATGGAACCAATGTGGAGTTCGTCGTCCCGGCGGACCCGCTGGTGAGCACGGACGAGGCGGGCGAGCCGGTGGGGCGGGTGAGGATGCGAGTGCATGAGCGCGGGGTGGGGGAGACCATGTCCTGCGGCACCGGGGCTTGCGCGGCCGCAGCAGCGGTGCGCGTCTGGGCCTCGGATGACTCGGTCACCGCCTGGAAGGTCGACGTGCCCGGAGGGCAGGTCACGGTCCGCTTCACCGCCCGGCCCGACGGCGCCGAAGATGTCGAACTCGCCGGCCCCGCCGAGCTGGTGCTCCGCGGCACGCTGAGCTGAGCCGCCGAACTCTTGAGACGCTGAGCGCCAGAGCCGTCGAGGCCGCTGAGCCGTGAATCCGCTGAGCCGCGAGTCCGCTAGCTCCGGGCGATGCGCAGCAGTCGGAAGCCCTTGGAGGTCTCCGCGCGGTCGCTGCGGAACTCACCCGCCGCACCGCCCAGCATCTCGCCGATCCAGCCCAGCAGCGAGTCTGCGCCAAGGTTCTTCTGCACCACGAGCCACGCCGCGCCGCCGGGCTGCAGGCGTGGCAGCCAGTGCTCGAGCAGGTCGTGCAAGGCCTGTTTGCCCACCCTGATCGGGGGATTGGACCAGATGGTGTCGAAGTGCAGGTCTGAGGGGATGTCCTCGGGAGCCATCACCCGCACATTGCTCAGTCCCAGCGCCGCGGCGTTCTCCGCGCACAGGGTCCGTGAGCGTTCGTTGACATCCACTGCCCAGACGGTCGCCTCCGGGGAGCGCATCGCCAGCACCAGCGCGATGGGACCCCAGCCGCAGCCGATGTCCAGCAGGTTGCCCGTCGCTGCAGGATCCGGAGCGTGCTTGAGCAGCACCGCAGTGCCCTTGTCCACACCCTCCGGGGAGAAGATCCCGCCCGCGGTGTTGACCGCGACGGGACGTCCGTCGAGCGTCACCTCCACTCGGCGACGCGTGAAGGGGCCCTCGGGAGAGGCGGAGAAATAATGCTGGGAGCTCACAGGGTGAATCGTAGTAGACTTGTCCCCATGTGGATTCACCTGACGTACTCCCGCCCTCGCGGTTGAGTCACCCCTCACCAGCCCGCCGGACGTCTGTGCCGGCGATGGAAGTCATCCACATCCTCGAACAAGTCCCGCAGCGTATCCACAGGGGCCCCGCACACTTACTCGTGTCCGTGGCTGAACGTAGGATGGATACCCACAGCGGGCAGGGCCAGCCCGAAAACTGGTCCTAAGGAGATCATGACCAAGCAGAACCACACGCCAGAACCCTCAAGCGAGACCCCCGACGAGCAGGCAGCGCAGGACAACGTGCAGTCCTCGGTGGATGCCACCATCGAACGCATCCTCGCCGCTGACCGAGCACGCGAGGAAGCCCCGGCACGCACCACCCGGTTCGAGGCCGAGCCGGACTTCAAGCGCCGCGGCATCCTGGGTGAACAGGCACGCGAGCTCGCTCAGGACACCTCCCACTCCGACTCAGAGGGGGAGAACTACGATCTGCTCGAACGGCGCTCCCTGCGCCGCGTCGACGGACTCTCCACCGAGCTCGAAGACGTCTCCGAAGTCGAGTACCGGCAGCTTCGACTCGAACGCGTGGTCCTCGCCGGCCTCTGGGGCGAGGGAACGGTCGCCGAGGCGGAATACTCGCTGCGCGAGCTCTCGGCCCTGGCCGAGACCGCCGGATCCACCGTCCTGGATGGCTTCCTGCAGCGCCGGGCCAAGCCCGACCCGGGCACCTTCTTCGGCTCCGGCAAGGCCGAGGAGATCCGCGAAGCTGTGGCCGAGCTCGGCGCCGACACCGTGGTGGTGGACTCCGAGCTGGCGCCCTCCCAGCGCCGCGGCCTGGAGGACATCGTCAAGGTCAAGGTCATCGACCGCACCGGCCTGATCCTGGACATCTTCGCCCAGCACGCCAAGTCCCGCGAGGGCAAGGCCCAGGTCGAGCTCGCCCAGATGGAATACATGCTTCCGCGTCTGCGTGGCTGGGGCGAGTCGCTCTCCCGCCAGGCTGGTGGCCAGGTCGGCGGCGCCGGCGCCGGGATCGGATCCCGCGGTCCCGGTGAGACCAAGATCGAGCTCGACCGCCGACGCATCAACAAGCGGATGGCGAAGCTGCGCCGCGACATCACGGCCATGAAGCCCGCCCGCGACGCCAAGCGTGCCAATCGCAAGCGCAATGCGGTGCCCTCGGTGGCCATCGCCGGATATACCAACGCCGGCAAATCCTCACTGCTGAACCGGCTCACCGACGCCGGAGTGATGGTGGAGAACGCCCTCTTCGCCACCCTGGATCCGACCACGCGCAAGGCGGTCACCCCCGACGGCATCGGCTACACGCTCTCGGACACGGTGGGTTTCGTCCGGCAGCTGCCGACTCAGCTCATCGAAGCCTTCCGCTCCACGCTGGAGGAGGTCGCCGACGCTGACCTCATCCTGCATGTGGTCGACGCTTCGCACCCCGAGCCGGAGGGCCAGATCCGCGCCGTGCGCACGGTGCTGGCCGAGGTGGACGCCCACGAGGTGGACGAGATCATCGTGCTGAACAAGGCCGACCTCGCCGACTGGGACGTGGTGGAGCGAATTCGCCGGCGCGAACCGCACACGATCGTGGTCTCGGCGCACACCGGGGAGGGGATCGAGGAGCTCCGCGAGCTGATCAGCAACTCCATCCCGCGGCCCAGCGTGCCGCTGGATCTCATGGTCCCCTACGCCCAGGGCGATGTCGTCTCCCGGCTGCATGCCGAGGACGCCGAGATCCTCTCCACGGAGTACCTCGAGGAAGGCACCTTGCTGAAGGTCCTGGTCCGCCGCGAACTGGTGGCAGACCTCTCGGAGTACCAGGTCCAGCCCGAGCCGAAGGCTTGAGCGTGCCCACCACCCGGTCCACCGGGTACCGGGAGACCACCGAGCTGCTCGGGCGGGCGGTCAGCGCCATGGGCGGTGTCGAGCGTCCCGGGCAGGTGACCATGGCCGAACACGTCGCCATGGCCCTGCGCAAGCGCCGGCACCTGCTGGTCCAGGCCGGCACCGGCACGGGCAAGTCCCTGGCCTACCTGGTGCCGGCCGTGGTCCACGCGCTGGACGCCGAGAAGCCCGTGCTGATCTCCACCGCCACGCTGGCTCTGCAGGCTCAGATCATGGGCCGGGACCTGCCGCGGCTGTTGGAGAACATCGCCGATCACGTGGACCGACCGGTCGACGTCGCGCTGGTCAAGGGTCGCTCGAACTATGTGTGCAAGCACAAGATCGACGGCGGCTTCCCCGAGGACGACGACGAGCAGGCCCTCTTCTCCTTCGCCGATGAGCCCACCGGCGGGGCCGCGCTGGAGCCCGGTTCGCAGCTGGGCCGGGAGATCGTCACCCTGCGCGAATGGGCCGAGGTCACCGAGACCGGTGACCGCGATGATCTGCCCACGGGGGTCACCGACCGCGCCTGGCGGCACGTCTCGGTCAACGCCGTGGACTGCATCGGTGCCCGCAAATGCCCCATGGCGGCCGAGTGCTTCTCCGAACGCGCCCGCGAGAAGGCCAAGGACGCGGACCTGGTCGTCACCAACCACGCGATGCTCGCCATCGATGCCTTCGAGGGGCTCGATGTGCTGCCCGATCACGATGCGGTCATCGTCGATGAGGCCCATGAGCTCGCGGACCGCGTCACCTCTGCCGTCACTGCGCAGCTCTCCGCCCAGATGATCAAGGCCGCCGCCTCCTCGGCGCGCCGGCATACGGCGATCAACGTGGAGGCGCTGCAGAGCGCTGGCACGGCGGTGGAGGCCGCCTTCCACCGCGTGGACTCGGGACTGCTGGCCCGCGGGCTGAACCCGCAGCAGCGTGAGGCCGTGGAGCTGGCCCGCAACGCGGCGCGCACCGCGCTCTCGGATTCCAAGCCCTCCGGCGACGGCGAGGCGGATCCCGGTCGGAGCACGGCCCGGTCCCGCATGCAGGCCGTGCTGGAGACAGCCAACCGCATCCTGGAGTCTCCAGAGACCCCGGACGTCGTGTGGCTCAACCGGCAGGGATCCTTCGTCCCGGGACGCGGCTATCAGGAGGCCGACCTGGAGGAGCCGCCGATCATCTACGTGGCTCCCACCTCGGTGGCCGGACGGCTGCGCGAAGGACTCTTCGGAGACCGCACGGTCATCCTCACCTCTGCGACCCTGACCATCGGCGACAGTTTCGACCCGGTGGCGGGTGCGCTCGGTCTGGCCGGAGAGAAGGCCCCCGCCTGGGATGCCGTGGATGTGGGAAGTCCGTTCGACTATCCCAAACAAGGCGTGCTCTACGTCGCCAAGCACCTGCCAGCACCCTCGATGAACACCGCCCAGGCTCAGCGCGATGAACTCGCCGGGCTCATCGAGGCCTCCCGTGGGGCCACCCTGGCGCTGTTCTCCTCGCGCCGTGCCGCCGAGGACGCCGCCGAAGACCTCCGCCAGCGTCTCGACGTCCCGATCCTCTGCCAGGGCGACTCCACGATGTCGGCGCTGGTGCGCGAATTCGCTGAGGATGAGGAGACCTGCCTCTTCGGGACCATGAGCCTCTGGCAGGGAGTCGACGTCCCGGGACGGGCCTGCCGGCTCGTGGCCATCGATCGCATTCCTTTCCCGCGCCCGGACGATCCGCTGCTCAGTGCGCGCAGCCAGGAGGTGGCGAAGAACGGCGGCAACGGCTTCATGCAGGTCGCCGCCACCCACGCGGCGACCCGACTGGCTCAGGGTGCCGGTCGGCTGATCCGCACCTCTGACGACAAGGGCGTGCTGGCGATCCTCGATTCACGTCTGGCCACCGCGCGCTATGGCGGCTTCCTCAAGCGTTCCATGCCCGACTTCTGGCCCACCGTCAACGGCGATCTCGCCCGCGGTGCGCTGAGCCGATTGGCCGACCTGGAGCGCTAGTCCGGCGCGGAAGACTCCGCGTAGTCCGGCACGGAGGACTCCGCGTCGTCGGGCTCGTAGGATTCCGCATAGTCCGGGGCCGGCGACCGGTCCCAGAACTCTTCCAGAGTGAGTCCGCTCTCGTGGACCTCTTGTGCGGTCTCCGTGCCGAGGTAGCGAAGATGCCAGGGCTCGTAGGCGAAGCCCGTGATCGCCTCGGCCCCTTCCGGGTAGCGGATGATGAAGCCAGACTCATACGCATGATCCGCCAGCCATCGTCCCTGCTCAGAGTCGCCGAAGCAGGGGTGCAGATAGCACTCCCGGTCCTGCAGGTCGGCCACGTCCACGGCCAGGCCGGTCTGGTGCTCGGAATGCCCCGGCCGCGCGCTGACCCGGTCCGCAGCCTCAGGGCCGTCCTCGAGGCGTCGCTGCTCATACAGCGTCTCCTGGAAGTCCCCGTCGCGGTACGCGGTGGTCGCCCAGAGATCGATCCCCTCCTCGGCCGCCGCCGCATGGAGCTCTTCATAGGCTCCGGCGGCCTCCTCGCGCAGGGGAGCGTCGGCGAACTCGTGAGGCGCGTCCACGTTGCGCAGGTCATCGGGCGCGTAGTCCCGGGGACTCAGCGGATTCTGCTTGTTCACCAGCACATGGACGGAGTCGGGGCTCTCCTGCGCTGGCGCGGGCTCCCGTTCCAGCTCGGTGGGGACCTCTGACGTGGAGCTTTCCTGGGGTCCCGCGTCCGGGGATTCATCGTCGCCCGATACCATCAACAGGAGAGTCACGCAGGCGGCCACCGCCAGGATGCGCGTCAGGAGAACGTTACGGGTAGCCACGCTAGGAGATCGTAGACGATGGCGGATGCACAGAGCGCCAGGGGCTCGGTCCCCGTGTTCCTCAGCTGGGTGCTGGCAGCGGCGCTCGCACTCTCCGGCTGCGCCAACGCCGACGGCGGCAATCGTAACGGCGACGACGCCGCGGACGAACTGTCAGCGGCCGAAGAGCCGGCGCCTGGAGAATCCGCGTCCGATCAGTTCACCATCGCGGCCACCGGCGACGTGCTCCTCCATGACAACATCCTCGACGAGGCCGCTGAGCTCGCCGATGGGCAGGACTACTCGTTCGCGCCGCTGATGAGCGGAGTCGAAGATCTCATCGACGGTGCCGATCTTGCGCTGTGCGGACTGGAGGTGCCGATCGCACCGCGAGGCGTGGACCCGGTCGGATACCCGGTCTTCGCCGCCCCGGCAGAGATCGCCGCCGATCTCGCTGAGGTCGGATTCGACGGCTGCTCCACCGCGAACAACCATTCCTTCGACCAGGGGACGGACGGTCAGGAACGCACGCTCGAGGTCCTCGACGAGGCCGGACTCGGACATGCAGGCACTGCGCGCACCCCGGCCGAAGCTGCCCAGCCCCAGCTCTACAGGCTGGAACGTGGTGGCAGGGAGGTGACCGTGGCGCATCTGGCCACGACGATGCTCCACAACCAGGGGTACCCACCTCCGGAGGATGAGCCGTGGCGAGTCTCCGATGTCGGCCCCGAGGAGCTCACCACGCAGGCGGCCCGAGCGCGTGAGGAGGGTGCCGACGTCGTCGTCGCCTCGGTGCACTGGGGTGAGGAGTACACCGACGCGCCCGCGGAAGCGCAGCGGGACTACGGTGAGCAGCTCGCGGTCGGGGGCGAGATCGACGCGGTCTTCGGCAGCCACCCACACACGCCCCAGCCGGTGGAACGCCTCGACGGAGGCCCGGCGGAGGAGGGCATGTGGCTGGTGTGGTCCATGGGGAACTTCCTCTCCAACCAGGACGAGGCCTGCTGCGCCCCAGAGGCCGCCAGCGGTACGGTCGCCTACGCCACTGTGGAGGTCGACGACGACGGCGCCCGGGTCAGCTCCATGGACTGGCTGCCGGTGACCGTCGACAGGGGCCCGACCGACGAGGAGCCACACCGGGGGATCTGGCCGCTGCGTGAACTCGCTGAGGAGGACGTTCCCGCCGAGGTTGAACTCAGCGAGGAGACCATTGCCGACCGGTGGTCGGGAATCCTCGACGTGATGACGGACCGGGACCTCCGGGAGCAGCCGCCCTCGTCCACCGGGGACGCGTCCGTGGTGGTCCCGCGCAGCGGGTAGGGGAGACCTCGCTCAGAGGCTGCGACTCAAAGGCTGCGTAGCACGGTGACGACTTTGCCCATGATGGTGGACTCGTCGCCGAGGATGGGCTCGTACTGGCGGTTCTGCGGCAGCAGCCAGACATGGCCATCGCGGCGCTTGAGCGTCTTCACCGTGGCCTCGTCCTCCAGCAGCGCAGCCACGATGTCACCGTTCTCTGCGGTGTTCTGACGCCGCACCACGACCCAGTCGCCCTCGAAGATGCCGGCCTCGATCATCGAGTCACCGCGGACCTGGAGCATGAAGAGCTCGCCCTCGCCGGTGAGCTGGCGCGGCAGCGGCATGATGTCTTCGACCTGCTGATCCGCGAGGATCGGCCCACCTGCGGCGATCTGTCCGACCATGGGGATCTCTGAGATTCGGCTGTCCGACTGCACGCGATACCCCTGCAGGTCGACCACGGTGTCCTCGGACGGGTGCTCTGCCTCTGGGGTGGGCTCGCTCAGCAGCAGCTTGCCCGTGGAGTCCCGCAGCACCTCCATGGCCCGGGGGCGCCCGGGCACCCGCATCAGGTACCCCAGCTCCTGGAGACGCGCCAGCTGGTGAGTCACCGAGGAGAGCGAGGCCAGGCCGCAGGAGTCACCGATCTCACGCATCGACGGCGGGTAGCTGCGCTCCGCGAGAGACGCCTGGATGACGTCGACGATCTGACGCTGCCGATCCGTCAGTCGCGGCGCCGCCGATGTGCCTTTGGTGTCCTGCGCCATTGCCGCCTCCTGGTTGCGTCGCCGTCCGTGTCAGACCCTGCTGATGGACTGTTCACGGTGAGATTCGGATCGAAGATCACTTCGAACTTGGCGCTCAGGTTACGCGAAACCGTAGAGATATTCCATTGATTCCGCGGCGAGTCTGGCCAAGCTTCGAAACTATGTGCTAGAAATAGAACACACGTTCGATTGAAAGGTTCTTCCCCATGCGTACAGCACAGCTTGCTCTTGCACCTGTTGTCACCGCGCCCAGCGTCCCCGCAGCGTCCATCGCCGCGGATCGCGTCACTGAACCACACAGCCACGCCTCTTCAGCCGGCGCCCTGCACCTCACCCGCCGCGGACGGTTCCTGCTTCTCGGTCTTCCCACTCTGGCGGCACTGGCCTTCCTGATCCTGGGCGCCATGATGCTGGCCACGTCGCTGCTGAACCAGGCCCAGGCCTCCTCAGCTGGGGCTCCCGGCGTCGACGCCCAGGTCATCACCGTCGGTGCAGGGGACACGCTCTGGAGCGTGGCCAACGCAGTGGAGTCCGAGGAGCGCACCCAGGTACTGATCGGACAGATCGCCGAGCTCAATGACCTCAGCTCCTCGGAGCTCACACCGGGCCAGGAGCTCTTCATCCCGGTGGACTGACCCAGCGTCAGTCCCCGCGGGCCTGTCACCGCTCGTGACTAGACTAGGGCGGTGACTTCACCCCGCTCCAGGAATCTGTCCCGCCTCCCGCTGCGAGAGGAGCTCCAGGGCCAAGAGCCCTACGGAGCCCCCCAGCTGGCCGTGAAGGCCATGCTCAACGTCAACGAGACCACCTATGACGTCCCAGCGGACGTGGTGGACGCGATCGCCAAGGAAGTGCGCAGCGCGGCGGCCCGGCTCAACAGGTACCCCGACCGCGAGTTCTCCACACTGCGTGAGAAGCTCGCCGACTACCTGAACCGGGACCTCGCGGCCGAGGGCGAACCCGCGGTTCTGACTGCGGAGCACATCTGGGCCGCGAACGGCTCCAACGAGATCATGCAGCACATCCTGCAGGCCTTCGCGGGGCCGGGACGGTCCGTGTTGTCCTTCCCCCCGACCTATTCCATGTACCCGCTCTACGCCCGCGGGACCTACAGCGAGTACATCGCCGGGACTCGCAGAGCGGACTTCACCCAGACTCCCGAGGATGTCGCCGCACAGATCCGCGAACACCGGCCGAACGTGGTGATCCTCTGCTCGCCGAACAATCCCACCGGCACAGCACTGAGCCTGGAGACCGTGGAAGCCGCCTATGAGGCGGCCACGGAGTCCGAGACCATGGTCGTGGTCGACGAGGCGTACGGCGAGTTCCGCCAGGCGGGCACCGGCTCCGCGCTGGCGCTGCTGCCTGGCCGGGAGCGGCTCATCGTCTCGCGGACCATGAGTAAGGCCTTCGCCCTGGCCGGAGGTCGACTGGGCTACCTGGCTGCCGCACCCGAGGTCACCGACGCCATGCGCCTGGTCCGGCTGCCGTACCACCTCTCTGCGGTGACTCAGGCAACCGCTGTCGCCGCGCTGGACCACTCGGCCACCCTGATGGCGAATGTAGAGCGGATCAAGGAGCAGCGGGACCGCATCGTGGCCTCCCTTAAGGAGATGGGTCTGCACCCAGCCCCTTCGGACGCGAACTTCGTCTTCTTCGGCGGACTTCACGATGAGAAGGCAGCCTGGCAGCACCTGTTGGAGGACGGCATCCTGATCCGCGACGTCGGCATCCCAGGACACCTGCGGGTCACCGCGGGTACCGAGTCGGAGACCTCCGAGTTCCTCGTCTCGCTGCGGCGGTTCATCACCAGCGCCACCGCGTAGAATAGGGCGTCGGCGTACCCCCACCACCGAGCAGGAGCTATGGGAGCAGAACTGATCTCTGGGCGCATCGCCCAGATGGAACGAGTCACCAGCGAGTCCAGCGTCAAGGTCCGCATGGACCTGGACGGCACCGGCGCCTCCACGATCAGCACTGGCGTGCCGTTCTACGACCACATGCTCACCGCGCTGTCCAAGCACTCCCTGATCGACCTGGACATCGAGGCCTCCGGCGACACCCACATCGATGTGCACCACACCGTGGAGGACACCGCGATCGTGCTCGGCGAGGTGCTGCGCACCGCGCTGGGCGACAAGCGTGGCATCCGCCGCTTCGGCGACGCCACCGTCCCGCTGGACGAGGCGCTGGCCCACGCCGTCGTCGACGTCTCCGGACGGCCCTACCTGGTGCACTCCGGTGAGCCTGAGGGACAGCAGTACCACCTGATCGGCGGGCACTTCACGGGTTCCATGACCCGCCACGTCTTCGAAGCGATCACCTACCACTCCGGGATCTGCCTGCACATGAACCTGCTCGGCGGTCGCGACCCGCACCACATCGTGGAAGCCCAGTTCAAGGCCTTCGCCCGTGCGCTGCGCCAGGCCGTGGAGTCCGACCCGCGCACCGATGACATCCCTTCCACCAAGGGTGCTCTGTGATCGGCAGGCCAGACGTCGTCGTCCTGGACTACGGCTCGGGCAACATCCACTCCGCGGTCCGGGCGCTCGAACGTGCCGGCGCGGACGTGACGCTGACCCGTGACACCGACGCCGTGCTCAACGCCTCCGGGCTGGTGGTGCCCGGGGTCGGTGCCTTCGCGGCCGTGATGTCTGCCCTGCGGGAGATCGACGGGCCCCGCTGGATCGGCCGGCGGATCGCCGGGTCGCGTCCTGTGCTGGGCATCTGCGTGGGTCACCAGGTCATGTTCGAACGCGGGGTGGAACACGGCATCCCCGCCGAAGGACTGGGGGAGTGGCCCGGAGAGGTCACCGCCCTGCCCGAGGACGCGGTGGTCCCGCACATGGGCTGGAACACCGTGCGCCCGCCGCAGGACAGCGTGCTCTTCGAGGGACTCCAGGATGAGCGATTCTACTTCGTGCACTCCTATGCGGTGCAGTCCTGGGACTTCGATCAGAGCATCGAATCGATGAACCCACCGAAGGTGACCTGGAGCCACCACGGCGCCGACTTCATCGCCGCGGTGGAGAACGGGCCGCTCTCGGCCACCCAGTTCCACCCGGAGAAGTCCGGGGACGCCGGGATGCAGCTGCTGCGCAACTGGATCCTGAGCCTCTGACCCTTTCGGCGTGCCCCCGCTCGGCGCGCCTGCTCGAGCACCTGACCACACCGACACACCAGCCGAAAGCAGATTCATGACTGACGCCCCCTCCTCCTCAGCCGTTCCCGCGCTGGAGCTCCTGCCCGCCGTCGACGTCGCCGATGGTCAGGCCGTCCGCCTGGTGCAGGGTGAGGCCGGCTCGGAGACCGGCTACGGCGACCCGCTGGAGGCGGCGCTGAACTGGCAGCAGCAGGGCGCCGAGTGGATCCACCTAGTGGACCTCGACGCCGCGTTCGGCCGTGGAGACAATCGCGACATCATGGCCCGGGTCGTCAACGAGCTCGGTGTGAAGATCGAGCTCTCCGGCGGCATCCGCGACGACGAGTCGCTGGACCGCGCCCTCGAGCTCGGCGCCACCCGGGTGAACCTGGGCACCGCCGCCCTGGAGGACCCGGAATGGACCGCGCGCGCGATCGAGCGCCACGGCGACGCGATCGCCGTGGGCCTGGACGTGCGCGGCGAGACCCTCGCCGCGCGCGGCTGGACGCGCGAGGGCGGCAACATCTGGGAGGTCCTGCAGCGCCTGGAGGACGCCGGCTGCCCGCGCTACGTGGTCACCGATGTCACCAAGGACGGCACCCTGCGCGGCCCCAACACCGAGCTGCTCGCTCAGGTGTGCGCCAAGACCAAGAAGCCTGTGGTGGCCTCGGGCGGCATCTCCTCCCTGGACGACATCGAGGCGCTGGCCAAGATGGTCTCCCTCGGGGTGGAGGGTGCCATCATGGGCAAGGCGCTCTACGCCGGGAAGTTCGAGTTCCCTGACGCCCTGAAGGTGGCCGCAGCCTCCGCATGAGCCAGCGCGAAACCCCCCGCGACGCCCTTAGCAGCACCCCCGGCGGAAGCCCTGTCGGTGACCCTGCAGACTCCCGGGCCGACGCGGGCAAGGACCTTCCCGGTCACATCGCCGCCCTGTTGCAGCGTCAGGCCCGGGATGACCAGGGACGTCCGGCGGACTCCGCCGGTGTCGCCTGGGAGGATCGTGACCTCTCGGGTGAGGGCAACCCGCTGCACACCTTCGACGGCGACGACGGCCTGGCCTCCCCGGCGGTCCGCGAGGCCCGTGAGCGTCTGCTGGCCGGAGGGTTGGACGAGGCTGGGTTCGTCAACGCCCTGTCGGGGCAGCGGCTCTTCGTCCCGGTGCTTGCCGAGCTGGCCGAAGAAGCTGAGGCTCCTGCGTCTGACCCCCACACAGGTCCGAGCAGCGGATCGGTGGGGGACAAGCAGGCCGATATCACCTTGATCAGCATCACCAGCCGCGACGGACGGCAGACCATGCCGGTGTTCACCTCCGTCGAGGCGCTCACCGCGTGGCATGGTCAGGCACGACCGGTGGCCGCCGAGGCGGAACGCATCATGCTGGCCGCGCTGGCCGAAGGTGCCGAGCTCGCGGTGCTGGACCCCGGTGCCGAGTTCACGTTCGTGCTGCGCCGCCCTGCCCTTCAGGCGCTGGCCCAAGCGGCCCGCTGGGTGCCCTCCTACCAGGATCCCGAGCTGGCAGAGGCGCTCGGCGGAATCCTGGACCTGTGTCCCGGAGTGGCCCAGCTGCAGGTCCAGCCCGGCGATGGCGTCGGCTCGGTCATAGCGGATGGCCGGTCGGTGCCCGGGGGTGGAAGCGGCCCAGAGCTGAGCATCGGCGTGGTGCTGGTGCCCGGAGCTGACGACGTCGACGCCCGGCTCGCGCTGGCGAGCGTGCAGGCGGCACTGGCTGATGTGGAGCTGCTGCGCGAGCGCGCCGACTCGGTTCAGGTGAAGCTGGTCCGCTGACCGGGTGTGGTCCGGCTAGGCCTGGTCTTCTGCGGTGGCTGTGGCTTTGATCTGGTCGCAGATGAGCTTGAAGATGCGTGCTTCCTCATCATCCAGCGCGGGGTGGAAGAGCTGCTTGATGTGCTGACCGTGCAGCCGAGAGGCCTGTTCAAAGACCTCTCGCCCCTCGTCGGTGAGCTGAGCGGTCATGCCGCGCCGGTCCTCGGGGTCGGCGAACCGGGTGATCATGCCGCGCTTCTCCAGCGATTTGACCTGGTAGGAGAGGCGTGAGGGGGAGAAGACCATGCCCTCCGCGAGTTCACCCATGCGCAGCTGATGGTTGTCGGCCTCGGCGAGCAGCAGCATCAGGTTGTAGTCGGTCAGGCGCAGACCGGTGCTGGAATGCAGCCGCTTCTCCATGCGGTCACTGATGATGGCTGAGGTCTCGAAGAACGCGCGCCAGGCGCGGGCCTTGGGGGAGCGTCCGGTGAGGTCATGGCGCCCGCGCTGGTCACTACCAGTTGCGGGCCCGCCGTTGCTGGCCGTCACGACCCCACCTCATCCCTGGCGTAGAAAGCTGATTCGCGTTCAGCTCAGTCTATGTCAGTTGTCCACCCGGTCGACATCGCCCGAGGCCACATCCACATGGACCTCGGAGCCGTTGTCCAGCTCGATCTCCCAGGTCACGGCCCCGTTCTCTTCGTCAAGGTCTGCCTGTTCCGGGACTCCGCCGCCCTCGTCGGCAGCTGTGCGCAGCGCCTCAGCGAAGTCGATCTCCACGGCCTCGGCGTTGGCCTGGTCATCGGTGTCGATCTCGTCTTCCTGCGTGTTGGAGATCTCGAAGCTCTCGCGATCCACGTCGAGCTCCCACTCGGAACCTGCCTCGAAGATGGTGAACTCGTAGGCACTGCCTTCAGTGTCCAGGTCCATGATCACAGCGTCCGGGTATTCCTCCACGACGGCCTCCACCGCCTGGTAGACGCCGTCGTCGCCCTCAGCCTCGGATGAGTCGGAGGGATCCTCGGTGGGCTCTGCGTCTGCGGACGCTTCTTCCGTGGCGTCGCTCTGGGGAGTCTCGGAGGATTCCGCCTCGACGGTCTCGGTGACCGTGGCGGTGGGCTGCGCCTCGTCCTCTTCGGACTCCATGTCCTCGGAGGCGCAGGAGCTCAAAGCGAGAGCTGAGATGGCGGCGACCGAGAGCAGGGCGGAGGAGTTGTTCCAGCGGGAGTTCATCATGGTCGGTCTCTTTTCGCGAGGTGGCTGCTGATCTGATCCCAGTTATAGCGCGCGCGTCTCGATGCCGGCTGAATGAACTCTGGGGTTCGGAGGAGTGACTGAGGTGGAGTTCGTCCCTCAGTGAAGCCACCACTGGATGATCTGGGGGCCCTCGTGCTTGAGCCATACTGCTCGTCCAGGAATGCTTGAGCTGAACACAGGTATCGGTATCCCAAAGACATCCCCCTGACCCCTGCTGGTGGGACTGAGCAGAAAGTTGGCAGGACCTCCCCGGGCACGGTGCGCCCACGGCAACTGACTGAACACCCTCATGCTGGGATGTGCCGTCGCGATCACCCTTCCGCCCGAAAGTATCCACGCCTCGACTTGTTGGTGCTGCACCAGGGAACAGCGGTCCGCATCATCGACCAGCAGCAACGGAAGCTGCTCAGAACCGACGGATGGAGTGATCGGCTCTTCACCGAGGTCCGCTGGGGAGATACAGCGCTCTTGGGCGGCGAGTATCTGCAGAGCATTGCTCTTCCCCGTTCCAGCGGCACCAAGGATCAGACCGACGTGGAAGCTCTGGGGGTCCAGGACGGCAGGTTCATGGGAGAACTGTTTCAGCCCCAATGACAAGGGCGGTGAAGACTGCATCGAGCGCCGGACCGATGCCGGCAGCGCCTGAACACGCAGCATCTGCACCGGGTCGAGGTGCCTGGTCCGCATCGGTGAAGGGTGCGGGAGATCTCTCACTCCGGTGATGATCTGAACCGTTCGTCCAGGTGGCCCCTGTGCGGGTTCCACGAGGACTCCACGTCCAGGCAGGGGGTCGCTGACGCGAAGCTTGGGCCAGAGGTACTGAGTGTCCTCCGGGACGGCGTAGGGCAGATATACCTTGCGAGCAATGCGCGAACCGAGTCTTCCGGTGGCCAGTTCGCGTCCTCCTGAGATGACGACGCTGATTGCGGAACCGTGGCACTCAGCGAGAAGCGTGTTCAGGCGATGCTCCAAGCCAGCTCCGCCCGGGAGCTGACCGGCGGCGTGCCATCGAGCGTGAGCGCTGATGACCAGTACGATCGGTGCCCGCTGGGAGGCTTCCGCTGCGCGTCGTCCGGCGATCGACTCTTGCAGCTGGTTCAGCAGGTACACGGCCTCTTCGACGTCGTCTTCGCTCAGCCAGGCGCCCACTCGAGGGTGTGAGCGAAATTCTGAGAGCGATCGGTCGCCGTCGAGCAGATAAACATGGGTCTGCTGGGGCCTTGTGAGGAGCTGCCGGGTCAGCGCGGGGAGGGCCTCGGTTGCCCCTGATTCGGGCTCGCCCACCAGGGCGATGGTCTGCCCCTCCTCCACACTCAGGTTCAGCCGGCGTTGACGCTGATGTGCAGGTTCGTCGACGAGGCCGAGGAGAATGTCGTTGTCCCCGACACATCCGGTGACCACCTCTGGGAGGGGTGGACACAGCGGGGTGTGGGGACGGGCGCGTTGTTGATGCTCCATAGCTGCGTGGAGGGCAGCGGTGACGATGGAGGTTGCTTCACTCCGAGGGCCGACGCTCGCTGTCTGGGACGCCTCGGAACGAATCGACAGTTGAGCTGCGGTGTCATGAAGTTGGACTGCTTGGAAGGGTGTTGGTGTTTCTCCGGGACGCCGGATGATTCCCCGTCCCGGCAACCCTCGCGGAATCAGGGCCGCCTCGGTGGTGCCAACGAGGTCTCGTGATTCGTCCTCGCTGCGCAGCCGCAGGCAGAGGACCGTCCCGATGTTGGCTCGAATGTCTGCGGTGACGACACCCTGGGGTCGTTGGGTGGAGAGCACGAGGTGGAGGCCCAAAGACCGACCTAGCGTTGCCAATCGCATCAGCTCCTCCATTGCACGTGGCAGTGAGTGGGAGAAGACTCGGAATTCATCGATGACGATCAAGATCCGGGCGAGATGGCGATCGTGGCCGCTGGCTCGGTACTCCGCGAAGTCCGAGACTCCGGCGTCGAGGAAAAGCCGCTCTCGGCGCGTGAGCTCCGACCGCACGGCTTCGAGGGTCCGTTCCGCCTGTGCCTGGGAGAGGTCAGTGACCAGGCCGAGACAGTGTTCCAGGTGTGCGATGTGCTGGAAAGTCGATCCACCCTTGAAGTCGAAGAGAATCAGATTCAACTCTTCAGGCCCATATCGACTGGCCCACCCCAGAAGCATGGACTTCAACAGCTCTGACTTGCCGGAGCCGGTGGTGCCAGCGAGGAGGATATGAGGCCCGTCCTCAACGATGTCCAGCATCTCCACTCGGTGAGGGCCCATGCCGATCAGGGTTCGCAAGGAATGCTGAGCACGGTGAATCATGAGCGGGACCTCGAGGGCGCGGGTGAAGTACGCAGGCGTCCCCACCGAGGTTCCAGGTGCCCACAGTCCCTGAAGGCCTACTCGGAGATGCTCGGCGAGGGAGCGTCGGGAAAGGCCATCCGACACCAGGTCGGTCGCTATGACACTGGTCATTCCAGCGTCGACCCGACGCAGCTCCCCCTTGTAGAGGTCCAATTCCCACCCGGTCACAGGTTTTCGTTGTTGAGGTGTCTCGTCATGGGGAATCGCGGAAGAGGGGGCGATGACATGCCACCCAGCCCTGCCTGCCGTCTCATAGAGGGTCGCATCGATGGGGACGGGGCTCAGGAGCACCGGCGCCAGTGCGCCCGGAACGAGAATCGGGGCGGTGCTCAGCTCTCTGCTGACACCTTGGCTCGGCACGGCGCGCACCAGCGACCAATCGCGCAGATCCCCGGGATCCACCAGGGTCTGAGCACCACCGGGTTTGGGTGCGGTCTCGGGACGCGAAACGAGGGTCCAAGGTGAGAAGGAACCGAATCGCTGCGCCAGCTGGACGAGCACCCAGCGCATGACCCCGTCCTGCTCGTGGGGCGAACCGCTCACGGTGGTGATCTCACCCGCAGCCAGGTAAAGAGCGGCCACCGAATGGACCATCCCCTCAGCGAGGGTGAGGGAAGCGCTCTGGTGATCCTCGGAGTCGAGTTCGGCCTTCTGGCGTGCATGTCCAACTGTGACCACAGCGGCTCCGCGACCTTCCACACTCACCGTGGGGTTATCGGGTGCCAGCTGCGCGCGGAGGAGTCTGATGGCCCGACCCGGAGACGCCAGCACCTCGTCACGCCGGCGTGCCCAGGTTATTGCCGCGGCCTCCACCGCCCGACGGAATCGCCGTCGAACGCGCGCCGCGTGAACCGTCATCGCCAGCGCCATGAGGGCTGATGCGACGGTGAAGAGCAGGAAGATCCACATGCCCGTGACGAACACAAGCACCAGCCCTACGACCAGCGGCGCCAGAGACATCAGGAGCATGGAGCGGTGGCGAGCCTGGGGTGGGCGCTCGCCGATGTTCTCCGGCGGAATGGGCCACGAGGAAGGCGGCTGCGAGACGGGGTGACCGTGAACGAGTTCGAGCTCTGAAGCCCCCAGGGTGAATGTTGTGCCCGCCTTGATCGAAAGGGGGCGGGTTCCCGGCTTGCGCAGCGTTGCGTTCTGCTCGCCGACCGCCAGAGTTGCATGAATGCGCTGGAGCTGGGGGTCGTTGATCCGAATATCGGCTTTCCCTTCCGACGAGGTACCCCTGCCCAAGGTGTAGAAGCCTCGGCGGAGTCTGACCAACCGTCCGGAGTCGGGTCCTGTGTTGACGCAGAGTCGAAGCTCCGCAGTCTGTGAGGGGTGATGGTGCTTCCCTCGAGCTCGGGGATGGAGCACCACGGTCATGCCGGGATGGATGGCGGGGGAGTCTGGACCGTAAGTGCTCAGGTGCGCCCCGTCCAGGTGAGCGGCCCAAGTGGTCGCTACGGGTTGGGCTTCGCGCGAGGCTCCTTCGAGCTCTTGCCTCATCAGTCCGTGGATCCAGTCTGTCAGCGCCTGATCCAATTCGTCTCCGGAGGGAGTCATCAGCCCCTCAGCGACGACCCTCAACTCGTGGTTGGCGGTGCCCCCAGCCACGTCCCAAAGTCGCTCCCAGACCGACTCAGAGACGGAGCCGGGTGCATGGACCACCGTGCACGTCAGCGCCTCTGTCCGGGCGATGGCCATTCATCCCCTCCTTCGTTCGTCTTCGCACCAGCGGGCGCCTCTGCAAGAGCAGAACGCCAGTCTCAGATTAGAAGGGGAAGGTTCTGGGCCCGGATGAGTCCGATCTGCTGTGGATAACGAGAGGGGAGAAGAAATTTTCCACAGGAGTTGAACAATCTCTGGCGGGCCCCTTGATACCTCGTTATCGTGAACTCACCACGCTGGAATCCTAGACAAGGCCGAGCCGGTGGACGCTTTGACGATCGTTGAAGATGAAGTGCGGGAACAGATCCGCCAACGCGGACTTGACCCTGCTGAGGATTCCTATGGTGTTCGGCAGCTCGTGGAAGACGCTGTCACGCAGTACGACCGCCGCTCGATGGTGACTGCGCTGCCGCTCATCGGCCCTGTGGAGAAGGCAGTGAAGCACATCGTGGATGCCGTCGCCGGCTTCGGTGAGCTGCAGCCGCTCCTCGACGATTCCTCCATCGAAGAGATCTGGATCAACGGACCCAGTGAGGTCTTTGTGGCCCGAGCAGGTCGATCCGAGCTGACGTCGCTCACTCTGTCGGAATCGCGCATCCGGGACCTCGTCGAGAGGATGCTCAAGAGCTCAGGTCGGCGCCTTGACCTGTCCTCCCCTTTCGTCGATGCCTCTCTCCCCGACGGATCTCGCCTCCACGTCGTGATTCCTGACATCACAAGACGCCATTGGGCCGTGAATGTCCGCAAGTTCATCTCCCGCGCTGCCACCCTCGACGACCTCGTGCAGGGAGGCTCGTTGTCCCGGGAGGCGGCGGAGTTCCTCACCGGTTGTGTAGACAGCGGGCTGAATATTCTCGTCTCTGGAGCTACCCAGGCCGGAAAGACGACGATGCTGAACTGCCTCTCGACTGCCATCGGCCCGAGAGAACGCGTCATCACGGTCGAAGAGATCTTTGAACTTCAGCTTCCTCTGCGCGACGTCGTCGGGCTGCAGTGCAGACAGACCAACCTCGAGGGTGAGGGGGAGATTCCGCTCAGAAAACTGGTCAAGGAAGCACTGCGAATGCGCCCAGATCGCCTCATCGTAGGAGAGGTTCGTGAAGCCGAAAGCTTAGACATGCTCATTGCACTGAACGCCGGGCTTCCTGGGATGGCAACCGTGCATGCCAACAGTGCGCATGACGCGGTGACGAAGATCTGCACACTCCCGCTTCTCGCAGGGGAGAACATCTCCAGGAACTTCATTCTTCCGACGGTGGCATCCTGCATCGACCTCGTGGTGCATTGCGTCAGGGAGAGAGACGGCCGGCGCCATGTCGGGCAGATACTCGCCGTGGGGAGTCGCGTGGAATCCGAGACGATCGAGACGTCGATGCTGTTTCAAGAGCGTGACGGCGTTCTGCGGATCACTGATTCCGCAGTCTTCGACCTCCCCAAACTGAGCCCAGAGATGCAAACTCGGCTGACCCGGGCAGGGGTGCTGGGATGAGTCTATTGCTGGGACTTGCCCTGGGCCTCGGTCTTCTACTCGTCTTCTCGTCCTTCTGGCCCCGCAGACTCCCCGCGACGCGTGTTCGACGAAGACACCGGGATCCGCTGCGCAAGCTCCTAGACGAGGCCGGGCACCCCAAACTCCCTGTGACTGGCGTGGTCACAGCGGTGCTCATGTGTTCAATCACGGCTTTCTTGCTGGTGCTGGTGCTCACCTCTGCCGTTCCGATCGCACTGTGTTTTGCTCTGTTCGCCGCAACGGCACCCATCTTCGCGCTGCGCTGGCAAGCGGGCCGGCGACGCGCTCTGCTGCGGGAAGTCTGGCCGGATGCTGTGGACCACCTCCGCTCGGCAGTCCGCTCCGGAATGTCGCTGCCCGAAGGGCTTATCCAGCTCGGGAATTCGGGCCCGGAACCGCTCCGTGAGCCTTTTGTGGAGTTCGCGAAGGACTATCGGTCTGGACACACGATGGCCACAGCACTGGACCGGCTCAAGCTCCGCCTGGCCGATCCCGTGGGTGACAGGATCGTGGTTGCACTGCAGATCACCCGGGAGGTCGGGGGGTCAGACCTTGGCCGCCTGCTCGGTACCTTGGCGGAGTTTCTTCGTGAGAACGCGCGCACCAGGAGCGAACTTGAAGCGCGCCAGTCGTGGACGGTCAATGCCGCCAAGCTCGCAGTCGCCGCTCCTTGGATTGTCGTGCTCCTGATCTCTCTCCAGGCTGAGGCGGCGCAGGCCTATCAGAACGCCACAGGCATGGTGGTCCTGGGTGGGGGATTGATCGTTTCGGTGGGCTGTTACCGGCTGATGCTGCGCATCGGTGCTCTTCCTCAAGAGGTTCGGGTCCTGGCATGAATGCGACGAGCCTGGGGTGGGTCCTCATCTGTGGGCTGGCCCTCGGTTGTGGCCTGGTGACCATTGTCAACGCGCTGCCGCTGAACAATCAGCCGAGTTTCACCACCCGGGTCGCTCCGTACCTGCGGTCCAGGGATGCGCGCTTCGCCCTCTCGGCAGGTTCCACAGACCCGGCCCCCGCACTGGGGACGCTGGCCAGAATCATGTCTCCGGTCTTCCGGCATGCCCTTCGCCAGCTCGACCGGTTCAGTTTCGACACCCACGAGCTTCGCAGGCGCCTGGACCAGGCGAATTCCCGCATCGGGCCGAATGAGTACCGGCTCCAGCAGCTGGCAATGGGAATCTTCGGTGGCGTCCTCGGAACAGTGCTGAGCCTGTTGGGCTTCTTGGCAGGAAACTTCAACGGGGCCCTCGCCGTAGTGACCGTGATCGTGCTGGCGACACTCGGTGCCGCGCTCAGGGAGAACCTCCTGAGCAGCCAGATTCGGCGACGCCAATCTCGCATGCTGGCTGAGTTCCCGACCGTCGCGGAGATGATCGCTCTTTCCGTCAGCGCCGGAGAGAGCGCGGCCGGGGCATTCGAGCGGGTCGGACGTCTGGCTCGAGGGGAACTGGCTGCTGAACTCACACTAGTTCTGCATCAGACGCAGGCGGGGTCCGGTTTCACGCAGGCGTTGAAGCATATGTCCACCCGCGTCGGCTCGGCGCCGATCTCCCGGTTCATCGAAGGCCTCATCGTGGCGATGGACCGTGGCACGCCATTGGCCGAAGTGATGCAGGCGCAGGCTCAAGACGTCCGCGAACTCGGCCGCAGGGACCTGATGGAGACGGCAGGCAAGAAGGAGATCGGCATGCTCGTGCCTCTGGTCTTCGGCGTCCTGCCACTGACGGTGTTGTTCGCCATCTATCCGGGGCTCTCCCTGCTCGAGATCGGGATATGACACACGTTCAACAACACACCGCTGCACATTTCGAGGCAGCTGACGAAAGGAAAAGAGTATGAGACTCATTGATGACCAGGTTCGAACGCTGATGGCGGTTCACGCGGAGGAACGCGGCGACGTTCCTGGGTGGGTGATGATCACACTGATGAGCGCCGTGCTTGTGGCAGGTCTGCTGGCAATTGCTCAACCTGCACTGCAGGGGCTGTTCAATGACGCGATCAATCAGGTCTCGCGCTGAGCCGTACGCTCACGCAACCTATTGGTCCCGTGCTGGCGAGCGGGGAGCGGCCACTGCCGAGTTTGCGATGGTCTCCTCCCTTCTGGTGGTGCTCACCTTTGCGATCATGCAGCTGACGCTGCTGGTGCATGTGCGCAATACGTTGATTGACGCAGCCTCCACGGGAGCAAGATTCGGAGTGCTCGAAGACCGAACCGCGCAGGATGGCGTTGCTAGGACAAGAGCTCTGATCGATTCTTCTCTCTCATCCCGCTACGCCCAGGGTGTCCACTATCGGTACGAGACCGAGGTCGAAGGTCAGGTTCTGACCATCACGGTGCGGGCCCAGGTGCCAGTTCTCGGACTGGTCCCGGGAGTGGGCCAGCTGGAAGTCACCGGAGGTGCCTATGAGTTTGAGTGAGCGGGTCAGGCGCCGGGTCGAGACTCTCCACGCGGAGACCGGGTCTTCGCTTGTCGAGTTCGTCATGTTGGCGGTCCTGGTGCTGATCCCGGTGATCTACTTCATCCTCGGAGTGGCAGGGGTTCAGGCGGCGGCCTATGCGAGCATCGGCGCATCCGATCAGGCCGCCAAGATGTACGTTGGTGGCAGCGAGGACCTGGCCCCCGGTGTGCGAGCAGCCCGCAGCCAGGCGGCTGCCACCGCTGCGTTGCAAGATTTCGGCATCGCTCCGACTCAGGCGCAGATCAGCATGTCCTGTCCGAAAGGAAGCTGCGACAACGACGGTGATCTCGTGACGTTCACCGTCGTGGTCCGCGTGCCCGTGCCACTGATCCCCGATATGGGCAGCTGGCAATCGACCTTGGTCACGGTCTCCTCAACATCCACCCAGGTCCAGGCGGGTTGAGATGGGTACCGTTCCCGCAGCCGGCCGTTCCGTGAAGAGCCGAGGCCGGGATCACGCGCGGATGCTTCGGCGTCTGCACGCTGAGGAAGGGGGTCAGTCTGCCGTGCTGATTCTGGGACTCCTGCTGGTGGTTCTCCTGCTCGTGACGGTGATGGCGGGGGCCACGGCCGTCAATCTCGAAGCGCGAAAGCTCCTCTCGGCAGCCGATGGCGCCGCCTCGGCCGCTGCGCAGGCGGCCGAGCAAGGGGTTTCAAGTCCGACGCCGAAGGTCAGCGGGGCTCAGGTCCGCGCCCAGGCGGAGGACTACCTGGCGGCGTCGGGCGCTCACGGGCAGTTCGGCAGTCTCGCGGTCTCCCAGGCGTGGGTCAGCGACGCGGGGGAGACCGCGCACGTGGAGCTGGCCGCCGTCGTCGATCTGCCGATGGTCTCCACGATCCTCCCGGCACAGGTGTCGATCAGCGTGGAGTCTCATGCCCGGGTGAGTCTCAACCGTTGAGACCGCAGTCGACGGTACTGTGGTGCTGTTATGGCAGAGACTGATTTCCCCACCGCAATCCGTGACCTGCGCAATACCCTGCGCCGCATCACGGAGGTCACCGACGTCGACAAGCTCAAGGCACAGGTCGTCGAGCTCAGCGATATGGCCGTCGCACCCGACCTCTGGGACGACCAGGCCAACGCGCAGAAGGTCACCTCCCAGCTGAGCCACAAGCAGACCGAGCTGGAGCGTCTGGAGCGCCTCGAGACCCGCATCGACGATGTCGAGATGATGGTGGAGATGGCCAAGGAGGAAGGCGACGACGAGGTGCTCGCCGACGCCACCCGGGAAGTCGAGTCCATCCACAAGGCCTTGGAGTCCCTGGAGATCGTCACCCTGCTCTCCGGTGAGTACGACGAATACGACGCGGTCATGACCATCCGCTCCGGGGCAGGAGGCGTGGACGCCGCAGACTTCGCCGAGATGTTGCTGCGCATGTATACCCGCTGGGCCGAGCGCCGCGGCTGGAACGTGAAGGTGCTCGACACCTCCTACGCCGAAGAGGCCGGGCTGAAGTCCGCGACCATCGAGATCAACGCCCCCTACGCCTTCGGGACGCTCTCCGTGGAGGCCGGGACCCACCGCCTGGTGCGCATCAGCCCCTTCGACAACCAGGGCCGCCGGCAGACCTCCTTCGCCGCCGTGGAGATCATCCCGCTGCTCGAGGGCACCGAGAGCATCGACATCGATGAGAACGACCTCAAGATCGACGTCTTCCGCTCCTCCGGCCCCGGCGGACAGTCAGTGAACACCACCGACTCCGCCGTGCGCATCACCCACCTGCCCACCGGCACCGTGGTCTCCATGCAGAACGAGAAGTCGCAGATCCAGAACCGCGCCGCAGCCATGCGCGTGCTGCAGTCCCGGCTGCTGGTGCTGAAGAAGGCCGAGGAATCGGCCGAGAAGAAGGCGCTCGCCGGAGACATCAAGGCCTCCTGGGGCGACCAGATCCGCTCCTACGTCCTGCACCCTTACCAGATGGTCAAGGACCTGCGCACCGAACACGAGGTCGGCAACACCCAGGCCGTGCTCGACGGCGACATCGACGGCTTCATCGACACCGGGATCCGCTGGCGCAACGAGACCGCGGCCGAGGAATAGTCCATGATCCGCTTCGAAGAGGTCACCCGCCGCTACGAGTCCGGGGGGCGTCCGGCGCTTGATGATGTGACTGTGGAGTTCTACCGGGGAGACTTCGCCTTCCTCATCGGAGCCTCCGGCTCCGGCAAGTCCACCCTGTTGCGGATGATCCTGCGCGAGGGCCTGCCCCAGCGCGGCAAGGTCACGGTGGCCGGACAGAACCTGGGACTCATGCTGGATCGCCGCGTCCCGGACTTCCGCCGCAGCATCGGCATGGTCTTCCAGGATTTCCGTCTGCTCCCGGACAAGACCGTGTTCGACAACGTGGCGTTCGCCATGCGGGTGCTCGGCACCAAGCGCAGCGCCATTCGCAAACGTGTCACCAAGGTGCTGGAGAAGGTCGACCTCGCGCACCTGGCCAAGCGCTACCCGCATGAGATCTCCGGCGGTGAGCAGCAGCGCGCCGCCATCGCCCGCGCGATCGTCAACGGCCCCGCGATCCTGCTCGCCGACGAGCCCACCGGCAACCTGGACCCGCGGGCCTCCGCCGAGGTCATGAAGGTGCTGCGCTGGATCAACGCCTCGGGCACCACGGTCATCATGGCCACTCACGATCGCGCGATCGTGGACCAGGCGCACAGCCGGGTGGTGCAGCTGCACCGTGGACGCCTCGTCCGCGACGAGCCCCACGGCTTCTACGACGCCCCCGAAGGCTCCGAAGCCTGGGACGTGCTCGCCCAGGAAGAAGGGGAGTCGGGCCTGCGCGCCCACGACCCCGCGCCGCTGAAGACCGGAGTGGTGCCGATGATCGGCCGCGACCCCGCGGACGGTTCCACGACCGAGGAGCCATTCTCTTCGGACACGGATCAGCCGGCCGACCTCCCCGAAGGCCCGGCAGAGCAGTCCTCGGTCCCGGGTGAGGACCCGTCGGTCCTCGCCTTCGAGAATGACCCGGTGCTTCAGGAGACCACGCCACAGGATTATGCCGAGGAACTCGAGGGCATGGAGCTGACGCCCGAGGAGTTCGACGCGCAGCTGGCAGATTCGCATGATTTCCCCACCGACGAGCAGCCTGCTTTTCAAGACGAGGAGCATCCGGCAGAGTACGACGCCGAGTACACATCGCATCAGGACGATGATCACCTCGCGGCGGTCGACGACGAGCACCTCGCCGACCCAGAGGATGCCGAGCACGTCGAAACCGAAGACACCGTCGGGGACGATGAGCACGACGACGACGTGGCCGACGATGAGCACGATCACCACACGGTTGAGCACACCGTCACGGACGGTGCGTTCATCCGTGAAGACGAGCCCGAGGACGACGAATCAGAGATTGACGACGACGGTGAGTTCGAGGACCGAGAGCATGCAGAGGAGACCGGTCTGCACGTGACCTGGCCGGAGCATCTGCGCCAGGAGGCGCTGGGGTACGACGTTCCGGAGATCCACGGCGACTTCAACGGCACCGAGCTGCCCGACCTGGAACAAGACGGCTACGCCGAGGAAGACTTCGAGGTCGAGGAGCCGCTCCCACAGGACTACGTGACGCAGGAGCGGGTTCTCGCGGAGCCCATCGCCGAAGAACCACCCACCGGTGAGATCGCGCCGATTCCCGCCCCGCGGCGACGGCTGCCACCGATGTATCCGACGCTTCCCCCACCTGCCCAGCGGCCTGCCTCCCAGCAGGCGCCGCAGGAACCGCTGCCCCAGCAGGAACCGGCCCCACAGCACCCCGCGCCGCGCTCAGCCGCCCAGCCCGACGTGGCTGGTCACCCGACCGGCTCCCCGGAGCAGGATGCGGCGACCCGCTCGCGGCTCTCCTGGCTCGCCCATGTCGAGGAAGACGCAACAGAGTCCACGCCCCCAGCGCAAGAGGCCACCGTGCCTCGTCCGCTGCCACGCCCCCAGTCCTCGGCCGCGCAGTCCACCTATACCGACGCGCGTCGAACGGCTGAACATCTCGGAATCTCCCGGTCCCGCCGGTCGATCCTGCGCCGCCTGAGGAGGGACGTATGAACCGGCTGCTCTACATGCTCGGGGAGACCTTCAGCTCGCTGCGGCGCAACGTCGCGATGGTCGCTTCGGTCATCCTGGTCACCTTCATCTCGCTGACCTTCGTCGGCTCAGCGGCGCTGATGCAGACCCAGGTCAATGAGATGACCGATGACTTCTACGACCGGCTTGAGCTCTCCGTCTTCTTCTGCACCGAGAACTCGCCGCAGACCGCCTGCCCCACCGGCGCGGTGAGCTCGGACCAGCGGGATTCCCTCGAACACACGCTCACCGACGGCGCAGCAAGCCAATACGTCGCCAGCTACCGGCATGAGACGCAGCAGCAGGCCCTGGACGAACTCCTCGAGAGCAGGGGAGAGGACTCCCGCACCGCCTCGCTCACCGCGTCAGACATGCCGGAGTCCTACCGGATCCTGCTCAATGATCCCGAGGAGTTCCCTGTGGTCACCGAGCTGTTCAGCTCGGCGCCCGGCGTGGAGACGGTGGCAGATCAGCAGGAGGTCCTCGATCAGATCTTCGGCATCCTCAACGGCCTGACACTGGTGGCGCTGATCATCGCCGGAGTCATGATCGTCTGCGCGCTGCTGCTGGTGGCCACCACGATCCGACTCTCGGCGTTCAGCAGGCGCCGCGAGACCGGCATCATGCGTCTGGTCGGAGCCTCCAAGTCGATGATCCGCATGCCGTTCGTCTTCGAGGGAGCGATCGCCGCGCTGGTCGGCGGGCTGCTGGCCTGCGCCGCCACCTGGGTCGTCGCCGAGTTCGTGCTGGGCCGCTGGATGGCCCAGCAGGTGCCCAGCATCCACTTCATCGATGCAGCTCAGTCCTGGATCATCATGCCCGGGCTGCTGCTGATCGCGGTGGCCCTCGCGGTGATCGCCTCCTGGGTGACCGTGCGCCGATACCTGCGTGTATGATCGAAGGTCGGCTCTTCTGGCCACTGCAGAAGACCGCCCAGATCAGCGAGCAGTCGAGGAGGTGGCACGGTGGCTAAGAAGAAGGGGCCCAAGCGGGACCCGAACAACAGCGTCGTGGCCACGAACCGGCGTGCCCGCCACGACTACGAGATCCTTGACCGCTACGAAGCGGGAATGGTGCTCACCGGCACCGAGGTGAAGTCCCTGCGGGAGGGCCAGGCCAACCTGACCGACGGGTTCGGCGGATTCGCCAGCGGCCTGGAGCTCTGGCTCGAGCAGGTGACGATCCCGGAGTACCTCAACGGGACGTGGACCAACCACTCCGCGCGGCGCAAGCGCAAGCTTCTGCTGCATCAGAAGGAGCTCGTGAAGATCTCACGCCAGATCGAGGACCCGGGCCTCACGATCGTCCCGCTGCAGCTGTACTTCAAGGACGGCAAGGCGAAGGTCGAGATCGGCATCGCCCGCGGCAAGCGCGAGTTCGACAAGCGGCAGACCCTTCGCGAGAAGCAGGACAACCGCGAAGCCCAGCGTGCGATGCGCTACCGGAACCTGCGGTCGTCCTGATCCTGCGTCTGCTTCTGGCTGCGGTCTAGCTGCCGAGAATCCCAGCGATATAGCCCACGAAGATCAGCAGAACCACCACCGCGATCGCGATGACCGCCGTGGTCAGCACTGCCTTGGACTTCGGCGGTGAGGTGGGAGCCTCCTGGCTCGGCGAGGCCGTGGCCGAGTTTGAATCCGGCGGGGTGTCACCGGGTCTCACACTTCCGCCTTCTTCCAGTCCCGGTGTCTCGTCAGGGCTGGGATCCAGGCCGGGGTTCGGCCCGTCCTGAGCACGCTCCGGCTCGTCGTGATGTTCCTCGAGCCTGCCGCCGCGCTGGTGCGGCGGAGTCTCGAGGGACTCACCCTCGACGGAGCCCGCGGTCTTGTGCTCCCCGGCGGGGCGCACGTCCTCGGATCGATTCTGTTCGGTGGTCATCTGACACCTCTTCTGTATGGACGGTCTGATCTGAGCCTAGTCAGGTCAACCGGAGGTCTTGTCCCTGTGAGCTGGACGCCAGCTGGTCACGCGTCGAACTTCTCGCTGAGCTCACGCTTGGTGGTCGCCATGATCGACTCATCCGCGGGGCTCATCCGCTCACTGGCCATATCAGCCTGGTGCCAGAAGGGGTATGCCAGAGGTGGCCGGCCGGCGTCGTCGATGGCCTGGCGATCCTCCGCGCTCAGGCTCAGCTCCAGGCTGCCGAGGAGATCATTGAACTGATCCAGGCTGCGCGCGCCCACGGCGAGGTTGGTCACCCCCGGCCGCTCCATGAGCCAGGCCAGGACCACCTGGGGGATCGTGGCCTCACTGCGCTGGGCGACCTCGTCGAGGACATCGACCACGCTGTAGAGCTTCTCCCAGTCGGCCACGCGCATCTCCGAGCCGTCGCCATCGACCATGCGGGAACCCGACTCTGGCTGGGAGTCACGCCGATACTTGCCAGTGAGCAGGCCCATGCCCAGCGGACTCCACACCTGAGTCCCGATGCCCTGGTCGATGCCGGCCGGGATCATCTCGTACTCGGCCTCGCGGGAGTAGGGGGAGTAGTGGATCTGCTGCACCACAGGCTTGATGAAGCCGTGGGTCTCGCAGACCTTCAGGGCTTTCATGAGCTGCCAGCCGGTGTAGTTCGAGACTCCGTAGTAGCGGATCTTCCCGGAACGGACCAGCCCGTCCATGGTCTGCAGCGTCTCCTCCAGGGGAGTCTCCCCGTCCCAGTGGTGGAGGTAGAACAGGTCGATGTGGTCACGCTGGAGCCGCTGCAGGGACTTCTCCACCTCATCGAGCAGGTGCCAGCGGGAGGCACCGCCGCCGTTGGGCCCGTCCCCGACCACCATGCGCGCCTTGGTGGTCACGAGAAGCTCGTTGTACCGGCTGCTGCGCGCCAGAGCTTCTCCGAGGACCTCCTCGGCCACACCGAGGGAGTAGAGATTCGCGGTGTCCATCAGGTTGATTCCTGCGTCTAAGGCCCGGTCCAGCAGCACCGTGGCGTCATCGGGTCCGAGGTTTCCCATGTGACTCATGCCGTTGGCGCCGCCGAAGGGAAGCGTGCCCAGCGCCAGCGGCGAGACCCGCAGCCCGCACGTGGGGGAGAGGGGGCGGTAGAAGGGGGTGCTCATAGGGATTCCTTCGTGTAGAGGAGAGTCGTACCTGCCGGATAATACTCCGACTCCGCGGCGTGGCGGCGGTGACGGGAGGTCCCTGGTGCGCAGAGCTGAACCTGATGCGGCGTGTCCGGCGCAGGGTTAACCTGGCCCCATGAATGATTCTGATCTGGTGCTTCAGCTCGGCCATGAAGAACTTGTGATCCGCAGCCGTTATGAGACGTTGAGCATCGCCAACGACTTCCTGATCGCAGTGGCGTTCGCGGTGGGCAGCGTGATGTTCTTCTACGAATCCACCATGCACGCAGGGACCTGGCTCTTCGTCATCGGCAGTGTGCTGCTGATGGTTCGCCCCACGATCCGCCTGGTGCGCCGGTTCCACCTGGTGAAGGTGGGCGGCCAAGGCTCGGAGTCGGCGCGGGACTTCTGAAGCGGCGGTCGGCCATCTGCCCGACGTCTGACTCCGTGACCCGCCTCGGGTATCGCGCCATGCAAAGGTGATCGGCTGATGTCGTTGCCGCGAGCCGGACCCACTCTGTAGCTTGTGTGAGGGATGGCCGTCGTCGCTGTGCCGTCAAGGTGCGAGGAGAGTCCACCGTCACGCAGACCATGACCTTGGAAGGCCCTCAATGCCCACGGGACCAGGCGAGACCCTGATATGACCATCGACCGTCGCCGTCTCGTCGATCGGCATCGCATTCGCCGCACCACGACCGAACCGCGATCACCTCTCCAGCTGGGCAATGGTGAACTCGGACTCAGCGTGGATGTGACCGGGATGCAGACCTTCCCGGACCTGCATCCCCACATTGGACGCGATCCTGGGAACCCCGGCAGCCTGCTCGGCACGCAGGCGCAGTGGGGCTGGCACACCACCCCTCGGGACCCCCGACCGGAGCTGCGCTCCGCGACACGCACGTTCGACACTGCCCGGGGCCGCGTGCCATACGTGGACCTCTCCACCCGCACCTTCGGGGAGGGGCCAGAGACCGGAACCGAGGACGAGCTGTGGCTCCGCGAGAATCCCCACCGGCTCATGCTGGGGTGGATCGGGCTGGCGGCGTCCTCTGTCGGTGAGGAGCAGCTCTCCGCCGAGGACCTCCGACCGCTGGGCCAGGAGCTCGACCTCTGGACGGGGATCGCCGAATCTGTGTTCACTCTGCGCGGGTTTCACTTCACCGTGCGCACTGCGGTGCACCCCACTCGAGATGCGCTCGCCCTGTCCATCGACACTGATTCCCCGTACCCACCTGCGCTGAGGTTCCGCTTCCCCTATGGCAGCGGTGCCTGGGGCAACGCGGTGCACTGGGAGGACGAAGCACATACCACTACGGTGCAGAGCCGGGGGAAGGCTGCACAGATCTCGAGGACTCTGGATGAGACGCACTACCGCGTGGGGCTCCTCGGCAACCAAACGATGAACACAGCCCAGCCGGCACGCCACGAGGTGATCCTCACGGCCCAGGCGCTTGCAGAAGACCAGCCGTGGAGCATCACCGTCGACTTCCATCCAGGGCCGACGCAGTCCGATCACGTCGAGTCCGTCGCCGTGCCGCCCGAGCAGGTTTTCGAGGCCTCGCGCGGCTGGTGGGAGCGTCATTGGAGCACCGGAGGCATCGTCGACCTGAGTGAGAGCACGGACCCGCGGGCCGCCGAGCTCGAGCGCAGGATCGTGCTCTCGCAGTATCTGACGGCGATCAACTGCTCCGGCAGCACCCCTCCTCAGGAGACAGGTCTCATGGTCAATTCCTGGCGGGGCAAGTTCCACCTGGAGATGCACTGGTGGCACGCTGCCCATTTCGCTGTCTGGGGCAGGCCCGAGCTGCTCGAGCGCAGTCTCGCCTGGTACACCACGGTCCTCCCGCAGGCGCAGCAGACAGCTGCGGCCCAGGGAGTCACGGGTGCGCGGTGGCCGAAGCAGGTCGGTCCAGACGGCGCAGAGACCCCGAGCGACATCGGGCCCTTCCTCCTCTGGCAGCAGCCGCACCTGATCTACTTCGCCGAGCTGCTGCGCAGAAGCAAGGGCCTGAAGGCAGCAGAGCAGTACGCAGAACTGGTCTTCGAAACGGCTGAGTTCATGGCGACTCACCCGGTGGACGACGGCGGCGCGGCGAGCCTCGGGGCCCCGCTGATCCCTGCCCAGGAGTGCTATGGCGAGGTCAAGGACGAGCTTGCCGATCCCACCTTCGAGCTCGTGTACTGGCGCTGGGGCCTTGACACCGCGATCCGGTGGCGGGAACTGCTGGACCTGGAACCCGTGGACCACTGGGAGCGGACCCGTGATGCGCTGCGGCCGCTGGAGACCCGCGAGGGCGTCTACCCGGCCATCCGCCACCCCGTGCTGGACCGACGCACGGATCACCCCTCGGTGCTCGGCGCGCTGGGATTCGTCCCTTCCACGGAGATGGTCGAGAACGCAGTCATGGAGCAGACCCTGCTGGAGGTTCTGCAGGACTGGAGCTGGGAGACCACATGGGGCTGGGACTATCCGATGATCGCCATGTGCGCGGCCCGGGTCGGTCGCCCCGAGTTGGCTGTGGACGCGCTGCTCATGCCCGCGGCGAAGAACACGTACCTCTCCAATGGCCACAACTGGCAGAACGAGGGCCTGCCGCTGTACCTCCCGGGCAACGGCGGTCTGCTCATGGCGGTGGGGCTGATGGCCGCGGGGTGGGACGGCACGGGCGACGCACCAGGCTTCCCGCCCGGCTTCACCGTGAAGCACGAGGGTCTGACTCCGTTGCCCAGCTGACGCGGGAAAAGGGCACAAAAAAGGCCCAGACACTAGGTGCCTGGGCCTTGACTGTGGAGACGGCGGGAATCGAACCCGCGTCCGATCTGGATTCACATGGGCTTCTCCGGGTGCAGTCTGCTAGTAGATTTTCTCGGCCCCAGCCGTCACACAGACAAGCAGCTGACGGGCCCAGTCGTGGAAATTGTCGACCCAACTCCCCACGACGAGGAGTTGGAACCAGTGGCTATCTAGCTGATGCCAGGATCTGAGTCGATAGCAGACTCAGGCTGACAGACTCGCGTCGCTGCTTAGGCAGCGAGGGCGAAGTCAGTGCGCTTAGTTTCGGCACTTATTGTTTTGCAGAGGGGTTTTATACGAGGTCACTCTGCATCCTCGACCCGCTTCACCATGATCAACTCAGATCGTCGAAACCGATCGTCCCCTTATGGTGTTATCAATGACTCGCAGAAACCTGCGGGTCGTCGCCTGCGCATCTCGGCCAGGCTGACATATCAGTATAGCCCCGGCAGTCTGGACAGTGCAATGCCCAGCGCGGCCGCCCCGAAGCCCAGTCCGATATGCGCCGTCCAGAGACCGATGGCGCGAAGACGCTGTCCCGCCATCCAACGCTGCGCGACCCGCAGCGAGACCGTGGCGAAGGTGCTCAGCCCGCCCAGGACGCCGAGCGCGAGCGTGGTGGCCACCGGACCCGAGAGCAGTCCGTCCTCGGCCACCCGCCCGGTCTCGGCGAGCCAGGACAGCTCCCCGTAGAGGTATCCCAGCGCGAGGCAGGCAAGAACATTGGCCGCCAGCAGGCCACCCGGAAGGTACCGATCCAGCAGGAAGCGCAGCACGGCGCCCGCGGCGCCTCCGACGGCGACCCCCAGGACGATCAGCAGGCTCAGTTCGGAGATCATGGCCTCCTCCGCAGATCGGCAGACTCGGCGCCCAGCTGTCCGAGCAGCGCGCGGCTGATCGTCATACCGGCGGCGGCAGCTCCGGTGCAGCCCAGCACACTCAGGAACAGGTAGGTCAGCATCTCCATCGCTCCGGGGCTCACGTAGGTCACGGCGGCGAGACCGTCGTAGGCGTCACCGGGGACGGACGGCATGACGGCGAGGATCACCGCGGAGAAGGTCGTGTAGGACGCGATCAGGCCCGTGCCGAAGGTCGGCACCACCCAGTCGGGCATCCATGGTCGAACATGCGCGACCCCGGTCAGCAGACCCAGCAGACCCGACCCGCTCAGGTTGATCGCCAGCGTGGTCCACGGGAACTTCATCCCCTGCTCGGGGATGAGCTCACCGACGAGCAGCCTCAGCAGCGCACCGCAGGCTCCTGCGAAAGCCACCAGTGCGATCAGCTTCACCAGAGAGGTCTGCCGCTTGTTCCGGAGGGACCGGCGGGTGGCCGCAGGCTGAGGCGCTGCAGACGGTTCGGATGGAGACACCAGTACAGGATACGTCGCAGTGCGCCGCGGTCAGCGAATCAGGCTCACCCGCATGGCGTGGGTGATCTCATGGGTCAGCCGGATGTCCTCGGCAGCCTGCTCACCCATGGTTCCCATGGGGGAGAGGACGACGGCGCCGCCCTCGGTGGCGGTCACCGTGACCTGCGCACCGATGGGCACCCGGTGGGTGTCCAGCGCGAGCAGCGCATCCGGGACGGCGTCGTCGACCTGCTCCAGGCGCACCTCAGCGGCGGCAGGCACACGGCAGAGCAGCTCGGTCTCGGGGTAGTCCAGCGTGAGGTCCGGGCCCGGGATGGGGTCTCCGTGCGGGTCCACTCGAGGGTGTCCCAGTCGCATGTCGAGGCGGTCCACGAAGGTCTCAGAGACAGCATGCTCGAGCCGCTCCGCCTCGTCGTGGACCTCGTCCCAGCCGTACCCCAGCTCGCGCACCAGCCAGGTCTCGATCAGTCGGTGGCGGCGCACCATGGCCAGTGCCAGCTGCCGCCCGGCGTCGGTGAGGGCAATCGGAGCATAGGGCCGGTGCTCGACCAGGCCCAGCTCGGCCATCTTGCGCACCATCAGCGTCACCGAGGGGTTGGAGACCCCGAGCGTCTTGGCGAGGGCCGAGGCGGTCACCGAGGCTCCATCCCACTCCGCGAGACCGTAGATGGTCTTTGCGTAGTCCTCCACCGAGGTGGTGGCCGTATGGAACGCGGTCGAGCGGCCCTGAGCCGAGGTGCGGGGAGTCATCTACGCGGGATCTTTCACATCGAGGGGCGGGAAGGTCGAGAGCGGGGCGACCCGGCGTCCTCGTCCTTGGCGAAGCCGGGGAATCATCCCCTTCGCCGGAGCGAAGAGATAGGCCAGCGCGAACTGGGCCGACTGTGCCAGCACGATCGAACCGCCGGTGGAGGTGTCGAACCAATAGCTGGCGTAGACCCCGAGCACCGCAGAGGTCGCGGCGCTGCTGGCGGCCACCACGAGCATCGATCCGAAGCGCCGGCACAGCAGCAGTGCTGTCGCCCCTGGTATCACCAGCATAGCGACCACCAGCAGAATGCCCAGAGTCTGCAGAGAGGTCACCGTGGTCAGCGCCAGCAGGCTCAGCAGCAGGATGGACAGCGCACCGGTGGACATCCCGATGGTGTGGGCGTGGATCTTGTCGAAGGCCAGCAGCACCAGGCTGCGTCGCAGCGCCAGGAGCACGGCCACGGTGGCCAGGCCGAGCCCAGCAGTCTGAAGCAGATCTGCTTGCGAGATGCCCAGCACATTGCCGAAGAGGATATGCGTCAGGTGCGTCTGGCTCGGGGTGCGTGAGATCAGCACCAGGCCCAGCGCGAAGAGCGAGGTGAAGACCACGCCGATGGAGGTGTCGTGCTTCAACGTGGAGTTTCCGCTGATCCCGCCGATCAGCAGCACCGCGAGCATCCCGAACCCGAAGGCGCCCAGCGCCATCGGCAGCCCGAAGATCTGCGCGAGCACGATTCCGGGAAGGATCGAATGGGCCACCGCCTCACCCATCAGGGACCAGCCCATCAGCACCAGCCAGCAGGAGAGCATGGCACAGACCACCGAGGAGATGACTGCCGCGGCCAGCGCGTGCTGCATGAAGGTGAACTCCAGCGGCTGGGTGAGGATCTCCATCAAGGGTTCTCCCGCAGCACGGAGCCGAAGCTGCGCCCGAGCTGCTCCTCGGTGAGCACGTCCTCGGGGAGGCCGGAGGCCAGCACGCGCTGGTGCAGCAGCACCACCTCGTCGGCGAGGTCGGCGACCCCCGCGAGGTGGTGGGTGGAGATGACCACCGTGGTGTCGGACTCATCGCGCAGCGCCTGGAGCACCGTGCTGATCAGGTGCTCCGAGCCGCGGTCGACTCCGGCGAAGGGCTCGTCCAGGAGCATCAGCGGCGAACGCTGCGCGATCGCCCGCGCCAGGAAGGCCCGCTTGCGCTGACCCCCGGAGAGCTCACCGATCCCGCGACGGCGCAGCTCGGTCAGCCCGACCTGCTCCAGCGCCTGGTCACAGGCGAGCCGGTCTTCCGGCCGAGCACGGCGGCTGAACCCCATGTGCCCGTAGCGTCCCATCATCACGACCTGTTCCACGCTGACGGGGAAGCTGGCGTCCACCTGCTCATGCTGCGGGACATAGCTGACCTGGTTGCGGCGTCGCGCCTTGGCCGGTTCGAGTCCGAAGAGCCGGACGCTGCCGGAGCTGGGGCGATGCAGCCCGAGCAGCGACTTGAACAGCGTCGACTTGCCCGAGCCGTTCGCGCCGAGCAGAGCACAGATGCTGCGTCGAGGCACCGTGATGGACACCGACTCCAGCGCGCGCACCCCGGGGTAGCCCGCGCTCAATTCGCTGACGACGACGGCGGCCGGCTCCTCGGTCATAGCTGCGCTCCTTCGATGATGAGATCAAGATCGTGCTGAAGCAGCTCGAGATAGCTGGGCGCCGGCCCGTCTGCCTCAGTGATGGAATCCACATGCAGCGGTTCGCTGAGCTCCGCGTCAGTGGACTCGGCGACCTGCTGCTGGGCTGCGTCGTTCACCGTGGATTCACAGAACACCGCCGGGACCTGATTCTCCGTGACGTAGCGAATCTGGGCCTCCACCTGCTGCGGGCTTCCCTGGTCCTCGGCATTGAGCGGCCAGAGGTAGTGCTCACTGAGTCCGAGATCCTGCGCGAGGTAGCTGAAGGCCCCCTCGCAGCTGACCAGGTGGACCGGGCCCGCAGCCTGCAGCGGGTCCAGCTGTGCGGCCGCCTCCTGCCAGATGCGCCGGATCTCACCGCGGTAGTCCTCGGCGTTCTTCGCGAATGTGTCGGCATCGGCGGGAGAGAGCTCACTCAGCGCGGCTTCGATGTTGTCGACGTAGATCATGGCCTGGGCCGGGGACATCCAGGCATGGGGATTCACCGGCAGATCCTTCTGCTCAGCTTGAGCCGCTTCGTCATCTGTGGGCTCGCTGGCGCTGGGCAGCCGCGTTACCGGGAGGGTCTGCACGCCCTCGGAGACCATGAGCACCTCGGCGGAGGTGTGGGTGAGGAACTGCTCGTACCAGGCCTCCAGTCCCAGGCCGTTGAAGAGGATCAGATCCGCCTCTGCCGTGTCGCGGAGATCCCCGGGGGTGGGGGAGTACTCGTGGACCTCTGCTCCGGGAGGCGTGATGCTGCGCGTATCGACCCGATCCCCGCCCACGGCAGAGGCCATGTCTTCCAGCACGGAGAAGCTGGCGAGGACCACGGGCAGATCACCCGCCTCACCCTCCTGTGTTCCCCGCTGCGCGGAAGAATCAGCAGGCGCGCAGCCACTGAGCAGCAGCACCAGCACGAGGCTGCCGATGCTCGCCGGGAGAAGGGTTCTGCGCATGCCGCCAGTATGGTTTAGGCACACCTAAAACTGCAAGTGGAACGGGTGGTGCCAAGCGGGCGGCAGCGCCCCCAGGCGCAGCGGGTGCTGTGGGGCTCAGAAGGGTGCGGGATGATCAGCAGCGAGAGCGCCCAGGGCGGCGTCGTGCAGAAGACCGTTGGTGGCCAGGCCGTTGGTGCCGGTGCACCCGGGTTCACCGTCCAGCGATGTGAAGATGCCGCCGGCTTCGCGGATGATCGGGACCAGGGCCGCCATATCGTGCAGGTTCAGCTCGGGCTCGGCGGCCATGTCGACCTGGCCTTCCGCGACCATGCAGTAGGACCAGAAGTCGCCGAAGGCACGGGTGCGCCAGACGGTCTCGGTCAGTTCCAGGAAGTTCTGGCTGCGGCCGATCTTCCGCCAGCCCGCCAGCGAGGAGTAGGAGAAGAACGCGTCTTCGAGTGTGGGCACCTTCGAGACCTGCAGCCGCTTGGCCGCGGCCAGCGACTTGCCGGTGTAGGCGCCTCCGTCTTTGGCCGCCCACCAACGCTTCCCCAGAGCGGGGGCGCTCACCAGTCCCACCACAGGCTCGCCCTCATCCACCAGGGCGATGAGGGTGGCCCAGGCGGGGACTCCGCGGATGAAGTTCTTGGTGCCATCGATGGGATCGACGATCCACTGCCGGGCGCCGGATCCGGTGGAGCCGAATTCTTCGCCGACCACGGCGTCGCGGCCGCGGGCCCTGCTGAGCTGACCGCGGATGAGCTCCTCGGCCTGACGATCCGCCTCGGTGACCGGGGTGAGATCGGGCTTGGTCTCCACCTCGAAGTCCATGGAGGAGAAGAAGGACATCGTCTTGGCATCTACCGAATCTGCGATCATATGCGCCAGGCGCAGGTCATCGGTGTAGGCGCTGGTGTTTGAGCTCATGCGGCCACGCTAGCAATGTCTCAGTGCCCGAGGCGGGATTCGGCGGACTTACGCGCCGAGCCGCTTCTCCGCGGGAGCCTCCTCGGTGCCCGCCATGGAGCTGATCAGTCCGCGCAGCGAGGCCAGCCGTGCCGCGCCGTGTTCGCCGGCATGGCCGTCGGCGACCCAGGCGTCCAGCGCGCAGCCGCCCTCGGGTGACATGTGGGCGCAGCCGGGTTCGCAGTCCACGGACCCCTCGACCAGATCCGAGAACGCGCCGAGCACGTCGTCGGGGGCCACATGGGCCAGGCCGAAGGTGCGCACCCCGGGGGTGTCGATGATCCATGAGTCCCTGGCGTCAGCCGCCTCGAGGGACCCGATGGGCTCTAGATTCAGCGCCACCGCCGAGGAGGAGGTGTGCCGTCCCCGGCCGGTGACTGCGTTGACCCCGCTGGTCGCGCGGTCTGCACCGGTCAGTGCGTTGACCATGGTGGACTTGCCCACCCCGGAGTGTCCGATCATCGCCGTGACGCGACGGGTCAGTGCGGTGCGCAGCGCCGTCACGGCCTCGGCGTCCAGGGAGGGCTCTCCCGAGGCGGAGCCGGCTGCCTGCTGGGAGACGACGACCTGGAGGTCCAGCTCTGCGTAGTGACTCATCAGCCCGGCCGGGTCCAGCGGATCCTCGACGAGGTCGGCCTTGGTGACCAGGAGGATCGGCACGATGCCGGCGTCGTAGGCAGCCACCAGCGCCCGGTCGATGAACCCGGTGCGAGGGGCGGGATCGGCAGCCGCGACCACGATCAGCAGCTGGTCTGCATTGGCCACGATGACTCGCTCGGCGTCGTCGGTGTCCTCCGCGCTGCGGCGCAGCAGCGTGGAGCGCTCCTCGATGCGGATCAGCCGGGCCAGGGAACCTTCATCGCCTGTGGTGTCACCCACCAGGCCGACCATGTCACCGGGAACCACGGGGGTCCTGCGCAGTGCCCGGGCGCGGACTGCAGAGATCACGCGTTCATCGCCTGCAGAGCTTTCCACCCGGACGGTGTAGCGCCCGCGATCCACGGTGACCACACGTCCCAGCTCCGAGTCGGCGTAGTCGGGGGACTCTTTGGTCCGCGGCCGTGAGCCCTTCTTATTGGGCCGGACCTTCACGTGGGATTCGTCCCAGTCGGACCAGCGGCTCACGGCTGGCCATCCGGTGTTCGGTCGATCATCCCGGCCCAGAGTGCGGGGAAGTCCGGCATGGTCTTTGAGGTGGCCGAGATGTCCTGCACCTCGACGGCGTCGACCACGAGGCCCAGCACCGCGGCGAAGGTCGCCATGCGGTGGTCGGCATAGGTGTGGACGAGGCCGCCGTGGCTCACGGGGGAGAGGACCTCGAAGCCGTCTGCGGTCTCCTCGGCGGTGCCGCCGAGCCGACGGATCTCGGTGACCAGCGCGGCGATCCTGTCGGTCTCATGACCGCGCAGGTGTCCGACCGAGGTGAACCGGGTCGGTTCTGTGCACAACGCCGCCAGCGCTGCCACGGTGGGGGTCAGTTCAGCGGTGCCGTCCACGGTGCCCGGGCTGCGCAGTGAACCGCCGCGCACACTCAGCGTGACCGTGGCGTCGGTCTCGGGGTGCTCGGTCACGGATGCGCCGAAGGCGGGCAGCAGCTCGGTCCAGCGTCGCCCGATCTGGGTGGAGTGCTTCGGCCAGCCGCGCATGCTCACCTCACCGCCGGTGACCGCTGCGGCGCAGAGGAATGGGCCTGCGTTGGAGAGGTCCGGCTCGACTCGCACGGTGAAGCTCTCGATGGGTCCTGGTTCCACCTTCCAGGTGTGCAGCGCCGGATAGCTCACCTCGATGCCCACCTGGCTGAGGACCTTGCAGGTCATCTCGACGTGCTCCAGCGAGGGGACCGCGTCACCTGCGTGGCGCAGCGTCAGCCCGTGCGGCATCCGGGCCGCGGCGAGCATCAGTCCGGAGACGAACTGTGAGGAGGCGGAGGCGTCCATCGTGATGGCGTCGCCGGTGATGCCGGTCGGCGCCTGGATGGTGAAGGGCAGGCAGCCTTCCTCGCCATGCTCTGGTGCGCCGTCGCCGGTGACCTCGACGCCGAGATCACGCAGCGCATGCAGCACCGCACCCATGGGGCGGGCGCGCGCGCCGGGATCACCGTCGAAGTGCACGCGCTGACCGGTCAGCGCGGCCACGGCGGGGAGGAAGCGCATCACGGTGCCGGCCAGTCCGCAGTCGATGCGTGGTTCTGTCGCCTCGGCACCAGGGGTCGGCTCGTCGAGGTTGGGGATCGGCGAGATGCGGACCGCGGCGACCCCGCTGTGCTCCCAGTCCTGGATGTGCTCCACGGCCGCGCCCAGCTGTTCCAGAGCGGCGAGCATGAGCTGGGAGTCCCGAGAGTGCAGGGGATTGATGACCACGCTGGGTCCCTGGGCCAGTGCCGCCAGCAGCAGGTACCGGTTCGTCAGAGACTTGGAGGCGGGAACGGTCACCTCAGCGCGCAGCGGTGCCCCCGCCCGTGGCGCTGGCCACGGCTGCGGGGGCACCGTTGATGCGTGTGAAGATGTGGTGGTCACGGCGCTGAGATTCAGGCTCCGACCTTCTTCTTGGCGCCCTGGGCGGACTTCTTCGCACCCTTGGAGGCGTTGTTGATCGCCTTCAGCGCGTCACGCTCGGCGCGCTGGAAGTTCTTCTTGGCGTTCTTCTCGAAGTCGCGGACCTTCTTGGTGGCGCCGTTGCCGAAGTCATCGGCCCACTTGAAGGTCTTGTCCCCGAACTGGGCGCCCTTCTTGCGGGTGTTCTTCGCCAGGTGCTCGGCGCGCCAGCCCAGTGAGGGCTTGCCGTCGAGGTCCACCACGGCGAGCCACAGGCCGCCGAGGATCGAGACGTTCTTCAACAGCGTGCTGCGCTGCGCGGTGACATCGGCGTCGCTCTCGAGTTCAGCGGTGCGGTACTCGACGTAGCTGTCGAACTTGTGCACTCCGGTGAGCATCAGGGCGGCTGCGCGGGGGAACCGGCCGGTGGCCAGGGCGACGCCGGCGACGACCTCGACTCCTCCGAGCACCTGGGTGGTGAGCTTGGGATTGGAGACCAGAGGCTCAGCCTGGGTGACCAGCGAGCCGATCTCCTCCAAGGTGGACTCGATCCTCGCCGAAGCATCATCGGTGTTGCGCAGTCGGTCGACACCGTTGGCGATGAAGCTTGCCCCCAGCAGCGGGCGGGCGAATTTGCGGAGTAGAGACATAGTGTCCTCCTGTAGGAGTGTGGCGCTGAAGCATCGTCCGTGGTCCAATCTACCCAATCCGGCCCGGGACGGGAATCAGCGGCACGAGCCAGGAATGCGGAGCCCGGCGTCGTCGTTGTCCTGGGTATGACGCCGACGACTCTGACTCAACGACGCACCAGCGCTCCCGGCGCGGTGCGGGAACGCCCAGTGGTTCCTCTGCGAGTAGACTCAGCTGTGATGGAAAAGCCTGCAGCCACCGGCACCGCCCCTGACTCGAGGAGCACGGACTCGAGCAGCGTCGTCGTCGCCGAAGAGACCGAACAGCAGCGTCGCGTGCGTTTCGAGAGCGAGGCTCTCCAGTACGTGGACCAGCTCTACTCAGCTGCCATGCGGATGACACGAAATCCGCAGGATGCCGAGGACCTGGTCCAGGAGGCCTATACCAAGGCGTATTCGGCGTTTCACCAGTACAAGCCCGGCACCAATCTCAAAGCCTGGCTGTACCGGATCCTGACGAACACCTATATCAACATCTATCGCAAGAAGCAGCGCCAGCCGCAGCAGGCCAACACGGACACTGTGGAGGATTGGCAGATGGCTCAGGCAGCTGAGCACACGTCTTCCGGGCTGCGCTCTGCCGAGGCAGAGGCTCTCGATCATCTGCCGGATTCAGACGTGAAGGATGCGCTGCAGCAGATCCCTGAAGAGTTCCGTCTGGCGGTGTACTTCTCCGATGTTGAGGGCTTTGCCTATAAGGAGATCGCCGAGATCCTGAACATTCCCATCGGCACCGTGATGTCACGACTGCACCGGGGCAGAAAGTTGCTGCGCGAACTGTTGCACGACTATGCCCGTGAACGTGGCTTCAAGAAGCAGGAGGCCAAGAAATGAACGATTCCGATCTCAGCCCAGCCGCTGGCGTGAGCCCCGGCAAATGGCTCGATGAGAACTGCAAGGACGGGGACTGCACCGAGACCCAGGTCCGCATGGAGCGGATCTACGAGTACGCCGACGGCGCGCTCAGCCGCGAAGACATCGGCGAGGTGGAAGCGCACCTGCAGGCCTGCCCGGAGTGCGCCAAGGACTACGACCTGGAGTGCATCATTCGGACCGTGGTGCGACGCTCCTGCGCTGAACGCGCCCCTGAGACGCTGAAAGTGACGATTCTGGAGCGGATCAGCCAGATCCGTGTCGAGGCCGGACACGGCCAGGACGAGGAACACCGCTGACCTGCTGAAGACGACGAAAGAACCCCCTGCAGAGCTGCTCTGCAGGGGGTTCTTTGCTTCTGCGCTGTCGCGGCGACCGCGGGAAGGCCTCGGACTCCTGAAATCAGGAGTTGGGGCGCTTGCCGTGGTTCGCGTTCTTCTTGCGACGCGCGCTGCGCTTACGTCCACGCTTGCTCATGATGAACTCCTTTCGTCGGCTGGAGCTAATTCTAGGCCACCGGCTCTTGGAGCCCTAACCACTGATACCAGCCGCGATGAAGAACGAGCCAGGCCATCAGCCCGTACCCGGCCTGGCCGGGGAGCCCGCCGTTGGCCGCGAGGTCGCTGCGCCACTGCTCGTGGCTGACCAGGGGTGTATACGAGTCCACGTAGACATGGGAACGGCGGGAGGCCACGTCCCGGTAGGCAGCGTTGAGTTCAGAGATCCGCTGGTTCCGGTCGCTGTCCAGAGTGGGCACCGGGCCGATCACCAGGCACCGGATGCCCTCCTGGGACGCTCGGTCCAGGATATTGGCCAGGTTCAGCCGCGAGCGGGCAGAGGAGGTTGCGCTGTAGAGGTCCTTGTCGTTCAGCGCGACCACCAGATGACGTTCTGGTGGCTCCGGGGCGCTTGCCTCGAAGCGGGCCAGCGTCTCGTGCTGCCAGCGCTCCGAAAGCGCCTCGGTGCCCTCCCCGGGCATCGCGAGGACATAGTGTTCCAGCGCGATGCCTTCGATCGGGGTCTTGGAGATCACGCGACCGAGCCATCCCAGCGCTCGGGGGTCACCGATCCCGGTCAGCAGCTCGTCGCCGAGGGCCACGATCCGCAGATGACGCCGCGGGCCTATGACGGAGGAACGCAGATCCTGAGTGGTCTCTTCCATCAGGTCACAGGTCCAGGTGCGGGAAAGCCTTGCTGAGCAGGCCCTCCAGCTCCTTGGCATGCCGCTTGGCCTGCCCCACGGAGGTGGCGGCCGACTCTGCGCGGGAGACCAGCTTGAGGTCCTGCGTGAGACGTGGCTGCAGGTTCAGCCCCAGGAACGGCCAGGGCCCCTGGTTGATCGGCTCATCCTGAGCGTAGACGAACTCCTCGGCCGAGGTGAAGCGATCCAGCTCCGCCTGCAGCTCCTCCACCGGCATGGGGTAGAGCTGCTCGAGCCGCACGATGGCGGTGGTCTCGTCCTTGTGCTTGGCTCGGGTGGCGATCAGATCGTAGTAGAGCCGACCCGAGACGATCAGCACGCGCTTGACCTTGGAGGCGTCCACCTCGTGGTCCCCGATGACCTCCTGGAAGGTGCCGGTGGTGAAGTCCTCCACCGAGTTGGCGGCTGCCTTGAGCCGCAGCAGCTGCTTCGGGGAGAAGACGATGAGCGGACGGCGCGGCCGGGCCACGGCCTGGCGGCGCAGCAGATGGAAGTAGTTCGCTCCCGAGGAGGGCAGCACCACGGTCATGTTGTCCTCGGCGCAGAGCTGCAGGAAGCGCTCCGGGCGCCCTGAGGAGTGATCCGGGCCCTGACCCTCATAGCCGTGGGGAAGCAGCATGACCACGGAGGACTTCTGTCCCCACTTCTGCTCGGCCGTGGCGATGAACTCATCGATGATGATCTGCGCCCCATTGACGAAGTCGCCGAACTGGGCCTCCCAGAGCACCAGCGCATGCGGGTTCTCCACGGAGTATCCGTATTCGAAGCCCAGCGCGCCGTACTCGGAGAGCAGCGAGTCGTAGATGAAGAACCGGGACTGATCCTCGGTCAGGTTCTTCAGGGGGTACCACTCATCACCGTTGACACGGTCATGGAACACCGCGTGACGCTGCACGAAGGTGCCGCGTCGCGAGTCCTGGCCTGCGAGTCGGACCTCGGTGCCCTCCATGAGCAGCGAGCCGAAGGCCGCGATCTCGGCGAAGCCCCAGTCGATGCCACCCTCACGCGCCATCTTGGCGCGCTTCTCCAGCAGGGACTTCAGCTTCGGATGCGGCGTGAAGCTCTCCGGGATGTTGGTGTGGACCTCGCCGATGTGCGCCAGCGAATCCTCGCTGATGGCGGTGTCGGTGGCCTCTCGGTCCGGAGTGCTGGTCTCTTCCTGGGAGGCCATCGGCGCCATTCCCTTGGTCTCCGAGTCCGAGGTGTTCGCGGTGGAGATCGGCTGGGTCTGGGCCGCATGGGTCTCGGTGAAGACCCGCTCCAGCCGCTGCCGGAAGTCCCGCAGCGCCTGATCGGCCTCTTCCTGGGTGATGTCGCCGCGTCCGACCAGAGCCTCGGTGTAGAGCCGGCGCGTGGTGCGCTTGGCCTCGACCAGGTTGTACATCTTCGGCTGGGTCATCGAGGGGTCGTCGCCCTCGTTGTGTCCGCGTCGGCGGTAGCAGACCAGGTCGATCACGACGTCCTTGTTGAACCGCTGGCGGTAGCGGAAGGAGAGCTGGGCCACGCGGGCCACTGACTCTGGGTCATCGGCGTTGACGTGGAAGACCGGCGCCTGGATGGCCTTGGCCATATCGGTGGAATAGGTCATCGACCGCGCCGCCGAAGGTGCGGTGGTGAAGCCGACCTGGTTGTTCACGACCACGTGCACCGTGCCGCCGGTGCGGTAGCCGCGCAGCTGAGACATGTTCAGCGTCTCGGCGACCACGCCCTGTCCGGCGAACGCCGCGTCGCCGTGGACCAGCAGCGGCATCACGGAGAACGAGTTCAGCGCGTCCGCACCCTGATTGATCCGGTCCTGCATGGCCCGGACGATCCCCTCGAGCACGGGGTTCACCGCTTCGAGGTGGGAGGGGTTCGCCGCCAGGTACACGCTGGTGGAGTTGCCCTTGTCCGAGGTGAAGGACCCGCGGGTTCCCAGGTGGTACTTCACATCGCCGGAACCGGTCACGGACCCGGCCTCACGGCCCTCGAACTCGCGGAAGACCTGTGCGTGGGTCTTGCCGGCGATGTTGGTCAGCACGTTGATGCGGCCACGGTGGGCCATGCCGATGGCGACCTCGTCCAGGCCCTCATCGGCGGCCTCGGAGAGGATCGTGTCCAGCAGCGGGATCAGCGACTCGCCGCCCTCGAGGGAGAAGCGCTTCTGTCCCACGAACTTGGTCTGCAGGAAGGTCTCGAAGGCTTCGGCCGCGTTGAGCCGGCCCAGGATCCGGAACTGCTCGTCACGGGTGGGCTTCTCGTAGGGGTGCTCGATCTCGTCCTGGAACCACTGGCGTTCCTCGGGAGATTGGATGTGCATGTACTCCACGCCGGTGCTGCGGCAGTAGGTGTCGCGCAGCACGCCGAGGATGTTGCGCAGCGGAAGCATCGACTTGCCGCCGAAGCCCCCGGTGGGCCATTCGCGGTCCAGGTCCCAGAGAGTCAGCCCGTGCGACTCGATGTCGAGGTCGGGGTGGCTGCGCATCTGGTACTCCAGCGGGTCCACCGAGGCCATCAGATGGCCCCGGACCCGGTAGGAGTGGATCAGCTGCTGGATCCGCGCGACCTTGTTGATCTGGTCTTCAGGGTTGACCTGGATGTCCGCGGACCAGTGGATCGGCTCGTAGGGGATGCGCAGCGCCTCGAAGATCTCCTCGTAGAAGCCGTCCTTGCCGAGGAGGTACTCGTGGATGGTCTTGAGGAACTCGCCCGAGCCGGCGCCCTGGATGACGCGGTGGTCGTAGGTGGAGGTCAGGGTGATGACCTTGGAGACCGCGAGGCTGTTCAGCGTCTTCTCCGAGGCGCCCTGGAACTCTGCGGGGTACTCCAGCGCACCGACGCCGACGATGACGGCCTGGCCCTTGGACAGGCGCGGCACCGAGTGCACGGTGCCGATGCCGCCGGGGTTGGTCAGTGAGACGGTGGTGCCGGCGTAGTCCCCGGGGGTGAGCTTGTTGTCCCGGGCCCGCTTGACGACGTCGTCGTAGGCGCCCCAGAAGTCGGTGAAGCTCATCTCCTCGGCGGCCTTCATGTTCGGGACCACCAGCGCGCGGGTCCCGTCGGGACGCGGCATGTCGATGGCCAGGCCGAAGTTCACATGCGCCGGCTGGATCGCCACCGGCTTGTTGTCCTTCACGTCATAGGTGACGTTCATCGACGGGTGGGCTCGGAGCGCCTTGAGCAGCGCATAGCCGATCAGGTGGGTGTAGGAGACCTTGCCGCCACGGGTCCGCTTGAGGTGATTGTTGATCACGGTGCGGTTGTCGATGAGCAGCTTGGCCGGCACGGCGCGCACCGTGGTGGCGGTCGGGACGGTCAGCGAGGCGTCCATGTTGGCCGCGATGGCCTTGGAGATCCCCTTCAGCGGGGTGACCTTGTCCTCTTTCTCAGACGGTTCCTCGGACTCGGCCTTCGCGGAGGAGGGCTCCGAGGGGATCGGCGTGCTGGAGGAACCTTCGGACTTCTTCGTCGTCGGTGTCCGTGGAGCAACCGGCTTGTTCTGCGTGGAGGAGGCGCTCTTCTCGGCGCTGGGCTTCTGGGCGTGATCCGGCTCAGCGGGCTTGGCCGTGGCGGGAGTCGATTCGGCCCGGGATTCACGCTGGTTGCCAGCGCTGGGCGTCGAATCCGCGGAGGCGCGAGACGCGGCGCCGCTCTTGTCGCCCGGGCTGGCCGCGCCGTTGCCGGCCGAAGCGGTGGACTTTGAGGACTCGGACTTCGAGGGTGCCGACTTCGGCTTCTCGGATTCCGAGGTGTCGGAGTCTGAGTCTGAAGGAGCAGATTCAGCAGAGTCGGAGGAGGTCTTGGAACTCGTCGAGGCAGAATCACCGTCGCCCTCGAGCTGGCGGAATATCTCAGCCCATTTACGATCCACCGACTCGGGATCGTCCTTGAACTTGTCGTATATGTCGGCGACCAACCATTCGTTACCCGGGAACTCCTCGGCAAGACGGCTGGACGTTAGCTCTGGCACTGTGGATACGCCTCTTCCATTGTGTTGTGTAGTTATTCGGCACAGCATCGTGCTCTCGAATCTTCACCTCGTCCAAGCATAGTGACTTTGTGCACCGTGCCGCCACCGGCCACGGTATCGTGTCAGGGGTCGCTTCCGCCGGAGACATGATCGTCTCGCGCGAGCCCTGAACACCTGACATCCAGCACCAAGAAGGGCACGGATCTCCGTGAAATTTCTGAACGAACCCGTCACCGACCTCACCTATTCGGACGTGTTCCTCGTCCCTTCCCGCTCGCAGACTCAGTCCCGGATGAGCGTGGACCTCTCGGCGGAAGACGCGACCGGCTCGACCATCCCCGTGGTGGCCGCCAACATGACAGCTGTCACCGGGCGCCGCATGGTGGAGACGATGGCCCGCCGCGGCGGTCTCGGGGTGCTGCCCCAGGACGTCCCGCTGGAGGTCATCCGCGAGGTCACCGACTGGGTCAAGTCCTGCCATCCCGTGCTGGAGACCGCCCTCAAGGTCCAGCCCACGGACACCATGCTCGATGTCCTGCACCTGCTGGACAAGCGCAACCACGACGCCGTCTGCGTGGTCGACGAAGACCTGCGCCTCGCCGGAGTGGTGACCGCCAGCGACGGTCTCGGCGTGGACCGCTTCTCCTCCGTCGCCTCGGTGATGCGGATGCCCCCGCTGCGCTTCACCGCGGATGAGGTGCTCGGCGAGGGCGGCCTGGAGCAGGCCTTCGCGGCGATGGACGCTGCGGGCGCCGGCTACGCCCCGGTGACCACCTCCGACGGCGTGCTGGCAGGGGTGCTCACCCCCAAGGGTGCGCTGCGCTCCACCCTGTACCGCTCGAACCTGGACGAGCATTCGCGGCTGAAGGTGGCCGCCGCCGTCGGCATCAACGGCGATGTCGCGGCGAAGACCGACTCGCTGCTCGGCGCCGGGGTCGACGTGCTGGTCGTGGACACCGCCCACGGCCACCAGGAGAAGATGTTCGAGGCCCTGCGTGCGGTCCGCGAGACCGTGGACGCCAGCGGGCGCAAGGTGTCGGTGGTCGCCGGAAACGTCGTCACCGCCGACGGCGTCCGTGACCTCATCGAAGGCGGCGCCGACATCGTCAAGGTCGGCGTGGGCCCGGGGGCGATGTGCACCACCCGCATGATGACCGCCGTGGGACGTCCGCAGTTCTCCGCGGTGCTGGAATGCGCGGCCGCGGCCCGCGAGCTGGGCAAACACGTCTGGGCCGACGGGGGAGTCCGCTACCCCCGCGACATCGCCCTCGCGCTGGCCGCCGGAGCCTCCCAGGTCATGGTCGGCTCCTGGTTCGCCGGCACCTATGAATCTCCCGGGGACATGCTCACCGGAGTGGACGGTCGCCGCTATAAGGAGAGCTTCGGCATGGCCTCCTCGCGGGCCGTGCAGAACCGCACCGCCACCGAGAGCGCCTTCTCCCGGGCCCGCAAGGCCATCTTCGAGGAGGGCATCTCCACCTCACAGATGTATGTGGACCCGGCCAAGCCCGGAGTGGAGGACCTGCTGGACTCCATCACCGCCGGAGTGCGCTCGGCGATGACCTACGCCGGGGCGGAGTCACTGCATGAGTTCCGCCAGCGCGCCGTGGCCGGGGTCCAGTCGGCCGCCGGCTACGAAGAGGGCAAACCGCTGACGGCATCCTGGTGAGAACCCGGTAAGATTCGAGTTCTCATGGAGTACCGACAACCTCGCTTCCGCCTGACCCGCCCCCGCGCCACCGCCCTCTGCGGCGCCGCTGAGCCCGGCGCATCCGCCGTCGACCGGGGGTGGCAGCGCTAAGTGGAACTGCTGCTCCTCGGGGTCGGCTTCCTGCTGATCCTCGGCACCGGCTTCTTCGTCGCCGTCGAGTTCTCGCTGGTCGCTCTGGACCAGTCCACCGTCCAGCAGGCCATCGACCGCGGAGACAAGCGGGCGCCGGCGGTGATGCGGTGTCTGAAGTCGCTCTCGACCCAGCTCTCTTCGTGTCAGCTGGGCATCACACTGACCACGCTGCTCACCGGCTACGTCGCCGAACCGGCGCTGGGCGTGCTGCTCACGGCGCCTCTGCAGGCGCTCGGAGTCCCCGGTGCGGCGCTCTCGGCAGTGTCGCTGACCCTTGCGCTGATCATCGCCACGATGGTCACCATGCTCCTGGGCGAGCTGGTCCCGAAGAATCTCGCCATCGCGGAGGCCTATCCGGTGGCCCGCACGCTGGCGGGGCCGCAGCTGTTCTTCACCGCCATGTTCAAGCCGCTGATCATCGTGCTCAACGGCTTCTCCAACAAGGTCCTGCACCGGTTCGGCCTCGAGGTCAAGGAGGAGCTCTCCGGGGCCCGCACCCCGGAGGAGCTCTCCTCCATGGTGCGGCGTTCAGCGATGCTGGGCACCCTGGAAGAGGGCACCGCGACCTTCCTCGACCGCACCCTGCGCTTCTCGGACCAGACCGCCGCCGATGTGATGACCCCACGGCCACGGATGGCCAGCATCGAGGCCGACTCCTCGCTGGAGGCCCTGATCGACCTGGCCCGGCGCACCGGCTTCTCCCGCTTCCCGGTCCTCGGGGACTCCGTCGACGACGTCCGCGGAGTGACTCACGTGAAGAAGGCTGTGGCCGTTCCGCGCGAGAAGCGCGACGGCCTGGTCGCGGCGACCGTCATGTCCGACATCACCCGGGTGCCGGAGACCATCCACCTCGACGCGCTGCTGCCCGTGCTGCGCGAGGCCTCGCTGCAAGTGGCCATCGTGGAGGACGAATACGGCGGCACCTCGGGCGTGGTGACGCTGGAGGACCTGATCGAGGAGATCGTCGGCGAGGTCGCCGATGAACACGACCGGATCGCTCCCGGAGTGCTGCAGAGCGCCTCGGGGGACTGGTTCTTCCCCGGGCTGCTGCGCCCGGACGAGATCAACGCACAGATCCTTGAGCTCAACGTTCCCGAGCATCCGGCCTACGAGACCGTCGCGGGCTTCGTGCTGCTCACCCTGGGTCGGGTGGCCGGGCTGGGCGACGAGGTGGAGGTCGACGGCGGCAGACTCGCCGTCGTCGACATCGACGGCCGCCGGATCGACCGGCTGCGCTTCACCCCGGATCCGGAGGCCCGCCAGGCCGCCCTCGAGCACGCGGCGGCACGCGCCGAGAAGCTCGCCGAGGAGCGCGCCGATCACGACCGCCACGCCCGCGAACGAGGTGAGCGACGATGAACCCCGATCTGCTGGGAATCCTCTGGCTGGTCGTGCTGCTGGCAGGCAACGCCTTCTTCGTGGCCGGCGAGTTCGCCGTGATGAGTGCCCGCCGGAGCCAGATCGAACCGCGGGCCGAGGCCGGGTCAGCCCGCGCCAAGACCGCCATCTACGCGATGGAACATGTCTCGCAGATGCTGGCGATCGCGCAGCTGGGCATCACCGTGTGCTCGCTGCTGATCCTGATGGTCTCCGAACCTGCCATCCACCACCTGCTCACCGACCCGCTGACCTCGGTGGGACTGAGCTACACCGTCGCGAGCGTGATCGCGTTCATCATCGCGCTGGCACTGGTCTCCTTCCTGCACGTGACCATCGGCGAGATGGTGCCGAAGAACTTCGCCGTCTCGGTGGCGGACCGCGCCGTGCTGCTGCTCGCCCCGCCGATGGTGTTCCTCTACCGGGTGCTGATGCCGCTGATCTGGCTGCTCAACCTGGCGGCGAACCTGGTGCTGCGCGCCTTCAGGGTCACGCCGCGAGATGAAGTGGTCTCGACCTTCACGCTGGAGGAGATGGAGTCCATCGTCGCCGAGTCCAAGCGCGGCGGCACTGTGCGCGATGATGCCGGGATCATCGCCGGCGCCATGGAGTTCAGCGACTACACCGCCGGCGAGGTCATGGTCCCCGTCCAGGAGGTGGTGACCGTCCCCACCGACGTGACTCCCAGAAAGGTGGAGAAGGCGGTGGGTCGCACCGGATTCTCCCGCTTCGTCACCGCGCAGGAGGATGGCCTCTACACCGGATACGTGCACCTGAAGGACGTGATGAGCCTTCCGGCCACCCAGTCCAAGGATCCGATTCCGGTCACCGTGGTGCGTTCGCTGGGCAATATGGGCACCGGTGATGAGATCGAGCAGTGCCTGGCCCAGATGCAGCGCACCGGATCCCACCTCGCCCGGGTGATCGACGAGGCGGGTGTCACCCAGGGGATCCTCTTCCTGGAGGACGTGTTGGAGGTGCTGGTCGGAGAGATCCACGACGCCACGCAGTCCTGGGATTCCCGCCGCCGGCATACGGTCTCTGAAGAGGGGCACTGAGGAACGGGCCACAGAGGGGCTAGTTGAGATTTGTTCTCAACAAAGACTGGACGTACGCTTTCCTCAGTTGCCCGAACCGTTCGCGGTCTCCCGTCAGAAAGTGCGTGTCATGCCTGCCTCCCGCCTGTCCTCCTCCGTGGCGATCCTCGCCGCGTCCACGATGCTGCTCAGCGCCTGCGGCGGCTCCACGGACGCCTCGGACTCCGGTGGCGGCGAGGGGACCTCCGGCGAGGGGCTCACCGTGGTGACCTCCACCGACGTCTACGCCGACCTCGCCAGCCGCATCCTGGGGGACACCGCGGAGGTCAGCGCCCTCGTCGATGACACCGCCGCGGACCCCCACTCCTACGAAGCCTCCCCGCAGGACCGGCTCAGCGTGGACCGCGCGGACGTGATCGTCGCCAACGGCGGCGGCTATGACCCCTTCATCACACGCCTGGCCGCGACCTCCGGCAAGGAAGACGCCGTCTACCAGCTCATCGACGGTGAGAACGAGCACGCCCACGCCGAGGAAGACGCGGATCACGAGGGCGAGGAAGATCATGAGGAGCACGAGGGCGAGGAGGATCCGCATGACGGTCACGATCACGCCGAAGGGTTCGTCAACGAACACCTCTGGTACGACCTCGCCGCGATGAGCGACTTCGTGCAGGACTTCAGCGTCCACATGGGCGAACTCGCCCCCGAGGACGCCGAGCTCTACCAGGAGAACGCCGATGCCCTCGCCGCCGAGATCGACGCGCTGGATGAGCGCAACCGCGCGATCGACGCCGAGTCGATGAGCTTCCTGTCCACCGAGGCCGTCTCCCAGTTCCTGCTGAGCGACGCCGGTCTCGAAGACAGCACCGATGAGCAGTTCCTGGCCGCTGTGGAACACGGCGACGACGTCGCCCCCCGGCTCTACCAGCAGGCGCTCACCGCCGCGGCAGACCAGCAGATCGATCTGCTCTCCTACAACCCCCAGACGGAGACCAATCAGTCGGCGCAGATCCGCGAGGCCGCGGAGGACGCCGGGGTGGCAGTGCTGGAGTTCAACGAGACGATCCCGCAGGAGCACGACTCCTACGTGGAGTGGATGGAGAGCAACATCTCCGCCGTGGAGACGGTGGTGGAGGATGCCCGTGGCTGATCCCCGCCCCGCCCCCACAAGGCCCGCCTCCACAATTCCCGCGACGCCATCGGCCGCACCCCGCAGTCCGGAGCCGGTCGTGCAGCTGCGCGAGGCCAGTGTGGGCTTCAACGGGCGCATGCTCTGGGAAGGCCTGGACCTGGAGCTGGTGCCCGGTGAGTTCCTTGCGGTGCTGGGACCCAACGGCGCGGGCAAGTCCACCTTCCTCAAGGTGCTGCTCGGTCTGACCCGGCTCAGCGCCGGGTCGGTGGAGATCAGCGGAGAGCCCGTGCGGCGGGGCAGCAGCCGCGTCGGCTACATCCCGCAGCAGCAGACCATGCCCGAGGAGACGCCGCTTCGAGCCCGTGACATGGTGGCCCTGGGTCTGGACGGCCATCGATTCGGCATGCGACTGCACCCCCGGAGGCTGCGCCGCCGTGTGGATGAGCTGCTCCATGCCGTCGGCGCCTCTGCCTACGCTGACATGCCGGTGGGACTGCTCTCCGGAGGAGAACAGCAGCGACTGCGCACCGCTCAGGCGCTGGCCTCCAACCCCGAGGTTCTGCTCTGCGACGAACCCCTGCACTCCCTCGACCTGCACCACCAGCAGGCAGTCACCGAGCTCATCCGCCGCCAGGCGGTGGACCGCGGCTCCGCGGTGGTCTTCGTGACCCACGAGATCAACCCGGTGATCGAGCACGTGGACCGTGTGCTCTACTTCGCCCGAGGCCAATACCGCATCGGCACCACCGAGGAGGTCATGCGCTCAGAGGTGCTCTCCGAGCTCTATGGCTCATCGGTCGACGTCATCGAGCACAAGGGCCGCCTGGTGGTCATGTCCGCCCACGACGAGGGCTGCCACTACCACCCCGAGGAGCTGTCGCTTCCATGATGGAGACTCTGACCGGCTCGTTCAGCACCGAAGGGTACTGGGAGCTCTTCTCACTGGTGCAGAACTCCGTGATCACGGCCGGGGTGCTCGGCCTCATGGGCGGACTCATCGGGGTGTTCATCATGCTGCGTCGCACGGCCCTGGTCGTGCACGGCATCGCGGAGATCTCCTTCGCCGGGGCAGCGCTGGCGCTGCTGATCGGGGTGGATGTGGTCGCCGGCTCCGCCGTGGGGGCCGTCGCCGCGGCCATGCTGATCGGCGTGCTCAGTCTCAAGGACCGCGACACCAGTGCCGTCACCGGAGTGCTGATGCCCTTCGGCCTGGGACTGGGGATCCTCTTCCTCTCGCTCTACCAGGGACGCAGCGCCAACAAGTTCGGCCTGCTCACCGGGCAGATCGTCGGAGTCGACGACATCCAGACGCAGACCCTGGTCACCGGGGCCGTGCTCATCAGCATCGTGCTGCTGCTGATCTGGCGTCCGCTGATGTTCGCCTCGGTGGATCCGCAGCTGGCGCGTGCCCGCGGAGTCCGGGTGAACCTGCTCTCCATGGTCTTCATGGTGCTGCTCGGCGTGGCGGTGGCCATGTCGGTCCAGGTGGTGGGGGCCCTGCTGGTGCTGGCGCTGCTGGTGGTCCCGGCGGCGGCCGCGCTGAAGGTCACCGTGCGTCCGTACCTCGCGGTGCTGCTGTCCATGGCATTCGCGCTGGTCTCCTCGGTGGGCGGCATCATGCTCGCGATCACCGGAACCGTCCCGATCAGTCCCTACATCACCACGATCTCGTTCCTCATCTACGTGGTGTGCGTGCTGATCGGTCGCGGCGGCAGGATCCGGCACAAGCGAGCCTCCGCCGCGCTGGTGGGCTGACGCTCCGTCGGGGGTGCTCCGCTGGCTGAGTCAGCGGCGGGGAAGCGCGGCGCAGGCGGCGCAGAGACCAAAGATCTCCAACGTGTGCCGAACCTCGGAGAAGTTGTGCTGGGCCGCAAGCTTCGCCGCCCAGTCTTCGATGTCCGGGGCCTCAAACTCCACGGTCAGCCCGCAGGAGCGACACACCAGATGATGGTGGTGCTCCTCGCGCTCACAGAGCCGGTAGATGGCCTCGCCGTCGTCGGGTCGCAGCACATCGACGAGCCCCTCCTCCTGGTGGGACTGCAGCACCCGGTAGACCGTGGCCAGTGAGACCTTCTCGCCGCGGTCATCGAGGATCTTATGCAGCTCCTGGGCGCTCACGAAGTCCTCGAGCGAGTGAAGCGCCGCCCAGACGGCGCGCTTCTGACGGGTGGAGCGACCGCGCGCCGGAGGGGTGGTTGAGATCTCGTTCATGCTCGCCCCAGACTAGCAGTCAGGACTAGAGTGGCACCCATGAGCACAGTCTTCAGCAAGGTCATCGCCGGTGAGATCCCTGGACGCTTCGTCTGGCAGGACGAGACCTGTGTCGGATTCCTCTCGATCGCCCCCCTGGCCTACGGGCACACGCTCGTGGTGCCCCGCCAGGAAGTCGACAGATGGACCGAGGCAGACGGGGAGCTGATGGCCCATCTGATGCACGTGGCCCATCGCATCGGCAAGGCGCAGGTCGAGGCCTTCGGATCCGAGCGCGCAGGGCTCAGCATCGCCGGTTTCGAGGTCCCGCACCTGCATATCCACGTGTGGCCCTCTAACTCCATGGCCGATCACAGCTTCGCCCAGGCCGACGACGATCCGGACGCCGCGATGATGGACGAATCCGCCGAGAAGCTGCGTGTGGCGCTGCGTCTGATGGGAGACGCCGAGCACGTCCCCGCCGAAGCCGACTGAGCACAGCCGGCCGCTCGGGAACAGATCCCCGGGACCCTACTGGCGTGCCTGCTTGAGCGCGCGCCGGATCCGCTTGGCCGACACGGTCTGGGCCGTCCCCAGCTGCTGGGCGAAAAGGTTGACGCGGAACTCCTCGAGCATCCACTTCACCGCAAGCAGCTCATCCGGGACGGCAAGCTGTGCGGGCACCGCCTCCAGTGCGGCGTCGTACTCATCCTCCAGCTCCTGCACCGCTGCCATGTCCGTGGCGTCGCGGCTGAGTCCCTGACCCGCCTCGAGGCGGTCGAGCCGCAGCGCGATGGCCCTGAGGTAGCGCGGCACATGCTGCAGCTGAGACTGACCCGTGGCGGTGACGAACCCCGGGTAGACCAGCTGCTGGAGCTGGGTGGACATGTCGCTCAGCGGCGCGCGCAGCGCATCCGAGCGGCTCCGCGAGAGCCGGGTGGTGAGTTCGGCGGACTGACCCAGGACCTGCGCGAGGACATCGGTGAGCCGCAGCACCGTCTCGATCAGCTCCGCCCGCGCGCCGCGCGCGAGCTGCTGGAATTCGGCCTCGCGGAACGGCAGCTCTGCCGGGACGAGGTGATCCAGCGCCGCCGTCGTCGCATCTTCGACCAGGGATTCCACTGTGCCGTGGGGAGACTGGCTGAAGGCCAGGCGCTCTCGGTTGCTCAGGTTGTCCAGCACGTAGCGCTGCGGCGACGGAAGGACTTCGCGCAGCAGCGCGACGACGCCGGCCCGGTGCACTCGACGCTGGGCCTGGGCGGAGTCTTGGATCGTGGAGGAGACTCCCGAAGCGGCCGGGGCCAGCGCCGGGTAACCGGTGATCTGGCGACCTGCCACCACGGTGGTGATCTCCCGAGAGAGGTCTCCGAAGGTCCAGCTCGTCTGGTTCTGCTTGCCTGCCGCGGCGGCGTCGGCGGTCTTCTGCTGCGGCTTGCCGCCAGGCTGTGACGCCTTGGTGCCCGGGGAGTCCGTGCTGGATCTCGGTGACCCGTGCCGGGGTGCGGAGCCCTCGTCGGCGCCCTGGGTGTCCTCGGAGAGGCTGCGCCCGATGGCCTGCCGGTTCTCGCCGGAGAAGCGGATCTGCAGCTCGCGGAGGTCGTAGCCGGTGTCCAGCACGCGGCCGCGATCACTGATCACTGCGAAGGTGAATCGCAGGTGCTCGGGCAGTGCGCTGGTGTCGAAGACCGCGGGATCGACCACATGACCTCTGAGCCTGCGCAGCACGGTGGCGAGGGCATCGGTCAGTGAATCCACGCCGGGGGCGAAGTCCGCCTCGAGCTGCTCCCGCGCCTGTGCTGCGACATCGGGCGCCGGGACGAAATGTTTGCGCTGCGGCTTGGGCATGCCGCGGATCAGCGCCGTGACCAGCTCGGTGCGCAGTCCGGGGATCAGCCAGTCGAAGCGTGCCGGTTCCAGCTGGTTCAGGAACAGCACCGGGACCCGCACCGTCACGCCGTCGGCAGTGGCCGTGGCTGCGGATCCGCTCTCAGCGGTGTAGCGGGTGGGGTTGAACTCGTACTGCAGCTCGAGCTGGAGCCCGTCATGGTCGAAGTGCTCGGGGAAGGACTCGACGTCCAGCTCTTCTGCTGCCTCGGCCATCAGGGCGGCATCGGTGAGGTCCAGCAGCTCCGGGGTCTCATGACGCTGGGTCTTCCACCAGGAGTCGAAGTGGCGCTGGGAGACGATGCTCGCGGGCAGGCGGGCGTCGAAGAAGGCGAAGAGCTCCTCGTCGGAGGCGCGCAGGTCCTTGCGCCGGGCCCGGTTCTCGAGCTCTTCGAGCTCCGCGAAACGCTGTCGGTTGCGCCTGTCGAAATGATGGCGCGTGGACCAGTCGCCGTCCACCAGAGCACGCTGGATGAAAAGCTCACGGCTGTACTCCGGGTCCACCTTGGAGTAGAGCACCTGCCGGTCCGCGACCACGGGAACCCCGAAGAGGGTGACCTTCTCCGTGGCGACCACGGCGCCCTTCCGGGCGGACCAGCGCGGCTCGGAGTGGCTGGTCTTGACCAGATGCGGGGCCAGCTCTTCGACCCAGGCGGGATCGATCTTCGCCACGGTGCGTGCCCAGAGCCGCGAGGTCTCCACGAGTTCGCTGGCCATGACCCAGTCATGGTTCTTCTTGAACAGGTGGGAGCCGGGGAACACCGCGAATCGGGTGCCGCGCGCTCCCTGATAGTCGCGGGTCCGGGGGTTGTACAGACCGACATGGCTGAGCAGCCCCGACAGCAGCGACTGATGGATCTGGTCGTGCTTCTGGGCCGGGTCCACGCTGGGCATCCTGCGCCCGCGCCGACCCTTGGAGGAGCGGTGCTCGGAGGAGCCACGACGCCCGGAGCCCTGCGAACGGAACTCCACCTGTTCGGCGATCTCGCCGAGCTGCCCGACCAGATCCTGCCATTCACGCACGCGCAGATAGTTCAGGTGCTCGCGGTGACAGAGCTTGCGGAACTGATTGCCGGAGAGCTCGGTCTGCTTCTCCTGGAGATAGCGCCAGAGGTTCAGCAGCGCCGAGAAGTCGGAGTTCTCATCCTTGAACCTGGCGTGCAGCTCATCGGCCTGGGCTCGCTTCTCCGCGGGACGCTCGCGGGGATCCTGAATGGTCAGCCCCGCGACCAGCACGGTGACCTCGGGCAGGCAGTCCCGACGGGCCGCCTCGACCATCATCCGGGCCATCCGCGGATCCACCGGCAGCTGGGCGAGCATGCGCCCCACGGGGGTCACGGAGCCGCTGCCGCGGGATCCAGAGTCTCTGCCGGTGTTCAGCGCCCCGAGTTCGGTGAGCAGCCGGACGGCGTCGTTGACAGCCTTCGCGTCGGGCTTCTGCACGAACGGGAAGTCCAGCAGGTCGTCGGGCGTCCGGGTGATGCCCATCGAAGACATCTGCAGCAGGACCGAGGCCAGCGAGGTGCGCAGAATCTCCGGGTCGGTGAACTCGGGACGCGACTCGAAGTCCGCCTGCGAGTACAGCCGGATGGCGATGCCGTCGCTGGTCCGCCCTGAACGCCCGGAGCGCTGGTTCGCGCTGGCCTGCGAGATCGCCTCGATGGGCAGGCGCTGGACCTTGGTGCGGGTGGAGTACCGCGAGATGCGTGCTGTGCCGGTGTCGATCACGTACTTGATGCCGGGCACCGTCAGCGAGGTCTCCGCCACGTTGGTGGCGAGCACGATGCGTCGTCGTCCGCCGGGGGAGAAGACCCGCTTCTGCTCGGCCATCGAGAGGCGTCCGAAGAGCGGCAGGATCTCAGCGTTGTTGAGCCTGCGCTCACGCGAGACGGTCTCCGCCAGTGCCTCCGCGGCATCGCGGATCTCGCGCTCGCCGGGGAAGAAGATCAGAATGTCGCCCTCCGGCTCGCGGGCCAGCTCCAGCACCGCGTCGCTGACGGCGTCGAGCAGATCACGGCCCTCCTCCTCGGCGCTGGAAGGGGAGGGGCCCCTGGTGCTCGCGGCGGCGGAGCCGGGGCGGGTCGAGGCGGCCTGTCGGGCACCACCGTCCTCGTCCTCGCCGAAATGTTCGGACTCGTCGAAGTCTTCGAGCTCTGCCTCGGGGTTGATCGGCCGGTAGCGGATCTCCACGGGGTAGGTGCGTCCGGAGACCTCGATGATCGGCACCTCGGAGGTCTCTCGCGTCCAGTTCTCCGGGTCGGGACTGAAGTGCCGGGCGAACCGTTCAGGGTCGATGGTCGCCGAGGTGACGATCACCTTCAGATCGGGTCGGGTGGGCAGCACCCGACGCAGATAGCCCAGGATGACGTCGATGTTGAGGCTGCGCTCGTGGGCCTCGTCGATGATGATGGCCGAGTATCGGCTCAGCTGCGGGTCACGCTGGATCTCGGCGAGCAGGATGCCGTCGGTCATCAGCTTCACTGCGGTCGCCCCAGAGACCTCCGAGTTGAAGCGGACCTGGTAGCCGATGTCTCGGCCCACCGAGGTGCCCAGCTCCTCCGCCAGGCGTTCGGCCACGGTCCGGGCCGCCAGGCGGCGAGGCTGCGTGTGGCCGATCATGCCGTCTCGATGCAGCCCCAGCTCCAGCGCCATCTTGGGCAGCTGGGTGGTCTTGCCTGATCCGGTCTCGCCGGCGACGACGATGACCTGATGATCCGCCAACGCGCGCAGAATCCGCTCGCGCTCGGCGGTGACCGGGAGCTGGGCGGGGTAGCCGAGGTCCTCGGCGGAGAACTGGTCACGGCGGGCTGTGGTGGCTTCAGACATATCCCTCCAATACTAGGGTTCCTGGGCTGTTCTGGTGGTCTCGACCGCTGAGGCTGGGCGCCCGGTGCCTGAGCCGTGCCGCTGCCGGCGGCGATTAGGCGTACAGCTGGCTCTGTGGGTAATATGTTTCTCGCTGCCGGGAAGAAAATGCCGGGAGCGGGTCGGGTCGCTGAGGCCTGACAAGCAGGTATGCGCGAGTGGCGGAATAGGTAGACGCGCTGGCTTCAGGTGCCAGTGCCTTCACGGGCGTGGGGGTTCAAGTCCCCCCTCGCGCACATATCGCAGAGAAGAGCCCCGGAGCGATCATCATCGCTTCGGGGCTCTTTCGTGTGCGCCTGGGCCGCGCCCGGCCTGTGGCCCGCCCGGCCGCCAGCTAGTCGGCGCGCCCCTCGGGCGTCTGGCCGGGATGGCGGTGCACCCGGCGCGCTGCCTTGGCGGCGGCCTTCTCTGCTTCCAGCTGGCGCTTGACGTCGGCAGCGTAGACGTCCACGTACTCCTGGCCGGAGAGTCGCATGATCCGGTACATGATCTCGTCGGTCACCGCGCGCTGAGCGAAGCGGTCCTCGGCATTGCCGTAGTAGGACTCGAAGGTCATCGGCTCGCCCACGATCATCCCCACGCGTCCCAGCCGGGGGATGTTCTTCCCGATCGGCTGGACCTTGTCGGTGCCGATCAGCGCAATAGGGATCACCGGTGCCTGGGTGTTCAGCGCCAGCCGGGCGATGCCGAGCTTGCCCCGATACAGCCGCCCGTCGGGGCTGCGGGTGCCCTCGGGGTAGAGGCCCAGCACGCCGCCGTCGCGCAGCAGCTGCTCCCCGGCGTTCAGCGAGTTCTGGCTGGCCTTGCCCCCTGAGCGGTCCATCGGGATCTGCCCGGAGAGGTCGAAGAACTTCTTCATCACCCACCCCGAGGCTCCCTGCCGTGCCCAGTAGTCGTCCTTCGCCATGAAGTGCACCTGACGCGGGGCCTTGACCGGGATGAACACGGAGTCGGAGAAGGAGAGGTGATTCGAGGCCAGAATCGCGGGCCCCTCACTCGGGATGTTGTGCAGCCCGCGCACCCAGGGGCGGAAGGCTGTGTTGACCACTGGGCCCACGACGATGTTCTTGGCGACGCTGTAGAACGACACTGGGCAGGGGTCCTTTCCGGCGGCTGAGCTTCGAGACCACTGTAGAGGCAATACAGTGACCCCATGCACACTTCCGCCATGGGAATCGCCGTCTTTCATGGATTCACCTCGACCCGAGCCTCGATGGAGCCCGTCGCCGAGTCCCTGCGCGAGGCGGGTTTCACCGTGGATCTGCCGCTGCTTCCCGGACACGGCACGCGGTGGCAGGACCTGAACCGCACGAGCCGCCACGAGATCACACGGGCCGCGCTGGCCAGCTACGACCGCCTCGCTGCGCGATGCGCCGCCGTCGCCACGGTCGGACTCTCCATGGGTGGTTCGCTCGCCCTGCACGTGGCGGCCCATCGCCGGGTCGAGGCCGTCGCCGTGATCAACCCGGGGCTCCGTCTCGCTCCGCTGACCGGTCCCACCGCATGGGCGCTGGGTCGATTCCGTCCCACGGTGGCGAGCATCGCCGGGGACATCGCCAAGCCCGGGGTGACGGAGGAGGCGTATGCCCGGACCCCGCTGCGCGCCGTCGTCCAACTGGATCGACTCTTCGCCCAGGTCCGCGGGGAGCTCCCCGGGCTGAGACGCCGTGGGACCCCTGTGCTGCTGTTTCGTTCGGGCACCGACGATGTTCTGCCACCGTCCTCCGCCAATACACTGATCAAGATCCTGGGTGAGGATCAGCTGCGGGTGGTGGATCTGCCGCGCAGCCGCCATGTGGCGACGCTGGACTACGAGGCGGACACGATCCAGCACCAGCTGCGCGACTTCCTGCGCTCGCCGGCACCGTGCCCGCGAGCCCTCTGAGAGGATTGCCCCATGAGCAACTATCGCGATGATGAGCCCAGCAGAGTCTTCGGCCGAGGTGGTCAGTCCCGACCGCTGCCCGGTCCGGGTCAGGGTCCGCGGGACCACCGGGTCGACGACGACGCGCTCGACGACGTCGACGACTTCCAGCCGCCGAACCCCAAGAACCCCCTGGCCGGAGCCCGGCCGGCGGTGGTCCTGGGTGCGGTGCTGAGCATCGGGGCGATCCTGGCACTGATCATCGTGCCGTTCCTGCCGCTGAACGCTCCCAGCTGGACGGTCCCCGCGCTGATCGGCCTGGTGCTCGCGGGTCTGGTGATCCTCTTCCTGCAGATGCCGCGCAGCCGCTCCGGGAACGGGGACGGCGCGCAGGTCTGAGGCCTGGTTACTGATCAGTATCCGGCTGTGGCAAGATGGTGTGACCGAGCACACATGATGGAGGAGTCCACCGTGAAGGAATTCGCAACACCCCCGGCTGTCGAGGTCCCTGCCGATCTCAACATCACCGACCTGCTGGAACGCCAGGTCACCGCCGATCCGAAGAACGTTCTCTTCGGCCGGCAGCTCAGCCCTGGGCAGTGGACTGACGTCAGCGCAGCCGAGTTCCGCGACCAGGTGGTCCAGATCGCGAAGGGCCTCATCGGGTCCGGCATCGAGATCGGGGATCGCGTGGCCATCATGGCTCCCACCCGCTATGAGTGGACCCTTCTCGATTTCGCCATCTGGTACGCCGGGGCGATCACCGTTCCGGTGTACGAGACCTCCTCGCCTTCCCAGGTCGCCTGGATCGTGGAGGACGCCGGCGTGAAGCTGCTCTTCGCTGAGACCCCGAATCACCAGCGGATCGTGGAGCGCGCCGTCGCCCAGGAGAAGCTGCAGGGTCTGCACCAGGTCTACACGATCGAAGGCACCGGGCTCGACGAGATCCGCGCCAAGGGCACCGAGGTCCCCGAGGACGAGGTCATCGCGCGCCGCAACGTGGCGGTGGGTGAAGACCTGGCGACCATCATCTACACCTCGGGCACCACCGGTCGCCCCAAGGGCTGTGAGCTCACCCATGCAAACTTCACCGAGCTCTCTCTCCAGGCGCTCGGATCCTCGCTGGGTTCCGTGGTGCACAAGGACGCCTCCACGGTCATGTTCATCCCGCTGGCCCACGTCTTCGCGAGGTTCATCTCCGTGCTGGCAGTCGCCGGCGGGTCGCGCGTCGGGCACACCTCAGACATCAAGGAGCTGGTGGACGACCTCGGCACCTTCGAGCCCACGTTCCTGCTGGCAGTGCCTCGGGTCTTCGAGAAGATCTACAACGCCGCGATGCTCAAGGCCGAGTCCGAGGGCAAGGGCGCGATCTTCACCAAGGCGGCTGACACCGCCATCGCCTGGTCCCGCGCCAAGGCCCACGGCAAGGTTCCCTTCACGCTCGGGCTCAAGCACGCGGTCTTCGACAAGCTCGTCTATTCCAAGCTGCGCGCGCGGATGGGCGGCCAGGTCCGTCACGCGGTCTCCGGCGGCTCCCCGCTGGGGGAGCGGCTCGGCCACTTCTTCTTCGGCGTCGGCGTGCAGATCCTGGAGGGCTACGGGCTCACCGAGACCACGGCCCCGCTGACGGTGAACACCCCGGAGCTGAGCAAGATCGGCACTGTGGGAGCGCCGCTTCCGGGCTGCGCGGTGAAGATCGCCGACGACGGCGAGATCCTCGGCCGCGGAGTCTGCGTCTTCCGCGGCTACCACAACCGTCCCGAGCTGGATCAGGAGATCTTCACCGACAACGGATGGTTCCGCACCGGCGACGTCGGAACGCTGGATGCTGATGGGTGCCTCACCATCACCGGGCGCAAGAAGGAGATCCTGGTGACCGCGGCCGGGAAGAACGTCTCGCCCGCCCAGCTCGAGGACCTCATCCGTGCGGACGCCATCGTCTCCCAGGCAGTGGTCGTCGGCGACAACAAGCCTTTCGTGGCCGCGCTGATCACCCTCGACGTCGAGACGCTTCCGCAGTGGCTCAAGCGGCAGGGTCTGGACCCCGAGACCCCGGTCGCGGAGCTGGCGAAGGACGAGAAGGTGCTCACACATGTCCAGTCTGTGGTGGACCGCGCCAACGAATCGGTGTCCCGCGCGGAATCGATCCGCGAGTTCCGTCTGCTGAACACGGACTTCACCATCGAGTCCGGACACCTCACACCGTCGATGAAGATCAAGCGCCCGCTGGTCATGAAGGACTTCGCCGACGAGGTGGAGACCCTCTACTCGGACGCAGCGAAGAACAAGGCCTGAGCGGCGGCGTCGTCCGGATGTTGGAACTCGGCTGCGGCATTAGGTATGACTGAGTCGCGCGGTCTACGCTGATCTGGTGACTACCACGCCAGAGCCCCGATCTGATGCCCCGCTGACCGCTCCCGGTGAGATCCTGCACGTGGGTGCAGCCGACTATCCGGGCCTCGACGAGTGGCGTTCCCTGCCGCTGCGGCAGCAGCCTGACTGGCACGGACACGCGGACTTCGACTCTGCCTACGCCGAGCTCTCAGCGCACCCGCCGCTGGTCTTCGCCGGTGAGGTGGACAAGCTCAAGCGTCGCCTGGCCAAGGTGGCCAACGGTGAGGCCTTCCTGCTCCAGGGCGGCGACTGTGCCGAGACCTTCGACGGGGTCAGCGCCGACCGGATCAGCGCCAAGATCAAGACCATCCTGCAGATGGCGGTCGTGCTCACCTACGGAGCGTCGCTGCCGGTGGTCAAGATGGGGCGCATGGCGGGTCAGTATGCCAAGCCGCGCTCCTCCGACGTCGAGACCCGAGACGGCGTCACCCTGCCGACCTTCCGCGGGGAGATCGTCAACGGTTTCGCCTTCACCGAGGAATCCCGGATGCCGGACCCCAAGCGGATGGTCGCGGCGTACCACAAGTCCGCAGCCACGCTGAACCTGGTGCGTGCCTTCACCGAGGGCGGCTTCGCGGATCTGCGCGCCGTCCAGCAGTGGAACAAGGGGTTCATGGCGAATCCCGCCCACGCCCGGTACGAGCAGCTTGCCGGTGAGATCGACCGCGCCGTGCGCTTCATGGAGGCCTGCGGCGCCGACTTCGAAGGTCTCAAGCGCACCGAGTTCTACGCCGCCCACGAGGCGCTGCTGCTGGACTACGAACGAGCACTGACTCGCATCGACTCCCGCACCGGGAAGCCCTACGTGACCAGCGGACACTTCGTCTGGATCGGGGAGCGCACGCGTGAGCTCGACGGCGCCCACATGGACTACCTCTCGCGGGTGCAGAACCCGGTGGGGGTCAAGCTCGGCCCGAGCACCACGCCCGAGACCGTGCTCGAGATCATCGAGAAGCTCGACCCGGAGCGCGAACCGGGTCGCCTGACCTTCATCGTGCGCATGGGCGCCGCGAACGTCCGGGAAAAGCTTCCACCGCTGGTGAAGGCAGTCCGGGACTCCGGGGCCAAGGTCGTCTGGGTGACCGACCCGATGCACGGCAACACCATCACCGCGGACAACGGCTACAAGACCCGCCGCTTCGACGACATCCTCGATGAGGTGCGCGGCTTCTTCGAGGTCCACCGCGAGCTGGGGACCTACCCGGGCGGCCTGCACGTGGAGATGACCGGCGACGACGTGGCCGAGTGCCTCGGCGGCTCCGACGTCGTCGACGAGTCAGCCTTTGATCAGGGGTATGAGTCCCTGGTCGACCCGCGGCTGAACCATAAGCAGTCTCTTGAACTCGCCTTCCTGGTGGCGGAGTCCCTGACTCAGGTCAACTGAGCGGGATCATCCGCCTCCGCCGAGGCTGGGGATCAGTGCGTCTGAGACGCCGATCCAGCCTGCCATCAGCATCAGCAGGGCGCTGCCGATCATGATGGCAGCGATCATCAACCATGCCCGGGTGGGCGTGGGGCGGCTCAGCTCGATCGAGGGTCGCTGACGCTCCCGCCGATCGGTGCGCTCTCCCGCGGCGGGGCGACGCACGGAAGGGGCGACGGCCGGCTGGACGCCTGTCAGTGGGTCGTCGGCGCTGAGTCGCGGCGGAGTGAGCTGGAATCCCGTGGTGGGCACCTCGGTCACCAGCTGGCGGTCTTCCTCTGCCAGGCTGGGCTGCTGGGCGCCTGCCGCGCCGCGATGTTCCTCTTCCAGATGAGTGGTGCGGGCATGACCGAGGGCGGCGTCGATGTCCTCATCCCAGGGTTCAGCGACCGTGCGCTGGTCATCTTCCTCGTGGAAGGCCTCGGTGGAATCCCCGGGCAGCATGGTCGTGGCGTGCTGCCCCGGTGCAGGGGCCGCCGCGGCGGCCGCACCCATCGAGGGGATGGGTCGCGTTCGAGTGGGGGTGAGCGCGCCGTCGAAGTCGAGCTCCGCGTCGCTGAGCGCTCCGCGAGCCTCCCGCAGCATCGTCAGCAGCTCATCGGCGTTCTTCGGGCGCAGTGCGACCTCGGGACGCGTGGAGATGCTCACCAGGTCATCGAGCTCTGCGGCGAGCCCGTCCACCTGGGCGGAGGGCACCGGAACAGTGGAATTCACGTGCTGGTAGGCCACCCGCACCGGAGAGTCCCCGGTGAACGGCTGCACGCCGGTGAGCATCTCGTAGAGCAGGATGCCGATGGCGTAGATGTCCGAGCGCTCATCGGCCCCCTCGCCGGAGAGCAGCTCGGGAGAGATATAGGCCACCGTGCCCATGAGCGTGGAGGTGCCGGAATGGTGCGTCGCGGCCCTCGCCAGTCCCAGGTCCGCCAGCTTGATGCGTCCATCATGGGAGACCAGGACGTTCTCGGGCTTGATGTCTCGGTGCACCAGACCCGCCCGGTGCGCCGCAGCCAGGCCTTGCAGGATCGAGTCCATATAGGTCAGGGCGAGTCGCGGCGTCATCGCTCCGTGCTTGAGCAGCGTGCGCAGGGTGGCGCCCGGGACGTACTCCATCACCAGGTAGGCGGTCTCCCGGGCCTGCCCCTGATCCAGCACCTGGACCACGTTGGGGTGGGCGATGAGCGCGGAGTTGCGCGCCTCCTGCTCGAATCGGTCCACGACCTTGCGGTCTTCGGCCATATGCGGGAAGAGCACCTTCAGTGCCACCTCGCGGCCCAGGCGCTGATCCTGGGCGCGGTAGACCGTGGACATGCCGCCGCGCGCAATGCGCTCATCGATCACATAGCGGTCGTCGATTCGGGAACCGATCCACGGGTCTGACTGTTCGGTGCTCACCGCCCCAGGGTATCGAACCCGAACAAGTCCACACAGTGCGGATCGCGGAATCTCACCAGGTGCACGGCGCCAGATTCTGATGGGTCGCGACGCCGGAGCCAGTCCGGGCGCGGCACCGGGGTCAGACCGTGCGCAGCACCAGGTTCCCGCGCAGCCGGTCGAACTCCTCGAGGACCTCGGCAGCGACACCGAGCTCGGCCAGGGCTGCGGTGTGCTCCACGCTCTGCGCGGTGAGCTGTTCGATGCTGCGCTCCACCTCCTCGGCCGCGCCGGCGTCGAGCAGGATCTCGCGGGCGCGCTCCACCTGGCGTTCGCTCAGCTCGGGGTCCCCGAGCATCTGCGCCAGCTCTGCCGAACCCTGCGCCGAGGCGCGGAACAGTCCATAGGCGATCAGTTCAGTGCGCTTGCCCTCCCGCAGATCGTCGCCGACGGGTTTGCCGGTGGTGTCCGGGTCCCCGAAGACTCCGAGGAGATCATCGCGGAGCTGGAACGCCTCACCCACGGGCAGCGCCGCTGCCGCGAAAGCACGGCAGAGCGCGTCGGACCCGCCCGCGAGAGCAGCACCGAGGACCACGGGGTACTCGGTGGAGTACTTGGCCGCCTTATAGCGCAGGACTCCGCGGGCGCGGGCGACAGCGTCGGCTTCGGTCTCGGCGGGGGTGCGCACCTCCTCGAGGACGTCGAGATACTGTCCGGTGATCACCTCGGTGTGCATCCGGTGAAAGGTCGAGGCCGCCAGCGGGTTGATCGCGACGCCGTCCTGCATCGCGGTGGCTTGCGCATGGAAGAACGCTTCGGAGGCCCAGGCCAGCGAGAGGTCGCCGGAGAGGATCGCCCCGGTGGTGCCGAAGTGGGCGTGATCGCCGCTGAACCCGGACTCGCGGTGCAGCGACTCGAAGCGCATATGTGCGCTCGGCAGACCGCGCCGCGTGGCCGAGCGATCAATCACGTCGTCATGGACCAGAGCGGCGGCCTGGAACAGCTCCAGCGCCACCCCGAGCTCGACGACGGCGTCGCCACGACCGCCGGCAGCCTGCCAGCCGAGCCGGGCCAGGGCCGGGCGCATCTTCTTGCCGCCGCGGGTCAGGGCCATCAGCGCGGTCACCAGGGGAGCGGCGTGCTCGGAGACTGCGCGCACCTCCTCATGACGCTTCTCCAGGAACAGAGCGCATCCGGAGTTGACCTGGCCGATGAATTCTTCGCGGTTCATGGCGGATAGCCTATCGGTATGGCCCCGTCCCCAGCGGCTGACCCGCGCGTCCTCGCCCACGTAGATATGGACGCCTACTACGTGGAGGTCGAGCTGCTCACTCAGCCGGAGCTGCGCGGTCGGAAGATCATCGTCGCCGCGGATTCCGGCCGGTCTGTCGTGCTCTCCGCCTCCTACGAGGCCCGCGTCGATGGGGTGCGCTCGGCCATGCCGCTCTCCCGGGCGCGCCAGGCAAGCCCCCATGCCATCGTGCTGCCTCCACACATGGAGCGCTACCGCGAGATCTCCCGGCAGATCATGGCGTACTTCGACACCATCACCGATGCCGTGGAACAGCTCAGTGTGGACGAGGCCTTTCTGGATCTCACCGGATCACGACGTCGACTCGGCGGCCCTGAACAGATCGGGCAGAAGATCCGCCGCGAGATCCGCGAGCAGTTCGGCCTGCCGGCCACGGTCGGGATCGCCGATCGCAAGTTCATCGCCAAGATCGCCTCCACCCGGGCCAAGCCGGACGGGCTGCTGCTGGTGCCGCCTCACCGCCGACTCGAATTTCTGCACACGCTGCCTGTCACCGCCATGTGGGGTGTGGGGGCGAAGACGGCACAGTCCCTGGAAGCCTTCGGCATCACCACGGTTCTGCAGCTCGCGCAGACCCCGGAGCCTGCCCTGCGCCGCCGGTTCGGCGTGACCGGCACAGCTCTGCACCGGCTGGCATGGGGTGAGGACGCTCGGGCCGTGCAGCCGCATCGCATAGAGAAGTCCATCGGCGCCGAGGAGACCTTCGCGCAGGATGTGGCAGATGACGCGGTGCTGCGGGCGGAGCTGCTCCGGCTGAGCCATCGGGTGGCCGCCCGGCTGCGCGAGTCCGGGGTCTCGGCGCAGGGGCTGAGCCTCAAGCTGCGCTACAGCGATTTCGAGACGCTCACCCGCTCCGCGACGCTGACACACCCCACGCACTCGGCCCTGGCCATCTACGCCAAGATGCTGGCCCTGCTGGAGAAGCTGGGGGAGCGCTCCCAGTCGGTCAGACTCATCGGGATCCGGGCGGAGCGCCTGGTCGACGACGCAGGGGGCCTGCAGCTGAGCTTCGACCGCACCGAGACGAACTGGGTGGACGCCGAGAGTGCACTGGACGCGGTGGCGAAGAAGTTCCCGCACGTGCAGACGGCGCCTGCCTCACTCCTGCGCGCCCGGCGGGAGGACCCGGGACTAGGGGATTCCTGAGCGCCAGCCCAGAGATCCCCTCACGCTTGAATTCGGGCTAGGTCTGCGGTCCACAAACGGCTAGACTATATACCCAGGCGTATCCACACCGGCCAGCACGCCACACGACGATCGCGAGGAGCTTCACGATGCCACTGTCGGAGCGTGAACAGCGCATGCTCAAGCAACTGGAAGACCAGCTGCAGTCGGAGGACCCGAGCTTCGCAAGCTCCATGCAGGACGCCCCCACCGGCAAGCTGAACGTTCGCAACGTGGTGCTGGGCTCCCTGGTGGCCGTCCTCGGCATCGTCGTGCTGTTGCTCAGCATCTATAACCAGTGGATCCCTGTCGGCGTCATCGGCTTCCTGCTGATGGGCGCAGGCGTCTACTACGCCACCACCGGTGGTGCCTCCGGCAACTCCCGTGGGAACGGTGGAGACGGCGGCCACGGAGGCGGCGGCGGAGGCGGGGGAGGACCACGCAGCTCCGCGCCGAGCCCCTCCGGATCCGGAACCTTCATGACGGGACTCGAGCAGCGCTGGGAAGAACGTCGCCGTCAGGACTAGCCCGGCCCAGCTGATGCTCCGCCCACAGGCTCCACACAGACCGCTCGTCGCGCAGCAGTAGAAGACGCAGAACGAGAGAAGATTCAGAAGAAGGCCCCTCTTCGGAGGGGCCTTCTTCTGTGTGTGGCCGGTGCCGAGCCCCGAATGCCCCGCTGTCGGTGCGGTGCGGTGCTGAGCTTCATCGATGTGCTCGGGGCATCCTCCACTTCCCACCACACCGCAGCCCGAGCGCGGCCCATCGACCGGATCGGGCCGCCTCAGGCGCGCTGACCTGCTCGAAAGGCCGTCATTGAGGCCTCTCGGTCACTCCTGCGCAGTCTCCGGCAGCCTGGACCTTCCACCGTCCTCCACTGAGACGCGATGATGAATCCCCAGGTCAGGGCGCCCTCATCGAGCCACAATGTCGATTCATGGGTCTCTGCGCCCAAGAATTGGTTGCAAGTGGGGGGAAGTGGGGTAAAGTGGAGCTCAGTAGAGGGAGAAGGAATGAGTCTCCTCAACAAGTGAGGCGGTGGGTCCATGTTCTTGGGCACGTACACGCCTCGCATGGATGAGAAGGCTCGCTTGATCCTTCCCGCGAAGTATCGCGAGGAGCTGGCCAACGGCCTGGTCCTCACTCGCGGGCAGGAACGGTGCATCTACGTTTTCAGCACAGAAGAGTTCAAGAATGTGCACAACCAGATGCGCCAGGCTCCTTTGACCTCTCGCCAGGCACGCGACTACATCCGCGTCTTCCTCTCCGGAGCCTCCGATGAGATTCCGGACAAGCAGGGTCGGATCACCATCCCGGCCGCGCTGCGGGAGTACGCGGGGCTGGACCGTGATGTGACAGTCATCGGGGCGGGAGACCGCGCCGAGATCTGGGACACCACGGCCTGGAACTCATATCTGGAGGCCAAGGAATCGGAGTTCTCGTCCACCGACGGGGAAGCCATCCCCGGTCTCTTCTGATCAGCAGAGCATTGACACAGCAAGACGAAGCATCACAATCACAGACGGTTTGAACACTTCAGGGGATCCTTGGGTGAGTTCTTCCGCCGCCCGGCCCGCATTCCTGACTTATCTTCCCCGATGGCAGGCAGCTGACCGGAGCGGAGGAGGAGCTGGTCCAAGGATCCCTTCCCTATTCGCGGAGGCACGATGGCGCAACGAGAGACAGCAGACCGGCATGTGCCGGTGATGCGTGATCGATGCATCAAGCTGCTGACCCTCGGTGTGGAGAACATCCGCGCAGACGGTCACCGTCCGGTGGTGATCGATGCCACGCTAGGCATGGGTGGACACGCCGAGGCCATGCTCGAAGCCGACGGTGACGTCACCGTCCTGGGTCTGGACCGCGACCCGCAGGCTCATGAGCTCGCGGCGGCCCGACTTGCCCCCTACGGCGACCGCTTTCGCGGCATCCACACGGTGTATGACCGGGTGGACGAGGTCGCCGTGGAGGAGCTCCAGGCCGATCAGCGAGTGGCAGGGGTGCTCCTCGACCTCGGGGTGTCCTCGCTGCAGCTGGATGAGGCCTCCCGCGGCTTCGCCTATTCCTATGACGCCCCGCTGGACATGCGCATGGACGCCTCCGCCGAATCGCCCGATGAATCGGTGGCCGAGCTGCTCGCCCACATCGAGGCTCCCGAGCTGAGCCGAATCCTGCGCGAATATGGCGAGGAACGCTTCGCCGGGCGCATCGCCAAGGCGATCGTCACTCGTCGAGAAACGACGCCCTTCACCACGACGGCGGACCTCGCCGCAGTGGTGGACCGCGCCGTGCCGGCAGCCTCCAAGCGCACGGGAGGCCACCCCGCCAAGCGGACCTTCCAGGCGCTGCGCATCGCGGTCAACGAGGAGCTCGAAGTGCTCGGCCGGACGATCCCGCATGCGATGGACGCCGTCGCCCCGGGCGGTCGGATCGTGGCCATGAGCTACCACTCCCTGGAAGACCGGATCGTCAAGCAGGCTTTCGCCCGCCGTACCAAGTCCTCGGCGCCTGCCGGACTGCCGGTGGAGCTGGAGGAGCACAAGCCCACATTCACCTCGCTCACTCGCGGCGCTGAGCTTCCCGATGAGACGGAGATCGCGGAGAACCCCCGCGCCGCCTCGGCGAAGCTGCGCGCCGTCGAGAAGCTCGTGGACCCCAGGAGGACTCAGGCATGAGCGCAGAAGCACACTCGATGGCCCTCCCGGAACGCACCCCCCTGGAGTCAGCCGGCTCGCGGGCCGCAGCCCCGGTCCTGCGCGCCCTGCCGAAGCTCAAGCAGCGCCAGAAGGGCCTGATCGCCGGGATCATCGGGCTGCTGGCACTCGCGCTGACCGTGGTGCTCGCCGTGAACATCCACGTGGCCAACTCGCAGTACGCCGTCGTCCAGCTTCAGAATGATCACCGCACGCTGACGCAGACGAACCAGGCGCTCACCGAGCAGCTTCAGCACCTGGAATCTCCCCAGGCGCTCTCCCGCGCGGCCGTCGGCCTGGGCATGGTCATGCCCGCCGAGGCCGCGGCGTTCGACCTCGGCGACGGAGAGGTCGTCGGAACCGCGGAGGCTGCCGACAGCGGTGACCGCCCCTCCGGGTTCGTCGCCACCCCAGAAGCACCTGGCGACGACGCCGCAGCTCCGCTGAACGTCTCGGAGAGCGCGACCGGTGCTCCTGCAGGGATTCTCGGCGCGGGCGCGTTGAACACGCTCACCACGCCCCCGAACGGGCAGAATGGCCAAGAGGAATCCGCAGGGACGCGGAGCCAGTTCAGCCCTGATGAACTCAACGGCGGGACCATTCCGGCGCCCTCGTTCGACTGATCGACCCGTTGGGAGAACGCAGACGCTATGGCAGCCGCCCAGAAGAAACGCGCAGATCGAGTGCTCTCGTTCCGCATGCGCATCGGATTGACCATGATACTGGTGATGCTGCTCGTCCTCGGCGGCAGACTCTTCCATGTCCAGGGACTCGATCCCGCCGGGCACGCGCAGGCGGCGGTCTCTGAGCGGCTGCGCAGCATCCCGCTGCCGGCGCATCGCGGGGACATCCTCGATGCCGACGGTCGCGTGCTGGCGACCTCGGTGGATCGCTATGACCTGGTCGCCGACCAGCAGGTCGTCGATGACTTCGTGCGCTACGACGAGTCCACGAAGCTCCGCGAAGAAGTGCCGGTCGAGACCGGGATCGCCGAGCTCAGCGAGGTCCTCGACATGGATGTCGAGGAGCTCACCGAGCTCGTCCTCGGTGAGGACCGCTACTCCGTCGTCGCTCGATCGCTGACGCCGGAGCAGAGCACCGCGGCCACCGAGATCGGGATACCGGGCTTATACGCCGAGCCCGTCTCCGAGCGCAGCTACCCCTCCGGATCGGTGGCCGGCTCGATCATCGGGTTCATGGGTGATGACGGCCCTCTCGAGGGCATCGAGGCCGCCCAGGATGAGGCGCTCAGCGGCACAGACGGCGAACGGATCTTCGAGGTCGGCGGCGACGGCATCCGCATCCCGATCGCCACCTTCGAGGAGCTCCCCGCCGAGGACGGCCAAGACATCCGGCTGACCGTCGACCAGGACCTGCAGTGGTTCGCGCAGGAGGCCATCGCGGAGAAGTCCCACCAGTACAACGCGGCCTGGGGCAACGCCACGGTGCTGGATCTGAAGTCCGGGGAGATTCTGGCCATGGCTGACTCCGAGACCGTGGACCCCGCCGAGCCCGGAGCCACTGACGAGCTCTTCCGCCGCCCGCTGGCGCTGACCCAGGCCTTCGAACCGGGCTCCACGGGCAAGGCCATCACCTTCGCGACCGCCCTGGAAGAGGGCACGCTCAACCCCACTGACAGCTTCCAGGTGGACAACCGCTATGAGGAGGATGGGCAGACGATCAGCGACGCGACGCGGCACCCCACCCTCGACATGACGGCTGCCGGAATCTTCGCGCGCTCCTACAACACCGGCACCGTGATGATCGGCGGCGAGGTTCCGCAGGAGACCCGCTATGACTACATGAAGCGGGTCGGCATCGGGGAGCCCATCGACATCGGCGTCGGCGCCGAGACCAGCGGCGATCTCCGGCCTCCGGAGGAATGGGACGCACGACAGCACCTGACCACCCAGTTCGGCCAGGGGTACACCACCTCGGTGCTGCACAACATGCAGACCTTCCAGACCATCATGAACGGCGGCGTCAGCGTTCCGCTGCGAGTCATCGACTCCTATATCGACGCCGACGGAAGCGAACACCCCGCCGACACCGGGCCCGAGGAACGGATCTTCTCGGAGGAGACCTCCGAGGAGATGCTGGGCATGTTCGAAGGCGTGGTGGACTACGGAACCGGCAGCGAGGCCGCGATCGCCGGGTACCGAGTCGGCGGCAAGACCGGCATCGCAGAGGCCGCCGGCGCCGGCGGCGGATTCGACGGACACACCCAGACCTTCATCGGTGCTGCCCCCCTGGATGACCCGCAGTATCTGGTCTCGGTCACCGTCCACCGTCCCCAGGGGTACTGGAAGGACTGGGAAGTCACGGACACGTTCCGTGAGATCATGTCCTACGTGCTTAGCAGTTATGACGTTGCGCCCGCTGGGGCGGAGAGCCAGGCCTACGACGGCTTCACCGGTGAGAACCAGGATCAGCCCTGGTGAGCGGGGACGCCGCAGCACTGAGCATCGCCCAGCAGGACCGGGTCTTCCGGCCGCATGGGGTCGCAGGGGCCTCCGTGGAGGAGCTCGTCGCCGAGCTCACGCGCACCGGCTACGACCCGCTGGTGACGCCGGTGGGCAGGGCGGCCGGTGAGATCCCGCTCACCGGTGCCGCCATGGACCCGAAGACTGTGGGGCCGGGGGACCTCTTCGTCGCCGTGGCCGGCTCCCGCGCCCACGGTGCCGACTTCATCGCCACCGCGATGGCCGCAGGCGCGGCAGCGGTGCTGACCGACGACGCCGGCGCCGACAAGATCCGCGAGATCGCCGACTACCGCATCCCGGTGATCCAGGTGACTCGCGTGCGCGACGCCGCGGGACCCTCGGCGGCGCTGATCTACGGCAACTCCTCCACCTCAGGCCCGGCACTCTTCGGCGTCACCGGGACCAACGGGAAGACGACCACCACGTACTTCCTGCGGTCTCTGCTCGACGCCGTGCTGCGGCGTCACGGGCAGTCCACCGGATTGATCGGCACGATCGAGATCGCAGCGGGAGAGGCGACCATCCCCTCGAAGATGACCACCCCTGAAGCGGTGCAGCTGCACAGTCTCATGGCGCTCTTCCGCGAAAGCGGCATCACCGCCGCGGCCATGGAGGTCTCCTCCCATGCGATCTCCTACCAGCGCACCTCAGGGCTGTTCTACAACGTCGCGGGATTCACCAACCTCACCCAGGACCACCTGGACCTCCACGGCTCCATGGAGAAGTACTTCGAGGCCAAGGCCGCTCTCTTCGCACGGAGCCGCACCCGCAGCAGCGTGATCATCGTCGATGACGCCTGGGGTCTGCGCATGGCCGATGCCGCCACCGGTCACGTGGTTCAGCTGGCCACATCCGACGAGCCCGCAGCAAGCGCCGACTGGGTCGTCACGGAGGTGGCAGCTGAGCCGCTCGGGAGCAGCTTCACCCTCATGCACCGGCGCACCGGTGAGACGATCCGCTGCCGCACCGGTCTCCCGGGTCGGTTCAACGTCTCCAACGCCGCGCTGGCGGCGGTCATGGTGCTCACGGCGCAGGAGACCGCAGAGCTCCGCGTCCCTCGCCAGGAGGTCGTCAGCGCGCTCGAGCACGCAGATCCCTTCACCATCAGCGTTCCGGGACGAATGCAGGTCATCGGCACCGCACCGGCCGCCATCGTCGACTTCGCACATAATCCCGATGCCATGATCCGCACGCTGGAGGCCGCCGCCAGCACCTCACAGGGCAAGACCATTCTGGTCATCGGGGCGGCGGGGGAGCGCGACAGCGCCAAGCGTCCCCTGATGGGGGCGATCGCCGTGCGCATGGCCGATCACGTCATCATCAGCGACGACGACCCGCACGGCGAAGACCCCAGCCAGATCCGTGCCGGGCTGCTCGAAGGTGCGCGCGCCGCACTGGACGAGGAGGCCCTGGACGCCACGCTGGAGGAGATCACTCCGCGGCTGGACGCGATCACCCGTGCCGTGGAGGTCGCGGAGGCCGAGGACACCATCATCCTGGCGGGACGAGGCCACGAGGTGCACCAAGACTTCGCAGGGACCAAGCACCCGATCGACGATCGGATCGAACTGGCCCGAGCTCTGCGCCGGCGCGGCTTCCCCACCGCACCTGACGCTCCCGTCACCGCTGAGGCCGCAGATGCTGTGAGCCTCTCCCCGTCAGACTCCACTGCAGAAGGAGGGCACACCGCATGATCGAGCTCTCAGCCCATGACATCGCCGAGATCACCTCCGGGACCCTCCGCGGAGTCACCGCAGACACCTCGCTGCTGGTCACCCATGCAGACACCGATTCCCGTGCCATGCGAGCCGACGCGCTCTTCATCGCCAAGCCCGGAGAACACACCGACGGGCACCACTTCATCGACGCCGCGATCGACGCAGGCGCCTCGCTCGTCCTGGCTGAGCGCCCGACCGACGACCCGTCCGGCACCGCCCACCCCGCGGTGCTCGTCGACGACGTCGTCGCAGCTATGGGACGACTCGCCGCCGCGATCCTGGTCAGAATCCGAGCGCACTCTCCGACGACCGTCATCGGCATCACCGGTTCAGCGGGCAAGACCACCACGAAGGACCTGCTCCGTGCGCTGCTGGAGCCGGAAGGGCCCACCGTGGCCCCACAAGGCTCCTACAACAGCGAAGTAGGGGTTCCGCTGACGATCTTCACCGCCGAGCTCGACACCCGGTACGTCGTGGTCGAGATGGGCGCCGACGCTCCGGGCAACATCCGGGATCTTGCCGAGATGGTGCGCCCCGACATCGGGGCCGTGCTGATGGTCGGATCTGCTCACGCGGGCAAGTTCGGCGGGGCCGACAAGATCGCTGCGGTGAAGCAGGAGCTCGTGGAAGCGATCCCCGCGCAGGGCCACGTCGTCCTCAACCGCGACGACGCCCAGGTCTCCGCGATGGCCGCTGTCGCCCAAGCGCCCATCACCTGGTTCTCCAGCACCGAAGATTCCCCTCCGGCCGGAGATCCCTCCGAGGCTGAAGACTCCTCCCGCAGCCGGGGACAGGCAGCACCCGATCAGCTCGGCGCCCTCGGTCTGAACCTGGACGAGGACGGGCACCCGCGGTTCACGCTGCGGTTCTCGGAGTCTGGCGAGGAGTTCGCCGTCGTCTCCGGGCTCACCGGCGGACACCACATCTCGAACCTGCTGGCCGCAGCTGCCTGCGCGCACCGCGCGGGACTCCCCCCAGCAGACATCGCCGCGCGGTTGAACGGCCTCGGACCCGTGAGCCGCTGGCGGATGGAACGCACCGAACGCGCGGACGGCGTCACGCTGATCAACGACGCCTATAACGCCAACCCCGAATCCATGCGCGAGGCCCTGCGGACGCTGGCCATGATCAGCCGACCAGGAGACGGGCGCCCAGCCCGACGCTCGGTTGCGGTTCTCGGTGCCATGCTCGAACTCGGCGACGTCTCGATCCCCAAGCACACCCAGCTCGGCGAGACCGTGGTGCGGCTGAACATCGACAAGACGCTGGTCGTGGGCGACCTCGCATACCCGCTCTACCGCGGGGCGATCGCTGAAGGCAGCTGGGGCTCCGAGGTGCAGTGGGTCGCCACCGTGGAGGAGGCGGAAGCCTACCTGGACGCGGAGCTGATGCCGGGAGACGTCGTGCTGTTCAAATCCTCCAACAGTGCAGGACTTAGACTTCTGGGTGACCGAATCGCCGCGAAGGAAGGGGCCCTGTGATTGCTGTAGTCATCGGTGCCGTCCTGGGCCTGGGACTCACCCTCGCCGGGACACCGCTGTTCATCCGTTTCCTGGTGAAACGGGGGTACGGACAGTTCATCCGTGACGACGGCCCCACCACGCACCACGTCAAGCGCGGCACGCCCACCATGGGTGGCGCCGTGATCCTGATCGCGGTGCTCGTGGCGTACTTCGCGACCCACCTGATCCTCGGGCTCACCGGAGACACCGGAGGCCCCACCGTCTCGGGACTCCTGCTGCTCCTGCTCATGGTCGGCATGGGCCTGGTGGGCTTCGCCGACGACTTCGCCAAGATCAGCAAGAAGCAGTCCCTGGGTCTGACTCCCTGGCGCAAGATCGCAGGTCAGGGCGCCATCGGCATCCTCTTCGCGGTGCTGGCCCTGAGCTTCCCAGACTCCGACGGACTGACGCCCGGCTCCACGAACATCTCCTTCGTCCGCGAGACCGTGCTCGACCTCGGGTTCGCGGGTCCGGTGATCGGACTGATCCTGTTCATCATCTGGGCGAACCTCATCATCACCGCCACCACGAACGGGGTGAACCTCACCGACGGGCTGGACGGACTCGCTGCGGCGGCCACCGCGATGGTCACCGCGGCCTACACGATCATCTCGATCTGGCAGTACAACCAGTCCTGCGGCGGATCCACCAGCGCAGTGGAAGGCGTCTGCTACCAGGTCAGAGACCCCATGGACATGGCGATGATCGCCGCCATCATCACCGGCGCGCTGATCGGCTTCCTCTGGTGGAACACCTCCCCGGCGAAGATCTTCATGGGGGACACCGGTTCCCTGGCCCTGGGCGGCGCGCTGGCAGGTTTCGCGATCCTGACGCACACCCAGCTGCTCTTCGTCATCCTGGGTGGACTCTTCGTGCTCATCACCCTGTCGGTGATCATCCAGGTCGGGTACTTCAAGCTCTCCGGCGGCAAGCGTGTCTTCCTGATGGCTCCGCTGCAGCATCACTTTGAGCTCAAGGGCTGGGCCGAGGTCACCGTGGTGGTCCGCTTCTGGATCATCGGTGCCCTGGCCGTCGGCATCGGACTGGCCCTGTTCTACGGAGAATGGGTGATCTTCCAGTGACCGTGAACGCGCATGACTCAGCTGCCGAGCCGGCCGAGCCCGCTCGTCAGCCCCAGATCCGTCCCGATCTTCGTGGCTGGGACGCGCCGTGGTCCGGGCTGCGCGCCGTCGTCACCGGCCTCGGCGTCTCCGGCTTCGCCGCCGCAGACACCCTCGCCGAGCTCGGCGCGCGCGTCGTCGTCGTCGATGGATCTGACGGTCGGAAGAAGCGTCGCGAAGCCGAGACGCTGCGGCTGGTGGGCGTCGAGGACGTGCTTCTGGGGGAGGAGCACCTCTCCTGGCTCCCGCTCGTCGGAGGAGAGCCTGCCGATCTCGTCGTGACCTCACCCGGCTGGCGCCCGGATTCGGCGCTGATCGCGCAGGCGCGCGCCGAGTCGATCCCGGTCTGGTCCGAGGTCGAGCTGGCCTGGAGGCTCGGAGCCCGTCCGGGTGCGAAAGAGCCGCAGTGGCTCGTGCTCACCGGCACCAACGGCAAGACCACCACCGTCACGCTTCTGGAGTCCATGCTCCTCCGCGATGGGCAGCGCGCCATCGCCTGCGGCAACATCGGCGTCCCGGTGCTCGATGCCATCCGCGATCCCGAGGGCTACGACAGCCTGGCCGTGGAGCTCTCCAGCTTCCAGCTCGAATACACCGAGCTGCTCTCCCCGCTGGCCTCGGCCGTGCTCAACATCGCCGAGGACCATGTGGACTGGCACGGCAGCTTTGCCGAGTACCGCGCGGCCAAGGCCAAGATCTTCGAGAACACCGAGCTGGCCTGCGTCTACAACGCGGACCAGCCGCTCACCGAAGACATGGTCGCCGAGGCCGACGTGCGCGAGGGCTGCCGAGCGATCGGGTTCACCACGGGAGCTCCGGCACGATCCATGCTCGGCATGGTCGATGACCTGCTGGTGGACCGTGCGTTCCTGGACAACCGCGCACACCAGGCCTTGGAGCTGGCCTCGCTCTCCGACTTCGGGCCGCTGGCCCCGCAGCATCTGGTCGCGAACGCCCTGGCGGCCGCCGCGCTCGCCCGTGCGGCAGGCGCATCTCCAGAATCGATCCGTGCGGCCATCCAGGCCTACGAGGCGGGTGACCACCGCATCCAGCCGGTGGCGAAGGCCGATGACGTGCTGTGGATCAATGACTCCAAAGCCACCAACCCGCATGCCGCCGCCGCCTCGCTGCGCAGCTTCACCGACGTCATCTGGATCGCCGGAGGGCTCCCCAAGGGGGTCGTCTACGACGAGCTGATCACCGAGATCGCGCCTCGACTGCGTCAGGTGATCCTCATCGGCACCGACTCCTCCCAGCTGAGATCCAGCCTGGAGCGACACGCGCCGGGAGTCCCGGTGATCGGTGGGCGCCTGCGAGAGGATGAACACGGCAGCGAGATCGACGCGGTGCTCGCCGGGACAGACGGGGTCCGCGCGATGCGCGCAGCCGTGACCGAGGCCGCGAAGGTGCTCGCACCGCACCACACGGTCCTGATGGCCCCGGCGGCCGCATCGATGGACCAGTTCGCCTCCTATGCAGCACGAGGCGAAGCCTTCATCGACGCGGTGGCGGAGCTGATGACCGACTGAAGCTGAGGTGGACTCCCCGCAGGGCGCCCACCAGGAGGAGGACTGAATGGACAAGCGGAGACCTCGCGTCCCAGCCTCCCCAGAGAAGAACCGGCCCCGGCTGCGCGTGGTGGAAGACGACACCACGGAACCGGAGGCCCCGGCACCCGCCGCCCGAGAGACCGAGGAGGCGCCGCGGCCACGCGAGGCCCGGCGACCTGAACCCACAGCCGATCGCACCCCCTCGCGGCGAGACCGCATCCACCGCTTCTGGCAGTTCGCCGAAGAGGGCAACCCCTACACCACCTTCTGGCTGCTGCTCGGTTCGGCCCTGGCGCTGACCGTCTTCGGGCTGGTCATGGTGCTCTCCGCCACCGCGGTGGAGTCGGTGGGCACCGTGGATGGCGCCTACGGGGTCTTCCTGCGTCAGCTCACCTGGGCCGGGATCGGCCTGGTCGGCATGTTCGTGGTCGCGTTCATGCCGCGCGGCTGGCTCAAGAAGCTGGCCTGGCCCGCCATGGCGCTCGGCGTCCTCGGGCTGGCGCTCGTGCTCACCCCGCTGGGCTATGACGTGCAGGGCAACAGGAACTGGATCAGGATCGGCGGCTTCAACGGCCAGCCGGCCGAGCTGGCCAAGATCGCGCTCTGCCTGTGGACCGGGGTGGTGCTCGCCCGCAAGGGGCCCCGCGTGCGCGAGCTCCAGCACACCATCGTCCCGGTGCTCATGCCAGGCGCAGCGCTGATCTTCGCCTTCATCCTCTGGGGGCGTGACCTGGGAACCGCTCTGGTCTTCGGCTTCTTCCTGGCGGCCATGCTCTTCGTCTCCGGGACCAAGGCGCGCTACTTCTTCGTCGCCGGGGCCACCGGCGCCGTCGGCGCGGTGCTGCTGGCGCTGATGAGCCCGAACCGCACCGTCCGCATCCAGGCCTGGCTCGGCATCAATGACGCCTGCAGCCTGCCGCAGGACTTCTGCTACCAGTCACAGCAGGGCCTCTACGCGCTGGCCTCGGGCGGATTCTGGGGGGTCGGACTGGGCCAGTCCCGGCAGAAGTGGAACTACATCCCCGAGGCGGAGAACGACTTCATCTTCACCATCCTGGGGGAGGAGCTGGGGCTCCTCGGCGCGCTGACGGTGCTGCTGCTCTTCGCGACCCTCGCGCTGGGAATGTTCCGGGTGGCGTCGCGCTCCACCGAGACCTGGGTCAAGATCACCACGGTGGGCATCATGGCCTGGGTGATCGGGCAGACCTTCATCAACCTCGCCATGGTCACCGGCCTGCTGCCGGTGATCGGCGTGCCGCTGCCCTTCATCTCCTACGGCGGCTCCGCCCTGACCGCAAACCTCATCGCCGTCGGCGTGGTGATGAACTTCGCGCAGACCCAGCGCATCGAGGCGCGGGAACGCGCTGCCGGGTCCCGGTCCTCCGGCGGAAAGCGCGCCAAAGGGTCCAAGCGGTCCACGTCTGCGAAGGGTGCCGGCGTGAAGTCCCGCCGGAAACCTGCAACAGTATGATTCGCGCACCATGGCCCCATCGGCCGCACAGGCCGCACCGAGCTTCAGGAGTATGAGACACAGATGAGCACACCTTCAGTGGTTCTCGCCGGCGGCGGGACCGCCGGACACGTCAGCCCGCTGCTGGCGGTGGCACGCGCCGTCGAACGCCTCGTCCCTGACGCCCGGCTGAGCATCATCGGCACCGCCGCAGGACTGGAGACCCGGCTCGTGCCCGAGGCCGGCTACCGGCTGCGCACCATCGAGAAGGTGCCCATGCCGCGGCGGCCCACCCGCGACATGCTGCACTTCCCCGCGCGCTTCGGCCAGGCCGTCCGCGACGCCGCCGAGATCCTGCGCAGCGAAGAGGCTGATGTGGTGATGGGAGTCGGTGGATACGTCTGCACCCCGGTGTACGTGGCCGCCCGGCGGCTGGGCATCCCCGTGGTGCTGCATGAGGCGAATGCGCGCCCGGGTCTGGCGAACAAGCTCGGCCACCGCTTCGCGGCCTTCACCGGGGTGGCCTTCGAAGGCACGCCGCTCAAGGGCGCCGAGTGGGTCGGCATGCCCATGTCCCGGGAGATCTCCCAGCTGGACCGGCGCTCCGCCCGTTCAGAGGCTCTGCAGAGCCTCGGCCTGGACCCGGAGAAGGTGACCCTCGTGGTCACCGGCGGCTCCTCGGGGGCACTCTCGCTGAATCGTTCGATCGAGGACTCCCTGAACGACGTGGTGGGCACCGGCGCCCAGCTGCTGCACCTGACCGGGCGCGACAAGGCCATCACCGACGACTCCGGGACGCTTCTCGAGCTGCCCGGGTACCACCAGCGCGAGTACCTGGACGGGATGCAGCTGGCATACGCCGCCGCCGATCTGATCATCGCCCGCGCCGGCGCTGCCACCGTCAGCGAGGTGGCGGCGGTCGGGCTTCCCGCCGTGTTCGTCCCGCTGCCCGTGGGCAACGGCGAGCAGGAGCTCAACGCCCGCGAGCTCGTCGCCGCCGGAGGCGCGCTGCTGGTCAAGGACGAGCACTTCAACAAGTCCTGGATCCGTCGCAACATCCTCCCGCTGCTCGAGGACCGGAGCCTGCTGGAGACCATGGAGCAGCAGTCGGCTTCGCGCGGCATCACCGACGCCGATGAGCGCATGGCCCGCGCCACGCTGCGCGCTGCAGGTCACGAGCTCGACGATGCGGAGGCCGGTCAGTGACGTCTCCGCGCACGCATGCCGCCGAGTCGCCGAACGGGCCCTCCGAGGTCGCCGCGCGCCTCGGACACGTCCATTTCCTCGGGTTGGCCGGAGTCGGCGTCTCCGCCGTCGCACGCCTGATGGCTGCCGACGGGGTGCCCATCTCCGGCACCGACGCCAAGGAGCTTCCGGTGCTCGAAGAGTTCCGCCGGGCCGGCGCCGCCGTCCACGTGGGCTACAGGGCCGAGAACCTCGCCGAGGCCGAGCACCAGATCGGGCGACCCATCAGCACCGTGATCGCCTCCTCCATCGCGGCCGCGGGCAATCCTGAATACGATGAGGCGGTGCGCCGCGGTCTGCCGATCCTGCACCGCTCCGAGGGTCTGGCCGCACTGATGCGGTCCCGCCGCGCCGTGGCCGTGGCAGGCACGCACGGGAAGACCACGACCTCCTCGATGGCCACCGTGCTCCTGGAGCAGGCAGGGCTCTCGCCCACCTTCGCCGTGGGCGCCAATGTTGCGGGCATGGGGGTCAACGCCGCGCTGGGATCCGGGGAGTGGTTCATCGCCGAGGCTGACGAGTCCGACGGCTCGCTGCTGAACTACGCGCCCGAGATCGGCGTGGTGACCAATGTGGAGCCCGATCATCTGGATCACTACGGCACTGCGGAAGCCGTGGAGCAGGTCTTCGTCGATTTCACCGAGCGCATCAGCGACGGCGGCCACCTGGTCCTCTGCGCGGATGACCCCGGGGCGCGCACGCTCTTGGACACGGTGCGTGCACCGCTGACCGCGCGCGGAGTCAGCATCACCAGCTACGGGACCGCCGACCAGGCAGATCTTCGGCTCTCCGAACTCGCCCCTGACGGAGGGATGGTCTCCACGGGGTCAGCTTCGGCGCCTCTGCGCCTGGGCGTGCCAGGTCTGCACAACCAGCTCAACGCGCTGGCCGCGATCGCCGTAGGCCTGCATGCCGGGCTCAGCCTGGAGACCAGCGTCGAGGCTGTCTCCCATTTCCAGGGAACCTCCCGGCGCTTCGAGCTGCGAGGTGAGTTCGACGGCGTGCGCGTGTACGACGACTACGCCCACCACCCCACGGAGGTCTCCGCGGTGCTGGCGGCTGCCCGGTCCTCGCTCACCGGGCCCGGGGCACGGGTGCATGCGATCTTCCAGCCACATCTGTTCAGCCGCACCGCTGCCTTCGCCGAGGAGTTCGGCCAGGCCCTGACTGCGGCCGACACCGTCGCCGTGCTGGAGATCTACCCGGCCCGAGAGGAGCCGATCGAAGGTGTCACCGCCGAGCTGCTGGGACATCCCGTGCTCAGCGCCGCCGACGCCGTGGCGGCCGTGGTCGGTGCGGCCGAGCCAGGTGACATGATCATGACCTTGGGAGCGGGAGATGTGACCGCGCTCGGTGCCGATGTACTCGCTGCCCTTCAGGCGCTGCGATGAGGATGCGGTTCCGCCGCACCGCCGCACCGGGCGAGGACCGAGAGACCACGCAGACCGCGGCCGCCCATGCCGTACCCGGCGAGGATCAGACCGAGACGCCGCTGGATTTTCCCGAGCCGGCAGCTGTCACCAGCCGACGACGACGCCGCCGCAGAGCCCTGACGGGTCTGATCGCACTGGCGGTGCTGCTGGGACTCGTGGCGATGCTCTACTTCTCGCCGCTGCTGGCGCTGCGCAGCATCACCGTGGAGGACAACGACCTGGTCACCGACGCGCGCGCCCAGGAGCTGCTCGAACCCCTGGGCGGCACGCCGCTGCCCCAGGTCAGCGAGGCCGACGTGAGCACGCTGCTGCAGGATGAGCTTGCTGTCGCCGAGGTCGTCGTCGCGGCGGAGCTGCCCGCAGGACTTCAGGTCCGGGTGATCGAACACCCGCCCGTGGCGGAGGTCCGCGTGGGGGAGGAGATCCACTTCTACAGCCAGCAGGGCGAGGTGATCAGAGTCTTCGAGGGCTCGGAGCTCCCGGACGCCGAGGGCTATGCCACTCCCGAGATTTCCGCGGAGGCCGCGCTGCAGAACGAGTCGGTGTTCAGGACGATCGTCTCGGTGCTGGGTCAGCTGCCCGAGGGCGCCCGCGACGAGCTGGACTCGGCCACCGCGGAGTCACGCGACAGCGTGCAGCTGGAGCTTGCGGACGGACGCACCGTGGTCTGGGGCAGCGACGACCGCGGAGCCGAGAAGGCGACGGTCCTCGAGGCGATCCTCAGCTCGGACGCGGAGGACTTCGACTCTGCCGATGTCCTCGACATCTCCACTCCGAGCGCGCCGGTGACGCGGTAGCCGTGCCCGACGCGTAGGGTGAGAGGAACGAACGGACCCACCGTGGCCGGTCCTCACCCGAGGTCCTCTCAGGTTCAAGTAAAGCTTGAACGTTGCTGTGGGTTCGCAGGCAACAGAACAATGTCTTAGGTACGGAGGCTCCCGTCCGCTTCAAGAGCCGCTGCGACGTCTCGGACTGCCGCCCATGACCGAACCGATGTACCCGCGAATGACATCGGCACGATCAGGCGGTCTGCGACGGGTGAAGACAGTGAGGAGTCGCGCTGCGGCTCCTGGGGCGACGGGGGCCTTCGTGCATCTGAGACCAGAGACGAGCAAGGGACACACAACGTGGCATCACCCAATAACTACCTGGCCGTGATCAAGGTCGTCGGCATCGGTGGCGGCGGCGTCAACGCCGTCAATCGCATGATCGATGTCGGTCTGCGTGGCGTTGAATTCATCGCCATCAACACTGACGCCCAGGCACTGCTCATGAGCGACGCCGACGTGAAGCTCGACGTGGGGCGTGAGCTGACCCGTGGACTGGGCGCCGGTGCCAACCCGGAGGTCGGCCGACAGGCCGCAGAGGATCACTCCGAGGAGATCGAAGAGGTCATTCGCGGCGCCGACATGGTGTTCGTCACGGCCGGCGAAGGCGGCGGCACCGGAACCGGCGGCGCCCCCGTGGTGGCTCGTATCGCTCGTTCCCTGGGCGCTCTCACCATCGGCGTGGTCACCCGCCCCTTCACCTTCGAGGGCCGCCGTCGCGCGGGCTCCGCAGAAGAGGGCATCGAGCAGCTGCGCGACGAGGTCGACACGCTCATCGTCATCCCGAATGACCGCCTGCTCTCCATCTCAGACAAGAACGTCTCGGTGCTCGACGCCTTCCGCTCCGCCGACCAGGTGCTGCTCTCCGGCGTGCAGGGCATCACCGATCTGATCACCACTCCGGGCCTGATCAACCTTGACTTCGCCGATGTGAAGTCGGTGATGCAGGGCGCTGGTTCGGCCCTGATGGGCATCGGCTCGGCCAACGGCGAGGACCGCGCTGTGAAGGCGGCAGAGCTGGCCATCGCCTCACCGCTGCTCGAAGCCTCCATCGACGGGGCTCATGGGGTGCTGCTGTCCATCCAGGGCGGCTCTGACCTCGGACTCTTCGAGATCAACGAGGCGGCGCGGCTCGTGCAGGAGGTCGCCCACCCGGAGGCGAACATCATCTTCGGCGCGGTCATCGACGACGCACTCGGTGATGAGGCTCGCGTGACCGTGATCGCGGCAGGCTTCGACCAGGTCGACGCCACCTCACGCCCCGCGCAGCCGCTGCAGAATCAGGCCCCCGCCCGCAGCGTGGGCTCCGCAGCCCCCGCCGCCCGCACGGCACCGCCGGTCCCCGGAACAGTGCCGGGAACCGTTCCGATCGCCGCCCAGAACGCCGGATCCCAGGACACCGCTCCGCAGCAGCGGGTGGACCCCGCCCGCCGTCGTTCCGAGAACGATGAGCAGCAGGACATCCCGGACATCGTCGAGTCGGACTACAACGGGGGTCGCAACGACGACCTCGATGTGCCTGACTTCCTGAAGTGAGCCTGCCCCCCGTTCCCGCCGCGACACCCTCACCCTTCTGGTGGCGGCAGAGCACCGGTGACGGGGTGCACCTGGCCTTCACCTCGGTGGAGGCAGGAAATCTGGCCCGACACGTTGGGCCCCAGCATGATGTCGAGTCGCACCGGCTCAGACTCCAGGAGGCGATGGGCGTTCCCGCAGGGTCGCTCCGCTTCCTGGACCAGGTCCACTCGGCCCAGGTGCTCGACGCTGACGACGTCGCACCGACAGTGGCGCCTCCGCCTGACGGCGGAGCGACGACTGTCCCCACCGGTGACGCCTGGGTCTGCTCCGACGGATCCGTTCCGCTGGCGATCATGGTGGCCGACTGCCTTCCGGTCCTGCTCGTCGGTCAACGCGACCGAGACGACCCCCGGACTGCGGCGGTGACGGCCGCGGCCCACGCGGGACGTCCTGGACTTCTGGCCGGAGTCCTGGAGAACACCGTCACCGCGATGCGCGACCGCGGGGCCGTCGCGATCACCGCCTGGATCGGCCCCGGCGCCTGCGGGTCCTGCTACGAGATCCCCGACGAGATGCTCGCCGAGTACGCCACCGTTCGACCTGCCCTCGCGTCCACCACCAGCTGGGGGACCAGTGCCATGGATCTGCGCGCGGAGGCCGAGCAGGTGCTGGCTCAGGCTGGGGTCACGCTCGCCCCGCTCGCCGGCTGCACGCTGGAGGACGCCTCCCTGTTCTCGCACCGCCGCGCCCCCGGCCAGGGGCGGTTCGCCGGACTGATCTGGATGGACCCGCTGGCGCCACCCCATCGCTGAGCCCGGCTGTCTTGAGTCCGGCACTCTCGGTAGGCTTCCGATCGTGGACACCAGCGGAGAAAGTCAGAGATTGCGCAGCGCAGCGCGGCAACTCGCCGAGACAGGTGAGGACCCACGGAGCCAGGAGCTCGCGGAGAACCTCGCCTCGGTCCATGAGCGCATCGATCAGGCCGTCGAGGCGGCAGGCCGGTCGGATCGCCCCGCCCTGATCGTCGTCACGAAGTTCTTCCCGGCAGCCGATGTCGCCCGGCTCTATCGCCTCGGTGTGCGCGATGTCGGCGAGAACCGCGACCAGGAGGCCGCAGCCAAGGCCGCCGAGGTCCACGAGCTGCTCGCCGCAGGGAATTCAGCGGAACCAGCGGCTGCCGGCCAGGATCTGCACTGGCACTTCATCGGCCAGCTGCAGTCGAACAAGGCCAGGTCGGTCGTGGGCTACGCCGATCACCTGCACTCGGTGGACCGGGCATCTCTGGTCAAGGCACTCGCCAAGACCGCTGAGGCGCGTCCGAGAGCTGTGGTGACATGTCTGATCCAGGTGGACCTCCGCGACCCGCTTCCCGCCGACGCCAGGGGAGGCGCCGCTCCAGAGGACATCAGCACCCTCGCCGATGCCCTCGAGGAGGCGCCCGGGCTCAGACTGGGCGGCCTCATGGCAGTGGCCCCGCTCGAGGAGCCCCCCGCGCCGGCCTTTGCACGCCTGGCGGAGCTCTCGGCGACGCTGCGGATGCGCCGACCTGAGGCTGACATGATCTCCGCCGGTATGAGCGGAGATCTCGAGGCCGCCGTCGCGCACGGCGCGACACACCTGCGGGTTGGCAGAGATGTCCTCGGTGAGCGTCCGCTTCAGCGATAGTCTCGGAATCGCGCAGTGACATCACAACCTTCCCCCTCAGGAGAATCCTCATGGCCGGTGCCTTCAAAAAGACCATGATCTACCTCGGCCTCGCCGACGGAGACGACTACAGCGAGGACCACTTCAACAAGGAGCCCTCGAGCACGACGCAGAGCACCCAGGGTTCCCCGGCGGATTCTGCCCCGATCAGCCGCGGCGGATCCGCTTCGGCCACGTCCGTGCGCGAAGCTCCCACCTCGACCAGTGCCCCCTCGACCGCTGCAGGTCGCGGAAGCGAAGTCGTGTCACTGGGTCTAGCTTCCGAGCACACCGAGACCAGCACTCATGCAGGCCAGTACAACAGCTCCAACTTGGCGGTGGATCCGGATTACCGCGCTCCGGTGACCCCGATCAAGCGAGCTCCCTCATCCCGGGATGAAAGTTCACCGATGCGAAAAATCACCACTGTCCACCCGCGCTCCTACAACGACGCGAAGGTCATCGGGGAGTCCTTCAGGGACAGCATCCCGGTCATCATGAACGTCACGGATATGGGAGAGGCCGAGGCCAAGCGACTCGTCGACTTCTCCGCCGGACTCGTCTTCGGCATGGGTGGGTCCATCGAGCGCGTGACGAACAAGGTGTTCCTGCTCACCCCGAAGAACGTCGAGGTGCTGGCTGAAGAGCGCGCCGCCGCGGAGACTCCGTCCTCGGCCCAGTTCTTCAACCAGAGCTGAACCAAGTACTGTTTTCAGCTGTGGATCTCTTTACTGCGCCCCTGTACCTGCTGCTGACCATCTACCAGTTTGCGCTGGTGATCCGGATCATCTTCGATCTCACTCAGCAGTACGTCCGCAGCTGGCGACCCAAGGGCTTTGCGCTCATGCTCGCCGTCGGCGTGTATTCCATCACTGACCCGCCGATCCGGTGGATCCAGCGCAAGGTTCCGCCGCTGAACCTGGGCGGAGTCTCCCTGGACATGGGTTTCCTGCTGGTCTTCCTGGTCATCGTGATCGCCAAGATGGTGCTGCGCGGCTTCGCCTGAGCGCATCGCCCCCTGTGTGGCGTCGTCGAAGGTCTTCGGCTGAAAGCCCGGCTTGAAGGTTGAAGTCGAGGGCCGTCAGACGCAGTGGGTATGCTGGTCGTTGACCCAAAGACCAGCTTCACAGCTTCCCCAGCCACTCGATGAGGTGACACCGCATGGCCCTGACTCCTGACGATCTCCTGAACAAGGAATTCCCCGAGACCAAGTTCCGTCCCGGTTACGACAAGGACGAGGTCGACGACTTCCTCGACGAGGTCGTCGTCGAATGGCGACGACTGACCCAGGAGAACGAGGATCTCACCGCCAAGGTCGCGGCCCTCGAAGAACAGCTTGAGGAGAACCCCGCCAACCTCGAGCCGGACGAGCTCAAGGACGCCGGCCTCTCCGGATACGCCGGCACCAGCGCCACCATGACCGGCTCGATCGACCGGATCGGCGATGAGCAGGAGCCCAAGGCCGATTCAGCCGTCACGGCATACCCCGAGTACGAGTTGGGCACCCGTCCCGCCCAGGAGCGGCCTCAGGAGTCCGCCGGGGCAGACCACGCGGCCTCAGCCACCGGTGTGCTGGCCATGGCGCAGAAGCTCCACGACCAGTATGTCTCGGAGGGCGAGCAGACGCGCGCCGCCTACATCGCTGAGGGCGAGTCCAAGCGAGCAGAGTACCTGGCAGAAGGTGAACAGGCCCGCGAGGCCTACATCGCCGAAGGCACGCAGACCCGCGAGGCGTACATCGCTGAAGGTGAATCCACGCGCGCCGAGTACATCGCCGAGGGCGAGACTCGCCGCGATGAGCTGATCGGCGCGGCGGAGAGCACCCACGCCCAGCTGCTGGCGGAGGCCGAGCGTCGCCGCAGCGAGATCGTCACCGAGGCCGAGACGCGCGCCGAGAACATGATCGAAGAAGCCGAGCTCACCTCCACGCGCACACTCAACGCGCTGGAGCGCAAGAAGGCCGACCTCGAGTCCAAGGTCGGAGAGCTCACCAGCTTCGAACGCGACTACCGCGCCCGTCTCAAGGACTACATCGAGGGCCAGCTCGCGGACCTGAACAGCCGCGGCTCGATCGAGAAGGAAGCCACCGGCGCCTGATCCTCTCCCTGGGGTCACGGCGTTCGCAGGCCACCCGGCCTGTAGAATTCAACGGTGTCTGAACAGCCTGCTCCCGTCCATCAGCGGTCCACGCGAAACCCGTCACGCCGAACTGCCATCCTGGTGGCAGCGGCACTGGCGGTCTTCGCCTGGGCCGCTGATCAGTTAACGAAGATCTGGGTCGAGTCCACGATGACTCTGGGGGAGCAGACCGAGGTCCTTCCTCCCGTGCTCTACTGGCGCTACCACCTCAACCCCGGTGCCGCCTTCTCCATGGGCACCGACCACACCTGGATCTTCACGCTGATCATGTGTCTGGTGCTGGGGTACGTCGTCTTCAAGAGCCGCGCCCTCGGCGGCTCCTGGCTCTGGACGCTGGGGCTGGGGGGACTGGCGGGGGGAGTGGCCGGAAACCTGACGGACCGCATCTTCCGTGATCCCTCGCTGGGCGGCGAAGGACTCGCCACCTTCGGACAGGGACACGTGGTGGACTTCATCGCCGTCCCCAGCTTCGCGATCTTCAACATCGCCGATTCGTTCATCGTGTGCTCGATCATCGGCATCTGCGCGATGCTGCTGTTCGGACTGAACCTCGATGGCACCCGCGAGCAGACCAGCACACGCGGCGAGGACGAGACGCCCGCCGACCCGGCAGGCCCAGAAGAGAAGCGGGCATGACCGCGCAGGAGAGTTCCGCGCAGACCGCCGCGCAGGTCGAGGTTCCCGGCGCGCTGGACGGTTCGCGCGCCGACGCGGTGCTCGCGACGATCTTCGAGGTCTCCCGCACGGAGACCACCCAGTGGCTCAAGAATGGACTGGTCACCTGGGCGCAGGAGCGGACCCAGGGCCGCGCGGCCGGCCGAGCCGTGAAGAAGTCAGACCGGCTCCAGGCCGGAGCCCTGCTCAGCGTGCTGGTGCCCGAGTCGCACGACCCCCTGGAGGTGAGGATCGAAGCTGTGGAAGATATGTTTCTGCTGCATGAGGACGACGACATCGTCGTCGTGGACAAGCCGGTCGGTGTGGCGGCGCATCCCTCGCCAGGGTGGACCGGACCGACCGTCATAGGCGGTCTGCTGGCCGCCGGGGTGGAGATCTCCACCTCCGGAGCCCAGGAGCGCAAGGGGATCGTCCACCGGCTCGACGTCGGCACCTCCGGGGTGATGGTCGTGGCCAAGAAGGAGCGGGCCTACACCGCGCTCAAGGATGCGTTCCGGCAGCGCAGCACGAAGAAGACCTACCACGCGCTGGTCCAGGGGCTGCCGGACCCGGTGGACGGGACCATCGACGCTCCCATCGGTCGTCATCCGGGCCACGACTGGCGCTTCGCCGTGCTCGAGGGCGGCAGGGAGTCTCGCACCCACTACAAGCTCATCGAGGCATACGGGCGCGCGAGCCTGCTCGACGTGACCCTGGAGACCGGACGCACCCATCAGATCCGTGTCCATTTCTCCGCCCTGGGTCACCCCTGCGCGGGAGACCTCACCTACGGGGCAGACCCCCAGCTGGCCGTCGAACTGGGTCTCACCCGGCAATGGCTGCACGCGGTGCAGCTCGGCTTCCACCACCCCGGCACAGGGGACTGGGTCAGCTACCGCTCCGACTATCCCGCTGACCTTGCCCAGGCCCTCACACTCTTGGAGAACGGCTGACCATGGCTGCCACTGGCGACTTCGTCCACCTGCACAACCACACCGAATACTCGATGCTCGACGGGGCGGCGAAGATCGGTGAGCTCTTCGAGCAGACCCAGAACCTCGGCATGCCCGCCGTGGCCACGACCGACCATGGGTTCCTCTTCGGCGCCTACGAGTTCTGGAAGACCGCGCAGAACTACGACGTGAAGCCGATCATCGGGCTGGAGGCCTACCTCTCTCCCGGCACGCATCGCTCCGACCGCACCCGGGTGAAGTGGGGCGACGGGGTCATCGGTGAGAAGGACGTCTCCGGCGGCGGCGCCTACACCCATATGACCATGTGGGCGGAGAACACCACCGGCATGCACAACCTCTTCCGGATGGGCTCGAAGGCCTCCCTGGAGGGGTACTTCTACAAGCCGCGCATGGACCGCGAGCTGCTGCAGACCTACGGCAAGGGGATCATCGCCACCACCGGCTGTCCCTCCGGAGAGATTCAGACCAGGCTGCACCTGGGCCAATACGAGGAGGCGAAGAAGGCCGCCGCGGAGTATCAGGACCTCTTCGGGCGCGAGAACTTCTACTGCGAGCTCATGGACCACGGGCTGGACATCGAGCGGAAGGTCAAGCAGGACCTGATCAAGCTCGCCCGCGAGCTGAACATGCCCATGGTCGCGACCAACGACCTGCACTACACGCATCAGCATGACCACAAGGCCCATGGAGCGCTGCTGTGCGTGCAGTCCAACTCCACCCTGGATGATCCGAACCGGTTCAAGTTCGGCTCCGAGGAGTTCTACCTCAAGTCCGCCGCCGAGATGCGTGATCTCTTCCGCGATTTCCCCGACGCCTGCGACAACACTCTGGCCATCGCCGAGCGCTGCCAGGTCGAGTTCAACGAATCCGCCTCCTATATGCCCCGCTTCCCGGTGCCTGATGGCGAGTCCGAGGAGTCCTGGTTCGTCCAGGAGGTCGAGAAGGGTCTGCACTACCGTTTCCCGAACGGCATTCCGGACGAGGTCCGCAAGCAGGCCGAGTACGAGATCGGCGTCATCACCCAGATGGGCTTCCCGGGCTACTTCCTCGTCGTGGCCGACTTCATCACCTGGGCCAAGGAGCAGGGCATCCGAGTGGGTCCCGGACGCGGCTCGGGCCCCGGTTCGATGGTCGCCTTCGCGATGCGCATCACCGACCTCAACCCGCTGCAGCACGGGCTGATCTTCGAGCGCTTCCTGAACCCCGACCGTGTCTCCATGCCCGACTTCGACGTCGACTTCGATGACCGGCGACGCTCCGAGGTCATCCAGTATGTGGTGAACAAGTACGGCGACGAGCGTGTGGCCATGATCGTCACCTACGGCACCATCAAGTCCAAGCAGGCCCTGAAGGACTCCGCCCGCGTGATGGGCGAGCCCTTCTCCACCGGTGATCAGCTGACCAAGAAGATGCCGCCGGACGCCATGGGCAAGCCGATGCCGCTGGGTGACATCTACGAATCGAAGTCAGCTCGGTACTCCGAAGCCTCCGAGATGCGCGAGTTCCTCGACTCTGACCCGCGGATGAAGGAGATCTTCGACCTCGCCTCCGGCCTCGAGGGGCTCAAGCGCCAGTGGGGTGTGCACGCGGCCGGGGTGATCATGTCCAGCGATCCGCTGATCGACATCATCCCGATCATGAAGCGCGAGCAGGACGGCGCGATCATCACGCAGTTCGACTACCCGATCTGCGAAAACCTGGGTCTGATCAAGATGGACTTCCTGGGTCTGCGCAACCTCACGATCATCTCGGACTGTCTGGAGAACATTCAGCTCAACAAGGGCATCGAGCTCGACCTGGAGAACCTCGAGCTGACCGACCGTGCGGCGTACGACCTGCTGGCCCGAGGCGACACCTTGGGCGTCTTCCAGCTCGACGGCGGCGGCATGCGCTCGCTGCTGCGACTGATGCGCCCGGACAACTTCGAAGACATCTCCGCAGCTCTGGCGCTGTACCGCCCCGGGCCGATGGGTGCGAACTCGCACACCAACTATGCGCTGCGCAAGAACGGGCACCAGGACGTCAGCCCGATCCATCCGGAGCTGGAGGAGCCGCTGCGCGAGATCCTGGGCACCACCCACGGCCTCATCGTGTACCAGGAGCAGGTGATGGCCATCGCGCAGAAGGTGGCCGGCTACTCGCTGGGCCAGGCCGACATCCTGCGCCGCGCCATGGGCAAGAAGAAGAAGTCCGAGCTGGACAAGCAGTACGTGAACTTCTCCGGCGGCATGGAGGAGCACGGCTACTCCGCGGCGGCGATCAAGGCGCTCTGGGACGTGCTGCTTCCGTTCTCCGACTACGCCTTCAACAAGGCGCACACCGCCGCCTACGGACTCATCGCCTACTGGACCGCCTACCTCAAGGCCAACTACCCGGCCGAGTACCTGGCGGCCCTGCTCACCTCGGTGGGTGAGAACCGCGACAAGCTCGCGCTCTATCTCTCCGAGTGCCGCCGCATGGGCGTCACCGTCACCTCCCCGAGCATCAACGAATCCGCGCTGACCTTCACCCCGGTGGGCGATGACACGATCCGTTTCGGCATGGGTGCGGTGCGCAATGTGGGCTCCAACGTGGTCGCCGGCATGGTCTCGGCGCGAGAGGAGAAGGGCCCCTACGAGACCTTCGCCGACTTCCTGAAGAAGGTCCCGATGCAGGTGTGCAATAAGCGCACCATCGAATCGCTGATCAAGGCCGGTGGATTCGACGAGCTGGGTCATACCCGCCGGGCCCTGGTCACCATCCACGAACAGGCCATCGACCAGGCGATCTCGGAGAAGAAGGGCTCGCAGGCCTACGAGACCGATCTCTTCGGCAGTGCAGATATGGAGCTGGGGGATTCCCTCTCGGTCAGCGTTCCTGACCTGCCCGAATGGGAGAAGATGGACAAGCTCTCGTTCGAGCGGGAGATGCTCGGGCTCTACGTCTCGGACCACCCGCTGCAGGGACTCGAGCGCGTGCTCGCCCACCATGCCGATCGCTCCATCAGCTCGGTGATGGGTGAGGATGGACCGGCCGACGGCGCCGGCATCACCATCGCCGGAATGATCACCTCGCTGCAGCGGCGCGTCGCGAAGTCCTCGGGCAACCCCTACGCCAGGGCCGAGATCGAGGACATGGCGGGAACCATCGAGGTGATGTTCTTCGGCAAGACCTATCAGGCGGTGTCGATGATCCTCGCCGAGGACCTTGTGGTCTCGGTGAAGGGGCAGACTGATCGGCGCGAGGACGGCAGTGTGACGCTCAAGGCGATGGACGTCGTCGTGCCGGAGATCAATGAGGACGGCAACGCAGGCCCCGTGGTGGTCTCAGTCTCCGCGCAGCGCGCCTCCGAACGACTGGTCACCGAGCTGGGCAGGACGCTTCGGGCTCATCGCGGCACTTCCGACGTGCACGTGCGGCTGCTCTCCGGAGACCGCATCGAGGTCATGCGACTCGGGCACGAGTATCAGGTCAGCCCCTCGCCGGCGCTCTTCGGTGACCTGAAGGTCCTGCTCGGACCGGGGTGCCTCGAGCTGTGAGTCGGGCGGCGCAGGAGAAGGTCGTCGCCACAACATCTTGTGGTGGATGATTTGAAGCGCACTATATGTGGTGGGTAGACTGGTCCCATGTACTGCCCCTACTGCCGCCATGACTCCTCGCGGGTCGTCGATTCACGCATGTTGGACGACGGCTCCGGCATCCGCCGTCGTCGTCAGTGTCCGCAGTGCTCCAAACGCTTCACCACCATGGAGACCACCAGTCTCAATGTGATCAAACGATCGGGTGCCGCAGAGCCGTTCGACCGCTCGAAGGTCATCAACGGGGTCCGCAAGGCCTGCCAGGGCCGCCCAGTGTCCAATGATGACCTCGCAGTGCTGGCCCAGGAGGTCGAGGAGACGATCCGCGCTGCTGGCAACGCCGAGGTCGATGCCAATGACGTGGGCCTTGCGATCCTCGGGCCGCTGCGCCGCCTCGACGTCGTGGCCTATATGCGCTTCGCCTCGGTCTACCGCGGGTTCGAGTCCCTGCTGGACTTTGAGAACGCGATCGCGGAGCTGCGCCGGGAAGAACTCCACGGACCTTCAAGTTCAGGTGCAACCGTTGTCCAGCCCAGGTTCGGATTCCGCTAGACTCGTTGACGTACCGGCGGTGCTCTCTTCTGGGGAAGGTTGAGAGCATCGCCGGTTTTCGCGTCTCCGCCCTCGGGGTCTCCCGGCGCCGGACGCACTGATGGTCCGGAGAGAACCCCCTGAGTTTCTCTCCGAACCATCGGCGCCTCCGAGAAGGCCCTTCCATTAGACGCCCCGTGCGTCCCTCCGCCGCGCAGAACAGCGGGAACCCCGTAGCTCAGACGGATAAACCCAGTAGAAGATACGGGCCGGTATAGTCTTCACCAACTGATCTCTCGACCAAGGAGCCCGCGGTGCACCGCAGTGACCCTTTCGTGGGCAGACGCGAAGAGATCGCGCTGATCCAGCGGGCCGCTGACCGGGCGCGAAACGGCAAGGCCCAGTTCGTGATGGTCGAGGGCCTGACCGGCTCCGGCAAGACCCGTCTGCTGCATCAGGCCATGGAGAGCTACCCGGAGTGGAACGAGCGCACGATCCTGCTCGATGAGTCCTTCACGGCTCAGCCGGGGTCCGCGATCCATCATCTCCTCGGCGCAGACCTCTCCGCCTCGGCTGGACTCTCCGGTTTCACGGGCACCAGCGGGCACGCCGAGGTCGAGGATCTCCTGGCAGCGGGCTTCGACGCCGCCCAGACGCTGCAGCGGCCGTACCTGCTCAGCGTGCAGAACCTGCACCTGGTCGACGAGGCCTCCGCCGACGCGCTCTGGCGTGCGCTCAGCCTCTTCCAGAACGGTCCCGTCCTGGTGGTGCTGAGCACGCAGGCCTCCGTGCGTCCCGAGGTCCAGCGGCTGATCCAGCTCGCCCAGGCAAGTCCGCGCGGCACCTACATCTCGCTGCAGCCGTTGGGACTGCGCGATGTCTCGGATCTGTTGGAAGCCTATTCCAGCCTGCCCATCTCCGACGCCGTAGCGGCGCGGGTGATGGAGGAGACAGACGGCTACCCCGGTCTGGTGGAGCAGGTGGGGCTGTGGCTTCGGCGGACCCCGGTGGGTGCGCGCAGCATCGACCAGGCCCTGGTGCACACCGTGAAGTCCGCCGACTACAGCGGGATGCATCGCGATGTGCTGACCCGGATGAACTGGCTGCAGGACAGCGATCGTCGAGCCGTTGAACTGCTCGCGGCCGCCGAGGGCTCGCTGAGCCGGAGCCAGATCGAGGCGGCGCTTTCGACCACCGTGGATCCGGCGGCCCTGTTGAGCACCTCGCTGCTGTCCTGGGAAGAGCTGACCGGCCGATATGCCGTGGGCAGGCGCTCGCTCAGCCGCGCCGTGCTCAGCGGCACCTCGGAGGTTGAACGAGCGGGACTGCTCCGATCGCTCGCCGAGGTCCTCGAGGGGGAGGGCTCTGTGCGCCACCTGGCCGAGGCGATTCGGCTGGATCCCAGCTTGGCAGACGGGGCCCAGGTGATCGCCGAGCTGCAGGCCCACGCTCGGCACGCCGCGAAGCGACACGATTTCCGGGACGCCTTTGACCACCTGATGGCGGCGGTCTCCACGGATCTCGACGACGTGGACTCGCTGTGTCTGCTAGCAGGCCTCGCTGTCCGCACCGACAGGGTCACCGCTCTGCAGGAGCTCGAGCCCTCCATGCGGGCGCTGCCCCCATCGACCTGCCGCGCCGGGATCCTGGCCCTGCTGATGTTGGAGCAGTCCGACACCGAGGCGGCGCTCTTCGAGCTCGAGTCGCACCGGCCCGAGCAGGACCCGGGGCTGCCCATCTACGCGGAGGCCGTGACCGAGGTGAGCGGAAGGCTGCTCTCGGAATCACTGCGAAGCCGGGGTGCGGCATTGGCCCAGGACGTCTCTGCCTCCCTCCATGCGGTGCTGGAGCGGCCCGACGGGCTCGACCTGGTCGGATACATCTGGGACCGGGGCTACCTGTTGGGGCTCAGCGCGCTGAACACGCTCTGGATCCAGCTCTCCGCCGAGCGGCCACAGAACATCGACGCGATGATCGCACGCGCCTCCGAGCGGCTCGCCGAGCTGCGCGGGGAGCCCGGCGTCGAACGCTTCGAGACCGCCCTGCACTGCGTGCGCGGCTCCCTGCTGCGCCAACGCGGCTCGATGAACGACGCCTATCACGATCTCGCCCGGGCGGCAGCTCAGGACGACTCCAGCAGCTATGTGATGTACGCGAGGACTCAGCTGGCTCTGCTGCTGTTCAGCTCCGGATACTGGGATGAGGCCGCCAAGATGGCCGAGCGGGCCGCCGGGGCCGCACTGCTCCGTCGAGAGGACGCGGTCTCGCACGTGGCCTATGCGGTCTCGCTGGTCGTGCCTGCCGCCCGTGGCCAGGTGGAGAAGGTGCGAGCGGGACTGGAGCGCCTGAGTGAGAGCGAGCATGCTCATGGACCGCTTGCCGCAGGGACCATCGACTGGGTGGAGGCCTGTCTGGCAGCCTCGCAGAACGACTTCCGCGGGGTGGCGCGAAACCTGCTGAGCATGCGCGACGACAGCAGCGCATGGTGGGCGATGGAGCCCCAGGCGATGAGCATGCTTGCTCGAGCGCTGCATCTGAGCGGCTGGGCGGCCATGCTTCCCGCGCTGCTGCGTGGCGCAGAGAGCGGGAATGCCGTCCGGGATTTCCAGCAGCCCCTCACGACTCCCTACCTGAGGGGCTTTGAACGCTGGGCAGCCGGTGAACCGGAGCAGGCGATGGAGAGTCTCCTGCAGGTGCTGCGCGGCTATGACGCCAGTGAGACGATCCGTCCCACGCAGCCGCCAGGGGAGGGAGGCGGTTTCCGCATCTTCCGGGCGATGCTCGGGCTCGACATCGGCGCGCTGGTCTCCGGCTATCCGGTGGAACTCGCGCGGCACCGAGCCACGGCACTGGAGTTCGCCGTCTGGTCAGCTTCGGTGCTGCAGGCCTGCGGCGCCGAGACTCACCTGGAGCGGGCGAATCAGCTGATGGAGACCCTGCGGCCGCGCCTCCTCAATGAGCACCCGGCCACCCGATCCCATGCAGCCGCGCTCCTGGGGCCGAAGCAAGCACCCGAGCCTCAGGTCGCCGAGGCCGAACGGACGGCGAAGGCCGAGCCCACACTCGGAGCCGATGTTGAGCAGGCCCTGCGCCACCTCTCCCGCCGTGAGCGCCAGGTGACTCTGCTGGTCTCGGAGGGCAGCACGAACCGGGAAGTGGCTGAGCAGCTCGTGCTCTCGGTGCGCACGGTGGAGTATCACGTGGCCAATGCCATGACCAAGCTGCAGGTGCATTCGCGGCGGGAGATCCGCCGGCTCGTCCGACCACGGTGAACCGCCCGGCGTCGTCCGGGGGGGGGCGGCCAGGTCCAGCGCCTGGCTCAGCCCAGTCTTCGCGTCAGCTCAGCCCGCCAGTGCCCGGAGCTCTGCGATCGCGGCCTCCGGGTCCGCCGCCGAGTACACCGCAGAGCCTGCCACGAAGGTGTCGGCGCCAGCCTCTGCCGCCCGGGCGATGGTCTCGGCGCTGATTCCACCGTCCACCTGCAGCGCGATCTCTCCGCCGAGGTCATCGACGGCGGCCCGCGCCCGGCGGATCTTGGGCAGGATCAGGTCGAGGAAGCTCTGTCCGCCGAATCCTGGCTCCACCGTCATCAGCAGGAGCATGTCGAGCTCCCCGAGCATGTCCAGGTAGGGCTCGACGGGGGTGGCCGGCTTCAGCGCCATGGCCGACCGTGTGCCCTGTGCGCGAAGCTCCCGCGCCAGCCGGATCGGGGCCTTCGCCGCCTCGGCGTGGAAGGTCACCGACTCACAGCCGACCTCGGCATACTGCGGCGCCCAGGTGTCAGGGTCCTCGATCATCAGGTGCACATCCAGCGGCAGCTCGGTGGCTGCCCGCAGCGACCTCACCACCGGGAGTCCGATCGTCAGATTCGGCACGAAGTGGTTGTCCATCACGTCCACATGCACGGCGTCGGCCGTGGTGATGCGGCCCAGCTCGCGCTGGAGGTTCGCGAAGTCGGCGTTGAGGATGCTGGGGTGGATGCAGGTGCGGCTCACGGGGTGATCCTACCGGTCTTCAGCTCATCGGCTCCGCTGACCTGCAGCGGTCGCTGGAGCAGCGCGAAGAACATCGCGTCGGTCCCGTGGACATGGGGCCAGAGCTGCACGCAGCGCTGCGCAGTCCCCGTGCCGTGCTGCGCGTCGGGTCCGTCCATCAGCGCCACGCCGGCGTCCAGTGCCGCGGCGCGCATCGGTTCGTGGGCATCGAGCAGCTCGAGCTCCGGATGGCGACGCAGCAGGTCATCGACCTGGATCACGGTCTCCGCGGCGTGCGGAGAGCAGGTCACATAGGCCAGCAGGCCCCCCGGCGCCAGGGCTCCGGCGGCGGCGTCGAGCAGCTCCAGCTGCAGGGCGGTCAGGCTCGAGAGGTCCCCCGGAGTTCGGCGCCAGCGGGCTTCGGGTCTCCGCCGAAGCGCCCCGAGTCCGGTGCACGGAGCATCCACCAGGATCCGTTGGAAGCCTGCGGCTCCGGCTTCCTCGCCGATGGTCCGGCCATCCCCGGTGCGCACGGTCCACGCCTTGGGAGACACAGCTGCCAGGGCTCCGGAGACGAGCTTCGCGCGGTGCGGGGCCGGCTCGTTGGCGAGCACCGTGGCGCCGCGTTCAGCGGCGAGCGCTGCCAGCAGGGCCGCCTTGCCTCCAGGTCCGGCGCAGAGGTCCAGCCAACGCTCGGCACCGGGGGCCCCGGTGTCGTCCGGCAGGGCGGCAGCGGCGAGTGCTCGGGTGACCCACTGGGAGCCGATGTCCTGGACGCGAAGCTCGCCCTCACGGGTGCCGGGAAGACGACCGATGTCGCCCCCGCGGAAGACCGCAGCCCCCGGCAGCAGCGGGGAGACCGTCGCCCCGGCCTCCGTCGCACTGCGCAGGCGCTGCCCGGGCTCCTCGAGCACACCGGGAAGCTCCACGAGGTGGACCTCGGGGGCGTCGTTGTCGGCTCGCAGCAGGTCCTCGAGCTCTTCGCCTCGACCGTGGAGTCGCAATGACTGCCGCATGGCTCGGACCACCCAGGCCGGGTGCGCATGCTTCAGCGCGAGCGCGTCGTCGCCGCTGAGGCTGCCGTCGACGGCGAGGCGCTCGGTCCACTCGTCCAGCGAGGCGGCGCTGACCTTGCGCAGCACGGCGTTGACCAGTCCGCTGGGACCGGCGCCGATCTCGCTGCGCACCAGAGCGACGGTTTCATCCACCGCGGCATGAGTCTCGACGCGCATGTTCAGCAGCTGGTGTGCGCCGAGGCGCAGGGCGTCCAGCACGGGTGCGTCGAGCTGCGTCAGCGGCCGGTCCACGCAGGCGCCGAGGATGGCGTCATAGGTGCCCGTCCCGCGCAGCGTGCCGTAGGTCAGCTCCGTGGCGAAGGCCGCATCCCGCTTGTCCAGGCGCCGACGTCGGATCTCGGCGGGAAGCGTCAGGTTGGCATAGGCATCATCCCGGCTGACCGCGCGCAGCACCGTGAACGCGGTGAGCCTGGCGGGATCGGCCCGACGCTTTCGCTGTCCGGGGGCTGTGGCGCTGAAGCCGCGGGCCGAGCCGGGCCTGTCAGACCGAGCACCGCCGCGGTTGCGCTCACGCCCCTTGTCGTTTCGGCGGCTGGACTGCGGGTCTCGGGACTGGCCGCTGTGACTCATGCGTGGTGCTCTTCCGTGGGAGTGGATGTGGTCTGCTCGGTTCGGCCGAGTCGCACCGGCGACTGCAGGCCGCGGTACCAGTCGGCGGCGTTGAGCATGGTCTTCCCGGCTGGCTGCACGCCGGAGAGCACGACTGGCTCCCCGTCACCGGCCCGGAACGCGATCACGCTCCTGGCCTCGCGGCTGGCCGATGTGTGGTTCCCCGCCGTGGCGGCGCTCGGGGTGTCCGCGCCGGGCAGGCTCAGGACCTGTCCCGTGGCGGCCTCGGTCAGTGCAGCCTTCAGACGCTGCGCAGCCTCCGGGTCCGAGGGTGTCCGGTGCAGCCTGGCCACGCCGAGCTTGATCCGCTGATCCCCGTTCAACGTCCAGGCTCCAGGTTCCGGGATCGTGGCATTGATCCGCTGCACCAGCTCGGCGGCCGGGCGGGAGGGATCGATGAAGGCGTCCTCGCGGGTGAGCTTGGGCGCGAAGCTGGGTTCGCCCTGCTGCGCCTGCGGCGTCGAGGTGCCGGTGAGCAGACTGGGCAGCAGCACGGTGAGCAGCGAGGCTCCGAGGTTCGTCAGGTCCTCGAGCACTGTCCCTGCCGAGGTGGCCTCGGGGATCGCGTAGCTGCACAGCCCGTGCACAGGGCCGGTGTCCATACCGCGTTCGAGCTGGAAGACCGTGGCCGCGGTGGTGCGTTCCCCGGCCAGCAGGGCATGTGGCACCGGGGCGGCACCGCGGTAGGCGGGAAGCTGGGAGTAGTGCAGATTGACCCAGCCGCGCGCCGGCGCCTTCAGCGCCGCGTCGGGCAGCAGCGCGCCATAGGCGACGACGACGCCCAGATCGGCCCCTGCTGCCGCGAGCTCGGCGGTCACCGAAGAGTCTATGGAGGCGGCCTTGATGACCGGGATACCGGCGGCTTCGGCAGCCTGGGCGACGGGGGAGGCGGTGAGCCGGCGTCGTCGTCCGACGGGGGCATCTGGCCGGGTCAGCACGGCGGCGACGTCTGCACCGTCGCTCAGCAGGCTGCGCAGGCAGGTGGCGGCGATCTCCGGGGTGCCCGCAAAGAGGACTCGGCCCCGTCCGGGACCCTCGGACGCCGCGCGCGCCGCGGCGAGGGAGTCTGCGGTGAACTGTTGCATGCTGGGGCCTTTCAGGACGCGAAGAAGCTGCTGCTGGTGCGCCGAGTGACCTGCGCCTGGTCCAGCGCCTGGCCGTACTCCCGGGATCGCAGCGCGCGGGCGGCCGAACTCTTCTCGGTGCCGGTGAGCCGGTCGACGAACAGGCGTCCGTCCAGGTGATCCACCTCGTGCTGGAAGCAGGCGGCAAGCAGCCCGGTCGCGTCGACCTCGATCTCGCCGCCGTTCTCGTCGCTGCCGGTGAGCCGCACGAGCTGGGCGCGAGCGACGGGGGAGTAGATCTCGGCCACCGAGAGGCACCCCTCGCGCAGCAGGTTCTCGCCCTCCGCCGGACCCGCCTCGGGCTCCCGCGGCGTATAGGTGCGCTCGCCGAGCAGCTGCAGCTGCGGATTGACGACGGCCCCGCGCTGACCGCTCACGTCATAGGTGAAGATCCGCCGTCCCACGCCGATCTGCGGAGCCGCCAGGCCGATGCCTGATACCGCATCCATGGTCTCGAACATGTCCGCGATGAGCTCGCGGACGGTGTCATCGATGGAGTCCACGGCATGAGCAGGCGTGCGCAGCACCGGGTCGCCGATCATGCGGATGGTCAGGACAGTCATGGAGCCATTCTTTCATTGTCCGGGTCCTCGGGATTCCGCACGGGCGGCGGCGAGATGGGCCGCAGCGCGGGCCCGGCGCTGGCAGTGGTCCGACTGTGTTCCCAGACCTGTCGAAGCACACAGAACTTGAACCAGTGCGCCTTCAGCAGGGCGGGGTTCGACTGTGCGGCGACGACCTCCGCCTCCGAGATCGCCACACCGAGCAGGATCGGGTCACCACCGTAGGGCCAGGGCGTCCATTCCCCGGCGGCGGCGTCCACCAGCATCTCCTCGCCCTTCATGCCGGCCACCAGCTGCATCACGACTGATTCGTTCAGCGGCTTCGATCGGCCGTCCCGAGTGAGTCCCTTTGTCTTGAAGTCGATGATGCACGTGCGCCCTCCGATCTCGGCGACGAGGTCGAGGGTGCCGGCGTAGCCGAGCGTGTGATTCCACACCGTCACCTCAGCGGCCAAGGGCGTCACACCGTAGAGCGACCACCACTCATCGAATCGGTCGGCGAATCGCGTCTCGCGGTGCTCCTGAAGCGCCGCACGCGCCGCCTGGGTGGTCTCGGCCAGACCCAGCGCGCGCAGCGCCACCTGCTCCGCATAGTGGTGCACCCGGTCTCCACGGGCGGCCGCTGCGTCCCGGAAGCGCTCCGCCGCCGAAGAGGCCTGCCGCGCGAGCCGCTTGAGCTCGGCGGGGGAGCCGACCGCTGCTGCGAGTCGCTGATCATTGACCAGTTCAGAGGTCGCCATATGACCCGCCCACCCGGTCATGTCCTTATGCTCCTGGGAGATCACCGTCGTGATCGAAGGCACCTCGGGAGAGCCGCTGGTCGAGCGCGAATACATGCGGCCATAGTCGGTGGCGTGGGCGAGGCTTGGCTGTGTCATCGGTACAAGTCTGCCACCTGTGCCTGACATCTCTGCCTGCCGCCCAGATCGGGACCCGCAAGGGGTCTGATCACTTGCGATCGGGAGGAAGCCCCTGCTCGATTGGACGAGCGGCCGAGACCTGCGCTATCGTTTCAAGTCGTTGAAACGCCGCAGAAAATGCGGTCGGGACGACACTGCGGATGTAGCTCAGCTGGCTAGAGCATCACCTTGCCATGGTGAGGGTCGCGAGTTCGAATCTCGTCATCCGCTCGCAGGATCTGGGGAAACCCTTGAACGATCAGCAGGATCACTGCACGGCAGCCAGGTCTTCGACGACCCGGTCGCCGGATGTCAGTCCGGGACGGTGTAGTGTTTCGGGGATGGCTACGGTGGGGTGGCCGAGTGGCGAGGCAGCGGCCTGCAAAGCCGTTAACGCGGGTTCGATTCCCGTCCCCACCTCGCAGCTTCGTTCGAGCACCGGGCGGAGAACAGAGCAGGAAACAACTGAATAAGTCTGAACGGATGAGAAAGTCCATACGGGCGCGATTAGCGCAGCGGTAGCGCGCTTCCCTGACACGGAAGAGGTCACTGGTTCGATCCCAGTATCGCGCACTGAGTGCAGGAGCTCCTGCCACCGATGAGGTGGCGGGTCACCCTGGACTCATGCGGATGTAGCTCAGCTGGCTAGAGCATCACCTTGCCATGGTGAGGGTCGCGAGTTCGAATCTCGTCATCCGCTCAGCACACAGGGAAGGGCCCGGGACCTCATGGTCTCGGGCCCTTCCTGCATGTGCCAGCAGTTCGCGGCTGCCTGCCCCAGACTGTTGATTGCCCCAGATTGCGGTGCCGGACGGGCCGCGCCAGCGCATGTGGCACACTTGGTGCTACACAATTCGTGCTCCGGGATCGGTGAAAATCCGAACCGGCGGTCAAAGTCCGCGACCCGAGTCAGGTGCAGCCCCGCTGCTCCGGTCTTGGTTGAACCGGTGGAACTCCGGTACCGACAGTCACAGTCTGGATGGGAGAAGCACAAGAGTCCGCGCCTGTGGACTCCGCATCGCGCGGAGCCCACGCAGGCGGACTGCGTCGACGCCTCGCCGCATCGGCCTTCCCGGAGTGCCTCGACACGCTGGGAGGAGATGGCCGTTGCTTCACGAGTCAGCGATGACCCAAGCCCTGGAGCTGGCGTTCTCAGGCGTCCGAGGAGCCAATCCGCTGGTGGGAGCCCTGCTCGTCTCCGCGCAGGGCGAGGTGCTCGCTCAGGGCCACCATCGAGGAGCCGGCACCTTCCACGCTGAGCGCGCCGCCCTCGCGAACTTCTTCGCCCATCACCCGGCCGGTGTCGACCTCAGCTCCGCCACCCTGTACTCCACATTGGAGCCGTGCCGTCATCAGGGCCGTCAGCCCGCCTGCACCCAGCTGATCATCGAGGCCGGCATCGGCCGGGTCGTCCACGGCGCCTCCGACCCGACGAGCAACGGCGGGGGAGCGGCTGTGCTGCAGCGCGCGGGAATCGAGGTGCTCTCCTCCGTGTTGAGGGAAGAATGCGAGGCGCTGAATCACCGGTGGACGGCGGCCCAGGAGCAGCACCGTCCCTTCGTCACGGTCCATCTGGCTCAGACCCTGGACGCGCGGATCGCGGCCGCCGACGGGACCAGCCAGTGGATCACCTCGCAAGCCTCGCGGGAACACACGCATCGGGTCCGCAGCCGTGCCGATGCCATTCTGGTGGGCACCAACACCGTGGCGGTGGATGACCCCCGGCTGACCGCGCGCACTCCCGCCGGAGACCTCACGCAGCGGCAGCCGCTCCGTGTGGTCATGGGCCTGACACCCGTCCCGAAGCGCTGCAAGCTGACCCAGGCGCTGCCCGAGGGTGAGGGCTGGGTGCAGCTGCGGACCCGAGATCCGCTCGAAGCCCTGCAGGAGCTCGCCCAGACCACGCATGGCGGGTACCCCGTCAAGCACGTCCTCGTCGAGGGTGGGCAGAGCGTGCTCTCGGCCTTCTTCGCGGCAGGGCTAGTGGACGAGGTCTTCGCCTATCACGCACCGCTTCTGCTGGGCGCTGGGACCGCCAGCATCGGCGACATCGGTGTGACAACACTTCGCGAGGCGCCCCGCTTCGCACTCGACCCCGCCGAGAGCGGGCCGGTGCAGATCATGGACTCCGATGTCTGTGTGCACCTGCAGCCGAAAGGAGACACATGTTCACCGGAATCGTGACTGGTCTGGGAGAGGTCCTCGAACGACGCTTCGAACCCACCAAGTCCGTGGAGCGGCTGAGCTTCGCCGCACCCGGGCACACCGAAGGTCTCGCCCTGGGCGGCTCGATCGCCGTGAACGGGGTCTGCGTCTCCGCTGTGGACATCGACGGTGACCGGATCAGCGTGGAGCTGATCCCAGAGACGCTGAAGCGCACTGCGCTGGGCCAGCTCAGCGTGGGCGATGGGCTCAACCTGGAGCGCTGCCTGCCCTCCGGCGCCCGCCTGGACGGCCATGTGGTCCAGGGTCACGTCGATGGTCTCGGCGAACTCGTGGAGCGGGATCCGCAGGACGGGCGGCACCGATTCCAGATCAGCGCCGAGCTCGCCCCCTATCTCGCGGAGAAGGGCTCCATCGCTGTCGACGGGGTGTCGCTGACCGTCACTGCAGTCGCGGACCCCGCGTCCACGCAGCCGTGGTTCGAGGTGGGCCTGATTCCGACGACGCTGGCCGAGACCACCCTCGGGGGCCTCTCGATCGGCGGAGCGGTCAACCTCGAGGTGGACGTGCTCGCGAAGTACACCCGCCGCATGCTGCAGTTCGGCCATCACCTCCCCGACCCTGCCTCCCAGGCGGTCGAGGGCGCTGCGGTCGGGAACAATGCGGTGCACGGCGCTGCGGGCGAGGGTGCCGAGGCCGAGGGTGCCATTGATCAGCCTGCAGACGCAGGGTCGTCCTCCCCGATCCCCAGCATTCCCCAGCCGGAGACCCCGGCCCCGCTGCTGGATCCCATCGACGTCGCCCTCAACGAGCTCGCGGCGGGGCGTCCCGTCGTCGTCGTCGATGACGCCGACCGGGAGAACGAGGGCGACATCATCTTCCCGGCCTCGCTTGCCACCGAGGAGCTCATGGCGATGACGGTCCGGTACACCTCGGGAGTGATCTGCGTGCCGATGACGCCCGAGCGGGCGGAGCACCTGAAGCTGCCGCCGATGGTCACCGACAATGAAGATCCCAAGGGCACCGCGTACACGATCAGCGCCGACGCCGCCGCAGGAGTCAGCACCGGCATCAGCGCCGCGGATCGCGCGCTCAGCGTGCGCGTCATGGCGGACGCCGCCACCACCGCGGCCGATCTGAGCCGGCCCGGTCACCTGTTTCCGCTCATCGCGGACCCCGCGGGGGTGCTCGGGCGTCCGGGGCACACCGAGGCTGCCGTGGACCTGTGCCGACTCTCGGGGCTGCCCGAGGTCGGTGTGATCGCCGAGCTGACCCACGACGACGGCCGCATGATGCGCCTGCCCGCGCTGCGCGACTTCGCCGACGCACACAGGCTCGCGCTCGTCTCCATCGCTGACCTGATCGCCTACCGCGGAGGGACGTCGAGCAACGGCGCCGCGATGGCTTCGGTGGCGGCCAGCTGGGATGCCCCCAGCGATGAGCTGGCAAAGCTGGTGACCCCGGGCCCCGTGGTCACGCTGCCCACCGATCATGGTGTCTTCGCCGCTCAGGTCTGGACCGAGCACGCGACGGGTCACGAGCACATGCTCATCTCGGCGCTCGCCCAGGCCCCCGGGGAGGGCAACGAGGACGCGTCCCGTCCGCTGATCCGGATGCACTCCGAATGTGTCACCGGTGACGTGCTGGGATCCCGGCGCTGCGACTGCGGCACCCAGCTGGCCTCGGCGTTGGAGTCCATCCAGCGCGACGGCGGACATCTGCTCTACCTGCGTGGCCACGAGGGGCGCGGCATCGGCCTGGCCAACAAGATGCGCGCCTATAAGCTCCAGGAACAGGGGGCGGACACGGTGGAGGCCAACGAGATGCTGGGCCTCGCGGCCGAGCTGCGCGACTTCACCGGGGCGGCCGCGATCCTGCATTCCGCCGGCATCCGTCGTCTGCGGCTGATGACGAACAACCCGGTCAAGGTCGACACGCTGCGCGGAGCTGGCCTGGATGTGGAGCTCGCTCCTTCGACCGGCGTGGTGCACGAGACCAACCTGCGGTACCTGCAGACCAAGCGCGACCGGATGAACCACACGCTGGACCACCTGCAGCTGCACGAGCAGTGACCGCTTCCTCCTCCTGAGACCCAGCCAGCTCAGCAACCTCTGGCCGTCCCAGACCCACCGCACGCCCCATAAACGCCCCACACCCCAGACGAAGGAGACCGCGCAGATGAGCGGCACCGGAACGCCACAGATCCAGCAGGACGAACTCGACGCACTCGCCAGCGCGGCGGCACAGCACGGACTCAAGGTCGCCGTCGTGGCCTCGCGCTGGCATCAGGAGGTCATGGACGGGCTGATCGCCGGTTCCGAGCGCTTCTTCGAGCAGGTCGGGGTCCAGGATGTGACGCTGCTGCGCGCTCCCGGGTCCTTCGAGCTGCCGGTGATCGCCTCCCATGCCGCCGCGCGCTTCGACGCGGTGGTCGCCCTGGGCGTCGTGATCCGCGGTGGCACCCCGCATTTCGAGTATGTCTGCACCGCCGCCACGGACGGGCTGAGCCAGGTCGCCCTGACCTCGGGGACCCCTGTCGGGTTCGGCCTGCTCACCTGCGACGACGAGGCGCAGGCGCTGGATCGTGCGGGTCTGCCAGGCTCGAAGGAGGACAAGGGGTTCGAGTCCGCCCATGCCGCTCTCGCTGCGGCGGCGGAGATCGCCGCGCTGGCCTCGTGAGATACCCTGAAGCGGTGAAAACCTTCGATCAGCTGTACGCCGAACTTGCCCAGAAGGCCGAGACCCGTCCGGAGGGCTCGGGCACCGTAGCTGCCCTTGATGCTGGCGTCCATCAGATCGGGAAGAAGATCGTGGAAGAGGCCGCCGAGGTCTGGATGGCGTCGGAGTACCAGACCGAGGCCGAGACCGCCGAGGAGATCTCTCAGCTGCTCTACCATCTGCAGGTCATGATGATCGCCAAGGGGATCTCCCCGGAGGATGTCTACCAGTACCTCTGATTCCGCTCGCCGACATCAGCTGAGAAGAATCGCCGACCACTCCATCACCTGCACACGAAAAGACGAGATTGACTATGCTGCGCATTGCTGTTCCCAATAAGGGTGCCCTCTCCGAGGCTGCCATGGAGATGCTCTCCGAGGCTGGCTACGTCCAGCGCCGCGACCGGCGCGAACTGGTCATGCTCGACGAGGAGAACCAGGTGGAGTTCTTCTACCTGCGCCCCCGCGACATCGCCGTCTATGTGGGCGCCGGAACCCTCGACGTCGGCCTGACCGGGCGTGACCTGTTCCAGGACGCCCGGGTCGATCACGGGGCCGAGGAGGTCCTGGGGCTGGGCTTCGGCAAGTCGACCTTCCGCCTGGCGGGACCCGCCGGACGCTTCACCAGCGCGGCGGACCTCGCCGGGACCCGGGTGGCCACCAGCTATGACGGCCTGCTCGCCCACTGGTTCGAGTCCCAGGGCGTGGCAGACGTCGAAGTGGTGCACCTCGACGGTGCCGTGGAGACCTCCGTGCGGCTCGGCGTCGCAGACGCCATCGCTGACGTCGTGGAGACCGGCAATACGCTCAAGGCCGCCGGGATGGAGACCTTCGGCGAGCCCATCATGGACTCCGAGGCCATCCTGATCTCGGGACGCGACCAGCGCCCCGAGGGGCTTGACCGGCTGATCCGCCGACTGCAGGGCGTGCTGGTCGCGCGGCAGTACGTGATGATGGACTACGACGTGCACCGGGACCTGCTCGCCCAGGCCGCCGCCATCACTCCCGGCCTGGAGTCACCGACCATCTCCCCGCTGGCCGATGAGAACTGGGTCGCCGTGCGCTCCATGGTCCCGGCCAAGAAGACCAACCAGCTGATGGATGAGCTCTACGACCTCGGAGCCCGCGCCATCCTGGTCTCCTCCATCCACGCCTGCCGCGTCTGAGATCGAGGTCACCGATGACACTGGCAGTCCGAGTCATCCCGTGCCTGGACGTCGACGCGGGCCGCGTGGTCAAGGGAGTCAACTTTGCCAATCTCCGCGACGCCGGGGACCCGGTGGAGCTTGCCCACCGCTACAACCGCGCGGGCGCCGATGAGCTGACCTTCCTGGACGTCACCGCCTCCACCGCCGACCGCGAGACCACCTACGATGTGGTCACCCGCACGGCCGAAGAGGTGTTCATCCCGCTGACCGTGGGCGGCGGAGTCCGCTCACCGGTGGACGTGGACCGGCTGCTGCGTACCGGAGCCGACAAGGTCTCCATCAACACCGCCGCGGTGTCCCGCCCCGAGGTGATCAACGAGATCGTCGCTCGCTTCGGCAATCAGGTCCTGGTCCTGTCCCTGGACGCGCGGCGCAGCCCCGCGACCGAGTCGGGCTATGAGGTCACCACCCACGGCGGACGGCAGGGGACCGGCATCGACGCGCTGAGCTGGTGCCGCGAGGCTTCCGAGCGCGGCGTGGGCGAGATCCTGCTGAACTCGATCGACGCGGACGGCACTCGCGACGGCTTCGACACCGAGATGATCGCCGCGGTGCGGGCCGTCAGCTCCGTGCCGCTGATAGCCTCGGGCGGCGCCGGCACGCCGGCGCACTTCCCGCCCGCGATCGCTGCGGGAGCCGATGCGGTCCTCGCGGCCTCCATGTTCCACTTCGGCCCGGATGACATGATCGCCCAGGTCAAGACCGCCATACGTTCTGCCGGTTATCCGGTGAGATGAGGACTTCGATGAGCACCGCCGACTCCACCGACCCCGGCTCAACAGCATCTGGATCCGCAGCACCTGGATCTGCAGCACCGGAAGGCGCCGTGCCTGCAGGGAGCCTGCCTGAATCGGTCCTGGACGCGGTGCGCTTCAACGCCGATGGCCTGGTCCCGGTGATCACCCAGGATGCCGACTCCCATGAGGTCCTGATGCTGGCCTGGATGAACTCCGAGGCGCTGGGCATCACGCTGGCAACGCGCCAGGGCGTGTACTTCTCCCGCTCGCGCGGTGAGCTCTGGCGCAAGGGAGCCACCTCGGGCAATGTCCAGCACGTGGTCTCCCTCGCGCTGGACTGCGATGGCGACACCGTGCTGATGAAGGTGGAGCAGACGGGCCCCGCCTGCCACACCGGCACCCCCACCTGCTTCACCGGACGGGAGATCACCCATGCATGACCTCGGCACTGTGGTGCCCACTCGGGAACAGTTCCTCGACCTTGCCCAGGATCACCGTGTCATCCCGGTGACCATGACCCTGCTCGCGGACGCGCACACCCCGTTGAGCATCTACCGGGCGCTGGCCACCGACTCCGCCGGCTCCGCGCGCCCGGGCACCTTCCTGATGGAATCCGCGGCGCCGGGCGCCGCCTGGTCCCGCCATTCCTTCATCGGTGTGCGTTCCTCGGCCACGCTCAGCGAGAAGGACGGTGCAGCGCACTGGATGGGGAAGCCGCCCCAGGGGACCCCGCTGCACGGCACCACTGCGGATGTGCTGCGCGATACGCTCACCTTCCTCGCCGGGACTGCCCGCGACACTGCGGTGGGCGCGGAGCGCACGACCCCAGGCCGTCCCTTCATCGAGGAGCTTCCGCATCTGACCTCCGGGCTGGTCGGCTACGCCGGATGGGACGTGATCCGCCACTGGGAGAAGCTGCCGAACCCGCCCAGAGATGATCTTCATGTGCCCGAGATGGCCATGAACCTGGTCTCGGACCTTGCGGTCCATGACAACCGGGACGGGACCGTGACGCTGGTCGCCAACGCGATCAACTTCGACGGCCTCGACACCGGAGTCGAGGGAGCCTACTCCGACGCTGTGTCCCGGCTGCACGACATGGCCGCCAAGCTCGCCGAGCCTGTGGCCCCCGTGATCTCGACCGCCGAGCGAGACTGGGGCGCCGCCGTCGAGCGGGACCTCCAGGAGCGCGTCGCGCATGCCTGGGACGAGAACGAATACCTGGCGACGCTCACCAAGGCCAAGCAGGCGATCGTCGACGGCGAGGTGTTCCAGATCGTGGTCTCGCGACGATTCGAGGTCGACACAGAGGTGGACGCACTGGCGGTCTACCGGATGCTGCGCCTGCTCAACCCGAGCCCCTACATGTACCTCATGCACTTCGAGACCCCCGACGGCGAGCCCTACCAGCTGGTCGGGGCCTCGCCTGAAGCGCTGGTCACCGTGGAGGACACCACGGTGGTCACCCACCCGATCGCCGGCACCCGGCCGCGCGGAGAGACACCGCGCCAGGACGCCGAGCTCGCCGAGGATCTGCTGGCGGACCAGAAGGAGCGCGCCGAGCACATCATGCTCGTGGACCTCGCGCGCAACGATCTGGCCAAGGTGTGCGTGCCCGGCTCGGTGCAGGTCACGCAGTTCATGGCAGTCGAGCGCTTCAGCCACGTGATGCACCTGACCAGCCACGTGCAGGGAGAGCTGGCCAGCGAGTACAGCGCCTATGACGTCCTGGCGGCGACCTTCCCTGCCGGGACCCTCTCCGGAGCGCCCAAGCCGCGGGCACTGCAGCTGCTCGACGCCTGGGAGCCGACGAGGCGCGGCATCTACGGGGGAGTGGTGGGCTACTTCGACCTGTCCGGCCGCATGGACGCCGCCATCGCCATCCGCTCGGCGCTGCTGAAGAACGGACGCGCCTATGTGCAGGCTGGCGGCGGGATCGTGGCGGACTCCGAGAACGACGCCGAACGCCTGGAGACCGTGAACAAGGCCGCCGCTCCGCTGCGCGCCGTGCTGGCCGCCGACCGACTGGAGCACACATGAGTGAGACCACGACGCCCGAACCCCAGGGCGCACAGCCCGGCCCAGAAGCATGGTCCGCCCGACTCCGGCGCGCACTGACCCGACGCACCGTGGTCTGGACGACTCTCCTCGGCGGGGCGCTGCTGCTGATCTCCTCGACCATGACCTGGGTGACCGCCACCGGGCTCGGCGCCACCTCTGCCGTCCAAGAGGTGGAGATCTCCGGGGCGGACCTGGTCGACACCGTCACCGCCATGGGGCTGGTCGGTCTCGCCGCCGGACTGGCAGTCTCGATAGCGAAGCTGATCGGGAGGGTGCTGATCGGGTCGGTGCTCTTCGGTGCTTCGATCATCGTTCTGCTCTCCGTCCGTGCCGTGCTCGCCGACACCGCATCCACCGCCGCCACTGCGCTCGGGGAGATCACCGGGACCACCGCCGAGGCGCAGAGCTACGAGCTCTCCGGGGCCGTCTGGCTGGGCTTCGCCGGCGCGCTGCTGCTGCTCGTCGCGGCGCTCGCGCTGCTGCTGCTCTCCCACCGCTGGCCGGATCGCCAGTCGCGCAAGTACCAGGTCTCAGGATCCGATGCCGGCGTCGAGCAGCGAGCCCACGAAGGCCCCGCCGGGGAACATGGTCCGGGCACGGCCGCCGGCTCAGGCTCGCAGACCCGCAGCGGTCGCGACACCGACCCGGACGAGTTCGACCTCTGGGACGGGCTCTCCGACGGCGAGGACCCCACCGACTCCCGGCGCTGAGCGGCTCCTGCGGATTCTTCGGCCGGTGACTCCGCGTCACCCGACGTCGTCACCGACCGCGACTGAGGGCCATACGTGGCAGAATGGTCAGCAGACTGAATGAGCACTGAAGCACGTTCCAGAGAGGACCAGGATGAGCACCACCTCAGCTTTGCGCGACACCGAGCCGGCACCCGGCGAGAAGGTGGATGACGAGTACATCCATCACGATCACATCGGTCACGGCTCCACCCCCGCCGCCTGGTCGCTGAGCATCTGCATCATGGTGGGCTCGATCATCGCCGGCATCGGCATGGTGACCCAGGTCTGGGTGCTGGTCTGGATCTCGATCCTCTTCCTCCCGCTGGCCATCGTCCTGGGCCTGGTGCTCAAGGCCAAGGGCTACGGCGTGGAGATGGACGCCAAGAAGGTCATCAGCGAGCACGAGAGCGCCCGCGATCACCAGGGCCCCGCCAATGCGGACAACTCCCGAAGCAGCAAGGACAAGCGGCGGCCCGAGACCGCCGCGCACTGAATGGTGAGCGTTCTCGATTCGATCATCGCCGGAGTCCGCGAGGACCTCGAGGAGCGTCGGAGTGCGGTCCCGTTCGAGGAGATCGTCGCTCGTGCCGCCGCAGCGGCCCCCGCACTCGATGCGCATGCCGCGCTGACCGCGGGGCGCAGCGATCCCCAGGGCGTCCGGATCATCGCTGAGGTCAAGCGGTCCTCGCCCTCGAAGGGTGAGCTGGCCGAGATCCCCGATCCGGCCATTCTGGCGCGCGCCTACCAGACCGGTGGGGCCGCTGTGATCAGCGTGCTCACCGAGGGACGACGCTTCAAGGGAAGCCTGGCGGACCTCGACGCCGTCCGAGCCGCCGTTCAGCTCCCCGTGCTGCGCAAGGACTTCATGGTCGATGAGTACCAGTTCCACGAAGCTCGCGCGCATGGGGCGGACCTGGTGCTGCTCATCGTCGCCGCGCTCGATGACGAGACACTCGCCCGCTTCCTCGCACTGACCCACGAGCTGGGCATGGAGGCGCTCGTCGAGGCGCATACTGAAGAGGAGATCTCCCGGGCAGTGGCTGCCGGGGCCAAGATCGTCGGAGTCAACGTGCGCAATCTGAAGACCCTGGAGGTCGACGTCGCCCATTACGCCACGATGGCGCGTCACCTTCCCGCCGATGTGGTGCGGATCGCCGAGTCCGGCGTCACCGGCCCCGCCGTCGTCGCGGACTACGCGCTGGAAGGCGCCGACGCCGTGCTGGTCGGAGAGGCCCTGGTCAGGGACGGGGAGCCCGCAGAGGCCCTGCGTCGCTTCCGTACCGCGAGTCTTGTCCACGAACACTGAGGAGAGACCATGAGTGCTCCCGCTGAGGAGACCCAGAAATACCGCGACCACGAGGGTCCCTACTTCGGGAACTTCGGTGGCCGCTGGATGCCGGAATCACTGGTCGCGGCCCTCGATGAGGTGGAACGCACCTTCCGTGACGCCAAGGAAGATCCTTCCTTCATCGCCGAGTTCCAGCGCCTCGGCCGGGACTACACCGGACGACCCTCACTGCTGACCGAGGTCCCCCGCTTCGCCGCCCAGGCTGGTCGCGCCCGGATCTTCCTCAAGCGCGAGGACCTCAACCACACCGGTTCGCACAAGATCAACAACGTCCTCGGACAGGCGCTCCTGGCGCAGCGCATGGGCAAGACCCGGCTGATCGCCGAGACCGGTGCCGGCCAGCACGGTGTGGCCACGGCCACCGCGGCCGCCTTGATGGGCATGGACTGCGTGGTCTATATGGGCTCGGCAGACACCAAGCGGCAGGCGCTCAACGTCGCGCGCATGCGCCTGCTCGGGGCAGAGGTGGTCCCGGTGGACCACGGCGCGCAGACGCTCAAGGACGCCATCAATGAGGCGCTGCGCGACTGGGTCGCCTCGGTGGAGAACACCCACTACCTGCTCGGCACGGTCGCCGGCCCACACCCGTTCCCTGAGATGGTCCGCTGGTTCCACCAGGTCATCGGCGAGGAGGCGCGCGAGCAGATCCTCTCCATGGAGGGACGCCTTCCCGATGTGGTCGCGGCCTGCGTGGGCGGCGGCTCCAACGCGATGGGCCTCTTCCACGGGTTCCTCGATGACCCCGAGGTCGCGCTCTACGGCTTCGAGGCCGGAGGCGACGGGGTCGAGACCGGTCGGCACGCCTCGGCGATCACGCTGGGCCGCTCCGGCGTGCTCCATGGCGCGCGGTCCTACCTGATGCAGGACGAGGATGGACAGACGGTGGACTCGCATTCGATCTCCGCCGGATTGGACTATCCTTCCGTCGGCCCGGAGCACGCCTATCTGGCTGAGACCGGTCGCGCCACCTACGAACCGGTGACCGACACCGAATGCATGTCCTCCTTCGAATCGCTGTGCCGCACCGAGGGCATCATTCCCGCCATCGAGTCCGCCCACGCGCTGGCCGGCGCCGCCCGGCTCTCCCGCAGCTGGGGCGCGGACGGTGAGGGCAAGATCATCATGATCAACCTCTCCGGACGCGGGGACAAGGACGTGGAGACCGCCGCTGAATGGTTCCGGATGCTTCCGGGCCAGGAGAACGACCCGGTGGCCGAGACCGAGACCGCAGACAAGACCGGTGACGAGAGCCCATCTCCTGCACCCGAGACGGGAGTTCAGGCATGAGCACCGAAGCCACTCCGGCGCAGCCCGGCGCACAGGCGTCGATGACCGCGTCCAAGACCGCGCGCGCCATCGAGGCGGCGCGTGCCCAGGGACGCGCCGCCTTCGTGGGCTACCTGCCCGCCGGGTACCCGGACAAGGACACCTCGATCGCGGCGGCCATCGAGCTGGCCCGCAACGGCGCCGACGTCATCGAGATCGGTGTTCCCTATTCGGATCCCGTCATGGACGGTCCGGTGATCCAGCAGGCCACCACGGAGGTCCTCGCTCGCGGGTTCCGCCTCCCGGAGGTCTTCGAGATCGTGGAGGCAGTGGTCGAGGCCACCGACGCCGCAGTGCTGGTGATGACCTATTACAACCTGATCGACCGCATGGGCGCCGAGGAGTTCGCCAGCCGTCTCGCGGCTGCCGGGGGAGCGGGCGCGATCACCCCGGACCTCATCCCCGATGAGGCCGGCGAGTGGATCGCCGCCACGGATCGTCATGGGTTGGATCGGGTCTTCCTGACGGCCCCGTCCTCCTCGACTGAGCGCGTGGAGAAGATCGTCGCCGCCTCCCGCGGCTTCGTCTACGGGGTCTCGGTGATGGGCGTGACCGGTGCCCGGGATCAGGTGTCCGACGCCGCGGAACGCGTGGTCGCGGCGGCCAAGAGCGCCGGAGCCGAACGGGTCTGCGTGGGCCTGGGCGTCTCCACCCGCTCCCATGTCGAGGAGATCGGTCGCTACGCCGACGGTGTCATCGTCGGCACCGCGCTCGTCGTCGCACTGCGCGACGGCGGACCTGAAGCAGTTGCGGAGCTGACTGCCGAGCTCACCGGAGCCGGCGTCCCTCGATGACATAGACTGCACCGGATCACGAATCAGCCAGGTCAGCGCTCCGGCGTCGTTCTGGCGAATCATCATTGCGAGAGGACACCGTGTCTCACACCTCCAGTCCGGTCAGCGCGCTGCAGACCGTCGTGGAAGCCGCCGCGCCAGCGGGGGCCCAGATCACTGCCGCCTTTCCCGCCCCGCCGACCGACGGGATCGACCTCGTCGGCCCGTTCCAGATCGGCTTCTACGGGCTGGCCATCGGCCTGGGCATCCTCGCGGCGTACTTCGTCGCCAGTCGACTCTGGAAGTCGCGCGGAGGACAGCCGGAGAACGTCTTTGATGCACTGATCTGGGCCGTGCTGCTCGGCATCATCGGCGGCAGGCTCTATCACGTGTTCACCTCTCCCGACGCCTACTTCGGGGAGGACGGCGATCTGTCGCTGATTCCGCAGGTCTGGCTCGGCGGCCTCGGCATCGTCGGTGCAGTGGCCCTGGGCAGCGTCGGCGTCTGGTTCGCCTGCCGCCGCTACGGGATGAAGTTCGGCGCCTTCGCCGATGCGCTCGTCCCTGGCGTGCTGCTCGCGCAGGCCATCGGTCGCTGGGGCAACTGGTTCAACCAGGAGCTCTACGGCGGCCCCACCAATCTTCCCTGGGGCCTGGAGATCGACACCTCTCAGCGCCACCAGGCGCCCCCGCTCGGTGCCGGCGAGGACACGCTCTTCCACCCGACCTTCCTCTACGAGAGCATCTGGAACCTGGTGGGCTTCTTCCTGCTCATCGCGCTCTATCGCCGCTTCGCCGTCAAGCAGGGTCTGCTCGCATGGACCTATGTGGCCTACTACGCCCTGGGTCGCTTCTGGGTCGAGTCCCTGCGCGTGGACGAGATGACGAAGTCCACCCAGTGGATCGACATCTTCGGCCTCGAATGGCGACTCAACATGTGGATGTCAGTGTTCCTCTTCATCCTCGCCCTGGGCATGCTCATCTGGCTCTGGACCCGCCGTCCGCGCACCGAGGTCGCGCTGGCCGAGGAGCTGGAGATCTACCGGCCCGGCCAGGGGCCCCGCGGAGCAGAGGACCACAGCGTCCTGATCGGCGAGGAGAACGACGACGCCGCCTCCACCACGAAGGAGCGCAGCGCCGCGGCAGCCGAGGAGCGTCCAGGGGAGTCGGAGGAGTCCGATCTGCCCCCGAACGAGTCTGATCGCCCAGCTGAATCCTCCAGCCCCGCCGAACAAGACCGTCCCAAATCCTGAGATCGAACTTGCAACGGCTGTGGGCTGGCAGGAGGATTGGGGCATCCCCTGCCCACCAGCGGGATGACGACGAAGACGGTGCGCCGACCAATCCGCACCGCTTGAGCACCGAGCGCCGGGACACACCCGAGCAGCGCAGGGTCACAGCCTGACTGCGCCACGCAGGACAGAAGACCGACGGATCCGCTGGAGACTTTTTCCGAGCAGGACGCACAGTCCCGCTGAAATTGGGAGAATGGTCCCAGACTCCGTGTATCACGAAGGGGCCGAAGACGTCCCCTCCCCATGAAACGTCCGCATGCGGAGGAAGGAAGACCGTCATGTCTACTCTCGAATCATTCGAGGCAGCGCTCGGCGCAGACGCGCTGAAGGTCACGAGTCCCTATCAGCGCTTTGCCGCTTTCCCCGAGAAGGCCGGCCTCTACGATCCTGCCAATGAGCACGAGAACTGCGGCATGGCCGCCGTCGCCACCCTGCGGGGGACCCCCGGACACGACATCGTGGACCACGCGCTGGTGGCGCTGCGCAATCTCGAGCACCGCGGTGCAGTGGGCGGCGACGTCGGCACCGGCGACGGCGCGGGTCTGCTCACCCAGATCCCGGACGAGTTCTTCCGCGCCGTCACCGAGTTCGATCTTCCACCGGCGGGGGAGTATCTCGCAGGGACTGCCTTCCTGCCGCAGTCTGAGGCCGAGCGGCAGACCATGTGCGCGAGCTTCGAAGACCTCGCCACCGAGCAGGGACTGAACGTGCTGGGCTGGCGAGACGTCCCCGTGGACGCCTCCATGATCGGCACGCTCGCCAAGGAATCCATGCCCTTCTTCCGCCAGGTGTTCCTCGGCGCCGCCGCCGAAGACTCCTTCGAGTTCCAGGACTCCGCCTCGGGCTCGCTCGACCAGCGCGGCTGGCGGCTGCGCAAGCGCGGCCAGAACCGCCTGGGCGTCTACTTCCCCTCGCTGTCCTCGAAGACGATCACCTATAAGGGCATGCTGACCACCGCGCAGCTGGAGCCCTTCTTCCCCGATCTCTCGGATGAGCGGTTCAAGACCACGCTGGGCATCGTCCACTCCCGCTTCTCCACGAACACCTTCCCGTCCTGGCCGCTGGCCCAGCCGCTGCGCAACATCGCGCACAACGGCGAGATCAACACGGTCAAGGGCAACCGGAACTGGATGCGCGCGCGGCAGTCCATGATGGCGTCTGAGCTCCTGGGGGAGGACCCCGAGTCGCTCTTCCCGATCTGCACTCCCGGCGCCTCGGACTCGACCAGCTTCGATGAAGCCGCCGAGCTGCTGATGCTCTCGGGCCGTCCGCTGGCTCAGGCCATGCGGATGATGATCCCGGAGGCCTGGGAGAACCACGAGACCATGGACCCGGGTCTGCGCGCCTTCTACCAGTACCACGCCCAGCTCATGGAGGCATGGGACGGTCCGGCGGCCATCGCCTTCACCGACGGTCAGCAGGTCGGCGCCATGCTCGACCGCAACGGCCTGCGCCCGGCGCGCTACTGGGTCACCGATGACGGTCTGGTCGTCATGTCCTCCGAGGTCGGCGTCATCGACCTGGAGCCCTCCTCGATCGTGCGCAAGGGCCGGGTCGCCCCGGGCATGATGCTCCTGCTCGACACGGTCGAGGGGCGCATCATCGAAGATGAGGAGATCAAGGCGGACCTGGCCTCCTCCGCACCGTGGGCTGACTGGGTGAAGGACAACCTGGTCGAGCTCGCAGACCTTCCGGAACGTCTGCATGTGCGCCACCCCCCGGAATCCGTGCGGCTGCGCCAGCAGACCTTCGGCTACACCCACGAGGAGCTGCGCATCCTGATCGGCCCGATGGCCACCGCCGGCGCCGAGCCGCTGGGCGCGATGGGCACCGACACCCCGATCGCGGTCCTCGCCGACCGCCCGCGGCTGCTCTTCGACTACTTCGTGCAGACCTTCGCCCAGGTGACCAACCCCCCGCTGGACGCGATCCGCGAGGAACTGGTCACCTCGCTGGGTCTGCACATCGGCCCGAGCGGGAACCTGCTGAGCAACGAGCAGGTCAGGTCCCAGCAGGTCGCCCTCGACTTCCCGGTCATCAACAACGATGAGCTGGCCAAGATCGCGAACATCCGCAACGACGACGGCGCGAAGATCGCGCTGAAGGTGCGCGCCCTCTACCGGGCAGGCTCCCGCGAGGAGGAGCTGCGGCAGCGGATCCGTGAGATCTGCGAGAAGGTCTCCGCGGCGGTCAACCGCGGGGTCAGCTACATCGTGATCTCCGACCGTGACTCCAACGCGCAGTGGGCACCCATCCCGTCGCTGCTGATGCTCTCGGCCATCCACCACCACCTGCTGAAGTCGGCCAACCGCACCCGAGTCTCACTCGTGGTGGAGGCCGGCGATGTGCGCGAGGTCCACCACGTGGCCTGCCTCATCGGCTACGGCGCCGCAGCGGTCAACCCCTACCTGGCCATGGAGACCGCCGAGGACATGGTGCGCCGCAGCGAGATCAGCGGCGTCTCCGAGGAGCAGGCGGTGCACAACCTGCTCACCGCGCTGGGCAAGGGCGTGCTCAAGATCATGTCCAAGATGGGCATCTCCACGGTGGCCTCCTACTGCGGTGCACAGACCTTCGAAGCCGTGGGCCTGGCGCAGAACGTGGTCGACCAGTACTTCTCCGGCACACATTCGCCGATGGGCGGCGTCGGACTGGACGTTCTCTGCGACGAGACCCTGCAGCGCCACTCCCGCGCCTACCCGGCGGACGGCAATGACCTGGGGCGCGGCGATGAGCTCGAGATCGGCGGCGAGTACCAGTGGCGCCGTGAGGGCCCCCCGCACCTGTTCAACCCGCAGACGGTGTTCAAGCTCCAGCACTCCACCAAGACCCGCCGCTATGACATCTTCAAGCAGTACACCAAGTCGGTGGACGACCAGTCCGAGGCGCTGCTGACCCTGCGCGGGCTGTTCAAGCTCACCGCGCAGCGTGAACCGGTGCCCATCGAAGAGGTCGAGTCCGTCGGGGAGATCGTCAAGCGGTTCAACACCGGGGCGATGAGCTACGGCTCCATCTCTCAGGAGGCCCACGAGACCCTGGCCATCGCGATGAACCGGCTCGGCGGACGCTCCAACACCGGCGAGGGCGGCGAGCATCCGGCGCGGCTCGAGGACCCTGAGCGTCGCTCGGCGGTCAAACAGATCGCCTCCGGACGCTTCGGGGTGACCAGCCAGTACCTCACCCACGCGGACGACCTGCAGATCAAGATGGCCCAGGGAGCCAAGCCCGGTGAGGGCGGCCAGCTCATGGGCAAGAAGGTCTACCCCTGGGTGGCCGAGACTCGGCACTCCACCCCCGGCGTCGCGCTGGTCTCCCCGCCGCCGCACCATGACATCTACTCCATCGAGGACCTGGCCCAGCTGATCTTCGACCTCAAGCGCGCCAACACCGGCGCCCGGGTCCACGTGAAGCTGGTCTCCCTGCATGGAGTCGGCACCGTGGCGGCCGGTGTGACCAAGGCCAAGGCCGACGTCGTGCTGATCTCCGGGCACGACGGCGGCACCGGCGCCTCGCCGCTGAACTCGCTCAAGCATGCCGGCACCCCCTGGGAGCTCGGACTGGCCGAGGCGCAGCAGACGCTGATGCTCAACGGCCTGCGTGAACGCGTGACCGTCCAGGTCGATGGCCAGCTCAAGACCGGTCGCGACGTCGTGATCGCGGCGCTGCTCGGAGCCGAGGAATACGGCTTCGCCACCGCGCCGCTGGTGGTGTCGGGCTGCATCATGATGCGCGTCTGCCACCTGGACACCTGCCCGGTGGGCGTGGCCACGCAGAACCCGCTGCTGCGTGAGCGCTACACGGGCAAGGCCGATCACGTGGTCAACTTCTTCGAGTTCATAGCCCAGGAGGTTCGCGAATACCTCGCCGAACTGGGCTTCCGCAGCCTGGACGAGGCCATCGGGCACATCGACTCGCTGAACATGGACGACGCGAAGCGGCACTGGAAGTCCGCCGGACTGAACCTCGGCGCGGTGCTGGACGGATACGACCCCAACGATCCGATCACCGCCTCGATGCTGCGTCGCACACGCGGCCAGGACCATGAGCTGGAGAAGCACTTCGACATGGGCCTGATCGAACTGGCAGGCTCGGCGATCACCCACGGCGAGAAGGTGCAGATCGAGAAGAAGGTCATCAACACTGACCGCTCGGTGGGCACCATGCTCGGCCACGAGGTGACCAAGGCTCAGGGGCTCAAGACGCTGGAGAACAACACCATCGTCGTGGAGCTCACCGGTGAGGCCGGTCAGTCCCTCGGCGCGTTCCTGCCGCACGGGATCACTCTGCACCTGGCCGGCGACGCCAACGACTACGTGGGCAAGGGGCTCTCCGGCGGGCGGATCATTGCACATCCGGACCCAACGGCGCCGTTCGTCGCGGAGAAGAACGTGATCGCCGGCAACGTGATCGGCTATGGAGCCACCGCTGGTGAGATGTTCCTGCGCGGACAGGTGGGCGAACGCTTCCTGGTGCGCAACTCCGGTGCCACCGCCGTGGTCGAGGGCATCGGTGATCATGGCTGCGAGTACATGACCGGCGGCCAGGCGCTGATCCTGGGACCCACCGGGCGCAACTTCGGTGCCGGTATGTCCGGCGGCACGGCCTTCGTGCTGGACTTCGACGACCAGCGGATGAACTCTCAGGCGCAGCGCAACGGCGACCTGCTGCTGCTGGAACCCGACGAGGAGGACCGCGGCATCATCGGTGATCTGCTGCGCCGCCATCACGAGGAGACCGGCAGCGCGGTGGCACAGGCCCTGTTGAACGACCCCGAGAAGACCTATGCGCGGATCACCAAGGTGCTCCCGCGTGACTACGACGCCGTGCTGCGCGCCCGCTCCAGCGCCCTCGACGAGGGGCTGGATCCCGATGGCGATGCGGCATGGCAGAAGATTCTGGAGGCGACCCGTGGCTGATCCCCGTGGATTCTTGAAGCACCGAGACCGTCAGGACCGGCCGTCTCGCCCCGTGCCGGTGCGCATCATGGACTTCAATGAGGTCTATGAGCGCAACGAGCGCGGCATCGTGCAGACCCAGGCGAGCCGCTGCATGGACTGCGGCATCCCGTTCTGCCACACCGGCTGCCCGCTGGGGAACCTGATCCCGGAGTGGAATGACCTGATCTGGCGCGACCAGTGGGAGGAAGCCTCCTCCCGGCTGCATATGACCAACAACTTCCCGGAGTTCACCGGGCGCATCTGCCCGGCGCCCTGTGAGACCTCCTGCGTGCTGGGCATCAACCAGCCCGCGGTCACCATCAAGCAGTCCGAGGTCGCCATCGCCGACGAGGCCATCGCGCGCGGCTATGTCGAGCCCGTGCTGCCCCAGCGGCTCACGGGCAAGACCGTGGCAGTGGTCGGCTCCGGGCCGGCGGGGCTCGCGGCAGCCCAGCAGCTGACCCGCGCCGGACACACCGTGGCCGTCTACGAGCGCGACGACCGCCTCGGCGGACTGCTGCGCTACGGCATCCCGGACTTCAAGATGGAGAAGCACCACGTCGAGTTCCGCATCGATCAGATGCGAGCCGAAGGCACGCGGTTCTACACCTCCACCGAGATCGGGGCCGACATCACCTGGGACGCCCTGGAGGCCAGCTACGACGCGGTCATCCTGGCCACCGGTGCCATGGTCCCGCGCAACCTCGGAGTCAACGGGCGCGAGCTCTCCGGCGTGCACTTCGCGATGGAGTATCTGGTGCAGTCGAACAAGGCGACCTCCGGCGATGAGGTCGCCGACCAGATCCGCGCCGATGGCAAGCACGTCGTCATCCTCGGCGGCGGTGACACCGGTGCGGACTGCATCGGCACCGCCCACCGCCACGGCGCGAAGTCGGTCACCACCCTGGCCATCGGCAAGGAGCTCCCGGGCGAGCGCCCGGAGCACGAGCCCTGGCCCATGGACCCGCGCGTCTTCGAACTCACCAGCGCCGATGAAGAGGGCGGCGAGCGCAGCTACCTGGCCTCCACCGTCGAGTTCCTCAGCGACGACGACGGCCGGGTCCGCGCCCTGCAGGTCGCCGAGACCCAGTACAACGCGGACGGCTCACGCTCGCCGAAGCCGGGCTCCGAGCGCGAGATCCCCGCAGACCTGGTGCTCCTGGCGCTGGGCTTCACCGGGGCCGAGTCAGACACGCTGACCGGTCAGCTGGGTCTGGACTTCGACAAGCGCGGCAACATCACCCGCGCCGAGGACTACCAGACCTCCGTGGAGGGTGTCTTCGCCGTGGGCGACGCCGGACGCGGCGCCTCCCTGGTCGTCTGGGCCATCGCGGAAGGCCGTGCGGCGGCCGCGAAGGTCGACGAGTATCTGGAGGGGGAGACCCGCCTGCCGGCTCCGGTCAAGCCCTCTGATCGTGCGATTTCGCTCACAGGCTGACTGTTATAGGCTCGGAGAAAGAGGTCCTGGTCCAGTGTCGTGCCAGTCCATCAGCAACGCTTAGCAGCAATGAAGATAGGACAGAGTAAGACATGAGACACGCCAAAATCGTTGCCACATTCGGCCCCGCCACAGCAGGCTACGAGACCACCCGCCGCCTCATCGAGGCCGGGGTCGACGTCGCCCGAGTGAACATGAGCCACGGTGACTACAGCGTCCACGAGGACACCTACAACACCGTGCGCGAGGTCTCCAAGGACCTGCGCACCGCCGTGGGCATCTTCGCGGACCTGCAGGGCCCGAAGATCCGCCTCGGCCGGTTCATCGAGGGTGAGCACTACCTCGACGTCGGGGATCGCTTCACGATCACCGTCGAAGACATCCAGGGCACCAAGGACCGCTGCTCCACCACGTTCAAGGGCCTGCCCGGAGACGTCAACGTCGGCGACACGCTGCTCATCGACGACGGCAAGGTCTCGCTGCGCGCCATCGAGGTCACCGAGACCGACGTGCTCACCGAGGTCGAGGTTCCTGGCAAGGTCTCGAACAACAAGGGCATCAACCTCCCCGGTGTCGCCGTCTCCGTCCCCGCGCTCTCCGAGAAGGACGAGGAGGACCTGCGCTGGGCGCTGCGCACCGGGTTCGACATGGTCGCGCTCTCCTTCGTCCGCGACGCCGCCGACATCGAGGCTGTGCACCGGATCATGGACGAAGAGGGACGCCGCGTCCCGGTCATCGCCAAGGTGGAGAAGCCCCAGGCGGTGGAGGCGCTCCAGGATGTGGTCGACGCCTTCGACGCCATCATGGTCGCCCGCGGCGATCTCGGCGTGGAGCTGCCTCTGGAAGAGGTTCCGCTGGTGCAGAAGCGCGCGGTGGAGCTCGCCCGCCGCTGGGCCAAGCCGGTCATCGTCGCCACCCAGGTGCTCGAGTCCATGATCGAGAGCCCCCGGCCCACTCGCGCCGAGGCCTCCGACTGCGCCAACGCCGTGCTCGACGGCGCGGATGCGGTCATGCTCTCCGGCGAGACCTCCGTGGGCAAGTACCCGGTGGAGACCGTGGAGACCATGTCCCGGATCATCCAGACCACCGAGTCCAAGGGCTTGAGTCGCATCCCCGAGCTCGGCACCCGCCCGAAGACCCGCGGCGGCGCCATCACCCGTGCCGCGAAGGAGATCGCGGATCAGCTGGACATCGCCCATCTGACCACGTTCACCCGCTCCGGGGACTCGGCCCGCCGGCTCTCTCGGCTCCGGCCCAAGCAGAACATCTTCGCCTTCACCCACGTGGAGCACACGCACAACATCCTGACGCTCTCCTGGGGTGTGCAGCCCCGCTGGGTGGAGTTCGCGACCCACACCGACACCATGACGGCCCAGGTCGACAAGCTGCTGCTCGAAGAGGGCGCGGCCGAGCTGGGCGAGCTCGTGGTCATCGCCGCCGGCTCCCCTCCAGGACAGGCCGGCACCACGAACATGGTCAAGGTGCACCGCATCGGTGATCTGCATGACTCCGGTGACATCGAGACCCTCCGTCGCGGCGATACGGCTCCGCCGAACAAGGAGCCCGTCGGACCCTGGCCAGCCGCCAGCGCCTCCAGCGCGGGCTGAACCACTCGACAGACTGCCCGGCCCAGGCCAGGTAGAATGATGCTGTCCTCGCACGCCACCTCGGCGCCGAGGGCAGCATCGCTGAGTCCGGGACCGACCGACTCAGCACAGCCCGAATGGCGGAATCGGTAGACGCGCCGCACTCAAAATGCGGTACCACTGGTGTGTGGGTTCGAGTCCCACTTCGGGCACCACGATCGACAAGGGACCAGAAGGAGAACGGTGAGCGAACAGACTCAGTCCGGCGGCGCTGGTGCCTCCGAGGAATCATCCACCGACGCCACACCTGCGACCGCTGCGGCGGCCGCCCAGGAGACGCAGCACGGTGACGCGCCGCGGCGAGTCCTGGTCGCCGAGGACGAGACACTCATCCGACTGGACATCGTCGAGATCCTCGGCGGGGCGGGCTATGAGGTCGTCGGCGAGGCGGACAACGGCGAACGTGCCGTGGAGCTCGCCCGGGAGACCGAGCCGGACCTCGTCGTGATGGACGTCAAGATGCCGATCATGGACGGCATCACTGCCGCCAAGATCATCGCGGAGGAGCGGATCGCCCCTGTGGTGATGCTGACTGCCTTCTCCCAGCGTGACCTCGTCGAATCTGCGCGGGAAGCTGGCGCCATGGCCTATGTGGTCAAGCCCTTCACAGAGAATGACCTGGTCCCCGCGGTCGAGGTGGCCATGGCACGCTTCGACGAGATCCGCGCTCTGGAGGACGAGGTCACCTCGCTCGCGGACAAGTTCGAGACGCGCAAGCTGGTGGAGCGGGCCAAGTCACTGCTCACCACCAAGATGGGCCTGACCGAGCCGGAGGCTTTCCGCTGGATCCAGAAGACCTCCATGGACCGTCGCCTCTCCATGCGTGAGGTCGCCGAGACCGTCGTCGATCAGATGACAGACTCCCCGCCCTACCTGAAGTAGCTCCCCGTTGAGGGGCGGATTCTCCGACTACTTGAGGCCGTTTTCGGCCTCATATGCTCGGAGAATCCGCCCCTCAACGCATGGGATGGGTTCAGGTCTCGAAATAGAACTGGTGGTGGGCTGCGCAGCCCGGGTTGAACGGTGCCGAACACTGGGCGCACGCGTCAGCGAGGAGGTACTCCTCGATGCTGAACCGGCGGCGGCAGACCCCGCAGAGCAGCGCGAGCTCGGCCCGGCGCTCGAGCGGCCAGCGGCTGATCGCATGCTCCTCGGACTCCTGGTGACACGTCAGGCAGGGATACCAGCGGTCGCAGCAGAAGAACCTGATCGCGACGACGTCCAGCGGCCCGGCGTAATGCCGGCAGCGGGTCTGATCGTCCACCGCGGCGCCGCGGACCTGAGGCTCTTCCATGCCCCCGAGGCTATCCGACCCCTGGCTCCCAACCCCCGTTGAGCGGCGGATTCTCCGGGCATCTCATGCGGTTTCTGGCCTTCGATGTACGGAGAATCCGCCGCTCAATGGGATGGGGCGCCGTCGCTCAGCGCAGGGGAGATCCAGCATCCCTCCACCCCAGTGGAATTCTGCATGGTGAGACGAGTGGCGATGCGGGTGCGTTGGGACACGTTCTCAGGCATAGAATTCAGAGCATGGTTGAGCCGACTGCGCAGAGCACCCAGAAGAGCACGTCCGAGGGCACCGCACCCTTCACCCCTCCCGTCGCCGTGACCGGACCGTCGAGTCCGGAGAAGCCGCGAAGCTGGGAAGTCACCGACGGCTACACCCGTGCTCCAGCTCGCGGCATGCTCCGCGCCGTCGGCATGGGGGACGAGGACTTCTCGAAGGCACAGATCGGGATCGCCAGCTCTTGGAACGAGATCACTCCCTGCAATCTCTCCCTGGACCGCCTGGCCAAGGCCTCCAAGGAAGGCGTCCACTCCGGCGGCGGCTACCCGCTGGAGTTCGGCACCATCTCCGTCTCCGACGGCATCTCCATGGGCCACGAAGGCATGCACTACTCGCTGGTCTCCCGCGAGGTCATCGCCGACTCCGTGGAGACCGTCATCCAGGCCGAGCGCCTGGACGGCTCCGTGCTGCTCGCCGGCTGTGACAAGTCCCTTCCCGGCATGCTCATGGCCGCGGCCCGGCTGGACCTGGCCAGCGTGTTCCTCTACGCCGGCTCGATCATGCCCGGTGTGGCCCGCTTCGCCGACGGCAGCGAGAAGCAGGTCACGCTCATCGATGCCTTCGAAGGTGTCGGGGCCTGCGCCCGCGGCACCATCAGCGAGGCTGACCTCGACGTCATCGAACGCGCCATCTGCCCGGGCGAGGGTGCCTGTGGCGGCATGTACACCGCCAACACCATGGCCTGCATCGGGGAGGCGCTGGGCATGTCGCTGCCCGGCTCGGCCGCCCCGCCGTCGGCCGATCGCCGCCGTGACCACTACGCCCACAAGTCCGGCGAGGCCGTGGTGGAGCTGCTCCGCAAGGGCATCACCACCCGCGACATCCTGACCCTGAAGGCCTTCGAGAACGCCATCGCGGTCACCATGGCCTTCGGCGGGTCCACCAACGCCGTGCTGCACCTGCTGGCCATCGCCCGTGAAGCCGGGGTGGAGCTCAAGCTGGAGGACTTCAACCGCATCGGGGACAAGATCCCGCACCTGGGCGATCTCAAGCCCTTCGGCCAGTACGTGATGACCGACGTCGACCGCGTCGGGGGAGTGCCCGTGGTGATGCGCGCGCTGCTCGATGCCGGCCTGCTTCACGGCGACGCGCTCACCGTGACCGGCAAGACCGTGGCCGAGAACCTCGAAGCGATCAATCCGCCTGACATCGACGGCAAGATCATCCGAGCCCTGAACAACCCCATGCACCACAACGGCGGGATCGCGGTGCTGTCGGGCTCGCTGGCCCCTGAGGGTGCCGTGGTGAAGTCCGCCGGCTTCGACGCCGAGGTCTTCGAAGGCACGGCCCGCGTGTTCGAACGCGAGCAGCAGGCGCTCAAGGCCCTGGAGGAAGGTCGGATCCAGGCCGGCGACGTCGTCGTCATCCGCTACGAGGGTCCCAAGGGTGGACCGGGCATGCGCGAGATGCTCGCCATCACCGGGGCGATCAAGGGTGCAGGCCTGGGCAAGGACGTGCTGCTGATCACCGATGGCCGCTTCTCCGGAGGCACCACCGGTCTGTGCATCGGCCATATCGCCCCCGAGGCCGTCGACGGCGGGCCGATCGCGTTCGTGGCCGACGGGGACACCATCCGGGTGGACATCGCCGGACGCACCATCGACCTGGTGGTGGATCCGGGCGAGTTCGCGGCCCGGCAGCAGGACTGGACCCCGCTGCCTCCCTTCATCACCACCGGAGTCCTCGGCAAGTACGCCAAGCTGGTGCGCTCCGCCGCCGAAGGTGCCTACTGCGGCTGATTCGCTGCCACGGTGCGGCGGCCCGCTGTCGGGCCGCCGCATCACACCGAGGTCTTCCACCATGTGAGACGGGCATAGCGGATGTTGACACGGATCACAGGCCACGGAAGCATGGACGCCATGCGTCAACTACTAGCGGTAGTACCCGTAACCGCCGCCGGGGGAAGTGTGGAGTGATCCACACGCCCCAGCTTGGTCACTCGAAAGCCCCGCACGGGGTTGCCGAACGGCTGAACTGGAGCTGACGCAGACGCTCACCCCGGCAGAGAGCCCCACAGAGGCTTATCAGCCGGGGTTTTCTCTTGACCGGAGTGGATCCTCCACGGACCAGAGACTTCTTGGACCAGCAATTCGGGAACCAGAGACTGAGGAAAAGATGAGCAATCTGACAGCCACGAGCCCAGCGCTGCTGAGCTCGAAAGCCACCAGCAGCGCCGCTGGAACCTCCGCCGATCAGCGACTCTACGGCCCCGGCCGCACGGTGGAGCCGGTAGCGGTCACGGGCTCCCAGTCGATCATTCGCAGCCTCGAAGAGCTGGGTGTGACAGACGTCTTCGGCATCCCCGGTGGCGCGATCCTGCCCACCTATGACCCGCTGATGGACTCCGAACAGATCAACCACATTTTGGTGCGCCATGAGCAGGGTGGCGGACACGCCGCTCAGGGATACGCCATGGTCACCGGTCAGGTGGGCGTCTGCTTCGCCACCTCCGGCCCCGGCGCCACGAACCTGGTGACCCCGCTGGCAGACGCCCATATGGACTCGGTCCCCATGGTCGCGATCACCGGACAGGTCAACGCGTCGGTCATCGGCACCGACGCCTTCCAGGAAGCCGACATCGTCGGCATCTCCACGCCGATCACGAAGCACTCCTACCTCGTCACCGACGCCGACCAGATCCCTCGCGTGATGGCAGAGGCCTTCCACCTGGCCTCGACAGGCCGGCCCGGCCCGGTGCTGGTGGACATCACCAAATCGGCACAGGCGGCGCAGACGACCTTCTCCTGGCCCCCGAAGATCGAGCTCAACGGGTACCGCCCGGTCACGCGCGGTCATTCCAAGCAGATCCGCGAGGCCGCGAAGCTCATCCAGGGTGCCTCCCGACCGGTGTTCTACATCGGTGGCGGCATGATCAAGGCCGAGGCCTCCGCAGAGTTCCACGCGCTGGCGGAGACCGTGGGCGCACCCGTGGTCAACACGCTGATGGCCCGCGGTGCCTTCCCGGACTCGCACCAGCAGAACCTGGGCATGCCCGGCATGCATGGCACGGTCTCCGCCGTCGCCGCGCTGCAGCGCTCCGACCTGCTGATCACCCTCGGGGCGCGCTTCGATGACCGGGTCACCGGGCAGCTGGAGAGCTTCGCGCCGGATGCCAAGGTCATCCACGCCGACATCGACCCGGCCGAGATCTCGAAGAACCGCGCGGCCGATGTGCCGATCGTGGGCTCGCTCAAGGAGATCGTGCCCGAGCTGACCACGGCCTTCGACGCCCTGGTCGCCAAGCACGGCCGCACCGATCTCACCGCCTGGTGGAAGCAGCTGAATCACTTCCGCGAGACCTACCCGCTGGGCTACACCGCCCCCGAGGACGGGCAGATCGCGCCCCAGCAGGTGATCGAGAAGATCAACCAGGCCGCGGGCCCCGAGGCCGTCTACGTGGCCGGGGTCGGACAGCACCAGATGTGGTCCTCACAGTTCGTCAAGTACGAGCGCCCCCGCCAGTGGCTGAACTCCGGCGGACTGGGCACCATGGGCTACGCGGTGCCCGCCGCCATGGGCGCTCAGGTCGGCAATCCCGACCGGGTGGTCTGGGCCATCGACGGTGACGGCTGCTTCCAGATGACCAACCAGGAGCTCGCCACCTGCGCGATCAACAAGATCCCGATCAAGGTCGCGATCATCAACAACTCCTCGCTGGGCATGGTGCGCCAGTGGCAGACGCTGTTCTACGAGTCCCGCTACTCCAACACCCACCTGAACACCTCGCAGACCGCCGCCGGGGGAGAGGTCGTGCGCATCCCCGACTTCCTCAAGCTCGCCGAGGCCTATGGCTGCGTGGGACTGCGCTGCGACAAGCCCGAGGACATCGACGCCGTGATCGCCGAGGCGATGTCCATCAACGACCGTCCCGTGGTCGTGGACTTCGTGGTCTCCCGTGATTCCATGGTGTGGCCGATGGTCCCCGCCGGGGTCTCCAACAGCGACATCCAGTTCGCCCACAACCTGACCCCGGAATGGGACGAGGAGGAGTAGAGCATGGCCACCACTGACATCGCCTCGGCCGCCCAGCCACGCACTCTCTCGGTGCTGGTGGAGGACGTCCCCGGCGTGCTGACCAAGGTCTCCGGACTCTTCGCCCGCCGCGCGTTCAACATCCACTCGCTGGCCGTGGGACCCTCCGAGCTGCCCGGACTGAGCCGGATCACCATCGTGGTGCATGCCGACTCGGTGCTGCTGGAGCAGATCACTAAACAGCTGAACAAGCTGATCAATGTCATCAAGATCATCGAGCTGGCACCGGAGAACTCGGTCCAGCGCGAACACCTGCTGATCAAGGTCAAGGCTGACTCGCCCACCCGTCTGCAGGTCACCCAGGCCGTCGAGCTCTTCCGCGCCAAGATCGTGGACGTCTCCGTGGACTCACTCACCGTTGAGGCCACCGGCGCGCCTGACAAGCTCAACGCCCTTCTGGACGTCCTGGAGCCCTTCGGGGTCCGCGAGATCGTGCGATCCGGCACGCTCGGGATCTCCCGCGGCGCGAAGTCCATGACGGACAGAGCCCTGCGCTGAACATGGCTTGAAGAACACCGACCTGACAACCACCCATCTTCAACTTGAGGAGACCTCACTGTGACTGATCTCTATTACGACGACGACGCCGACCTGTCCGTGCTCAGCGGCAAGAAGGTCGCTGTCATCGGCTACGGATCGCAGGGCCATGCCCACGCGCTGTCCCTGCGGGACTCGGGCGTCGACGTCGTCGTCGGCCTGAAAGCCGGATCCAGCTCCAAGGCCAAGGCCGAGGAGCAGGGCCTGACCGTGAAGACCGTGGCCGAGGCCTCCGCCGAGGCCGACGTCATCATGATCCTGGTCCCGGACCAGCACCAGGCCGAGGTCTACTCCTCCGAGATCGCACCGCACCTGACCTCCGGGAACACGCTGCTGTTCTCCCACGGCTTCAACATCCGCTTCGGCTACATCGAGGCTCCGACCGAGGTCGGCGTGGCCATGGTCGCTCCCAAGGGACCGGGTCACGTGGTGCGCCGTGAATACGAGGCAGGCCGCGGCGTGCCGGCACTGATCGCCGTGGAGCAGGACCCCTCGGGTCAGGCCAAGTCGATCGCGCTGGCCTACGCCAAGGGCATCGGCGGCACCCGCGCCGGCGTCATCGAGACCACATTCACCGAAGAGACCGAGACCGACCTCTTCGGCGAGCAGGCAGTCCTCTGCGGCGGCGCCTCCCAGCTGGTGCAGTACGGCTTCGAGACCCTCACCGAGGCCGGCTACAAGCCCGAGATCGCCTACTTCGAGGTGCTCCACGAGCTCAAGCTCATCGTGGACCTGATGGTCGAGGGTGGCCTGACCAAGCAGCGCTGGTCCATCTCCGACACCGCAGAGTTCGGCGACTACGTCTCCGGTCCGCGCGTGATCTCCCCGGAGGTCAAGGAGAACATGAAGGCAGTTCTCGCCGACATCCAGTCCGGTGCCTTCGCGAAGCGCTTCATGGATGACCAGCGCGACGGCGGCAAGGAGTTCAACGAACTCCGCAAGAAGAACGAATCGCACCCGATCGAGTCCACCGGGCGCGAGCTGCGCAAGCTCTTCTCCTGGATCCCGCAGGATGATGACTACACCGAGGGTTCCACCGCTCGATGAATCATCACGGTGAGCGGGGCGGGCCATCGCGGCCCACCCCGCTCACCGTCTTTGCGTGCACCACACCCCAAGCCACCCCACGAAGCGCCCAGAAAAGAAGGACATAGTGAGCACTCACCGCCCCGTCGTCGTACTTGCCGAGGAACTCTCACCCGCCACCGTCGAGGCACTCGGTCCGGATTTCGAGATCCGTCAGTCCGACGGCACCGACCGGCAGCGGCTCTTCGCTGATCTCGCCGACGCGGACGCGCTGATGGTGCGCTCCGCCACCCAGGTCGACGCCGAGACGCTCTCCCACGCCAAGCAGCTCAAGGTCGTCGCCCGGGCCGGCGTGGGTCTGGACAACGTCGACATCAAGGCGGCCACCGCCGCCGGCGTCATGGTGGTCAACGCTCCCACCTCGAACATCATCTCCGCCGCAGAGCTCACCTGCGCGCACATCCTGGGCCTGGCCCGCAACATCTCTCCGGCCCACCAGGCGCTGCGCGAGGGACAGTGGAAGCGCTCGAAGTACTCAGGCCTCGAGCTTGCCGACAAGACCCTCGGCGTGATCGGCCTGGGCCGCATCGGTGGACTGGTCGCCGAGCGGATGAAGGCCTTCGATATGGACATCATCGCCTATGACCCCTACGTCACCTCGGCACGCGCTCACCAGCTCGGTGCGCAGCTGGTCAGCCTGGATGAGCTCTACGCGAAGTCTGACGTGATCACCATCCACATGCCCAAGACCCCCGAGACCCTCGGCATGCTCAACACCGAGTCCTTCGCCAAGATGAAGGACACCGCGTTCGTGGTCAACGTCGCTCGCGGCGGACTGATCGATGAGGCTGACCTGGAGAAGGCCCTGGCCGAGGGCAGCATCGGCGGCGCCGCCGTCGATGTCTTCGCCGCGGAGCCCTCCACCGACCTTCCCTTCTTCACCCGAGAGAACGTGGTCGTCACCCCGCACCTGGGCGCCTCCACCGCCGAGGCTCAGGAGAAGGCAGGCGTCTCGGTGGCGAAGTCGGTGCGCCTGGCGCTGGCCGGCGAGCTGGTCCCCGACGCGGTCAACGTCGCAGGAGGCGCCATCGATGAGCTGGTCCGCCCGGGCATCCCGCTGATCGAGAAGCTCGGCCGCGTGCTCAACGCCCTGGCCACCGACGCCTTCACAGACATCGAGACCGAGGCCGCCGGCGAGATCGCCGAGCTCAACGTCTCCGCGCTGCAGCTCGCGGCGCTCAAGGGCCTGTTCACCGATGTGGTCTCCGAGCAGGTCTCCTATGTCAACGCCCCGGTGCTGGCCGAGCAGCGCGGCATCTCCACCCGGCTGACCACCACCACCGAGGTGGAGGACTACCGCAATGCGCTCACCGTGCGCGGGGCCACCAGCTCCGGCACCAACCTCGAGGTCCGCGGCACCCTCACCGGGCCCAAGCAGATCCAGAAGATCGTCGGCATCAACGGCTACGACCTCGAGATCGCACTCACCGAACACCTGGTCGTGCTGGAATACGCGGACCGCCCCGGAGTGGTCGGCGCACTGGGCCGGATCCTGGGGGAGCACCAGGTCAACATCGCGGGGATGCAGGTCTCGCAGAACACCAAGGCCGGCCGCGCGCTGGCAGTGCTGGCCATCGACGCCGCCCTGCCCACCGGGGTGCTCGACGCGATCTGCGCCGAGGTTGAGGCGAACATGGCCGCCGAGGTCGATCTTGAGGACTGAGACCAGCGGCGCTTCCCGGCGTGATCCCGCGACCGGGCTCGGCAGCCCGGAACAGCGTGAGGTAAATTCCTAAGGTGACTTCTTCCCAGCCCTCGTACTACATCACCACTGCGATCTCGTACCCGAACGGGACCCCTCATATCGGGCACGCCTATGAGTACATCGCCTCCGACGCGATGGCACGCTTCAAGCGTCTCGACGGATACGACACGTACTTCCTCACCGGCACCGATGAGCACGGGCAGAAGATGCAGCAGTCCGCGGAGAAGGAGGGGATCGCTCCCCGAGAGCTCGCGACCCGCAACTCCGCCGAGTTCAAGCGGGTGGACGACGAGGTCTTAGGCGTCTCCTACGACCGATTCATCCGCACCACCGATGAAGACCACTATGCCGCCTCCACCGCCATCTGGCGCCGCATGGTCGAGGCCGGAGACATCTACCTGGACAAGTACGCCGGCTGGTACTCGGTGCGCGATGAACGCTTCTTCACCGCCGACGAGACCGAGGTCCGCGCCGATGGCGAGCGCTACGCCACCGAGACCGGAACCCCGGTGACCTGGACGGAGGAGGAGTCCTACTTCTTCCGGCTTTCGAAGTACCAGCAGCCGCTGCTGGACTTCTTCGCCGCCAACCCAGACTTCGGGGGCCCGCGCAGCCGCTTCAACGAGGTGATCCGCTTCGTCGAATCCGGCCTCGATGACCTCTCCATCTCCCGGACCACCTTCGACTGGGGCGTCCCCGTGCCGAAGGACCTCACCGCACCGGAGACCGATCTCGATCACGTGATGTACGTCTGGGTGGACGCGCTCACGAACTACATCACCGGCGTAGGCTTCCCTGACACCGAGTCGGAGAGCTTCCAGAAGTTCTGGCCAGCGGATGTCCATGTGATCGGCAAGGACATCTCCCGCTTCCACTGCATCTTCTGGCCGGCCTTCCTGATGAGCGCCGACCTGCCGCTGCCCCGACGGGTGATGATCCACGGCTTCCTGCACAACGCCGGAGAGAAGATGTCGAAGTCGGTGGGCAACGTCGTCGCCCCTGCCGACTGGGTGGCCGAGTACGGTCTGGACCCGGTGCGGTTCTTCCTGCTCCGCGAGTTCCCCTTCGGCCAGGACGGCTCGTATACCCATGAGGCCGTCGTCGGACGCAAGAACTCCGATCTGGCGAACAACCTCGGAAACCTGGCACAGCGCTCCCTCTCGATGATCGTGAAGAACTGCGGGGGCATGATCCCGCAGCCGGGAGAGCGCACTGCCGCCGACCGCCGGATCCTCGCCCAGGCCGAGGAGCTGCTTCAGATCAGCCGCACCGCCTATGAGATGCAGGACTTCCATCGCGCACTGGAACGGACCTGGTTCGCACTCGGCGAGGCCAACGCCTACTTCGCGGAGCAGGAGCCGTGGAAGCTCAAGAAGACCGACCTCTCGCGGATGAACACGGTGCTCTTCGTGACCGCCGAGGTGGTGCGCAAGGTCGCTCTGCTCGTGCAGCCGGTCATGCCGGAGTCTGCCTCAAAGCTGCTGGACGCGCTGAACATCCCCGCGGCCGGAGATGCCGGGGCCACCAACGCCTCGGGAGCCGGCCCGCGCAGCTTCGCCGCCTTCGGGACCGAGCTCGTGCCGGGCACCCCGATCGAGAAGCCGGCGCCGATCTTCCCGCGACATGAGGAGCGGGTGGACTGAGCCCGCACGATCTCAGATGCTGAGAGGCTGAACTGAACCTCTCGTGCCGCTCGGATCCAGCGCATAAAGTGACGCTATGGCTGAGAACACATTTGAAATCGCAGTAATCGGTGGCGACGGCATCGGACCCGAGGTCGTCGCCGAGGCTCGCAAGGTGCTCGACGCCGCGGTGGCCGGAGAGAGCGCCCGGCTGAACTACACCGAGTACTCCCTGGGTGCCGCCCACTGGCTGAGCACGGGGGAGACCCTGACCGAGGAGACGCTCAACGCGCTGCGCGAGCATGACGCGATCCTCTTCGGCGCCGTGGGAGCAGATCCGCTCGACACGCGTGTCCCCTCCGGCATCATCGAGCGCGAGCTGCTGCTGGGGCTGCGCTTCAACCTCGATCACTGCGTGAACCTGCGCCCCACCCGGTCCTTCCCCGGAGTCACCTCCCCGCTCCGCGGGGTCGATGACGAGCACCCGATCGACTTCGTCGTGGTGCGTGAGGGCACCGAGGGACCCTATGCCGGAAACGGTGGACTGCTGCGCCGCGGCACCACCGCAGAGATCGCCACCGAGGTCTCGGTCAACACCGCCTACGGCGTCCGTCGCGTGGTCGAAGACGCCTTCACCCGAGCCCAGGCCCGCGACAAGCACCTGACCCTCGTGCACAAGAACAACGTGCTCACCTACTCCGGTGACCTCTGGACACGGACGACCGCGGCCGTCGCGGAATCCTTCCCCGACGTTCGCTGGGACTACATGCATGTGGACGCGGCCACCATCCACATGGTCAACAACCCGCAGCGCTTCGATGTGATCGTCACGGACAACCTCTTCGGTGACATCCTCACCGACCTTGCGCCCGCCATCACCGGCGGCATCGGCCTGGCATCCTCAGGGTCCATCAACACCTCGGGCACTGCGCCGTCCATGTTCGAACCGGTGCACGGCTCCGCGCCCGACATCGCAGGCAAGCAGATCGCTGACCCCACCGCTGCGGTGCTCTCCGCCGCGCTCATGCTCGATCACCTCGGGATGTCCGAGGCTGCCGAGCGCATCGAGGCTGCGGTGTTGAGCCAGCTCACCGAATGGGCCACCGAGGGGGCCGCCGGACTGAGCACCAGCCAGCGCGGAGATGCCTTCGTCGCGCGGCTGAGCGGTTGAACGCTCACTGCGAAGAACTCGTAGAGTAGGACCTAATCTCTGCCCGCGAGCTTCTCATCGCTCGTCATCTGAAAGGTCACCATGGAGTTTGATCACACAGCCCACCCGAATCCCACCTCAGCTGCGCGACTGGAGCAGATCCTCGCGAACCCCGGATTCGGGACCAGCTTCGCTGACCACACGGCCGTGATCGACTGGACCGCCGAGCGTGGATGGGCCAACCCGCGGGTGGAGCCCTATGGACCCATCGCGCTGGATCCCGCTGCCTCGGTGCTGCACTATGCCCAGGAGATCTTCGAGGGCATGAAGGCCTACCGCCACGACGACGGCGGCATCTACACGTTCCGGCCCCTGGAGAACGCCAGGCGGCTCAACCGCTCCGCACAGCGCATGGCGCTTCCCGAGCTGCCCGAGGAGCTCTTCGTGGCCTCGCTGGAGGAGCTCGTCCAGACGGACAGGGACTGGGTCCCCAACGGCGACGGCGAGGCGCTGTACCTGCGCCCCTTCATGTTCGCCTCCGAGGCGTTCCTCGGCGTCCGCGCCGCCCGCGAGGTCTCCTACCGGGTGATCGCCTCCCCGGCCGGGAACTACTTCGGCGGCGAGCTCAAGCCCGTGCGCATCTGGGTGACCCGTGACTACATCCGGGCCGCCCCCGGCGGCACCGGCGCGGCCAAGACCGGCGGCAACTACGCGGGATCGCTGGCGGCCCAGCAGCAGGCCACCGCCCAGGGCTGCGACCAGGTGCTCTTCCTGGACCCCACCCGCGAGAACGCCGTCGAGGAGCTCGGCGGCATGAATGTGTTCCTGGTGACCGCCGACAACCGGCTCATCACCCCCGAGCTCACCGGCACCATCCTGGAAGGCATCACCCGCGCCTCGGTCATCCAGCTGGCCAAGGACCGCGGCATGGCCGTGGAAGAACGTCGGGTGACCCTGGACGAATGGGGTGCGGGCATCGCCGATGGCAGCATCACCGAAGCCTTCGCCTGCGGCACCGCCGCGGTCATCACCCCGATCGGCGAACTCGTCGACGGAGACCGCAGCATCGCCTCCGCAGGAACCGGCGAGGTCACCACCTCGATCCGCGAGGAGCTGCTGGGCATCCAGACCGGAACGGTCGAGGATCGCCACGGCTGGATGCACCAGCTCGCCTGAGCCGAACCCTCCAGGAACGTGCAGTGCGCACGGACGATAGAGTTGGTCCATGCGCATTGCACGTTTTGTCACGGACGCCGAACCTTCCTACGGACTTGTCACCGGGGAAGAGGGCGAAGAGACCATCATCGGACTGGCCGGAGATCCCTTCTATCAGGGCATCCAGCAGACCGAGACCACCCACAAGATCGAAGATGTGCGCCTCGTGGCGCCGATCATTCCCCGCTCCAAGGTCATCGGAGTGGGAAAGAACTACGCGGACCACGTGGCCGAGATGGGCGGCGAGATCCCGGTCTCCCCGCTGCTGTTCATGATCCCCAACACCGCCGTGCTCGGCCCGAACGAGCCGGTGACGCTGCCCTCCTTCTCCGAGGAGATCAGCTACGAGGCCGAACTCGCCGTGGTCATCGGTCGCATCTGCAAGGACGTGCCGGTGGATCGGGTCGATGAGGTCATCTTCGGCTACACGGTCGCCAACGACCTCACCGCCCGCGACGCCCAGCGCACCGACGGGCAGTGGGCCCGCGCCAAGGGCTTCGACGGTTCCACGCCTCTGGGTCCGTGGATCGAGACCGAGCTGGACACGGAGGGCCTGCGGGTCACCGGCCGGCTCAACGGCGAGACCGTCCAGGACGGCTCCACCTCGGAGATGATCTTCGGCGTGGCCGAGCTGGTCTCCTACATCTCCCAGGCCTTCACCCTGCTCCCAGGCGATGTCATCCTCACCGGCACCCCCGCCGGCGTCGGACTGCTCAGCTCGGGTGACCGCTTTGAAGCGGAGATCGAAGGCATCGGCACACTCGTCAACCACTTCAGGAACTGATTCCCCCTATGACTGTCACTGCTGCACCCGCAGACAAGATTCCCGCCGTCGATCCGCAGACTCAGGTCCGCGTCCGGTTCTGCCCCTCACCCACCGGCACGCCGCACGTGGGGCTGATCCGCACCGCGCTGTTCAACTGGGCCTATGCCCGGCACACCGGCGGCAAGCTCATCTTCCGCATCGAGGACACCGATGCCGCACGGGACTCCGAGGAGTCCTACCAGCAGCTGCTGGAGGCGCTGCGCTGGCTGGGCATCGACTGGGACGAAGGAGCCGAGGCTGAGGGCCCACACGAGCCCTACCGGCAGTCCCAGCGCGGAGAGATCTACGCCGAGGTGCTGCAGAAGCTGCAGGAGGCCGGGTTCGTCTACGAGGCGTACTCCACCCCGCAGGAGGTGGAGGAACGCCACCTCGCCGCAGGGCGGGACCCGAAGCTCGGCTACGACGGGTTCGACCGTGAGCTCAGCCAGGACCAGATCGAGGCCTACCGGGCCGAGGGTCGCGAACCGGTGCTGCGCTTCAGGATGCCCGATGAGGACATCAGCTTCACCGACGCGGTGCGCGGAGAGATCACCTTCGGCGCAGGCTCGACGCCGGACTTCGTCGTCGCCCGCGCCAACGGCCAGCCGCTCTACACCCTGGTCAACCCGGTGGACGACGCCCTCATGGAGATCACTCACGTGCTGCGCGGCGAGGACCTGCTCTCCTCGACTCCGCGCCAGGTGGCGCTGTACCGGGCGCTGCACGCCGTCGGCGTGGCCAAGCACCTTCCGGTGTTCGGCCACCTGCCCTACGTCATGGGGGAGGGCAACAAGAAGCTCTCCAAGCGGGACCCGGAGTCCAACCTCTTCCATCACCGTGATCGAGGGTTCATCCGTGAGGGTCTGCTGAACTACCTCGCGCTGCTGGGCTGGTCGCTCTCCGCCGATGAGGACATCTTCACGGTGGAGGAGCTCATCGAGCACTTCGACATCGCCGACGTGCTGGCGAATCCCGCACGGTTCGACGTGAAGAAGGCCGAAGCCATCAACGGCACTCATATCCGGCGCCTCGAGTCCGCAGATTTCCGGGACCGCCTGGTGCCCTACCTGCAGGCTCGTGGGCTCGTGGGTGAGCCGCTGCATGAGCGGCAGGCCACCATGCTCGACGGCGCGGCCCCGCTGGTCCAGGAGCGCATCGCGCTGCTGGATGAGGGAGCGGACATGATGAGCTTCCTCTTCGTGGAGGACTCCGCGCTCCAGATCGAGGACAAGGCTTTCAGCGGTCTGGGGGACCAGGTCTTCGAGACTCTCGATGCCTCCATCGCGGCCCTGGAGTCGGTGGACGAGCAGGCGTGGACCACCGAGTCGGTGGAGGCTGCGCTGCGCGAAGCGCTGCTCGACGGACTCGGGCTGAAGCCGCGCAAGGCCTTCGGCGCGGTGCGCTCGGCGATCTCCGGACGTCGAGTGTCTCCGCCGCTGTTCGAATCCATGGAGCTGCTGGGTCGGGACTCTTCGCTGAGCCGACTGCGCCGCTTCCGTGAACTCGCGGCGGCGCGCGGGTGAGCTGAGCTGCAGCTGGCACTGGTGGTGCCCCGGTGATTTTGTGCTTGGGCCCCACCAGTGTGTATAGTTGATTCCCGTTGCTGGGCGCGAAAATGCGCCTGCGGCGACAGCGTTGACAAGCAAATATTGGGCTATGGTGTAATTGGCAACACAGCGGTTTCTGGTACCGTCGTTCTAGGTTCGAGTCCTAGTAGCCCAGCGAAGACCCTCATATGGTCTTTAACACAGCACGATCGGCCCTCGGCGACGGGGGCCAAAGCTATGGAATACGGCCCCATCGTATAGCGGCCTAGTACGCTGCCCTCTCACGGCGGTAACGCGGGTTCGAATCCCGCTGGGGTCACGGTCGTTCGCCCCGATCTGTTCGCAGATCGGGGATGAACCTTCCATGCAGCATCTCCAGCCCGGCTGGAGCGTCAATTTCATAGGGCCCCATCGTATAGCGGCCTAGTACGCTGCCCTCTCACGGCGGTAACGCGGGTTCGAATCCCGCTGGGGTCACCACAGGTGATAGAAGAAGCGCCCGGTCTCGAAAGAGGCCGGGCGCTTCTTCTTTGCGTTGAGGGGCGGATTCTCCGGGCATCTCATGGGCTTTTCGGCCCCCAGTGTTCGGAGAATCCGCCGTTCAACGCGGATGCGATGGGTGGGGTCAGTGCTCCTCGGGGCGGCCCGTGAAGGGCAGGACCGAGGACCCGTCGCCGAGTCCCTCGCCGCCGATGACCACGAGCCCGCCGTTCTGCTCCAGGATCACGGCCGAGACGCCTTCCAGGGATCCGTGTGCCGAGTTGCGTGCAGCGGTATGCACGTCATCCTCCACCAGCTGGTGCTTGTGCAGCGCCTTCCGCTGGAACTTGCCCTGGTAGTAGATCAGCACCGGTGGGGCGTCCAGGACGCGCCGCATCTTGGGGGAGCGGCCTCGGATGAACGCCATCAGCCACTGCAGCAGCACGATGAGCGCCAGTGCGAAGATCGCCTGGCTGAGCGGCACGTCCACGGCGGTGATCGTACGACCGAACGCCGAACCGATGGTGACTGCCACGATGAAGTCCAGCGGCGTCATGTTCGCCATGGTCCGCGGACCGGAGAGTCGCAGGATGAAGATGAGGGCTATGTAGCCGGCCGTCAGGGTGATGGCCGTGTGAAGGATCGGGTCCCACCCGGCCCAGTATTGAGTGATATCCATTCGGCGACCCTGTCACTTCGTCGGTGCAGTGTCCACCGGGACAGCGAAGACGATGTGGTTGTCCTCGTGGCTGCCCTCCTCGACGTCGAAGAGTCCTGTGCAGGTGATCAGTCTCAGCTCGTCCTGCGGCTGCGCCCCGAAGACCTCCTGGGTGGGAAAGTCGTCCTTCGGGAAGACCTCGGTGCGCTGCACCCGGTACTCGTGGATCTCACCCTCAGCATCGGTGACCTCCACCTCGTCACCGGGCTCGAGCTCCACCAGACGGTGGAAGACCGCGGGGCCCGTGGTGGAGTCCAGGTGTCCGGCCAACACAGTGGGGCCGCGTCCTCCTGGCATGCCGCCGCCGTCGAACCAGCCAACCTCATTCCAGTCCTCTGGAACCTCCATGGTGCCGTCCTCAGCGATCCCGAGGTCGATGAGTGATTCCTCCACCTCGATGGAGGGGATGTTCACCGCGACGGGCCGCACCCCCTGCTGGGAGTCCGCTGCGTCGGCGTCCGGCGCTGCATCAGGAGACACCGGAGCAGAGGACTCAGCACTGGGAGACTCAGGGCTGGGGGACGCCTGACGAGGAGAGGCCGAAGCAGACGAAGAGGAACCACTCGTCTCGCCGGCATCGGGCCCCTCGGTCTGGGTCCCGGCCGTGCCGCAGGCGCTCAGGCTCAGCCCCGCCGCCAGGGCGGCGGCGACCCCGAGGGGCCACCGCCGAACCCTGGGAACAGCGGGCCCGTGAAGGAGTCGGGTCACGAGGTCTGGCTGCGCCGCACCAGCATCCAGGCGCCCGCGCCGGCGAGCGTCAGCACGCCTGCTCCGGCGATGACTCCGACGTCGGTGGAGGACTGCTGCAGCCCGCCGCCACCGGTCTCAATGCCGTCCAGCGGGACCTGCATGAGCTGTCCGCGGACCACGCCGGGGACGAATTCCTCGGTGTGCGAATCTCCGGTGAAGCCGGCGGGGTCGGCCTCGATCTCGGCGAGGCTGAATCCCTCGCCGGTGTCAGCGCCGTCGTCGCCCTCTACACCGGTCGTGAAGGGTCCAGCCATGCAGCCGGAGGAGGTCCGCGGGCCCTCACCGACGGGCTCAGGGTTCGGGAAGGCGATGCGCGGCGGTCCGGGCTCTCCCGCAGCGGCCTCGTGGATGTGCGTGGCGGTGTTGGCGGGGCTCTCGTAGCCGCCGCTCACGCCCTCCAGGGTGATGTCGTAACAGATGACCTCTTCCTCTGAATTGATCCAGAACATGAAGTCGCCCGTCGCGCCCTCCTGACCCGGAGCAACCTCTCCGTCCGGGTTTATGACCTGGTCCGGCGTCGCCATGACCGAGAATGCGCTGGTGAACTCGTCGGGTCGCTCGACCATCCCGTCACCCTCGGTGCTGGCCTGGGCCATCGTAGGGGAGAGCAGCAGCGCGGCGGCGCCCAGTGTGGCGCCTGCGCCGATGGTCCTGCGTCGATATGTCGTCATCATGGTGACTCCTTGGAGAACTCGTGTGAGCTGAATCTCAACCCCACATTGGGTACTACCCCGAGGACCCGGCGAGCGTTCATCCATGAGCAGGTTTTTCTTCCCGCTGATTCAGCCAAAGACGCAGGTCGAGCTGTGTATCGTAGAGCGAGACTCCACAGCCCTGCCCGGCTGGATCCTGGTACACAGAAGGAGAGGCCGATGACGCGCGAAGCGGCTGAGCACGTGCGCACCGACCGACCACCGACCGCCAGGGTCCCGAGCATCGAATTTGCCTATGACCAGCACAGCGCAGAGATCTTCGGGTTCGCGATCAACGCGCTGCAGGACCGTGGAGCCGCCGAGGAATGCGTCCAAGAGACCTTCGTGCGGGCCTGGAGGGCGCTCGACCGTTTCGATCCGGGACGAGGAAGTCTTCGGACCTGGTTGTTCGCGATCGCCAGGAACGTGGTGCGGGACGCTTTCAGCGCGCGGAAGCGTCTTCCGATCCCGATGGAGCCCGAGGCCACACAGCCCGAAGCCGCCGCTGAGGACCCGCCGGATCCCACGCAGATGATGGTGCTGGTGCAGGCGTTGGGACTGCTCAGCGCCGATCACCGTGAGGTCGTGGTCGCGGTGCACCTGCTCGGATTCACCTACGCTGAACTCGCTGAATCGCTGCAGGTGCCCGTCGCGACCCTGCGGACCAGGAGCTACTACGGACTGCGCGGCCTGCGCCGTGCGATGGAAGAGATGGAGGGTGAGGCATGAACCAGAATCACGACGACGCCGACCCTCGCCTGGAGCCGACAGCACGTCCCGGTCAGGCGCCGCTGACCGGGGCCGAGCACGTGACCCAGCGGCAGGCCGAGCTGCTCGGTGCCGCCGCCGCGGACGACCTCAGCCCCGCCGAGCGGCAGGAGCTCGAGACGATGTGCGCCCAGAACCCCTGGCTGGCCCAGGAGCTGCGGCAGCTGAGACGGACGAGCTCCGCGCTGGGCCAGCACCTGGGCGGGTGGAACGAAGAGGCTCCTTCCCAGCAGCTGAGGGCGCGTGTCCTCGCTGAGGTCGAGGCTGCGCCGGCTCAGGACGGGACCGCTCACGCTGCCATGGCCGAGGATGGGACGGCCCACGCAACGACCGCTCCTGCTCAAGCCGCGGGCGTCTCCACCCCCGTGCCCGCGCCCACGAACAGCACACCTCAGGCCGCGCCCGCTCGCTCCGACAATGCTCACTCGACACCTGGAAGCGCGGGCACCCGTCGTGCCGGCACTCGCCGCACCCGGAGGCGCCGGACCGTGCTGCTCGCCGCCGCCAGCGTGGCGATCGGTGTGGCCGCCACTCTCGGCGTCCAGACCGTGCTGGATTCTGGCCCGGCCGACACGGGCAGCGATCCAGCCCCTGAGTTCGTCGCGGCGCAGCCCTCGGGCACGCCAGGAGAGCTCGGTGTCCAGGAACCTGTCTCCTTCACCGAGCCGGACCTGGCCGGCGGGGACGCTGAATCCGATCCCGAGGTGGCCGTGGAGGGTGCCCTGGTCGCGCACACCTGGGGCACCGAGACGGTCCTGGAGATCACCGGATTGCCGGTGGGCAGCAGCTACTCCGTGGTGCTCGTCGGCGAAGACGGTGAGGAGATCGAATCCGGCTCCTTCCTCGGCTCCGAGCTGCCCGTGGAGTGCAGGATGAACGGCGCGGTGCTGCGCGAGGACGTGGATCGCCTGGAGATCCGCGCCGAGGACGGCACTGCCCTCACCGCAGCCGAACTGCCCGATGTCGACTGAACCGGCACACCCCACGGCTGCGCCACGCACCGTCGCACAGGCAGGTGAGGACGGGGTCCTGGCGATCATCATGGCGGAGCTGGGCGACCAGGCTCGACCAGCGAACGACCTCGTGACCATGACCCTGCCGCCGGGCGACGACGCTGCGGTCCTGCAGCTTCCCGACGACGGCGCACCCGCCCGGATCGTGCTCACCACCGACACCCTGAGCCAGGACCAGGATTTCCGCCTCGAGTGGTGGGGCCCGCAGGACCAGGGCCTCCCCGCTGGGCGAGCCGTGGGCCTGAAGGCCGCCGCGCAGAACCTCTCAGACCTCAATGCGATGGCCGCGACACCCATCTCCCTGCTGGTCAGCCTCACTCTGCCGGGCGCCACGCCGTTGGACTGGGTCCGTGGCTTCTACGGTGGACTGGCCGAGGCGCTGCGGACTCCAGGAGCGCAGGGCTGTGTGCTCGCCGGCGGAGACCTGGGCTCGGGTCCTGGCATCTCCGTGAGCATCACCGCGGTGGGTCGGCTTCCGGGCTCGCGGCAGCCGCTGACCCGCGTCGGCGCCCGGGCGGGAGACCAGGTGGCGGTCTCCGCTGGGCTGGGCCGGGCGGCGGCGGGGCTGGCGCTGCTGGAAGCCGGGCATGATTGCGCCGGGGAGCTCGCCGGGCTGCGGGACGCCCAGATCGCCCCTCGACCAGTGCTGACCACCGGTGCGCAGGCCGTTCAGGCAGGAGCCACCGCGGGGATGGATCTCTCCGACGGTCTGCTGCGCGACGCCGGACGGCTCGCTCGAGCCTCCGGGGTTCGAATTCGGATCGACGAAGCACCGCTGCGCGAGCACACGCGAGCTCTGGAGCCCGCCGCCGCCGCCCTGCACCTGCCCGAGGCGCAGACGCTGCACTGGGCCGCAGCCGGCGGCGAGGACTACGCCCTGCTGGCCACCTTCCCTGCCGAGGCCGCACTGCCGGAGGGCTTCTGCCGGGTCGGGGAGGTCATCTCGGCTGATGAGCCGCACGAGTCCGAAGACGCCGATGGCGCCCCCGAAGTGATCTTCGAGAGCGCCATCGATGAACTTGGCTGGGATTCGATGCGCGCCTGAGCCCGCCGCTAGATGCGACTCAGGCGCCTGTCGCCATGCGACTCAGGCGTCGACGAAGTGGCGGCCCAGCTGGGCGAAGCGCCAGCCGGCGCCTTCCCACTGTGCGGCGTCGAGGACGTTGCGGGCGTCGATGAACTGCTTCTGCGCCACGAGAGATTCGAGATCAGCAGGTACCAGACCCTTGAACTCGTTCCACTCGGTGGTCAGCACCACCAGGTCGGCATTGGTGACGGCCTCGGTCATCGAGTCCACGTAGCCCAGGCGCGGGAAGCGCTTGGCGGCGTTGCGGTTGCCCTCGGGGTCGTAGACCGCGACGTCGGCACCGGCGCTGAAGAGCCGGACCGCCACGTCGAGCCCGGGGGAGTCCCGGACATCGTCGGAGAGCGGCTTGAAGGCCACACCCAGCACCGCGATCCGCTTGCCAGTGAGGTCCCCGGAGAGGATGTTCTCCGCCAGGTTCACCACACGGTCGCGGCGGCGCAGGTTGATCTGGTCCATCTCGTCGAGGAACCGCATGGTGTGGTCCAGGCCGAGCTCGCCCACGCGGGTCTGCAGGGCGCGGATGTCCTTGGGCAGGCAGCCGCCGCCGAATCCGACGCCGGCATTGAGGAACTTGCGTCCGATGCGGGTGTCGTGGCCGATGGCGTCGGCGAGCGTGGTGATGTTGCCGCCCACAGCCTCGGTGACCTCGGAGAAGGCGTTGATGAAGGAGATCTTGGTGGCCAGGAACGCATTGGCCGCGACCTTGACCAGCTCCGCGGTCTCGAAGTCGGTGTTGATCCAGGGGGTGTCGCGGCCGAGCGCGTCGGAGTAGACGTCGCGCAGGATGGCCTCATCGGCCGGATCCGCGGTGCCCACCACGAGGCGGTCGGGGCTGATCGTGTCCTTGACGGCGAAGCCCTCGCGCAGGAACTCGGGGTTCCAGGCCAGGGTGACGCGCACATCGGGGGCAGACTCTTCCTCGACCAGCTTGGCGAGCCGGCGTGCGGTGCCCACCGGAACGGTGGACTTGCCGACGATCAGCGCGTCCTTGGTGATGGCCCGGGCGAGTGACGCGGTGGCCGCATCGACGAAGGTCATGTCCGCCCCGGTGCCGCCGGCCTGCTGGGGGGTGCCCACGGCGATGAAGTGCACGTCGCCCCAGGCTCCGACCGTTTCGAGGTCTGTGGTGAAACGCAGTCGGCCCGAATCCACGTGCTTGCGGATCAGTTCGGGCAGGCCGGGTTCATGGAAGGGGAGCTCTCCGCGGGAGAGCGAGTCGATCTTCTCGGGATCAATGTCCACGCCGAGCACGTTATAGCCCAGTTCAGCCATGCATGCCGCATGGGTGGCGCCGAGGTAGCCGGTTCCGATGACACTTATATTCTCAATCACGCCCCTCATCATAAGGGCCTGAAGTGCAATTCCGGGAATACCGGATCACGGGTGCGCCGAATCGGCTACTGCTCGCCCAGACCGTGCTCCGCCGCGTCGGGATTCTTCCGCACGAGCTCGGTCAGCTGGTGGGCCGCCTGGACGACGACGCCGGCGTACTGCCGGCCGGGCTGGCGGGTCAGCCGCTCGATCGGTCCAGAGATGGAGACCGCAGCTATCACTCGACCCGATGGCCCGCGCACCGCCGCCGAGACGGAGGCGACTCCGGCCTCGCGCTCGCCGAGGGATTCGCCCCATCCACGACGCCGCACGCCCGCCAGCACCGTCGGGGTGAAACGTGCGCCCTGCAGGCCCTCGACAAGGCGCTCATGATCCTCCCACGCCAGCAGCACCTGCGCGGCGGAACCAGCCTTCATCGAGAGCTGGGTGCCCACCGGAATCGAATCACGCAGTCCGATCGGCCGCTCGGCGGAGGCCACACACACCCGGGCATCGCCCTGGCGGCGGTACAGCTGCGAGCTCTCACCCGTGGCATCGCGCAGACGCAGCAGGATCGGACCCGCAGCGGTGACCAGCCGGTCATCGCCCGCGGCAGAGGCCAGCTCGGCGAGCCGGGAGCCGATCACATAGCGGCCGCGCACATCACGGCTGAGGAAGCGATGGTGGACCAGGGCGCTGGCCAGCCGGTGCACGGTGGGGCGCGCCAATCCTGTGCACTCCACCAGCTGCGCCAGCGAGGCCGGCCCGGCTTCCAGTGCGTCCATGATCATCACAGACTTGTCCACCACGCCGATCCCGGAGGGGGAGTGCAGCGGACGCGGTGGATCCGGGGGCAGCGTGGGCGGGGTCGTCGCGCCAACCCCCGCGGGGCCCAGCTTCTGCGCCACCATGCGGCGCTGCCGCGCGGTCGACGTCTGGGGAGAGTAGATCTCGGAGGACTGAGGCGGACGCGGCTCTCCGGGGCGGGGCGAGGACGGCGAAGCTGGCATGGGTCCATGATACTGGCAATCGCGCCGTCGATCTCAGATAATGAGACCTGTGCGGCCGGGTATAGATGCCGCCGTGCATTGGTGTTTCTCTAGTATGTGAGCCCATCAGGAGGATCCCATGGCAGAGAAGCCACTCACATTGCCTGAAAAGGTCTGGCGCGATCACATCGTCGTCCCCGGCAAAGAATCCGATGGTCAGCGTTCCCCTGACCTTCTCTACATCGATCTGCACCTGGTCCACGAGGTCACCAGCCCGCAGGCGTTCGAGGGCCTGCGCCTGGCCGGACGGCCCGTCCGCCGCCCCGACCTGACCATCGCCACGGAGGACCACAACACTCCCACCCTGGAGATCGACAAACCCATCGCGGACCCCATCTCGCGCAAGCAGGTGGACACTCTGCGCGCCAACGCCGAGGAGTTCGGCGTGCGCATCCATTCCCTCGGTGATGCCGACCAGGGCATCGTCCACGTGGTGGGTCCCCAGCTCGGCCTGACCCAGCCCGGAATGACCGTGGTGTGCGGCGACTCACACACCTCCACCCATGGAGCCTTCGGTGCGCTGGCGATGGGCATCGGCACCTCTGAGGTCGAGCATGTGCTCGCCACCCAGACGCTGCCGCTGAAGCCCTTCAAGACCATGGCCATCACGGTCAACGGGTCGCTGCGCCCAGGGGTCAGCTCCAAGGACATCATCCTGGCGGTCATCGCCGAGATCGGCACCGGCGGCGGACAGGGCTACGTCCTGGAATACCGCGGCAGCGCCATCGAGGAGCTCTCCATGGATGCGCGGATGACCATCTGCAACATGTCCATCGAGGCCGGCGCCCGGGCAGGCATGATCGCCCCGGACGCCACCACCTACGAATTCATCCAGGGCCGCCCGCATGCCCCGCAGGGGCAGGACTGGGACGCTGCGGTCGAATACTGGGACTCGCTGCGCACCGACGAAGGCGCCGTCTTCGACGCCGAGGTGATCCTCGACGCCGACACCCTGGATCCCTTCGTCACCTGGGGAACGAACCCCGGTCAGGGCGTGAGCCTCAACGGCACGGTCCCCGCACCGACCGATTTCACCGACGACGTCGCCCGCGAATCTGCTGAACGGGCGCTCACCTATATGGACCTCACCCCCGGCACCCCGATGAAGGACATCCGGGTGGACACCGTCTTCCTTGGCTCCTGCACCAACTCCCGCATGGAGGACCTGCGCGCCGCCGCGGAGATCATCGCGGGACGCGAGAAGGACCCGGAGGTCCGCATGATCGTGGTCCCCGGCTCCGCCAAGGTCCGGCTGCAGGCCGAGGCCGAGGGGCTCGACCAGGTGTTCAAGGACTTCGGGGCGGAATGGCGCTTCGCCGGCTGCTCCATGTGCCTGGGCATGAACCCGGACCAGCTGGCTGAAGGGGAGCGCTGCGCCTCCACCTCCAACCGCAACTTCGAGGGACGGCAGGGCAAGGGTGGCCGCACCCACCTGGTCTCACCCGTGGTGGCCGCCGCGACCGCCATCCGTGGCACCCTCTCCGCTCCTGCGGACATCCTGGTCCCCGCCTGACGTCGCCCACCGCCAGCCCTGAGCTCCGTCCTCGACCGTCAAAGAAAGACATCATGGAACCCATCACCACGCACACCGGCGTCGGTGTCCCGCTGAAGCAGTCGAATGTGGACACCGATCAGATCATCCCTGCGGTGTACCTGAAGCGGATCACCAAAACCGGGTTCGAGGACGCGCTGTTCTCCTCCTGGCGCAAGGACCCCAGCTTCGTGCTCAACCAGCCCACCTACCAGCACGGCTCCGTGCTCGTGGCCGGCTCGGACTTCGGCACCGGCTCCTCCCGCGAACATGCGGTGTGGGCGCTCAAGGACTACGGCTTCCGCGCCGTCATCTCCTCGCGCTTCGCCGACATCTTCTATGGGAACTCCGCGAAGCAGGGACTGCTCGCCGCCAAGGTCGCCCAGCCCGATGTGGAGCTGATCTGGAAGGAGCTGGAGAACAATCCCGGCATCGAGATCACGGTGGACCTGGTGAACCGCACCGTGATCTGCGGGACCATCGAGACCAGCTTCGAGATCGACAACTACACCCGCTGGCGTCTGCTCGAGGGGCTGGACGATATCTCGCTCACACTGCGCGAGGAGTCAGCCGTGGAGACCTTCGAGGCGACGCGGCCCGGTTTCAAGCCGAAAACCCTGCCAGCAAAGGTCTGACGCCGCTGCGGCGCTGCGCCGCGCGAGCCCGCCTTGACCGAATCGTTGTCTCAGCCAGCGGCGGAACTGGGAAGGGATTCCAGCGGCGTTGGTTACAGTGGCATGGCTACATTCCGCGTTGTCGAAGAAGGGACTTCCAGTCCAATGGCCAAGCTGCTCACCGTTCAGGGTGGAAAGCCACTAGAGGGATCCGTCCATGTCAGGGGTGCCAAGAACCTGGTGCCCAAGGCGATGGTCGCGGCCCTGCTGGGCAGCGAGCCCTCCCAGCTGCGCAATGTCCCTGAGATCAAAGACGTCGAGATCGTCACCAATCTGCTGCAGATCCACGGGGTCAAGGTCGACGCCGACCCGGCCACCGGTGACCTCACGCTCGACCCGCGAGACACCTACAGCGCCGCGCATTCAGAGATCGACGCCTATGCCGGGGACTCCCGCATCCCGATCCTCTTCTGCGGTCCGCTGATGCATCAGAACGGCGAGGCCTTCATCCCCGACCTCGGTGGCTGCCGAATCGGGGACCGACCGATCAACTACCACCTCGAGGTGCTGCGCAACTTCGGCGCCGTCGTCGACAAGACCCCCACGGGCATCCACATCTCCGCCCCACGCGGACTCAAGGGCGCCAAGCTCACCCTGCCCTTCCCCTCAGTGGGCGCCACCGAGCAGGTGCTGCTCACTGCGGTCCTGGCTGAGGGCATCACCGAGCTGGACAACGCGGCAGTGGAGCCAGAGATCCACGACCTGATCGCGATCCTGCAGCAGATGGGCGCGATCATCACGGTCTTCACCGACCGGGTCATCCGCATCGAGGGTGTGGAGCGGCTCTCCGGCTACAAGCACCGCGCCATCCCCGATCGCAACGAGTCGGCCTCCTGGGCCTCCGCCGCGCTGGTCACCCAGGGCGACATCTACGTCAAGGGCGCCGCACAGCGGGACCTCACCGCGTTCCTGAACACCTACCGCAAGATCGGCGGCGAGTTCTCCGTCGACGACGAAGGCATCCGCTTCTGGCACGCGGGACATCCACTGAAGCCGCTGGTCCTGGAGACCGACGTGCACCCGGGCTTCATGACCGACTGGCAGCAGCCGCTGGTCGTCGCCCTGACCCAGGCTCACGGGGTCTCCATCGTCCACGAGACCGTCTACGAGAACCGCTTCGGCTTCACCGAGGCGCTGGAACGCATGGGCGCCTCCATCCAGCTGCACCGGGAATGCCTGGGTTCGAGCCCCTGCCGCTTCGGTCAGCGCAACTTCCTGCACTCGGCCGTGATCTCCGGACCCGTGGAGCTCAAGGGTGCCGAGATCAACGTCCCGGACCTGCGCGGGGGCTTCTCCCACCTCATCGCGGCGCTCGCGGCGAAGGGCACCTCGACCGTCACCGGCATCGAAGTCATCAACCGTGGATACGAGCACTTCATGGACAAGCTCGTCGGACTCGGTGCGGATGTCGAGATGTCCGAACGCTGAGTCTGCCCGGTAGGGTTGATCTCTGTGACCGACCACAGCAGCGACCCAGCACCCATCGAGGGCAGGCGCCCCCCGAAACGCCGAGATCCTCGCGGTAAAGCAGCCCGCCGCGCGGACGAGGTGGACTACACGGTGGGACGCGGCACCCGGATCGGATTCGGGGTGACCGCCTCCGCAGCCATCCCTGTGCTGAACCTGTTGCTGGGACGCAGCTGGCGAGGCCTGGACACGCTGCCCGAGGAGGGCTTCATCGTCGTGGCCAACCACATCAGCGAGGCGGACCCGCTGGCGGTGGCGCACGCGGTCTACCGCAGCGGCCACACCTTCCACTTCATGACCAAGGATTCGCTGTTCAGGGTCCCGGGGCTGGGCAGGCTCCTCAGCGGGCTCAAACAGATTCCGGTGAGCCGCGACAGCCGGACCGATGCGCGCCGCTCCCTCGATGCGGCGCGCGACGTCCTCTCCGCAGGTGGTGCGATCATGATCTACCCCGAAGGCACGCTCACCCGCGACCCCGAGGGCTGGCCCATGCGCGCCAAGACCGGCGCGGCGCGACTGGCGCTGAGCACTGGCGCACCGCTGATCCCGATCACCCACTGGGGAGTTCAGGACTTCTTCGGGACCTACGCCAAGTTGCCGAAGGTTCTTCCACGCAAGCGCTACCGGCTCGCCGTGGGCCAGGAGATCGACCTCTCCGACCTGCGCGCGGTCCCGATGACCCGCGCGGTGCTCACCGACGCCACCGAACGCATCGAATCCGCGCTCACCGAAGGTGTGGCCGGCCTGCGCGGCGAAGAGCCCCCGGAGCTGATCTGGGATCGAAGCCTGCGCCAGCGGGTTCCGCGCAGACAGCCCCGCGGCGGACGCGCACCTAAGTCGACTCCCGAGGAGGGTTCACCGTGACCACGATCGCTGTGCTGGGAGCCGGAAGCTGGGGCACCACCTTCGCCAAGGTGCTTGCCGACGCCGCCGTGACGGGTGGCCAGGAGACCACCGTGACGCTGTGGGCCCGCCGCGCCGAAGTGGCCGCCGAGATCAACGAGGCCCACACGAACACGACCTACCTGGGGGAGACAGCACTTCCCGAGATGATCTCCGCCACGAGCGACCTGGCCGAGGCGGTCACGGGTGCGGAGATCGTCGTGCTCGCCGTGCCGGCGCAGTCGCTGCGCTCTCACCTGGGCGTGGTCCGGGAGAACCTTCACCCCGCTGCGGTGCTGGTCTCGCTGATCAAGGGCCTCGAACGCGGAACCGACCTGCGCATGTCAGAGGTCATCGCCCAGGAGCTCGCCGTCGGACCCGACCGCAGCGTGGTCATCTCCGGTCCCAACCTCGCGATGGAGATCGCTCGTGAAGAGCCCACCGCCTCCGTGGTCGCGTGCGCCGAGGAGTCCGTGGCCGAGCGGGTCGCGGCACTGTGCAACAACGCCTACTTCCGTCCCTACACGAACACCGACGTGATCGGCGTCGAGATCGCCGGAATCGTCAAGAACGTGATCGCCCTCGCCGTGGGCATCTGTGACGGGCAGAAGCTCGGGGACAACTCCAAGGCCTCGGTCATCACCCGGGGACTCGCCGAGACCACCCGACTCGCCACTGAGCTGGGCGGCGCGCTGGAGACCTTCTCCGGGCTCGCCGGTCTGGGCGACCTCGTGGCCACCTGCGCGTCGCCGCTGTCCCGCAACCGCAGCGCCGGACGCCTTCTGGGGGAGGGGCTCACCGCCGAGCAGGTCACCGAGCAGCTCTCGCAGACCGCCGAAGGCATGAAGTCAGGCTCCGCCGTCGTCGAGCTGGCCCGTCAGCACCGGGTGGAGATGCCGATCTGTGAAGCCGTGGTGGCCGTCCTCGAGGGGAAGCTGACGGTGGACCGGCTGGCTTCCCTGCTGCTCGCCCGAGACCTCAAAGCCGAAGGAAAGTAGATCCATGGCAGACAACGCCCCGGCACTGAAGCCGCGTGTCCTCGTCCTCTATGGGGGCCAGTCCTCCGAACATTCCGTGAGCTGCGTGACCGCAGCAGGAGTGCTGGGCGCCATCGACACCGACGCCTTCGACGTCGTCGCTGTGGGCATCACCGCCACCGGTCAGTGGACCCGTCCGGTGATCGATCCCCGCACCCACGCTTTCGGGGCGGATGAGCTGCCGCGGGTTCTGCCCACCGAATCCACGGTCCAGCTGCACTCAGGCGCCGCAGGGTCCTCCGAGCGCAGCGCCGAGCTGCTGGAGGTCCACCCGGACGGCTCCTCCACCGCCATGGGTCAGGTGGACGTGGTCTTCCCGCTGCTGCACGGGCCCTTCGGTGAGGACGGCGCCCTGCAGGGTCTGCTTGAGCTCGCCGGCCTGCCCTATGTCGGCGCCGGTGTGCTCAGCTCGGCGATGGCCATGGACAAGCACTACATGAAGATCGCCTTCGCCGCTGCAGGGCTGCACGTCGGGCCCTGGGTGACCATCACCGATCGGCAATGGTCCCAGGACCCCGCCGCTGCTCTGGAACGCGTGCGCGCGCTCGAGCTGCCCGTGTTCGTGAAACCATCGCGCGCCGGCTCCTCCATGGGGATCACCCGTGTGGATGCCTTCGACCAGCTGGAGGAAGCCATCGCAGCGGCCCGGAAACACGACCCCAAGGTCATCGTGGAGCAGGGGATCGACGGCCGCGAGATCGAGTGCGGCGTGCTCGGCTCCCACGCCGGGTCGCCGGCCCGCGCCTCGCTGCTGGGCGAGATCGTCGTCCATGACGGGTCCCAGGAGCACCAGTTCTACGACTTCAACGCCAAGTACACCGATGCCACCGCAGCAGACCTCTCCTGCCCGGCGGAGCTGCCCGATGATGTCAGCGACGAGATCCGCCGACAGGCGGTGATCGCCTTCGAGTCGCTCGGCGCGGAGGGAATCTCCCGGGCCGACTTCTTCTATACCGGCGCGGGCGAGGTGGTCATCAATGAGGTCAACACGATGCCCGGATTCACCCCCATCAGCATGTATCCGCAGATGTGGAAGGCCACGGGCATCGACTACCCGGAGCTGATCGCCGAGCTGATCTCCTTGGCACTGGAGCGCCCCGCCGGTCTGCGCTGAGCGAAGCCTCTGGGTCGGAGCAGAAACAGGGGCCCGCTAGGGGTTCTCCGCGGTGCCTTCCGCGTCGTCGGTCTGTTCGATGTCCTGCTCCGTGGTCGTGCAGCTGCGCGTCTGCTCCACCCGCTGCACCGCCGTGGACATGGCCAGCATGGCCGTGGACGAGGCCACCTCATCGAGATTCAGCAGCACCTCCACCGCGGGGTCTCGGCCGTAGCTGACCAGACGCCAGGTGTGGTCGTCCTCCTCAAGCGCGAGCCAGTCCACGCCGTCGGCGGACACACAGAACTCCGGACTGGGGCCCGGCGGCACGACGCCGCAGCGCACCACGACCTCACTGGGGTCACCCCAGACCGCCGTCCCCTGTGAAGCGGTCGGTCTCAGCTCGTGCTCGCCGATGACCTCCGGTATCGCGAGCATCACATCGGCGCATTCGGGGTTCGCGGCGTCAGGCGCCCCCGCGACGGTGGCGGTGCTGGCGCATCCGCTCAGCGCCAGGCCTGCGGCGATCACCACCGAGCTCAGAACCGTGCGGACGCCACGGCCACGCTCACGGTGATATCGAGGGTTCAACGGCATATGACATATTCTGTATGAAGTCCATACCATTTGCCCATTTCAGGAGCACCCATGACGAACCAGGTCGGCTACGACGAACCCAAGCCCACTAGGCGCCGTGGTCGTCGTGCTGCGCTGATCATCGTCAGTGTGATCGCCGTGCTCGTGGTCGGTGCGCTGGTGGCGGCGATGATGTACATCAACTCGCTCAGCAGCGCCTACGAGGACAACGCCCAGGTCTTCGAGGAGAGCTTCCCCGAGGAAGAGGGACGCCCGGTCAAGGCCGAGGATGACGAGTCGATCAACATCCTGCTGCTGGGCTCCGATGCCAATGGCGGTTCCGGCGAGACCGAAGACCTGCCGGACGTCCCGCAGGGCGGACGCTCGGACACCATGATGTTCGTGCACATCCCGGGCGACCGCGACGGCGTGCAGATCATGTCTATCCCGCGTGACCTGTGGGTCGAGGTTCCCGGCCAGGGCCAGCACAAGATCAACGCGGCACTGAGCCTGGGTGGGCTTCCGCTGACCATCAGCACCATCGAAACGCTGTTCGACGCTCGCATCGATCACGTGGCCGCCGTGGACATGCTCGGTTTCACCGGACTTGTCGACGCACTCGGCGGAGTGACGGTGAACTCCAGCTATGGGGAGGCGTTCACCACAGGCGAGGGGTACACCTTCCAGCCCGGGGAGCAGACCATGAACTCGGAGGAGGCGCTGTCCTTCGTGCGCCACCGCAAGAGCTTCCCGGACGGGGACCTCCAGCGCGTGCGCAACCAGCAGGCCTTCATCCGAGCAGTCATCGACGAGACACTGACCCCGGGCAACCTCAGCAATCCCGGCCGCGTCCAGGACATGGTCGAGACCTTCTCCCCGCACCTGATCGTGGACGACACGCTCGACTCCTCCACCGTGGCGTCTCTGGCATGGAACATGCGCGGCGCCGCGAGCAGCATCGACATGTTCACCGTCCCGACCGCCGGCAACGGGTATTCGGACGACGGGCAGTGGATCTTCTACCAGGACGAAGCTGCCATGGACGAGATCTCCTCCGCGATCCAGGACAGCACCCTCGACGAGTATGCCGCCAGCAGATGAGGTGAGCGCTCCTGCCTGTGGACAGGGCGCGGGTGCGGGACCGAGCGTGCAGCGAGAGAACCACCGAGAGGGGTGCGGCAGATGAGGGGCAAGGTCAAGGGCGCCGCAGCCGTGCACCGCTGGTTCATCCTCGCTGAGGCCGCTCTGGAGCAGAACAAGGACAACCTCAACCGGCTCAACGTGTTCCCCATCCCGGATTCCGACACCGGGGAGAACATGCTCGGCACCATCCGCGCCTGCCGCAGCAGCGTGGAACAGGCCCCCAGCCAGGACCTCGGAGGGCTCTTCGCCGCCGCGGGCTCCCGGGCGATGTCCGAGGCCTACGGAAATTCGGGAACTCTGCTGGCCGTGCTGATCTCCGGTCTCGCGGAGCCGCTCCACGGCCAGGAACGACTGACCATCACCGGACTCAGCCATGCCCTGGAGCGGGCCCGCGTCCGCTCCTGGTCCGCACTCACCGACCCCGTGGCCGGCACGATGCTCTCGGTGCTGGACGCCGTCCACGATGAGGTGCGCCGGTCCGCGGGTGAGGCCGAGGAGCCGGAGAGCCGGGCAGCGCTGGAGGCCGTCATGCCCCACGTGGTCTCACGAGCCCTCGCCGCGGTGGAGGCCACACGGGAGCAGCTGCCGGCCCTGCAGCGGGCTGGGGTCGTTGACTCCGGAGGAGCCGGGCTGCTGGTCGTGCTCATCGCGCTGCATGCCACCATCACGGGCCGAGACATGGACTTCTCCGCGCTGCAGACGCTTCCCGGATGGAACCAGGGGCAGGACACGCCCGCCGCGCAGGACTCGACCGGGGTGGAAGTCATGTGCACCGTGCGGCTTGACCCCCTCGGCGCCGCCTCGCTGCGGCATGAGTTGAACACGCTCGGCGACTCGGTCATCGTGACCCCCATCGACTCGGCGGCCGCTGAGGACGGGAGCTACCGCTGGCGCATCCACGTCCACACCCGCGAGGAGCCCAGCACCGCGGAGACCGTGCACGCCGCAGGAGAGGTGGAGTCCTACTCCGCGACGCCCCTGCACCGAACCCAGGAGTGACCCGGCGTGGCAGTGCTACCCACCACCGAACTCCACCGAGTCCTGGGCGCCGAGTCCGCCAAGACCCTCGAACAGGGACTGGGCATCACCACCGCGGCGGAGCTACTGCAGCACTACCCCCGCCGGTGGATCGAATTCGGCCATCTCTCCTCCTTCCGAGACCTTCCCGAGGCGGGGGAGCACGTCAGCCTCATCGCTGAGGTTACCGGGGTCTCGGTGCGCAAGATGCAGAACCGGCGCGGCTCGCTCGCCGAGGTCTGGGTGGCCGACGACGAGGGCAATTCGCTGAAGATGGCCTTCTTCAACGGCTGGTCCGTGGGCAGGACCCTGCGTGCCGGTGTCCGCGCGATCTTCCACGGCAAGGTGGGGAGCTACCGGGACCGTCCGACCCTGACAAATCCCGACTTCACGGTGCTCCTGGACACGGATCCCCTGGACGCCCCCAACGGTCCCGGCGCTTCGAAGGGATCCGAGGAGGCCGTCCACTCCGGCGAGATGGTCAGTGCAGCGGCGAGCGCGTCGGACCCAGAGAGCGCCGTCCAGGCCCCCCGGGTGCTCAGCCGGGGCCGCACCCCGGTGCCGCTCTACCCCGCCACGTCCAGCATCAGCAGCTTTCGGATCCTCGACTGCATCGAGATTCTGCTGGACATGATCGACTTCGAGGACTGGCCCGAGCCGCTCCCGGCCACCGTCCGGGCCGCCGAAGCGCTTCCCGACCTGGGGGAGGCGTATCGGCTGATCCACCGACCCGAGACACTCCAAGACCCGGACCGTGGTCTGCACCGGATGCGCTTCCACGAGGCTTTCCTGCTGCAGGGGCTGCTGCACCTGCGCCGCGTCCAGGACCAGGACCGTGCAGCCACGCCCAGGCCGCGGCGTGCCGGCGGCCTCCTCGATCGTTTCGACGCCTCGCTGCCGTTCACGCTCACAGCGGGACAGCGAGAGTGTGGAGACCTCATCGCCGCCGAACTCGACCGGGAGCGCCCGATGAACCGGCTCCTGCAGGGTGAGGTCGGCTCGGGCAAGACGCTCGTGGCGCTGCGGGCCATCCTGCAGGTGCTCGAGACGGGAGCCCAGGCCACGCTGATCGCGCCGACCGAGGTGCTCGCCGCGCAGCATGAACGATCCCTGCGCCGCATGCTCGGCGGCCTGGCCGATGAGCTCGGACTGACGCTGCTCACCGGATCGCTGAACACCGCCCAGCGGCGCAGCGCGCTGCTGGACATCGCCTCCGGCACCGCGCGACTGGTGGTGGGCACTCACGCAGTGCTCGGCGAGCAGGTGCACTTCCTGGATCTGGGGCTTGCAGTGGTGGATGAGCAGCACCGCTTCGGCGTCGAACAGCGGGATGCGCTGCGACACCGCTACGAGCTGACCCCGCATATGCTCGTCATGTCCGCCACGCCCATCCCGCGGTCGGTGGCGATGACTGTCTTCGGCGACCTCGAACTGACCACTCTTGAGGGTCTCCCCAGCGGACGCCAGCCGATCGCGACCCATGTGGTCCGCACGGTCCAGGGCCCCCGGATGATCGGCCGGGTCTGGGAGCGCATCGCAGAAGAGGTCGCGGCCGGGCACCAGGTCTATGTCGTGTGCCCCAAGATCAATGAGGCTGACCACCGCGAGGACCCGGAGACCGGAGTCCAGACGGACCAGGACGCCTCGGTGGAGCTCATCTCCCAGCGGCTGGCCGAGCACCCTCTGCTCGGCGAGACCCGACGGGCCCAGGTCCACGGCAGGATGGACGCCTCCGCCAAGGAAGAGGTGATGACCGCCTTCGAACGCGGCGAGATCGACGTGCTGATCTGCACCACCGTGATCGAGGTCGGAGTCGATGTCCACAACGCCACTGTCATGGCCATCCTCGACGCCGATGCCTTCGGCGTCTCCACGCTGCACCAGCTGCGCGGGAGGATCGGTCGCGGCGGAGCCCATGGACTGTGTCTGCTGGTGACCCGGCTGCCCGACGAGCACCCTTCTCTGGAGCGACTGGACCAGGTGGCCGAACACTCGGACGGCATGACCCTGGCCAGGCTCGACCTCGAGCGGCGCCGTGAGGGCAATGTGCTGGGCGCGGCCCAGGCGGGACGTGCCTCCACCTTGAAGCTGCTGCGCACGATCAGAGATGAGAAGATCATCACTCGCGCCGCAGGGCTGCTGGCGGAGCTCAGTGCGGCCGACCCGCGCTGGGAGGCATACCCCGGGCTGCGCGAGGCGGTGTCGCAGTATCGCGATGTCCACGCCGGAGCCGACGAGTTCATCCAGCGCGGCTGACCGCGGTAGATCGCAGGGCAGGGCAGCGCGAGCCCGAGCAGCACAAGCCAGAGCAGAACAGCGCAGACAGGAGCAGGCCATGGCACGCATCATCGCTGGCACGCACAAGGGGCGTCGTCTCACGGCCGTCCCCACCGACGCCACCCGACCCACCAGCGACCGGGTCAAGGAATCGCTGTTCTCCCGGCTTGAGGGCTATGACGCGCTCGAGGATGCCGTCGTCGTCGATCTCTATGCAGGGTCAGGAGCGCTGGGCTTCGAGTCGATCAGCCGCGGCGCGCGCAGCCTGGAGGCGGTGGACAAGGCGGAGGCCGCGGTGAAGACCCTGCGCCGCAACGCCGAGCCCTTTCACGCACCCGGATCGGAGATCAGCGTGCACAAGGCAGATGCGCTGAAATACCTCACCGCTCGCACTGGGCCGGCGATCGAGCTGCTCTTCCTCGATCCGCCCTACCAGTTCGGCGACGCCGAGCTGCTGAAGGTCCTCACCGCGGCAGTGGGCCAGCTGCATGAGGGGGCCACTGTGGTGATCGAACGCGAGAAGCGCAGCGGACGTCCCTCGATGCCCGAGGGGCTGGAGATCTTCAGTGAGAAGTCCTACGGGGGAACCCACGTGTGGCTTGTTGAGCCCACTGGTGAAGCTCCTCCCCGCTGAGCACGTCCCCGGGATGCGGGCCTGCGGCCCAGATGGCGTTGAGCTCGGTCTGCTCCAGCGGAGCCGATCGGCGCGCGGCGAAGGTCAGATTCCCCTCTGCGCGGGCCTCGAGCACATCGGTGGGCGCGCTCAGCAGCGCCGAGTCGTTGGACGTCCCCAGCCCCGCTGAGGCTTCGAGCAGCGAGGCCACCTGGGCGCGGACGAAGTCCATGGGCGGCTCGTCCCCGAGGTTCATCAGCAGCAGACCGCCCGGCGCGACCTGCTCGAAGGCGCGGGCGTGAAACTGGGTGCTGGTGAGCTGCGCGGGCGCCTCCGCGCTGTTGAACAGGTCGACCACGACGACGTCGAAGGTGCGCCCAGCGAGAACGCCGCCCGGGGCGATCGCCGCGGCGGCGTCCGCGATGAGGTTGTGCGGCAGGGTGCGCATCGGCAGGTGCTCGAGCACGAACTCCACCAGCTCCGGCTCGATGTCGAGCACCGTCTGCTCGACCTCTGGGAAATGGTGTTCCAGCCAGCGCGGCAGGGTCAGCGCGCCTGCTCCCAGATGCAGGATCTGCGGGGCCTGGTGCGCCCCTCGGGCCGAGAGGCGCTCGCGGGCACAGGTCTGCAGCACCGCTGCCATCCGGATCAGGTAGTCGTGCAGCAGGAAGCCGGGGTCGCCGACCTCGACATGGGACTGTTCGGCCCCTCCGATGCTCAGCACGACGCCGTCCTCGGTCAGGTCATCCAGGTGCAGCTCCGCCAGGCTGCCTGAGAAGGACAGCCGCTGGCTGCGTGGGAGCCCCAGCCCCTCCCGCGCCGGCATCAGCGGCGGGCCGCCGGCTCGCTGGCTCGCTCGTGCGCTGGGTGCGCTGCCAGAGCCGCCGGAAGATGCTCGCGCATGCGACGCAGAGCCTCGGTGATGGTGGTGTGATCCTTGCAGAAGGCGAAGCGCACCAGGCGCTGCAGCTCGTCCATGGGCTGGGCCGTGTGCTGGATCGTCAGGGCTGAGACCGGGATCGCGGCGACCCCCACCTCCTCGGCGAGGATCCGGCAGAAGTCGACGGCGGAGAGCGAGGTGAGTCCGGAGACGTCACCGAGGACGAAGTAACCCGCCTCCGCCGCATTCGGAGCCAGGCCGAGATCGTGCAGGCCCTCGCGCAGCAGGTCGCGCCCGGCCTCGAGCTCCGCCGTGTTCCGGGCGAAGAATCCCCGGTCGTCCTCGAGACCCTGGGCGACCGCCCACTGGAAGGCGGGGCCGGAGGAGAAGCTCAGGAACTGCTTGACCCCGCGGATCTGGCTGATCAGCTCCGCGCCGCCGGTCACCCACCCGACCTTCCACCCGGTCACCGAGAAGGACTTCCCGGCAGAGCCCACGGCGACGGCCACCTGCTCGGCCCCCTCCACGGTGAGGATGCTGCGGTGGGGGAGTGCGGCGTCGGAGAGGACAAGATGCTCGTAGACCTCGTCGCACATGATCCGCAGGTCGTGCTTCTTCGCCAGTTCGACGATCCGGCCGAGCTCCTCGGTGCTGAAGACGGTTCCGGTGGGGTTGTGCGGCGTGTTCAGCAGGATCATCGACGTGCGCTCGGTGATCGCCGCCTCGAGCGCGTCCACATCCGGTCGGAACTCCGGACCGCGCAGCGGCACCCCGACCATCCGGGCCCCCGCCAGGGCGACACAGGCGCCGTAGGAGTCATAGTGCGGCTCGAAGGTGAGCACTTCGCTGCCTGGCTGGGCGAAGGCGAGGATCGTCGCCGAGATGCCCTCGGTGGCTCCGGTGGTGACCATGACCTGGGTCTCCGGGTGCAGGTCCAGGCCCTGCCGACGTCGCTGCGCGGAGCTGATGGAGGCCCGCAGCTCGCTCAGGCCCATCCCCGGCGCGTACTGGTTCCGTGGACCTGAGCTGGGGTCGGTGATCGACTGCGCCGCGAGCTCGAGCAGCCAGTCCGGGCCCTCGGTGTCCGGAAAGCCCTGGCCGAGGTTGATGGCCTGGTGTGCAAGGGCCGAAGCCGTCGTGCGTTCGTAGATGGTGGGCACGACGCGGGGCGAAGAGCGAGGGGACTCCGGGTCCAGGGTGTTGGCGCCGGCCGCGCTGCGGGCCCAGGGCTTCTCGAAGGCGAGCGGATCTGGCTGGGGAGAGGGAGAGGACATGAACACCATGGTAGAACGCACACGAATCCTGGACATTTCCTGCGCGCCCCCAGCAGGCCCGTCTCCGCCTGGAGTAATGTCGTGCCATGCAGCTAGCAGTGTGCCCCGGATCATTTGACCCCCTGCACAACGGACACGTGGAGATCATCGCGCGTGCCTCGAACCTCTTCGACGAGGTGATCGTCGCCATCTCACCCAACATGCACAAGAACCCTATGTTCTCGGTCCAGGAACGCATGGACATGGCGCGAGAGACCTTCTCCTATGTGCGCGGAGTCAGCGTCAAGCCGCTGGGTTCCGGGCTGCTGACGGAGTTCTGCAAGGAGGTCGGGGCCAACGCGCTGGTCAAGGGTCTGCGGGACCCCAAGGACCTGGCCTACGAGAGCCCCATGGCCACGATGAACCGCCATCTCTCCGGGCTCGAGACGGTGTTCCTCGCCGCCGACGGCCGCTACACGCACCTGTCCTCGACCCTGGTCAAGGAAGTCCACTCCCTCGGCGGCGACGTCTCGGAGTTCGTGCCGCGAGCCGTCCAGCGCCGGCTGCAGGAGCGGCGACGCAGCTGAACCGACGAGCGGAGCTTCCCTCTCGAAGAATTCGGTCACGCGCAGTGCTGGAGATTCCCTGGTCCCCGGGCCCAATAACGATAAGGTGTGTACATGAGTTCAACGACTTCTATCCGCAAAGCTGTGATTCCCGCCGCTGGTCTGGGAACACGCTTCCTTCCGGCCACCAAGGCGATGCCCAAAGAGATGCTCCCAGTGGTGGACGAGCCGGCCATCCAGTATGTCGTGGCTGAGGCCTCGAAGGCTGGCCTCGAAGACATTCTGATGATCACCGGACGCAACAAGCGCTCCCTGGAGAACCACTTCGACCGGGTTCCGGACCTGGAAGCCACGCTGGAGGCCAAGGGCGACACCAAGAAGCTCGACGCCGTGCGCCGCGCCACCCAGCTCGGCGACCTGCACTACATCCGCCAGGGCGAGGCCAAGGGCCTCGGCCACGCCGTGCTCTGCGCCAAGCGACACGTGGGAGACGAGCCCTTCGCCGTGCTCCTCGGCGACGATCTCATCGACGAGCGGGACGAGCTCCTCTCCACCATGCTGGAGACCCAGCAGCGACTCGGCGGCTCGGTCATCGCGGTGATGGAGGTGCCGGAGGAGAACATCAGCGCCTACGGCGTGATCGACGCCAACGGCAAGGACAAGGAGACCGACGCCGAGGGCAGGCCCGCCGACGTCGTCCCGGTCCACGCCCTGGTGGAGAAGCCGGCAGCGGAGGACGCCCCCTCGAACCTGGCCATCATCGGACGCTACGTCCTGCACCCTGCGATCTTCGCGGAGCTCGAGCAGACGGCGCCGGGACGTGGCAACGAGATCCAGCTGACCGACGCCCTGCAGGAGATGGCGGGCAAGCCGGTCGAAGACGGCGGCGGAGTCCACGCGGTGATCTTCCGTGGTCGCCGCTACGACACCGGCGACAAGCTCAGCTACATCAAGGCTGTCGTGACGCTGGCCGTGGACCGCGAGGACCTCGGACCGGACCTGCGAGAGTGGCTGAAAGAGTTCGTCGCGGAGATCTGATCCCCGGTTCGCACGCCACCTGCCCCGACTGGTAGAGTGGCACGTCGGTCTAGATCATTAAGGAGTGGTTCAGCGATGACTGCTCTCACTGTAGATGTCCAGGAGCTCCGGGGCAGACCCGGAACTCAGGACGAACTCTCCAGAACTGTCCCTGCCCCGAAGGACCTTGCAACGGTCCTCATCGGGATTCCGCAGGGCAGTGATCTGCAGCTGGATCTGCGCCTGGAATCGGTGCACGAGGGTGTGCTGATGACTGGCACGGCCTCTGCCGAGGTCAGCGGCCAGTGCGGACGTTGTCTGGATGAGATCAGGTACCCGCTCACCGTCGACGTGATGCAGCTGTTCAGCTGGCCCCAGAAGGCCCAGGCAGCTGCTGACGCCGAGGATGAGGACACGCGCCTGATCCCTCACGACCTCACCATCGATCTGGAACCGGTGCTGCGCGACCTGATGGTCTCGGCACTGCCGTTCCAGCCGGTCTGCCGCGAAGGCTGCCCGGGACTGTGCTCCGAATGCGGATTCCGCATGGAGGATGACCCCGAGCACTTCCACGAGCAGCTCGATCCCCGGTGGGCAGCGTTGAAAGACGTGGCCGCCGGAATGCCGGATCCGGACTCTTCGTCCGAATCCAGCACCTAGAACCAAGTCAAGAAGACCCTGTCCATCATCGAGAGAGAAAAGAGACACCGTGGCTGTTCCAAAGCGGAAGATGTCCCGATCCAACACCCGTCACCGCCGCTCCCAGTGGAAGGCTTCGACCCCGAAGCTGGTGAAGACCGTGGAGAACGGTCGCGTCGTCTACAGCCAGCCTCACCAGGCCAAGCTGGTCACCGACTCCGCCGGCACCCCGCTGTTCTACGAGTACAAGGGTCGCAAGGTCGCCGACGCCTGATTCTCCTGCACTGAAGAATCGAGCAGTGGAGAACCATGCAGTGACAAAACACGAAGAGCTTACGAAGAGCCTCGGGGTGCACATCGCCCCCGAGGCTCTTCGTCTTGCCCTCACGCACCGGTCCTATGCCTATGAGAACTCCGGGCTCCCCACGAACGAGCGGCTGGAGTTCCTCGGCGACTCTGTCCTCGGACTGGCTGTGACGGACTACCTCTACCGAAGCTTCCCGGATCTTGCCGAGGGAGACCTCGCCAAGCTTCGTGCTGCGCTGGTGAGCACCCGCGCACTGGCCCGCGTCGCCCGCGGACTCGGCATCGGCCCGTACATCAGCCTCGGCGCCGGCGAACAGCTGACCCAGGGCAAGGATAAGGACTCGATCCTTGCCGACACCATGGAGGCGCTCATCGGCGCCGCCTACCTCTCCACCGACATCGAGACCGCGCGCCGACTGGTGCTGCGCCTGGTCGTCCCGCTGCTCAGCGACAAGGACGCGATGACCGCCGGGAAGGACTGGAAGACCACCATCCAGGAGATCGCCGCAGGACGCGACATGGGAGAGATCCGCTACCTCATCGCGGACTTCGGTCCCGACCACCACAAATCCTTCACCGCCACCCTGGTCATCGGCGGCGTCGAGCATGGTTCCGGCTCCGGCCCCTCCAAGAAGGAGGCCGAGCGGGAAGCCGCTCGAAAGACCGTGGAGACGCTGACCTCCGGCCGAGGGGAGCAGGGCGACATTCTGACCCTGGTTCTCGACCGGTTCGAAGACGCAGCACCCTCCAGCTCCTGATGCGCCTGGTGCCCCATGCCTGAGCTGCCCGAGGTGGAGGTGGTGCGTCGCGGCGTCGACCGCTGGGCCGCCGGGCGCAGAGTTCACTCTGTGCAGGTCCATGACCTGCGCAGCCTTCGTCGACACGCTCCGAGCATCCCTGATGTGCAGGAGCGGATCGAGTCCTTCAGCGCGGCGCTGCGGGGAAGCATCCTGCTGGCACCTCAGCGTCGTGGCAAATTCCTCTGGATCCCGCTGCAGCCTTCCTCCGACTCGCCGCGGCAGGCGAACCGGGTGGAACAGATCGGCCCTGACCCGCAGGCTGGTCCGGCACACGCGCTGCTGATCCACCTGGGGATGAGCGGTCAGGTGCTGATCAACACCCCGGAGACCCTGCCCCAGAGACATCTCAAGATCACCCTCGGGCTGACTGCCGAGGGGGAGGCCCCGAGTCAGCTGCGCTTCATCGATCAGCGCATCTTCGGCGGGATGCAGATCTCCGAGCTTGTCGCCTCGACACACCCCAGCGGCACGGTGCCCGTCGCCGCCTCCCATATTGCCGCGGACCCGCTGGAACCGAGCATGGACGCCGAAGTCTTCTTCCGCACCCTGCGCCGGCGCAAGACCGGGCTGAAACGGGCGCTGCTGGATCAGACCATGATCTCCGGCATCGGCAACATCTACGCAGACGAGGCGCTGTGGCACGCCCAGCTGCACTACACCCGACCGACCGAGACCATCACACGCAGTGAAGCAAGCCGTCTCCTGCGCAGCGTGGAATCCGTGATGGCGGCCGCCCTGGCGGCCGGCGGAACCAGCTTCGATTCCCTCTACGTCAACGTCAACGGGGCCTCCGGCTACTTCGACCGGTCGCTGCAGAGCTACGGGCGCGCCGGTCAGCCCTGCCGCCGCTGCGCAGGAACCCCGCGCGCCGCCGTGATCCGCCGTGACCCCTTCATGGGGCGCTCCTCCTACTGGTGCCCCACCTGCCAGCCCCGTCCGCGGCGCGCCCGAGGTTGAGCTGAGGCTCGAGCGTCCTCGCTTCGCCGCGCTGCCAGGCGCGGGCCTGCGATGTCGTCCTCGTCATACCAGCAGATGCGCGGACCGCGAAGCTGGTGGGCTAGCATGAATCGGATCGACGAACGCGTAAAGGAGGGTCTGTGGCGGATAGGAAACACCCTGAGCCGCAGCCGCACCGACCCCGCCGGGCGGCGCGGATGCCCGCAGACTCCGCGAACTCTGCGCCCTCGGCTGAGGACTCCGCCTCACCTGCCTCGGCCAAGAAGGCACGAGACCCCCGACGAGGTCGCCGCACCATCCGCACCGTCCTCATCGCGGTGGCTGTGCTGCTCGTGGTGGCGGTCGGCGCCGGGCTGATCTACGTCCAGCAGCTGCGCAGCGCATTCGACGACCAGCGCAACGTGCTCGACCTGCAGCTCGACGGCGACGACTCTGCTGAGCGCACCGAGGAGGGGACGATCAACATGCTCCTGCTCGGTTCGGACAGCCGCGGCGAGGATGACCTCGAGTACCGGGGAAGCATCGGCGACAACGCCTCGGAGCGCTCCGACACGATGATGTTCGTCCACATTCCCGAGGACCGCTCCGGCGTCTATGTGATGTCGATCGTGCGTGACCTCTGGGTGGACGTGCCCGGGGAGGGTCAGGGCCGCGTCAACTCTGCCCTGGGAGTGGGCGGATATCCGCTGGTGGTCGACACCGTGGAAGAGCTGCTGAACACCCATATCGACCATGTGGCGATCATCGACTTCGATGGGTTCGCCGATCTGACCCGGGCGCTGGGCGGCGTCTATGTGGACAACCCCCGACCCTTCTCCACCGGACAGCACAACCCGGCGTTCTACCCCGAGGGCACCATCCGGCTCGAAGGTGACAACGCGCTGCGCTTTGTGCGCGAGCGCAAAGCATTCCCCACCGGGGACTTCGTCCGCGTGCAGAACCAGCAGCTGGTCGTCAACGGGATCGTGGACCGGCTGCTCTCCGCCGACACGCTGACCAACCCCCAGCGGGTCATGGACATCGTCAACGGCATCGTGCCCTACCTCAGCGTCGACGACGGACTGGACGCCGACACCATCGCCTCGTACGCCCTGGAGATGCGAGACATGCGCTCCGAGGACATCCACATGTTCACCATCCCCACCGGGGACCTGGCGACAACCGCCAGCGGAGCCCAGGTGATCCTCAAGGACGAGGAGATGCTCGAGCTGCTCCAGCGTTCCCTCAAGAACGAGAACATGGAGGGCTTCCTGGACTATGTGGAGCTGCGTGAATCCCAGGATGAGCAGCAGTGACACCACGCGTGCAGCTGCTGACCCACAGCTATTGGCCCGAGCGCACCGCGCCCCAGCGGCGCTGGGAGCGCCTGGTCGCCTCACTGCGCGAGGACGGCTGGGCGGTCGACGTCGTCGCTCCCGCGGCCAATAAGCACCACACCCCGGTCCACCACCGCGAGCAGGGCCGGTTCAGCCTGCGGCCTGTCATCGGCCCGTCCGGTGAGCGGGTGCACCGGACGCCCTATGTGCTGCTGCGCAATTCGCGCGCCGGCAGGTTCGCCTCTGATCTCGCTTCAGGGGTGCTGATGGTGCCCCGGGCGCTCACAGCGCCCAAGCCCGACCTCGTGGTCGCCACGGTGCCGGCGCTGCCCACGATCTGCGCGGGATGGGTCGTGGCCCGGGCGCGCAGGATCCCGCTGGTGGTCGACATGCGCGACGCCTGGCCCGAGCTCGCCCGCGAAGCGGAGGTCAGGGCGGGACCGCTGGGACGGCTCATGGAGGCGGCAGTCATCAGCGTCCAGCGTCGAGCCGAACTGGTGGTCACGGTCACCGAGGGATTCGCTCAGCGGCTCCGCGAACGCCAGGTCTCCCCGGTGGAGACCATCAGCAACGGCGTGGCGCTCGACCAGGTGCCCCAGCTGGACCAGCGACGGCGTGCCCCCGGGGAGCTGCGGCTCGCCTATCTCGGCAATCACGGGGAGAGCCAGGCGCTGGAACGCATGATCCGCGCGGTGGCCTCGATTCCACGAGACCAGGGGCTCGACGTCCGGCTGCGCCTCGTGGGCTCCGGCACCCAGAAGGAGCAGCTGCGCCAGGTGGCCCTCGCCACCGGCGCTCTGGCCAGCGGAGCTGTCGAGTTCTGCGACCCGGTCCACGGCGACGAGGTCTGGGACCACTACCGCTGGGCCGACTCCGCGCTGGTGAGTCTGCGCACCGACTGGGCCTCCTTCGCCTGGACCGTGCCCTCGAAGACCTTCGAGCTGATGGGGCTGGGCAAACACATCTCGGCTGCCGTCACCGGAGAGGCCGCCTGGGTGCTGGGCCATGCACAGAACGTGACCTACCTCAGCGGTGACACCGAGCAGATCGCCGCCACGCTCAGCCAGCTGGCCGCGGACCCGGACTCCACTCCGGTGGACCCCCGAGGCCGCAGCTGGGTCGCGGAGTACGCCGACCTTCCCGGGCTGGGCACGCGCTACGCAGCTCTGCTCGCGGCTCTTCGCGCCGAGGCGCACCGGTGATCACCGCAGCCAATGCCTATGTCTGCGTATGCACCTTTCGGCGTCCGGAACCGCTTGCGCAGCTGCTGAGCTCCCTGCGTGCCCAGGAACATGTGGCGCTGCCGAACCTGATCCTGGTGGACAACTCTCCCGAGGCTGAGGCGCAGGCCCAGGTCAAAGATCAGTACCCAGAGGCTCGGTACGTCCACGAACCACGCCCGGGCATCGCCGCGGCGCGCAACGCGGCTCTCGAGGCCGTCCCGGCAGAGGCCGAGGCGGTGCTGTTCCTCGACGACGACGAACGAGCCGCCGCGAACTGGCTGGCCACGCTGATCGACTGCGCGAACGAGTCCAGGGCGGACACCGTCTCGGGGCCGGTCATCTCACATTTCGGCGACGATCCGCCGACCTGGCTGCAGGAGTCCGGTTTCATCCGGCGCACCGATTTCCCCACCGGACCCTGGAGCTACCGTCCCGCGACCAACAATGTGCTGGTCCGAGCTGCCTGGTTCCGCGAGGCGGGCTTCCGCTTCGACGAGGCCTTCAGCTTCATCGGAGGCGAAGATTCGGATCTCTTCGGGCGGATGCAGGCAGCGGGCGCACGGTCCTGGTGGTGCGCCGAGGCAGTCGTCGTCGAAGATGTGCCGGCCGAGCGCCTGAGCCCCGCCTGGATGCGCCAGCGCGGACTTCGGGCCGGGCACGTCCGGGCGACGAAGCTGATCCGTCGCGCGGACCGGGATCATCCCGGGCTGCGGCTGCGGGCCCGGATCGCCGCCGAGGGTCTCGGCCGCATGGGCTACGGTCTCGCGCGCACCGCGGCGCGGCGCATGAAGCGGGCACCCGTGCGGTATGTGGACAGCATCTATCACCGGGAGGGTCTGGGCATGCTCCAGGCAGCGGCCGGACGACGCTACGAGGAATACGGCCGCTGAACGGCCAGCGTGTAGGCCGTCTCCGCCGCCGTGATGCCCCACTGCTCCGTCGCGCGCCGGTGCACCCGCTCGACCTCGGCGGCCACCTCTCGCAGTGCGCTCACCTGATCAGCGGACTTCGGCTTCAGCGTGCGGCGATACACGGCGCCCGCGCCCCGGCCCCAGCGTGTGCGCTTGAGCTGGGCCAGCTGCAGGGTGGCGGCCCCGCGCGCACGGCGCTTGAGCCGCCCCGCCGCCGGTCTCAGCTTCCGGGCTGATGGCAGCCGGCGCCGACCGAAGAACTGCAGCGCCTCCGGAGTGCGCCACGGGTACTGGCCCGGATCACCGACGTAGAACGCTGCGATCTCCCGCAGCACCTCGGCAGCCTCTTCCCGCTGGGCTGTGGGCACGCGCGAGTACTTCCACAGGTACCAGGTGACGAAGAAGTGCTCGAAGCGGGTGTCCATATAGTCCTGCAGCAGCCCTTCCTCCTTGAGCCAGGCGGATCGCGCGGCCTCCAGAATCAGGTACTTGCGGAAGTAGCCGGGAGTCACCACGTTGACGATCGAGGTGTCCACCGCGCCGTAGTAGACATAGACCGGTCGATCGACCGGGACGTAGGCGCGCGCGTGGAAGAGCAGCTGCTGGAAGAAGAAGGTGTCCTGCCCGGTGGCACCCTCCGGCTGGGTCAGTCCCAGGCCCTGCAGCCAGTCGGTGCGGGCCAGGAGTCCTTCGATGGAGGCCGGCCGGAAACGGATCCCACGCAGCGAGTCCCGTGTCGGCCAGCAGAGCCCGTCCCGACGTTCGATCGCGGAGTACCAGTCGTGGACCGGCAGGACCATGTGCCGGTCGGTCCAGGTGACCTGGGTGCCGAGCGCGAAATCGGCCTCGGGATGCTCGGCGAGACTCCGCTGCAGCTCGTGATAGCCGGCCTCGAGCTCCTCGTCGTCGGGGTCCAGGTAGGTCACGAACTCCGTGGCGGCGAGCTCCAGGCCGGTGTTGCGCGGGCGGGAGGCGGACCCGGAGCCCGCGGTGTGGTGGCGGAACGCGAAGACATTCGGATGGTCCCGTGCCAGCTCCTCCACGGTGGCCACGGTGACCGGGTCGGTGGAGCCGTCGTCGACCAGCAGCACCTGAGTGCGGGGGAAGTGCGGTGAACGGCGCAGCGAGGCGAAGGCCTTATGGCGCAGATGATCTCCGTTGTTGTAGACCGGGACGATCACGGAGAGCTCGAGATTCCCTGCCTCCGCCGCTCGGCGGACCTGTTCCTTGGCCTCAGCGATCTCATCGCCGGGGTGCGGCAGCGCGGCAGGGAGCAGCCCGCTCTCCCGGACGGAGGCCGCGGGTGCATGCCCCAGGTGATCGATGGCGTAGACGCGAGCGTCCTGCCCGGAGGCCGCCAGCACGGGACCGGAGACGAGCGCCGCCGGCTCGGGGCGCCACCACGCGGTCAGACCCAGGTCCAGCCCCATGTCATGGGGGTCGGGGAGGGAGGCGAGGCCGCGGTGGTGCCGATGGGCCCAGCTGTCGGACTCCGCAGCGGATCCGCTGAGCTTCGTGGTGATCGTCGCAGACTGGTAACGGAAGGCGGCCACGTGATCGGCCGCGTAGTGCGGCAGGTATCGCCGTCTCGTATCCAGCGGCAGCAGCACATCGATCTCTCGGGACAGCGGGTCTGCCGCGCGGGCGCCAAGCTGGTCCCAGGTCAGCAGCTCCACCTGCCCCAGGCCACGCGCCGCCAGGTCTTGAGCCGCCATGTCCTGGGCGAGCTCCGCGGTGACGGTCTCGGTCACGGCCACGACCATCTCCTGCTGGGGCGCGGCATCGAGGCGTGCGATCCGGGCCACGTGGGCGAGCAGGTCGGTGACGTGGTGGCGCAGGAAGACCTCCCGGACGCCGTCGCCCTGGGCCCGGCGCAGCTCCTCGAGGTCGAGCCCGCGCAGACTCTCCTCCACATCCGCCGCCGAGTTCGCGATGCGCACCTGCGGGTGATACGAGTTCAGGCCCTGGTTGTAGGTCGAGAGCAGCAGGGTCCCGGAGGCCTGCAGCTCCAGCGCCCGGTTGGCGAACATCGTCTGAGAGCCGATCACCGAATTGAGGTTCACCGCGATGTCCACCACACGCTGGAGGTCCATGAGCTCGTGATGGTCGAGGGCGGGGACCCGGTAGGGCCAGTACTTGACCGGGATCAGCTGGTTGCCGCTGAGCATCGGCTGCGCCGAGTCGAGCTGGGTGGAGATCTCTTCCCACCAGCGGTCCACGATCGCCAGCGGCCTGCCCGCGGCCAGCACGCCGTCCAGGATCCATTCCGCGAAGCGGGCCCGCTCGGGGTACTTCTTCCCCATCCAGGAGCCGGCGAAGAAGATCAGCTCGCGAGCCTGTGCCGGGGCGCTGCGGGAGCCGATCGGGGAGTGCAGCAGCGGATTGACTCCGAAGGGCAGCACCTCGATGCTGAGCGCGGCGGGGCAGTCGCGCCGATAATCTTCGATGACCTCGGCGGCCGTGGTGAGGATGTGATCGCAGGCGCGGGCCACATCGAGGAACTGGCGGTAGTCCGGCGGGTCCTCCTTGCCGTAGTAGACCGGGGGAGCCCCCGCTGTCCGGAAGGCGGGGATGATGGTGTTGATCAGGAGTCGACGGCGCGCGGGAGCCTCGGGGGAGGTGTTGTCCCAGGAGAACCCATCGTGACCGCGCCAGGTGGCGGCGACCAGCAGCAGGTCCACCTCGCCGACGTGGTCCTGCCAGTTCTCGGGAGTGATCGGGAACAGCTGGGCCGACCCCGAGTAGGTGTCGAAGAGGAACCGGTCACAGATGATCCCGATCCGCAGGTCCAGCGGGGGCCGCGAGACGCCGGCCTCGGTGGACGGCAGCTGCGCGGCGGCGATCTGCGCGGCGGCGAGCGAGTCTTGTACCGGCCGCGCGGCCAGCGGAGCCGCCAGTGGGGCTGCATGCGGGGACCCAGGGGCCCTGGAGTCCGGAGCCACGAAATCTGGAGTCGAGGAATCTGGCGCCGCGTCACCGTCAGACGCAGTCTGGGACCGGCGGCGCAGATCGGCGGCGCGCTCGCGGTGAGCCCGTTCCAGGGGACCCCAGAGCTGCTCGTAGTGCGCTGAGCTGGAGAGTTCGTGAGCCGCGGCGTCGTGCGCCTGAGCTGCCCGCTGTGCCGCCGACGCGACCGCGGAGGCCCCGGCGGCGGAAGCAGGCTGGCTGGCGGACTGTGCGGAGGCTTCGTCTGGGCGATTCACCCCTCGACACTATCTCGAGGCGTATTGGGTTTGGAGCAGACAGTCCGCCTTGCTAGAGTGGGGTCTCGTTGCGGCGGATGATCGGCTCTTCTTGAGGGCCAGAATCTGGACGCATGCGGGGATGTAGCTTAGTGGTAAAGCTTTGGTCTTCCAAACCAACGATGCGGGTTCGATTCCCGTCATCCCCTCCAGTCGCTGACAAGCCTCTCCCGCTGACCAGGCCCTCCCGGTCACCGCAGGAGAGGCTTTTTCTGTATCTGCCTGCTGAGCGAGCTGAAGAGTGAGAGGAACCCATGGCGCGTCCCCGGATCTACTTCGTGGTCCAGCCGACCGTGGCGCACTACCGCGAGCCGCTGCTGCGCCAGCTGTTGGAGTCCTCACGCTACGACTTTGACCTCGTGGGCCGGTTCAAGAACTCGGAAGCCTCCAGTGCAGACACCATCCATTCCGCCGCCGAGGATGTCCTCGACAAGGTCCGCCCGCTGCGGTTCTCCGCAGTCCGCCAGTTCTGGTGGGAGCACGGTCAGGTCCGCGAGATCTGGCGCGGTGAGCACGATGCCTATGTGATCGCCGGCAGGATCCCCACCGTCTCCGCCTGGGTCGCCTCCGCGGTTGCCGCGCTGCGCGGACGCACGCTGATCATGTGGGGGCACGGCTGGAAGCGCCCCGAGGACGGGCTCAAGCGCCGCATCCGCCTCGCGTTCTACCGGCTGACCGACGGCCTCCTGGTCTACGGTGACCGGGCCAAGGAGCTGGGCAGCTCCTACGGAGTGCCGGCGGAGAAGATCCAGGTCATCTACAACAGCATCTATCCGGAATCGAGGATCGGCGCGGCCCGGGAGATGGCAGCGTCCGCCGGCGCGGAGACTTCTCCCCGCGCAGCCGACGACGACGCCGGCTCGCCCGCCACGATCATCTACAGCTCCCGGCTCACGGCCCGGCACCGCCTGGACCTGCTCGCCGACGCCCTCGGCGGCATGGACGCGGAGGTGCGGCCCAAGGTCCTGATCGTCGGCGAGGGCGCCGAGCGTCCCCGGCTCGAGCAGGTCTTCGCCGCCCACGGGGTGGACGCGGAGTTCCTCGGAGCCGTCTATGACTACGCCGAGCTGCGCGCGCTCTACGCGCAGGCTGATCTCGCCGTCTCGGTGGGCGGCGCCGGACTCAACGTCACTCAGGCGATGAGCTTCGGTGTGCCGGTGCTCGCCGAGGACGGCAACCCCGACTCGAGCCCCGAGATCGAGGCAGTCCTCGAGGGCGTCACCGGGCGGTATTACCAGAGTGGTGACGCGCTCTCCCTGCGTCGGGTGCTCGCCGAGCTCCTCGCGTCCCCCGAGCAGCTGAGGCATCTGGGGGAGGCGAGCCTCGCCGTCGTGCGGGATCGCTACACCGCCGAGAAGCACGCCGAAGCGATCCAGAACGCCCTGGATGTGCTGCTCTCCCGCGCGGCGAGGCGGCCCTAGACCTCAACCCAGCCGGTATGACGCTCCACGCCGGCATCTGTCGCATGCCTGTGCCATGTCCCATCGCTGTTTCCGCTCAAAGGGGTGGGACATGGCATAGAGATGCGACAAGTCGCAGGAGGTCCCCGCAGGAGGGCCTGTCCACGCAGGAGGTGTCCTCCGGGTCAGTCCCGGTTCGGCAGGATCATGTTCGTCATCCGAGCGGTCGAGAGGCGGCGGCCGGCGTCGTCGGTCATCACGATCTGGTGGCTGGTCAGCTGGCGGCCCAGATTGATCGGGGTGCAGGTCGCGGTGACCAGGCCCTCGGTGACCGAGCGATGGTGGGTGGCGCCGAGTTCGGTCCCGACCACCGCGTTGTCCACGCCCAGGTTCACCCGGGCGTGCAGGATCGCGGCGATGGAGCCCAGCGTCTCGGCGAGCACCATGTGCGCGCCCCCGTGGAAGAGCCCCATGTTCTGCTCGTTCCCCGCTACGGGCAGTGTTGCCACCAGCTTGTCCGGGTGCATCTCCACGTAGCGCAGCCCCATCTTCACGCCCAGCGGGGTGACCCCGTGCGGGCCGGTCCACGGCTGATACTCGCTGGGAATCCCGGCCGCCTCCATCCGGGCGAGGCGCTCCGCTTCATCCGGGAACGGGGTGGGTCCGGCGGAGTCCTGGCTGCCGGAGACGTGATTGAGTGCATCATGCTGAGAAGTCATGGGCTCCAGCTTAGATGTTGCCGCGCGAGGCGATGCGTTCGAGGCGAGGCGCACCTGGGGTGACCAGCGGGGGTCGCGATAGGCTTAGGACCGTGTCAACTAGCCCCCATAAACTCCTTGTCATCGACGGTCACTCCATGGCGTTCAGGGCCTTCTACGCCCTGCCCACCGAGAGCTTCCTCACGGATTCCGGCCAATACACCAACGCGGTGCACGGCTTCACGAACATGCTGCTCAAGCTGATCCGCGAGGAGCTTCCCACGCACGTGATCCTCGCCTTCGACCTGGACACCCCCACCTTCCGGCACACCTCCTATGCCGAGTACAAGGGCGGCCGTGCGAAGACCCCCGAGGAGTTCCGCGGCCAGATCGACCTGATCAAGCAGGTCGCCGAGGGGATGAACATCGCTGTGGTGACCCTGGAGGGCTACGAGGCCGATGACATCGTCGCCACCTACGCCACCCGCGCGGACACCGCGGGCTGGGAGACCCTGATCGTCTCCGGGGACCGCGACACCCTGCAGCTGGTCACCGAACGGACCACGCTGATGTACCCCACCTCGGGCCTGTCCAAGGTCGCGATGCTGGACCCGGCGGCCGTCGAGGAGAAGTACCTGGTCCCGCCGCTGAAGTACCCGGACCTCGCCGCACTGGTGGGGGAGTCCGCGGACAATCTGCCCGGCGTGCCCAAGGTGGGCCCGAAGACGGCCGCGAAATGGATCGCCGAATATGGCTCCACCCGAGGGATCATCGAGAACGCCGACGCCATCGGCGGCAAGGCCGGAGAGAACCTGCGCGAGGCGCTCGCCGATGTGGAGCGCAACCTGGAGCTGAACCTGCTGCTGCGCGACCTCGATCTCCCCGTGGCGCTGGAGGATTCCGAGCTGCAGCTCCCCGACCGTGAGGTCCTGGATCCGCTCTTCGACGCGCTGCAGTTCAACCAGATCCGCGAACGGCTCTTCGAGACCTTTTCCGCGCGCTTCCCCGAGGCCGTGGTGGCGCCCGAGCCCACCGAGGCCCTGCCTGCGGTCACCGTGACCGAGCAGGCGGAGGAGCTCGCAGCGTTCCTGAAGACCCACACCGGGGCGCCGATGGCGATCTCGCTCTGCCTGGACCGCAGCGGCGAATCGCTGACCACCAAGCCTAAGCGGGACGAGGCCGCCCGCGTGGCCGAGGCGCTCGCCGTCGTGCTGGTGCCCTCTGCTCCCGGAGATGTGGCAGCGGCTGCCGAGGGGGCGGAGCCTCCCGAGGCGGATTCTGCCGAAACCGACGACGCCGGGGACTCCGCTGCTGAGCCGGCCGGAATCCCCGCGCTGGCCGTCTCGCTGAGCGCCCTCGACGCGAAGGCCGACGCCGTGCTCGCGGAGTGGCTGCAGGACCCGGAAGCGCCGAAGCTTGTCCATGACATCAAAGACGCCGGCAAACGGCTGGCCTGGCGCGGACTGCATCTGCGCGGTGCCGTGGAAGACACGCTGATCTCCGGCTACCTGATCCAGCCGGACCGACGGAACTTCGCCTTCGCCGAGCTGGTCACCCAGTACCTGGGTGCCTCTACCGATCCGGCCTCCTACCTCGGGGGCCACAGCGCCGACGACGCCGAGACGCCCGGTTCGCAGGGGCCTGACCTGTTCTCCTCCCAGGATCTGCTTCCCGGAGTCACCGCCGAGGACCTGGACGCTGCAGCCCTGCATGGGATGTTGCTGCATCAGCTCTCCCAGGCGCTGGGGGAGCAGCTGGTGGAGCGCAACGGTGAGAAGCTGCTGCGCGAGATGGAGATCCCGCTGGCCGAGATCCTGCTGCAGATGGAGCTCACCGGCATCGCCGTGAGCACCGAGAAGCTGGATTCGCTGGATGCGGAGTTCGCCGAGGCCATCGAAGCCTCAGCGCAGGAGGCTTACGCGGTGGTGGGGCATGAGGTGAAGCTGGGGTCGCCCAAGCAGCTGCAGGCCGTGCTCTTCGAGGAGCTCGAGCTGCCCACCGCCGGAGTGAAGAAGAACAAGACGGGCTACTCCACCGACGTGGAGACCCTGCAGGCGCTGCTGATCAAGACGCAGAACGACTTCCTGGTGCACCTGATGAATCATCGGGACTCCAGCAGACTGCGCCAGACCGTCACGGGCCTGACCGAGACGGTCACCGGGGATGGCCGGATCCACACCACCTACGCGCAGACTGTGGCCGCCACCGGCAGGCTCTCCTCGCTGAACCCGAACCTGCAGAACATTCCGGTGCGCACCGCGGAGGGACGGAAGATCCGCGAGGCGTTCGTGGTCGGCGCCGGCTACGAGTCCCTGCTCACCGCGGACTACTCGCAGATCGAGATGCGCATCATGGCCCATCTCTCTCAGGATCAGGCGCTGATCGAGGCCTTCCGTGCGGGGGAGGACCTGCACAACTTCGTCGGCTCCCGAGTGTTCGGGGTCGAGGCTTCCGAGATCACGCCCGAGCAGCGCTCCAAGGTCAAGGCGATGAGCTACGGCCTGGCCTACGGACTCTCCAGCTTCGGGCTGTCCAAGCAGCTGGGCATCGGGGTCGATGAGGCTCGGAACCTGATGAACGAATACTTCGAACGCTTCGGCGGAGTCCGGGACTATCTGCGCGAGGTGGTCACCCAGGCCAAGAAGGACGGGTTCACCTCGACCATCTTCGGGCGTCGCCGCTACCTGCCGGATCTGACGAGCGAGAACCGGCAGCTGCGCCAGATGGCCGAACGTGCCGCGCTGAACGCCCCCATTCAGGGCTCTGCGGCGGACATCATCAAGCAGGCCATGATCGGCGTGGACTCCGCCATGCGCGCCGAGGGGCTCGAGTCTCGGCTGCTGCTCCAGGTCCACGATGAGCTCATCTTCGAGGTGGCCGCGGGGGAGCGCGAGGCCCTGGAGAACCTGGTGGTGACCCATATGGGCGCAGCCGCCGAACTCGACGTCCCGCTGGATGTGCATGTGGGTGTGGGCTCCTCCTGGCATGAGGCCGCTCACTAGGCTGAGCCGCCCCGGGTGCGCCTGCCCCGCCTGGACCACCCGGCCCGCCGCAGCCCATCCCACCCACTTGTCGCATCCCTATGCCATGTCCCATCGCTTTGAGCCGAAATAACCATGGGACATGGCATAGACATGCGACAGATCATCGGGGAGCGACCCGAGGGCGTCTCGACCAGGGTCAAACACCCCAATACGCAGACTGCTCAGCGGCGGAAAAGGGCCCCGAGCCCTTCGGCGCGAGCCGGGTGGCCGGCGAGGCGAAGCCCCTGCCAGGCGGTGACCTGGTTGGCCGTGAGCACCGGCACGCCCAGGGCCTCTTCGAGCCGTGGCAGCACGGCGATCGTGTGCAGGGCGGTATCCGGGATCAGCAGACATTGCGCGCCGGTCAGGTCTGCGGCGCGGGCGGTCTCGAGCACCCACTCGGCGTCCAACAGCCCGGCGTCCTCGCCGCTGGGAACGTCGTAGGTGGACAGTGCGGTCACCGTGATCCCGTCCTCCTCGAGGAAGCGCACGAAGTGTGAGGCGACGTCCTGCGGGTAGGTCGCGGCCACGGCGACCCTGTTCAACCCCAGGTGGTGCACCGCTTCGGCGAATGCCAGGGAAGTGGAGGAGGACGGGACGCCGGCCGCCTCCTGGATCCATCTCGCCTGTTCCCGGCACCCATCCAGGCCATAGACGAAGCTGCCCGAGGTGCACGCCCACATCGCCGCGCGCGGGGCGAGCTCGCGCGCCTTCTCAGCGGATGGCACAAGGTTCCCCCGAGATCCCAGGTCCAGCAGTGCCTCGACATCGTGGTCGGTGCTGCTCTCCCAGGTATGGATCACCGGAAAAGAAGTCTCCGGAATGATCTGCTCGAGGGCGGGGAACTCGTCCTCCGCGCTGTAACCCGGATAGAGGATGGCGAGAGTGTGCATAGTGGTGAAAGGCCCTCTCGTGGTGCGTCGCGTGTCTCTCCAAGAACCTACAGGTAGATTGTAGACAATCATAGGGTGTTCTTCCGTGGCACCCGCAGCTCATCGAATGGAGAACCCTGATGGCCCGCTACCTCACCATCACCCTGGAGAAGCGCGGCGTCACCGCGCGGGCTCGCCTGCTCGACGAGGAGGCCCCACGCACCGCCGAGGCTGTGTGGCAGGCCTTGCCCCAGTCCGGTCAGGTGTTCCACGGCAAGTTCGCGCGCAACGAGATCTACGCCCTGGTTCCCGCCTTTGCGGCTGAGGAGCCCGGGCCCGAGAATCAGACGATCACTCCGATCCCGGGGGACCTGTGCTATTTCACATTCGAGGGTGTGCTCGATAATCCTGCCTATGGTTACGACGCCTCTGCAGGAACGGCCGAGAACCGGCTGCTGATTGATCTCGCCGTCTTCTACGGACGCAACAATCTCCTGGTCAACGGTGATGTCGGGTGGGTCCCGGGGAATGTGTTCGCCACGATCGAGGAGGGTCTCGCCGAGCTTGCCGCCGCGTGCCAGGACGTCTGGATGGGTGGTGCCCGCGGGGAGACGCTGAGCTTCGCGCGCGCCGAGACTCCCTCGGGTGACTGAACTGACCGACGCGCAGGACCCTCAGGCGTTCCCGGAGCAGCATTCCGGACCGTGTTCACCTGGCTGAAACCTCCCCACGGGTGGGAGCCCCTATAGTCGGAATCACCAGCACTATGAGTGCGATTCAGCTGTCATGGCCGAACTCTCGAGACTGTCGTTTTCGTCAGTCCCGCAATCCTGCGATTCATAGGAGTGAACATGACATTGGAAGCCCAGGGACTGCTGTCCGGCCCACCTTCCCGCTCGGCGCTCGGAGTTGTCATGCCGTTCGACATGGAGCTCGACGCAGAGCTGTGGCGCTGGCTCCCCGCCGACGTCGATCTGCTGGTGACTCGGACGCCGTTCGTGGACGCCGTCGTCACGGTGGAGTTCGCGCGGGAGGTGGCGCAGGCGAGAGTCGTCACCGATGGCGTCCGCAGCGTCACCGTCGGCCGCGCGGACGTGGTCCTCTACGCCTGCACGTCCGGAAGCTTCGTGCGTGGTCGAGCCGGACAGGAGGAGCTCGTGCGCGCGATGACCGACGCCGGCTCCCGCGACGCGGTGACCTCTTCCGGCGCGATCGTCGAAGCTCTCGGCGCCCTCGGGATCACGCGTGTCGCCACGGCCACGCCCTATCTGCCCTCGCTGTCGCTTCTGCTGGAATCGTTCCTCAACGAGTACGGCGTCACCGTGACCGGCAGCGCTGAGCTCGGACTCGACCGGCGCATCTGGGAGGTCCCCTACGCGCAGACCGCGGAGCTGATCCGTCTGGCTGACACCCCCGACGCCGAGGCCATCGTGGTGAGCTGCACCAATCTTCCGACGTACGACCTCATCGCGCCTCTGGAGGCGGAACTGGGAAAGCCCATCATCACGGCCAACCAGGCCATCACCTGGGCCGGACTCCGGCGACTGGGAAAGCTCGCGGAAGGCGAGGGGCAGTCACTGCTGCGCGCCACGGCGCACCGCGATCAGCCCGGGCCCGGGCCGACCGCGCGGTATTCGCTCCTCTCGCCCGCCCCGGAGCATCCCGCCGGAAGCGCTGTTCCACCACCCGTCCTCACGGGCGGCTGAACGCCCCACGCTGGCCACGACCGGACGACGCCGACCACCGCTGTCGTGTGCCCCCCCGCCCGCCGAGCCCGCACGAACCGACTTGTCGCATTCCTATGCCAAGTCCCATCGCTTTGGACGGAAATAACGGTGGGACATGGCATAGAGATGCGACAGATGGAGGGGTGACTGCTCTCGACGGGTAGGCCCTCAGCGGCAAAGCTCGTGCCGACAATGCGGCTAGAAGTGCGGTTACACCCGAGGAACACCGGCGCGGGTCAGGCGGTCGCGCAAGACGCCTGCCCGGTGCAGGTCCTCCCAGCTCCAACGCACCACACGTCGGCCGGTGCTGCGGATGGCATCCTCGCGCAGCTTCTCCTGATAGACCGCCTCTTCGGCAGATGTGCCGAAGAGCTCCTCAGATCGAAGGTACTTGTGCTTCCCGTCGAACTCGCCGACGACGCCGCCCTCCCACTCAAAGTCCATCCGATACTCGCGGCCCTCCACCCATACCCGGCCCTGCAGCTCCGGCACAGTGAAACCCAGTTCAGCGATCCGGACCCGGGACAGAGACTCGCCCACAGATTCCGACCGCGGATCCGCGAAGTCGAAGGCACGGTCCCACGCCGCACGGAACCGCTTGATGCGTAGGAAGTGCTCCCACTCGGACAGGCTTTTCTCGAGAGGCAGTTCGGTCCTGGCGGTCCGCGCGAGCGCGGCATCAAGCACGACGACGGCGTGATCGAAGGGCATGCGAGGCAGCGTGTCCAGCAGTGCAAGAGCCAGCGGCTCCACCGAGACGGTCAGTTCTGCCGAATCCGAGGTCAATCCACCGAGGCACGCCGGGGTTACAAGTTCACTCAGCACATCCGTGCTCACACGATCTGCTGCCAACGCCGCGCGAAGCTCCGCCCGCGTCACACCGCGGGGGAGTGGAGGTTCATGCAACCGGGTGGGATAAATCAACCGCCCAGGTTCTCCGTGGAGCCCCACCTGACTTCGGTGCAACGTGCGCAGATGGACCTCTGACGGCACCGCCAACAGCGGAAGGCCGTGCAGGATGAGCGCCGACTCGCGGCAGAATACACCGGAACCGCCGGCAAGGGCCGCGGCGGCCATGGAGGCGTGGTATCGGCGGGAGGGCAAAGCCGCTGACCACGCGCGGCTCGAAGCGTAGACGCCTCTCCTGATGCGGAGCTGACGTCCTCGGCCCACCTCACGGGAGAGCGCTGTTCCACTATGCAGTCCCAGTGCGTCCACGGAGCTGCGGACCAGGCTGATGTCTCCTTCGGGCTGCTCCATCTACCCAGCATTGTGGTGGGGGATCCGCGCCCAGTCCTTCCGGCAGGTCATTGGGGAGATCCCCATGAGGCGCGGTGCGGCAGTCGCCGCAGGGGAAAACTCGGCCGGGGGTCCGGCGGCGGCCGCAAGACTCTGCCGCGATCCGTCCGTGGGTCCCGCTTCACGGCATGGTGATCAACCCGGAAGCCAGTTTCTCGACGCGAGCCCTGAGGGCTTCGCGGACGGCGCGGACACCGTCGAGATCCAGTTCGGCCGGGTCGCTGATGTTCCAGTCCTCGTACTTCTTGCCCGGGTAGATGGGGCAGGTGTCGCCGCAACCCATGGTGATGACGACGTCCGCGGCCTGGACGACGTCGTCGGTGAGGGGCTTGGGGAACTCCTCGCCGAGGCTGACCCCGACCTCGCCCATCGCGGTGACGGCGTTCTCATCGAGATGCTCTGCCGGCATCGACCCCGCAGAGCGGACATTGATCGTTCCCTGGGTGAGGTCCCTGAGCAGCGCCGCAGCCATCTGGGATCGCCCAGCATTCTGCACGCAGACGAAGAGGACCTCCGGGACGCCACTGGGCCGCATTCCTTTGGCATGGGCGAGGGCGTTCAGCCGGTCCTGAGCGAAGCGGCGCGTGAGGATCGGCAGGTAGGTCTTGATCTTCGCCGTGCGGGCGAGGGCTGCGTAGGACTCAAAGACATAGCGTTCGATCGTCTCTGCGGCGAAGACGCCCGTGAAGGTCACGGCGAGTTCCTCACTGATGCGGTGCAGGACATGTTCATGAGGGCCGGTGGGGGCGTCGGTCTGCGGTGATGTGCTCAAGGTGTGAGTCCCTTCAGGAGTCCGCGCATGGTGAGAAGAAGTGGACGCTCGGGTCGCTGCCGCGCGAACCAGCGACTCATAGAAGATCGACCAGCTTCGATATTCAGTATGGGGATTTATATCGACGGTTGTCAATGAAACCCGTGCGGGTGCTTGGGCGGGTTGAGCGCGGGACGGCCGCCCGTCTGGCACCAGCACCGCCGGACCGATATCGTGAATCACTGTGGCAGACCTACACGCACCCCAGCAGCCCGCGATCGCACCCCTCGCGAAGGGGCTGCGCAGCGAGACCTTCCCAGCGGCATTGACCCCGGACGGCAAGTCCGTGAACCCCCAGACGGCGGCCTTCGCCCGCACCGCGGAGCAGGGCTTCTACGAGCCGTGGTTCTCCGACGAGCAGATCGGCCGCATCGGGCGGACCCTGGTGGCAGATGAACAGACGCTCTCCGCGGTCTATGTAGACCGCGACGACGCCGCTCAGGAGTACTGGGGTCCGGCGCTCGCGGAGGTCGGCTTCGACGACGAGCATCCCGTGGGCACCTTTGTGGACTACGACAAGACCCTGAATGCGGGTGGACCGAACGGCCCGCTCCCGGCGCGGCTGATCACCGTGGTGACGGTGAACCCGAGCTTCCGCCGTCGAGGCATCCTCAAGCACCTGATGACCTCCGCGCTCTCCCGCGCCGTGGCCGACGGGTTGCCGGTCGCCGCGCTGACCGTCTCCGAAGGTGGCATCTACGGCCGCTTCGGCTTCGGCTGCGCGACCCGCGAGGCACGGATTCGGGTGGATCTGGGGGAGGGCACCGGTGAAGGATTCGCCCTGCGCTCCCAGCCTGCCGGCCGCGTGATCTCTGCGGACCCGGTCAAGCTCGACGAGGTCATTGGCACCAGCTTCGCTGAGTTCCACGCACGCACCCGTGGATCCATCGGGCGCCAGCAGACATATCAGATGATCAGCACCGCACGGCTGAACCCCGAGGATCAGAGCGCATGGAACCGGAACCTCCGGGCGGCGGTCCACATCTGCGAGGACGGCAGCATCGGTGGCTATGTGACCTTCAAGCACGAGGGCTGGGACACCGAGCCCAGCACCATCCGCATCTACGACCTGATCGCCGCGGATGACCAGAGCCATCTTGCTCTCTGGGACTACGTGGCGAACCTCGACCTCGTTCGTCGGGCGACCATGAGCACCGCGCCGCTGGTGGACCCGCTGCAGACCGCACTGGTGAATCCGCGCAGCTATCGGGTGGAATCACTGAAGGATCTCCTCTGGGTGCGGGTCCTCGATGTGAAGAAGGCGCTCGAGGCTCGTGCCTTCAGCAGCGATGGCGAGTTCGCCCTCGAGGTGGAGGATCCGCTGGGAATCACCGGTGGCCACTTCACCATCAGCGTCAGCGACGGCGCCGCCACGGTCACCCCTGCGCAGGCCTCCTCCGCAGCCGGGCTGCCCTCGCTCCAGCTCAGCGTCGAGTCCCTGGGCTCGGTGTATCTCGGAGACGTCTCCGTGCGGACGCTGCACGCCGCCGGTCGGCTCGGCTCCAGCACGGAGCAGGACGTGGAGCGGATCTCCCGCATCATGGATCTGCCGACGGCCCCGTTCTGCGCCACCCACTTCTGAGCCGCCTGCTGCCCGGTCCGCCGGTTGATTCGTATTGGATTGCCGGTATAAACTTACCGGGCGCGTTCTGCGCACAGAGTCGCCTTCGACATCTGATGCAGATTCAGCTCCACAGTCCGCCCTTCGGCGTCCACGCCGGAATCGGGACCTGACGAGCTCACCCTGTTCATCTGTCCATCGCTCGGTGCACCAGAACGTCGCCCTGCACGGCAAGTCCGTGCACTGACCACGCCAGCACACGATCCATATCGGAGCCCCTACTACATGACCACCACTACCACTGCCCCACAGGTCGCCGTCAATGACATCGGCACCGCAGAAGAGTTCCTCGCCGCAGTAGATGCGACTATGAAGTACTTCAACGACGGAGACCTCGTAGAGGGCACCATCGTCAAGGTCGACCGCGACGAGGTCCTCCTCGACATCGGGTACAAGACCGAAGGCGTCATCCCGTCCCGCGAGCTCTCCATCAAGCACGATGTGAACCCGGACGAAGTCGTCGCCGTCGGCGATCTGGTGGAGGCTCTGGTCCTCACCAAGGAGGACAAAGAAGGCCGCCTGATCCTCTCCAAGAAGCGCGCACAGTACGAGCGCGCCTGGGGCGACATCGAGCGCATCAAGGAAGAGGACGGCGTCGTCTCCGGCACCGTCATCGAGGTCGTCAAGGGCGGCCTCATCCTCGACATCGGCCTGCGCGGCTTCCTGCCCGCATCGCTGGTGGAGATGCGCCGTGTCCGCGATCTCGCGCCCTACATCGGCCAGGAGATCGAAGCCAAGATCATCGAGCTGGACAAGAACCGCAACAACGTGGTGCTGTCCCGCCGCGCATGGCTCGAGCAGACCCAGTCCGAGGTCCGCTCCTCCTTCCTCAACAAGCTCGAGCGCGGCCAGGTCCGCACCGGCACCGTCTCCTCGATCGTCAACTTCGGTGCGTTCGTGGATCTCGGCGGCGTCGACGGTCTGGTGCACGTCTCCGAGCTGTCCTGGAAGCACATCGATCACCCGAACGAGGTTGTCGAGGTCGGCCAGGAAGTCACCGTCGAGGTCCTCGAGGTGGACATGGATCGCGAACGCGTCTCCCTGTCGCTCAAGGCCACGCAGGAAGATCCATGGCAGACCTTCGCCCGCACTCATGCGCTGGGCCAGGTCGTCCCCGGCAAGGTCACCAAGCTGGTGCCCTTCGGTGCATTCGTCCGCGTGGAAGACGGCATCGAAGGCCTCGTGCACATCTCCGAGCTGGCAGTGCGCCACGTTGATCTGGCCGAGCAGGTCGTCTCCGTGGGCGACGAGCTCTTCGTCAAGGTCATCGACATCGACCTCGAGCGCCGCCGCATCAGCCTCTCGCTGAAGCAGGCCAACGAAGGTGTCGACCCCGAGGGTGCAGAGTTCGACCCCGCCGTCTACGGCATGGATGCCGAATACGACGACGCCGGCAACTACAAGTACCCCGAGGGCTTCGATCCGGAGACCAACGAGTGGATGGAAGGCTACGACGAGCAGCGTTCCGTCTGGGAGGCCCAGTACGCCAAGGCCCAGGAGCGTTGGGAAGCTCACAAGAAGCAGGTCGTTGCAGCCATCGAGGCAGACGCCGAAGCCGCCGCTCAGGCGACTGTCGGTTCCAGCTCCTCGAGCAGCAGCAGCTCCAGCAGCAAGTCGGAGCCTGCTCCGTCGAACTACTCCTCCTCGCAGAACACCACCACTGAGGATGCCGGCACGCTGGCCTCCGATGAGGCGCTGGCTGCTCTGCGCGAGAAGCTCACCGGAAACGGCTGATCTTCACGGCTGATCTAGTCTGAGCGAGAAAAGGGCCCGCTCCACCGATCCGGTGGGACGGGCCCTTTTCGTGCGCCGTGGTGATCGGCCGGTTCTCCGGTGCGCCAGAGACGCCGCGGGCCAGCCTGACACGGCCAGCAGCCTTCAGCTTGCCGTGGAGACCGTCACCGTGAAGCGCGCGTCGCGTGCGAGCTGCTGGGTGGGGCCAATCTCGCGCGTCAGCACCGACCGGTGCTTCAGATGCGAGTTATAGACGCAGTACAGCCGTCCACCTGGTGCGAGCACCCGCGCCGCCGCCCGGATCAGCCGGTTGGCCGCCGCCGGGTCCACCGCGTTGCCCTGGTGGAACGGCGGATTGAGCAGGATCAGCTCTGCCGAGGAGTCGGGGAGAGTCGACAGCGCGTCGTCGCGCATCGCCTCGATCTGGTCCGCGACGCCATTGGCGGCGGCCGTCAGTCGGGTGGACTGCACCGCTGAGGCGGAGTGATCGGTGGCGATCACGTGCAGCTCCGGGTGGCGCAGCGTCAGGAATGCGCTCACGGTGCCATTGCCGGAGCCGAAGTCCACGGCCTCCTCGGCGCCGGGAAACTCCGCCTGGGCCTCGGCGGTCTGCAGCAGCAGCCGTGTGCCGGGGTCCAGCTTCGTCCCGCCATAGGTGGCGCCCATGCTGCACAGGGTCAGATCGGTCGGGGCAGCCCCGGGGATGCCGATCTGGTGGGCCTGCGTGCGCGGCTCGGCCGCGGGGACGTCGCTGCGGGGCGACCGCGCGGTGAGGATCCGCGATTTGGACCGTCCGCGCCCTGCCGAGACGTCGGTGAAGTTCTTCTCCAGGACCTGGTTCATCGAATGGTTCATGTGCTTGTCCCGACCTCCGGCCAGCACGACGACGTCCGCTGCTGCATGCTCGCGGATAAGCCAGGCCCAGTCGGCCAGTGTCTCCAGGGAGCGGGGGAGGTGCATCAGAACGGTGTGCACCCCGGTGAAAGCCTCGGGGTGAACCTCGGTCAGTGACGGCAGCTCCGCGGGGACGGGGGCGGGCAGTTCGTAACGCCTGGCGTTGCGCTGGAGACCCAGCTCGGCCCCCAGCTCGTCCTGGACGACATGAACGGCTGAGACGGCGTCCTCCACCGCGGCGCAAGCGGCGCCGGGCTTGCCGGCCTCGGAGATCAGCGCATCCAATACGGGCAGCGTCAGTGCACCGGAGCGGTCATCGAGGATGAGCACGCCCTCGCGCGGGTGGCCCTGCTCCCACCATGCGGCAGCGGTGTCGAGCAGCAGCATGTCCACCGCATCGGCCGGGGGACTCAGCTGGGTGAAATCGAACGTCTCGGTGAGTCGAGACGGCTGGACATCGGGGGTCTGCCCCGGAGGAAATGACATGGAGACAGCTTAGATGGTCCACTGATCCGCTGATCCCGGAATGCGGCGGTGAATCGTTACTCGAATGAGATTGCGCACGCCCTTCCGGGAGTTGGCGGGGGAGCCTGCGGCGAAACTGGGTTCAACCAGGGAAAAATCTGCCGACCCGCTGGGAACGCGGGTGCATTCTCAACGAGAATTCCATAGCGTAGTGACGATCACCCGCCGGTCGGGCCTCAGCCAGACCCTATGAAAGGCAATGATGCTGCTCCGCCTCCATGATTTCTTCAGGCTGAGAACCAGCCCGATTCTCTTCTTCGGATCCGCTGCGATCGTCATCGCATTCGTGATCCTGACTCTGCTCATGCCCACGGGGATGGGGGAGTTCTTCGGTGCGGGCTCCGGCTGGATCTACGACAACCTCGGATGGTTCTACATCTCTGGTGTGACCATCTTCCTGATCTTCCTCATCTATAAGGCCTCCGGTCGCTTTGGCCGGATCAAGCTCGGCGCCGACGGCGATGAGCCGGAGCATTCAGACGTGGCATGGTTCGGCATGCTCTTCGCCGCAGGCATCGGCACCATTCTGATGTTCTGGGCCGTGGCGGAGCCCGCCAACCACTTCGCCAACCCGCCGCGTGAGGGCCAGATGGGTGTGGAGCCGCGCTCCATGGAGGCCGCGAATGAGGCGATGGGCTTCACGCTCTACCACTTCGGCCTGCACACCTGGACGATCTTCGCGCTGCCGGGCCTGGCCTTCGCCTACTTCATCTACAAGAGGAACCTGCCTCCGCGCGTGTCCTCGATCTTCCAGCCGATGCTGGGCGACAAGATCCATGGCCCGATCGGCAAGGGCATCGACATCCTGGCCATCGTGGGCACGATCTTCGGCGTCGCCGTCTCCATCGGCCTGGGCACCCTGCAGATCCACGCCGGTCTCGCGAACCTCCTGGGCATCAGTGACTCCGCCTGGAACTTCATCATGATCATCGCGGTGGTCACCGTGATCGCCACGATTTCAGCGGTCCTCGGGGTCGACAAGGGCATCAAGCGACTCTCGAACTTCAACATCTGGACCGCCATCGCGCTGCTGCTCTTCGTGCTGATCACCGGTCCCACCGTCTTCATGCTGCGCGGCATGATCGAGTGGACCGGCGTCTACGTCTCGATGCTTCCTGAGCTCGCATTCTGGAACGACACCCTCGCCGACACCGGCTGGCAGAACGGATGGACCATCTTCTACTGGGCCTGGACCGTGGCCTGGGCACCCTTCGTCGGGATCTTCATCGCTCGCATCTCCCGGGGGCGCTCCGTGCGTCAGTTCGTCGCCGGCGTGCTGGGCCTGCCCACCCTGTTCACCATCATCTGGTTCGGGATCTGGGGTGCCGGTGTCTTCGACATCGAGCTCAACGGTGACGGGGGACTGGTCGACACCGTGCTGGACGACGGCGTCGAGGGTGCGCTCTTCGCCTTCCTCAACGAGTTCCCGCTGGCCACACTGACCTCGTCCATCGCCATCATGCTGGTGGGCATCTTCTTCGTCACCTCCATGGACTCCTGCTCGCTGGTCCTCGATGACATGTGCAACGGCTATGAGGGCAAGGCCCCGCTGCATCAGCGGGCCTTCTGGACGATCGCCATCGGCACCATCGCGGCCGTGCTGCTCACCGCCACCGGTGAGGGTGGTCTGGCGGCTCTGCAGAACGTCGCCCTGGTCCTGGGGCTTCCGTTCTTCATCCTGGGCTACTTCATGATGTACAACCTGTCCCGGGCCATGCGCGAGGATGCTGGCGAGATCGGCTTCCTGAGGACCCGCCGCTGGCTCAAGACGCTTCCTCCCGAGGAGTACGAGCGCCGCATGGAGGAGCCGGACGAGTCGCTGCAGGAAGCAGTGGTCGCCCCGGATTATCACGAGGGCACCCAGCCGGAGAACGCCCCGGATGTGGACCACGCCGAGCAGCCACCCATCGTGGAGGAGTACCGGGTGCGCACCGGTGATCTGCCCAGCGTCGGCCCGAGGGAGCCCGGTGGCCCTCACGTGAGTCGCTGAGCTGCGCCGATTGATTCGCATTGCTCCACGAAGAGATGCCCGGCTCCCCAAGGGAGAGCCGGGCATCTCTGTCTGCGATGGCGGCGCACACATGATCACGGGGCGCGCATGAGCCAGAGGCGCCGGCCCCGTACTCCCACGAGAGTCTGGAAGTACGTTCCCCCCGTCGTGCTGGCTCTCGTTGTGGGCGCACTGGTAGTCCCGATCGAACGCGAACCCGAGTCTGCCTCGCAGGAAGCTGAGGTGGCCGAGTACGGCGGCGTCGCGGTGGTGGGGGATTCACACACCGAGATGGACTCTCTCAACTTCGCCGCGGGACGAATCGGGGACCGCTCCTGGGTCTCCACTCTCCTGTCCGAGGGGTACCGGTTCGCTGGCGGCTGGGCCGTGGCCGGGGCGACCTCCACCCTGCAGGCTGAAAGTTTCCGTGGGGTCAGGGGCGCAGATGCCTTGATCGTGCTGACCGGGACGAACGATCTCGTCCAGGGGGTCCCCTTTGATCTCACCGCCTCGAGTCTCGAAGCGATCGTCGCGAAGGCGCCGGCCGACCGCATCATCGTGCTGGCCATCCCCCCGCTGGACCAGGAAGTCATGCCGACGAGCAGCGAATTCAACCGATCGCTCCGAGATCTGGCTGCTGGCCGGGGCTGGGAGTACTTCGATGGTTTCGACTTCCTGCGAGACCCCGACGGTGGTTTCGTCGAGGGAATGACCTACGACGGAATCCATCTCACCCCGGACGCTCAGGAGCGATTCGGAGAGGCGGTGGCCGAGTACCTCGGTGGAGAGACTGACTCGTGACGGTTGGGATGTTCGGCCGTCTCCAGCGTCGCTGGATCTGTCCCCGAGAGTGTGACGGGGGAGGCGCCTCGCCGCGAGGCGTAGATGACTCCGCCGACCACCAGCATACCGCCCGCCAGCTCCAGCCAGGTCGGCACCTCATCCAGCACGAGCCAGGCGGCGAGGATCCCGACCACGGGCACCAGCATGGAGAACGGCGCGACGACGCCGGCCGGGTGTCTGCGCATCAGCCAGACCCAGATCCCCGAGCCCAGCACCGTGCCGATCAGCACCGTATAGGCCAGCCCTGCCCAGGCAGGCACCGTCTCGACGCTGATCGAAGAGGCCAGCGCCGCCCAGATCTCCTGCGGCCCCTCCACCAGGAACGCGATGCTCAGCAGCGGAATCGGGGGCACCACAGCCATCCACATCACCAGCGCCATCGGGCGGTCCGTCTGGGCCTTGCGTGAAGCGAGGTTGCCCAGCGCCCAGCCGAAGGCGCCCAGCAGCACCAGCAGGAAAGGCAGCCATCCGTCCAGGCTGCCCCGCGAGACACCCACCAGTGCCAGGCCCGCGACGGCGACCGCGATGCCGGCGGCTCGTCGCGCGGTGACCTGCTCCTTCAGCAGCAGCGCACCCAGGACCACGGTGAAGGGCGCTGAAGCCTGCAGCACCAGGGAGGCGAGTCCGGTGGGGAAGCCCGCTGCCATGCCCAGGTAGAGACCGAAGAACTGCAGCGTGCCGAATCCGAGGCCATAGCCCAGCAGGTGCCTGATGGGCACCTTGGGCCGGGGGATGAACAACAACGCGGGCAGTGCCAGGATGAGAAAACGCAGACCTGCGAGGAACATCGGCGGAAACTGGTCGAGGGAGAATCGGATCGCCAGGAAGTTCAAGCCCCAGAGAAAGGCGACGAGCACGGCGAGGAGGGTATGGCGCATGGGCATAGGTCAATGCTCCAGCCCCCAAGGCCATCAGGTCTACTGAATTGTTCTTCGATGACAGTGTAGGTTTCCTACATGGAGATGCGTCATCTGGAGCTGTTGCGCGAAATCGCCGCGAGGGGCACGCTGGCGGCCGTGGCGCGGGCGACCCACCGCACGCCATCGGCCCTCTCCCAGCAGCTGCGGACGGCCGAGCGTGATCTGGGAGTCCGCCTGGTCGAACCTGACTCGCGCGGGCTGCGGCTGACCTCGGCAGGGCAGCTGCTCGCCGAAGGAGCAGAAGAGGTGGCCGAGAGTCTCGCCAGGCTCCAGGCGCGCCTGGAGGAGAGCACCGGGGAACCGCGTGGACTCGTCCGGGTGGGCACGCTACCCAGTGCCGGCCAGGCGCTGCTGCCTCCGTTGATCGGACGGCTGCGAGGAAGCGCCATCACGCTGGCCTTGGATGACTTCGACATCGCCGAGGCCGATTTCGCGGCGCGTGCACTCGATGCCGACATCGTCATCAGTCACAGCCTCACCGGAGAGACGCCGACCGGCGCTGAGGGGCTCAGCAGCACACTGCTGGCACGGGAGCCCATCGACGTGGCACTCCCACGGGATCATCAGCTGGCGTCCAAGTCGAAGCTCACGCCCGAGGATCTGGTGAACCATGACTGGATCGGTGTGCCCGAGGGGTACCCCTTCGACGCGATTCCGCTCGCCATCGAGCAGCTCACCGGTCACCCCGCGCATCGCGCATTTCGGCTCAGGGACAACCACCTCGTGGAGTCACTGGTGTCCGCCGGGGCAGGGATCGGCCTGCTTCCCCGATTCAGCACCCGACCGAGCGCCGGAGTGGTGCTGCGACCGCTGATCGGCGTCCATGCGGAACGCAGCATCGTCGCACTGAGCAGAGGCGACCGATTCCAGCGACTGGCCGTGAGAACCGTCACTGCGCATCTCGTGGAGGTCGGTCGGGAGGTCGCAGGACTTCACACCGTTCCTGTGAGCAGCTCCCCAGGCCCCGAGCATTAGAATCGGCGTATGGCGGAGATCTATTCAGTGGGACTGACCGGAGGCATCGCCTCCGGCAAATCAGCGGTGGCGGCCCGGCTCGCCGAGCACGGGGCGCTGATCATCGATGCCGACCTCCTCGCCCGCGAGGCACTCGAACCCGGAAGCCCAGGGTTGGAGGAGGTGATCTCCACCTTCGGACGTGAGCTGGTGACCGAGGCAGGGGAGCTGGACCGATCCGCTCTGGGCCGGGTGGTCTTCAACGACGAGGAAGCCCGGGCAAAGCTCAACGCGATCGTGCATCCGAGGGTGCGCGCCGAAGCCGCACGGCTGCGAGAGGGCGCCTCGGTGGGAACCGTGGTGGTCGAGGACATTCCGCTGCTCGTGGAGACCGGCCAGCAGGACCGGTTCGACCTGGTGCTGGTGGTGCAGGCACCGGAGTCGCAGCGGATCAGCCGGATCGTGGAGAACCGCGGCTCCACCGAGGAGGACGCCAGGGCGCGCATCTCCGCGCAGGCCACCGACGCCGAGCGGGCCGCGGCGGCTGACGTCGTTCTGGACAACTCCGGAACCGTCGAAGAGCTGCAACGACAGGTCGATGAGCTGTACGTGAAACTCCAGGGACGTGTCAGAGCCCGGCAGTAGCATTGATCCATGAGTCTCGCTCAGAAGATCAGCCGCACTGTCGCCCCGTTTGAGGTCATCAGCCCGTTCCAGCCCTCGGGTGATCAGCCCAAGGCGATCGAAGAGCTTGCTGAGCGCATCGAGGGGGGCGAGAAGGACGTCGTGCTGATGGGTGCCACCGGCACCGGAAAGTCAGCGACGGCGGCCTGGCTGGTCGAGCGCATCCAGCGCCCCACTCTGGTCATGGTGCAGAACAAGACCCTGGCCGCCCAGCTCGCCAACGAGTTCCGCGAGCTGCTGCCCAACAACGCGGTGGAGTACTTCGTCTCCTATTACGACTACTACCAGCCTGAGGCCTACGTGCCGCAGACGGACACCTTCATCGAGAAGGACTCCTCCGTCAACGAAGAGGTCGAGCGACTGCGGCACTCCGCCACCAACGCGCTGCTGACCCGTCGCGACGTCGTCGTCGTGGCCACCGTCTCCTGCATCTATGGCCTCGGCACCCCCGAGGAGTACATCAAGCAGATGGTCGAGGTGAAGGTCGGGCAGACCATCGAGCGTGATGAGCTGCTGCGCCGCTTCGTGGGTATGCAGTACGCCCGCAACGACACCGATTTCCACCGCGGCACCTTCCGTGTGCGAGGGGACACCGTAGAGATCATCCCCATGTACGAGGAGCTCGCGGTGCGCATCGAGTTCTTCGGTGACGAGATCGAATCGATCTCCACGCTGCACCCGCTCACCGGCACAGTGGTGCGCGAGGAGGAGGAGATGTATATCTTCCCCGCCAGCCACTATGTGGCGGGCGATGACCGGATGGCCCAGGCGATCACCCGGATCGAGGACGAGCTGCGCGTCCGGCTCGAGGAGCTGGAGTCACAGGACAAGCTGCTGGAGGCCCAGCGGCTGCGCATGCGCACCACCTACGATCTCGAGATGATGCAGCAGATGGGCTTCTGCAACGGCATCGAGAACTACTCTCGGCATATCGATGGCCGCGGTCCCGGTTCGGCCTCACACTGCCTGCTCGACTATTTCCCGGATGACTACCTGCTGATCGTCGACGAGTCCCACGTGACGATCCCGCAGATCGGAGGCATGTACGAGGGCGATATGTCGCGTAAGCGGACCCTGGTGGACCACGGCTTCAGGCTGCCCTCGGCGATGGACAACCGGCCGCTGAAATGGGACGAGTTCCTGGAGCGGATCGGGCAGACCGTGTATCTCTCGGCGACACCGGGCTCTTATGAGCTGGGCCAGGCCGATGGCTACGTGGAGCAGATCATCCGCCCCACGGGTCTGGTGGATCCGCAGATCGTGATCAAGAAGACCAAGGGACAGATCGACGATCTGCTCGGCGAGATCCGCACGCGCACCGCGAAGAACGAACGCGTGCTGGTGACCACGCTGACCAAGCGCATGGCCGAGGACCTCACCGAGTACATGCTGGAGAACGGCATCAAGGTGGAGTACCTGCACTCGGACGTGGACACGCTCAAGCGCATCGAGATCCTGCGCGACCTGCGCCGTGGCGTTCACGACGTGGTCGTCGGCATCAACCTGCTGCGTGAGGGCCTTGATCTGCCTGAAGTGTCCCTGGTCGCGATCCTCGACGCGGACAAGGAGGGCTTCCTGCGCTCCACCACGTCGTTGATCCAGACCATCGGGCGCGCAGCCCGCAACGTCTCCGGCGAGGTGCACATGTATGCAGATCGGATCACCGATTCGATGCGCCGCGCCATCGATGAGACGGACCGCCGTCGGCAGCGCCAGATCGACTACAACACGGAGCACGGGATCGATCCGACTCCGTTGCAGAAGAAGATCGCCGATATCACCGACCAGCTCGCCCGAGAGGATGCGGACACGGCAGACCTGCTCCAAGGCATGGGAGGCCTCGCCACCGGATTCCAGTACGGCAAGGGGCATCGCGGCTACACCAGCTTCGAGAGCGAAGAAGCAGACGGCGCTGCCGGACAGAACTCCGGAAAGACGATGGCCTCACAGACCCCGGCGAAGGACCTCACCGATCTCATCGGCCAGCTCACCGCTCAGATGCACAATGCTGCAGAGGAGTTGAACTTCGAGGTGGCCGCGCGGCTGCGTGACGAGATCGGGGAGCTCAAGAAGGAGCTGCGGCAGATGCAGAATGCTGGGCACGATCAGATGTGAGCACAGGCCGTCGGCCGGGCCGACGGAGCTGAAGGGTTTTTTGTTTTCCCTTGAGGACGAAGGTGAACGGGGCTAAGCTCAGTCCAGCACCGTAGAGGTCAATGACATTCCTGATTGTTTTTGGCCTTGATTCTTCACATCATTCGCGCCTGCTTCGCCGAAGCTTCCGCTTCGCCGCGATCTGGAGGTCCATTGAGCTACGCCGCGCGTGACTGCTCTGTCGTCATCCCTTCGACCGGACGTGCCAGTCTCCACAATGCTGTCGCCGATGCGCTCGCGCAGACATCAGTGAACGTCGAGGTCATTGTCGTGTTGAACAATGCTGAGGACGACACCTGGTCACACCCCGATTCCCGGGTCAGAGTGATCCGGGCGGGCGACTCGGGCAGCAACGCAGCCCGGCAGATCGGCATACGTGCCGCACGTTGCGCCTATATCGCGCTGCTCGACGACGACGACCGCTGGGCACCGCAGAAGCTGCAGCTCCAGTTCGCGGTCGCCGAGGACCATGACCTCCTCACCACGGAGGACTGGGTCATATCCTGCGGTGTGGAGAAGCTCCGCGGGTCGGCAGTTGAGCTGTGGCCCAGGCGCTTCGACGCCGAAGTCCTTGACGTGCCGCGCTACCTGTTCCGCCGTGACAGCTGGCGCTCAGCTCGACACCAACTTCAATCCTCGACCCTGTTCTTCCCGAAAGCGCTGGCGCTGGCTGTGCCCTTTGACGCATCAGTGAAGATCCACATGGACTGGGACTGGCTGATCAAGGTACGCAATCTGCGCGATGCTCGTATTCTGATCCTCGACCGTCACCTGGTGCGCTACGAACAACTCGCGCAGGGCATCACCTCGCGTTCCCGCGCGGCGCTCAGCGTGGCCTGGGCGGACCAGGTTCTCCGCAGCCGACCTCGCGAGCATGGTGACTTCCTCGTGCTCTTCTCCGCCAGATTCCCGATGCTGCAGGGAGACCTGTCAGGCAGCAGACGGGTCATCAGCCAGGCCCGCACCACGTCAGCTCCCAGCCTGCGCGCGCAGCTGATCGCTCGCGCCAACCTGCTCCGTGCAGCATCAAGAAAGAGACGCCTGTGACGCCCCCCGCTGATCTGCCCAGAGTTCTTCACGTCGGACCCCAAGGAAACATCGCCGGTGGAATGGCCCAAGTCGTCAATGCCTACCTGAGCTGGACCTACACGCGGGTCCGCCTCGACGGCACTCGCTCCACCAAGGGAAAGGGAGACAGACTCGCGCTCTTCCGCTCGACGCGCTCTGCTGGGAGCATCGCGGCCCTGCGCGCGGGCAGCCAAAGGTCCGTGGTCGCGGTCCATATGTCGCAGGGCGGCTCCTTCCTTCGAGAAGGCGGCCTCGCTCGGTTGGCTCATCTGCTCGGTCATGGTGTGGCCATCCATCTGCACGGCAGCGGCTTCGCAGACTTTGCGCATCGCCATCCGAGCGTCGTGCGAAGAGCACTCGCCCCTGCCGATGTCGTCCTCGTCCTGACACAGGAGTCCGAGCGGATCTGCCGTGAGCTGGCGCCTGGAGCCTCCGTGGTCAGAGTTCCCAATGCTGTCACCGTCCCGGCGGACGTGCCTGCAAAGAAGCGGACCATCGTCTTCGGCGGTGCCGTGGGACATCGCAAAGGTGTGGACGTTCTCCTGGAGGCCTGGAACGCGCTCAGCGAGCTGCATGGGACGTGGACGTTGGTCATCGCGGGACCGCCTGATGGCATAGCGGCCGATTCCTCGGTGCCTTCCACTCGCTGGCCGGGCACCGTTCCCCACGAGGAGATGATGATGCTGCTCAACGAGGCAAGCATCGCTGTGCTGCCCTCGAGAGGCGAAGCGATGCCCATGTTCGTGCTGGAGGCGATGGCGCGTCGTTGCGCTGTGATCGCCACCGATGTGGGACAGGTCCGCGAGGTGGTGGGGGAGGCCGGAATGATCACGGACCCCGGAGATGTCCCGGGCCTCACAGACGCGCTGCGCGAGCTGACTCGCAGTGACGAGCGTCGAGCACAGCTCGCTGACGCGGCACGCGAGCGGATCCAGCGTCGGCATGATCGGGAGATCCTTGTGCCGGTCTTGGAGGACCACTGGCTCTCCACGCTGAAGAAGGGTTCGGAGGTCTGAGATGAGCCATCCTTTCCCTGAGCTTGCTGGCAAGCGCGCACTCCTCGTCGCCTCCACAGGGGGCCACCTGGAACAGCTCGTCCAGCTGGAGTCCGTGCTGGTCGTGTCCCAGAAGTCGCAATGGATGACGTTTGACTCGCCCCAGTCCGCGTCGCTTCTCGCTGGGCGCGACGCGACGATCGTGCCGTACATCGCCTCGCGGGACTGGCGAGGAGTCATGCATGCCGCCAGGCTCGCCGCGAAGCTGGATTGGGACAGCATCGATGTGGTGATCAGCACTGGAGCGGCCATCGCGCTCTCCGTGTTTCCCGTCGCACGCCTGCGCGGAACCCCCAGCTTCTATGTCGAGAGCGTCTCACGCTTCGACGGGCCCTCGTTGACAGGGCGCATCACCCAGAACCTCAGGCTCGCCCGGACGTTCACGCAGCATGTCGAGTGGTCGACGGATCAGTGGCAGTACCGGTACTCGCTGCTGAGTGCCTACGAGGCAGTGGAGAAACCCCTCGTCGAGAACTTTGCGGTGTCGCGGATCTTTGTGACGCTGGGGACGATTCGTCCCTTCCGATTCGACGCCATGGTGGACGCAGTCCTCGCCGCGGCTCCACCAGGAGCCCATATCGTGTGGCAGTTGGGCGAGACAGATCGCGCCGATCTCCCTGGTGAGGTCCACCGCACGATATCCGTTGAGGACTTTGACCGAGAAGCGAGCCACGCCGATGTGGTGGTCAGCCACGCCGGGGTCGGCTCGACGCTCAGGCTCATGGAGCTCGGAATATCACCGATCCTCGTTCCCCGTCGGAAGGCGCGGGACGAGCATGTCGACGATCATCAGACACAGGTGGCAAGCAAGCTCGAAGCGGCCGGTCTTCTGCAGAGCGTGGAGGCCCCCGAGCTGGAGCTGAAGCATCTCCTGCAGGCAGCCGCCACCAGGGTCCACAAGACCCTGAACTGATCACCTGCTCGAGGGCGCTGCCCGGTGGAGCGCGCACCGGCAGATGCCCTCCGCGCTGGGGTCCTCATCGCCGGCGTATCCTCCGGCCAAGCCTCTTGAAGACCTGGGCAGCGTGGAGAGCGACCAGATAGACCGTGCCAAGCTGAGTCACGAGCCACACCTGGTGGTGGGTGCGCCTCGAACGGACCCGCAGCTGCGCCATGTCCACAGCCTGCGCAGCGTTGCGGGCCCTCCGGATGCCGTCTCGGCGGATGGACCAGGGGGCGCGAACCCGCGTGGGGGTATGCGCCAGCGGGAGGACCAGGAACCACGCACGGAAATGATTCATCGCGCCGGTGAGTCCAGTGACCTCACCGGCTGGAAGCAGTTCGACGGCCAGTTCGTGGGCGCGCTCCAGGTTCGAGAGGTCCGGAGTCTTGCGCCGGGTGACTGATCCCTCGCGGACAAGATGAAAATAGAGAACTGGTGGAATCAGGTGGACGCATTCGCTGTTGGCCAGTGCTCGGACCACTCCTGTGAAATCCGATTGCGAAGACATGTCGAGGAAGGGATCTGCACCCAATATCGACCTTCGGAAGAGCTTGTTCCAGAGGTACCCGTGTATCTTCCCCTCGAGCACGAGATTGCATGCATGCTGTCTGGAAACAATGAGTTCGCGGGCAGAGCCGTCAATGATTGCACCAGACTGACGTCCCGGATAGCGAAGTTCCGCTTGGCAGACGACGACGTCGGCGTCGCTCCGAGTCGCGGCTTCCAGGAAGACATCCAAGATGTCGGGAGACCATAGGTCGTCGTCATCCGCGAACCAGACATACTCACCGCGTGCAGCCTTCAGCGCCGCGTTGCGCGCCCGGGCCACCCCGTGCGGGGAGTCCAGCCGGATGAGCTTGGCCTGAGGGTGCTCCGCAACGAAGGCCTCCAACAACGGTGTCCCGCCATCGGTCGAGGCGTCATCGACCAGGAGAATCTCATCGCGGTTCTGCGCCTGTTGCGCGAGGCGCTGAAGGAGCGCCGGGATGTGTGGAAGCGAATTGTGGACAGGGACGATGATGCTCACGAGGGGGGAGGAGGTCGTCATTCTTCATACCTCCGCGGGGACCAGCAAGGCGCCGCTGGCCGCACCGGCGCTCGGTCTTGAGATCTCATCATCAGAAGCACCTTATGTCGTGCGGTCCTGAAAGTCACCGAAACGGACAAGCGCTCTCCTCAAGGTTCAGTCGGCCTTCGCGAGGAAACCCCAGGGGAGAGGAGGGTGTGATCGAAAGCCCACCATCCGGTGTAACATCATCCAAGCGTGGGGGAGTATCCCAAACACTGTGGACGTCAGCACGCGAAGCAATGAGGCTTCGCCGGACGCAGGGGCCTGAGCACAGGCGGAGAGACTCGCGACGACATCGCTGTATCCTCCTCCTCGAAAGGCCTCCCTATGGAGATCTCCCCCCTGGTCTGGATCGTCACGCTCACACTGATCATCGGCCTGCTGCTCTTCGACTTCGTCTTCCATGTGCGCAAGGCGCACACTCCCACGATCAAGGAGGCGGCCCTCTGGTCTGCCTTCTACGTCGGCGTCGCCTTGCTCTTCGGCCTGGGATTCTTCGCTCTCGGCCACCCCGAGATGGCCACCGAGTACTACGCGGGCTACGTCACCGAGAAGGCTCTCTCGGTGGACAACCTCTTCGTGTTCCTGGTCATCATGGGCAGCTTCAACGTGCCCCGGGAGTATCAGCAGAAGGTCCTGCTCTTCGGCATCGTGTTCGCGCTGATCGCCCGCAGCGTCTTCATCTTTGTGGGCGCCGGGCTCATCAGCCTGTGGAGCGACATCTTCTATCTCTTCGGCATCATTCTGCTGATGACCGCGGGCCAGCTGCTGAAGAAGGAGCTTGCCGGGGACTCTGAGGAGGACGAGGCGGACAACTTCATCATCCGCTTCGCGCGCAGGCATTTGAACACCACCGACGAATACCACGGCGACAAGATCACCACCCGGATCGACGGCAAGCGCATGTTCACCCCGATGCTGTTGGTCATGATCGCCATCGGCGGCACTGACCTGCTCTTCGCAGTGGACTCGATCCCTGCCATCTACGGGCTCACCCAGGAGCCGTTCATCGTCTTCGCCGCCACCGCCTTCTCGCTGATGGGCCTGCGGCAGCTCTACTTCCTCATCGATGGTCTCCTGGACCGACTCATCTACCTCTCTTACGGCTTGGCTCTCATCCTGGGCTTCATCGGCGTCAAGCTCATGATCCACGCCCTGCACGAGAACAACCTCGGCTTCATCAACGGAGGCGATGACGTCTCGGTCGTCGAGATCTCCACCGGACTCTCGCTGGTGGTCATCATGGCCGTCCTCGCAGTGACCGTCACGGCTTCGCTCCTCGCACCCAAGGGACGAGCGCTGCGCGCCATCCAGAACGCCGAGAAGTACTCGCTGCGGTATGTGGACCTGGCAGGCAAAGAGCCGGAAGACCGCGAGTTCAACCTGCTCAAGACCGCTGAGCAGTCTGACTACTGGACGGCCAAGGCCCAGGCTGTGCCGGAGCGCTACCAGGAGGACCTGATCAAGCATCGCGATCACTACCTGGCGACGCTGGAGAAGGCGCGCGGTCTGCGCTCGGGAGTCTCTCCCGACTCAGAACCGAGGGCCTGACCCGAGGTCAGGAGGTTCGCTGCAGCAGCTCGCTGAAGACGCGGCCGCCGTCCTCGCTCAGCCCGTCGTGATGGAACTCGTCGGTCTCCCAGACGGTGATGCCCGCAACCTCGTTCGCGGTCGCCCAGGAGAGTTCACGAGCGACGTAGACATCATCGGTGTAGAGCGCCGCAGCCGTGGGGACGCGGTTGCGGCGCAGCTGCGCCAGGTCATAGAGCGGCTCCCAATCGTCGACGGCGGCCAGTTCGTCTGCTGCCGCCGCGAGCTCCTTCAGCGCGGGGTCGAGCTGCAGATGCTCGCGCAGGATCATCTCGCCCAGCAGCAGCGGAGAGTCTCCCGCGGGGTCGAACTCCTCGAATTCGCCCAGCACGCGCTCGGCCGCCCAGTTCGTGGCCGGGCGTCCGTCGGTGAGCTCCGCGGGCTGCCCGTAGATCGACTCGTGCATGACGGCGTACATCGGGTTTGCTGCGAAGGAGAGCTGCTGGCCCACTGTGCTCAGGAAGGTGTCTGAGAGCTCGGTCCGATCGTCGGAGGTGAACGCGTCCTCCAGCAGGTAGTGCAGCGTGTCTGCCCGCGTGTTCCCACCCAGGAGCATGCCGATCATCTGCAGTCGAGCCGGTGTCAATGGTGAGCCGTCGGGAAGGTCCACGGTGTGGGCCCGCACGTGCGCGAAGACGTCGTCGAGGATCTCTCGATCCTGAGGGAACCTGGCGAAGTGTTCGCGATTGCGGCTGCGCATCTTCACGTAGGTGGCGCGGTAGACCCGGTCCGCGTGCCCCGTCAGCGGGGCGAGTCCGCCGGTGATCAGCGCGCGATCCAGGGACTCGGGCGCGAAGGAGAGGTAGCTGAGCGTGGCGAACCCGCCGAAGCTCTGTCCGAGCACGCTCCAGGAGCTCAGCCCGAGGCTGCGTCGGAACGCCTCGGCATCTCTCACGATGGAATCGGCCCGGAAGTGGCGCATATATGCGGCCTGGGCCGCAGCGTCGCCGCGCAGGGCCAGCGACTGCCGGTTCAACGGCGCCGAGAGACCCGTGCCGCGCTGATCCAGCATCAGGATGCGGAACTCTTTGCCTGCTTCGGCCATCCAGCCGCCGAGCTTGGCCGGCCGGCTGCCCTTGCCGCCGGGCCCGCCCTGCAGGAAGAGCAGCCAGGGGAGCGAGTCCACCCGCTCGGGCCCCTGCTTGACGTTCTCCCCCGCGACGAACTCGCGGGCATAGAGCGTGAGCTGCTCACCCGAGGGCCGCCGGTGATCCAGCGGCACGATCAGCCGGTGATCGGTGATGCGGGTTCCATCCAGCAGCGTGGAGCTCGCGCCGTCGTCGTTCTCGCTCGCACGGTCCAAGCCTGCATCCCTCGTGCCTGCGCCCGTCATCCCAGTTCGCCCACTCGGTCCATGACGACCACCGGGGTGCCGGTCTCATCCGAGGCGGCGAGGTCGATCCAGGCGTGGATTCCCCAGTCGTGGTGGGACTCGGGGTCGTCCAATACCTGCACGGCACGCCACCAGCGGCGCTCGGCATCGGGGGTGTCCTTCGGTGAGACGTCGATGCGGACCAGCGAAGGCCCGCGGGACTGGGCGTCGGTGTAGAGGTCCTCGTACACGTCGAAGTAGGCGTCGAGCGCCTGGCCCCAGCGGTCGGCGTCCCAGCCGTGCTCGGCGTCGAGCTCGGCGAGCTTCGCCTCCTTCTCGTGGGCGAAGAGCTCCGCCCGCAGGAACATGGCGTTGCGGACCATCACCTTGAAGGCACGGGGGTTGGAGGTCACCCGGTCTGGATGGTCCAAGGCGGAGATGTCGGCCTCCATGGCGGCGAGCTCCGCGAGCTTCTCCGGATCGTCTCCCGCCTGGAGGCGCTCCCACTCCTCGAGCAGCGAGCTGTCGGTCTGCCGGACGACCTCGCCCAGCCACTCCAACAGGTCCTTCAGCTCCTCGGTGAGCCGGTTCTCCGGCACGGTCTGCTTCAGCGCCTTATAGGCGTCGCTGAGGTAGCGCAGCAGCACGCCCTCTGAGCGCGCGATCTGGTAGTGGTTGACCATATCGGTGAACCCGAAGGCTCGCTCGAGCATGTCGCGCACCACCGACTTGGGCTGCAGCGCATAGTCCGAGACCCACGGGGCACTGCCGCGGTAGACCTCGAACTGCTGGGTCAGCAGCTCTGCCAGCGGCTGCGGGGGAGTGAGCTCATCGAGGATGCGCATGCGCTCCACGTAGTCCACCCCTTCAGCCTTGAGCTCGCCGATCTTCTCCGACTTCAGCTGCTTCATCTGGGCGCCGGTGATCTGGTGCGGGGTCTCCAGGATGGACTCGATCACGCTGATCACGTCCAGCGCGTAGGACTCGGACTCGGCGTCGAGCAGCTCCACGGCCGCCATCGCGAAGGGAGCCAGCGGCTGGTTCAGCGCAAAGTTGTCCTGAAGGTCCAGGGTCAGGTCAACGGTGCGTCCGTCCTCGTCGGGACGCTCCAGGCGCTCGAGCACCCCCGCGGTGAGCAGCTCGCGCAGGATCTGCAGGGCCTGGCGCTGAAGCTGCGCCTTGCGGACCGGGGTCTCATCGGCGGCGAGGATCATCCGGCGCATGGCGCGGATCGGATCCTCGGGACGCTCCAGCAGATGCAGCACCATGGAATAGCTCACCTGCATGCGCGAGACCATCGGCTCCGGCGTCGCGGTGATGATCCGCTCGAAGGTCTTCTCGCTCCAGGAGACGAAGCCCTCGCGGGGCTTCTTCTTGCCGGCGGAGCGGATCGCCTGGGAGACCTTCTTCTCATCGTCTCCGTGCTTGGTTCGAGCCTTGGCGATGGCCTGCTCATTCTCGATCACGTGTTCCGGAGCCTGGACCACCACGGTTCCGGCGGTGTCGTAGCCGGCACGCCCGGCACGGCCGGCGATCTGGTGGAACTCACGGGCGTTGAGCTGCCGGGTGCGGGTGCCGTCGTACTTGCTCAGCGCGGTCAGCAGCACGGTGCGGATGGGCACGTTGATCCCGACGCCGAGGGTGTCGGTGCCGCAGATGACCTTGAGCAGACCCTGCTGGGAGAGCTGCTCCACCAGCCGGCGATACTTTGGAAGCATGCCGGCGTGGTGCACGCCGATGCCTGCCCTCAGCAGCCGGTTCAGCGTCTTGCCGAAGCCCTTGGCGAAGCGGAAGGTCTCCAGCTTCAGCCGGATCAGTTCGCGCTCCTCCTTGGAGACCACGTTGAGCGAGGCCAGTCCGACGGCGCGCTCGGCCGCCTCCCGCTGGGAGAAGTGCACCACATAGACCGGGGCCTGGTGTGTGGTGACGAGCTCCTCCAGCTTGGTCTGCAGGGGAGTGGTGGAGTACTCGAAGCTCAGCGGCACCGGACGTTCGGCGCTGCTCACGGTGACGACGTCGCGGCCGGTGCCCTCGCTGAGTCGGGTCTCGAACCTGGTCGTGTCGCCCAGCGTGGCGGACATGAGCAGAAACTGCGCGCGGCTGCCGGCGGATCCGCGGCCCGGGCTGCCCGCGTCCGCGCGGCCGGTGAGCTCCAGCAGCGGCACCTGCCAGGCCCAGCCGCGCTGCGGGTCGGCGTAGAAGTGGAACTCGTCCATGATGACGGGCCCGACGTCGGCGTCTCGGCCGTCGCGCAGGGCCTCATTGGCGAGAATCTCCGCGGTGCAGCAGATGACCGGCGCCGAGGCGTTGACCGAGGAGTCACCGGTGACCATGCCGACGTTCTCGGCGCCGAAGATCTCCACCAGCGAGAAGAACTTCTCGGAGACCAGCGCCTTGATGGGTGCTGTGTAGACGCTGCGCTCCCCGCGGGAGAGCGCGAAGAAGTGCGCAGCCGTGGCCACCAGGGACTTTCCTGAACCGGTGGGCGTGGACATGATCACGTGCTGTCCGTCGGCGAGCTCGAGGATCGCGTCCTGCTGGGCGGGGTAGAGCGTCAGTCCCTGCGTCTGAGTCCAAGACTCAAAGGCGGCGAAGAGCTCCTCGGGTCCAGGAGGCCCCTGCGATTCGGCGGGGGATTCCAGCTTGTGCAGACGCTTGGACGCGGTGGCCGCGCTCACCAGCCGCGTTCCCGCCATGCGGGGAGCTGGCCGCGTTCGGCGCCCAACGTCGTGGGGTCGCCGTGTCCGGGATGGATGATCGTGTCGTCCTCGTAGACGTCGAAGATCCGCGCTTCGACGTCGTCGAGCAGCGTGCTGAAGTCTTCCTGCGACCAGGTCTTGCCGACTCCGCCGGGGAACAACGAGTCCCCGGTGAAGATGTGGGTGGGCCCGTCCTCCACCGGGTAGACGAAGGCCACGGATCCGGGGGTGTGGCCGCGCAGGTGGATCACGTCCAGCGCGATGCCGTCGTATCTCAGCTGATCGCCGTGCTGGACCCGGCGGTCGATGGTCACGCCCTTTTCTGCCTCGATGGTCGGGGCATCCGCTTCCCCGGCCGCAGCCTCGACCCCGGTGCCCGTGGCTGTTTCTGCGGTGGGGGTATCGAGCAGGTCGGGGAGGGCCCGGGTGTGGTCCCAGTGCGCATGGCTGGTGATCACGGCGGCCAGCTCCAGCGGGCAGGGGGTGTCCGGCGTGGCGGAGGCCAGCAGTTCCCGGATCGCCCCGGCGTCGTCGGCGGCATCGATCAGCACCTGGACCCCGGACTTCTTCGCGGTCAGCAGATAGACGTTGTTGTCCATCTCCGAGACGGACACGCGCCGAAGCGTGATTGCGGGGAGATCGTAGAGCAGGGAACTGTCAGAGGCCATGGGGTTCAGTCTAGGGTCTGGCGCGCTGGCGCTGCCACGGGCTGTGCCTGCTCGGCGCCGGGGTCAGACGACTGCGTGGTCGGCAGGATTCCCGCATCGGCGAGAGCCTGCCGGAGATGCTCCGCGGTGTCCACGATGGGGGTCGCCCCGGCCTGCTGCAGCTCCCCCTCGGGCGCGTAGCCCCAGGTCACTCCGATGCAGCGCAGGCCATGATCCGCAGCGCCCTCCACATCGAAGATCCGGTCACCCACCATGACCACGCGGGCGTCACGGGTGGAGAGGGGGTCCTGGTTCGTGGGAGAGCGCAGACCGATCGCTGCCAGCGCGGCGCCGACGATCGGGCCCTTGCCCGCATGGGGGATCGACTCGTCCTCGGGGGAGCCGTGCACCGCGGCGAAGTGCTCACGGATGCCCATGATGCTCAACAGTCGCTCGGCCAGACCGGTGGGCTTCGAGGTGGCCACCGCGCAGATCACGCCCGCTGCGTTGAGCGTGCTCAGCAGCTCCTGGATGCCGGGGTAGACCCGGCTGGCCTGCATGCCTTCGGCGAGATACCGCTGTCGGTACTCCTCCACGATGGAGGGGATCAGCGCCTCGGTGACACCGGGCAGGCTCGCCAACGAGGTGGCCAGCGGCGGACCGACGAACGAGTCCAGCCGCTCCCGGTCCGGGACCTCGATGCCGTGCACCCGCAGTGCGTGACTGATGCCGCTGGTGATGGCCCCTGCCGGGTCCACCAGCGTGCCGTCGAGGTCGAAGAGCACCCCACGGACGCCGGAGGAGTCGGCCGCATCGGCCGAATGGTCGGAGGGAAGGGGCGCGGCGGAGGAGTCAAAGGTCACCGCGCCATTCTGGCATGCCCTCCTGCGCGGCTCCCCGGCGAGGGGCGGAACACTCACGTTCCCGCGTCGAGAGGCGGAATCTCCGAACAGTTCGGCCCGAAATCCGCTTGAGGTGCCCGGAAAATCCGCCGCTCAACGGGGTGGGGCTTCGCCCGTCAACGGGGTGGGTGACCTTTCCCACTCTCGCTTCGAACATTTGTTCGAGCCCCTCCGGGGTTCTACACTGAACCACGTGTCAGAGCGAGCAGCCGAAACAGCCATCATCGAATCCGTAGACGACTATTACGCCGAGGGTGCGCGACGAAAATCCGCCACCAACGGCACGATCGGTCGTGCCGAGGCAGACCGGATCGTGGTCCAGGGTGCCCGCGAGCACAACCTCAAGGACGTCACCGTGGAGCTGCCGCGGAACTCCTTCATCGTCTTCACCGGCCTCTCCGGCTCGGGCAAGTCCTCGCTGGCCTTCGACACCATCTTCGCCGAGGGTCAGCGCCGCTACGTCGAATCACTCTCCGCCTACGCCCGCCAGTTCCTGGGCCGCGTGGACAAGCCGGACATCGACTTCATCGAAGGGCTCTCCCCGGCGGTCTCCATCGATCAGAAGTCCACCTCGAAGAACCCACGCTCCACGGTGGGCACCGTCACCGAGATCCACGACTACCTCCGCCTGCTCTGGGCCCGCATCGGCGTGCCGCACTGCCCGGTCTGTGGCGAGAAGATCGAGCGACAGACCCCGCAGCAGATCGTGGACCAGGTCCTCGGCTTCCCCGAGAAGACCCGCTTCCAGGTGCTGGCCCCGGTGGTCCGCGGCCGCAAGGGTGAGTTCAAGGACCTCTTCCGCGACCTCGCCTCCGAGGGGTTCTCCCGCGCCATCGTCGACGGCGAGATCATCCAGCTCAGCGAGCCGCCCACGCTGGAGAAGACCTATAAGCACCAGATCGAGGTCATCATCGACCGCCTGGTCATCCGTGAGGGCATGCGTCAGCGGCTGACCGACTCGGTGGAGACCGCGCTGAAGCTCGCCGACGGGCGGCTGGTCATCGACCTGGTGGACCTCGACGACGACGGCGAACCCACCAACGACCGGGTCCCCGAGGGCCTCACCGGGCCCAAGCACCGGCCCTTCTCAGAGAACCTGGCCTGCCCCAACGAGCACCCGCTGGAACTCGACGAGATCGAGCCGCGGTCCTTCTCCTTCAACAACCCCTTCGGCGCCTGCCAGGTCTGCTCCGGAATCGGCTCCAGCCTCGAGGTCGACACCGACCTGGTGATCCCCGATGACACGCTCTCCCTCGAAGCCGGCGCCATCGCGCCCTGGGCACTGGGCAAGGCCTCCAAGGACTACTGGCTCCGGCTGATCACCGCACTGTCCAAGGAGCTGGACTTCTCGGTGCGCACCCCCTGGAAGGATCTCCCGAAGAAGGCGCAGAAGGCTCTGCTGCACGGGCGCAACCACAAGGTCGTCGTGCAGTACCGCAACCGCTTCGGCCGCGAACGCACCTACTCCACCGGGTTCGAAGGCGTGCTCTCCTACATCTCGCGCAAACACCTCGAAGTGGAGTCCGACAACGCCAGGGACCGCTACGAGCAGTACATGCGGCAGATCCCCTGCCCGGCCTGCAACGGTCAGCGACTGAACCCCGCCGCATTGGCGGTCACCGTTCAGGGCGCCTCCATCGCCGAGATCGCCCGCCTGCCGCTGGACAAGTGCGCCGAGTTCTTCTCCACGGTGAAGCTCTCCGCCCGTGACGCCACCATCGCCGACCAGGTCCTCAAAGAGATCATGGCCCGGCTGAACTTCCTGCTCGACGTCGGACTCAGCTACCTCAACCTCGAGCGCGCCGCCGGGACGCTCTCCGGCGGTGAGGCCCAGCGCATCCGGCTCGCCACCCAGATCGGCTCGGGATTGGTCGGGGTGCTCTACGTGCTGGACGAGCCCTCCATCGGGCTGCACCAGCGTGACAACGCCCGACTCATCCAGACGCTGACCCGGCTGCGCGACCTCGGCAACACGCTGATCGTGGTCGAACACGATGAGGACACCATCGCTGAGGCCGACTGGATCGTGGACATCGGCCCCGGCGCCGGCGAGCGAGGCGGCGAGATCGTCCACTCCGGCTCGGTCCAGGGCCTGCGCGAGAACACCCACTCCATCACCGGTGACTACCTCTCCGGCCGACGCAGCATCCCCGTGCCAGCCACGCGCCGCCCGGTGGACAAGACCCGGATGCTCAAGGTCATCGAGGCCCAGGAGAACAACCTGGACAAGGTCTCTGTGGAGATCCCGCTGGGGGTCTTCCTTTCCGTCACCGGCGTCTCCGGATCGGGCAAGTCCACGCTGATCAACGAGATCCTGTACAAGTCGCTGGCGAACAAGCTCAACGGCGCCAAGCAGGTCCCCGGTCGGCATCGCCGGATCGACGGGATCGACGACCACCTGGACAAGGTGATCCACGTGGATCAGTCACCGATCGGTCGCACCCCGCGCTCCAACCCGGCGACCTACACCGGGGTCTTCGACCACGTCCGCAAGCTCTTCGCCCAGGCACCCGAATCCAAGACCCGCGGCTACCAGCCCGGCCGGTTCTCCTTCAACATCAAGGGCGGCCGCTGCGAAGCCTGCTCGGGCGACGGCACGCTGAAGATCGAGATGAACTTCCTGCCCGATGTCTACGTGCCCTGCGAGGTCTGCCACGGTGCGCGCTACAACCGCGAGACCCTCGAGGTGAAGTACAAGAACAAGAACATCGCCGAGGTCCTCGACATGCCGATCGAGGAGGCGGCGGAGTTCTTCGCGGCATTCGCTCCGATCGCGAGGCACCTCGACACGCTGGTCGAAGTGGGCCTGGGCTATGTCCGGCTGGGCCAGTCCGCCACCACGCTCTCCGGCGGCGAGGCGCAGCGCGTGAAGCTGGCCAGCGAGCTGCAGCGCCGTTCCAACGGCCGCAGCGTCTACGTGCTCGACGAGCCCACCACGGGGCTGCACTTCGAAGACATCCGCAAGCTGCTCCAGGTCCTGCAGGGACTGGTCGAGAAGGGCAACAGCGTGATCACCATCGAACACAACCTTGATGTGATCAAGTCCTCCGACTGGGTGATCGACCTCGGCCCCGAAGGGGGCAGCGGGGGCGGGCTCGTCGTCGCCCAGGGCACCCCCGAGAAGGTCGCCTCCACGGCGGAGAAGACCGGATCGCATACCGGCGCGTTCCTCGCACCACTGCTAAAGTGAGTGGGCCAGTTCACAGACCGGCACCCACGGCACAGAGCAGAACGACGTCGCTGATCAGCGAGTAAGCGGAGGCACCAGGTGAGCACCACCCCCGAGGCGCAGGAGTCCGAGCGCGTCGCCACCAATGATGCGGTCCGCAAAGCTTTCGAGATCGCGGTGAAGCTGTCCTGCCGTCCGGTCATCACCGGGCTTGAGAACACTCCGGCCGAAGGCGGGTTCATCGTCGCCTCCAACCACCTGTCCTTCCTGGACTCGGTGCTGATCCAGGCGCTGTTCCCGCGCACGGTCAGCTTCTTCGCCAAGGCGGAGTACTTCAATCAGACCGGAGTGAAGGGCCGCGCGATGAAGCTGTTCTTCGAGTCGGTGGGTTCGGTGCCGGTGGAGCGTCAGCATCACTCTGCTTCGGTGGAGGCGCTCTTCTCGCTGGGCGCCATCGCCTCTGCGGGCCACGGTGTCGGCATCTACCCCGAGGGCACCCGCAGCCGGGACGGTCGGCTCTATCGCGGCAAGAACGGTGTGGGATGGCTCGCCGTCGCCACCGGGCTGCCCGTGGTGCCCGTCGGACTGCGCGGCACCGAGGCGCTGCAGAAGCCGGATTCGCGGATGGTTCGACCGCGGAAGTTTGAGATGCACGTGGGGGAGGCGCTGCACTTCGAGCAGCTGGGCAAGAAGCACCCACTGCCTGCCCGCCGGAAGGCCACCGAGGAGATCATGGATTCGATCGCCGCGCTCAGCGGCCAGGAACGCGTGGCGAGCTACAACGCGCCACCGGCAGAGGCCGATGGCTGATCCCAGCACCTACCGGCCGAAGCCGGGCGAGATCCCCACCACTCCAGGGGTCTACCGATTCATCGACCCCCACGGACGTGTGGTCTACGTCGGCAAGGCCAAGAACCTGCGCTCCCGGCTGAACTCCTATTTCGCCCGGGTCAACACGCTGCACCCCAAGACCCATGCCATGGTCCATGCCGCCGCCAGCGTCGAATGGACCGTCGTCGGCTCGGAGCTCGAGGCGATCCAGCTCGAATACACCTGGATCAAGCAGCACACCCCGCGGTTCAACATCATGTACCGGGACGACAAGTCCTACCCGTACCTGGCCGTGACCATGAATGAGAAATACCCCCGGGTCCAGGTCATGCGCGGGGACAAGAAGCCCGGGGTGAAGTACTTCGGACCCTTCTACCCGGCCAAAGCGATCCGCGAGACCGTGGACACGATGCTGCGCGTCTTTCCGGTGCGCAGCTGCTCCGCCGGGGTCTTCAAGCGCGCCAAGGCCTCGGGCCGGCCGTGCCTGCTGGGCTATATCGGCAAATGCGCCGCGCCGTGCGTGGGGGAGATCAGCGAGGAGGACCACCGCAAGCTCGCGGAGGAGTTCTGCGATGTGATGGCCGGGCGTCCCGGCCCCCAGGTGAAGCGGATCGAGAATCAGATGAAGGCCGCCGTGGCGGATCTGCGCTTCGAGGACGCGGGCCGGCACCGGGATGACCTCGAAGCCATTCGCCGAGTCTTCGAGCGCAACGCCGTGGTGCTCTCGGAGGACACCGAGGCCGACATCTTCGCCTTCGCCGAAGATGAGCTTGAGGCCGCCGCCCAGGTCTTCCACGTCAGACAGGGCCGCATTCGGGGTCAGCGCGGCTGGGTCGTGGAGAAGGTCGAAGACACCGACGCCGGCGCCATGGTCGAGCAGCTGCTGATGCAGGTCTACGGCTCGATGGCCGATACCGAACGCATTCCGCCCGAGGTGCTCGTCCCGGCGCTGCCGGACAACGCCGAGGAGATGACCACCTGGCTGCGTCAGCTGCGCAGCGACTCCGGCGAGGGCAGAGCGCAGATCAACCTGCGCGTGCCGCAGCGCGGCGACAAGGCAGCCCTGCTGGGAACCGTGCAGGAGAACGCTGAACAGGCGCTGCGACTGCACAAGGCCCGGCGCAGCTCAGACATCACCACGCGCTCCGCTGCGCTGCGCGATCTGCAGGAGGCACTCGGGGCCGTCGAGCCGCTGCTGCGCATCGAGTGCTTCGACATCTCGCACACCTCGGGCACCAATGTGGTGGCCTCGATGGTGGTGCTGGAGGACGGTCTGGCGAAGAAGCGCGACTACCGCAGGTTCTCGGTGAAGGGAGATGCGGCGCGCGATGACACGTCGGCTATGTATGACGTGATCTCTCGCCGCTTCGCGCGGCATCTCAAAGATCAGGAACAGGCCACCACGGCCGTCCCCGAGCCGGTCGACGCCACCGAGCCTGCTGGCGCTGCGATGCCTGCCGCCACCGAGTCTGCCGATGCCGCTGGGGCGGACGCCGAGGCCTCTGGCGACGTGCTGACCTCCACGGTGGTGGAGCGGGAGGCGGAGCGCTTCGCGTACCCGCCGAGCCTCGTCGTCGTCGATGGGGGACAGCCGCAGGTCAACGTGGCCAAGCAGGCCCTGGATGACCTCGGCATCACGGATCTTCCCGTGGTCGGGCTGGCGAAACGGCTTGAAGAGGTCTGGCTCCCCGGCGATGACTTCCCGCTGGTGCTCCCTCGCTCCTCGGAGGCGCTGTATATGCTGCAGCGCATCCGCGACGAGGCGCACCGGTTCGCGATCGCCTACCACCGCTCCAAGCGGTCCAAGCAGATGACCGCCTCGGCGCTCGACGATGTGCCAGGTCTCGGGCCGAGCCGCCGGGCGGCGATCGTGGCGCACTTCGGTTCGGTGGCCAACCTGAAGAAGGCTTCCGTGGAGGAGATCTCCGAGGTGCCAGGACTGGGACGCGGCACCGCGCAGAAGATCCTCGACCACCTGAACGCGGAGACCGAGACGACCAGCTCAGCGTCCTGACCGGTCATCTGCTTCACCCCATCCGCGCATCACGGCTAAGGTCTAAGCATGGATGTTGGTCTGACCCCGGTGAAGCCCCCCGAGAACGAACTGTTGATCGTCACCGGCATGTCCGGCGCCGGCCGCACCACTGCTGCCCATGCCTTGGAGGATCTGGGCTGGTACGTGGTGGAGGGGCTGCCTCCCGAGCTGATCACCACCATGATCGACATCATCTCCCGCCACCCCGGCTCCATGGAGAAGCTCGCCGTGGTGATCGATGTGCGCACCCGCGCGCTCTTCTCCAACATGCTGGGCGCACTGGAGCAGCTCAAGGCCACCGGTGTGACCTACCGCATGCTCTTCTTGGACTCCTCGGATGACCTCCTGGTCCGCCGGTTCGAACAGGGGCGGCGCCCACACCCGCTGCAGGGCTCCGGTCGGATCCTCGACGGCATCACCGCGGAGCGTGACCTGCTCAAAGAGGTCAAGGCCGCCGCAGAGATCGTGCTGGACACCACCGACCTCAACGTGCACGGGCTGGCCAAAGAGATCATCGAGATCTTCAACGCGGACGGGCCGGTCCAGCTGCGACTCAACGTGATGAGCTTCGGGTTCAAATATGGGGTCCCGGCTGACGCGAACTTCATCGCCGACATGCGGTTCATCCCGAACCCGCACTGGGTGCCCGAGCTGCGCGCGTTCACGGGTCAGGACGCCGCGGTGAGCGAGTACGTGCTGGGCAATGAGGGGGCGGGTGAATTCATCGATCGCTATGTCGAGGCCATCCAACCGGTCATCGAGGGCTACCGGCGTGAGAACAAGCACTATGCCAACATCTCGGTGGGCTGCACCGGCGGCAAACACCGCTCGGTGGCCGTCGCGGAGGAGCTCTCGCGGCGCCTGGGCCAGCTTCCGAACGTCACGGTGAACACCATCCACCGCGATCTGGGACGTGAGTGAGCGTGAGCCAGCTGCCGCCTCCGCTGCACCGCGGCACCTTCAGGGTCTCTGCGCTGGGCGGGGGGCACGGGCTCTCCGCCACGCTCTCAGCTCTGCGGGTGATCGCCGCGGAGCATCTGACCGCCATCGTCACCGTGGCCGACGACGGCGGCTCCTCGGGCAGACTCCGCCAGGACATGGACGTGCTGCCCCCGGGTGACCTCCGCATGGCCCTGGCCGCGCTGTGCGACGACACGGACTGGGGCCGGACCTGGGCCCAGGTGATGCAGCACCGGTTCCGCTCGCGCGAAGGCGTCACCGGAAGCCTCGACGACCACGCCATGGGAAACCTGCTGATCGTCGCTCTCTGGGAGCTGATCGGGGATTCCGTGGAGGGACTGCGCTGGGCCGGGACCCTGCTGGGTGCCCGCGGCCAGGTGCTCCCGATGTCGCGGCAGCCGCTCACCATGTCAGGAACGGTGGAGCCCGCAGAGGGTCAGTCGGCCTCCGACCCAGCCTTCAACAACGGCGAGCGGCTCTCCTCCCAGGTGGCGCTGGCACACGCCGGAAGCATGGGCCGGCTTCGAGATGTTCAGCTGCACCCGCAGGAGGCGGCAGCCTGTGCCGAGGCGCTCACCGCGATCGAGCTCAGCGACTGGGTCGTGCTCGGCCCGGGGTCCTGGTACACCTCGGTGCTGCCCCACCTGCTGCTCCCGGAGCTCCGGGACGCACTCTATGAGACCGAAGCCCGGCGGTGTATCGTGATGAACCTCACACCACACACCGATGAGACCGCTGGCATGAGCCCCGCCGATCACCTGCGGGTACTCCACCAGTACGCCCCTGATCTGCGCATTCACCGCATCATCGCGGACCCGGCCTCTGTCCCTGACGAGGAACGGGCGGAGTTCGCCGAGGCCGCTGAAGCGCTCGGGGCGCGGGTCTGCTATCACGACGTCGCGAAGGCGGGACAGCCCGAGATCCACGATCCGCTCAGACTCGCCATCGCCTTCAGCGAGGTCTTCACCGACTGAACCGGGCCGCCGTCCGTGGCCGCACCTTGTGAGAGGGTCACGGTGAGGGCATTGGGTACGATGGCTGAGCTGCATCACACGAAGACCAGAGGACTATACATATGGCGCTGACCGAGTCGGTCAAAGAAGAGCTCTCCCGCCAGCACGTCAAGACCACCTCGGAGCGCAAGGCCGAAGTCTCGGCGATGCTCCGGTTCGCCGGGGGGCTCCACATCATCTCTGGTCGCATCGTGATCGAGGCTGAGCTGGACCATGCCGCCACCGCTCGGCGGCTCAAGACCACCGTGATGGAGGTCTACGGGCACAACCCCGAGGTGATCGTGGTCTCCGGCAACGGCATCAAGCGCGGCTCGCGCTACGTCGTGCGGGTCGTCCGTGAAGGTGAGGCCCTGGCCCGTCAGACCGGACTGCTCGACGCGCGCGGCCGCCCCGTGCGAGGTCTGCCCTCTGTGGTGGTCAACGGTTCGATGGCCGACGCCGTCTCCGCCTGGCGCGGAGCATTCCTTGCGCACGGATCGCTGACCGAGCCCGGTCGGTCGTCGTCGTTGGAGGTCACCTGCCCCGGCCCCGAGGCTGCGCTCGCCCTGGTGGGATCTGCGCGCAGGCTCGGCATCCCCGCCAAAGCCCGGGAGGTGCGCAACGTCGACCGCGTGGTGATCCGCGACGGTGACTCCATCGCGAAGCTGCTCACCCTCATGGGAGCGCACCAGACGCTGCTGGTCTGGGAAGAGCGGCGCATGCGCAAAGAGGTGCGAGCCACGGCCAATCGTCTGGCAAACTTCGACGACGCGAACCTCCGACGCTCGGCTCAGGCCGCCGTGGCCGCCGGAGCGCGCGTGGAGCGTGCCCTGGAGATCCTCGGCCCCGAGGCCCCGTACCACCTGAAGTACGCGGGCGAGCTGCGCCTCGCACACAAGCAGGCCTCACTCGATGAGCTCGGTCGGCTGGCCGATCCGCCGATGACCAAGGACGCCATCGCAGGCCGGATCCGCCGGCTCCTGGCCATGGCGGACAAGCGGGCCGGTGAGCTGAACATTCCAGGCACAGAGTCCAGCGTGACTCCTGACATGCTCGAGAGCTGAAGCGTTCCCGTCCACCCCGCTGCGGCTCCCGCAGCGGAGTTACTCCAGTGGTGAACACCGCAGGTCATAGGCCGTCAACTCCTTTATGGCCCGGCGCCGACGGCATAGGATGACGAGTGAGTCGAGGTGCTGTCGGCCTCGACGAACCCCCGTCACTAGGAGGACATTTTGACTGATTTCACGCTTCCTGAACTGGACTATGACTACTCCGCGCTGGAGCCACACATCTCCGCGCGGATCATGGAGCTTCATCACTCCAAGCACCATCAGACCTATGTCGCCGGTGCGAACACCGCGCTGGAGAAGCTGGCCGAAGCCCGCGAGAAGGGCGACTACGCCACGACCCCCAAGCTTCTCAAGGACCTGCAGTTCAACCTCGGCGGGCACACCAACCACTCGATCTTCTGGAAGAACCTCTCCCCAGAGGGCCAGGAGCGCCCCGAGGGTGAGCTGGCCGCCGCGATCGATGAGTACTTCGGCTCCTTCGAGGCGTTCCAGCAGCAGTTCACCCAGGCCGCGCTGACCATCCAGGGCTCCGGCTGGGCGATCCTCGCCTACGAGCCCATCGGTGGCAACGTGGTGATCGAGCAGTTCTACGATCAGCAGAACGGCGTGCCCGTGGGCACCATTCCGCTGCTGATGCTGGACATGTGGGAGCACGCCTTCTACCTCGACTACCAGAACGTGAAGCCTGACTACGTGAAGGCCTTCTGGAACATCATCAACTGGACCGATGTCGCCTCACGCCTGGAGGCCGCCCGCTCGGGTGCCTCCAAGCTCGTCACGCCCTGATCACGCTCAGTTCCTGATCCTCGCCGCCGCGACCGGCCCGCAGATGTTTGGGCCAGTCGCGGCGGCGTGATTGAATAAGACGCAGGAAAACTAAAAATCGCGTTCTGCAGACAGCCTGAGAACAACGATGTTGTTGGGGGTCAGCGGTTCGACTACGGTCGAGCTGCTGATCCCCAACGCGTGTCTAGGGACAAGTTGCCCGGAGAGATCTCGGCGGGCTGACTGGGCAGGAACGCTTCGAGGGACCGCAGGAAATGCGGACCCACACGTCAAGGAAGGAACCTCATGGCGACAAAAATCGCGATCAATGGTTTTGGACGCATCGGCCGCAACGTGCTGCGGGTGCTGGAGAACACCGGCCGCACCGACCTCGAGCTCGTGGCGATCAACGACCTCACCGACCCCGCCCAGCTGGTGAACCTGACCAAGTACGACTCGGTCATGGGCCGCTACCCGAAGGACGTGTCCCTCGACGGCGACACCCTCGTCGCAGGTGAGCGTCGCATCAAGCTCTTCTCCGACAAGGACCCGGCGAACCTGCCCTGGGGCGACCTCGAGGTCGACGTCGTGCTGGAGTGCACCGGCTTCTTCACCACCAAGGAGACCGCAGGCAAGCACCTCGACGCCGGCGCCAAGAAGGTCATCGTCTCGGCACCGGGCAAGGGCGTCGACGCGACCCTGGTCATGGGCATCAACGAGAACACCTATGACCCGGAAAAGCACACCGTGGTCTCCAACGCCTCCTGCACCACCAACTGCCTGGCCCCGCTGGTCAAGGTGCTCAACGACGAGTTCGGCCTCGTCGAAGGCCTGATGACCACCGTGCACGCGTACACCGGCGACCAGCGCCTGCACGACGCCCCGCACAGCGATCCCCGCCGTGCCCGCGCCGCAGGCGTGAACATGGTGCCCACCTCCACCGGTGCTGCCGCCGCCATCGGCGCCGTCATCCCCGAGGTCGACGGCAAGCTCGACGGCTACGCCATCCGCGTGCCCGTCATCACCGGCTCCGGCACCGACCTCACGGTCGCCATCGAGAAGGAGGGTGTCACCGCAGAGGACATCAACGCCGCCTTCAAGAAGGCAGCGGAGGGACCGCTCAAGGGCATCCTGGCGTACAACGAGGACCCGCTGGTCTCCTCCGACATCGTCGGCGACACCCACTCCTCGATCTTCGACGCACCGCTGACCAAGGTCATCGGCAAGACCGTCAAGGTCTTCGCGTGGTACGACAACGAGTACGGCTACTCCTCCCGCCTGGTGGACATGACCGCTCACGTCGGCCGCTGATCCAGACCGAGTGACGAAGGCCCCGGTCTCGACGATTCCCCGTCGAGACCGGGGCCTTCGCATGCCGAGTCCCTGTTTGCCCCTTCCAGCGATTGGTACCCTGAACTCATGACTGCAGCCACCCTTGACGCCCTGATCTCCGAAGGCCTCACCGGCCGTCGTGTCCTGGTCCGCTCCGACCTCAACGTGCCGCTCAAGGACGGTGTGGTCACCGACGACGGCCGCATCCGCGCCTCACTGCCGGTGCTGGAGAAGCTCGCCGCCGCCGGGGCCCGCGTCCTGGTCACCGCCCACCTGGGGCGCCCCAAGGGTGAGCCCGACCTGCAGTACTCCCTGGCCCCCGTCGCGGCCCGCATGTCCGAGCTGACCGAGGTCCCCGTGCGCCGCGCGGAGGACCTGGTCGGCGAGAGCGCCACAGCCGCCAGCGAAGAGCTGGGCGAAGGCGAGATCCTGCTCCTGGAGAACGTCCGCTTCGACCCCCGCGAGACCTCCAAGGACGACGACGAGCGTGCCGCACTCGCGGCAGACCTCGCCGCGCTGGTCGGCGAGACCGGAGCCTACGTCAACGACGCCTTCGGCGCCGTGCACCGCCGGCACGCCTCGGTCGCAGACATCACCGCGAAGCTCCCCGCCTACCAGGGGGACCTGGTCCGCGACGAGCTCGAGGTCCTGAAACGACTGACCGAGACTCCGCAGCGTCCCTACACGGTGGTGCTGGGCGGCTCCAAGGTCTCGGACAAGCTGGCAGTGATCGAGAACCTGATGAGCCGCGCCGACACGCTGCTCATCGGCGGCGGCATGGTCTTCACCTTCCTGAAGGCGCAGGGCTACGGCATCGGCAAGTCCCTCGTGGAGGACGACAAGCTCGAGACCGTCAAGGGCTTCCTCGCGGAGGCCGATCGGATGAACTGCCGCATCGTTCTTCCCACCGATATCGCCATGGCGTCCGCATTCGCCGCGGACGCCGAGGTCGAGGTGCTGCCCACCGAGTCGCTGGAGTCCGGCAAGCACGGCGAGCAGGCGCTGGGACTCGACATCGGTCCCGACACCGCGAAAGCATTCAGCGCGGAGATCGCCCAGTCCAACACCGTCTTCTGGAACGGTCCCATGGGCGTCTTCGAGATGGAGGCGTTCGCCAAGGGAACCGCCGCGGTCGCCGAGGCGCTCACCGCCACTGAAGGCTTCACCGTGGTCGGCGGCGGAGACTCCGCAGCCGCCGTGCGCGCCCTCGGCTTCGACGAGCAGAGCTTCGGGCATATCTCCACCGGCGGCGGCGCGAGCCTGGAGTACCTGGAGGGCAAGACCCTTCCGGGCATCGAGGCCCTCGGCTCCTGAGCCGCAGCCGCCCAGCAGCCACCGGTGAGCACCGCCTCACCTGACCATCCAGCAGAGACTCTGACCACCCCGTCGGGACTCTGAGAACCCGTCAAGACAAGGACACAGCCTCCATGACCACACAGAAGAACGGCCAGTACGTGCGCCGGCCGCTGATCGCCGGCAACTGGAAGATGAACATCGACCACATGGAAGCGATCGCGCTCGTGCAGAAGCTTGCGTGGACGCTCGACGACGCGGGCCACGACTACGAGCGCATCCAGGTCTCGGTCTTCCCACCCTTCACCGATCTGCGCGGTGTCCAGACTCTGGTCTCCGGAGACAAGCTCGATGTCGACTATGGGGCCCAGGATCTCTCGGACCAGGACTCCGGCGCCTACACCGGAGACATCTCCGGAGCATTCTTGAAGAAGCTGGGCTGCTCGCAGGTCCTCATCGGTCACTCAGAGCGGCGTGAGGTCCATGGCGAGACCGACGAGCAGCTGGGCGCCAAGCTCTCTGCCGCGCTGCGCCATGACCTCGCACCGGTCCTCTGCGTGGGCGAAGGCCTCGAGGTGCGTGAAGCCGGGAACCACGTGTCTCACACGCTGGCCCAGCTCGAGGGCGCGCTGAAGGGGCTCTCTGCCGAGGACCTGACCGAGCTCGTCGTCGCCTATGAGCCCGTCTGGGCCATCGGCACGGGCAAGGTCGCCGGTCCCGAGGATGCACAGGAGATGTCTGCCGCCGTGCGCACCAAGCTGGCGGAGCTCTACTCCCAGGAGTTCGCCGACACCGTCCGGGTGCTCTACGGCGGTTCGGTCAAGTCCAAGAACGTCGCCGCGGTCCTGGCCGGGCCGGACGTGGACGGCGCCCTCGTGGGTGGAGCGAGCCTGGATCCCGAGGAGTTCGCAAAGATCATCTCCTTCGAGAAGCACATCGCCGCCCAGGGCTGAACCGCCCATGGGTGACCCCGTCCCGGGTTATCCTGGTAGCTGATACGCCCACGATTCATCACGAAAGGTCGCTGTGTCTGCGCTGACCATCGCACTCCAGGTTATCCTGGCGCTCATCAGCATCATGCTGATCATGCTCATCCTGCTCCACAAGGGGCGCGGCGGTGGCATGTCCGACATGTTCGGCGGCGGAGTGACATCCTCGCTGGGCTCCTCCGGCGTCGCCGAGCGGAACCTCAATCGACTGACCATCACCCTGGGTGTCACCTGGGGCCTGATCGTCGTCGCACTGGCGCTGCTGGTGCAGGTGGGCGCCGACATCTGAGCGACCACTCGTCGTCCTGGCTGATGGAGTGCTCTGGTGGCTGCCTGGCCGCCGGAGCACTCATCTGTAGGGGGTGACTGGGCGTCAGCCGAGCTCTGCTGCGGCTGCCTGGTCCAGGTGCCAGATCGTCTCCATGGTCCCTGCGACGCGAGCAGCCGGGATCTCGCGCGGATCTGTGCCCTCGGTGAGCGCCTTGGCGGCGGCCGCCGCCTTGTCCTGGCCCACCACCACCGTCCAGACGCGGTCGGCAGTGTGGATCGCGTCGAAGGTCAGTGAGACGCGCTGCGGCGGTGGCTTGGGGGAGTCGTCTTCGCCCACGGTGACCACTCCGCTTACGCCCAGCGAGTCCTTGCCCGGGAAGAGGCTCGCGATGTGACCGTCCGGGCCGACCCCGAGCAGGAGCACGTCGAAGCGGGGGAGCGCGAGTCCGGAATGGCCACCCTCTTCCGCGAATGCCTCCATGCTCGCTGCATACATCTCCGCCCCCACGGTTGGCGATGCCGCATCCTCGGAGGTGGGCATGCGGTGCACGTTCTGCGCGGGGAGCCCGTGCTCCGCAATGAGCGCGTCCAACAGGGCCGCATGGGCCTGCATGGCGTTGCGCTCTGGGTCGTCACTGGGGAGCAGCCGCTCATCGCCCCACCAGAAATGCACGGCTGACCAGGACGGGGTCTCCGTGCCGGGTTCCGCGACCAGCTCAGCGACCTTCTCCAGCACGGCGATGCCTGCGCTGCCGCCGGTCAGGACTGCATGAGCGCTGCCGTGATCTGCAACCGCGTCCACGAGGACTGCCAGCAGCCGCTCAGCGACAACGCTCACCAGCTCGTCCTTGCCTGCGTAGATCTCGGTGCGCGGCGCGGTCACGGGTGCCTTCGCGGGATCAGTCATGTCTGTAGGTCCTCTCAGGGCTGTCGTGCAGGGCTCGTCGTCCGAGCATAGTCGGTGAGTCAGTCGGCGGAGGAGGCGCTCTCCAGGAAATCAGTGGCTGGCAGGGCTCGGGACAGCACCTCGCCGAAGATCTCGTCGGAATCGAGTCGGCGGAGCTCCTCCGCGAGGCAGTCCTGGAGTGTGCGCACCGGAAGCGGCACCCCTTGAACGAGCCCGTCGGCAGAGTGCAGCACCGCGATCTCCTCGCCGCGAGGCCGGGAGAGACTGACATCACCCATCTCGCGATGGAAGGTGACAGCGGTGAGTGTCAACGGCAGCTCCGAATCCTCCGGCGCCGCGGTGGAGACCAGCTCGACGGGAATCTCCAGGCCCATCCTCAGCCAGGCCGCGAGCAGGGCGGCGCTGGGCAGATCCGCAGCAGCCTCCACGGTCACCGACGTGATCGCCTCGGGGTCCAACGTGTCGAGGATGCTGGCCAGCTGGATGCGCCACCCGGTCAGCCGGGTCCAGGCCAGATCCGTGTCGCCCTCGCTGTAGTGCGTCGAGAGTCGGCGCAGCGCCTCCAGCGGGCGGGGGTCCATCGCCGTGTCGGTGATCCGCCGGTGCGCGATCTGTCCGATGGGCGTCTCGCTGACACCGTCGGGCAGCTCATCGGCCCACCAGGCGACGATGGGGGCATCGGGCAGCAGCAGCGCGGAGACCATCGCCTCGTTCTGTTCAGCGAGCTCCCCGGAGGCCTCCAGGACGATCACCTCAGAGGCGCCGGCATCTCCACCGACCCTGATCTGTGCATCCAGACGTGTCTCATCTGTGGCTCTGCCGGAGGCGAGCACGATGATCCGGCAGGGGTGCTCCCGAGACGCCAGGTTGGCCGCCTCGATGGCCGGTTCCGCATTGTCCTTGGAGGTGAGGATGACCAGGGTCAGCACGCGGGTCAGCGCGACCACGCCCCCTGCCTCACGGAGCTCGCGCAGCTTCTTCGAGACCTTCGAGGTGGTGGTGTTCTCGATATCGACGATCATGGGGTTCTCCTTATGGCCTGCGCCAGGTGCGGCCATCTCGGGCGAGCAGGTCGTGGGCGGACTGCGGCCCCCACCCGCCGGGGGCGTAGGGCTCAGGCTGCTCCTGCTTCGCGGCCCAGTGCTCTTCAAAGGGATCGAGGATCTTCCAGGAGAGCTCGACCTCCTCATGCCGGGGGAACAGCGGCGGTTCGCCGAGCAGGACGTCGAGGATCAGGCGCTCGTAGGCTTCCGGGCTGTCCTCGGTGAAGGCATGGCCATAGCCGAAGTCCATGGTGACGTCCCGGACCTCCATCTGGGTGCCGGGCACCTTGGAGGCGAAGCGGATGGTCGCCCCCTCATCGGGCTGGACCCGGATGACGACGGCGTTCTGGCCGAACTCATGATCGTCGTGATCCTGGAAGAGCAGATTGGGGGCACGTTTGAAGATCACGGCGATCTCCGTGACACGACGCCCGAGCCGCTTTCCAGCGCGCAGATAGAACGGTGCTCCGGCCCAGCGACGGGTGTTGATGTCCAGCTTCAGCGCCGCGAAGGTCTCGGTGGTCGAATCAGGGTTGAAACCCTCCTCGTCCAGGAAGCCGACCACCTGCTCACCGCCCTGCCAGCCCGAGGTGTACTGGCCCCGGGCGGAGGCGGCGTCGAGGTCCTTCGGCAGCCGGACGGCGGCGAGCACCTTCTCCTTCTCCGCACGCAGATGATGCGCGTCGAAGGAGATCGGCTCCTCCATCGCGGTCAGTGCGAGGAGCTGCAGCAGGTGGTTCTGGATCACGTCGCGGGCCGCACCGACGCCGTCGTAGTAGCTCGCGCGGCCCCCGATCCCGATGTCCTCGGCCATGGTGATCTGCACATGGTCCACGTACTGGGCATTCCAGAGAGGTTCGAAGAGCTGGTTCGCGAAGCGCAGCGCGAGCAGGTTCTGCACCGTCTCCTTGCCCAGGTAGTGGTCGATGCGGAAGACGGCGTCCGGCGGGAAGACCGATTCCACCACCTTGTTCAGCTCCTGGGCCGACTTCAGGTCGTGTCCGAAGGGCTTCTCGATGACCACCCGGCTCCAGGGATCCTCGTCGGAGTCCTGGGCGGCGGCGAGGCCGTGGGAGGAGAGCCGCTGGCACACGATCTCGAAGGAGTTCGGCGGGATTGAGAGGTAGTAGGCGTGATTTCCTCTGGTGCCGCGGGACTCTTCGAGCTCCTCGAGCGTCTCGCCGAGCCGGGTATAGGCGGCGTCGTCGTCGAAGCCCTCCGCCTGCACGAAGCGCAGCCCGGCCGCCAGCTGGTCCCAGACCTGCTGGTCGAAGTTCGTGCGCGCAGAGGCCTTCACATGGTCCAGGACCTCGGCGGCGAACTGCTCGTGGGTCCAGTCCCGGCGCCCGAAGCCCACCAGCGAGAAGCTCGGCGGCAGCAGGCCGCGGTTGGCCAGATCGTAGATGGCGGGCAGCAGCTTCTTGCGGGCAAGGTCGCCCGTGACGCCGAACATGACCATCGCCGAGGGGCCCGCGATCCGGTTGAGCCGCCGGTCCCGGGCGTCTCGGAGGGGATTGCTGCTTCTGCTGCGGGAGCCACTCACAGGGCCTCCACCGTGTCGATGAGCTGGGTCAGTCCTGCCTGCCGGTCCTGCAGATGGACGCGGAGCACGGGCATGCCGTGATCGGCCAGGACCTGGGCGTCGCCGGCGGCCTGGGCCGCGATGAGCTTGGCCAGCGTGAAGGGGCGGTCGGGAACCTCGACGTCGCCCTCGGATTCGGTGGTGATCTGCAGGAATGCACCGATGTGGGGTCCGCCCTTATGGAACTGACCGGTGGAGTGCAGGAACCGTGGGCCCCAGCCGAAGGTCACCGGGCGCCCGGCAAGCGAGGAGAGCTGCGCGCGGATGCTTTCGAGCTCGTGCTCGCTGGTGCGGTCGAGATAGGCCATGACGGCGAGGTAACCGTCCTGCCGCACCGTCTCCAGCAGAGCCTTCAGCGCGGCCTGCAGGCTGGCGGTGTCGGCGTCGGTGAGTGCGGAGCTGCCCAGCGTGCGGATCTCCACGGCGCCGTCGACCTCTGCCTCGGTGGACTCGGGGGTCTCGGCGTCGAGCATCCCGCGGGCGGCGACCTTTGCGGACTCCACATCAGGCTGATCGAAGGGGTTGATGCCCAGCAGCGCCCCTGCGACGGCGGTGGCGACCTCCCAGAGCATGAACTGCGCGCCGAGGCTGCCGCCGGTGCGGACCTTGTGCGAGCTGACGACCAGGTCGGCCACGTCATTGTCCACCGAGGTGCCGTCTTCGGCGTCCACGTCGATGATCTGGACGGTCAGCACGTCATCGGCATCGCGGTGCAGCTCGGGCTCGCCGTCGCCCACGATCACCGGGAGCAGCCCGGTGCCGTTCTTGCCGGTGGATTCAGCGATGAGCTGTTCGATCCAGGCGCCCAGGCCCAGCAGCGGAGATCCGGCGTCGACGACGACCAGCTTGTTGCGCAACGGTGTGGTGCCACCGATGGCGGCGCCGAGGCGCAGACCCGGGTTGTCGGCGTCGTCCTCAGCGAGGATCGCCAGGGTCTCTTCAGCGTCATCGAGGAGCGATTCGAGGTCGGCACCGGCCAGGCCGGAGGGGACCAGCCCGAAGGCGGTCAGTGCGGAGTAGCGTCCGCCCACGGTCGGGTCCGCCTCGAACACGGCGCGCACGCCGGCCTCGGCGGAGGACTTCGCCAGCGGCGAGCCGGGGTCGGTGACGATCACGGTGCGGGACTGGGCGTCGATGCCGGCCTCGGTCATCGCCTGCTGCACGATCCGTCGCTGGGAGTCGGTCTCCACGGTCGAGCCTGACTTCGAGGACACCACGAGCACGGTCTTCTCGATATCGGCGCCGATGACCGAGGCGACGTGCTGAGGGTCCGTGGAGTCCAGCACGGTCAGCTCGACGCCCGCAGTGGCGCAGATGACCTCGGGCGCCAGCGAGGACCCGCCCATGCCCGCGAGCACCACACGGGTGACGCCCTCACCGGCGAGCTCTTCGCGCAGCGCGGTGATCTGGGGCAGAAGCTGGCGGGATCCCTCGAAGAGATCGACCCAGCCGAGGCGCTTGCTCGCCTCATCCTCAGCCTCGACCCCCCAGAGGGTGTGGTCCTTCGCCGCCAGCCGGGAGGCGAACTCGTGGTCCAGCAGGCCGGGGACCTGGTTCTCAGCGGCTTCGCGGGCCGCCCCGGTCAGTGTCAGGGAGAGTGAGCTCATGACGTGCTTCCTTTCTCAGCCGAACGCCTGGGTTCGACCTGGCCAGCATCTGCACTTATAGGGGGCCGGTGGGATTCACACGGCTGTTGACCCTGACCGGTGCCCGGTCGAGACCTGGGATCCAGAGATCCGCAGACCTCGAGATCCTCAGCGGCTGGGATTCTCACACCCAGCGACCGGGCACCGTACGGAGTGAACAGTCGCCGGGCCCGCCCTCGCGGACGGGCCCCGCAGACTCCGCTCAGCTGTTGCGCTTCAGGCCATCCTCGATGGTGCCCAGCAGGCCCTTCCAGGAGACCTCGAACTTCTGCAGGCCTTCATTCTCCAGGGCGTCGACGACCTCGCGGTAGCTGATGCCCGCCGCGGAGATGCCGTCGAGGACCCGGTTGGCCTCCACATAGGTGCCGGAGAGCGTGTCGCGCTCCACCACGCCATGGTCCGCCAGTGCGAGCAGCGTCTTCTCCGGCATGGTGTTGACCACGTCGGCACCCGCGAGCTCGGTGACGTAGAGGGTGTCGGAGAGGTTGGGGTCCTTGGTGCCGGTGGAGGCGAGCAGCAGGCGCTGCGGGCGTCCGCCGCGCTCGGCCAGCAGCTGCCAGCGCTCGGAGGAGAAGGTCTCCACCGCGATCTGGTGTGCCAGGCGCGCATTCGCCACGGCGGCCTGGGACTTCAGCTTCTCGGTCCCGGGCTTGCCCTCCTCGGCTGCCAGCTCCAGGCGCTTGTCGATCTCTGCATCCACGCGGGAGACGAAGAAGGATGCCACGGAGTGGACCTTCGAGATGTCGATGCCCTCGGAGTGGGCCTTCTCCAGGCCGAGCATGAACGCGTTGATCACTGCGCGGTAGCGTTCCAGCGAGAAGACCAGCGTGACGTTGACGCTGATGCCTTCGGAGACCACGGCGGCGATCGCCTCGATGCCCTCGACGGTGGCGGGGATCTTGATCATCACGTTCTCGCGGTCCACGGCCTTGTACAGCTCGCGGGCCTGGGCGATGGTCCCTGCGGCGTCGCGGGCGAGACGGGGATCCACCTCGATGGAGACGCGACCATCGACGCCGTTGGAGGCGGCGTAGACACCGGCGAACACGTCGCAGGCCTCGCGCACATCGGAGGTGGTGATGTCGAAGACGGCCTTCTCGGCGTCGGCCCCGGCGGCTGCCAGCTCGGAGAGCTGCTGCTCGTACGCCTCGCCGTCCTTCAGCGCGGATTCGAAGATGGTCGGGTTGGTGGTCACGCCGACGACGTTGTGGGTGTCGATCAGCTTTGCCAGCGAGCCCGAGTTCAGCCGCTCGCGGGAGAGGTCATCGAGCCAGATGGAGACGCCGAGGTCGGACAGCGCCTGAGTGTTGGTGTTTGCAGTCATATTCAATGCTCCTGATGCCAGGGGGTGGGTAAGTGGGTGGGCCGGCCGCCAGGGTTCCCGCAGCCGCAGCTGCGGGAACCCGTGACGGACTGCCTCAGGAGGCCGCGGCGATGGACTCCTGGGCGGCCTCGGTGACGGCTGCCGCGGTGATGCCGAACTGCTCGTAGAGCACCTTGTAGTCGGCGGAGGCGCCGAAGTGATCCAGTCCCACGATCCGGCCGGCGTCGCCGACGATGTCGCGCCAGCCCATCGGGGAGGCGGCCTCCACGGAGACGCGCGCCTTCACGGCCGCGGGGATGACGCTCTCGCGGTAGGCCTTGTCCTGCTCGAAGAACCACTCGCGGCAGGTCATGGAGACCACGCGGGCGGCGACGCCCTGCTCAGCCAGTGCCTCGCGCGCCTCGACGGCGAGCTGCACCTCCGAGCCGGTGCCGATCAGCACGACGTCGGGGGTCACCACGGCGCCGTCCTTGGCGGACTCGGCCAGCACATAGGCACCCTTGGCGGCGCCCTCCACCGAGCCGAACTCTGTGGCGGTGGCCGCTCCGGCGCCGCGGGCGTAGGTGGGGATGCCCTGGCGAGTCAGGGCCAGGCCGGCCGGGCGGTCGCTGCGGCGCAGCACCTCGCGCCAGGCGATGGCCACCTCGTTGGGGTCGCCGGGGCGCACCACATCGAGGTTCGGGATGGCGCGCAGCGTCGCGAGCTGCTCCACCGGCTGGTGGGTGGGTCCGTCTTCGCCCAGCCCGATGGAGTCATGAGTCCACACGAAGATCGATCCGATGCCCATCAGTGCCGCCAGGCGGATGGCCGGGCGCTGATAGTCCGAGAAGATCAGGAAGGTGCCGTTGTAGGTGCGCAGCGGTGCCGACAGCGAGACGCCGTTGGTGATCGCCGCGGCTGCGTGCTCACGGATGCCGAAGTGCAGGTTGCGCCCGTAGGGGTTGCCGCTGAACTTCTCCGTGGAGTGGGAGGTCGGGATGAAGGACTCGTACCCGTCGAGGTGCGTGTTGTTCGACCCTGCGAGGTCGGCTGAGCCGCCCCAGAGCTCGGGAAGGACCTCGGCAATGCCATTGAGCACCTTGCCGGAGGCGGCGCGGGTGGCCATGTCCTCTCCGGCGGGGAACTCGGGCAGCTGGGACTCCCAGCCGTCGGGAAGCTCGCCGGCGGTCAGCCGGTCCAGCAGCTTCGCCTCATCGGTGTTCGCCTCGCGCCAGGACTGGTACTGCTTGTCCCATTCCTGGCGGGTCTCGACGCTGCGCTCGAGGATCTTGCGTGCGTGGGTCAGGACCTCGTCCTCCACCGCGAAGTGCGCCTCGGTGTCGAAGCCGAGGAGCTCCTTGAGCGCCACCAGCTCATCGGTGCCCAGCTTGGAGCCGTGGATGCCGCCGGTGTTCTGCTTCTTCGGGGAGGGGTAGCCGATCACCGTGCGCAGCGCGATGAGCGAGGGCTTCGAGGTCTCGGCCTTCGCGGCCAGCAGCGCGCGGTGGAGCTCGTTGATGTCCTCGTCGTAGTCGCCGGACTTCTTCCAGTCCACGCGCTGCACGTGCCAGCCGTAGGCCTCGTAGCGCGCTGAGACGTCCTCGGTGAAGGCGATGTCGGTGTCGTCCTCGATGGAGATCTTGTTGTCGTCCCAGATCACGATGAGGTTGCCGAGCTCCTGGTGGCCGGCCAGCGAGGAGGCCTCGGAGGTCACGCCCTCCTGGAGGTCACCGTCGGAGGCGATGACGTACACGTTGTGGTCGAAGGGGGACTCTCCGGCAGGCGCATCAGGGTCCATCAGTCCGCGCATCCGGCGCTGGCCGTAGGCGAAGCCGACCGACGAGGCGAGGCCCTGGCCCAGCGGCCCGGTGGTGATCTCTACGCCCGCGGTGTGGCCGTACTCGGGGTGGCCCGGGGTCAGCGAATCCCAGGTGCGCAGCGCCCCGAGGTCCTCGACCTCAAGGCCGTAGCCGGAGAAGTAGAGCTGGAGGTACAGGGTCAGCGAGGTGTGGCCGGGGGAGAGGATGAAGCGGTCGCGACCGATCCACTGGGGATCGGTGGGATCATGCTTCATCACCTTCTGGAAGAGCAGGTAGGCAGCGGGGGCCAGCGACATCGCCGTGCCGGGGTGGCCTGAGCCGACCTTCTCCACGGAGTCGGCGGCCAGCACGCGCAGCGTGTCGACTGCCCGCTTGTCCAGATCGGTGAATACGGCATTCTCGGTCACGAGGGGTTCCTCCAAAAGGGTGAGTGACGGTGGACAACGAGGTCCGCGCACATCGTTGTGCCGCGCAGGATCAACCCTACCGGGGTAGTGGCTATTCCTGGCAGATCATCACGGCATAGCAGAATGCCTGCCCGTGATGACCGCGGAATTGAGATCTTCGGTATCAAATCTGGGGCCTGCGCCAGTGCAGGGCGATCGGTGGTGCTGCGTCAGCCCAGTCCCAGCGCCAGCGAGATGAGCTCGAAGGAGCGGTGACGGATGACGAGGTCTGCCTGCTCTTCCAGGGCAGGCTTCGCGCAGAACGCGATGCCCACTCCGGCGGCCGTGATCATGTCGAGATCGTTCGCTCCATCTCCGACGGCGACGACATTGCCAGGCCGCAGCCCCTGTGATGCCGACCACTGTTCAAGATACTCCTTCTTGGCCGCGCGGTCGACGACGGCGCCGCGCACAGTGCCTTCGAGGGTGCCGTTCGCGGAGATGGCGAGGTCATTGGCATGGAACCCGGTGAGTCCGAGTTGCTGGGCCAGTGGAGCGAGGACCTGGAGAAACCCGCCCGAGACGGCGTAGCTGGGCCAGCCGCGGCGCGTCAGCTCGGCGAGCAGGGCCTCGGCGCCCTGGGTGGGGGTGATCGAGGCGAGGGTGGAGGTGATCACGTCCTCGGAGAGGCCGCTCAGCGCGGCGACCCGCTGGTGCAGCGAGGCCTCGAAGTCGATCTCGCCGCGCATGGCCCGCTCGGTGACCTCCGCGACCTCAGCCTCACGCCCGGCCCCGCGGGCCAGCAGTTCGATGACCTCCTGATCGATCAGCGTGGAGTCCACGTCCATGAGCAGCATGAGCCGGCCGTCCTCGGAGTGGAGCGTCTCACGCTGCGCTCCGGGCAGCACTGTCTGGGTGACGGGGCCCTGGAGCTGGTCGGCGGCGTCCTCCAGGAGTGAGACCGCGAGCTGCGCTCCATAGGAGTCATCGGCGTCATCCAGAGTCACAGACCAGCGCGCGGCCTGGATCTCGCCCCCGCCGGCGACCGGGACGTCTCGCAGCTCCACGCTGTGCACCACGCCGCGACGGGAGAACTCATGGGTCAGCGAGCGGATGAGCGGACCGTCCAGGGAGGGGGCCGCCAGGAGGGCCACGGTGCCTTGCGGGACGTCAGGGTGTGGGAGCGCAGTCATAGCGTGTTCAGCCTATAGCTCCAGGTCCCGTTCGATAGTGTTGAGGCCATGAGTCCTGTCCTCGAAATCCAGAATGTCACCGTGCGCCGGGGGCGCAAGAATCTTCTCAACAACGTCTCCTGGACGGTGAATGAGGACGAGCGCTGGGTGATCCTGGGCCCCAACGGCGCAGGGAAGACCACCCTGCTGCAGATCGCTGCGGCCCGACTGTTTCCCACCACCGGCACCGCCCGGATCCTCGATGAGCAGCTGGGCGCCGTCGACGTCTTCGAGCTACGGCCGCTGATCGGCTTCAGCTCGAATTCGCTCACCAGCACCATGCCCATGCAGGAGACCGCGCTGAACGTCGTGGTCACCGCCGCCTACGGCGTGACCGGACGGTGGCGCGAGGAGTATGAGCAGCTGGATGAGCGGCGCGCCTTCGAGCTGCTCAACGAGTGGGGCGTGGGCACGGTCTTCGATCGGCCCTTCGGAACGCTGTCCGAGGGTGAGCGCAAGCGGGTGCAGATCGCACGGGCGCTGATGACCGATCCGGAGCTGCTGCTGCTGGACGAGCCGGGTGCAGGTCTGGACCTCGGAGGCCGAGAGGCACTCGTGGAGCGCACCAGCCAGCTGGTCACCCATGAGGAGTCTCCCACCACGGTCTTGGTCACCCACCACCTCGAGGAGATCCCGCCCGGGTTCACCCACGTGCTGCTGCTGCGCGACGGGGCCCCGGTGGCCTCCGGGCCCATCGAAGAGACCATGACCTCGGCGAACCTCTCGAAGACCTTCGACACCGAGCTGGACCTGGTGCACCGTGACGGCCGCTATTCGGCCTTCAAGAAGCAGCCGGCGCAACACTGATGGAGGCGCTCAGCGATATCGCCCTGCATGGGCTTGGTCTGGAGATGCTGGCCCTGATCTTCGTCGCCGGCATCTGGGCGGGCGCCATCAACACTGTGGTCGGATCCGGCACGCTGGTGACCTTCCCGGTGCTGGTGGCCATGGGCGTGCCCCCGGTCTCGGCCACCGTGTCCAACGCGATGGGCCTGATCGCCGGCAACTTCACCGGTGCCTGGGGATACCGGCGCGAGATCCGACAGGTGAAGTCGGTGCTGATCAAACTGATTCCGGCCTCGGTGCTCGGCGGAGTGATCGGCGCGGCACTGCTGATCACGCTGCCCGAGGAGGTCTTCGGACGGGTCGCACCGATCCTGATCGTGGTCTCGCTGATCTTCGTCCTGGCGCAGCCCAGGCTTTCGGCCTGGGTCAGGGCGAGGGCAGCTCGGCGGGAAGCGGGGACAGAAGGTTCGGTCCAGTCCGCCGAGCCCGCCACCCAGGACGCACCGGCGGAGCCCTCGAAGACTCCCTCCATGCCCACGGTGAGCCTGGTGCTGATGCTGCTGGTCTTCGCGGCAGGCATCTATGGCGGGTACTTCGTCGCTGCGCAGGGCATTCTGCTGATGGGCATCCTGGGCATCTTCCTGATGGCGAACATTCAGCAGGCCAACGGCGTGAAGAACCTGCTGGTCGCCGTCGTGAACCTCACTGCCGCCATCAGCTATGTCCTGGTGGACTATCTGCTCCGAGAGCCGGACGAGCGGGTGATTCTCTGGGGCGTCGTGGCCATCATCGCCGTGGCCTCCACGCTCGGCGGACTCATCGGGGCGTGGGTGGGACGGCGGCTCTCCCCGCTGCTGCTCCGGGCCGTCATCGTCACGCTCGGCCTGGTGGCGCTGTTCGTGATGTTGCGCAACCTCTTCATCGGCTGAAAATCAGCGTCGCCACGACGCTGCATGCTCTCCCGGGCGGGGGAGCCCCCGATTTGATATAGTGCTGTGTTGGTCCATTCTGGCCACGCCTCAGTTCCACGCTTCTGGCAAAATCCAGCGGCAGATGAAAAGGACACACACCTCATGAAGTCTGATATCCACCCCAAGTACGAGCCGGTCATCTTCAATGACCTGGCCTCCGGCGAAAAGATCCTGACCCGCTCCACCACCTCGTCGAACAAGACGATGGAATGGGAAGACGGCAACACCTACCCGGTCATCGACGTCGAGATCTCCGCTGCGTCGCACCCGTTCTACACCGGCAAGCAGCGCATCATGGACTCCGCCGGCCGCGTCGAGCGCTTCAACGCTCGCTTCAAGGGCTTCGGAGGCAAGAAGTAAGGGATCTCCCACTTCACACCCCAGCTTTCACGAAGGGCCGCAGTCACTGACTGCGGCCCTTCTGCTGTCCCCATCGCAATCCGGTGACCGTTTCGCCGGCCCATCGCTGGTCCCCTTTGCCGGTCTCTTTTGCGATCCGTCGTATCCCTGTGCCATGTCCCATCGCTATCTCCATCCAAAGCGATGGGACATGGCATGGACGTGCGATGCATTGAACGCCACCCGGGTTTCGGCTCAGACCAGCGCTGGTGTGAAGTCGGCGTCGACCCTGCGTAGAGGTTCCACGCGGTGCCACGCCTCTGCCAGAATTTCTACGGCCAGGCTGGTCTCCTCCGCCGGGTAGCTGAGGGGGAAGCGGAGGAAACGCTCGAAAGCTCCGCCGAGTCCAAACCGCGGGCCCGCACCGATGGGGAGGCCCCCCTCGCGAGCGGCCAGTGCGAGCTGGGAACTCACCGGCTCTCCGATATTGACCCAGGTGCACAGCCCCCCGCCGACGTGCGGCACATCCCATTGCGGGAAGTGTGATCGGAGCAGCTCCTCCGCGTGGTCTCGCCCTTCCCGAAGCTGAACCGTGCGGTAACGAAGGATCTCCTCGTACTGGCCGAGCAGATCCAGTGCGATGAGCTGCTCGAGGATGGGGGTGCCCAGGTCCTGGGCGTATCGGGACTGTTCGAGTCGTTGGATCTTGTCCTGCTCTGCACGGATCCACCCGATCCTCAGTCCGCCCCATACGGTCTTTCCCATGGAACCGACGAGAAGTGCCGGCCCATAGGTCGCCAACGGAGCTCCCGCGACGCCATCGATGTGCAGGTCCGCGGTGGTCTCGTCTGCCACCACCAGTGAGTCGTGACGTCGGGCGAGGTCCATGAGCAGCTGGCGCTGCGGAGCCGGCATGACGGCGCCTGTGGGGTTGTGGAAGTCCGGCATCACGTAGGCAAGAGCAGGTCTCGCCTCGCGAAAGGTCTGCGCCAGTCCGTGGTCATCCCAGCCCCGACGCGGATCGACGGTGACGGTCACGAGCTTCCGAGCCCTCAGTCTGAGCGCGTCGTAGGCGTGCGGATAGCTCGGAGCCTCCACCAGTGCGGTGTCTGCGCGGGAGAGGAAGGTCTTGGTGATCAGCGAGATTGCGTGCTGAGCTCCCAGCGTGACCATGATGTTCTCGGGCTCCGTCGGGACGCCTTTGGCCGTGTACCGCTCGGCCAGGGCCTGGCGCAGGCGTGGCAGTCCGAGTGGGTCATAACCCGTGCCACCCAAATAGGCCGGCAGCGCCTGTGCGGCCCTCACTGAGGCCTCACCCACCTGCGGGGCGGCGGGCAGCGCGGCTTTGCTGAAGTCGAGCGTGGTGGCGGTGCGCGCCTCGATGTCCTCGACCGGGCTGCGGCGCCCAGGAATCGTGACCACGCTGCCGGAACCTCGAGTGCTGCGAAGGTAACCAGCCTCACGAAGACGCGCGTAGGCGGCCGCGACTGTCGTCCGACTCACTCCCAGCTCCGACGCCAGTTCACGTTCGGCCGGCAGCCGCGTGCCGAGCGGGATCCGTCCATCAAGCGCGAGGAGCCGAACGCGGTCAGCGAGAGCGCTGTAGGCCGGGCCGCCCGCACGCCATGCTCCGAGTTCCGTGACCAGCCGGCGGGCTGTGAGAACCATCATCAGTCCACCATGCCACAATTGGCATCTTGTTGTAATGCCAATCTGCTGGTGAACTTCTCTCATGAGTCTTCTCAGCGCGTGGCGCGGCACCCAGCTGTTGGTCGGTCTGTTCCTCTATGGGTTCTCGCTCGCCATGATGATCCGAGCCACCCTCGGCGTCTCGCCGTGGGACGTCCTGGGGCAAGGCTCGGCGCTGCAGACGGGACTCCCGTTCGGTGTCATGACCAACATCATCGGACTCATCGTTCTCCTGCTGTGGATCCCGCTTCGGCAGAGGCCGGGAGTCGGGACGATCCTCAACGTGCTCCTGGTGGGCCCGAGCGCCGAAGTCGGCCTCGCGGTCCTCGGCGAGCCTGAAGCGCTGTGGACGCGAATCCTGTTGTTCACCGGGGGCCTGGTTCTCCTGGCGGTTGCCAGCGGGCTCTACATCGGAGCTCAGTACGGACCCGGCCCGCGAGACGGACTCATGACGGGAGTGCACCACCGATACGGGCTGCCCATCTGGCTGGTTCGCACCGCGATTGAAGGCACAGTGCTGCTCCTGGGCTGGATTCTCGGCGGTCCCGTCGGGCTGGGGACCGTGGCTGTCGTGCTGCTCATCGGCCCCCTGGTCCATCTGGCGCTGCCCATCTTCCGAATCCCGACCCGTCAAGAGCTTGAGAGCGACAGGCTGGAGCAACAAGCCCCGGCCCGCGCGGAAGGATCATGATGCTCTCGATATTCGCAGTGTTGATCCTCACCCTTGCGGTCTTCGCGTATATCGGCAGGGTATCGATGCCCGTCCCGGAGCGAATGCCGGTCACTCGTTGGAGCCTCCAGGACTTGTTGCGCAATGCGTGGCGAGGTTTGGGACTCTGTTCTTCGCATACGCCCCTGGGGAAGATCTTTGATGATTCTGGTGACCATGATGCCGCCCGGTGGTGAAACGGTGCCGCCTCACCGACATCCACCGAACGGCGGGTGGCGGCAGGAATAGGATTGTCCTATGACGGACACTCATCAGCATCACGGTGAATACAAGGTCGTCGGCGGCAAGCTCGTCGTCGTCGATCTCCAGACTGACCTCGACCCACGCGCCCATCCGCGCGAAGCGACGATCACGGCCGCCTCGGTCAACGGTGACTTCTTCCTGGAGCCTGATGAGGCCCTGGAGTCGCTCAACGCCGCCCTGATCGGGCTGCCGGTCCGGGCCACGCGCGAGGAGATCGCCGAATCCGTGCGTGCTCAGCTGCCCGATGAGGCGCACATGTTCGGCTTCGATGAATACGCCATCGCCACTGCGGTGCGCCGCGCTCTGGGCCACGCCACACGCTGGGAGGACCATGAGTGGGAGGTCATGCCCGCGGTGCAGCTGCCCGTCGAGATGCATGTGGCGCTGGACCAGGTGCTCACTGAGGAGGTGGGACTGGGCAACCGCCCTCCGCTGATGCGGATGTGGGACTACTCGGGCCGTGCCGTGGTGATCGGGTCCTTCCAGTCGCTGTCCAACGAGGTGGATTCAGAGGCTGCCGAGCGCATGGGCGCCACCGTGGTGCGTCGAATCACCGGTGGGGGAGCGATGTACATGGACGAGGGCAGCTTCGTCACCTATTCGCTCTCCGTGCCGCAGTCGCTGGTGGACGGGCTCAGCTTCGCCGACTCCTATCCGTTCCTCGACGCCTGGGCGATGGAGGCGCTGACCGAGATTGGAATCTCCGCCTCGTATAAGCCGCTCAACGACATCGTCTCCACCGAGGGCAAGATCGGCGGGGCCGCGCAGAAGCGCCTGGCCAGCGGCGCCATGGTGCACCACGTGACCATGAGCTACGACATGAACGCCGATGACATGCTCCAGGTGCTGCGCATCGGCCGGGAGAAGATCTCCGACAAAGGGATCACCTCGGCGGCGAAGCGCGTGGATCCGCTGCGCAGTCAGACCGGACTGGCGCGGGAGGAGATCCTGAGGGTGTTCGTGGAGACCTTTGCGCGGAAATACGACGCGAAGATCGCCGAGATCCGTCCGGAAGAGCTCGCACGGGCAGAAGAGCTCGTCAGGGAGAAGTTCAGCACCCAGGAATGGACTGCACGAGTGCCCTGAGCTGGGAGGACAATGCGCCCACCGAGGACGACGACGGCGCGTGCTGAGGTCCCCGATTCGCTGTCTGGTTCGGCGCCGTGCTAATGTTTCTTGTCGCTGCCAATGAGGCAGAAACGATGCGCGGGTGGCGGAATAGGTAGACGCGCTAGCTTGAGGTGCTAGTCCTCGTATAAGAGGGTAGGGGTTCAAGTCCCCTTCCGCGCACATTGTGAACACGGCATGTGAATGCCGTGCAGACCCCGGTCTGACGAGGAGAGATCCCGTCGGCCGGGGTTCTTTGCGTCGAGGGGCGGATTCTCCGGGCATCTCATGCGGTTCTAGGGCTGTACTGTCCGGTATTTCCGCCGCTCAGCGCTTGGGAAGCGGCTCAGCCGGCGTTCTCCGCTCACAGGTTCGATCAGGAACCACTTTCAGGTTCCCAATCGGCGCGGGCCTGAGACTGGTCCCAGAGGAATGAGTCGATTGCCTCTTGGGACTGCCCGTCCCGGACAAGGGTTGATGTCTCGGGGCCTTCCCAGCGTGCAGTGAAGGCCTCCAGGTACTCCCATTCGCCGATCTCCAGGTAGTCAGGGTGGCACAACGGGTCAGGCATCGCTCCGGTGCCGTCCCACTCCTGCGGCCACCCGACTGGTTGTTCACCGTTGTTGTGCTCGGACTTCTCGGCCAGTGCCTCGTCGTCGTCACAGTAGAGGTGATGGACTTCCGCGCCGTCGTCCTCTTCCGGGGAGATGTAGTGGAAGTCGACACCGCCCGAACCGATCATGATCTGTTGACCGCCGCGACGTTCGCCAGCGTCCGCCCCACCGCCTGCCGCAGCGGTTTCTTCCTCGCTGGCTTCAGCGACCGCCTGGGTCGTTTCACTGGGGCTTGGCGCCGACTCCGCCTCACTGGCATCTGCCGCAGGGGCCTCAGCGCCAGGAGTGTCGGCGGCGCAGGAGGAGAGCAACAGTGCGGCACCCGCTGCAGACAGCAGTGGCATCCAGGTTCGTGTGAGCATTCACTCACCCTACATATATTCGATTCCCCTGTGAATAAAAAAGGACATTCATTCGCTTTAGGAGTGCTTGATTTCTTCGGGTGCATCACGCAGTTCAACGGTCCGGCAAGGTGGAGATTTCGCTCTCACGGGTGGGGCAGGTGGATCGGGGCAGGGGAGTGGTGCAGGTGGCGGACCGCGCGAAGGGAAGCATGGCTCAGATCCTCGGTCACGTCCTCGATCCGTCACCTCGTGAGGGGCGCCATTGATTGGCGCGCTGGTTCAGGGCGGCCTGTCGTGCTGTCTCCGAGATCCGGGCTTCCCGCGTGGCAGGGCGTTTCGCTTGGATGATCCATCCCAGGATCCCCCGTCGGGCGGAAGGCGGGAACTGATCCCAGTTCTCCTGAGCGGGTGGCGTTCGCGTGAAGGCCTCCTTGAGGTCCTCGGGCACGATGAGGTCTTCGACCTGATCCAGCAGCGTCCACGCGCCGGAGTCCACGGCCTGGGCGATCACGCGCTCACCGGCTTCGGTCATCGCGCCGCTGCGGCGGAGCTGCTCCACCCGGAGTTTGTTCGGTCGGGACCAGGCGCTGCCAGGCTTGCGAGGGGAGAAGTAGAGCATCGTGCGCTCTTCGTCGAGCTTGCGGGGCTTGCTGTCGACCCAGCCCACGGCGAGTGCCTCGGAGACTGCATCGTCGTAGCTCACCGCTGCCCGACCGGTCGCCTTCTTCCAGGAGATCAGCCACACCGAGGGTGCGGTCTCGTGGTGGGCCAGCAGCCATTCCCGCCATTGGCTGCGCGTCTCCGCGTGGACCCGCGGCGCGGACTCTGGATCTGCCATGTCGGAACCCCCTGCTGAGCTGACTGCCCGGCGCGTGCCACCTGCTGCCTCCAGTGGGATCGCGCTCTGAGGGACAGAATAACGGGCCCGGATGCGAACCCACGCAGCACCCACCACATGCTGAGGGGCGGATCCTACGAGCAGTTCATGAGGTTATGGGCCTCATGTACTCGGAGAATCCGCCCCTCAATGGAAGTGGGGTTCGCCCCTCATCGGGGGTACCGGTGGGTCAGTGGGTGGGGGTGCCTGAGCCCGGGTTCTTCCGCGAACGATTGCGGAACATACGGAAGAGCTTTCGGCCAAGCCACATGAGGACTGTTCTGAAGATCATGTCAGGAGCATATCCGAGTACCCCCGTGTGGGCACGTCTGCACAGACGAACGTGGCCGGACGCATGCGAACCAGGATGTCTCGGCACTGCCCAGGAGACTCCGCAGGCGGATGCCGAAGTGGCTAGGCTGGGCACAGAGATTCCTACCCCATGAGGAGAGCATCTGTGAGCACCGCATCCGGCGCGACCCCCGCAGCAGCGGCCGAAGCAGAAGTCATCGACTTCTGCCGAGATCTGATCCGGCTCGACACGTCCAACTGGGGGGAGGGGCGTTCCAACGGTGAACGCGAGGCCGCCGAGTACTGCGCCTCCATCATGCGGCAGGCGGGGCTGGAGCCGGAGATCTTCGAGTCCGCGCCGGGCCGCACCTCCGTCGTCGCCCGGATGAAGGGTGCGAATCCTGAGCTGGGCGCGCTGGTCGTGCACGGACACCTCGACGTGGTCCCCGCACAGGCACAGGACTGGCAGGTGGACCCCTTCGCCGCAGAGATCCGCGACGGCATGATCTGGGGCCGCGGCGCCGTGGACATGAAGGACATGGACGCGATGATTCTGGCCTCGATGCTGCGGATGCACCGCGAGGGCCACCAGCCGCAGCGAGACCTCATCTTCGCCTTCTTCGCGGATGAGGAGGACAACGGCAACTTCGGGGCCAAGTGGATGGTCAAGCATCACCCCGAGGTCTTCGAAGGTGCCACCGAGGCCATCAGCGAGGTCGGCGGCTTCTCCACCGACGTCGCGGGTCAGCGGGCGTACCTGATTCAGACTGGCGAGAAGGGTCTGCACTGGACCAAGATGACCGCCTCCGGGACAGCTGGACATGGATCCGCCATCCACAGTGACAACCCCGTGGTCCGCCTGGGGGCCGCCGTGGCCGCCATCGGAGAGTACGAATGGCCGCTGGACTACACCAAGACCACCCGTGCGCTGATGGAGCAGCTTTCCGAGCTCACCGGCATTCCCTTCGACGAAGAAGATCCGTCCGAGCTGCTCGCCGCCACCGGCAGCGCCTCGAAGTTCATCTCCGCCACGCTGCGCAACACCTCGAACCCGACCCTGCTCGAGGCCGGATACAAGCACAATGTGGTCCCCGGCTCCGCCTCCGCACTGGTCGATGCCCGCACGCTGCCCGAGCAGGACGCCCAGGTCGCGGCGAAGCTCGAGGAGCTCGCCGGCGAGAAGGTCAGCTTCGAGCTGCTCAACGGCGGCCCGTCCCTGGAGGTCCCGTTCTCGGGGCTGCTGGTGGAGCAGATGGTCGCCTCGCTCAAGGCCGAGGACCCCGACGCCGCAGTGCTTCCCTACATGCTCGGCGGCGGCACGGACAACAAGCACCTGGCCTCATTGGGCATCTCCGGGTACGGCTTCGCTCCGCTGCAGCTGCCCGCGGAGCTCGACTTCACCGGCATGTTCCACGGAGTCGACGAGCGCGTCCCCCTGGAGGCACTGACCTTTGGAGTGCGCGTGCTCCACCGCTTCCTCGCCGCCCAGTAGAGCCCCACGTCGCCACCCCCGAGCCACGACTTCCAGGAGCATTCCATGGATCCCATCACCGCCGTGCTGAGCGAGGAGCTGCTGGCACGCATCGCCGTCAGGGCGCCCGGCTACGACGAGCGCAATGAGTTCTGCCACGAGGACCTCGCCGAGCTCACGGCCGCCGGGTACCTGCGCGCGCTGGTCCCCACGGACCGAGGGGGCCTGGGCTGGGACCTGCCCACCCTCGTCGCCGCTCAGCGCCGCCTCGCTGCGGCTGCCCCCGCGACGGCGCTGGCGGTGAACATGCACCACATCTGGGTCAGCGTGTCCCGGCAGATGGTCGAGCGCGGCCACACCGAGTTCGAGCAGGTGCTCCAGGAGGCGGCAGCCGGGGAGGTCTTCGCCTTCGGCATCTCGGAGGCCGGCAATGACGCGGTGCTCTTCGACTCCACCACCGAGGCAGAGGTCGACGACGACGGCTCGGTCACCTTCACGGGGACCAAGATCTTCACCACACTGGCCCCGGTCTGGACCCGACTCGGGCTCTTCGGCAAGGACACCGCTGCCACGGGTGCAGAGGGCGAGACCCCGCTGATCTTCGGCTTCCTCGAACGAGAGACCCCCGGCTGGCGCACCCTCGAGAACTGGGACACGCTCGGGATGCGGGCGACGCAGTCACATGCCACCTCCCTCGAAGGTGCACGAATCTCGGCGGATCGGATCGTCCGGCGGCTGCCCGTGGGCCCGAACCCGGACCCGCTGGTCTTCGCGATCTTCTCCTCATTCCTGACCCTGCTCGCCGCGGTCTACACCGGCATCGGCGATCGCGCGCTCACGCTAGGGGCGGAGCTGGTGGCCCAGCGCACCTCGATGATCAGCGGGGAATCCATGGATCGAGACCCGGACGTGCGGTACAAGCTGGCTGAGGCTCAGCTGACGCAGCTCTCCCTGGACTCCCAGCTCCGCGGGATCGCCGCGGAGGTGGAGTCCGGGGCCGAGCACGGTCCCTCCTGGTTCCCGCGCCTCGCGGCGCTGCGGACCACGGCAACGCGCACAGCACGGCAGGTCGTGGACCAGGTGCTCAGCGTCAGCGGTGGCGCGCAGTATCACCGGGAATCGGAGCTCAGCCGGCTCTACCGGGACTCACTGGCCGGTATCCATCACCCCTCCGATGACGAATCCGCGCACCGCACGTTGGCCACCTACACCCTGGGCCCGCTCTGAAGCCTCAGGTCACAGCCGCAGCGCTCCCGGGAGGGGGAGAGAACCTTGGTAAGCCAGGCAGGTGGCGGCCTGCGCGCGGCTTACACGGCTAGAGCGTGCGCTGGACCCGCATCACGCGCCGACGCAGCCAATACCGGCGAAGCCCGCCGGTGTACATCACGGAGCGGCGGAGCTCCCATTTGCCGTACTCGGCATGGTCGATGACCCGCCTGCGCACCTGGTTCAAGGACTCCTGCGGCTGGCAGGTGATGACCATGTATTCCCAGGTGGGTCCGGCGTCGTCGACCTCTGAATAGAGCTCGGCCGTGGGCTGGGACCACCAGTTCTGCTGCGCCATCGGGTGTTCACCTTCACTTTCGCCGGGAGGTCTCAGCCTACGTGGGACGGGCCTCGACTCCGAGTTCATGACCAGGACTTACCGAAGTGGTGTCTCGTTGGTACGGTGAGCGTATGACTATGGATCCTCGCGTGGCACTCAACGCGCTGACAAACGCTCTTGAAGAGCACCTCTCCGCCTCGATGAATCGCCGTGGAGATGAGGATCCGGCAGTCGAATCGGCCTTCTACAACATCTCTGATGCGTTCGAGGCGTACGAGGATGCGCTCTTCGCCGCCAGCGGTGAGGTGACCCCGCTGGATCTCTATGACGAGGAGGACGGCGAGGACGACCTCGACGAGGACGAGGATTCCGAGGATGACCCGGACCTCGACTCGGAGGAAGAGATCTACGAGGACGAGGAAGAAGAGCAGCGCTAGCCCTCCGCGGCGTCCAAGCCGCATCTGATCAGCACCGACACCGCTGTCGCTCACCGCGGGTCGAGCCTTGATGCTCTAAGCTCGGCGTGTGCAGTGGATTGAAGCGATCATACTCGGACTGGTCCAGGGGCTGACCGAATTCCTCCCCATCTCCTCCTCTGCGCACCTGCGCATCGTGGGGGAGTTCCTTCCCGGTGCGGCAGATCCAGGGGCGGCGTTCACGGCCATCACCCAGCTCGGCACCGAGCTGGCGGTGCTGGTCTATTTCTGGCGCGACATTGTGCGCATCGTCAAAGCATGGTTCGCCGCTCTCGCCGGCAAGCTGCCGCATTCCGACGCCGATGTGCGGATGGGCTGGCTGATCATCATCGGCACCATCCCGATCGTGGTGCTCGGACTGCTGCTCGAGGACATGATCGAATCGGTCTTCCGCACGCTCTGGCTCACCGCCACCATGCTGGTCGTCTTCGCCGTCGCGCTGGCCTTCGCCGACGCCTACGGCAAACAGCGCAAACCGCTGGATCAGCTCAGCGTGCGCGACGGCGTCATCTTCGGCTTCGCCCAGGCCATGGCATTGATCCCGGGCGTCTCCCGCTCGGGCGGATCCATCACCGCAGGCCTGCTGCTGGGGTACACCCGCGAGGCCGCGGCCCGCTACTCCTTCCTGCTCGCCATCCCCGCCGTGTTCGGCTCCGGGTTCTACAAGCTCTTCGGCTCGCTGGGCGAACAGGCCGGCCCCTATTCGATGGGTCAGACCCTGCTGGCGACCACCGTCGGCTTCTTCGTGGCCTATGTGATCATCGGGTGGTTCCTGAAATACGTGTCCAACAACTCGTACACGATCTTCGTCAACTACCGGATCCTGCTGGGTCTCTTCGTCTACATCATGCTGGGTCTCGGAATCATCAACGCCTGATCGGCGTTGGACCTCTGAGACCCGTCGCGCTGACGACCCCGTCGCCCGACTCCTGACCCCAACGGTGAAAGGACCTCTGCGTGAAATCGTGGACCTCCCCGGACGTGCCCGCCCTGCCTGCGCTGCCCGAGAACCTGCAGCTGCATGACACCTCCACAGGGGCGCTGGTGCCGGTGGAGTCTGACGACGGCGTGGGGTCGATCTATGTCTGTGGCATCACCCCCTATGACGCCACTCACCTGGGTCACGCCAACACCTACGTGCAGTTCGACCTGCTGGTCCGCTATTGGCGCGCCGCCGGGCTTCAAGTGAACTACGTGCAGAATGTCACCGACATCGACGATCCGCTCCTCGAGCGAGCCACCGCCACCGGCGTCGACTGGTTCGACCTGGCGCAGCAGCAGACCGAGCTCTTCCGCGAGGACATGTCAGCGCTGGGAGTGATCGCCCCCGATGCCTATCTGGGCGCCGTCGAGACGATCCCGGTGGTGGCTCAGGACGTGGAGCGGCTGGTCGAGCTCGGCATGGCCTACCCTGTGCCGGTTCCGGTCCAGGAGCTCGCCGAGGGTGTGCAGCCCGGTGCTGCTGAAGCCTTCGACATCTACTTCGACACCGCCCAGGCCGAGGCGAGCACTCCGTGGACCCTGGGCAGCATCGGCAACTACGACCGCGCCCAGATGGAGGAGCTCTTCCCGCAGCGCGGCGGTGACCCGCAGCGGCCGCACAAGCGCGACCCGCTGGATCCGCTGCTCTGGCGAGCTCGCCGCGACGGGGAGCCGCACTGGGATGGCCGCAGCCTCGGCGAGGGCAGGCCCGGATGGCACATCGAATGTTCGGTGATCGCCCGGCGCCACCTCCCCGCCCCGTTCATGGTCCAGGGAGGCGGGTCCGACCTGCGCTTCCCGCACCACGAGTTCAGCGCCGCCCACGCCACAGCCGCCGACGGCGTCGCCCTGGCCAGCACCTATATGCACACCGGAATGGTCGGCCTGGACGGCGAGAAGATGTCCAAGTCCAAGGGCAACCTGGTGCTCTCCTCTCGACTGCGCGCCGAGGGCATCGACCCTCAGGTGATCCGCACGCTGCTGCTCTCGCACCACTACCGCGAGGACTGGAGCTACGCGCCGGACCAGCTGCGCACCGCTGCCCAGCGGTGGACGCGGTGGAACCAGGCACTCGCCTCAGCGCCGGAGACCGACCGCTTCGGCGAGCTCGGCACGGACTCCGCCGTCGCCGATGACCTTCAGTACGCCCTGCACTCGGCGCTGTCACAGAACCTCAACGCCCCGGCCGCACTCGAGACGCTCGACATGTGGGCCGACGGTCAGCTGGCAGCAGATTCAAGCCGGGAGCGCGTGGCCGCCGTGGTCAAGGCGCTGCTGGGGATCGAGCTGCTGGCCGCCGAGCCGGCGCACAGCATGGCCGCCTCGGGAGTCGAGGCGCTGGGCTGAGCCCCCGAGCTCAGCTCTCCGGCGGCTTGCGACGGCGCAGGTAGCGTTCGAACTCCTGGGCGATCGCCTCGCCGCTGGCCTCGGGCAGGTTCGTCGTGTCCGTGGCCTCCTCAAGCTGCTTGACGTAGTCGGCGATCTCCGTGTCCTCCTCGGCGAGATCATCGACGCCGCGCTCCCAGGCCTCCGCGTCCTCGGCCACTTCACTCTCATCCAGCGTCAGACCCAGCAGGTCCTCGAGCTCACGCATGATGGCCAGCTGCGCCTTCGGTGAGGGAGCCTGACCCACATAGTGGGGGATCGCGGCCCACAGCGACACCGCCGGCAGTCCTGCCTGCGCCGCCGTATGGGCGAGCACACCCACGATCCCGGTGGGGCCCTCATAGCTGGGCTCGTCGATCTCGAGGATCTCCTGCAGCGCCACGTCCTCGCTGGAGAGTGAGGCCGGAATCGGTCGAGTGTGCGGGACATCGGCGAGCAGTGCGCCCACCAGGACGATCCCGGAGACGTCGTTCTCTGCCGCGCGGGTCAGGATGTCTGCGGTGAAGGCCTGCCAGCGGAAGCTTGGTTCCACGCCGTGGACCAGCAGCAGATCGACAGCGGCGCGCGCCGGACGGGCACGGTAGATCTTCGTCGAAGGCCAGATGATCTCGCGGTGACCGCCGGTGCTGCGCACCTTGGGTCGGGAGAACTGGTAGTCGTAATATCCCTCGTCCTCGACCTTCCCGATCAGCTCCGCGCCGCAGGCCTGACCGACTGCGCGCACGGCGGAGGAGGCGGCCGCCCCGGCGTCGTTCCAGCCCTCGAAGGCCATGACCATCACGGTGGGACGCGACCCGCGGCTCTGGCCCTCTTCAGCGGTGGCTGCCGCAGACTGCGTCGCGCGCAGGTGCTCGGCGAAGCGCTGAGCGAAGCCTTCAGGCACGGAGCCTTCTCCGGCGGGCAGTTCAGCTCCCGGATCAGTGCCGTCAGCGGAGGTGTCCTCCGGGGGGATCTCTTCATTCACGCAACTCACACTATCCCCCTGAGGTACGCATTAGAAGCGTACGATGTTGCCCATGTCTTCGACCTTCCCCTCAGCCGTGCAGACCAGGACAGAGCAGCCAGATGATGCCCCCGCGGAGGTCACCGGAGCGCTGCAGGCGGTGTTCTGGGACATGGACGGCACCATGGTCGACACCGAGCCGTTCTGGATCTCAGAGGAGCGCAGCCTGGTCGAGGCGCACGGCGGCGTCTGGACTGAGGAGCAGGCGCACAGCCTCGTCGGACAGGCCCTCACGCACAGCGCCGCCGTGCTCCAAGAGGCCGGCGTGGCGATGACCTCCCGCGAGATCATCGATCACCTCATCACCCGCGTCGCGGCTCGTGCCCAGGCCGATATGCCGTGGCGCCCCGGTGCCCGCGAGCTGCTCGCCGATCTCCACGCCGCCGGCGTGCGCTGCGCGCTGGTGACGATGAGCGAGAAGCCTCTCGCTGAAGCGGTCGCCGCTGCGCTGCCGAGCGGGCAGATGGAGTTCATCGTCAGCGGTGACATGGTCTCCCGCGGCAAACCCGATCCAGAGGCCTATCTGCAGGCCTTCCAAAAGATGGCGGCGGACCACCAGCAGCGCACCGGCGTCGAGCTGCAGATGAACCGCTGCATCGCGATCGAGGACTCGATCCCCGGGGTCTCCTCCGCCGCCGACTCGGGACTGGTCACCATCGCGGTGCCGCATTACACGCCGATCCCCGAGGATGGCCGCTGGCAGCTGCTCCCGGGCCTCAGTGGAGTCGACGCGGCCAGCCTCGAACAGCTCCTGCCCCGATGACCTCTCGCCCCGGCGCCGGCGCACGCCGCTCCGCGCGGATGCGGATCGCCGGGGTGCCCGTCCGCTTCCGCGCCTCCTGGTTCCTGGTCAGCGGAGCCATCGTGCTGCTGTTCGGTCCCCAGGTGCAGCGCATCTTCCCAGAACTGGGACTCCTGGCCTATGCCGTGGCCCTCGGCTATGCGCTGCTGCTGATGCTCTCGGTGCTCGCCCACGAACTTGCCCACGCGCTGGCCGCGAGATCCTTCGGCTGGCCTGCCACCGAGATCGAGCTCAACCTCTGGGGCGGTCACACCGAGTTTCTCGCACACCGCGCCACCCCGGTGAAGTCTCTTGCGGTCTCCCTGGCGGGTCCGGCGGCGAACCTGGTGATCGCCGGTCTCGGCTGGTACTTCTCCGGACTCTTCGAACTGACAGGGGTGGCCGCGCTGCTGGTCCAGGTCACCGTCCTGGTGAACTTCATGGTCGGGGTCTTCAACCTGCTGCCCGGTCTGCCGCTCGACGGCGGACGCATCGTGGAATCCGCCGTCTGGGGCGCCACCGGGAGCCAGGACCGCGGACTGCGCGCGGCAGGGTGGGGCGGCCGCGTCGTCGTCGTGCTGCTGCTGAGCGGACTGGCTGTGCTGGTGATCACCGGGGTCCGGGAGATCAGCCTGGTGGTGGTCGTGGTGGCCGTGATGGTGAGCTTCTTCCTCTGGCAGGGCGCCTCGGAGAGCATCAAGGTGGCCAACGCGCGGCTGATCAGGTCTCGCTGACCAGCGTGCTTCTCGGTGCGTGAACGCGCACAGCGCCGAGGGACTCGACAGCGATAGGCTGAACGCAGAACCCAGCTTCGGCGGCCACATTCCTGGTCCTCGGAGCGACAGCCCCTCAGAGAGCGAGATTCAGTGAGCACCAGCGCCTCCGGCGAGTCCCCGTCGACGACCACCTCCGGCCCCATCGGAGCACATATGCGCTCAGGACCGCTGCGCGCAGGTCAGCGGGTTCAGCTCACCGACCGCAGGGGCCGGCCGAGCACCATCACGCTGCAGCCTGGCGGAGAATGGCACACCCATCAGGGCGTGCTGCGACACGACCTGCTCATCGGTGCCAGCGAGGGCATCCTGGTGGCCAATGACGCGGGTCATGAGTACCAGGTGCTGCGCCCGCTGCTCAACGACTTCGTGCTCTCCATGCCCCGTGGCGCGACCGTGGTCTACCCGAAGGACTCCGCGCAGATCGTGCAGGTCGCTGACATCTTCCCTGGGGCTCGGGTGGTCGAGGCCGGCGTCGGCTCCGGCGCGCTGTCGATCTCACTGCTGCGCGCCGTGGGGGAGAACGGGGTGCTGCACTCCTATGAGCGGCGTGCTGACTTCAAGGACATCGCAGTCGGAAACGTCGAGGCCTTCTTCGGCGAGTCCCACCCCGGCTGGGAGGTCCACCTCGGTGACATGCAGGAGGAGGTCCTCACCGTGGAGGAGCCCGGCTGCGTGGACCGGGTGGTGCTGGACATGCTCGCACCCTGGGAATGCCTGGATGCGGTGAAGACCGTGCTGGCACCCGGAGGAGTCTGGGTCAGCTATGTGGCCTCCGTGACCCAGCTGTCCCGTCTGGCCGAGGAGATCCGCTCCTCCCAGGGCTTCACCGAGCCCGAGGCCCACGAGACCATGCTGCGCACCTGGCATCTGGACGGACTGGCCGTGCGACCCGATCACCGCATGGTGGCGCACACCGGCTTCCTGCTCTCCGCGCGACGTCTCGCCGATGACCAGACGCCCTTGCAGCTGAAGAAGCGCGAAAAGGTCTCCACGGTGAGCGAGGAGGACCGCGCCGCATGGCCCGCCAACGATCCCGACGCTGTCTGGGACGAGGCAAGCCTGAAGACCCGCACCGTCTCGGGGAAGAAGAGCCGCAAGGCTGCGGCCTACTCGCAGAAGATCGCCGCACAGGCCAAGGAGGTGTTCACCCGTGAGTGAGCAGACAGGCAGCGAGGCCCAGCAGCAGAGCCGTGAATCCCAGCAGCTGCAGGACCGGCTGAACCAGGCCCATCGACAGCTGGACACGCTGCGCAGCCGTGCGAAGCAGCTCGAGGCCCAGCTGCAGAGCGCCGGACGGAACAACCAGCGCATGGTGGATGTGCTGGAGACCACCCGCAACGAGATCTCCGAGCTGCGCAATGCGCTGCAGGCTGATGGGCAGGCGCCCTTCACCTTCGGCACCGTGATCGGCTACCGCGCGGCCCACGAACAGGTGGCCGGCCGCGAGATCCAGGCCACCACGGTGGCCGGGGTCGACATCCTCCAGGCAGGACGCAAGCTGCGTGTGAGCCTCTCCCCGCTGATCACGCCCGAGGAGCTCCAGGCCGGGGACGAGGTGCTGCTCAATGAGAACTTCACCATCGTGGCCGTCCTCGGCGCCGAGCGGACCGGCGAGCTCGCGCGGGTCAAGGAAGTGCTGCCCGACTCCCGTCTGGTGATCGTCTCCCGTGGCGAGGACGAACGCGTGGTGACCCTCACCGCCGCCGCACAGGCGCAGGCCGCCGCCGAGGGGCTGCACAGCGCCCGCGTCGGCGACGCCGTGATGGTGGACCTGCGCACCGGCACCGCCACCGAGATCGTCCCGCTCTCGGAGGTGGAGGACGTGGTGCTCGAAGAGTCACCGGATATCTCCTACTCGGACATCGGTGGGCTCTCCGAGCAGATCGAGGCCATCCGCGACGCCGTGGAGCTGCCGTTCCTGCACGCCGACCTCTACCAGGAGCACGGTCTGCGCGCGCCCAAGGGCATCCTGCTCTACGGTCCGCCCGGCTGCGGAAAGACCATGATCGCCAAGGCGGTGGCCAGCTCGCTGGCCGGGGACGGCGGCGACGCAGCCTCTGACGGCCAGGGCACGGGAGCCTTCTTCCTGAACATCAAGGGCCCCGAGCTGCTGAACAAGTACGTCGGCGAGACCGAGCGGCACATCCGCGTGATCTTCTCCCGCGCTCGCGAGCGTGCCTCCTCCGGCCAGCCCGTGGTGGTCTTCTTCGATGAGATGGAGGCCCTGTTCCGCACGCGCGGCAGCGGCGTCTCCTCCGATGTGGAGACCACCATCGTGCCGCAGCTGCTGGCGGAGATCGACGGCGTGGAGTCGCTGGAGAACGTGATCGTCATCGGCGCCTCCAACCGGGAAGACATGATCGACCCGGCCATCCTGCGGCCCGGCCGGCTGGATGTGAAGATCCGCGTGCAGCGACCCGGCCGCGAAGGCGCCGGAGAGATCCTCGGCATCCACCTCGGCGGAGCCGTCCCGCTGCACCCTGACCTGCTCGCGGAGCATGGCGACCGGTCCTCGGCCGTGGCGTTCCTCGTCGATTCGCTGCTGGACCGGCTCTTCCCGGCGACCCAGCAGGCGCGCCTTCGCCTGATCCATGCCGATGGGACGTCCACGCCCTTCCAGGCCGCCGACTTCATGTCGGGGGCGGTGCTCAGCAACATCGTGGACCGGGCGAAGAAGGCCGCGATCAAGGACTTCCTGGGCTCCGGCACCGATCCGGCGCAGAAGGGTCTCACCCTGGACCACCTCTACGGCGCCGCCGAGGAGGAGCTCAAAGACCAGGAGGATCTGGTGAACACCTCGGATCCACAGGCCTGGTCCCGCGTCGTCGGCGCCTCGGCCTCTCCCGTGGTGCGGATTGAGCGGCCCGTTGCCGGAGGCTCGGTCGCCGGGGACGCCACAGCCGGGGACGCCGCAGCCGGAGCGCTCGCGGAGGAGCGGGGACGGCGATGAGCGTGCGCAGGCTGATCGGCATGGAGACCGAATACGGGATCCACGCCCCTGCCAATCCCAGGGCCAGCCATGTGGCGCTGTCCATCGAGCTGGTCAACGCCTACGCCGCCCACGTCACCGAGGCCGGCGGGTCCGTGGCGGGCACCGAATGGGACTATCAGTCGGAGTCCCCGCTGGTGGACGCCCGCGGCTGGGTGCTTCCGCGCTCCGCCGCCCACCCTTCGCAGCTCACCGACACGGGGGAGGCCTTGGACCACGCGCGCCACGACGAGGCGCTGAGCTACGCCACCGAGCAGGAGTCCGGCCAGGGGCCGGTCCGCGACGCACTGGGAAACGTCAGCGGGGGAGACCCCAGCCCGGCCGACGTCGCGGGTGCCTTCCATGCGCCGGGATCCGCGCATTGGCGCGGCGACTACTTCACGCCGCGGGAGGGCCAGCCGCAGCTGCTGATGAACCTGGTGCTGGGCAACGGCGCACGGCTCTATGTGGACCACGCCCACCCCGAGTATTCCTCCCCCGAGGCGCTCGGTGCGCGCCGCGCCGTGCTCTACGACGTCGCCGGTGACCGGGTGGTCCGCGCCGCGGCGCAGCGGCTGAGCCGAGAGGAGCACTCCCCGCAGGTGCTGCTGTACAAGAACAACACGGACAACAAGTCCGTCTCCTACGGCGCCCACGAGAACTATCTGGTCCCGCGGGCGGTGCGGTTCGACGCGCTGGTGGCCGGGCTGCTTCCCTTCTTCGCGTCACGGCAGGTCATCTGCGGCGCCGGACGGGTCGGGATCGGCCAGACCAGCGGGGAGCCGGGCTACCAGATCTCCCAGCGCGCCGACTTCTTCGAGGAGGAGGTCGGTCTGGAGACGACCGTGCGTCGGCCCATCATCAACACCCGCGACGAGCCCCATGCCGATCAGGACCGGTTCCGGCGGCTGCATGTCATCATCGGCGATGCCAATATGAGTGAGTACTCGGCCTGGCTGCGAGTGGGCACCACCGCGCTGGTGCTGGACCTGATCGAGTCTGGACGCGCTCCGGAGATCACCCTCGAGGACCCCGTGGCGGCGCTCAAGACGATCTCCCATGATCCGAGCCTGCGCGCCACGGTGCCGACCTCGCAGGGAGCGCTCACCGCGGTGGAGATCCAGCAGCTCTACCTGCAGGCCGCCATGGACTGGTCTCAGGAGAAGACCGGGCCCGAGTCCACCCCCGCGGTTCCCGACACCGAGACCGCCGAAGTCCTCGAAGCCTGGCAGGAGCTGCTGCGGGACCTCACCGACGACGTCTTCAGCGCCGCGGACCGAGTCGACTGGGTGGCGAAGCTCTCCCTGCTCGAGTCCTACCGGCGCCGCGACGGCCTGGGCTGGGCGGCTCCCGTCCTGGCCATGGTGGACCTGCAGTACGCCGATCTCCGCGAGGAGAAGGGCCTCTACTACAAGCTCGCGCGCGCCGGCAGGATGCGGCGGCTCTTCACCGACCAGCAGATCGCCGCGGCCGCGGAGCACCCACCCGAGGAGACCAGGGCCTGGCTTCGCGGACGGCTGGTGAGTCAACACCCCGACGTCGTCGTCGGTGCCAGCTGGGACCAGGTCCTGCTGCGTGCCGATGCCCTGGCCCCCACGGTGCGACTGGGGCTCCCGGATCCCTATTCGGGGACCCGTGCGGCTGCGGAGAATACACTTGTCAGCGCGGCGACCAACGCGGACCTCATCACCGGACTCCAGCGTCTGCTGGGCCGGTGACGCTGCTCGGCCATTAAAGGAGAGAACCATGTCTACTCAACCGCAGAAGCGACCCCACGGCGGAGACGACGACGGCGGACCCGACGCTGAGGCGACACCGGGTAGCGGAAGCGCCCAGGCTCAGAAGCGCGCCGGGGAGCTGGACAGCATGCTGGATGAGATCGACTCGGTGCTGGAGTCCAACGCCGAGGAGTTCGTCAAGGGTTTCGTCCAGAAGGGCGGCGAGTAGCACCTCATGGAGCGTCGTGTCTTCGGGGTGGAGACCGAGTTCGGGATCACCCACCAGGGTGGCGAGCATCGCGGGCTGCCGCCTGACGAGCTGGCCCGCTACATCTTCCGGCCCGTGCTGAAATGGGGCCGGAGCTCCAACGTCTTCATCCCCAATGCCTCGCGGCTGTATCTCGATGTCGGCTCGCACCCCGAGTACGCCACCGCGGAATGCGATGACCTGCTGGATCTCATCGCCTCTGATCGGGCCGGCGAGCTGATCATGCATGATCTCGCGCAGCGCGCCCAGGCGGCCATGGCTGAGGACGGATTCGACGGCAGCGTCTATCTGCTCAAGAACAACGTGGACTCCCAGGGCAACTCCTATGGCAGCCACGAGAACTACATGATCCCGCGCACCACCCACTTCCGCCGTCTCTCCACGATCCTGCTGCCCTTCCTGGTCACCCGACAGATCCTCGTCGGCGCCGGACGACTCGTGCCGGCCACCGACGAGACCCCGGCGCACTACGCGTTCTCGCAGCGCGCCGATCACATGTGGGAGGGCATCTCTTCGGCCACCACGCGCTCACGGCCGATCATCAACACCCGGGACGAGCCGCATGCCGATGCGGCGCTGCACCGTCGGCTGCATGTGATCGTCGGAGATTCCAACATGTCCGAGACCACGAGCCTGCTGCGCTACGGCGCCACCGACCTGGTGCTGCGCATGGTCGAGTCCGGCGTGCCGGTGGGAGACTTCGAGCTGGAGAACCCGATCGGGGCCATCCGTCACATCAGCCACGACATCACTGGCACCGCCACCGTGAAGGTCCGCAATGGTCCCGAGATGACCGCCGTGGACATCCAATCGGGTCTGCTGGACCGGGCCCGGCGGTTCGTCCGGGAGAACGGGGCGCACCACGCCCAGGTGGAGCAGATCTTCGAGCTCTGGGAACGCACCCTGCAGGCGGTCGCCAGCGGAGACCACAGTTCGATCGAACGCGACATCGATTGGGCGATCAAGAAGCGTCTGCTCACCGACGTCGCCGAACGAGGCGGGCTTCGCCAGGGGCATCCGAAGCTGGAGCAGCTGGACATGGCCTACCACGACGTCCACCCGCGACGAGGGGTCTTCAATGTGCTCGCCGCGCACGGCAGGGTCAGCACCCAGCTGCAGCCGGAGCGGATCGAGCGTGCCATCGTGGACCCGCCGAGCACCACTCGAGCGGCCCTGCGCGGTCGGTTCCTCTCCACGGCGCGTGCGCTGGGGGCGGAGCACACCGTGGACTGGGTGCACCACAAGCTGGTGGACCGTCCGCTGGACGCGCTCATGCTCAAGGACCCGCTGCTCGCAGACGATCCGCGTCTGGACACGCTGCTGGCGAAGCTGGGTGATCGTGTCGAGACGCTGCGCGAGCAGAACCTGGCGCAGCGCCGGGAACAGGCGGTGCCGCTGGCGCTGAGTGAGCGCTATACGCTTGCTTCTCCCCGGGAGTTTGCTGAGCCTCCGCTGATCTGACGAACCTGGTATCCGGCCTGTACAGTGCTGGCAGGTCCCAGACCGTGTCTCGGTCGCTGTCCACCTCGAAGGAATCATTGTGCATCGTTCGTTCCGCCGCACCACTGTGGCACTTTCCGTTCCGGCGGTCCTGCTGCTGTCCTCCTGCTCCACCGAGGGCCTGGGCGACACCGATGCCCTCTCCGGCGTCGAGCTGCACTACACCGAGGAGGGCGCCCCCGAGGTCATTCTGCGCAACCCGCTCGAGATCGAGGAAGAGGCGTCCCGAGTCCTCGACCGTGGTGACGGGGAGGACCTGGACGAGGAGCAGATCCTCGAGGTCTCCCACGCTGTGGTCGACCCCGAGACCGGCGAGGTCCAGGAGGAGAGCTTCACGGAGGGCGACCCTTCGATGGTCTTCCTGCCCCAGATGCAGGAGCAGAGTGAGTTCATCTTCGACTCGCTGACCGACACCGATCTGACGGTGGGCTCCGAGATCGCCCTCTTCGAACCTGCCAACGCCGAGTCACAGGCCCCCGCCACGCTGCTGGTGCTGCGCGTGGAGGGCCAGTCCGAGGCCTACGCCACCGGTGAGGCCCAGGAGCAGAGTGGAGACCTCCCGGAGATCGAGAGCACCGAGGGTGAGGCTCCCGCGCTCGCCGGAGAGATCACCGGGGACGCCCCGGAGGAGACCACCTCCGAGGTCCTGATCCAGGGCGACGGTGACGAGATCGCCGCCGACGACCAGGTCGTCGTCCGCTACTCCGGCTGGAAGTACTCTGACGGCGAGGAGTTCGACTCCAACTGGCCCACCGACGACGAAGAGGCCGATCCAGGCCCGGCAGGATTCCCGCTGGCGAACCTGGTTCCAGGCTGGGCCGAAGCGCTGGAGGGCAAGCAGGTCGGTTCCCGGGTGCTGATGGTCATTCCGCCTGAGGCCGGCTATGGCGAGGTCGACGAAGACGCCGAGGAAGGCGCCCAGAATGAGCTTGCGGGGGAGACCCTGATCTTCGTGGTGGACCTCATCGCCTCTGCGGACGCACCCGAGCCCGCTGCAGCCACCGCTCCGGAGTCCGGACAGCCTGAGCTCACCGAAGAAGAGATTCAGGAGATGATCGAAGAGATGGAGGGCCAGCAGGAGGGCGGCGCCGAGGGTGGCGACGCGGGCTCCGGCGGCGACTCCGAGAACACTGACGAGAACCAGAACGAAGAGGAGACCGAGTAATGTCCTTCGGCCAGCGCAGCTACGACCGCACCCGTCCTGAGATCGACTTTCCCGGAGACACCCCGCCGCAGGAGCTCGTCATCGAGGAACTGATCTCCGGCGGCGGTCACGCCGTGGAACCGGGGGACCAGATCTCCTGCCACTACGTGGGCGTCTCCTGGTCCACCGGCGAGGAGTTCGACGCCTCCTGGAACCGTGGTGAGACCCTCGACTTCACCGCCGGCATCGGACAGGTCATCCAGGGCTGGGACCAGGGGCTCATCGGCATGAAGGAGGGCGCCCGGCGCCGCTTCGAGATTCCGCCGCACCTGGCCTACGGCGAGCAGGGTGCCGGCGCTGCCATCGGTCCGAACGAGACCCTGATCTTCGTGGTGGACCTGGTCAGCGTCCGCAAGGCTTCCTGACCTGCGGCTGTGACGGACCCGCAGCACGCCGGCACGGCCACGCCTCTCGACTCCACGCCTCTCGACTCCGCGGCGGCTGAGCCCCCCGCGGAGTCGCAGGGAGCCTCCGCTCAGGAGGACGAGCTGCAGGACGTCTACGCCGACTACGGCGTGGCTCGAGCGTTCTCCCTGGCCGCCAGCATCCTCGACGCGGGCAGCGGCGGGCTGACCAAGACCGAGATCCGTGAGCGGGTCGAGCACTACCGCTCCTTCGGTCAGGGCCAGTCCGAGGACGCCTGGGAACGGCTGTTCAGCCGCGACAAGGACCACCTGCGCGGCTGCGGGATCGCGATCGCAGAACCGGCCGCCGACCGGGACGACTACCGGTACCGCATCGACCCGGATGACTATGGACTCCCGGCGCTCCAGCTCACCGATGCCGAGAGCCTCGTCCTGACCCGTGCGAGCCAGCTGTGGTCGGGGAGCCGGACGCGCTCATGGCTGGAGCAGGCGAGCTGGGCGCTGTCCACGGAGTCTGCCGCCTCGCTTCGATCCGAGGACCAGGCAGGTGCGCTGAGCTTCAACCTGGGCAGCGACGACGAGTTCGACCGACTCACCGAGCTCGCGGCGTTCGATGCCGGCACGGTCGTCGGATTCGACTACTCCGCGCGCGGTGCCGCCCAACCAGCGCCTCGACGGGTCGTGCTGCTGGACTACGCAGCCCGTGGACACTGGTACCTGATCGGTCATGACCTGGACCGAGACGCCCGTCGCGTCTTTCGGCTCGATCGTGTGCACGGGCCGATCAGCACCCTGACACCGCAGCCCCGACTCACCGAGGAGCAGCGCAGCGCCGTCGCCGGGGCGGACGCCCGTGCCGCGCTCGAGGCGTTCACCGGTGCCGAGGATCCCGCAGAGCTTCTCCGCGGGGTGCTGGACGCGCACGGCTCTCCGGCCCCTCCGCTTCCGCGGCTCGCACCGGCGGCTCCTGCGCGTCAGGCGGACCCCGCACACCGCAAGGTGGAGCGGGTGCTCTCCATCGCCGCGTATCTGCTCAGCTCTCCGGGCGCGCGTCCCTCGGAGCTGCTGCGCCGACACCAGATCACGCCCAAGCAGCTGCTCAAAGACCTGCTCTCCATCCAGCAGTCAGGCAGCTTCGGTCCAGAACAGTATGGCGAGTTCATCGACGTCGACCCGGCTCCGCCGCTGAACCTCGCGCAGTTCACCGAGGAGTACCTGCCTGCTGATGAGCCGATCACCCTCGCGATGCCCTCGGCGCGCACCGGGGATGTGCTGGCCCGGCCGCTGACGCTGACCAAACCGGGAGCGCTCTCACTCCTGATCGCGCTGAACACGATGATCGGGGAGGCCGAGGCGGCACTCGACCTCTGGCTGCCTGCGGCGGTCTCGCTGCGGGAGAAGATCACCACGGTGCTTCCGGACGGCCTGCAGCGCGCCGCCACCCAGGTGGCCGCTGGAGCGCAGGCGCAGACCCAGGAGGTCTCAGCGCTGCGCGAGGCGGCCCGGAGCGGCACCTGTCTGGAGCTCGTCTACGAGGACGCCGAAGGCACGCGCACCCGCCGGATCGTGGAGCCCGCGCAGGTCTACATCGACGGGCCCCGCGTCTACCTGCAGGCCTGGTGCCGACTGGCCCAGGCGCCGCGCAACTTCCTCAGCTCCCGCATCCTTGAGCACACCGCCCTGCCCGAGGAGCCGATCGGCGAACAGGCCCGAGCGCTCGCGCAGACTCCGATGGAACCTCCGCGGCCGCCACGCGGTGCTGGTGGCCTCGACGTCGTCCTTCGCTTCTCCCCGGCGGCCGCCGGCCTCGCCGACCGGTACGCGCCGCAGCGCCAGCGCACCCACACCGACGGTGCCCGCAGCATCAGCACCTGGTTCCAGAGCCGGGAGGCGCTGATCAGGCTGTGCCTGCAGGCGGGCGGCGATATGGCAGTGCTCGCCCCCGCCGAACTGCGCCGCGAAGTCCATGACCGCGCCCGGACACAGCTGTCTGAGCACGAGGGATGAGTGGCGTACCATTGGCCTCGAGGAAAGGACCTGCGCTATGAACATCACCGGCTGGCAGATCGCAATCATTGCTCTGCTCATCATCCTGCTCTTCGGAGCCCCGAAGCTGCCTAAACTGGCCAAGTCATTGGGTCAGTCCATGCGCATCTTCCGGTCTGAGGTGCGCACCATGAGCGAGGAATCCCGGAAGAACTCCGACGACTCCACCGCCTCGGGCGCGGAGGACTCCACCCAGGATCGCGCCCCCGTCGAGGGCCGTGTGCTCAACCCGAATGACCCGACCGCCGAGCAGCAGAACCGTTCCGGAGAGCGGGAGCCACGGGGAGACCACCGCTAACTCGCATGGCCACCACGCAGAAGAGGCGGCGCGACCCCGAGCGGACCATGGCGCTGAAGGATCATCTCCGCGAACTGCGCAATCGCCTCATCAAGGCCGCACTCGGGATCCTGGCCGGCGCCGTCGCGGGCTTCTTCCTCTACGACTGGCTGGTGCAGGTGCTCGCCGAGCCCATCCTCGGCTATGAAGAGGACGGCCGCCTGGCGGACATCGCGTTCAGCACCGTGGGTGGTCCGCTGGACCTCATGATCCGGCTCTCGCTCTTCGTGGGCTTCGTGGTCTCCTCGCCCATCTGGCTCTACCAGATCTGGGCCTTCATCATGCCCGGGCTGCGCAAGACGGAGAAGCGCTACGCCATCGGATTCATCGGCGCCTCCGTCCCGCTGTTCCTCGCCGGCATCGCAGCCGCCTACAGCGTGCTCCCGCAGGCCATCGACTTCTTCCTCGCGCTGAACCCCGAAGGCACGTCCAACATCATCGACCCGGACGTCTACTTCACCTTCGTGCTGCACCTGTTCCTGGCCTTCGGCCTCGCCATGATCATCCCCGTCGTGCTCGTCGGGGTGAACATGATGGGGCTGGTCAGCGGCAAGCAGGTGCTCAAGGCCTGGCGCGGCGTGGTCATGCTGATCGCCGTCGTCTCCGCACTGGCGGCCCCCGGCGGCGACGCGGTCACCATGTTCTTCCTCGCGATCCCGCTCGCCGTGCTCTTCGGCATCGCCATCCTGCTGTGCCTGCTCAATGACAAGCGCCGGGCCAAGCGCGAAGCGCAGACCGACGCCGAGATGGAAGAACTCATCCGGGACTGACCGGGAACCGATCCCACCCCGCCGATCACTTTCCGTCGCATCCCTATGCCATGTCCCACTGCTTTGGACGGAAATAACGAGGGGACATGGCATAGGGATGCGACAACAGCGATGAGGAGCGCGCGAACCCGAGGGCTCAGTCCCCGGTCCGGCTCAGACCTGGGCAGCGGCCTGGGCGCGGAGTCCGCGGAGCAGGTGGTCCTGCTCCTCGATCAGCAGCCGACGCAGGGCCCCCGGGGCCTCGGCGTTCTCCTGCAGCCAGGCAGCGGTGCGCAGCACCAGCGGGTGCTCCTCCGGGACCTGGCCCTCCTCGAGATCCTGAGCTCCGGGGTAGAGGCCAGAGATCACGCGGGTGGCCTGTCCCTGACTCATCTGGTTCCAGACCCGCAGCAGAGACTCGAAATAGGCCTCTGTCTGCGCGGCGATGAGTGAGGCCGTGGCGGGATCTGCGGCGATGCCGAAGCCCTCCACGGTGGCGGTGAGGTGATCGTTGGAGAGCTCGCGCCCGTCCTCATCGGTCCCGCCAAGGGCCTGTTCGAATGCGTCGGCCTTCACTCGGCGGTCGGGTCGTGCGGCCGCGGCCAGCCGGTGCGCGATGCGCGCCCGGGCGGTGGTCTTCGCGGTGAGCTCCGCGTCCAGCTGCCCCATGTCGACGCGGCCATGCGCGGCCAGCGCCTGCAGGAACGCCCAGCGCAGCTCCTCGTCGATGCGCAGGCCGGAGATGCCGAAGTCTTCGCCCGAACCGTCGAGCAGCGCCTCGAGCAGGTCCAGCTGCGAGCCCTCCCGACGCGAGAGGACCGCCAGGGTTCGTGCGATGGCGCGCTGATGGTCTCCGTCGGTGCGAGTCAGCTCCCCGGCCAGCCTGCCAGCGAGGTCCTGTTGCAGCGCACCGCGCTGGGCCGGTGGCGTGAAGCGCTCCAGCGCCGTGAGCGACTGCCGCAGCAGCCCCTGGACGACGACGATCTCCTCGATGCCCAGACCCATGGTCTGCACGGCCTGCAGGAAGCGGCGGGAGCTGAGCTCGCCGTCGCGCACCATGGACCACAGGGCCGCCCAGACGGTGGCCCGGGCCAACGGGTCCGCCACCGGGTAGCTCAGCACCGCAGCCAGTGATTCAGCGTCGAGGCTGATCTTGGCGTAGGTCAGGTCACCCTCGTTGGGCAGCAGCAGCCGGGGCTGATCTCGGGGCACGCTCAGCGCGGGAACCGGGGTCAGTCCGCCTGCGGCGGCAGGGTCCAGGAAGACCTCCTCGGCGGCGTGCAGTCTCAGCGTGCCTGTGGCGGTGTCCAGGACGTGGACACCCACCCGGATGCGGTGCGGGCGCGCCACAGGCTCCCCGGTGGCCGGGTCCGTGCCCTGCTGACGGACCACGACGGTGCCGCCGGAGGGGTCTTCAGCCGAGTCGCCGAGCTCCGCGGAGAGCACCGGCACGCCGGCGGTCTGCAGCCAGGCCTGCGCCCAGCTGTCCATATTGGCTCCGGTGACCTCCTCCAGGACTGCGAGGAAGTCCGCCAGGGTGGCATTGCCGAAGGCATGCCGGGCGAAGTAACGCTGGGCTGCCTCACGGAAGGACTCGCGACCGGCGTAGGCAGCCAGCTGCTTGAGCACCGAGGCGCCCTTGGCGTAGGTGATCCCGTCGAAGTTCTGATCGGCCGCTTCGAGGTCGGGAATGTCCGCCACGATCGGATGCGTGGTCGGCAGCTGATCCTGCACATAGGCCCAGGCCTTGCGCCCGTTGGCGAAGGAGATCCAGGAGGTCGTCCAGTCCGTGGCCTCGTCGACCGCGAGGGATCCCATGTAGTCCGCGAAGGACTCCTTGAGCCACAGGTCGTCCCACCAGTGCATGGTCACCAGGTCGCCGAACCACATATGCGCCATCTCATGCATCAGGGTGTTCGCGCGGGTCTCGTACTGTGCGTCGGTGGCTGCAGTGTCGAAGACATACTTCTCGGTGAAGGTGACGAGACCGGGGTTCTCCATCGCACCGAGGTTGTACTCCGGCACGAAGACCTGGTCGTACTTCCCCCACGGGTAGGCGTAGCCGAACTCCTGGTGGAAGAAGTCCAACCCGCGCCGGGTCAGCTCCAGCAGCTCCTCGGCGTCGAAGTGCTCCGCGAGCGAGGCGCGGCAGAGCACCCCGAGCTCGACCTCCAGCGACTCACCGCCGGGGAGCCCGGCGACGTCGCCAGACCCACCGTGGCGACTGTAGTGCCCCGCGACGCGGTGGTACGGACCCGCCAACAGGGCCGTGATGTAGGACGACATCCGAGGAGTCTTCTCGAAGGTCACGCAGACCGGCGGCTCAGCCAGGACGCCACCCTGGGGGTCCGGCGTGCCAGCGTCGAGCACCTCGCGGGCGATCTCCGCTCCGTTGGACCGCAGCTGCCAGACGTGCGGGCCGATGATCGAGAAGCTGAACTGCGCCTTGAGGTCGGGCTGCTCGAAGACCGGGAAGACCCGCCGGGAATCGGCAGGTTCGTACTGGGTGTACAGGTACACCTGGTCGTCGGCCGGATCCACGAACCGGTGCAGACCTTCACCCGAGCGCGAATACCGCGCGGTGGAGAAGATCTCCACCACGTTGCCCGCACGGAGCTCCGGCAGCAGGATCCGGGCCGGACCCACATGGGTCGGGGTCTCCAGCGCCACCCCGTTGAGCACCACTGACTCGACCGAGTCCCCGAGGTGATCCAGGAAGGTCGAGGCACCCGGCTCGGAGGCCTCGAAGTGGATCCTGGTGTGCACGGGGTAAGTCACCGCATCGGCGGCCCCGGCAGCACGCAGATCCACCTCGACCTCATAGTCCTGGACCGTGAGGAGGGCACTGCGCCGGGCAGCCTCCTCGCGGGTCAGGTTCTCTTCATCGGCACGGGGGAACGCAAGCTCGGAATCCATCCTGCTATTCAAGCAGAAGCCCGCGCGGGCTTCCGATTCACCTCTTCCGCGACTGCATCAGCTTCTCGTCCACCGGGCCGTCAGGGGAGGCCCGCAGTGCCCGGTAGTACTCCATGGACTCGTCCTGGCGCCGCTGCTCGGCGCCCGAGGTGATCTCCATGCGGACATGTTCGGGGGAGTAGCCGAAGGAGTCCACGATGTCCTGGGCGTGTGGGCGCAGGCGCTCGAGCAGCCGGTTCACGTAGGGGGTCAGCGTGCGCGCCCGCTGGGAGGAGATCCGTCCGTTGAGCAGATACCAGTCCAGGGTGTCCTCGATGCGGGTCAGCGCGTACAGGTCGCGCAGCCAGGTCATGATCTGCTTGGTGCCCGGATCGCTCACCCGCTCCAGGGCCTCGGTGAAGGATTCCCAGAGCAACAGGTCCGCATGGGCCTTCGCGGCGTTGATGATCTCGAACTGGTGCTCGTTGAAGATCGCCGCCTGCTTGGCGGCGGGCAGCTTCGAGGCCGACCGCAGCTCGCCGGCCACATCGATGACCATCTGCCGGGAGCGTTCGGTGAGCAGCTCACGCTGCACCTCGGGCTGCTTGAACCAGTTGGCGCTGCGCCGTTCATCGCCGGTGTCCTGGACTGACTGCACGGCGCGGCGCAGACCGAAGCGGTTCATCACCGTGGACTGTGCCTGATTGGCCACGTAGCGGGAGAGCACACCGAAGTCGGCGTCCTTGAACTCTGCGGCATAGTCGCTGAGCAGCCGCTTGGCGACCAGCTGGAGCAGCACGTTGTTGTCGCCTTCGAAGGTGACGTAGACGTCGAGGTCGGCGCGCAGCGAGACCAGCCGGTTCTCGGAGATGAAGCCCGCCCCGCCACAGGCCTCGCGGGCCTCCTGCAGCGTGTCCAGCGCGTGCCAGGTGGTCACGGACTTGATCGCGGCGGCGAGGGTCTCCAGCTCCTGGCGGTTCTCGTCAGAAGCATCCTTGCCGGAGAAGACGTCATCGAGCTTGGTCAGCAGGTTCTCGTGGGCGAAGTTCGCCGCGAAGGTGGTGGCCAGGCGCGGCAGCAGGCGACGCTGATGGAGCTGATAGTCCAGCAGCACCTCTTCCTCGATCGTGGAGGAGGCGTTGAACTGGCGGCGCTGGTTGCCGTAGGTGATCGCACCGATGAGAGCCAGCTTCGAAGCCGCCACCGAGGCGCCGGTGAGTGAGACGCGCCCCTGCACCAGGGTGCCGAGCATCGTGAAGAAGCGACGACCGGGGGAGTCGATCGGCGAGCTGTAGGTGCCGTCAGCGGCGACGTCGCCATAGCGGTTGAGCAGGTTGGTCCGTGGCACTCGGATGTTGTCAAAGCTGAAGCAGCCGTTATCCACCCCGTTGAGGCCGCCCTTCTGGCCCTCATCGGTGATGGTGATGCCTGCCAGCGGCTTGCCGTCCTCGCCCCGGATGTTGGTGTAGAGGCAGTGCACGCCGTGGTTGACCCCATTGGTGATCAGCTGGGCGAAGACGACGGCGTCCTTGGCGTCATTCGCGGCATTGCCGAGGTAACGCTTGGTGGCGGCGGGGAAGGGAGTGTTGAGGATGAACTCCTCGGTGGACGGGTCATAGGTCGCGGTGGTGCCGATGGAGGCGACGTCGGAGCCGTGGCCGAACTCGGTCATCGCGAAGGCGCCCGGAGCCCGGAGGTCCATGGTGGCGGGAAGGAACCGGCGGTGATGGTCCTCGGATCCCAGGTGCATCACGGCGGCGGCGAAGAGGCCCCACTGCACGCCGGCCTTGATCTGCAGCGAGGGATCCGCGGTGACGAGCTCCTCGAAGGCGGCGATGTTCGCCCCGTGGGCGTCGGAGCCGCCGAACTCCTTCGGGAACGCCCGGTGCACCGCGCCGTCCTCGGCAAGCAGGTGCATCTGCTTGAAGACGCGCTCGCGGTGATCCTCCTTGGACATTCCCTCGACCTTGTGGAAGGCCTCGTTCTTGAGCAGCTCCCGGGCGTGGCGACGAGTGTCGGCCCAATGCCCGAGCAGCACGTCCTCCATCACCTTCTTGTCCACGCGGACTTCGGTGTCGGCGGCGTCGATGGGGTCGGTGACCGTGGGGTGGGACATGGAGTCTCCTCAGAGCTGGGATGAGCGGGCGGGCCACTCGAATGATCAGTGATCCTGCACACAAAATAGTCTATGATACTGACCAGTAACAAATGCAAGACCTGCCGATCCGGCCCCACCAGGCCGCGACCCGTCGGGACCTGCAACCCCCAGACCAGGAGTGAGTTCCATGAGTGCACAGAACGTCCGCGACGCCGTCATCATCGGCGGAAACCGCATCCCCTTCGCCCGGGCCCACAGCGCCTACGCCACCGCCGGAAACCAAGACATGCTGACCTCGACGCTGAACGGGCTGGTGGCGCGGTTCGGCCTCCAGGGCCAGCAGCTGGGCACCGTTGCAGCAGGTGCGGTGATGAAGCACTCCAAGAACTTCAACCTGACCCGCGAATCGGTGCTGGGCACCCCGCTGGACCCGAAGACTCCGGCCTTCGACGTGCAGATGGCCTGTGCCACCGGCATGGAGGCCATCGGCTCGCTGGCGAACAAGATCAAGCTCGGGCAGATCGATTCCGCAATCGGAGGTGGCGTGGACTCGATCTCGGACGCCCCGATCGTGGTGACCGATGAGCTGCGCGGCATCCTGATGGAGGCCAATCGTGCCAAGACCCTGAGCCAGCGGCTCAAGGCGCTGTCCAAGATCCGTCCAGCCCACCTTGCTCCGCAGGCCCCCGGCGTCAACGAGCCCCGCACCGGACTCTCCATGGGCGAGCATATGGCGATCACCGCCCACGCCTGGGGCATCACCCGAGCGGAGCAGGACGAGCTCGCGCTGGCCAGCCACAAGAACCTGGCCGCCGCCTACGACCGAGGATTCTTCGACGACCTGGTCACCCCCTTCAAGGGACTGAACCGGGACAACAACATGCGCGCCGACTCCACGCTGGAGAGGCTGGGCAAGCTCTCCCCGGCCTTCGGCCGTGACCTGGGGGAGGAGGCCACCATGACGGCGGCCAACTCCACCGCACTGACCGACGGCGCCTCCGCAGTCCTGCTCGGCTCCGAGGAGTGGGCCGACGCGCACGACCTGCCGAAGCTGGCGAACTTCATCGACTACGAAGAGGGTGCCGTGGACTTCGTGGACGGCGCCGAGGGCCTGCTGATGGCGCCCGCCTACGCCGCAGCCCGCATGCTCAAGCGCAACAACCTCCGCTTCGAGGACTTCGAATATCTCGAGATCCACGAGGCCTTCGCCTCCACCGTGCTGGCCCAGATCAAGGCCTGGGAGTCCGAGGAGTTCTGCAAGAACAAGCTCGGGCTGGACTCCGCACTGGGCACGATCGACCGGAGCCGGCTCAACGTCAACGGCTCCTCGCTGGCGGCAGGGCACCCCTTCGCTGCCACCGGTGGACGGATCGTCGCCTCACTCGCCAAGGAGCTCCACGGCAAGCCGGGCAAGCTCGGATTCATCTCGGTGTGCGCCGCCGGCGGCCAGGGCATCACCGCGATCATCGAAGGACGGTGAACCCACCCATGCCCAAAGACCTCTACACCGACTTCGCCAACACCGGCTTCGGCCGGACGCTGACCAAGAATCTCGGTCTTCCCCAGCCCGCCCGGCTCCGGCGCCATCGCCCCGGCCAGCCTCTGGCCCGGGGACCGGTGGTCGTGCTCGGCACCACAGAGGCCTCCGCGGCGCTCGCGGAACGCATGCTGGGCTGGGGTCTTGATGTGCGGCGCCATATCGGACCCAAGGAGAAGGTGGCCGCCGTCGTCGCCTGCTTCGACTCTGTCTCGACTCCTGCCCAGCTCAGCGAGGTGGTCCTGGAACTGGGGTCGCTGCTCAAGCAGCTGATGCCCTCCGGTCGCGTCATCACCGTCTTCCGCGACCCGACGGGCACTCACGATCCTGCCGTGCGCGCTGCGCGGTCAGCGGTGCAGGGCCTCACCCGCTCCACCGCCCATGAGATGCGCGCCGGCGGCACCGCCAACGGGATCGTGCTGGCGGATTCGCTGGACGCCTCGGCTCCCGGTGCTGCGGGAGCCCTGCGCTTCCTGCTCTCCGGACGCTCGGCCTTCGTCTCCGGGCAGTTCATCTCGGTGGACACCGTCAACGGTGCGCTGCCCCAGGACTGGGACCGCCCGCTGCGCGACCAGGTTGCCGTGGTGACCGGGGCGGCCCGTGGCATCGGCGCCTCCATCGCTCGCGTGCTGCGCCGCGACGGCGCTTCCGTGATCCTGGTGGACATCCCCGCCGCAGGTGAGCAGCTGGCGGCGGTGGCCAATGAGGTCTCCGGCACGGCCCTGCAGCTGGACATCACGACACAGGACGCGGGGGAGCGGATCCTCGCCCATGCCACCCAGCACTATGGTCGGCTCGACATCGTGGTGCACAACGCAGGCATCACGCGCGACAAGCTGCTCGCCAACATGGATGATGCGCGCTGGAACTCGGTCATCGCCGTCAACATCGAGTCGCAGCTGCGCATGAACCGCGCCTTCCTGGCTTCGGAGCTGTTCAACTCCGATGCCCACGGAGGCTCCGGGATGGGTCCGCGCATCGTCTCGCTGGCCTCGACCTCCGGGATCGCCGGCAATCGCGGGCAGACCAACTACGCGGCCTCCAAGGCCGGTGTCATGGGAATGGTCGCGGCCACCTCCGCGCAGATGGCCTCTCGGCACGGCACGATCAATGCGGTGGCTCCCGGCTTCATCGAGACCGAGATGACGGCGAAGATCCCCTTCGCGACCCGCGAGGTCGCGCGGCGGCTGAATTCACTCAACCAGGGCGGCCTGCCGGTGGACGTGGCGGAGACCATCTCGTTCCTCGCCTCGCCCCAGGCCGGCGGCACCTCCGGGCTGACCCTGCGGGTCTGTGGCCAGAACCTCGTGGGGGCCTGAGCCATGGCCGTCCGCATCGAGATGCCCCAGCTGCGCACGCTCTACGGCCAGGCGGTGCTGGGGGCAGCGCGCGCCAAGCTTCCCGGGCTGCGCTCCACGCCGCCCACGAGCCAGCTGCCGCAGGCGTCGCTTTTGGCCCGCCACCCTGGAGTCAGTCTGGAGCAGGCGGAACGCTACCGCAGGCTCTTCTCAGGAGAACCCTTCGACGGCGCACATCGCACCGCGCTGCCCTCGGTGCTGGTGCACATCATCGGCTTCCCGGTCCAGATGGCGCTGATGAGCCGTGAGGACTTTCCGCTGCCGCTGATGGGACTGGTGCACCTGGCCAACCGGGTCGAGCATCTTCGGCCGATCAGGCTCGCCCAGCCGGTGCAGGTGCTGGTCAGTGCCGAGAACCTGCGTGCGCATCGCCGGGGCACCCAGGTCGACATCCGGGTCCTGGTCCTGGAGGACTCCGCAGACCCGGAGAATCTCGACGAGAGCGCCGTGCTGTGGCGCGGAGTCTCCACCTACCTGAGCCGGGGCATCGAACTCGGCGAACAGACGCCGCCGGACGCCGCGGAGACCGTGCGGAAAGAGTTCATCCCTCCGGTGAAGACGGCCTCATGGCGCCTGGGTGCGGGGGCCGGCAGGTCCTACGCCGCCGTCTCGGGGGACTACAACCCGATCCACGTCTCGAACCTCGCGGCGAAGGCGCTGGGCATGCCCTCGGCGATTCTCCATGGCATGTACTCGGCAGGACGGATGCTCGAAGGACGCGAGCCTGAGGGTGCCGGTCACAGCTGGTCCATCGACTTCGCCGCGCCCGTCGCACTGCCCGCCACGGTCGCGTTCGCCGTGGAGCATGTCGACGCCTCGCAGCTGAGATTCACGGGGTGGAATCCGCGGAAGTCGCGCCTGCACTTCAGCGCCGAGCTTCAGCTGGGCTGAGCAGGACGGGCCGAGCTGCCCTGGCTGGAGCCGATCCGGTGGGGCTGACCCCGTGGGGGCTGTCCCGGGCCGGGACGTGTCCCGCCCGGCGGATACGATGGGGCTATGGCGACGCAACGGGCAGGAACATCACGCAGCGGCTCGGGCCGGGGTGCGAAGACGGCCGAAGGGTCGGACTTCCGCACCCTCGAGCCCGCGCCGCTGATCCTGCTCAAGGGCGGCGAGGACTACCTCGCCAGCCGTGCCGTGGACCGGGTCAAGCGTGCGCTCCGCCAGGAGCATCCCGACCTCGAATTCACCCGCATGGACGTCTCCGCCGCGTCACCGGGAGAGCTGGCCACGATCGCCTCTCCCTCGCTCTTCGGAGAACCCCGACTCATCCTGGCCGAGGACCTCTCCGCCATGAATGACACCTTCCTGGCCGACGCGCTCGCCTACCTCGAGGAGGACACCGCCGATGTCACACTCATGATGCGTCACAGCGGGGGCAACCGGGGCAAGAAGCTGCTCGACGCGCTGAGTCGACGGGCCGTCGTCGTCGACTGTGCCGGGGCGAAGAACGATCACGAGAAGCTCGACTTCGTGCGCCGGGAATTCCGTTCCGCGGGCCGCGAGATCCACGCCGACGCCGCCCGGGCGCTGGTCGCCGCGGCCGGGTCCACGCTCTCGGACCTCGGCGGCGCCTGCAAGCAGCTCATGGCTGATGTCTCCGGGGACATCACCGAGGACCATGTGGACCGGTACCACGGGGGCCGGGTGGAGGCTACCGCCTTCAAGGTCGCCGACGCAGCCTTCGAGGGTCGGCAGGAGGCCGCGACGCGGCTCTACCGGCACGCGATCGCCACCGGTGTCTCGCCCATCGCGGTCACCGCCGCACTGGCGCGCAAAGGGCGGCATATCGCTGCCCTCGTGGACCATCGGGGGAGCCCCGCCTCTCTGGCCTCCTCCCTGGGCGCCGCGCCCTGGCAGCTCGCCCAGGTGGCAGAGACGGCTCGCCGGTGGCATCCGCAGCGCGCAGCCGAGGCCATCGAGGCGGTGGCCCGTGCCGACGCCGAGGCCAAGGGTGCCTCCCGCACACCCGAATACGCCGTGGAACGGGCCATCACGGCCATCGCCTCGGCGGTCGGACGCTGAACCGACGCTGCGCCTGCTCGGTGGCCCGACTCCTGCTTCTCTGCTAGCATCTATAGGCAGTGTCTGGGGTTCGAAAGAGCCCCAAAGCCCTGCGGCAGTAAGTCCCGCGCAGTCCTGAGCCCTCTACCTCAATGGACTGTGCAATCGCCATGGCAACCCCACGCCACCAGAGTCTGTCTGCTGCCGGACAACAGGGATAGCCCTCACGACCAGTGAACTCAGACAGAAAGACTACTCGTGGCCAACATCAAATCTCAGAAGAAGCGCATTCTCACGAACGAGAAGGCGCGCCAGCGCAACCAGGGCGTCAAGTCCCAGCTGCGGACTGCCATCAAGAAGGTGCGCAACGCTGTCGCCGCCGGTGACAAGGACGCAGCGATCGTCGCCAACCGCGAGGCCGCCCGCAAGCTCGACAAGGCCGTCTCCAAGGGTGTGCTGCACAAGAACAACGCCGCCAACCGCAAGTCCGGTCTGGCCGCCAAGGTCAACGCTCTGTAGAAGCTGACGCACTAGTTCGCCCGCTCTCTCGAGCGAGCACACGGGGGCCCTGCGCGCTGCGCGGGGCCCCCGTTCTTGTACGACCTTCCGCCACGCGCAGGTCATGATCGACGATAATCATGGAACAATGAACTGCCAGGTGCAGCACAATGCCCGGCGTCTCGACCAGCAAAGGACTCCCACCACCGTGTCTCCGAAGGCCGCCAGCACGCAGGTGCCCGCCGCAACTGATCCCAGTGCGATCCGGAATTTCTGCATCATCGCGCATATCGACCACGGCAAGTCCACGCTCGCGGATCGCATGCTGCAGCTGACCGGCGTCGTGCAGTCCCGGGACATGAAGGCCCAGTACCTCGACCGGATGGACATCGAACGCGACCGCGGCATCACGATCAAGTCGCAGGCGGTCCGGATGCCGTGGGACTTCGACGGGAAGAGCTACGCCTTCCACATGATCGACACCCCCGGGCACGTGGACTTCGCCTATGAGGTCTCCCGCTCGCTGGCAGCCTGCGAGGGCGCTCTGCTGCTGGTCGACGCCGCTCAGGGCATCGAGGCGCAGACGCTGGCCAACCTCTACCTCGCCATGGAGCACGACCTGACGATCATTCCGGTGCTCAACAAGATCGACCTGCCCTCCGCCCAGCCGGACAAATACGCAGAGGAGCTCGCGTACCTGATCGGCTGCGAGCCCGAGGACGTGCTGCGTGTCTCCGGCAAGACCGGCGACGGCGTGGAGGAGCTGCTGGACCGCATCGTCGCGCAGGTCCCCGCCCCCGAGGGCGACGCCGACGCTCCCGCCCGCGCCATGATCTTCGACTCCGTCTATGACACCTACCGCGGCGTGGTCACCTTCGTGCGCGTGGTGGACGGCAGGCTCTCGCACCGAGAGAAGATCAAGATGATGTCCACCGGCGCCACCCATGAGCTGCTCGAGATCGGAGTGTCCTCCCCGGAGCCCGAGGCCACCAAGGGGCTCGGCGTCGGCGAGGTCGGCTACCTGATCACCGGTGTCAAGGACGTCCGGCTCTCCAAGGTCGGGGACACCGTCACCTCGCAGAACCGCCCCGCTGACGAGATCATCGGCGGCTATGACGATCCGTCCCCGATGGTCTTCTCCGGGCTCTTCCCGCTCGACGGATCAGACTTCCCGGTGCTGCGCGAGGCGCTGGAGAAGCTGCAGCTCAACGACGCCGCCCTGAACTTCGAGCCCGAGACCTCCACCGCGCTGGGCTTCGGCTTCCGTGTGGGCTTCCTCGGGCTGCTGCACCTGGAGATCACCCGAGAGCGGCTGGAGAGCGAGTACAACCTCGATCTGATCTCCACCGCACCCAACGTGATCTACGAGGTCACCGCCGAAGACGGAGAAGTCCACCGGGTCACGAATCCCTCCGAGTTCCCCGAGGGCAAGGTCCTCGAGATCCGCGAACCCATCGTGGATGCGACCGTGATCGTCCCGGCCGAGTTCATCGGACCCGTCATGGAGCTCTGCCAGTCCCGGCGCGGCTCGATGGAAGGCATGGACTACCTCTCCGAGGAACGCGTGGAGATCCGCTACCGGATGCCCCTGGCAGAGATCGTGTTCGACTTCTTCGACCAGCTCAAGTCACGCACCAAGGGCTATGCCTCGCTGAACTGGCAGGGCACCGGGCAGCAGCCGGCCGATCTGGTGAAGGTCGACATCCTGCTGCAGGGCGACCAGGTCGACGCGTTCTCCGCGATCACCCACCGCGATTCCGCCTACGCCTATGGGGTGAAGATGGCGTCGCGACTGAAGGACCTGATCCCGCGGCAGCAGTTTGAGGTGCCGATCCAGGCCGCGATCGGATCCCGCATCATCGCCCGTGAGAACATTCGCGCGATCCGCAAGGATGTGCTCTCCAAGTGCTACGGCGGCGACATCAGCCGCAAGCGCAAGCTGCTGGAGAAGCAGAAGGAGGGCAAGAAGCGCATGAAGATGGTCGGCACCGTGGAGGTCCCGCAGGAGGCGTTCATCGCCGCACTCTCCTCCGACGAGGAGGCCGGCAAGGAGAAGGCTGGGAAGAAGTAGGCTTGCCCTCCACCCTTCCTCTCGGCGACCCGGTCCCTGCTGATGGCAGCTTCCCGACGGCGGTGCAGCAGGCGCTCCCGTCCCGGGCTGAGGTGCCCTTCGGCCTCTACGTCCACATCCCCTTCTGCAGCGTGCGCTGCGGCTATTGCGACTTCAACACCTACACCGCCGAAGACCTCGGCCCCGGCGCCTCACAGCTGTCCTATCCGGACACGCTGATCTCCGAGCTGGTCTTCGCCCGCGGCGTGCTGGACTCCATGGAGGCGCCCGAGCGGGCGCTGTCCACGGTGTTCTTCGGCGGCGGCACACCGACTCTGCTGCCTCCCGAGGAGCTTGCCCGCATCCTGACCCGGGCACGCGAACTCTTCGGCTTCATGCCCGAGGCTGAAATCACCACCGAGGCGAATCCCGACACGATCACCGAAGAGACCGCCCACATCCTGGCCCAGGCAGGGTTCACCCGGCTGAGCCTCGGCATGCAGTCGGCGGTGCCCGAGGTGCTCAAGACGCTGGACCGGACACACGACCCGGCCAACGTCGAGCGCGCGGTCAAGGCTGCGCGAGCCGCAGGTCTGCAGGTCAGCCTCGACCTCATCTCCGGGACACCCGGGGAGAGCCTCGAGGACTGGCGCAGCAGCCTCGAACACGCGGTCGCGCTGCGGCCGGATCACATCTCCGCCTATTCGCTGATCATCGAAGAGGGCACGGCCATGGCGGCGAAGATCCGTCGGGGCGTGCTGGCGGACATCGACTCTGATGACCAGGCCGACAAGTACCTGCTCACCGAGGAGGTCCTCGGTGCAGCCGGCTTCGACTGGTACGAGGTCTCCAACTTCTCCACGAGCAGGGCGACCCGGTCAGCGCACAACCTGAACTACTGGGTGGACTCCGACTGGTGGGGCGCCGGCCCAGGGTCGCATTCACACATGGCGGGGCTCCGCTGGTGGAACGTCAAGCACCCCGCGGCCTACGCGCAGCGCCTGAGCAGCGGGACGACTCCGGGCCACGGACGTGAAGAGCTCCAGGACGAGGACAAGGTCCTCGAACACCTGATGCTGCGGCTGAGGCTGGCCGACGGACTGGACATCGCGGAGTACAACGAGCTGCCAGAGCTGGCGCGCACCCAGGGCGAGCAGATTACCCCCGCCACCATGGACTCCCTGGTCCAGGACGGACTGATCAGCGCTCAGGCGGCTGCGCCGACGGCCGATCACCGTGAGGGCCGGGCAGTGCTGACCCTGCGCGGGAGGCTGCTGGCGGACGCGGTGACGCGACGCCTCGCCCCTGAGTGAGAGCCACCGAGCGGCTCGGTGAGTGAGCGCCTCAGTGGATGAGGCGCAGGTTCATCGGGTAGCGGTACGGCCGTCCCTTGTTGCACTGGATCCCGGCCACCAGGCCGGAGAGCGTCATGTAGACCCACAGCAGCACGGCGATGATGCCGAAGACCCAGCCGATGGCGGGGATCAGCGCCAGGATGTAGCAGGCGAGCATCACTGCGGTCACCGGGAGGGTGAAGTTCAGCGCCTCCTTGGACTCCTGGGCGGTGAACGGACCCCGGTCGCGGTAGACCAGGTAGATCGCCAGGGCCGGGAAGCAGCCGATGAGCGCGCCGAAGTGGGCCAGTGTGGCCCAGCGGCGGTCCTCGGCAGGGGTCAGGGGAGGTGCTGCGGCAGCAGAGCCCTTCAGGCGCTCGGAGGAATCCGATCTGGCGTACTGCCTCGATCGGTCGCCCTGGGGTTCCTGGTTATGCGCCACTTCACCTCCGTGATTCAGGTGTCAGACTCTCGTACACCTACATGCTTCAGGTGTGAATTCTAGCGAATCTCCCTGGATGGACACTGGCCTCGGGCTGCGTGTCGGAGTCTCATTGGACACAACGGCTCGTGCTCAGTCCTCCACTGTGACGAAGTCGATGAGCTCCTCGACCCGCCCCAGCAGCGAAGGTTCCAGATCGGCGTAGCTGGTGACCTGACCGAGAATCCGTTTCCATCCCTGGGCGATGTCACGCTGCTGGGCATGTGGCCAGCCCAGCGCCTTGAGCGTGCCGACCTTGATGTCCTCGCTGCGCGGGATGTCGGGCCAGCGCTGCAGACCGAGCAGGTGCGGCTTCACCGCCTGCCAGACATCCACATAGGGGTGTCCGAGCACCAGCAGGTTTCCTCTGGCCCCCGAGGCCTGCATCGCCTCCCGGGCGATCCGTGTCTCTTTTGACCCCGGAACGAGATGGTCCAGCAGCACGCCCACCCGGCGTCGCGGGCCGGGCTGAAACTCACGGACCGCCGCGAGCAGGTCATCGGCGCCGTGCAGCGGCTCCACGACGATACCCTCGATCCGCAGGTCCTCGCCCCACACCTTCTCGACCAGCTCCGCGTCGTGGGTGCCTTCGACCCAGATGCGTGAGGCCCGGGCCACGCGTGCCCGCACATCTGCCACCGCCACGGAGCCTGACGCGGTGCGCGTGGGCACGGGGGCCGCGGCGCGCGGCGTCGGGGGAGTCAGCTCGACCGGCTGGCCCTCATAGAGGAAGCCGTACCCCAGGGGGAAGGAGCGGATCTTTCCCCTGCGGTCCTCCAGGCTCACCACGCGCACGCCGCCGGAAGCCTCGACGGAAACCACTGCGCCGACCCAGCCTGACTCGACCTCCTCGATCACCGTGCCAGGGTCCGCTGGGAGCGGCTGGACCGTGATCTGCTGCGAAGCGCGCAGGCTCGAGAGGTCCTGCGCGCCCCACCCAGGTGAGGAGGAGGAACGTCTGCCGGGGAAGTGAGATGCGCTCATGGTCACCCATTGTAGAATTAGCACTTGTACTCATCGAGTGCCAGAGGTTCAGGAGGCCCGAGCAGCATGTCAGACACCCGCCGTCTGCAGGTCCTGCGTGCCATCGTCGAGGACTACGTCCAGACCCGGGAGCCGGTGGGCTCCCGCGCGCTGGTGGAGCGCCATGACCTGGAGGTGTCCCCCGCCACGATCCGCAACGACATGGCCCACCTCGAAGAGGAGGGTCTCATCGCGGCCCCGCACACCTCGGCCGGGAGGATCCCTACCGATCTGGGCTACCGCCGGTTCGTGGACAAGATCACCGAGGTGCGACCCCTCTCGGCGGCAGAGCGCCGGGCGATGGACACCCTGGTCGAGTCCGCCGACGATCATGACTCGATGCTGGAACAGACCGTGCGTCTGCTGGCCATGCTCACCAATCAGGTGGCCGTGATCCAGCATCCACAGCGCTCCACCGCGACTATCCGGCACATCGACGTCGTCTCCATGTCCCCGCACAAGGCGCTCACCGTCGTGATCCTCTCCTCGGGCAAGGTGGAGCAGCGCATGGTCACACTCGCGGATGCGATCGGTGACGACTCGCTGCACCGGCTGGGCCAGGTGCTCTCGAACGAACTCTTCAACCGCCGGATCTCCACGCTTCCGCTGCCTGTGGATACCCTGATCAGCCGCGTGGAGCCGGTGCTGCGTCCCTCGATGGCGGTGATCGCGCAAGCGGTGGAGACCATCCTGGAGTCGGGCCGCGTAGATCGCATCATCATGGCCGGGACTGCTAACCTCGCCAGGTCGGGCCGCGACCTCGGGCCCTCCATCGGTCCCATCCTTGAAGCGCTTGAGGAACAAGTCGTGCTGCTTCGGTTGTTGACCGAGATGGAGCAGGACCGGCGAGGCCTCTCGATCCGGATCGGTCACGAGACGAGTCACGACTCGCTGGTCGAGACCGCCGTCGTCGCTGCCGAGTACGGCACCCATGCAGGTGCCGAGGGCGCCAAGCTCGGCGTCGTCGGTCCTACCCGCATGGACTACGGCTCCACAATGTCCGCAGTGCGCGCCATGGCGCGCTACCTGTCCCGAATTCTTTCCGAAGGGTGAACGTCTACGAAGATGACGACTGACTACTACGAAGCGCTCGGCGTCAGCCGTTCGGCGTCGACCGAAGAGATCAAGAAGGCCTACCGCAAACAGGCCCGCAAGCTCCACCCTGACGTGAACCCCTCCGAGGACGCCGCCGAGCAGTTCAAGGTGCTCGGCCGCGCCTACGAGGTGCTCTCGGATTCGCAGAAGCGGCAGAACTACGACGCGACCGGTGACGAGAACGGCCGCTCCGGCTTCCCCGGCGGCGGCGCCGGCGGAGGGTTCGGCGGATTCGGCGACATCTTCGAGACCTTCTTCGGCGGGGGAGGCGGAGGCCCCGCCTCCCGCACCCGCCGCGGCCAGGACTCGCTGATCCGCGTGCGCATCGACCTGCGCGATGCGGTCTTCGGGACCACCAAGGAGGTCGAAGTCGAGACGGCCGTGACCTGCACCGTCTGTGACGGCTCCTGCTCACGTCCGGGCAGCTCGCCGACCACCTGCCCGGACTGCCATGGCCAGGGTCAGGTGCAGCGCCCCATGCGCTCGATCCTCGGCACCGTCATCCAGACCCAGACCTGCGCGCGCTGCGCCGGGTTCGGCAGCATCATCGAAGATCCCTGCCAGGAGTGCGATGGTCAGGGCCGGGTCCGTGAGCGCAAGTCGCTCAAGGTCAAGGTTCCCGCCGGCGTCGACCGCGGCAACCGGATCCACCTGGCCGGCGAGGGAGAGGCCGGCCTGGCCGGCGGACCCTCCGGCGACCTGTTCATCGAGGTGGAGGTCAAGCCGCACGAGGTCTTCACCCGCCGGGGCAACGATCTCCACGCCACCGTCTCGATCCCGATGACGGCAGCGGCGCTGGGCACCACGGTGGAGCTGGACACCTTCGACGGCGCCGAGGCGCTCACCGTGAAGCCGGGCACCCAGTCCGGCGAGGTCCTCACGCTCAAGGAGCGCGGCGTCACGCACCTGCGCGGCGGCGGTCGCGGCGCGCTGAAGGTGCACCTGAAGGTGGAGACCCCGACCAAGGTCTCGGACCGTGAGGCCGAGCTGCTGCGGGAGCTCGCCGCCGAGCGCGGAGAAGAGCGCGGAGAGTCCACCACCGAGCACCGCGGCGTCTTCGCCAAGCTGCGGGAACGCTGGGACGCCCTCTGAGATGACAGCACCGCTGTTCCATCTCAGCCCCGAAGCGCTCGACGACGCCGGCCCAGGCGCCTCGATCGTGCTCTCCGGGGCTGAGGGGCACCATGCGGCCACCGTCATGCGGCTCAAGCCGGGAGAGCAGGTGATCCTCTCCGACACCGTGGGCAGCCGCGCCGAGGGGATCGTCCGCACCGCCGGTGCCGGGGAGCTGAGCGTGGAGATCATGCAGCTGACCCGGGAGCCGGTCCTCGAACCCCGGCTGGTCCTGGTCCAGGCGCTGGCCAAGGATCGCCGCGATCTGCAGGGTGTGGAGTCCGCCACCGAACTCGGTGTGGACGCCATCATCCCGTGGCAGGCCGAGCGATCGGTGGCCCGCTGGAAGGCCGGCCGGGAAGCCAAGAAGCACGCCGAATGGGTTGCCACGGTCACCAGCGCGGCGAAGCAGACCCGCCGCACCAGCATCCCCACCGTTCGCGCGCTGCACACCACTGCCCAATATCTGGAGACACTGAGCAGCACCGGGCCCCGGATCGCCACCATCGTGCTCCACGAGACCGATGAGACCCCCCTGGCCCAGGCGATCTCGGAGCACTGCGCGAATGAACCTGGACCGGAGGAGCTGCACCTGGTCATCGGGCCGGAGGGCGGGATCAGCGAGCGGGAGATCGAGCTGCTCACCGCCGCCGGTGCCCGGATCGCCCGACTGGGCCCCACAGTCCTGCGGTCCTCCACTGCAGGGCCGGCCGCACTCGCGGCCACCCAGCTGCTGCTGGGCCGCTGGGACTGGTCACACTGAGCACACCGCCTAGACTGAGGATCAATGACTGAGACTTCGCAGAACACGACAGGTTCATCGACCTCCACAGGAGAGAACCTGACCGGACCACCGATGTCCGGAGCGGCCCGTGGCGCCACCGCCGCCGCCGTCGGCAACATCGAGCGACAGGTGTACTTTGCCGACGCCGAGACGATGTTCCGCAGCCTCGGCGCGTCAGACCTCGCGCTGCGCATCCTGCAGGGCCTGTACCCCTCGGCCTCCATCGGGCTGCGCGATCAGCTCGTCACCGTGGCAGGAGCCTCCAACGAGGTCACTGGGATCGTGGAGATCCTGACCCAGCTGAAGACCCTCGCCGCCTCCGGCACCACGGTCAGCGAGGAGATCATCGAACAGGTCTCCACGATGGTGCGGGCGGACGCGGCCCAGGATTCGGCGCGGATCGTGACCACCAACATCCTCTCGCACCGCGGTCGCACCATCCGACCGAAGACCAAGAACCAGCAGACTTACGTGGACACCATCGATGAGTCCACGGTGGTCTTCGGCATCGGCCCCGCCGGCACCGGCAAGACCTACCTGGCCATGGCCAAGGCGGTCCAGGCGCTGCAGGCCCGCGAGGTCAACCGGATCATCCTGACCCGGCCCGCCGTGGAGGCGGGGGAGAAGCTGGGGTTCCTGCCCGGCAGCCTCAACGACAAGATCGACCCCTACCTGCGCCCGCTCTACGATGCGCTGCACGACATGATCGACCCGGACTCCATTCCGCGGCTCATGGAATCGGGCATCATCGAGGTCGCCCCGCTGGCCTATATGCGCGGCCGCACGCTCAACGACTCCTTCATCATCCTGGACGAGGCGCAGAACACCACGGCCGAGCAGATGAAGATGTTCCTGACCCGGCTCGGCTTCAACTCCAAGATCGTGGTCACCGGCGACATCACCCAGGTCGACCTGCCTCGCGGCACCGATTCGGGACTGCGCACCGTGATCGACATCCTGGAAGGCGTCGAAGGGATCGCCATGTCGCGCTTCGGGTCCGAGGACGTGGTCCGCCACGCCCTGGTCGGCCGGATCGTGGACGCCTACGAGCGGCACCAGGAGAAGGCGCCCGCCCCGCGCCGCGGCAGCCGACGATGAGCAGCGAAGTGCAGGTCACCGTCGAGGACAGCTCCGGCTCGGACCTGATCTCCGGGAATCATCTGGCCACGCTGCTCGACCTCAGCTGCTTCCTCTACGCCAAGCTGCACCTCAGCCGCGACGTCGCCCTGTCCATCACGCTGGTGGACGAGGAGGCGATGGAACAGCTGCACCTGGACTGGATGAACCTGCCCGGCGCCACCGATGTGATGAGCTTCCCCATGGACGAGCTGATCGCCGGCACCGCCGATGATCCGGTCACCGAGGGTGTGCTCGGGGACATCGTCATCTGCCCGGCGGTGGCGCAGCAGCAGGCGGTGGCGAACGGCCACGACCTCGGCGACGAGCTCGCCCTGCTGACCATGCACGGCGTGTTGCATCTGCTCGGTCACGACCACGCCGAGCCCGAGGACCGAGAGACGATGTTCACCCTGCAGCGAGTGCTCCTCGAGGAGTACCTCGGTCACCCCGCACCCACCCCGACGGTCTGAGCATGACCCTGGGAATCCTGATCCTCCTCGCACTCGGCAGCGCCGTGCTGTCCTTCACGCTGTCCGCCGCAGACTCCGCCTTCCTCCGGCTGAGCCGCCGCGAGGCGGAAGAGATCGCCGACCAGCGCGGCTCCACCGCCGTGGAGATGATCCTGGCGCAGCCCGTGGCTCACACGCTGGCGCTGCAGATGTGGCGCTGGCTCTTCACCACGGCCATGGTCGTGCTGATCGTGGCGGCCTCCGCCCTCGCGCTGGGCGGTCTCGCCGCCGGTGCCCTGCTCGGCTCCGGCATCCTGCTGCTCGGAGGACTCGTGACCGCCGCCATCTCGCCCAGCCGGGTGGGACGCGGACACCACCTGCTCGTGGCCGCCGCCACTGCGCGGCTGGTGCGCGGACTGCGCGTGGCCCTGGGACCGCTTCCCGTCACGCTCAGCCGCATCGGTGCGCGCACCGTGCCCGGAACCGCGGACACCGATCGCGGGTTCTTCGACGACGAGGAGTTCCGTGAGTTCGTCGCTCGTGCCTCCGAGACGGACATCATCGAGGACACCGAGGCGGAGCTGATCCAGTCGGTCTTCGACCTCTCCGCGACCCGTGTGCGGGCGGTCATGGTGCCCCGCACCGACATGGTCACCGTGGAGTCCGGAACCACGCTCTCCGAGGTGATGACGCTGTTCCTGCGCTCGGGCTGCTCGCGCATCCCCGTGGTGCGCGGCTCCGCCGATGACATCACTGGGATGATCTACCTCAAGGACGCCGCCTACCTGCAGCATCGACTGCTCGGCAGAGACGCCCCGAGCGCCTATGCCGAGCGCGACCCGGACTCGATCGCGGTGGACGAGCTCCAGCGCGACGTCCGCTATGTCCCCGAGTCGAAGCCGGTCTCGGAGTTCCTCTCTGAGCTCCAGCGCGAGTCCACCCATGTGGCCATCGTGGTGGACGAGTACGGCGGCACCGCCGGGATGGTCACCCTGGAGGACCTGATTGAGGAGATCGTGGGGGAGATCATCGATGAGTACGACACCGAGGCCGCCGAGATCGAGGAGCTCGAGGAGGGCCGACGTCGGCTCTCCGCGCGCATGTCCGTGGATGACTTCGCCGAGCTCTACGAGCTTGACCTCGATGATGAGGAGGAGGTCGACACCGTCGGAGGGCTGCTCGCCAAGGCTCTGGGCCGAGTGGCCATCGCCGGCTCCGAGGTGGAGATCCCGCGCCGCAGCGGCCCCGGCGTCGTGCTGCGTGCCGACCGGCTCGAGGGCCGACGCAACCGGGTGAGTCACGTGCTCGCCTGGGAGGCCGAGGACAGTCGCGGTGCCGGTGCGGGACTCGGCACCGCCGATGAGCCCGAGGGGCTGCATCTGCGCGCCGAGGAGACAGCAGCAGGAGATGACCGCCAGGCCGCAACCGCGGCACAGGCGCAGGAGAGGATCGGGACACCACGATGAGCAAGTCAGAGATGCCGCCCCAGCTGGACGGCTTCGCCACGTTCGACGACAACTTCCGCGCGGGCTTCGCCAGCATGGTGGGACGTCCGAACGCGGGCAAGTCCACGCTCACCAACGCCCTGGTCGGGGAGAAGGTGGCCATCACGTCCTCCAAGCCGCAGACCACCCGACACACGATCCGCGGCATCGTGCACCGCAGCGACTTCCAGCTCGTGCTGGTCGACACCCCCGGTCTGCACCGTCCGCGCACCCTGCTGGGCAAGCGCCTCAACGGACTCGTCATCGACACCCTCTCCGAGGTGGACGTGGTCGGCTTCTGCATCCCGGCCGATGAGAAGATCGGCCCCGGCGACCGCTTCATCGCCGCCCAGCTGACCAAGCTTCCGCATAAGCGGGTCATCGCACTGGTGACCAAGGTGGACAAGGTCACCCGCGAGGAGCTCGCCGAGCAGCTCATGGCAGTGGACCAGCTCGGACGTGAGCATCTGGCCCAGGAGGGCCGCCAGGCAGGCGGCTTCGCCGAGATCATCCCGGTCTCCGCCCTCGAGGGTGAGCAGACCGACGTCGTCGTGCAGCAGCTCGCGGCGATGATGCCGATCTCCCCGCCGCTGTACCCCGAAGGTGATCTCACCGATGAGCCGGAGGCCGTCATGGTCGCCGAACTCGTCCGCGAGGCGGCACTCGAGGATGTCCGCGACGAGCTGCCGCATTCGATCGCCGTGGTGGTCGAGGAGATGGTTCCGCGTGAGGACCGTCCCGAGGACAAGCCGCTGCTCGACGTGCGGGTCTCCATCCATGTGGAGCGGGACTCGCAGAAGGCGATCATCATCGGCAAGCGCGGGGCCAGGCTCAAGGCCATCGGTTCCGACGCGCGCGCGGGAATCGTCAAGCTCCTGGGCACCCCCGTCTACCTCGACCTGCACGTGAAGGTGACCAAGGACTGGCAGCGCGACCCGAAGAAGCTGGGTCGGCTCGGCTTCTAGCCCGGACCGCCCACCTCGGCTCCCGAGGGGATCTGGGGGAGCTGTCCACATGATGAGAATCACCGGGGGCCTCTGCGTCCCCGCCTGCTGCGTGCTAGTTTGAATCCTGTGCAGACCACATCGACGCGTGAGCTACGACTAGAGCTTCTCCGCCGCAGCGGGGAAGAGCTCGCGCACCCCTGATCCAAGCTTCCGGATACGGTCAAGCTTCTCAGCATCAGCACGGCGCGGCACTTCTCAGGTCGAATCCCCGCTGCGGAGTCTCTCCGCCTCGACCGCCTGCCCTCAGCACGACCAGAGAAGGAAGTCCCCATGCGCAAACTTCAGAAGCCCTCCCCGATGCCGTTCCACCGGTACCTGCCCTTCGAGGACCAGATCACAGTCTCGCTGCCGGATCGCACCTGGCCGGACAAGACCATCAAGGCAGCCCCGCGCTGGTGTGCGGTGGATCTGCGAGACGGCAACCAGGCGCTCATCGATCCGATGACGCCGGACCGCAAGCACCGGATGTTCGAGCTTCTGGTCAATATGGGCTTCAAGGAGATCGAGGTGGGATTCCCGTCGGCCTCGCAGACCGACTTCGACTTCGTCCGCCAGCTCATCGAACAGGACAAGATCCCCTCCGACGTGTACATCCAGGTCCTCACCCAGGCCCGTGAGGCCCTGATCGAGCGCACCTTCGACGCCATCGCCGGAGCACCTCGAGCCATCGTGCACCTGTACAACTCCACCTCGGTGCTGCAGCGCGAAGTGGTCTTCAAACAGGACCGCGACGGCATCGTCGACATCGCCACCCAGGGCGCGCGGCTGTGCAAGAAGTACGAGGAGCAGCTGCACGCGAGCTCCGAGACGCCGACCGAGATCGTCTATCAGTACTCCCCGGAATCCTTCACCGGGACCGAGCTCGACTTCGCCGCGCACATCTCCGACGAGGTGGTCGAGGTCTTCGGCGCCACCCCCGAGAAGCCGGTCATCATCAACCTCCCGGCCACCGTGGAGATGGCGACCCCGAACGTGTACGCGGACTCCATCGAGTGGATGCACCGGAATCTGCGCAACCGCGATTCCATCGTGATGTCCCTGCACCCGCACAACGATCGCGGCACCGGTGTTGCCGCCGCCGAGCTCGGCTACATGGCGGGTGCGGACCGGATCGAGGGCTGCCTCTTCGGCAACGGTGAACGCACCGGCAACGTCGACCTGGTGACCCTGGGCATGAATCTGTTCAGCCAGGGGGTCGACCCTGAGATCGACTTCCGCGACATGAGCACCATCCGCAGCACCGTGGAGCACTGCAACCAGATGGGCGTCCCGGAACGCTCGCCCTACGGAGGTGACCTGGTCTTCACCGCGTTCTCCGGATCGCACCAGGATGCGATCAAGAAGGGCTTCGAGCACATGGACGCCCGCGCGGCGACGGCCGGCACCTCCCGGGACGAGATCACCTGGGCGGTGCCCTACCTGCCCATCGACCCCAAGGACATCGGGCGAAGCTATGAGGCGGTCATCCGGGTCAACTCCCAGTCCGGAAAGGGCGGGGTCTCCTACCTGCTCAAGTCCGAGCAGGGGATCGACCTTCCGCGGCGCGCCCAGGTGGAGTTCTCCGGAGTCATCCAGCGCCGGGCCGACGACGGCGGTGGCGAGGTCTCCGGCGAGGAGATCTGGCAGATCTTCCAGGACGAGTACCTGCCGGTGGACAGCGAGCACCATCAGTGGGGCCACTACCGACTCGACGAGGTCAACACCTCCTCCAACGCCGAGGGCGAGTTCCACATGGAGGTCGAGCTGCAGGCCGGTGGGCACACCGCGACGCAGTCAGCGCACGCGAACGGTCCCATCGCGGCGCTGCTGAAGATCCTCTCGGCCGACGGGGTCGACGTGCGCCTGCTCGACTACACCGAGCACGCGATGAGTCAGGGCGGTGATGCCCAGGCGGCGTCCTTCGTGGAGCTGGCCATCGGTGACCGCGTGCTGTGGGGCGTGGGACTGGACCACAACACCACGCTGGCCTCCCTGCAGGCAGTGATCTCGGCAGTGAATCGTGCACTGCGCGACGTCGCTCCAGACCGACAGGTCTGACGCCTTACAGTTCCGCGCACTGCGGATCCGCCGACAGACGGGGATCCGCGGCGCATGCGCTGTAGTACTCTGCCACCATGGCCGGCTCCACCTTCGCCTCCCGCTCGTACCGGGATTCAGCGATCATCCTGCGCACCCAGAATCTGGGTGAGGCCGATCGCATCCTCACCGCGCTGACCTCAGGCCACGGCCTGGTCCGCGCCGTGGCCAAAGGGGTGCGTCGGACCTCCTCGAAGTTCGGCGCCACGGTGGAGCCGTTCATGGTGGCAGATGTGCAGTTCGTCCACGGCCGGTCCCTGGACATCGTCACCCAGGCCACCTCCAAGAACACCTATGGGCCGCCCATCGTCGCGGACTACGACAAGTACATGGCCGCGAGCACCATGGCCGAGGCCGCCGAACGGCTCATGGACACCGAGTCCGACCCCGTCTTCGGAGCCCAGCAGTTCACCCTGCTCCATGGCGCCTACTCCGCCCTGGCGCGTGGAGTCCACCCGGCCGACGTCGTGCTTAACTCCTACCTGCTGCGCGCGCTGTCCTCGGCAGGGTGGGCGGTCACCTGGACCTCCTGCGTCTCCTGCGGCAGGCCCGGAGCGCATACCGGCTTCCATCCCGCTGCCAGCGGCCCGGTCTGTCCGGACTGCCGGCCGCCGGGCACACGCACCCTGGAGCCCGCGACGGTGCAGCTGCTGCACGCGCTGCAGCACGGAGATTGGGAGCAGACCCGAGCGGCGCGCAGCGATATCCGGCATGAGGCCACCTCCGTGGTGACCACCTACGCCCAGCACCACCTGGAGCGCCGACTCAGCTCGCTGGGGCTCTGACCCGGCAGTCGGCACCCGGCACCCGGCAGTCGGCGGAGGAGCGGTCATGGAAGAATGAGGGCCATGTCCACGCGCAGCTATCAGGACCCGGCCCCTCATCCCGACGGCGTCTCGGCCCCTCGAGTGCCGCCGGAGCTGGTGCCGGCGCATATCGGGATCGTAATGGACGGCAACGGCCGCTGGGCGAATCAGCGCGGGCTTCCCCGCACCGAAGGCCACCGGGCAGGCGAGGCCGCGCTGATGGACGTGATCGCCGGGGCCATCGAGGTTGGCGTCAAGCACATCAGCGTCTATGCCTTCTCCACCGAGAACTGGAAGCGATCACCGGATGAGGTCCGCTTCCTGATGGGCTATTCACGCCAGGTGCTCCGCCGTCAGCGCGACGTGCTGAACTCCTGGGGCGTGCGGATCCGCTGGAACGGGCAGCCGGGTCGGCTCTGGCGCTCGGTGATACGAGAGCTGCAGACCTCCGAGGAGCTGACCGCGCAGAACACCCGCTTCACGCTGACCATGTGCGTGAACTATGGCGGACGCGCCGAGATCACCGACGCGGTCAAGCTCATCGCTCGCGAGGTGGCGGCGGGACGGATGGACCCGGGGAAGATCACCGAGAAGACCGTCGCCGCCCATCTGGATGAGCCCGACCTGCCCGATGTGGACCTCTTCCTGCGCAGCTCCGGCGAGCAGCGGATCTCCAACTTCCTGCTCTGGCAGTCCGCCTACGCGGAGATGGTCTTCATGGATGTGCTCTGGCCCGACGTGGACCGCACCACGCTCTGGGAGGCGGTGGAGATCTACGCCAAGCGAGACCGGCGCTACGGCGCCGCGGTGGACAGGTTCGCGACCGACCGCTCCGGGGCGTAGGCCAGCAGCCAGCGCTGCACCTCATCGAAGGCACGATTGCGGACCGTCTCCTCGGAGGCGAAGACATCATGCAGCGCGCGGTGGATGCGCACCACCGTCACCCGGTCGCCGAGCTTCACGGCCCGGCGGGCGAGCAGCTCCACATCGAGCACAGAGTCTGATTCCTGCAGCTCCTCGGTCCAGTGCCGACGGTACGCGGTGGCACCGGAGAGCAGCACCAGGATCGGCAGCGTCAGTCCCAATCCGTCGTAGACCTTGCGATGTCCTGCCAGGATTGCACGCATCCATCCCACCCGGATCGGGAAAGAGTTTCGGGGTCGCCACCGCGGGTGCAGGGTCCATTCCCCCTGCGCCTGGTTGGACAGCGACTGCCAATAATTGTCGATGGCCGGAAGCTTCAGAGCCCTCGTGGGCGAGAACTGACCCAGCGGCGCGAGGATCCCCTCGGTGGCGGTGCGCGCCGCGACATCCCCGGAGAGCTCCAGCCAGGGACTGTTCAGGATCAGCGCGCTGGCCTTGCCGGGGTTTCGCTGCGCCCACAGGGCTGCCACCAGACCACCCGTGGAATGGGCATGGATGATCGGCGCCGGCGAGTCGGGGTGCATGGAGCGGATCTCTGCCAGTGCGGCGTCCAGGTCGGCATCGTAGGTCTCCAACGAGGCGATGTATCCCGGTGTCTGCCAGCTGCGCAGGCTGCGTCCGTACTTCCGCAGGTCCAGGGCGTAGAAGGGGCGCCCCGAGCGTTGCCAGCTGCGCGCCAGAGGGAGGTTGTAGAAGTAGTCCGACCAGCCGTGGATGTGCAGCACCGGGGCAAGCTCGAGGCTCTCCGCGGCGCCCTCCCCGGTGGTGGACCGGTGTTCCGCATGGACCTCATGCTGGGCCGGGTCGGGGGAGTAGCTGACGAGCGTGGCGCTGACGCTTCCCTCTTCGTCCTCACCCAGCGGGAGGGTCAGCCGCAGGCAGTCTTGGAGATGGTCGGCCGACCAGACGCCCGGCGGCGTGTCTTCGAGCAGTTCGTCCATGGGATCCATCCTAATGAGCCCGTGAACGCCGGTGCGCATTCTAGGATGGAAGCCATGTACCGCTTCCTCTTCAGCACAGTCCTGTCCCGACTGGATCCCGAGAACGCCCATCATCTCGTCATCTCCGGGCTGCGGCTGGGCGAAAGGATCGGCGTCACCACGGCACTGGCGCGATGGTGCCGACCCGCCGAATCGCTGGAGATCAAGGCGCTGGGTCTGGTGTGGCCCTCGCCCTTCGGCCTGGCGGCGGGCTTCGACAAGGATGCGACCACGGTCCTGCCGCTGGCGAGCCTGGGCTTCGGTCATATCGAGATCGGGACGGTGACGGCGGCCGCTCAGCCAGGGAATCCGAAGCCGCGACTCTTCAGACTGGTCAAGGACCGCGCACTGATCAATCGGATGGGTTTCAACAACGACGGCGCCGAGGCCCTGCGCCCACGGCTGCAGGACATCCGGGACCGCATCACGCGGCTCAAGTCCGCTGGTCGTCACGCCCCCGTGGTGGGGGTCAACATCGGCAAGACCAAGCTCACGCCGCTGGAGGAGGCCACCGAGGACTACCTGAGCTCTGCCCGGGTGCTGGCCCCGGTGGCGGACTACCTGGTGGTCAATGTGTCCTCGCCGAACACCCCGGGCCTGCGCCAGCTCCAGGACATCGAAGCGCTGCGCCCACTGCTCCTCGCCGTCAGGCAGGAAGCAGATCAGGCCGCAGAACAGCATGTGCCGCTGCTGGTGAAGATCGCCCCAGACCTCAATGACGACGACGTCGACGCGGTGGCCGCGCTGGTGACCGATCTCGGGCTCGACGGAGTGATCGCCACGAACACGACGATCTCGCGCGAGGGCCTGAGCACGGACCAGGAGACAGTCCGGGCGATGGGCGCCGGGGGACTCAGCGGGCCGGTGTTGGCCCAGCGATCGATCGAGGTGCTGCAGCGGCTGCGAGACCGGCTGCCGCGCACCACAGCGATCATCTCGGTCGGGGGAGTCAGAAGCGGTGACGACGTCGCGGAGCGGCTTGCCCACGGCGCGACCCTGGTCCAGGGCTACACGGCTTTCGTCTACGAGGGCCCGTTCTGGGTCCGGCGCATCAACCGCCGCCTGGCCTCACTGCTGCGAAGCGGCTGAGCCCACTGCTGCGACGCGGCTGAGCCCACTGCTGCGAAGCGGCTGATGTGGGAGCCGCGCAGCGTCGGAACCCCCTAGGAGGGGAACTGCCCGCGGGCGACGAGCGGCTTGGGCAGGCGCAGCCGGCGGATCTGCAGCGCGCGCATGGCGGCGTAGAAGCGGATCCCACGTTCCCGATTGTCGGACCCGAACTTCGCGTCGAGCTTCTTGCGCACGGTGCGGCCGACCCACCAGGCTTCGACGATGACGGCGAGGACGAAGAGCCACAGGATCTGGCTGACGACGATGCGCATCTGCTCGTTCATCACGAATGAGGCGAAAAGGAACACCAGCACCAGGATCAGCATCCACTCGCCGATGCCGAAGCGGGCGTCGACGTAGTCACGGACGAACCGACGCTGCGGACCGCGGTCGCGCGGGGGAAGGTACTTCTCCTCGCCCGTCTCCATCGCCCGACGCATCTTCACGCGCTGGTCCGCCATCTGCTGGCGCTGCGCGGCGCGTGCGAGCTTGCGATCGTTCTGCACGAGGGGACGGCGTCGTGCTGCCACCTGTTCGCTGCGCTTGGGGGTGGGCACGCCCTTCTTCTCAGGCTGGCGCCTGGTGGTGGAGGCGTCCTCGCGGGCTCGAGCTGCCTCGGCCTCGGCGATCTGATCAGCGGTATTTTTCTTACGTCCTAGCACCGCTCCAGTGTAGCGGGAATAATAGGACAGATCTGGGCAACGATTCCCGGGCACGGGAATGAACCCTGCGGGGCTGCACGTTGCTACCGTAGAGATACAGGTCTGCCGCTACAACGAGAGAGGTGTATGCCATGAGCACCACCACCGAAGACACCACCGCCACGACGGCGGGGGAGACCGCCGCAACTGAGATCTCCGGATCCACTGTGGACGGCTTCAAGACTCACCAGGTTGAGCTGAGCGAGACCGCGGCGCAGAAGGTCTCGTCGCTGCTCCAGCAGGAGGGTCGCGAGGATCTTCGCCTGCGCGTGGCAGTCCAGCCCGGCGGATGCTCGGGTCTGATCTACCAGCTCTACTTCGACGAGCGCGTCCTCGACGGCGACGCACTGCGTGCCTTCAGCGGGGTGGAGGTCGTCGTGGACAAGATGAGCGTTCCTTACCTTGAGGGCGCCACCATCGACTTCGAGGACTCCATCTCGAAGCAGGGCTTCACCATCGACAACCCGAATGCCGGCGGTTCCTGCGCCTGCGGTGACTCCTTCCACTGACGTCTCAGGCGGCCTCGCTCCGGCCCGCCGGAGGGGGTGCCGCGTCACATAGGCGACATATCCGTCGCTGATACGGATGTCGCCGCTGCACCGACAAGACTCCGCTTCACCGGTTTTCTACACCGGGTAGAAGCGGAGTTTTGTCATGTCAGGGGACGGGTCGCTGAGCGGAAATGGGCAGATCAGATGCTCCCGCGGCGGGTGTCCGTCCTCCCGGTCCTCTACAGGACGTAGTAGTCTTGAGCGCGAAGCGTCTATGGGGGTCTGGAGTCTGCGTTCAGCGCGGTCGACGTCACGCCGGAGGACGCAACATTCGCACACCGAGATAGAGGAAGGGCCGTCTGTGAGTTCGCATAAACGAACCGGCAGCCGAGGCCGTGCAGTCAAGACAGTTGCACTGGCCAGCGCGGCGGCACTGGTGCTCAGCGCCTGCTCCGGAGACAACCCCGCGGCACGCGGGTGGCTTCCGGGCAGCCGAGACACCACCAGCAACACTGCTGAACTGACCGATCTATGGGTCAACTCCTGGATCGCGGCGCTCATCGTGGGGCTGATCACCTGGGGCCTGATGCTCTGGTGCATGATCGCCTACCGTCGGCGCAAGGGTGAGACCGGATACCCCCGCCAGCTGGCGTACAACATCCCGCTGGAGATCATGTACACCATCGTCCCCTTGGTCATGGTGGGTGTGCTGTTCTTCTACACCGATCAGGTCCAGCGTTCGGTCGATGACCCCAACGAGGACCCGGATCTGGTGATCGATGTCCGCGGCAAGCAGTGGGCCTGGGACTTCAACTACAACTACGAGGGCGAAGAGCGCTACTTCGCCGGCGTGCAGGCCAACCTCACCGGTGAGGAAGGTGTCCGCGATGACCTGCCGACGCTCTACCTCCCGGTGGACGAGCCCGTCACCTTCGAGCTGAACGCCCGTGACGTCATCCACTCGTTCTGGATCCCGGCCTTCCTGCAGAAGCGGGACATGATCCCCGGCCGCACGAACACCATTCACCTGACACCGCAGGAGCTCGGCAGCTTCGACGGCAAGTGCGCGGAGCTCTGCGGCGAATACCACTCGGAGATGCTCTTCAACGTGGAGGTCGTATCGGATGAAGAGTTCCGTGACTACCTCGAGACTCTCCCCGAGGGCAAGCTCGGCGATGAGTATGACCGCAATCCAAACCTGGCCGAAAATGTGGCCGTGACTGAAGGGGACGACTGACAGTGGCGACCCTCGAATACAGTGCAGATGATGCACGCGACGTCTCGCGCGTCGTCCCCCGCTCCAAGGGGAAGATCGTCGTCAACTGGTTGACGACGACCGACCACAAGGTCATCGGGTACATGTACCTGATCTCCTCGTTCATCTTCTTCTGCGTCGGCGGCGTGATGGCGCTGCTGATCCGCGCCGAGCTCTTCGAGCCCGGCATGCAGCTGCTGCAGACCAAGGAGCAGTACAACCAGCTCTTCACCATGCACGGCACGGTGATGCTGCTGCTGTTCGCGACTCCGCTCTTCGCAGGCTTCGCCAACGCGATCATGCCGCTGCAGATCGGCGCCCCGGACGTGGCCTTCCCCCGCTTGAACGCGCTGGCCTTCTGGTTCTTCCTGTTCGGCGCGCTGGTCGCCATGGCAGGGTTCCTGACCCCCCAGGGCGCTGCATCCTTCGGCTGGTTCGCCTACGCCCCGCTCTCCGACACCACCTATTCGCCTGGTGTAGGCGGTGACCTCTGGGTCTTCGGCCTGGCGCTGACCGGCTTCGGCACGATCATGGGTGGCGTCAACTTCATCACCACCATCCTGTGCATGCGTGCGCCGGGCATGACCATGTGGCGGATGCCGATCTTCGTCTGGAACACCCTGATCACCTCGATCCTGGTGCTGATGGCCTTCCCGCCGCTGGCAGCTGCACTCTTCGGCCTCGGACTCGACCGCCGCTTCGGCGGACACATCTTCGATCCAGAGGCCGGCGGTGCCGTGCTCTGGCAGCACCTGTTCTGGTTCTTCGGCCACCCCGAGGTCTACATCATCGCGCTGCCGTTCTTCGGCATCGTCTCCGAGATCCTCCCGGTCTTCAGCCGCAAGCCGATCTTCGGGTACAAGGGTCTGGTCTACGCCACGATCGCCATCGCCGCGCTCTCGGTGACCGTCTGGGCGCACCACATGTATGTGACCGGCGCGGTCATGCTGCCGTTCTTCGCGCTGATGACCATGCTGATCGCGGTGCCCACCGGCGTGAAGTTCTTCAACTGGATCGGCACGCTCTGGCGAGGGTCTCTGACCTTCGAGACGCCGATGCTCTGGAGCCTCGGCTTCCTGGTGACCTTCCTCTTCGGTGGACTCACCGGCATCATCCTCGCGGTGCCGCCGCTGGACTTCCACCTCTCCGACACCTACTTCGTGGTGGCGCACTTCCACTACGTGGTCTTCGGCACCGTGGTGTTCGCGATGTTCGCCGGATTCTATTTCTGGTGGCCCAAGTGGACCGGCAAGATGCTCAACGAGCGTCTGGGCAAGATCAACTTCTGGATGCTGTTCATCGGCTTCCACGGCACCTTCATGATCCAGCACTGGCTCGGCGTCATGGGCATGCCGCGGCGCTACGCCGACTACATGGTCGAAGACGGGTTCACCGCGATGAACCAGTTCTCCACGATCTTCTCCATGCTGCTGGGCGCCTCGCTGATTCCCTTCTTCTGGAACGTGTGGATCACCTCGCGCAAGGGCAAGAAGGTCCTCGTGGATGACCCCTGGGGCTTCGGCGGATCGCTCGAATGGGCAACCTCCTGCCCCCCGCCGCGGCACAACTTCTACTCGCTTCCCCGGATCCGGTCCGAGCGTCCCGCGCTCGACCTCCACCACCCTGAGCTCGCCGATCGTCACACCGCTGAATCTCCGGCGGCCAAGATCTTCGGACCAGCAGATCAGTCGGATAAGGCAGGTGTCTGATGAAGACCAATATCAGGCTCTTCGGCGCGCTCGGCGTATTCGCCCTGATCGTGGCCTTCATCTACGGATTCTGGAGTGGATTCGAGGATCTCGCCGGATTCCCGCTGCTGCTTCTGACCTCCGGCATGGCGCTCATGCTCTGGTTCTACCTGCGCATGGTGGCCAAGAACAGCGAAGTGCTCGACAGCGACAACCCCGAGGGCGAGATCGAGCAGATGGCGGGCAACTACGGGGAGTTCTCCCCGTGGAGCTGGTGGCCGATCGGTCTCGGCTTCTCCGCCGCGTTCGCCTTCTTCGGTCTCGCGATCGACTGGTGGGTCTTCTTCATCGCGCTGATCCCCGGACTGTTCTTCATCACCGGATGGGTGCTGGAGTTCAACCGCAAGCGCTACGCCCACTGATCGACCTCGTTCGCAGAACAGAGACGACCCCGGGGGACACCCCCGATGATGAGAAGCCCGCTGTGAGCATCAGCTCACAGCGGGCTTCTTCGTGCCGAGGCGGTGACTCGGGCCAGTAGAATTCGGGCTATGACGATCCGCCCCATCACCATCCACGGCGAACCAGTGCTCCACCGGCGCGCGGACGACGTGGAGACCATCGACGATTCCATCCGTGAACTCGTCGCAGACATGTTCGAGACCCAAGAGGCGGCCCACGGCGTCGGACTGGCGGCACCCCAGATCGGTGTGGGGCTGCGCATCTTCACCTACGCGTACCCGGACTCCGGCGACCAGCCCAGCAGAGGCGTCATCATCAATCCGCGCCTGCGGATCATCGGGAAGATCTCCAAGGAAGCCCCGGACCGTGATGAGGAAGCTGAGGGCTGCCTCTCAGCGCCGGGCTACAGCTATCCGCTCAAGCGCAGCGAACACGTGGAGATCACGGGTCTCGACCTGCAGGGCGAGGTGCTCAGCTTCGAGGCCACCGGATGGTTCGCCCGCATCCTCCAGCACGAGTACGACCACCTCGACGGCTATCTCTACGTCAACCGGCTCGATGCCAAGTGGGCCAGGAGATGGAAGAAGGCGATGAAGCGCGAGGGATGGAACGAACCCGGACTGAGCTGGCTGCCAGGAGTGGATCCCGATCCCTTCGGCCACGACGAGCCCGAAGAGGCCTCAGAGTCGGGGCTCAGCTCGCAGACCGGCTGAACTCCACCCAGCGGCGCAGCACGTCGGCGGCGGCACCGGTGTCGATGGACTCCTCAGCAAGGACCATGTTCGCCCGAAGCCGCTCCAGCAGATCACCCTCGGCATGCTCGGCAAGGCTGGTCAGTCCGGCCGCTGCGTTGAGGACGACGGCGTCGCGCACCGGCCCAGGTTCCCCGGAGAGCAGCCGCCGCACGATCTGCGCGTTCTCGGCGCCGCTTCCGCCCCGCAGGTCTTCCACGGCCACCCGGGGCAGGCCCACGTCTTCCGGGCTGAGCACGGTGTGGGAGACCTCGCCCTCTCGCACCTCCCACAGGTCGGTGGCGGCCGAGGTGGTGATCTTGTCCCGTCCGTCCTGTCCGCGGAACACGAGGCCTCGAGTCCCACGGACCGCAAGGACCTCGGCCATCCGCGGAGCCAGCGTGGGGCTCGCGCAGCCGAGTGCCTGGGCGGTGACGCGGGCGGGGTTGGACAGCGGCCCGAGGAAGTTGAAGACCGTCCTGATGCCCAGCTGGCGCCGCACCGGTCCCACGTGGCGCATCGAAGGGTGGAAGCTCTGCGCGAAGAGGAAGGTGATGCCCACTTCCTCGGCCGCGCGGGCCACCTTCTCTGGACTGAGACTCAGATCCACGCCGAGCGCTTCGATCACGTCAGCGGCCCCCGCAGTGGTGGAGGCGCCGCGATTGCCATGCTTGACCACCCGCGCTCCCGCGCCCACCGCGGTCAGCGAGGACATGGTGGAGATGTTCACCGTGCCGAGCATGTCGCCCCCGGTGCCCACGATGTCCAAGGTGGGCCCCTCGATCTTCATCGGGACCGCCTTGTCCATCATGGTGGTGCTCAGTCCGACGAGCTCCTCCGCGACCTCGCCCTTCGCGCGCAGCGCCACCAGGAAGGCGGCGATCTGGCCGTCGCTGAGCGCCCCGCTCATCAGCTGGTCCATCGCCCAGGCAGAGGTCTTCGCGCTCAGATGCTGCCCGGCCAGAAGCGTCTCGAGCAGCTCGGGCCAGTTCCCCGGCAGGGCGGGGGTGGGGGAGTGGGAATCGGCGGATGTCGGAGGTTTCACAGGGCCAGACTATCGGCCCAGCCTCCTTTGGCTCCGTCCAATTTCGACACGCTGTAGAAATATTGACGAATTTTTTGTCCACTCCACCTTGGCGGATCCTGGGAATGGCGCGGAATCCGCCCTCTGACAAGGATCTTGAAGCGCGCCACACAAGCGGCTGCGGTCGCAAACAGCCGAGGTTTCAGGACATAATGAATGCGTGACGTCTGCAACCCAAGCCCCAATCGCTCCGGCGCGAACGCTGCCGAACCGTCCCAACATGGTGTCCGTGGGCACCATGGTCTGGCTCACCAGCGAGCTGATGTTCTTCGCCGGCCTGTTCGCCATGTACTTCACGCTGCGCTCCACGCAGCCTGAGATGTTCGCCGAAGGTGGTGGAACGCTCGCGATCCCGCTGGCCACCACCATCACCGTGATCCTGGTCGCGAGCTCGGTGACGGCTCAGTTCGGCGTCTTCGCCGCCGAGCGGCACCAGCCTCGCCGCACCGGCGGAGCCTTCCAGATCCAGCACTGGGGCATGGTGGAGTGGTACATCCTCTCCTTCCTCATGGGAGCCGTCTTCATCGCAGGTCAGACCTTCGAGTTTGCCGAGCTGGTGTCCCACGGGATCACAGTCTCCTCAAACTCCTTCGGGTCCGCCTTCTACATCACCACGGGCTTCCACGGACTGCACGTGGTCGGCGGGCTGATCGCCTTCCTCTACGTGATTGCCCGTGCGTACTTCAGCGTGAAGTTCACACACCGGGAAGCCCACGCAGCAGTCGTCATCTCGTACTACTGGCACTTCGTCGACGTCGTCTGGATCGCGCTCTTCGGCATCGTGTACCTGTTGCCGATGTTCGCCTGAGCACCACATTCGTCACGCACACAAGCTGATATAGCACCGAGAAGTTAGGAACCGGCACGTGAAGGCACTTTCACAGCAGCGTCGCCACCCCCTTGCGGCAGTGGCACTGCTCCTCCTGGGCCTCTTGCTCACGGGAGGGCTCTATGCCGCCGCGACCTCCGTGAACGAGGCACAGGCATCGAACGTTACCGATGCCTACACCGCCTCGGACGTGGAGGAGGGCGAACGCCTCTTCGTGGCCAACTGCGCCACCTGCCACGGCATCAACGCCGTCGGCAGCGACGCCGGGCCCTCGCTGGTCGGCGCCGGAGCCGCGGCCGTCGACTTCCAGGTCAGCACCGGTCGCATGCCGATGCAGATGTCGGGTCCGCAGGCGCAGCAGAAGCCCGCGCAGTTCAACGATGAACAGACGATGCAGCTCTCGGCCTATGTCGCTTCCCTCGGTGCCGGTCCTGCCGTACCCGAGGACGAGTACCTCGACGCCTCTGAGGGAGACATCTCCCGCGGCGGCGAGCTCTTCCGCATCAACTGCGCGATGTGCCACAACGCGGCCGCCGCCGGCGGCGCGCTCACCGAGGGCAAGTTCGCGCCATCGCTCGATGGCGTGGAGTCGGTGCACATCTACGAGGCGATGGTCACCGGCCCGCAGAACATGCCGGAGTTCAACGACTCGAACATTCCTCCCGAGGACAAGCGCGACATCATCGCGTTCCTGAAGAACAACGAATCTCAAGGCGTGCCCGGTGGCTTCGCACTCGGCTCCCTGGGACCTGTGTCGGAAGGTCTGCTCATCTGGACCCTCGGACTGGTCCTGCTGATCGGCTCCATGGTCTGGCTGACCTCACGGTCCTCCTGATCACGGCAGCATCTGGCACGCACGCACAACGTACATACTCAAGCAAAGGACGAGAACCATATGGGCGAGCACGGTAACGGCGATCCGCAGTCGGACGCCGTCATCAGAGCCGGTGACGGGAAGTCGAGTGGCCACGCCATCGACAACCCGGGCCTGCCGCCGCACCGTCCGCGGTTGGCAGATGTGGATGAGAAGGCGGCCAAGCGCGCCGAGCGTCAGGTCTCTGCGCTCTTTCTGATCTCCATCATCGGCACAGTGATGTTCTTCGTCGGCTACTTCGTCGTCGGCGTCACGGCAGGCGACCTCGAGATGCTGCGCCTGCAGAACACCCTGCTCGGTCTTGGCGTCGCCTTCGCCATGCTCGGCATCGGGCTCGGTGTGGTCCAGTGGGCCCGCGCGCTGATGCCCGACCACGAGGTCATCGAGGACCGCAAGCCCCTGCGCAAGGAAGAAGAGCGCGCCGAGGCTGCCGCAACCGTCAACGAGATCGTGGACGAGACCCAGATCAAGCGCCGACCGCTGCTGCGCAACACGCTCATCGGCGCGGCTCTGCTGGCCCCGCTGCCCGCCGTCCTCGTGCTGCGCGACCTTGATCGTTCCGAGGACTTCGGCGTGGAGCGCATGCGCCACACCATCTGGGAGGAGGGTGTGCGCCTGGTGCGCGACCCCACCGGCACTCCCATCCGTGCGGCGGACCTCACCGTCGGGTCGGTGGTGCACGTGGTGCCCGAGACCCTCCGAGAGATCTCCGGGCACGGTGAGCGCCTCGCGGCCAAGGCCAAAGCCGTGGTCCTGCTGATCCGGATGCAGCCCGATGAGCTCGCCCCGGCCACCGGCGAACGCGAGAACTGGACCCACGAGGGCATCATCGCCTGCTCCAAGGTCTGCACGCATGTGGGCTGCCCGGTGGCGCTCTATGAGCGTCATACGCACCACCTGCTCTGCCCCTGCCACCAGTCCACCTTCGATGCTGCCCAGCAGTTCAAGGTGATCTTCGGTCCCGCAGGGCGCCCGCTGCCCCAGCTGCCCATCACCGTGGACGATGAGGGCTTCCTCGTTGCTCGCAGCGACTTCACCGAACCCGTCGGCCCCACCTACTGGGAGCGTGGCTACACATCATGAGCACTCAGTCTCTAGAACCCAAGTACACCGAGGCGCAGTACGCCGAGGTGGATCAGTACCAGCCGGCGACGCGCACCGGCCGGATCTCCAACTACGTGGATCAGCGCGTGGGCGGCACCGGAATGGTCCGCGAGTTCGGCCGCAAGGTCTTCCCCGACCACTGGACATTCATGTTCGGTGAGGTCGCGCTCTACAGCTTCCTCATCACCGTGGTCTCCGGCGCGTTCCTGACCTTCTGGTTCGATCCCTCCATGGCCAGCACGCAGTACGACGGCTCCTACGCGCCCATGCAGGGCGTGGAGATGTCGATGGCCTACGCCACCGCGCTGGAGCTGTCCTTCGACGTTCGCGGCGGGCTGTTCATGCGCCAGCTGCACCACTGGGGTGCGCTGATGTTCGTCATGGCCATGGCCGTGCACATGCTCCGCGTGTTCTTCACCGGCGCCTTCCGCAAGCCGCGCGAGCTCAACTGGGTCGTCGGCTGTGCGCTGCTCATCGCCGGTCTCGGCGCGGGCTTCACCGGGTACTCGCTGCCCGACGAGGTGCTCTCCGGCAACGGCCTGCGCATCATCGACGGCATGCTCAAGGCCATCCCGATGGTCGGCACGTACATCTCCTTCTTCCTCTTCGGCGGCGAGTTCCCCGGAGACGAGGTCATCCCCCGCCTGTACTCGCTGCACATCTTCGTCATCCCTGCAGTGATCCTCGTCCTGATCGCGGTGCACCTGTTCATGGTCGTGGTGCACAAGCACACCCAGTACCCTGGCCCGGGTCGCACTGAGCGCAACGTCGTCGGCTACCCGATCGGACCGGTCTACGCCGCCAAGGCCGGCGGATTCCTGTTCGTCGTGTTCGGCGTGCTGGCGCTGCTCGCCGGGCTCTTCCAGATCAACGCGCTCTGGAACTACGGGCCCTATGACCCCTCCCCGGTGCAGGCGGGCACTCAGCCCGACTGGTACATCGGCTGGTTCGACGGCGTGCTGCGACTGATGCCCGGCTATATCGGAGACATCCCGCTGGAGTTCGTTCTGCCGACTCCATGGGGCGGCAACAGCGTGGCAACGCCGGTGCTGGCCACGTTCATCCCGATCACTGCTCTCCTCGTCGGACTCTTCGTGTGGCCCTTCCTGGAGGCATGGATCACCGGCGACAAGAAGGAACACCATGTTCTGGACCGTCCCCGCAACGCACCGGGCCGCACCGCCTTCGGCATGGCCATGATGGTCTGGTACTTCGTGATGTGGGGTGCCGCGTCCTCGGACCTGATGGCCACGCACTTCTCGCTCTCGCTCAACGACGTGATCATCTGGCTCCGTGTGCTGTTCTTTGCAGGACCGATCCTCACCTTCATCATCACCAAGCGGATATGTCTGGCGCTGCAGCGCAAGGATCGTGAGATCGTGCTGCACGGCAACGAGGCCGGAGTCATCGAGATGCTTCCCCACGGCGAGTTCCGTGAGAAGCACAACCGGGTCAATGACTACGAGCTCTTCACCCTGGTGGCCTACGAGTCCCCGGAGCCGACCCCGGCCCGGCCCAACGCCAAGGGCAAGGTCTCGCTGCTGGAGAAGTCCCGTGCAGGCCTGAACCGGGTCTTCTTCGAAGATCGGGTGGCACCGGTCAGCCGCGAGGAGTACCTCGAGGCACTGTCCCACGATCACCACGAGTCCTCGGCCGCGCTTCCTGCGGCCGCCTCGGCTCAACTGGAGTCCAGCAAGCACTGACGCGATACACAGAAGCGGCCGTCTCCCTCTGCGGGAGGCGGCCGCTTCTGTATGCGACGCAGCGGCCGCTCAGGCCTGGGCGACGCAGCTGCTGCCGCGGTGCGGCGTCCGCGGCTGCTCGTGTCGTGGGGCGGCTCAGCTGCCGCGGATGATGGAGCGCAGCTTCTCCAGCCGCTCGGCGACGGCGCGCTCGGCCCCGTTGCCGGTGGGCTTGTAATAGTCGACTCCGATCAGCTCATCGGGCGGGTACTGCTGGGTCGCCACATGGTGCGGCTGATCATGGGCATAGACATAGCCCTTGCCATGGCCCATCCGGTGGGCGCCGGAGTAGTGGGCATCACGCAGGTGCGGCGGGACAAGCCCCGACTTGCCGTTCCGGACATCGGCGATGGCGGCGTCCAGCGCCTTATAGGAGGCATTGGACTTCGGGGCCGTCGCGATGTGCACGGTGGCCTGACCCAGCAGGATCCGCGCCTCGGGCATGCCGATCAGCGCGACCGCGTCGGCGGCGGCCATGGCGGTCTGCAGCGCGGTGGGGTCGGCCATCCCGACCTCCTCGCCCGCAGCGATGACCAGTCGACGGGCGATGAAGCGGGGGTCCTCACCGGCGACGATCATGCGTGCCAGGTAGTGCAGCGCCGCATCAGGGTCGGAGCCGCGCAATGACTTGATGAACGCCGAGACGATGTCGTAGTGCTGGTCACCATCCCGGTCGTAGCGCTGCACCGCGAAGTCCATAGCCTGCTCCGCGTCCTTGGCGGTGATCGTGACCGGGGCGGCGGGGGTGTCCGGTCGGGTCTGCTCCGTGCTGCCGTCGGTCGTCTGATCCTCGGCTGCGTGGTCGTCAGCAGTCTTGCCGGCGGGGTCCGGGTGGTCAGGTGCTTGGCCGTCAGCAGCCTTGCCGGCGGCCACTGCGGCTGCGGCCTCCAGCGTGGTGAGCACCCGTCGGGCGTCTCCACCGGCCATGCGCAGAATATGATCTCGCGCGGCGTCCTCCAGCTCGAAGGCTGAGTCCAGTCCGCGAGTGTCCTCCAGTGCCCGAGTGATCAGCCCGGAGAGGTCCTCGGAGGTCAGTGATCGCAGGGTGAGCATCAGCGATCGGGAGAGCAGCGGCGCGATGATGGAGAAGGAGGGGTTCTCGGTGGTGGCCGCGACCAGGATCACCCAGCCGTTCTCGACTCCGGGCAGAAGCGCGTCCTGCTGCGCCTTGTTGAATCGGTGGATCTCATCGAGGAACAGCACCGTGGTCTGACCGCGCAGATCACGGTCTTCCAGCGCCCGGTCCATCACCTGGCGCACGTCCTTGACCCCGGCGCGGATCGCGGAGAGCTCGACGAACTTCCGTGAGGCGCCGCGCGCCAGGACATGGGCCAGTGTGGTCTTACCGGTGCCGGGAGGCCCGTAGAGGATCACCGAGGAGGCCCCGGCGGGTCCTCGCGAGCCTTCGGCGAGGACGCGCAGCGGAGAGCCGTGTTCGAGCAGGTGCTGCTGTCCGAGGATCTCCTCGAGGGTGCGCGGACGCATCCGCACTGCCAGCGGGGTATGACGACGACGCGCGCCCGGCTCTGCCGCAGCAGCCACGGGCGCGTCGTCGTCGCCGAAGTCATCGGAGGCGAAGAGGTCCCCGGAGATTGGATCGGCCACTGCGCCTCCTAGAGGTGGGTTCGTAGAAAGATTCGAAGAAATCTGTTCCAGATTACCCGGTGAGGATCAGGCCTTCGCCTTCTCCCCGCCCTGAGTCTGCGCCGCGGCATCAGATGTGAGCTCGGGCTTGGCGTCCACGCCGGCTTCCTTGCGCTGCTGGGCAGTGATCGGGGCAGGAGCGGCGGTCAGCGGGTCGTAGCCGCCGCCGGACTTGGGGAAGGCGATGACTTCGCGGATCGAGTCCTCCCCGGCGAGCAGCGAGACGACCCGGTCCCAGCCGAAGGCGATGCCGCCATGGGGCGGGGCGCCGAACTTGAAGGCGTCGAGCAGGAAGCCGAACTTCTCCTGGGCCTCATCCTCGGGGATGCCCATCACTTTGAAGATGCGCTCCTGCACATCGCGCCGGTAGACACGCAGCGAACCGCCGGCGATCTCGTTGCCGTTGCAGACGAGGTCATAGGCGTTCGCCAGGGCCGAACCCGGATCCTGATCGAAGCCCTCGGCGAACTCGGGCTTGGGTGCGGTGAAGGCGTGGTGGACGGCGGTCCAGGCGCCGGAGCCGACGGCCACGTCTCCTGCGGCCTGGGCCTGGGCTGCAGGCTCGAACATCGGAGCGTCGACCACCCAGGCGAAGGACCAGGCGTTCTCGTCGATGAGACCCACCCGGGAGGCGATCTCGTTGCGGGCGGCGCCGAGCAGGCCGCGCGAGGGGGAGACCTCGCCGGCGGCGAAGAAGATGCAGTCACCGGGGGAGGCGCCGGTGGCCTCTGCCAGTCCGGCCTTCTCCGCATCGGTCAGGTTCTTCGCGACGGGGCCGCCGAGCTCGCCGTCCTCGCCGATGAGCACATACGCCAGGCCCTTGGCTCCGCGCTGCTTGGCCCATTCCTGCCAGGCGTCGAGCGTGCGGCGCGGCTGGGAGGCGCCGCCGGGCATGACCACGGCGCCCACGTAGTCGGCCTTGAAGACGCGGAAGCTGGTGTCCTTGAAGTACTCGGTGAGCTCGGTGAGCTCCAGATCGAAGCGCAGGTCCGGCTTGTCCGAGCCGTAGCGGGCCATGGCCTCGTGGTAGGTGATGTGCGGGATCTGCGCGGGCAGCTCGACGTCGATCAGCTTCCAGAGCCGGCGCACGAGCTCCTCTGCCAGGGAGAGGATGTCCTCCTGCTCCACGAAGCTCGCCTCGATGTCGAGCTGGGTGAACTCGGGCTGGCGGTCGGCGCGGAAATCCTCATCGCGGTAGCAGCGCGCGATCTGGTAGTACTTCTCGAATCCACCGACCTGCAGCAGCTGCTTGAACAGCTGCGGGGACTGGGGCAGTGCGTACCAGGCACCAGGGGCCAGCCGGGCCGGGACCAGGAAGTCGCGGGCGCCCTCTGGGGTGGACCGGGTCAACGTGGGGGTCTCGATCTCGGTGAAGGCCTGCTCATGCAGCAGGTCACGGGCGACGCGGTTCGCCTCCGAGCGCAGCCGCAGCGCGCGCTGAGGGCCCTCGCGGCGCATGTCCAGATAGCGGTGGCGCAGCCTGGCCTCTTCACCGATCTCCACATGCTCATCGATCTGGAAGGGCAGCGGGGCTGCGGTGTTGAGCACCGTCACCGTGTCCGCGATGAGCTCGACCTCGCCCGAGGGCAGATTCGGGTTCTCGTTGCCGGCTGGACGGCGCTCCACGGAGCCGGTCACCTGCAGCACGAACTCGTTGCGCAGCGGGTCGAAGTCCGCCTCCTCGCGCACCACGACCTGGGCGACTCCGGATGCGTCACGCAGGTCGAGGAAGGCCACCCCGCCGTGGTCTCGGCGTCGCGCCACCCATCCGGTGAGGGTGACGGTCTGACCTATGTGCGCGGCGTTCAGTGAGCCGGAGGTATGTGTGCGGAGCACGGTGTCCTTCCTGAGGGATCTTTAGCTGGTGCGCTGGACGTGTGGTCCAGCGGGGGTCAGTCGGTGGCTGATTCTACTATCCGTGGCAGCCGGTCATCGGCCGGCGGAGTCCAGCTGGCGGGATCGGCGCTGAACTGGTCCCCGGAGCGGATGTCCTTGACCTCGTGGGCCCCGTCGTCATCGGTGAACCAGACATAGGGGATGCCGCGGCGGTCGGCATGGCGGATCTGCTTGCCGAACTTCTCCGCCTTCAGGGCCACCTCGACGTTGAGGCCGCGGGCCCGAAGCGTATCGGCCACGTCCTGGGCAGCTCCCCAGTCCTCATCGGAGCGCAGCGCCACATAGACCGCAGCAGGGACCTTGCGCGTGGCGGAGAGACCACCCTCGGCGAGGATCCGGGAGATCAGTCGGGTCACCCCGATGGAGAGGCCGACGCCCGGGAAGCTGCGCTTGCCCTTGGAGGCCAGTGATTCATAGCGTCCACCGGAGCACACCGAGCCCAGTGACTCATGGCCGAGCAGCACCGTCTCATAGACGGTGCCGGTGTAGTAGTCGAGTCCTCGGGCGATGGACAGATCGGCGGTGACTCGTCCGGGGACGCGCTTGTTCAGCTCGGCGACCACCTCTTCCAGCTCGGCGAGCCCGGCCTCGAGCAGCTCGTCCGCGGCGGTGTCGCCGAGGAGTCCGCGGACCTGCGCGACGAAGGAGGTGTCGGTGGCGCGGATCTGCGCGAGTTCCAGCGCCTGCTGCGCCTGGGCCGGGGTGGCCGCACCGGTGGAGGTGAGCTCCTCAGCCACCTTCTGAGCACCGATCTTCTCCAGCTTGTCGATGGCGCGCAGCACGGCCGTGGTGTCGGTGAGGCCGATGGAGCGGTAGAAGCCCTCGGAGAGCTTGCGGTTGTTGACCCGGAGCATGAAGTCCCCGATGGGCAGCGCTTCCAGTGCCTGCGCCATGACCAGCGCGATCTCCACGTCGCTGCGGAAGGGCAGGGCGCCGTCGCCCACCAGGTCGATGTCGGCCTGGGTGAATTCACGGAACCGGCCGTCCTGTGGGCGTTCGCCGCGCCAGACCTTCTGTATCTGATACCGCCGGAACGGGAAGTCCAGGTGCCCCGCGTTCTCCACGACGTAGCGGGCGAACGGGACCGTCAGATCGAAGTGCAGCGCAAGGCGTGCCTCTTTGCCGTCCTCCTCCTGCAGCCGGGAGACCGCGTAGATCTCCTTGTCGATCTCGCCCTTCTGCAGGAGCGTGTCGATGGTCTCCACGGCGCGGGACTCGATGGAGCCGAAGCCATGGCGTTCGAAGACCTCGCGAAGGGTGTCCAGCACGTGCAGCTCCACCAGCCGCTCTTCGGGGAGCCATTCGGTGAAGCCGGAGAGAGAGGTGGTTCGTGCCATGAGTGTGCGCGCAGTCCTTGGTCGTCGGGGGAGCCTGGAATCGGGCCCGTTCATCATAGCGGCTCCGGTACGCTGGTGGGCATGAGTCCTGCAGTCAAGCCCGATCATCATGAGACATCCCTCCCAGACGCCCATCGCTTTGCCCGCGTGGATGAGGAAGGGCACGTCTTCGCGCTGACCGAGAATGCCGCGGAGGGGGAGCCGACCGAGACCTACGTGGGTCAGTTCTCCGGCGCCAGTGCAGATGAGGCGCTGCTGTACTTCACCCGCAAGTTCGACGAGCTGTTCAACCGTGCCCTGCTGCTGCGCGCGCGCATCGCGGCGGGAGCAGACTCCGCCAAGGCCCTGCAGGAGTCCGCCCAGCACATCGCCACAGAGCTTCAGGACGGCGTGTGGGTAGGGGACACCGCTGCACTGGCTGCGCTGCTCGAGCAGCTCACGGTCGAGATCCAGGCCCGCAACGCCGTGGAGCAGCAGGAGACCGAAGCCGTCCTCGCCGAGCATCTGGCCACTCGGGAGCGGATCGTGGCTGAGGCCGAGGTGCTCGCCGGAGCGGATCCCAGCACCCAGCACTGGAAGAGCGCCCAGGCGCGGATGAATGAGCTCTTCGAAGCCTGGAAGGGCGAGCAGAAGAAGCCCCCGCGGCTGACCAAGTCCCAGGAGGACCCCTACTGGAAGCGATTCCGCAGCGCCCGCAATCTCTTCGAGAAGAACCGCCGCGCGTTCTTCGCCACGCGGGACAAGGAGCACGGTGACATCAAGGCGGCCAAGGAGGCGCTGATCGCCGAGGCTGAGGCGCTGAAGGACTCCGAGGACTACGGCTCCACCACGAAGGCCTACCACCGCCTCATGGACGACTGGAAGGCGCTGGGCCGCGGCGCCCGAAAGACCGATGACTCCCAGTGGACTCGCTTCCGGGCCGCTCAGGACGTCTTCTTCGGAGCCCGCGACAAGGTCAACGCGGAGACCGATGCCGAATACGCCGAGAACCTCGTCGTGAAGCTGGAGATCCTGGAGAAGCTCGAGGCCCTGATGCCCTTCGAGAACCCCGAGGCTTCGCGGGAGCAGTACCAGTCGCTGCTGGCGCGCTGGGATGCGGCCGGACGCGTGCCTCGCCAGGACATGAAGAGCACCGAGGGTCGGCTGAAGCAGGTCCAGGACGCCTTCCGGGATGCCGAGGCTGCGCACTGGCGCAAGACCGATCCCGAGACGATCGCCCGGCAGAACTCGATGCTCAGCCAGCTGGACGAGACTATTGCTGGACTTGAACGTGAGCTTGAGTCGGCCCAGGCCAGCGGAGACACTCGTTCTATCGAGCAGGCGCAGGAGGCTCTCGACGCGCGCAGAAGCTGGCGCGATATGTTGAAGTAACGAATAGATTACACTCGTCAGAGATTCTGCGGCCCCTGCCCATCCCGGGAGCCGCGGGAAGTTGTGCCGTCGATATCCAGTGAGGACCCCGCGTGAGCGATCAACAGCCGCATGAGGCAGGCTCTCCGCGCAGCCGTCGCGAAATTCGCGAGGCGCGCGAGCGTGAGCTCGCCGAGCAGCGCGAGCGTCAGACCGCAGCGCAGCAGCGTGCCCTGGACGAGACGCTCCGCAACGCTCGCCGACAGTCCTCAGCGACCTCCGCACGCCAGGTCCCGCTGCCGAACATCGCGCCGGTGCAGGAATCCGTGATCTTCAACCAGGAAGAGGTCACCCAGGGCAAGCTCGAACGCGAGGACCCACCTGCCGAGCCGCCCGCAGCGCAACCCTCGCCGCCAGCCACACCGGCCCAGCCCACCAGTTTCGATCGCGTGGTGACCCCCTTCGATCAGGTGGTCTCACCCGACGAGGTCGACCAGGAGACCGAACAGGCCGTCGACGAGTCCACCGGCTATCCACTGGAGGACGACCCTGAGGGGCACTATGTGGATGAGCACTATGTCGAGGGACGCTACGACGATCAGCACTACGACGAGAACGAACACTTCGATGAGAACGGCGAACTCCACTACGAGGGCACCCGCATTCATCACGACGACGACGGGACACCGCTTCTCATCTCTTCCTCCAGCCATGGACGTGGATATCAGACCGTCTCGGCCGTAGATGGCGGCACCACTCAGGCGGTCCTGCAGCGACGGCGCGATAAGCGCCGACGACGCAACCTGACGCTCAGCGTGGCCTTCGGCCTCTTTGCGGTGCTGGTGGTGGGCTTCGTGGTGGTCCTGCAGTCCCTGCTGGGCGGCGACGGTCCGCAGGACTTCGAGACCCAGGCGGGCGAGAACGTCGAGTTCACCGTGGAGCCGGGAGACGGTCCGATCGCGGTGCGAGGCCGACTCCTGGAGCAGGGAATCATCGCCAGCGCCGACGCCTTCGACGATGCCTACGAGCAGCTCGAGGGAACCCGTGAGGTCTTCGAGGGCGAGTTCCCGATGCGCGAGCAGATGCCCGCCGAAGATGCCGTGGCCATCCTCTTCGACGAGGAGGAGGCCGTCGACTTCATCGATCTGCGCGCCGGCATGCGCATCGACGCGGCCCTGTCAGCGATAGCCAACGGCACGGGGATACCCGAGAGCGACATCCGCCAGGCCGCCAGCGACCCCACTGCCTACGGGCTGCCCGAAGAGGCGACCTCGCTCGAGGGCTACCTCGCCTCGGGGCTGTACAACCCCGAGGTGGGTGCGGATCCCGAAGACATCCTGCAGCAGATGGTGGACGGCACCTTCGAGCGGCTCGAAGAGGCCGGTGTCACCGAGGAGGACGAGCAGTGGGAGACGATCATCATCGCCTCGCTGCTCACCGCGGAGGGCCTGCCCGGCGATTACGAGATGATCGCCGGAATCATCGAGAACCGTCTCGACCCCAGCAATGACGAGACCGGTGGCCTGCTGCAGATCGACGCCGCGGTGATCTACGGCCTCGGCACACAGAGCGTGCAGTTCACCGACGAAGAGCGTCAGGACGCCTCGAACCCGTACAACACCTACCAGAACGAGGGCCTTCCACCGGGGCCGATCGCCGCTCCCAGCGAAGAGACGATCGAGGCCGCCGGCAACCCCGAGCCGAGCGACAACTACTACTGGATCACGACGAACCTCGAGACCGGTGAGACGAAGTTCGCCGAGACCTACGAGCAGCACCGGGAGTACGTCCAGGAGTTCAACGCTTATTGCGAGGAGAACCCGGAGATCTGTGAGGGCGAGCCGGCCCAGGACAACCAGGGACCGTGATGCGGCAGGCTGCTGTGCTGGGCCACCCGATCTCTCACTCTCAGTCTCCGGCGCTCCATGCAGCCGCCTATGACCACCTCGGGCTGGACATCGAGTACCGCCGGATCGACGTGCCGCTGGATGCGGTGGACCGGTTCCTGCATACGGAGGGCGCCGCTCCTGGGTGGCTGGGCTGGTCGGTCACCATGCCGCTGAAGGGCGCCATGGCCGCCGCAGTGGAGGAGCGCTCCTCCCGGGTGCAGACCCTCGGTGTGCTCAACACTGTGGTCCACCGGCCAGGCGATGGGCACTCTCCGATGCTCTACGGAGAGAACACCGATGTCGACGGCATCCTGCATGCCCTCATCGAGGCCGGGCTGCAGCCCGGCCTCAGTCCAGACGCGCGGATCTTCGGCATCATCGGTGCAGGGGCCACCGCCACGGCAGCCCTTGCCGCCGCCGCTGAGCTCGGCTACACCGAAGTCCGCTGCTACGCCCGGTCGATTCCGCGTGCCGCGGAGCTGCATCCCGTGGCGGACGCTTTGGGACTCACGCTGAGCGTGGCGCCGCTCGAGACGCTCAACAAGGATCTCCAGCACGGCGGATCGCTGGACGCCCTGGTCAGCACGCTGCCGCCCCGAGCCGCCGATGAGATCGCGCAGACGCTTCCGGCGCTGACGCATCCGGTGCCGCTGCTCGACGTCGCCTATGACCCTTGGCCCTCCGCGCTGGCGGACGCCTGGGAGTCTGCAGGAGGCCGAGTGGTGAGCGGGCTGGTGATGCTTCTGCACCAGGCCGTCAGGCAGGTGGAACTCTTCACCGCAGCCACCGAGAACCCCGCCGCAGAGCTCTCCGAAGATTCCCATGACCAGCTCGTGGCGAAGATGAGACGCTCCATCGGTTTATGATGGACCCCATGTTGCGCTGGCTCACCTCTGGAGAATCTCACGGCAAATCCCTCGTCGGAATCCTTGAAGGACTTCCCGCCGGAGTGTCTCTGAGCACGGCAGCCGTGCAGGAGAAGCTGGCCCGCCGCCGTCTCGGATACGGCCGCGGCGCGCGGATGAAGTTCGAGCAGGATCAGGTCGCGCTGCTTGCAGGCGTACGCCACGGCGTCACCATAGGCGGTCCGCTGACCATCGAGGTCGGCAACACCGAATGGCCGAAGTGGGAGAAGGTCATGTCCGCGGACCCGGTGCCTGCGCAAGACCTCGAAGGTCTTGCCCGCAACGCCCCCCTCACGCGCCCCCGCCCCGGCCACGCAGATTACACCGGCATGCAGAAGTACGGCTTCGCCGAGGCTCGCCCGGTCCTGGAGCGTGCCTCCGCCCGCGAGACCGCCACCCGAGTGGCCCTGGGCGCCGCCGCACAGTCCTTCCTGAGTGAACTGGGCATCACCACGATCTCGCACACCACCGCGATCGGCCCCGTAGAGGTCCCCGCTGACGCTCCGCTGCCCCAGGCCGCTGACGCAGGCGCCCTCGACGCCGACCCGCTGCGCTGCTTCCACGCCGAGACCTCCGAACGCATGGTCGCCGAGGTCGACGACGCCCACCGTGCTGGAGAGACCCTTGGCGGCGTCGTCGAAGTCATCGTCGAAGGACTGCCTCCGGGGCTCGGCAGCTACGTCCACTGGGACCGCCGCCTCGATTCGCGCCTCGCCGGCGCGCTCATGGGCATCCAGGCGATCAAGGGCGTGGAGGTCGGCGACGGATTCGAGACCACACGACGTCGCGGCTCGGCGGCGCATGATGAGATCGCCCTGGACGAGTCGGGACAGATCGCACGCACCTCCAACCGCGCCGGCGGGATCGAGGGCGGAATGAGCATCGGCGGTCCGCTGCGCGTGCGCGCCGGGATGAAGCCCATCGCCACCGTTCCGCGCGCCCTGCGCACCGTGGACACCGCCACCGGAGAGGCCACCACGGCACACCATCAGCGCTCCGACGTCTGCGCCGTTCCCGCCGCTGGAGTGGTGGCAGAGGCGATGGTCGCCCTGGTCATCGCCGAGGCCGTGCTGGAGAAGTTCGGCGGCGACTCCGTGCTGGAGGTCCGCCGCAACCTCGAGGGCTACCTCGCGCACCTGCCCGAGCTCGGGGGAGACCCCACGGGTGCAGGTGCCGATGGGGACCCGCTGCAGGCCCCGGCGGCGATGCAGGACTGATGCGTTCCCCCGCAGCCGCCGAGAACCGAGGCGACGGCCGCAACATCGTGCTGATCGGCCCCATGGGGTCCGGAAAATCGACGGTCGGCGCCGCCCTGGCCCGCAGACTGCACCGCCCTCACGTGGACACCGATCAGTTCTTCGTCGCCAGGCACGGACCGATTCCGCCCTACTTCTCGCTGCATGGCGAGGAGAGCTTCCGGGCCGAGGAGGAGAAGATCGTCGCCGAGCTGCTGGATTCTCCGCGACCCTCGGTGATCAGCCTCGGCGGCGGCTCGGTGCTGAGTCCCAGCACCCGTGAGCTGCTGGCCGAACAGGTGGTCGTGCTGCTCGACCTCACTGTGGCCCAGGCCGCCCAGCGCCTCGGGGACGGCTCCACCCGCCCCATCCTCGGGGAGCATCCGGTGCAGAGCTGGATGCGCATCTACGCGGAGCGGGAGCAGATCTATCGGGACTGCGCTGATATCGTCATGAGTCCGGATGATGAGCACATCGATGTGCGAGTCGAGACCATCGTGCGGGCTTTGCACACCACTTTCAGGAGAGACCACAGCGCATGAGCCACCAGGCTGAGACCGAGGCTTCCGCCCAGCACCCTGAGCCCACCGTCATCACCGTGGGGGAGGGAAGAGGCGCCGGCGGGCAGGAGCTCGGCTATGACGTGGTCATCGGCAACGGACTGCTCTCCCGGCTCCCCGACCTCGTCGGCACCCAGGCCGAGCGCGTGCTGGTGATCCACCCGCGAGCCCTGCGCGCCACCGGCGACGTGGTGCGCGAGGACCTCGAGAAGGCCGGCTACCAGGCCCTGGTCGCGGAGATCCCCGACGCAGAAGAGGGCAAGCACATCCAGGTGGCCGCGTTCTGCTGGCAGGTCCTGGGCCAGAACGACTTCACCCGCTCCGATGCCGTGGTCTCGGTCGGCGGCGGTGCGGTGACCGATGTCGCCGGCTTCGTCGCCGCGACCTGGCTGCGCGGCATCCGCGTGGTGCACATGCCCACGACCCTGCTCGGCATGGTCGACGCCGCCGTCGGCGGGAAGACCGGGATCAACACCTCAGAGGGCAAGAACCTCGTCGGGTCCTTCCACCAGCCCGCCGGTGTGCTGGCCGACCTCGACACGCTGCTGACCCTTCCGCGCAACGAGCTGGTGGCCGGTCTTGCCGAAGTGGTCAAGTGCGGGTTCATCGCCGATGAACGCATCCTGGAGATCATCGAAGCCAGCCCGGAGCAGACGCAGAACCCCCACTCCTGGCAGATCCGCGAGCTCATCGAACGCGCGGTGGCCGTCAAGGCCAAGGTCGTGGGAGAGGACATGCTAGAGTCCGGTGTGCGCGAGTCGCTGAACTACGGCCACACCCTTGGTCACGCCATCGAACTCGCCGAGCGCTACCAGTGGCGCCACGGTGCCGCGATCTCCGTGGGCATGATCTTCGCCGCGGAGCTCTCCCGCAGCCTCGGCCGGCTCGACGACGCCACCGCGGACCGGCACCACTCGGTGCTGAACCTGCTGGGGCTTCCGACCACCTACCGCGATGACCGCTGGAGCCAGCTGCTGGAAGGCATCAAGCGCGACAAAAAGAACCGCGGTGACCAGCTGCGCTTCGTCCTGCTCAGCGGCCAGGGCCAGCCGGCCACCGTGGAGATCCCCGACGCCTCGATCCTGTTCGCGACCTATCAGGAGATCGGGCAGCCCGAGACCGGGACGATGCTCTCGCTCTGAGCCCGGCGCGCAAGCCTGTACAATCGATTGGCGCTGCGTGGAGCATTCCATGCCCGAAGACCCAGGAAAGGCAAACTGTGGCCAGCTCGAATGACATCAAGAACGGCTCCGTCCTCAAGCTTGAGGGACAGCTGTGGAACACGCTCGAGTTCCAGCACGTCAAGCCCGGCAAGGGCGGCGCCTTCGTGCGCACCAAGCTGAAGAACATCCGCACCGGCAAGGCCGTGGACAAGACCTTCAACGCCGGTGCCAAGGTCGAATTCGCCACAGTGGACCGATCCAACTACCAGTACCTGTACCAGGACGGCGATGACTTCGTCTTCATGGACCTGCGCGACTTCGACCAGATCACTGTGCCAGCCACCGTGGTCGGCGACGCCGCACACTTCCTGCTGGAGTCCCACGAGGTGACCATCGCCCTGCATGACGGGACCCCGCTCTACCTCGACCTGCCCCCGTCGGTGGTGCTCGAGATCACCTACACCGAACCAGGTCTGCAGGGGGATCGCTCCAACGCGGGCACCAAGGCCGCCACGCTGGAGACCGGTCATGAGATCCAGGTACCGCTGTTCGTCGACCAGGGCACTCGCGTGAAGGTCGACACCCGCACGTCCGAGTACCTCGGCCGAGTCACGGACTGAGAGGCCCCGTGGCAAAACGAAGCAAAGCACGCCGCCGCGCGCTCGAGATCCTCTTCGAGGCCGAGCAGCGCGACCTCGATCCGCTCGAGGTCCTCAGGGTCCGCCGCGAGCGCGCAGATCTGATCGTCAATGAATACGTCATCGAGCTCATCGACGGGGTGAAGTCCGAGCAGGAGAAGATCGACGAGATCCTGGCCACCTACGCCCGTGGATGGACGCTGGAGCGGATGCCGCGCGTGGACCTGATGGCGCTGCGCATCGGCGCCTGGGAGCTGCTCTGCAACAACGACATTCCCGACAATGTCGCGGTCTCCGAGGCGGTCGCGCTGGTCCATGACCTCTCCACCGATGATTCACCCAGCTTCGTCAACGGTCTGCTCGGTAGGATCCAGCAGCTCAAGCCGACGCTGGTCGAGGTCGATGACGTAGAGTAGGTCCGACCGTGAGCCGTCCCGCCTGAGTGCGGTGCGGCCGACAACTGAAGAATCCGACTTCCTTTAAGAATCGTCCAGTGAGGCGAGGAAGGAGTCCTACGGTGACACGTTCACCCGAGACCTCTCATGTGATGTCCGCCTCCGACATGGACCGGGCACTGACGCGCATAGCGCACGAGATCGTCGAATCCCATCGAGGGGTCGAGGGTCTCCTCCTGCTCGGCATCCCGCGCCGCGGCACCATCCTGGCTCGCCGTCTCGGCGAGCGTCTGGCCCGCATCGATCCTGACTTCGATCCCGAGCAGTCCATCGGCTCGCTGGACATCACGCTCTACCGGGACGACCTCAGGGCCCATGGCGCCCGGACGCCGGAACCCACCACGATCCCCGGAGCCGGCATCGACGGCGCCACCGTGGTGCTGGTCGACGACGTCCTCTACTCCGGGCGCACGGTCCGCGCGGCTCTGGATGCGCTGCAGGCGCTGGGCCGTCCCGCCGTCGTCCGACTCGCAGTCCTGGTGGACCGCGGACACCGCGAACTGCCGATCCGCTCCGACCACGTCGGCAAGAACCTCCCCACCTCCCGGGAGGAGCGCGTCTCGGTGCTCCTCGGCGAGGTCGACGGCGTCCGGCGCGAGGATGAGGCAGTCGTCATCCAGCGGCCCGCCGCGGGCGGTGAACGCTGATGCGCCACCTGCTCTCCACCGCCGATCTGAGCCGCACCGAGGCGCTGAGCATCCTGGACACCGCCGAGGAGATGGCCGCCGTCTCGACCCGCGAGGTCAAGAAGCTCCCCACACTGCGCGGACGCACCGTGGTGAACCTCTTCTTCGAGGACTCCACCCGCACCCGCATCTCCTTCGAAGCGGCCGCCAAGCGGCTCTCCGCTGATGTCATGAACTTCTCCGCCAAGGGCTCCTCCGTGTCCAAGGGTGAATCGCTCAAGGACACCGTGCAGACGCTCGAGGCCATCGGCGCCGACGCGATCGTCATGCGGCACTGGGCCTCCGGGGCCGCCGCGCAGCTGGCCGCCTCGGACTGGACCGACTGCGCCGTGATCAACGCCGGGGACGGCACGCATGAGCACCCGACCCAGGCGCTGCTGGACGCGCTGACCCTGCGTCGCGGCTGGACCGCCGCCCACGGGGAGGATCCGCGCGGGGCCGATCTCTCCGGCATGCGCGTGCTGATCGTCGGCGACATCCTGCACTCTCGGGTCGCGCGCTCGAACATCTGGCTGCTGCGCACCCTCGGGGCCGAGGTCGGACTCGTGGCCCCTGCCACCCTGCTGCCCGTCGGGGTCGAGAAGTGGCCGGTCAGCGTGTTCTACAGCCTGGATGAGGCGCTGGCCTCGGGACCCGCAGGAGGACCCGACGCGGTGATGATGCTGCGCGTCCAGGCTGAACGCATGGGCGGGGCGTATTTCCCCACCGCTGCCGAATACACCCGCCGCTGGGGCCTCACCGATGACCGGCTCGCCCGGCTGGAGAACCACCGCACCGCCGCCGGGGCGCAGCCGATGATCCTGCACCCAGGTCCGATGAACCGCGGAGTCGAGATCTCCGCCGCCGCTGCGGACTCCCCGATGAACCAGGTCCTCGACCAGGTCTCGCACGGTGTCTCGGTCCGCATGGCAGTGCTGCACCTGCTGCTCAGCAGCTCAGAGAGGAACACCGCATGACACTCGCCTCGACAGCTCCCACGCTGATCCTCGGCGCCCGTCCCTACGGGGAGGAGCCCACAGACATCCTGGTGGCCGAGGGCCGGATCCTCGCGATGGGGGAGCAGGCCCGCGTCCAGGCTCAGGACCTCGAGCAGGTCCACGAGCTCGACGCCGCCGGGCTCCTCGCGCTGCCCGGCATGGTGGACCTGCACACCCACCTGCGTGAACCCGGCCGCGAGGACGCCGAGACCGTGGAGACCGGCAGCCGCGCCGCCGCCAGGGGCGGGTTCACGGCCGTCCACGCCATGGCGAACTCCTCACCCGTGGCGGACACCGCCGGAGTCGTGGAACAGGTGCACCGGCTGGGCCGCGAATCGGGCTGGACCGAGGTCTACCCGGTGGGGGCCGTGACCGTCGGTCTCGCCGGGGAGAAGCTCGCCGAGCTCGGCGCCATGGCGGAATCCTCCGCGCAGGTGCGGATGTTCTCCGATGACGGGATGTGCGTGCACAACCCGGTGCTGATGCGCCGCGCCCTGGAGTACGTGAAGACCGTGGACGGCTTCATCGCCCAGCACGCCCAGGAGCCGCTGCTCACCGAGGGTGCGCAGATGAACGAGGGCGACGTCTCGGCCGTCCTGGGGCTGCCGGGATGGCCGGCGGTCGCCGAGGAGTCGATCATCGCCCGCGATGTGCTGCTGGCCCAGCATGTGGGCTCGAGGCTGCATATCTGCCACGTCTCCACCGCCGGCTCCGTGGAGATCATCCGCTGGGCCAAGGAACGCGGAATCGACGTCACCGCGGAGGTCACCCCGCACCACCTGCTGCTCACCGACGAGCTGGTCCGCGGCTACGACCCGGTGTACAAGGTCAACCCGCCGCTGCGCACCACCGCCGACGTCGAAGCCCTGCGCCACGGACTGGCCGATGGCACCATCGACGTCGTCGGCACCGACCACGCGCCGCACCCCACCCAGGCCAAGGAATGTGAATGGTCCGCCGCGGCCATGGGCATGACCGGACTGGAGACGGCGCTGCCGGTGATCATCAAGACCATGATCGCCACGGGGCTGATGGATTGGCGCCGATTCGCCGAGGTCACCTCTGAGGCACCCGCGCGGATTTACCGGCACTCCCAGCAGGGCCGCCCGCTGCAGCCCGGGGAGCCCGCGAACCTGATCCTGGTGGACGCCGAGTCCACGCAGACCGTGGACCCGACGGGCCACGCCAGCAAGGGGCGGAACTCGCCCTTCCGCGGGATGCAGCTGCCTGGATCCGTGCGCGCCACCTTCCTGCAGGGTCACCCGGTGGTGCTCGACGGCGAGCTGAACAGCCCGTCGAGGCAGTCCCCGACGCAGCGCGAGGTGACCTCATGAGCGCTGAGGCTTCACTGTCAGGCTTGCCGGAGCTCACCGCCTTCGCGGAGCTCACCCTCGGCACTAGGGCAGCAGACATGACCGGCACCTACCTGGGCTACCTCGGCATCACCGTGGCGATCATCGCCGTGCTGGTGCTGCTGATCTGGCTGGGCTGGCGCGGCCGAAAGCGCCGCCAGAAGGACCTCCCCGCCCCGGAGGAGGTGCCCGCCGCTCTGCTGGAGGCTGAGCCGCGCGCCGCCGCCGAGGGCATGGTCATCGGCACGGTCAGCGCCGGAGACTACCTCGACCGCGTGGCGGTCCACGGTCTCGGCGTGCGCACCAACGGTCGGCTCGAGGTCCACCCGGAAGGTGTCGCGATCTTCCGCGCCGGCGCCCCGAACTACCTCATCGGCGCCCAGTCCCTCGAGCATGTGCGCACCGACCGCGGCGTCGTCGGCAAGTTCGTCGAGCGCGACGGCGCATTCATCATCGGCTGGAAGCTCGGGGATCACTCCGTGGAGACCGCGTTCCGGGCCCGCCACGCCTCAGCCCACCAGGAGCTCCTCACCGAGCTCCAGTCATTCATCCGTCCCTCCGACGAGGAGTCAGCACGCTCATGACAGAACAGCCCTCCACCACCCCCGCGGCCCTGCTGGTGCTCGAAGACGGCACCGTCCATCGCGGCTCCGCCTATGGCGCCCAGGGCATGCGGCTGGGAGAAGCGGTCTTCGCCACCGGCATGACCGGCTACCAGGAGACCCTCACCGATCCCTCCTACGCCCGCCAGATCGTGGTCCAGACTGCTCCCCACATCGGCAACACCGGCATCAATGATGAAGACGCCGAGTCCCGCAAGATCTGGGTCGCCGGCTACGTGGTGCGCGACGCCGCGCGACGCCCCTCGAACTGGCGCTCCCGGCGCACGCTGGACACCGAGCTCGCCGACCAGGGCATCGTCGGGATCAAGGACGTGGACACCCGGGCGATCACCCGGCACCTGCGCAGCGCCGGCGCGATGAAGGCGGGCATCTTCTCCGCAGAGCAGGCCGAGCGTCCGCTGTCGGAGCTCATCGCCGAGGTCAAGGCGCAGCCCTCCATGGCCGGTGCGCGGCTCGCCGAGGAGGTCTCCACTGAGACTGCCTATGTCATCGAACCAGCCGATCACGGCTGGACCGGCGAGGTCGTCGCCACGGTGGCCGCCATCGACCTGGGCATCAAGACCATGACCCCGGTGCGCATGGCCGAGCGCGGCCTGCGCGTGCACGTGCTGCCCGCGGCCAGCAGCTTCGCCGAGATCGAGGCGGTCTCACCCGACGGGGTGTTCCTCTCCAACGGACCCGGAGACCCCGCCACCGCGGCCAACCAGATCGGACTGCTGCGCGAGGTGCTGGACAACCGCACCCCGTTCTTCGGGATCTGCTTCGGCAACCAGATCCTGGGCCGCGCACTCGGCTTCGAGACCTATAAGCTGCCCTTCGGCCACCGCGGGATCAACCAGCCCGTCATGGACCACGCCACGGGCAAGGTCGAGATCACCTCGCAGAACCACGGATTCGCCGTGGACGCACCCATCGGCGAGGTCGTCACCGCTCCGCAGGACCGCTTCGGGCGAGTCCAGGTGAGCCACTCCAGCCTCAACGACGGGGTGGTGGAGGGACTGCGCTGCCTCGACATACCCGCCTTCAGCGTCCAATACCACCCTGAAGCCGCAGCAGGCCCGCATGATTCGGCCTACCTCTTCGATCGCTTCGTCGAGCTCATGACGAGCGCCGACATCAAGACCGGCGGCGACACCGTCACCACCACCGACACTGAGACCATTACCGACACTGAGACCCGTGGAGGGAACCCACTCAATGCCTAAGCGTCAAGACCTCAAGTCCGTCATGGTCATCGGCTCGGGGCCGATCGTGATCGGACAGGCCGCTGAGTTCGACTACTCCGGCACCCAGGCCCTGCGAGTGCTCAAGGAGGAAGGCCTGCGGGTCATCCTGGTCAACTCCAACCCGGCCACCATCATGACCGACCCGGAGTTCGCCGACGCCACGTACGTGGAGCCGATCAGCCCGGATGTGGTCGCCAAGATCATCGAGAAGGAGCGCCCCGACGCTCTGCTGCCGACCCTCGGTGGCCAGACCGCGCTGAACACCGCGATCGCGCTGGACAAGGACGGGGTTCTGGAGCAGTACGGGGTGGAGCTCATCGGCGCGAACATCGCTGCCATCGAGCTCGGGGAGGACCGGCAGAAGTTCAAGGGCGTGGTCGAGCGCTCCGGCGCCGAGTCCGCCAAATCGGTGATCGTGCACTCCATGGAGGAGGCACTCGCCGCCGCAGATGAGCTCGGCTACCCGATGGTGGTGCGCCCCTCCTTCACCATGGGTGGGTTGGGATCCGGCATGGCCTACAACGAGAAGGACCTGCACCGGATCGCCGGTGCCGGGCTGCAGTACTCGCCGACCACCGAGGTGCTCCTGGAGGAGTCGATCCTCGGGTGGAAGGAATACGAGCTGGAGATGATGCGCGACTCCAACGACAACGTCGTGGTCGTCTGCTCCATCGAGAACGTCGATCCGGTGGGCGTGCACACCGGAGACTCCATCACCGTGGCACCCGCCATGACGCTGACCGACCGCGAATACCAGCGGCTGCGCGACATCTCCATCAACGTGATCCGTGAGGTCGGGGTGGCCACCGGCGGCTGCAACATCCAGTTCGCCATCGAGCCCGGGACCGGCCGCGTCGTCGTCATCGAGATGAACCCCCGTGTGTCACGCTCCTCGGCGCTGGCCTCCAAGGCCACCGGCTTCGCGATCGCGAAGATCGCGACCAAGCTCGCGCTGGGCTACACCCTGGACGAGATCCCCAACGACATCACGAAGAAGACCCCGGCCAGCTTCGAACCGGTGCTGGACTATGTCGTGGTGAAGGTGCCGCGCTTTGCCTTCGAGAAGTTCCCGGCGGCGGACCCCACGCTGACCACCACGATGAAGTCGGTGGGCGAGGCGATGGCCTTCGGCCGCAACTTCACCGAGGCCATGCAGAAGGCGCTGCGCTCCCTGGAGCAGCGCGGCAGCGAGTTTGATTTCACCGTGGCCGAACCGGCCGAGCTCGAGCAGCTGCTGGAGAAGATGGCGACGGCGACCACAGAACGTCTGCACCAGGTGCAGCGCGCACTGCTCTCCGGCGCCACGATCGAGCAGGTCTACGAGATCACCGGCATCGACCCGTGGTATCTCGACCAGCTGCAGCTGATCAATGAGACCGCCATGGCTGTGGCGCATGCCACCGAGCTCGATGTGCCCACGCTGAAGCTCGCCAAGCGCCATGGCTTCTCCGACGAACAGATCGGTGCGCTGCGGCACATGGACTCCGCCGTGGTCCGCGGGGTGCGTCATGCGCTGGGCATCCGTCCGGTCTACAAGACGGTGGACACCTGCGCCGCGGAGTTCGAGGCCTTCACCCCTTACCATTACTCCTCCTATGACCTCGAGGACGAGATCCTGCACCACGATCAGCCCTCGGTGATCATCTTGGGCTCCGGACCCAACCGGATCGGTCAGGGCATCGAGTTCGACTACTCCTGCGTCCACGCCACCATGGCGCTGCGCGAGGCCGGGTACGAGACGGTGATGGTCAACTGCAACCCCGAGACCGTCTCCACCGACTACGACGTCTCCACCCGGCTCTACTTCGAGCCGCTCACGCTTGAAGACGTGCTCGAGGTCATCGCAGCCGAGGAGCGCACCGGGGGAGTCGCCGGGGTGTTCGTCCAGCTCGGCGGGCAGACCCCGCTGAAGCTGGCGCAGCAGCTGGCCGACGCCGGTGTGCCGATCCTGGGCACCAGTCCTGCGGCCATCGACCTCGCCGAGGACCGCGGCGAATTCGATCAGGTGTTGCAGCGCGGAGGGCTCATCGCGCCGAAGAACGGCACTGCGGTGAGCTTCGAGGACGCCAAGCGGGTGGCCGACTCCATCGGGTACCCGGTGCTGGTGCGGCCCAGCTACGTCCTCGGCGGACGTGGCATGGAGATCGTCTACGACGAGCCCGGCCTGGAACGCTATATCGCCAACGCCACCGAGGTCACCCCCGAGCACCCGGTGCTGGTGGACCGCTTCCTGGAGGACGCCATCGAGGTCGATGTGGACGCCCTCTACGACGGAGACCAGCTCTACGTCGGCGGGATCATGGAGCACATCGAGGAGGCCGGGATCCACTCCGGGGACTCCGCCTGCGTGCTGCCGCCCATCACGCTGGGCCCCGACGTGCTCGAACGCGTGCGCGTCGCCACCCGGTTGATCGCCGAAGGTGTCGGGGTGCGGGGTCTGATCAACATCCAGTTCGCGCTGGCCTCCGACATCCTCTACGTCATCGAGGCCAACCCGCGCGCCTCGCGCACCGTGCCGTTCGTCTCCAAGGCCACCGGTGTGCAGATGGCCAAGGCCGCCGCACACATCGGCACCGGGGTCAGCATCGCGCAGCTGCGCGCAGGCTCCGGGCATCAGCTCTCCGGAGTCCTGCCGGCCTCGGGTGACGGCTCCGAGCTGCCCCCGGGTGCGCCCGTGGCGGTGAAGGAGGCCGTGCTGCCCTTCGCCCGCTTCCGCACCCCCGAGGGCCGCGTGGTCGACTCCCTGCTCGGCCCGGAGATGCGCTCCACCGGCGAAGTGATGGGCATCGACAAGCACTTCGACACCGCCTTCGCCAAGGCGCAGCAGGCGGCGAACAACCCGCTGCCCACCTCCGGCAACGTCTTCGTCTCGGTGGCCAACCGGGATAAGCGCGCCATCATCATGCCGGTCAAGCGGCTAGCGGATCTGGGCTTCTCCATCGTCTCCACCGGCGGCACCGCCGATGTGCTGCGCCGCAACGGAGTGGAGACCACCGTGGTGGCCAAGATCGCCGACGCGCAGAGCCAGGAGGAGACCATCCTGGAACGGGTGGAGAGCGGCGACATCACGCTGATCATCAACACCCCCTCCGGCGGGGACGCCCGCAGCGACGGCTACGAGATCCGCGCCGCGGCCACCTCGGTGGGCACCCCGGTGATCACCACCGTGGCCGAGTTCGGTGCGGCAGTCCAGGCCATCGAGGCATTGGGGCAGTTCAGCTGGTCCGTGGCCTCCCTGCAGGAGCACGCCGAACGTCTGCGACAGGCCAGCGCATGACCTCCGACGCGTTCTCGGGTCAGCAACGACGGGCCGAGCTTCCCTTCGGCGCCCGGCTCGGTGCTGCCATGCAGGCCCGCGGCCGGCTCTGTGTGGGACTCGATCCGCACCCGCAGATACTCAACGAGTGGGGGCTGACCCAGGACGCGGCGGGGCTGCGCGAGTTCTGCGCCCGGGTGCTGGAGGCCTGCGCGGACCGGGTGGGTGTGATCAAGCCGCAGGTCGCGTTCTTCGAACGCTTCGGGGTGGCTGGCCTGCAGGTGCTCAGCGAGGTCCAGGCCCAGGCCCGGGAGTCGGGGCTGCTGGTGATCGCTGACGCCAAGCGCGGAGACATCGGCTCCACCATGGCGGGTTATGCGGAGGCCTGGCTGAATCCGGCAGGAGATTTCGCCGCGGATGCGCTGACCGTGAGCCCCTATCTCGGTTTCGGCTCGCTGCAGCCGGCGCTGGACGCGGCCCAGGAGCACCGTGCAGGGCTCTTCGTGCTGGCACTGACCTCCAATCCTGAGGGACGCGAGGTCCAGCTGGCCACCGACGCGCAAGGCGTCACCGTGGCCGGTCATATCGCCACCGCCGCGGCCGCGGCGAATATTTCAGCCGCCGCCGCGGAGGACCTCGGCAGCATCGGCCTGGTGGTCGGGGCGACCACGGCGGAGCTCGCCGGCTCGCATGGGATCGACCTGAGCGCTGGAGCCATGCCGCTGCTGGCACCGGGCTACGGCGCTCAAGGGGCCTCGGCCGAGGATCTCCGCCGTGGTTTCGGCGCCTGCTATTCGCGCCAGGTCCTGGTCAATTCCTCCCGAGGAATCCTCGCCGCCGGACCGCGCCCGGAATCGCTGACCAGGGCCATTGATCAGGCGGTTGAGGATCTGGGCTGAAAAACTCCCCGGGCGTTCTCTATTGATGTTCGCCCTGCCAAGGGCTAGATTCTGCACCATAGAAGCCTGGAGCAGTCCGCAGCATTCGGTGCGGGCGTCCACGTACTTTGGGAGACTCACCGTGGCACTGCGCGAACTGACCAAAGAAGAGCGGGACACCGCCCGCCGCAAGGCACTGGCCGCCCGAGTCGAGCGCGCCGAGCTCAAACAGGAGTTCGGCAGCGGCGCCATCAGCTTCGACGAAGTGCTCCAGCGCGCCGGTGGTTCCGAGGCCGTCGCGCGGCTGAAGACCCTGGAGCTGCTGGAGTCCCTTCCAGGAGTCGGACGCGTCACCGCGACCAAGGTGCTTGAGGACCTTGGAATCTCGGTGAACCGTCGCCTGGGTGGACTCGGGGTCAAGCAGAGGCGTGCATTGAAGGACTATCTGGCAGAATTAGGGTGACCGTCCCAGCCCTAGGAGCAAGTGCATTGTCAGCAGTCCCCGGCAGTCCCGCCGTCACCGTTCTCGCCGGCCCGACTTCTGTCGGCAAATCGACGCTGAGCCGATTCATCCGCACCCATTACCCCGAGGTCCACTTCTCGGTCTCCGCAACCACGCGTCCGCCGCGCCCCAGCGAGGTGGACGGTGTCGATTATCACTTCATCGATGCTGACCGTTTCGACGAACTCGTCGAGCACGGAGACTTCCTGGAATGGGCGACGGTCCACGGCAAGCACCGCTATGGCACGCTGCGCACCACGGTGGACGCAGCCCTGGCCGCAGGCAAGCTCGTCCTGCTGGAGATCGACCTCCAAGGCGCCCGCCAGGTCCGCCAGACCATGCCGGAGGCGCAGTTCGTCTTCCTCGCGCCCCCATCCTGGGAGGATCTGGTGTCCCGACTCGTCGGTCGCGGCACCGAATCACAGGAGGAACAGCAGCGCAGGCTGGAAACAGCTAAGATAGAACTTGCTGCAGAGCAGGAATTCGATGTCTCGATCATCAACGACGAGCTCGACCGTGCCGCAGCCGAACTTGTAGCCCGCATGGGCTTCACCCATGCATCACCCCAATCTGAAGGACGACTCCCGAAGTGACTGAGCAGCAAGAAGGCATCATCTACCCGTCGATCGACTCCCTCCTGGAGAAGAGCGATTCCAAGTACGCCCTGGTCCTCTTCGCCGCGAAGCGTGCGCGCCAGATCAACGCGTACTATGCCCAGCTGCACGAGGGTCTCTTCGAGTACGTGGGACCGCTGGTGGACACCAAGCTCAACGAGAAGTCGATGTCCATCTCCCTGCGCGAGATCAACGAGAACCTCCTGGTCAACCACCCCGCGGTGAACCCCGCCTCCTGATCCGGGTCACCTCAGCCTCGGCGCGCCGACGCAATCGCGGCGCAGTCCTGGCGAGGTAATCTGAACCCATGCGCATCGTTCTGGGAGTCAGTGCCGGCATCGCCGCCTATAAGGCGGTGTTGCTGCTTCGCCTGCTGCGGGAGGACGGCCACCAGGTCGACGTCATCCCCACTCCTGCCTCCGAGCAGTTCATCGGCCGGGCCACATGGGAGGCCCTCAGCGGCCGGGAGGTCACCACCTCGGTCTTCTCCGGAATCGACCAGGTCCGCCATGTCCGCCTCGGACAGGAAGCAGACCTGGTCGTCGTCGTGCCCGCCACGGCTGATCTGCTGGCCCGCACGCGCGCCGGTATGGCCGATGATCTGCTCACCACCACGCTGCTGGCCACCGAGGCGCCGGTGCTTCTGGTGCCCGCGATGCACACCGAGATGTGGGGCAATGCGGCCACGGCAGAGAACGTGCAGACCCTGCGGTCTCGTGGCATCGAGGTCATGGAGCCCGCCGTCGGTCGTCTCACCGGCAAGGACACCGGGCCGGGCCGGCTCCCGGAGCCCGAGGACATCTACGCCCGGGTCAACGAGCTGCTCGCGATCGTTCAGGGCCCCTCTTACGCCTATGCGCCGCTGGCCGGCACGTTCTACGCACCCGACCCCGAGGCCCAGCCGGCGCTGCTGGGACGTAAGGTCGTCGTGACCGCGGGGGGCACCCGCGAGCCGCTGGACCCCGTGCGCTATCTGGGCAACCGATCCTCGGGCAAACAGGGCCTGGCTCTCGCCGAGACCGCCGCCGCAGCAGGCGCGCAGGTGCACCTGATCGCTGGCATCATGGACATCCCGGCGCCGAACCTGCCCCATATCGCGGTGGAGCACATCGAGACCGCCGCACAGCTTCATGCCGCCGTCGAGCGCGAGGCCGCAGACGCAGATGTCCTGCTGATGGCAGCGGCCGTCGCTGATTTTCGACCCGCCGCCTACGCGGCGCAGAAGATCAAGAAGACCGACGATGGCGAGAACCCCGTGATCACGCTCGAACGCAATCCCGACATCCTCGCTGAAACGGTGGCGCGGCGTGACTCCACCGGGACCGGCCCCGGGGTCATCGTGGGCTTCGCCGCGGAGACCGGAAGTGCGGACGCGGCACCCTTGGAGCTCGCGCAGGCCAAGCTGCTGCGCAAGGGCTGCGATCTGCTGGTGCTGAACCAGGTGGGGGAGAACCTGGTCTTCGGACGCGACGAGACCGAGATCCACATCCTCACCTCAGCGGCCCGCGCCGCTCAGGCGGGGGAGGGTTCGGCAGAGAATGCCTCCGATGTGCTCACTCTGCGCGGCACGAAGCACGAGGCCGCTGCGGCCATCATCCAGCGGGTCACCGCTTACGTCGTGTGAAGCTCGCGCTCGACGGCCGAACCTGCTCACGTAGGATTACTGAGTGACGAATTCCAGCGCCCCAGCAGCGGCCTCCTCTCTGCGCCTGTTCAGCTCCGAATCGGTGACCATCGGGCACCCGGACAAGATCTGTGACCAGATCTCCGACGCCATCCTCGACGCCCTCCTCGCCGAGGACGCGAACTCGCGGGTGGCTGTGGAGACGCTGACCACCACGGGACTGGTCCATGTCGCCGGCGAGGTCACCACCTCGGGCTACGTGGAGATCCCGCAGATCGTGCGCAACACTCTGCTGGACATCGGCTACGACTCCTCGGCCAACGGCTTCGACGGCGCCCGCTGCGGCGTCTCGATCTCCATCGGTCAGCAGTCCCCGGAGATCTTCGCCGGAGTGTTCAACTCCATGGAGGCCCGCGGAGGCGCCGATGACCGGCGCGACGCTCAGGGCGCCGGCGATCAGGGCATCATGTTCGGCTACGCCACCAATGAGACCCCCACGTACATGCCCAGCGCCATCTCGCTGGCGCACCAGCTCTCGGCTCAGCTGACCCAGGTCCGGCAGAGCGGCGAGCTCGCCTACCTGCGACCGGACGGCAAGACCCAGGTCACCATCGGCTACGACGGCGATCGGCCGGTGAGCCTGGACACCGTGGTGGTCTCCACGCAGCACACCTCGGACATCTCCCAGGAGCAGCTGCGCGGTGACATCAGCGAACAGGTCATCGCCCCGGTGCTGGCACACAGCGACCTGGACCTGGGGACCCTCTCGGAGATCATCAACCCCTCCGGGCCCTTCGTCGTCGGCGGGCCTGTGGGCGATGCCGGTCTGACCGGGCGCAAGATCATCGTGGACACCTATGGCGGATTCTCGCGCCACGGCGGCGGCGCCTTCTCCGGCAAGGATCCCTCCAAGGTGGATCGCTCGGCCGCCTACGCGATGCGCTGGGTGGCCAAGAACGTGGTCGCCGCTGGACTCGCGGACCGCGCCGAGATCCAGATCGCCTACGCGATCGGCCGTGCCCGGCCGGTGGGCATCTACGTGGAGACCTTCGGCACCGAGAAGGTCGATCCCGTGCAGATCTCCGCAGCCATCGACGCCGTGTTCGACCTGCGCCCGCTGGGCATCATCGAAGATCTCGACCTGCTGCGGCCGATCTACCGGGAGACCTCCAAGAACGGCCACTTTGGCCGCGAGGGGGACAACTTCCCCTGGGAGCGGCTCGACCGGGTCGAGGCGCTGAAGTCCTTCTTCAACGCCTGAATCGGGCTTCGGCCGATGGGCCGTGTTAAAGCGGGGGCTGCTCAGGCCGAGTAGAGCTCGGTGAGCATGCGACGCAGCTCGGCGATGGCGGGGGTGTGTTCACCCCGATGCCAGACAAGCCTGACCTCCACCGGCGGGGCGTCGGAGATCACCCGGTAGAGCACTCCTGCGCGCTGGTGCTGGTGTGCAGTGGCCTCCGCACTGACACCCACACCGGTTCCCGCAGTGATCGCGTCCAGCCAGGCGTCCACGCTGTCCACCTCGGCGGCGAAGGTCGGGCGCAGGTCCTCGGGCCAGAGGTCCGGTGTGGTGGTGCCCGCCTTGGTGTCCACGATGAGTCTCCGCCCGGAGAAGTCGGCCATCCTGACGCGACGCCGGCCCGCCCAGGAGTCCTCGGCCGGGAAACCGGTGACCCGGCGCTCCAAGCCGACCAGCGCTGAATCGAAGCGCCCCGTCGGGGCGGGTCTGCGAACGATGGCGGCGTCGACGAGTCCCTCCGCGAGCCCTGCGAAGGGACCGGAGCCACGCACCAGGGCGAGCTGGATCTCCGGCTGCTGCTCACTCCAGGTGCGTTGCAGCGCACGGGTGTGGCGCCCCACGGCGGCCCAGGAGTACCCCAGCCGGAGGGTCTGGTGGCCGCGCGCTGCCGTCTCCATCTGCTCGGCCTGAGCCAGAAGGTGACGGCCGCGCAGCACTGCCTGTTGTCCCTGGGTGGTCAGCACCGCCTCCCGGGAGAGCCGACGCACCAGAAGGACACCCCAGGCCTCTTCCAAGGATTTCAAGGTGCGGGAGACCTGTGCCTGGGAGATTCCCAGTGAGATGGCCGCGTCCGTCAGGCTCCCGGCCTCCGCGATGGCCACCAGTGTGCGGATGTGTCTGAGCTCCCATGCCATACCTTCAGCGTATACCGACCGCATCGTGTGTATTATGCGTATGGCAGCCGCACGCTGAGACTCGAGTCATGGACTCAGCAGCTTCGCCTTTGGAAGGCCGCCCCGGCAGGGGCCTGATGATGATCTCTGCCAGTGCGCTCAGCACCCAGTCAGGCGCCGCTGTCGGCTCCCTGGCGTTCAGCACCTTCACCCCGGTGGGCGTCGTCGCGGCCCGTCAGGTGGTGGCAAGCGTCGTGCTCTGCGCCATCGCCCGCCCGCGTTTCTGGAGGTTCACCGGTGCCCAGTGGTGGGCCGTGGCGCTGCTCGCGTTCTTCTTCGCCGGCATGAACACGGCGCTGTACTCCGCGGTGGATCGGATCGGGCTGGGCACCGCCGTCACGATCGAGTTCCTCGGACCGCTGGCGGTCGCACTGTTGTCCTCCCGCAGAGGCCGAGACCTCTTCTGTGCCCTGCTGGCGCTTGGGGGAGTCGTTCTGCTGACTCGCCCCGGGCCGACCAGCGACCTCCTCGGACTGGGCCTGGCAGCCGCAGCGGCGATGTGTTGGGCAGGTTATATCCTCACGAACCGACTGGTGGGCAAACGAGTCCCCGGGGTCCAGGGCACGGCGGTGGCCACGTTGCTGTCCTCGGCAGCGATGGTGCCGATTGCGGTGGCGATCCTCTGGAACACGACGATCCCGGCCGAGGCCTTCCTCTACGCTGCCGTGGCGGGGCTTCTGGCCACGGCGGTGCCCTACGCGCTGGATCTGATCGTGCTTAGACACATCACGCCCCTGATGTTCGGGCTCGGCATGTCGTTGAATCCGCTGTTCGCAGCAGTCGTCGGCGCGGTCTTCCTGCGGGAGGAGATCGACTCATTCGGCTGGCTGGGCATCGTTCTGGTGGTGCTCAGCAACGGGCTCACGCTCCTGGGGAAGGGGCAGCTGCGGCGCCGGGGCCGAATGATCGATCTGCAGGCCGATGGGAGCGCGGTCCGCTGAGCACTGCCCCCAGACCACCGCAACCGGACCGCTGAGCACTGAGTGGCCGTGACCACCGAACTTCGTCCCTCGGTCAGCAGATGGTTCAGGCGCCGGGCAGCGGACGAGCTGTGCCGCGCCAGCTGCGATAGGCCCAGATCGTCATCCCCACCACCACGATCCACGCCGCCCCGACCACGGCGCCATGCATCACCGACGGCTCGGCGATGAATGCACCGAGGGAGACCAGGGAGACCTGTCCCGGCACGGTGGCGATCACGCTGGCCACGACGAAGTCACGCTGGGTCACGCCGAAGGCGCCGCCGCCGTAGTTCACCGGCCAATAGGGCACTCCCGGTGTCAGTCGCAGCGCGAAGACCGCCTCGAAGCCCGCGTTCTGCAACCGGGTCTCCACGGTCTCTGCATGGGACCCGAGGAGCCTGCGCACCGCATGGGCACCCAGCGACCGTGCCAGGTGATAGGCGGCCCAACAGCCGATCAGGACGCCGATGACCGAGAGCAGACTTCCCTCCAGGACGCCGAAGATGAAGCCGCCGCTGATCGCCATGATCGTCACCGGAATAGGCGTCATCGCGACTACGGCATAGAGCAGCACGAACACGATCCAACCGGCCCAGCCGTAGGCCTCGATCCTGCTCTGCAGCGTATCCACCGAGGGCAGGCGCAGGTTGAACGCCGCATAGACCATCACCAGCAGCACGGCGACCAGCAGGGCATTGCGCAGGAACGATCCCCAGGCCGGTCGGAGGGACTTCTCACTCATCTGAGCAACTCTACGCACCAGCGGTGCGAGTGGTCGCTGCACCGGCGGTGCGAGTGGTCGCTGCACCGGCGGTGCGAGTGGTCGCTGCACCGGGCAGCGGGGCGCCCGCTGCACCGTGGGTGTCCGTGGCGCGGGATACGATTCCAGGGCAGTGGAAATCCCTGCAAGGAGGTGAGTCAGCGTGGCGCAGGAACCTGGTCCCCAGGCGCAGAGGCACTCGACTCAGCCTGCCCTGCTGGATTCGCTGGCTCCGGCACCTGCTCCCGCGCTGCCGGCCGGCGCCACCGATGATCTGCCCGTGGCAGAGGTGCTGCTGGAATCTGCGGTCCCGCACCTGGACCGCCCCTTCGACTACGTGGTGCCCATCGATCTGGCGGACAAGATCGTGCCTGGCTGCCGGGTCAAGCTGAAGTTCTCCGGACGGGAGATGACCGGCTATGTGATTCGACGCAAGCAGGAACCTGCCACCACGGCACGCCTCTCGCTGATCACCAAGCTGGTCACCGCCCTGCCGGTGCTCGCCGAGGACATCCTTGACCTGGCGCACCAGGTGGCCGAGCGCGGGGCAGGGGTCACTGCCGATGTGCTGCGTGCCGCCATCCCACCTCGCGCGGCGCGCGTGGAGAAGGACTATGCGGGCCTGACCGCACCCAGTCCGGTGCTCGAGAGCGAGAGTCCCGGCCCGCGCACCGCGGCGTTGGCCCTGAAGTCCTATGGCGAGCACTCCTGGACTCAACAGATTCTGCAGCGTGTGCGCGTCTGTCTGGAGGCCGAGGGGGACGCCGTCGTCGTCGTCCCGGATCAACGCGACGTGGAGTCGCTCATGGAGGTGCTCACCGCCGAGCTGGGAAGCGGCATGGCCGTGCAGCTCACGGCGGAGATGGGGCCATCCTCGCGCTACCGATCCTTCCTGCAGCTGCGATTCGGGCAGGCGCGGGTGGTGGTCGGCACCCGCTCCGCCATCTTCGCTCCGGTGGCGAGGCTGCGTCTGCTGGTGATCTTCGAGGACGCCGAGTCCACCCACGCCGAGCCGCGCGCCCCGTACCACCACGTCCGAGAGGTCGCGCTGCTGCGCACGGTGCAGACCGGCGCGGAACTCGTCATGCTCTCCACCTCACGCAGCCTGGAGGTGCAGCGGCTGGTGGAGCGCGGTTGGCTCACCGAGACTGCCCCCACTCGCGAGGAGCGTCGTGCCGCGGCACCCCGGATGATCGCCACCGCCGACTCCTACCAGCAGGAGCGCGAGCCCGCGTTCCGGCAGGCCCGTCTGCCGGCGGCGGCATATAAGGCCGCGCGGGAGGGACTGCAGCACGGCCCGGTGCTGGTGCAGGTCGCACGGAGCGGGTTCATCCCTGCCGTGCTGTGCGAACGCTGCCGCGCCCGCCAGCAGTGTCCCCAGTGTCACGGGCCGCTGAGCCTGCCCGCCCACCACGGCCAGTCCCTCACGCTGAAATGCCGCTGGTGCGGGCTGCACCATCGCAACCACCGGTGCGCCGAGTGCGGCTCGACGACCTTTCGCGCCGGAACCCGAGGCGCAGACCGCACCGCCCAGGAGCTCGGCCGTGCCTTCCCCAACACGCCGGTGGTCTCCTCGACTTCCGACCACCCCATCGATCAGGTGGGCGAGGAGCCGGCACTGGTGGTCTCCACCCCCGGAGTGGAGCCGGTCGCGCGGACGGGTTATGCGGCGGCGCTGCTGCTGGACGGGGACACCCAGCTCAGCCGCGAGGGCCTCGACGTGCCACGCCAGGTGCTCGCGCGCTGGTTCCGCGCATCGACCCTGGTGTGCAGGCATCAGGACGACGGCGGCACCGTGGTCATCACGGCCGACGCCGAGGAGCTGACCTCGGCCCTCATCCGCTGGGACCCGGTCTCCTACGCCCGACGCGAGCTCTACAACCGACTGGAGCTGGGCCTTCCGCCGGCCCAGCGCATGCTCAGCCTCACCGGGGACCCCGCCGAGGCGGAGGCCTTCCTGGCCCAGGTGCAGCTTCCCCAGGGGCGGAGCTGGATCGGTCCCTCGGTGCTGGAGGACGGACGCCACCGCTATCTGCTGTTCTTCGGCTACGCCGAGGCCAGCTCGGTGGTCACCGAGATCCGACGGATCCGGCGCACGCACAGCGCGGCCCCGCCGGGTGCGGCGCGGTCAGGACGGGGACTGCGGATCGCCATGGACGACGTGCTCAGCCTGCAGTTCTAGGCGAGCCGTCCATTCTCGTCTCGGGCGTCGGGCTGATCGAGGCTGAGCAGGAACCGGCGCAGTGCCCGGGCCGCCGGAGCTGGTCGCTCATAGTGGAGCAGATGTCCGGTGCCGCGCAGCACCTGGAGCTCTCCGTGTGGCAGCGCGTCGCGCAGGCTGCGCTGCCCGGCAGGCGTGCTCAGCTGGTCCTGGGTGCCCGGGGCGAGCAGCACCGGAAGCTGGAGATCGGAGGCGAACTCTGTCACCGTATGGCGGCTTGATGCCCAGTAGGCCTGCAGGAGCGTGGACGGATCGGAATAGCTGCTGAAGTATCGCCGGTGTTGGTCGCGGATATAGCGGATCAGCGCCGGATCTTGGGACACGATCATGGAGGCGTTCGTGACCGCAAGAGCGAGGGGGGAGTGCAGGATCAGCTGCGCTGCCCGGGCTGGGAGCGCTCGGGCCAGGCGGTAGTATGCGTCGACACCGGCGGCACCCGGCAGCAGGCGACCGGTGAAGATGTCGTTGCTGATCGGGGCGAAGAGTCCCAGTCCCGCCCAGCGCGGGGGCTTCCCGCCGCGGGCGCGGCGCGCCTCATGCGCGGCTACGATGATCGATCCGAAGGAGTGACCCACCACAACGTCCCGGGGCCCGAGGCTGAGCTCATCGGCGAGTGCCTCGACGAACACCGCGTAGGCGTCGAGGTCGTGTTTTCCCAGTTCGCCCTGTTCGCGCTTCAATGGGGCGGTCTCGCCGAACCCGGGCAGGTCCGGCACGAAGATCTCATACTCGGGCAGTGCATCGACGATCAGCGCCATGCCGTGATGGTCTCCGCGGAACCCGTGGATGAACAGCAGCCGCGGGGTCGCGGGCTGCGCCTGCGAGTCGGCTCGGGGTGCGGGGGAGTAGTGCCAGACCGCAGCCGAAGTGCTCAGCCGGGCGCCGTCGTCGTCGGCCGAGGCGAAGCTCAGCGGAATCTGGCGGCGGGTTCCTGTTCGAGCCGGATGCTCGGTCCACGGGCGGATCACTGCGTCAGCCTACCTTTCGAACTCCATTAGACTGGCGGGGTTCAAGACTCGACCCATCGACCACGAGGTGCCCCCCAGGTGAGCAACGCGAGTGAAACCGCTGCAGCAGAGACCGCTGTGACTCAGCCCGCTACCCATTCCGCTGGCGCGGAAGGTGGGGAGAAGAAGCTGTACTCCTTCCAGGAGATGGAGGCCCGCTGGCTGCCCCTCTGGGAGGAACAGGGCACCTTCGTGGTGGATCCTGCCGATACCCGCGAGAAGAAGTACGTGCTGGACATGTTCCCGTACCCCTCCGGTGATCTGCACATGGGCCACGCCGAAGCCTTCGCGATCGGTGACATCCCCGCCCGCTATGCCCGGCTGCGCGGTTACAACGTGCTGCACCCGATCGGTTGGGACTCCTTCGGTCTTCCCGCGGAGAACGCCGCGATCAAGAACGACGCGCATCCGGCCGACTGGACCTACGCGAACATCGAGACCCAGGCGGCCTCCTTCAAGCGCTACGGCATCAGCGCCGACTGGACCCGCCGGCTGCACACCTCGGATGAGTCCTACTACCGCTGGACCCAGTGGCTGTTCCTGCAGTTCTACAACAAGGGCCTGGCGTATAAGAAGGACTCCCCGGTCAACTGGTGCCCCAAGGATCAGACCGTGCTCGCGAACGAGCAGGTCGTCGATGGCGCCTGTGAACGCTGCGGTACCGCGGTGATCAAGAAGTCGCTGAACCAGTGGTATTTCAAGATCACCGACTACGCCGACCGCCTGCTCGAGGACATGGAGCAGCTCAAGGGTCACTGGCCCGACCGGGTGCTCTCCATGCAGCGCAACTGGATCGGCCGGTCCACCGGCGCCTCCGTGCGCTATGAGATCAAGCCTGCCGACGGCGGCGCGGATCACGCCCCGGTGGAGGTCTTCACCACCCGTCCCGACACGCTCTACGGCGTCACCTTCATGGTGGTGGCCGCCGACGCCGATCTGGCCATGGATCTGGTCACCGAGGGTCAGCGGGCCGAGCTGGAGTCCTACCGGGCGGCGCTGGGCAGCGTCTCCGACATCGAACGCCAGTCGGCGGAACGGGAGCGCACCGGAGTGTTCCTCGGCCGATACGCGATCCACCCGATCACCGGCGAGGAGCTGCCGCTCTGGGCCTCGGACTATGTGCTCGCCGATTACGGCACCGGCGCGGTCATGGGCGTGCCCGCCCACGATCAGCGTGACCTGGAGTTCGCCCGCACCATGGGGCTGAACATCCGCGTGGTCGTGGACACCGGGGATGAGGACCCGGAAGAGACCGGCGCCGCGACCGCCGGTGAAGGCACGGCAGTGAACTCCCCGGCCTGGGAGGGTCTCGGCAAGGACGCCGCGATCGCCAGGGCCATCGAGGTGCTGGCCGAGAACAGCGTCGGCGAGTCGAAGGTGAACTACCGTCTGCGCGACTGGCTGCTCTCCCGCCAGCGCTTCTGGGGTGCACCGATCCCGATCATCCACTGTGAGGCCTGCGGCGAGGTCCCCGTGCCCGAGGACCAGCTCCCGGTCAGGCTGCCCACCGGCATGCGCGGCGAACAGCTGGCTCCCAAGGGCAAGTCTCCGCTGGCCGGGGCGAGTGACTGGGTCAACGTGGACTGCCCGTCCTGCGGCGGGGCGGCCACCCGGGACACCGACACCATGGACACCTTCGTGGATTCCTCCTGGTACTACCTGCGCTATATCGACCCCAACAACACCGATGAGATCTTCCCCAGCGAGGAGATCAACAAGTGGCTGCCGGTGGACCAGTATGTGGGCGGCGTGGAACACGCCATACTGCACCTGCTCTACTCGCGATTCTTCACCAAGGTGCTCTTCGATCTGGGCCTGGTGAACTTCACCGAGCCGTTCAAGGCGCTGCTGAACCAGGGCCAGGTGCTCAACGGCGGCAAGGCCATGTCCAAGTCCCTGGGCAATGGCGTGAACCTCGGTGAGCAGCTCGACGCCTATGGGGTGGACGCCGTGCGGCTGACCATGGTGTTCGCCGGCCCACCCGAGGACGACGTGGACTGGGCAGATGTCTCACCCGCCGGTTCAGCGAAGTTCCTGGCGCGCGCCTGGCGAGTGGCCCAGGACGTCAGCTCGGCCAAGAGCGCAGATCCGGCCACCGGTGCTGCCGGCCTGCGCGCGGTCACCCACCGGACCATCCAGGACGCCGCGTACCTGGTGGAGGACAAGAAGTTCAACGTGGTGATCGCGCGCGTCATGGAGCTGGTCAACGCTGCACGCAAGGAGATCGACTCCGGCGCCGGCGCAGCCAATCCGGCAGTCCGCGAAGCCGCCGAGGTCACTGCGCAGATCCTCTCCCTGGTGGCGCCCTATACCGCTGAGGACATGTGGGCGATGCTCGGTCACGAGCCCTCAGTGGCGAACTCCTCCTGGCCGGTGGTGGACGAGTCCCTGCTCGTGCAGGACACCGTCACCGCGGTGATCCAGGTCAAGGGCAAGCTGCGCGACAAGATCGAGGTCCCGGCGGACATCACCGAAGAGGAGCTCCAGACCCAGGCGCTGGCGCTGCCGAAGATCCAGCGCTACATCACCGAAGGCGGGGGAGTGCGCAAGGTGATCGTGCGCGCCCCGAAGCTGGTGAACGTCGTGACGGGCTGAGCCGCCGATGACCGCCCGGCCGCCGGAACGCTGCCAGCAGAGCCTGGCCCGATGGCGCAGCGCCGTCGAGGCGGACCTGCTGCGCCGCCGAGCGGCGATGCCCGGGCGCAAGCCGAACCTGCGTCGCAAGAAGGGTCGGATCGCGGTGGTCACCGATTCCTCCTGCTCGCTTCCGGTGGATCGCCACACCCAGGAGGTGCTGCTCGGGCAGATGGGCGCCAATATCGTCGCCGTTCCCATCCCGGTCATGATCGGCGGGCAGATGTACCCGGAGACCAGCGCCGAACTTGACCGGGACCTGCCCCTGGCCCTGGCTCAGGGCGCGGAGGTGCGCACCTCCCGACCCTCACCGGGCCGGTTGTTGGAGTCCTACCAGAAGCTCAAGGACCAGGGCTATGCCGGGGTGGTCTCGATCCATCTCTCGGGCGAGCTCTCCGGGACCGTGGACGCGGCACGTCTTGCCGCCGGTCAGCTGGACTTCCCGGTGACCGTTCTGGACTCCGCGCAGGCAGGGCTCGCGCTGGGGCACAGCGTCATCGACGCCGCGATGACCGCCCAGCTCGGGGGAACCCTCTCAGCGGTCGCGGAGTCCGCGACCCGCACCGCCCGGGCCTCGGAGTCCCTCTTTGTGCTGCCTCAGCTGGACCAGCTGCGCCGCGGCGGGCGGATCAATGCGATGGCGACCCTCATCGGCGGCCTGCTCTGGGTCAAGCCGCTCCTGCAGCTGGTCGACGGTGAGATCCACCCCGTGGAGCGGCCCCGCACCATGGTGCGCGCTCTGGAACGCCTTCAGGTGCGAGTCACCGAGAAGGCCCACTCGATGCAGGCCCCCCGACTCGCCGTCCACGGCTTCGGCAATGATCTGCAGGCGCTGCAGCTCGCCGAGGCGCTGCAGCCGCTCTCCGCGACTCCCATCCCCGTGGTTGACCTTCCACCCGCTCTGGCCGCACATCTCGGTCTCGGAGCGCTTGCCGTCTCGCTGAGCCCCACGCCCTGATCCTGCCGGCGCGGTTCTGTTCCGGCGCCTGAGTGCTGGGCGAGTTTTCCCCAGCGCACTGCCCACGACGACGACGGGCGCAGCCGCACACAGGAACGAGGTCTGCGTCCGCGCTGAATCCGCCGCGCTCTAGCCTGACCGTATGGAGGCCTGGCCGGAGGACGAGCTGTCACGTCGGGAGCGGCTGCGCGCACAGCGCGAGGCTGCCCACGCCGCGCCCGCCCGGATCGGCCTGAAGCTAACTGCAGTCGTCGTCATCGTCATCGCGCTGCTCGCCTGGCTGGTGGTCTCCTGGTTCACGAGCGCGCGATCGGCCTCCGCGCCGTTGCCGGAACCGCCCGCGCTGGTCACGGGCGGGCCAGAGGCGGGCACGCCCGAGGCGGGTGCGGCACCCGAGAGTGTCGCCTCTGGCAATGCTCCAGAGGGTGACCCAGAGTCTGTCCCCGGGTCAGGAAGCGGTGCGACGCACGGTGACTCGCAGGGCCCGGCAGGTCCGAACGCTGCAGGTCCCAACGTTTCTGCTCCCAACGCTGCAGCGCCCGGCACCGAGGGTGCGGGGGAGTCGGTGGTTCACGTCAGCGGTGCCGTGAAGGATCCCGGTGTGGTGGAGCTGCCCCCTGGTTCCCGGGTGCATGAGGCGATCGAGGCGGCCGGAGGCATGACCAAGGAGGCGGATCCGGGAGGTCTGAACCTTGCGGCACCGGTCCAGGACGGCACGTTGATCTGGGTCCCCACACCCGAGGAGCTCGAGAGCGGAGCCGGGCCACCGGGACAGGCGCAGAATCCTGTGCCCGGCGCCGGTCAGGAGCCCGGGCAGTCTGGCCCCTCCGCCGAAGGGTCGGCGCAGCTCATCAACCTCAACACCGCCGATGCCCAGACTCTGGATGAGCTGCCAGGTATCGGACCCGCGCTGTCCGAGCGGATCATCGCCCACCGGGAGACCAACGGCCCGTTCGGTTCCCTGGAGGAGCTGGCTGCAGTCAGCGGCATCGGCCCGGTCATCCTGGCCGATGTGGAAGGACTGGTCACCTGGTGAAGGATCGCCGGCCCCTGGACCTGCGACTGCTCCCGACGGCGCTGGCAGCCTGGGCAGCAGGGCTGGCGTCGGTTCATCTCGCGTGGGAACAGGCACTCCAACTGGGCTGGACGTTGGTCGTGGCCGGAGCGCTGCTGACCGCTACGGCGTGGCTGCTGAACCGGCTGGCCACCCACGTCGTCCCGCTGCACGTTCTCTTGTGCTGCGTGGTGGCCGGCCTGGTCGCGCTGACTGCAGGTGCACAGGGTCGTGAGCTGAGCGACCGAGGGTGGGAAGAAGCAGTCCAGTCAAAGGCACCGGTGACCGTGACCGCCAGAATCATGGGACAGCCGAGAATCCTTGTGGGGACGGGATTCGAGGGTGAGGACCAGGTCCTGGCTCAGGCGGTGGTGGAACAGGCACAGTGGCCGGGAGAGTCAGTCCCCATCCCGGTGGACGCTCCGGTGGTGATCATCGCGTCTGTCGTCGAAGACGAGGAGCCCTTCACCGCAGGGCACCGCTACCAGGGTCTGGTGCGGCTCACACCGACGGACCCGGGTGAACGCGCGAGCGCCCTGGCGTTCCCCTTCGGAGAGGACTTGGCACGGATTCCAGCCGATGACCGTACTGAGACCGCTGACATCTTCAACCGGCTGCGGGAAGGCACCACCGAGGCATCAGCCCACGCGGTCGGAGACGCGCCGGCCCTGCTGCCTGGTCTCATCCTCGGAGATCGATCCCGGCAGGACGCCGATCTCAGCGAAGCGATGCGCGAAGCTGGCCTGAGCCATCTGACCGCGGTCAGCGGGGCCAACTGTGCGCTGGTGATGGGATCGCTGATGGGTCTGGTGCGACTCGTGCGGCTTCCACGCTGGTCCACCGTGCCGGTCGCGCTCCTCGGACTGGTGCTCTTCGTGCTCCTGGTCCACCCCGAGCCGAGCGTGATCCGAGCCGGGGTGATGGGCAGCATCTCGGCACTGGCCCTCTTCGCGGGGCGCGGACGGTCCGCGTTCTCGCTGCTGTGCCTGTGCGTGGTCGGACTGCTGATCGTTGATCCGTTCTACGCCGTTGAACCTGCCTTTCAGCTTTCTGCAGCGGCCACCGCCGGGATCGTCGTCGTCGGGACCCGTATCAAGGAGAGGCTTGAACGGTTCATGCCCGCATGGCTCGCCGCTCCGCTAGCGCTGGCCTTCTCCGCTCAGCTGTTCGTGGCCCCAGTGCTGCTTCCGCTCTCCGGTGGAGTGAACACCTACGCGGTGCCGGCGAATCTGCTTGCCGCGCCCTTCGTCCCGTTCGTCACGGTCCCTGGAACCTTCGCCGCGATCATCTCCACGGTGTTGCCGTGGGCCGCCATCGGCATCCTCTGGTGCTCCGGGCTTGCCGCAGCCTGTCTGGGGCTCATCGGCCGCGCTGTTGCCTCGCTTCCCCAGGCCTTGGCCCCCTGGCCCCAAGAAGGACTCGGGGTGGCGCTGACCGTCCTCTACCTCAGCGCGGCGCTGATCTTGGCGATCGGCCTGGTCGGCCGATTCCGGCGCTGGCACGCACCGGTGCTCGCCGCCGCGGCAGGGGGCCTGCTGGCGGTGGTGCTGCCCGCCGCTGTCCTGGTGCCGCCTGCACTGCCTGCGGCATGGCGGGTGGCGCTGTGCGATGTCGGCCAGGGGGACATGCTGGTGGTGCGCACCCAGGAATCGGCGGGGATCGTGGTCGATGCCGGGGAGGACCCGACGCTGGCAGAGGCGTGTCTCGCCCGCTTGCAGATCCACACCGTGGAGGCGCTGCTGGTGACGCACGAGCATCGAGACCACTATGGCGGCGTGGAGGGGGTAATCGCCAAGGATGAACCCGGCATGGTGCTCTACTCGGCCAGCGAAGGGTGGGACCTCGATGCCGAGGTCGGAGCAGTTGCGGCTCTTCCGCAGAGCGTGACGGTGCATCGCGCCCGGCCGGGGGACACCCTGGCCTATACGGAGCAGCTGACGGTCCGGTTGCGAGTCTGGTCCGCCGATGCGCACCACGCGGAAGCCAATGACAACTCCTTGGTGGCCTTCTTCGAGGTCAGCGATCCTGAGCTGCCTGCTGGCGTGGTGGGATCCGCGCAGGACCCGCTCACGCTGCTCACCCTCGGGGATATGGAGGAAGAGGCCGCGGCGGCCATGATCCGAGGCGAAGGTCTGCCCGAGGAGGTCCACCTGCTGAAGGTCGCCCACCACGGTGCGGCCAACGGCGGGACCGAGCTGCTCCAGGCCACTCACCCCGAGGTGGCGTTGATCGGGGTGGGGGAGGACAACACCTATGGCCATCCTGGACCGTCGATCCTGCGCACTCTGGAGGAGGACCTGGGCGCCGCCGTGTACCGCACGGACATCCACGGCACTGTGGTGATCGGTGCGGCCCGTGATGGTCTGGAGGTCTCAGCGCTGCCGTGAAGCGTGCCGACGCAGCGTCGAGCCGCTCGGCGAACGCCCACACTGTGAGCGTTCGCCGACTGAAGCGCCGTCGGGACGCCCTACTGGCAGGTGGTGACGTCCTCGGCCGTGGTCACCCAGTCGGGCAGATCGCTGCGGAACGCATCGGCGATTCGCTGATCTGAGGTGATGGACCAGCGAACGATTCCGTCAGCCTCCGGCTCGTGCTTGTCCCAGTTGAACCAGTTGATGAGCCGGATGTTGGGAAACTCCGAACGCGTGTTCTCTGAAAAGACCTGCTGCCACCACGCGCGCCTGATCTCCAGCGCATAGTCGGAATTGGCCTCCTCGGTCACGAACGCAGCAGTCTCCGGAATGGCCAGCGGCTTGTCGCGGTCCTCGGAATAGATCGCGTAGAAGTCAGGAAGACCGCTCTCGTCCCCTCCAATCCCGTCATAGGTTCCACGCAGCTGTGCCGCGAACTTCTCGGTCTCGGGCAGATTATTGCCACCCCAGGGATAGGTGCTGCCCCAGTGGTACAGCGTCATTCCGACCCAGTCGACGGCGTCGTCCCCCGGGTAATAAGGCTGGTAGGGGTCATCGGCTTCGGTGAGCTCGCCATCCTTGTCGGTGTCCAACGCATCAAAATCTGCGGTGCCAGCCTAGGGCGCGTACTGCCCACCCGTGAAGGGGTATCCACCGCCGTAGTTCGGAGCCCACATCATCTGTGTCGCCGGCGTCTGCTCATGGACCGCGGCGGCCACGGCCCGGAAAGTGTCCACGAAGGCCTGCGGCTGCTGACCCCAGGGGTACCAGAATCCGTTCATCTCGTGGGCGAAGCGGAGCAGGACCGGAACCTGCTTTCCATTGACCTCTGCGAGCAGGTCGGTGAGTTCCTGGATGGATTCATCGGTCACGGCGTCGAGGCCGTCATGGGGTTCCAAAGTCAGCACCAGCACGCCACCCAGGCCGTTGACCTGATCCGCTGCGGCCAACACGTTCTGCGCCTCCTCGGAGGTGAACGGCAGTCCGATGAACTGCACAGCCGCGCCTGGTTCGACCCCCGTGGTGGTGGCGAACTCCTGCAGCGTCTGGACTCCCCAGTCGGGATTCACCCCGAAGGTCGTCCGATCTGCGGGCAGAGCCCGATCCGGGGGCGCCACCGCGCATTGAGCCGACGCCTCGTCCTCCGAGTCCCCTCCCTGGGCGGGTCATCCGGCACACCCGACCGCCAGAGCACCCACGGTGGCCGTGGTCAGTGCGGGATGAAGGAAGCTGAATCGGCGTCGCAAGCGGTCTGTCTCCCTAGGGTCTGGTGACGCGGCAGGTGACACCATTCATAACATGACTCAGGGGGGCGCCAGCATGAGCTGGCACCCCCCTGAGTGGTACGTCGTGATGCGGACTGAATCAGCCGGCGACGGGCAGCTTCAGCTGATCGCCGACGAAGATCAGGTTGGGATCCTCGACGAGATCGCCGTTGGCGCTCCACAGCTCGTTCCAGTCGACGCCCAGTGCGGCGGCGATGCTGGTGAGGGAGTCACCGGACTGCACGATGTAGGTCTCGCCCGAGACCTGCACGTCGGAGCTGGGCTGCTCGACGCTCTGCGGGGCAGGAGCTGACTGGACCTCAGTCTGCGGAGCCTGCTGCTGGGGTGCTGGCTCAGGAGCAGGGGCTGGCTCGGGTGCTGGCTCAGGCGCGGGAGCCTGCTGTGCCGGGGCCGGCTCGGGTGCAGGCTCAGGTGCTGGCTCGGGGGAGCCGCCGCCACCCGGGTTGCCGGAGAGGCCGAGCTGCGCGGAGCAGGAAGGCCATGCGCCCCAGCCCTGGGCTTCCCAGAGCTGGTGAGCGCGGCTGATCTGCTCAGACTTGCTGGCCTGGCTGGGGAGACCGGAGCCGCCCACTGCCTGCCAGGACTGCTGGGAGAACTGCAGGCCACCGTAGTAGCCGTTGCCGGTGTTGATGGACCAGTTGCCACCGGACTCGCACTGTGCGAGCTGATCCCACTGGGAAGCTGCGCTTGCTGCGGGAGCCTGAGCGATGACGCCTGCGCCGGCCAGAGTGGCCACGGCAAGTCCGCCGCCGAGTGCCTTCTTGAAAGTCTGCTTGGTCTGCATGAGGTTCAGTCCCGAAGTCCCTGCACTCGTGACCCTCCCGGGCCGTCCTCGTGTCACCGTCCGCCTTCATAACGTGTGGCGGTCAATTTTCACCCGAGTCGGTATGGACGGTGGTGGGGCGCCGACTCCGGTGCTTCCGTGAATGTCGCTGGACGGGCCTGGGAACGGAGGCCCAGTAATCACAGCGGCATCACAGAAGATGTCCGTGTACTAGTAAAAGGTCTCGATTTGATTGCGTCAACCGGGGTTATGGGTGGTGGGGGTACCCGAAAACCCTGAAATCACAGGGAAGCAGGCCCGTTATCTACCCGTTATCAACGTTTCTGTGAAAAACATGTGAGTGCCGGATCACACGATGCCGTGCGCTGATCGCCGCTGCTCGGCGCCTTCCACGATGTGGGAATTTCGCTGTATCCCACCCCAAGTGCTCCCGTCTGGTGCAAGAATCACCTCATGGACAGTGTGGATCGGGCAATCATTGCCGCGTTGCGCGAAGACGGACGCATCTCCAACGCCGCTCTGGCGCAAAAGGTGGGCCTGACCGCCGGACCCTGCCTGCGCAGAGTCCAACGACTCGAAGCAGACGGCGTCATTCTCGGCTATACCGCCGACATCAATCCGGAGGCGCTGGGACAGTCCTTCGAGGTGGGACTGGACATCGAGCTCAAGTGGGGGGACCGCGAGACCGTCGAGCGCTTCGAGAACACCATGGCCAGCTACGAGGAGGTCCTTGAGCTGCTCCGACTCTTCGGCTCGCCCGACTACTTCGTGCGCGTGGCTGTGGCAGATCTGCACGCCTACGAGAGATTTCTCACCAAGAAGGTGCTGACCATCCCTGGAGTGCAGGGCACGGACTCCGCATTCCCGATGAAGATCATCAAGAGTCAGCGGCCGCATCTGAACACCGGAAAGTCCTTCGACGAGTGAGTAGGGCATGAGCCGCGCCCCGTGGTCCTCTGCGCGGCACCCCTCGCAGCTGATGCTGTTGGTCTCGGTGCTCATCGTGGCCGCGAATCTGCGTCCCGCCATCACTGCGGTGGGACCCTTGATCGAGCGGATCGGTGACGATACGGGCCTGGGCCCCGCCGCGCTCGGACTTCTGGGTGCGATTCCCGCGATGGGGTTCGGCGTCGTCGCGCTGTTCGTCGCGGCCGCCGGCCGCCGCTGGGGATTGGAACGCACCATCTTCTTCGCCCTGCTGTTCCTGGCGGCGGGAACCCTGCTGCGGTCCCTGCCGCTCGGGGGCTTCTCCCTCTTCGCCGGGACCATCCTCCTCAGTGCCGCGATCGGAGTGGGCAACGTGCTGGTCCCCGCCGTGGTCAAGCGTGACTTCCCCGGCCGGGTGCCTGCCGTGACCGGGCTGTACACGGCCGTGCTCGTCGGGTGCGCGGCCGTCGCCTCCGGCACCGCTGTGCCGGTGGCTGCCGCCCACGGCTGGGAGCTGACGCTCGGGGCCTCCGCGCTCCTCGCCCTTGTCTCTGCCGGAGTGTGGAGCACTCGGCTCCGGAGTGCGCGCCGCGATGCCGCTTCTGCGGCCGGAACCCCGCTGCTGACTCCCGAGCCTCCGGGCGGATCGATGTGGCGCTCCGCCGTGGCCTGGCAGGTCACGGGGTACTTCGCCCTGCAGTCGGGAATCTTCTACCTGATGCTCACCTGGTTCCCAGCGATCCAGACCTCCCATGGGTTCTCCGAAGCCAGTGCGGGGTTGTGGCTGGGCGCCTATCAGGCGGTCGGGATTGCAGCGAGCCTGGTCGTCGGGGCCGTGATGCAGCGCGCAGCGGATCAGCGGCTGACCCTGCTGGCGCTGGCGGGGATCATGCTGATCGGCGTGCTGGGCATGCTGCTGATCCCGTCCGCCATGCCTGCCTGGGCGGTGATCGCGGGCTTCGCCTCCGGGGGCAACCTCTTGGTGGGGCTGACCTTGATCAGCATGCGCGCCCGCACCTCCGCTGAGGCCAGCAGGCTCTCCGGAATGGCTCAGGGGGTCGGCTACCTGTTGGCCGCGGTGGGGCCGTTGCTCGCAGGGACGCTCTTCGAAGTGACTGAATCCTGGTCCCCGGTGCTCTGGATCACCGTGGCCGCTATTCTCGCGATGGCGGTGGTCGGCTCGTTCGCCGGGCGCAGGGTCGACGTGCTCTGAGGCTCTCGCCCCGAACTGAGACGCTGAGCCTCAGGGCCCTCCCGCCGGACCGAGCGCTGTCACTCACCCCTGGCGGGCCACGGCCGCCGCCGGCGTGAGGTCCAGCCGCCGCAGCGTCTGGGCATTCAGCGCGACCACCACCGTGGAGGCTGACATCAGCAGCGCCCCGATGCTCATCGGCAGCACGAACCCGATCGGGGCGAGCACACCTGCCGCCAGGGGAACAGAGATGAGGTTGTAGCCCGCAGCCCACCACAGGTTCTGCTTCATCTTCCGGTAGGTGGCACGCGAGAGCTCCATCACCGAGAGTACTGAACGCGGGTCGGAGGAGGCCAGGATGACGCCGGCGGAGCCGATGGCGACGTCGGTGCCGGCTCCGATGGCGATGCCGACGTCGGCCTGGGCGAGCGCGGGGGCATCGTTGACGCCGTCGCCGACCATCGCGACCGTGCGACCCTCGCCCTGGAGCTCCGCCACCTTGGCCGACTTGTCCTCGGGCCTCACGCCCGCGAAGACCCGGTCGATGTCGAGCTCTGCGGCGACGGTGTCGGCGACGGCCTGCGCGTCACCGGTGATCATGACCACCTGGACGCCTCTGGCGTGCAGCGCCTCCACGGCGTCCCGGGATTCGGAGCGGACCTCGTCGGCCAGTCGCAGCGCGCCGATGACGTCGCCGTCGGCGAGCACGTGCAGGATGATCGCGCCCTGGTCCCGCCAGCTCTGGGCCACTTCGAGCTCGTTGACCTCACGCTGCGTCAGGAGATGCGGGCCTCCCACCTCGATGACAGCACCGTCCACCTCTGCCCGGACCCCGACCGCGGGGGAGGAGGAGAAGTCCCGGGCCGAGGCTATGTGGAGACCCCGGGCTTGCGCGGCGCCGAGGATTGCTCGGGCCAGCGGGTGTTCGCTGTCGGACTCGGCGGCTGCCGCGAGGGCGAGCACGTCATCTTCGCCGCGCTCACCCTGAGGTGTGACGGCGGTGACCGTCGGCTCTCCCTTGGTCAGAGTTCCGGTCTTGTCGAAGAGTACGGTGTCCACCGTGCGCATCGACTCCAGAGCGAGGCGATCCTTGACCAGCACTCCGCCGCGGGCAGCGCGTTCGGTGGCGATGGACACGACCAGCGGGATGGCGAGACCCAAGGCGTGGGGGCAGGCGATGACCAGGACGGTGATCGTGCGCACCACCGCGCTGTCCGGAAGGCCGACCAGGGGCCAGACGATCGCGGTGATGATCGCGGCACCGAGCGCGAACCAGAACAGCCATGCGGCTGCCTTGTCCGCCAGGCGCTGAGCCCGTGAAGAAGAGCCCTGGGCGTCGCTGACAAGCTTCTGAATGCCCGCCAACGAGGTGTCATCACCGGTGGCGGTGATCTCCACGCGCAGCCCGGAGTCCGTGGCCACGGTGCCGGCGACCACCGGATCCCCGGTCTCGCGCCGCACCGGCTGCGATTCACCGGTGACCATCGATTCGTCCATGCTCGCCGAACCGTCGGTGATCCGCCCGTCAGCGGGGACTGCAGCCCCCGGGCGGACGACGACGACGTCGCCCACCTCCAGTTCGGCGGGGGAGACGGTGACGATGTCCTCGCCGTCGACCTTCTCGGCCTCGTCCGGGAGCAGGGCCGCGAGGGAGTCCAGGGCAGAGTTGGTCTGGGCGAGCGAGCGCATCTCGATCCAGTGGCCCAGCAGCATGATGACCACCAGGAGCGCCAGCTCCCACCAGAAGTTCAGCTCATGGTCCAGGAGTCTCAGCGTGGCACCCCAGGAGGCGATGAACGCGACGGTCAGCGCCAGGGCGATGAGCAGCATCATGCCCGGTTTGCGTGCGCGTGCCTCGCCCAGGCCCGCACTGAGGAAGGGCCAACCGCCCCAGAAGTAGACGACCGTTCCGAGTGCGGGGGAGACCCACCAGACCCAGGCTGCCTCGGGGAGGCTGTAGCCGATGAGGTCGGCGAACATGTCGTTGAAACCGACGACGGGTACAGCCAGCACAAGCATGATCCAGAACAGCCGGCGGAACTGAGCTACGTGGTCGCCATGACCGCCATGGCCGCCGTGGCCACTGTGACCGCCATGACCACTGTGGTGTTCGTGACCGCCGTGCTGCTCGTGGTCACGGTGCCGTTCGTGGGCGCTGTTGTCCGAGGGGGCATCGTCCTGTGCCGCCGTGTGAGAGGTCATGTTCTATCTATATACCCCATGGGGGTATAACTCAAGGGCAGCGCCACAGCGGTGTGGGGCAAGGCGGTCAGGAGGGCTCTGGGGTGAACAACTCTTCGATGGCGCATTCGAAGACGGCGGCCAGCCTGAAAGCCACCGGCAGAGAAGGGTCATAGCGGCCCTTCTCGATCGAGATGATGGTCTGGCGCGACACGCCGAGTTCATCGGCCAGCCGCTGTTGGGACCACCCCAGCCCCTGCCGACGCTGCGCAAGCGAGTTCTGCATCAGGCTTCGGATCTCTTCAGCCACTGGTGGCGCACCGCGAAATCGAGCATGGCAAACAGCACCAGGCCGGAGACGGCCCAGGTGAGGGGACCGTCGATCCACGCCACGGCGAAGCCGGCTGCTCCAAGACCGCCCACCAGGAGCACGTCTCCGAAGGCGCCGCTTGCGGCCTTGTCGTACCAGCCCGATTCGATGGAGTCATCGGGCTTCTCTAACGCACCAGCGAGCGTTGACCGATCCACGAGCAGGGCCCAGCCCAGCGCCGCGGAGGCAGGAAGGCTCATCATGGTCATCAGGGCGAAGGCGAGGATCGGGCGCTCGACGTCGCCGAGCGCCACGAAGAGTGCCCCCGCCCCGGTGGAGATCGCAGCGCCGATGGCCAGCGAGATGCTGATCAAAACGCCGGAACTGCCGCCAAAGCGTGCGCGTCCCCAGCGACTCCGTTTCATCGTGCCGCTTTCCATGTCGCCTCCTTGTCCACGGAGCAGATGCTCCGTCTGCTGCCTATGCAATGTCAATGAAGCTTTACATCCGGGTGTGTGCATGTCAAGGTCACTTGACTAGCGTTGGCGCGACCAGGTCAGTCGGGGCTGCACAGTCGTCGGGGGAGTTTCTTCCCCTGCGGCTGGTCAGTAGTCTCAGATGATGAGTACACAGCCTTGGTCCGCAGCGGATATGCCCTCGATGCGGGGCCGAACGGCAGTCGTCACCGGCGCCACCAGCGGAGTAGGGCTGGCGACGGCGAGTGCCCTGGCCCAGGCAGGAGCCCACGTGGTGCTCGCGGTGCGCAACACGCGGCGTGGTCAGGACGCGGCGCGGGCCATGAACGGCAGCACCGAGGTGCGAGAGCTCGACCTCGCCGATCTGGCCTCCGTGAGAGCCTTCGCGCAGTCCTGGACTGGCGCGATCGATGTCCTGGTGAACAACGCCGGAGTCGCCGGTGGTCGCGGCACCCGCACCAAGGACGGCTTCGACATGCAGTTCGGCACCAATCACCTGGGTCACTTCGCGCTGACCAATCTGATCTTGCCGCACATCTCAGATCGCGTGGTCACGCTCTCCTCCGGAGCGCACAAGGCAGGGGACATCCATTTCGACGACCTGGACCTGAGTCGGCGCAGGTACTCCCTCCCGCAGGCCTATGGGCAGTCCAAACTGGCGAATCTGCTGTTCACGCTGGAACTGCAGCATCGATTGGAGGAGGTCGACTCTCCCGTGCTCTCGCTGGCGGCGCATCCCGGCTACGCCGCCACCAGCCTCGGCACCCAGGGGCGGAGCAAGCTTCTGGTCTCCGCCGTGAATCTGGCGGGCCGCCTCTTCGCTCAGACGAGTGGGCAAGGGGCGCTGCCGTCACTTTACGCCGCGACGCAGGATCTCCCCGGGGCGAGCTATATCGGACCCGACGGGCGCGGGGAGCTTCAGGGCCACCCCACGATGGTCGGACGCTCGGACAAGGCGGCGGACCCCGAGCTGGCCCGGCGACTGTGGGAGGCCTCCGAGGAGCTCACCGGCATCGGATTCGGCCTCGAGCAGCGGTAGTTCAGCCGTGGCTGGCTGAGGTGTCAACCCGGACGCCCACGCCGTCCCCGCTGCACGAATCGCCCGTTGTGTCTCGCCATTGACTCGATCCCTCCTGTATTGGTGGGATGGAGCAATGGACGTCTTGTTCGGCTCACTGCTGCAGCTCGCTGGTGCAGTGACGTTGCTCTGGTCTGTCCACGTGAACAGCGCTTCGAAGCCGGACCGCCGCATTCCCCTTCTTCTAGGCAACCCGACCCGTGGTTCCCGGAAGGCTTATAGTCTCCAGGTGCTCGGCAACCTGTTCAATTTCGCCGGGATGTACATCTGGATCCAAATCATGGGAGCCCCCGGTGTCTTGATGCTCCTCGTGCCTCTCCTGCCCTGGCTCCTGGCGGGCATGCTGCACAACCGAAGAATCGCTCGGGCGTCGGTTCCCAGCGTGACCCCCGTCTCGCCGGAGCGGTTCCGCTAGTCGGAATCCCACACCTGGCCATAGGGTAGTGCCCCGTGAGCACTCAGACCCCTGCCTCCCAGTCCTCGACGCCGACGCCCCACGGGCGCTTCGACCGGTATTTCCACATCACCGAGCGCGGCTCGAGCATCGGGCGTGAGGTGCGCGGCGGGCTGGCGACGTTCTTCGCGATGTCCTACATCATCGTGCTCAACCCGCTGATCATCGGCGCCTCCGCCGACTCCACCGGCAATTTCCTGGGCGGCGGTTCGGAGCCGAACCTGCCCGCCGTCGCCGCTGCCACCTCGCTGATCTCAGGTCTGATGACCATCCTGATGGGTGTGATCGGTAAATTCCCGATGGCGGTCTCCTCCTCGCTGGGACTTTCGGCCTTCATCACCTACGGCATCGTGGTGCTGCCGGGGATGACCTGGGCCGACGCCATGGGCCTCGTGGTCATCGAAGGCTTCATCCTGCTGATCCTGGTGCTCACCGGATTCCGCTCGGCGATCTTCAACGCGGTTCCCGGGGCGCTGAAGACCGCCATCAGCGTGGGCATCGGTCTGTTCATCGCGTTGATCGGAATGGTCAACGCCGGTTTCATCCAGAACAACGGCGGCACCGGACTGGAGCTCGGCGTCGGCGGCTCGCTCTATGGGTGGCCCATTCTGATCTTCCTCATCGCGATGTTCGCTCTCTTCGCCATGTGGGCCGCCAAGATCCGCGGCGCGATCCTGTACTCAATCGTGGGGGCCACCGTCCTGGCCATCACCCTGGAATCGGTGTTCAACATCGGGCCACAGATCGCCGAGGATGGCACCGAGAACCCCTACGGCTGGGGCCTGACCGTGCCCACGCTGAACCAGGACTGGCTGACCATGCCGGACCTGAGTCTGCTGGGGGACTTCAACCTGCTGGGCTCCTGGCAGAGCATCGGCGTGGTCGCGGCCACGCTGGCGATCTTCACGCTGCTGCTGGCCAACTTCTTCGACCTGCTGGGCACCATGGTCGGCGTCTCCAACGCCGGGGGAATCAAAGACGCCGACGGCGACATCCCGCATTCCCGCCGCATCATGGTCGCTGACGCGGTCGGCACCATCGGTGGCGGCGTGGGCTCCACCTCAGTGAACTCCGGATTAATCGAGTCCACGGTCGGTGTGGGCGACGGCGCACGGACTGGTCTGGCGAACGTGGTCACCGGTGTGCTTTTCCTCGCCACGATCGTGCTGGCCCCGCTGGCAGCAGTGATCCCGACGGAGGCGGCCTCGGCCACCTTGGTGCTGGTCGGCTTCCTGATGATGCAACAGATCGTGCGCATCGACTGGACCGAGGTGGAGATGGCGATCCCGGCCTTCATGACCATCGTGGTCATGCCCTTCTCCTACTCGATCACCAACGGCATCGGCGCGGGATTCATCAGCTATGTGGCCATCAAGGTCTTCCGCGGTAAATGGGGAGAGGTGCACCCGCTGATGTATGTCACCGCGGTCCTGTTCGTGCTCTACTTCGTGTCCGGTCCCATCCAGAGCGCGCTCGGCGTCGGCTGAGCTCCACAAGACGCGGAACAGCGGATCGGGCCGCGGAGCCAGCTCGAACGCGTAGGTGCTGCGGCGGAATCAGCGCTCGGTTCTCGAGGCGTCGAGGCGTCGGCGAACTTCAGTGACGACGTTCTCTGGGTCCGCGACGCTCAGGACATAGGCCTTGCGTGCGTCCTGGACCTCGATCGTGGCCCCACCCACAAGAAGGCCAACTCTGCCGCTGGGAAGAACCCGGTAGCCCGCGCCTTCGAGGACGCCTGTCTCCCGCCCTTCCTCCACTGCAGTGATCTCGGCCCAGCGGAAGCTCGTTCGGAAGACCTTCATACAGCTGGCGTGCAATCCGTCGTTGTCGGCGGTGATCTTCACGCGCAGGAAGGCGACTGCCAAACCGATAAGGAGATTCAGCACCAAGACGGTGATTCCGAGACCTGGGGGAGCGAAGAGAAATGCAGGCAGGGCACTGAGTCCCAGGATCACGAAGAGGGGAACGGAGACACGTCGATTCAATCCGACGTCGGATACCAGTTGACTCGAAGAATTGCTCATTGAGTTCAGCGTATCAATCGCGATACTGCCTTTCCCCGTAGTGTCACGCCCCCGAACCGAGCGGGTACTTTCTGACTCATCAACGCTGTTTAAAGGACAACTCAGATGAGAAATCCTTTGTGGAACTCGGTGCTGGCGTGCTCACCGTTGGTGTGCTGGACGTGCGCGCGATGCTCTCCGTGCGAGGAAGTGGCGGGACATTCTCAGCGGGGGCCTCGTGGCCACTCTGACCTATCTTGTGACAGTTTATGTCGCTTCGCGGACGTCGAGATCCTCCACGAGAACCACTTCTACCATCTGAGCCAACTTTGACCACCTCACTGCGTTGTGGAAGACGAAGCATCAACTGCTTCGTCCCCCAGATCAACTTCTACAGGGGAACGGTCCCGCAGAAGGTATAGCTGCTCATAGTTATTTCTGAAGTCGTAATCGACGAAGGTATAGGCGATGGCCAGGGTCATTCCAGCTAAAAATATGCCTCTGATAGGCAACTTTTGGCTGGTCGAGAGGCGTGATGGAGAGCGTGGCGATGACTCCGGTTCAACGTAGCGATGACCGATCAAATGTCCGAACCCTTGGTGGTGATCAGCGACGGAAAGCGTCTGATTGGTAGTCCACAGGCTTGCTCTAAGCCTCTTGTGCAGCAGTGACGCGGCGGTTGTGCAGCGCGATGATCGCCATCGCTGGAGTCGCCATGACCGTGATGATGATTAGGGGAGTTGCCCACCGGGGGCCTAGGTCTGCGCCGAGGTAGATGGACCCAGCAACCAATAGTCCAGCCCCGAGCGCGCGAAAGAGGACGGAGCGGCCAGGATTGTCCTTGGGGCTTCTCCAGAACGGGATTTGAACGTCGGGATTCGCGCGGGAGGTGATGACCAGTGACGCGATCCAGAGGCCAGCGCCTGCGACGACGAGGCAAGAACTGATGATCAAGGACATGGTTTCAGGTAATCAGCTCATGGCGAGGGAATCAATGGAGTCATCGACTGTGGACACGGTGGTGCAGTCATGTCTGCAGGTGAAGCGTCGCGAAGATCATCGGTTTTCGAGACATGCCCGAGTTCTCTCGCGCGGCGTCATCCGTGTGGATCTGGGGCCGAGGGGTGTCCGCGGTCGCGAGACTCGCGCATAGCAACGTCACCCAGGAACGCCACTCGGCTGAACATCAGGCACTCCGCGCACAGAAAGACGGAGTCCCAGATCGGCCAGCGTGAAGGGAGACGCTGTCTCAGCCGATCCGGGACTCCCGAATCACTCGCACCTTGATGAGGTACTCCCAAATTTAGGGCGACTCCTTAGACAGACGCTGGCAGGATGCTGAGAAGTACCTGAAGAGGGTCAAGTACGGGAACCGGAGAGCTGAGGGGACTGCGCGCACTTCTCCCGTGAGGGTCTGCATGGATCATCGGTGGCTCTTCCTGCGCATGCTTGGGAAGAAAGACCCCGCCCTCTGGCGGGATCCCGTTCCTCATCTCATCGACACGCCCGTGTCCAGAACCTCATGCTTCACAACACCTAGGAACTCAGGGCCGCATCCAGTGCTGCGGTCACTTGGTGATACGTCGCCATGAGTGCAGAGATGTCGGTGGGATCGATGAATGCTGGCGGCAGAGCCGTCACGCTGATCGTCACAGCTGTGCCGTCGTCGCGGACCGCGTTGCGGGTCTGATAGCCGGGGAAGTCTCCGCCGTGACCCCAGGCTGCCCCGCCACTGCTCAGCGGGTAGAACTGCAGCCCCAGCCCATACCGTGTGCCTGCCCAGAACGTCTCATCGGCAGGGAGTGTCGTTGTCATCTGCTCCAGGGCGGCAGTGCTGGTGAGCTCACCAGTAATCAGCGCCTGCATGAAGATGTTCAGCTCCGCCGGGGTCGAGACGATCTGGCCTGAGCCCCAGGACGATGACGGGTCGGTCTCGGTCCAATCCTTGAGCCCTTCGTGACCGGCGTTGACGTGGTATCCGCGCAGGTGTGGCTGGGAGATGACCCGTTCCCCTCCACCAGGCATGAACGTCTGCTTCAATTCCAGGGGCTTGATGATCCGGTGAGTGACTTCTTGTTCAAGGGAGCTCCCTGTCACAGCCTCGATGAGCATTCCCAGCACGAGGTAGTTGGTATTGCTATACGCCCACTGCTCACCCGGGGCGGATGCCACCGGCGACGTCAGCGCCAAAGCCAGAAGGTCCTGGGGTGGAGTGCGCCTGAAGAACGCGGCGTCATCGGCCAGGAGAGACTGCACGTAGTCCGGCAGCCCTGAGGTGTGCTGGAGCAGCTGGCGCACAGTGATCGACGGGCTCAAACCCTGGTGCTGGCTCACCAGCTGGGGCAGTGGCGCGTCGATGGTCCCATCGAGGTCAACTTTGCCTGCGTCGACGAGCTGCATCACCACCGCGGCGGTGAACATCTTCGTGGCGCTGCCCATGCGGACCAACTGGTCAGGCTCTGCGGCCTGCTCGGTAGAGAGGTCCGCGGTACCGGCGGCCCGAGACTGATGATCTCCGGTAGGGGAGGTTCGTGTTCCCAGCGCCGCAGGGAAGCCGGCTTTCACCAGCTCGTCCAAGCTGCCCTGGAGAGCATTTCTGGTCGGGTCCTTCACTGCTGTTTGGTGTTGCGGGGGGCTCTGTGCCTGGTTCGCATCGTCAGGATGTGAGGGCGGGTGGTGAGAGTCGGTGACGTGAGAGATGACATCTCCTCGGTGGTTGTGGGTCTGAGGGTTCTCGGAACGTCGCCAAAACCATCGCTTCTGTCGCCCTATTCCGGGTTCACGAGATTTGTGATGAAGCGAACTAGTCTCGCAGTGGGGAGTGGCGGACGAAGCCGCAGCGCGCCGATCGCTTGGCGTTGGTGACGGAGTTTGTGGGACTTGTCCCCGTGACTCGACCCGAAGTTCTGGGAGAGTGGTGTCTGGTCATATCGAGGACGGGAGTCGGTTCTCCATGTGCCAGACCGGTGGCGCGCTCAGGGGTTCGGTGGAGGACGTGACGGTGAAGCCATGGCGTTCATAGAGCCGCACGTTGCGCGGATCAGAGGTCTCTAGCTCGACTCGTTGTGCACCGTGTGTGGCAGCTGCGCTGAGTCCGAAAAACAAGAGGGCCGTCGCGAGGCCCTGGCCTTGGCTTTCCGGGCGTACCCCGAGGGTCTCAAGACGCCACGCTCCAGGTGAGCCCTCGGTCTGGGTCAGGCGATCAATCCGGTCTCCGTGGAGCGCGAGGATCTGCTCGAGCACCTCCGGAGCAGGTGTTGGCGGGTCCGGTGGCAGAAGCGCGAGCACGCCCTCAATAGCGCCTGTGACCACGACGATCCCGTGCTGCTCAGCCTGGGTCAGGTGCAGGTGTTGTAGCCGGTGCAGGCGCAGCTCATATTCCTGTGTGGGAATGACGTGCCGGGTCCAGGGGTAGTCCTTAAAGGCTGCGGTGAGCGTGTGGGCCGCAGCCTCGAGATCTTCAGTTCCCGCGAGCCGCGCCCGCGAAGCAGAGCCGGCACCTGACCTCTCTGGGGCTGATGGACCATCTTTCGTCCTGGCGTTGATAATCCGCGCCTCAAGATCTGAGGGTACGGGTTCCTCAGACCGTTTGATGTCTGCAGCGTCAAGCCGTGTCATGGTGGACTGGAGCTCTTCGAGTTCGGCAGATATCGACGGGTCGGTGACCGCGACCTGGATGAACTCCTGCTTCTGGGCATCGCTCAGGTGGCCTGTGAGTGCTGCGGCCCTCAGTTCTTCTCGCCGCCGAGACTCTTCCTTCATCGTGTGCCACGACCTCCAAATGTTATTGCTCATGCTCTTGACCCGGAATGCAGCCGTCTACGTAGCGTCGCGACACTCATCCCCATTGAGGGCACAGAGTTCTTGATAACTCCCATCATCGGCCTGAGGGACAGAGCGGCCTGACTAAGCGCAAAATGCTACCTCACGAGGGACTCGAGGAGAACGAGCCGGGGTCTGTCGGCTCAGAATTCAGAGAAGGTCCGCCGACCTGATGCGGTAGCCAGCGCGGCTTAGCTCTCTGCGGGCCTGAAAGGAAACAGTCAGGCCGAGAAGCTAAGGACCAGACTGACCTCTCATTCCAGCTTTGGAGCAATCTCATAAACCATGGGGTTTCTGCGGCACCGCGATGGGGCCCTATGACAATCGGCACCGTGGGTTCCAGTGCCAAAGTGACACGGCTTCGGTGCTGTGAAATGGCGCCCCGTGCCTGGTGTGCAGAGTGTGGTTCTTGGGTAGCCAGTTGTTATAGTTAAAATATAACAACTATGATTATCCCATGTTGTTCCGCGTGGACCCCAGTTCAAGCCAGCCGCTCTTCGAACAGCTCGCGGCTCAGGTTCGCATGGCGGTGCTTTCCGGAGACCTTCCCGATGGTGAGCGTCTTCCCGCTGCTCGGGAGGTCGGAGAAGCGCTGCAGGTCAATCAGCACACCGTGCTCCATGCCTACCAATCACTAAGAGATGAAGGCCTGATCGAGCTGCGCCGAGGCCGCGGAGCAGTGGTCACCGCCAGCTCATCGGAGCGTTACCAGGGCTTGGCGCAATCTCTTGAAGCAGTGCGAGCCGAAGCCCGCCGCCTGGGTTTGCCGCTCTCAGCAGTGGCCAGAATGATCGACCAACCTGCAGAGGGAGCCACATGAGTGCACCAGCGATGACAGACGAGAAGCGAGCCGTCCCATACCTGGGACGCCGAATCATCTGGGGCGTCTTGGTCCCTGCCCTCGTCACCGGGGCAGCGTTCATCCAGGCGTTTCGATGGTTACCTCGTCTTCCTGAGGAGGTGGCGCTCCAGTGGGGAGAGAAAGTCACCCGACGCGGACCCGTCGATGAGTTGTTGTGGGTCAACGGGGCTATAGCGGTGTTGAGCTTGGTGCTACTAGCCGTCTTCGCTGTCGGCGCTGGTAGAACGGCGATGGTCCGCCGCTTGGTTCTTGGTCTTGCTGTTGGGCAGTCAGTCTTCTTCGCAGGTCTTTTGCTCGCTCCCTTGGCAGTGCAGCTCGACACTGAGCCTGGCACGGTTCCAGAAGGGTTCGAGACGAACCTATTGATTGCCGGAGCTCTGGGTATCGCAGTAGGCGCTATTGCTGCCTTGACTGCTGGAAGTGATGCCAGGCTCCCAGCGAGAGGTCCAGTCGCAGGAGACAAGGCCGCACTTGCAGAGGGTGAACGCGCCGTATGGATCAAGCGCGTCTTTCCTACCCCGATGTTCCTGATGGTCGGCGTCCTCGTGGGAGGAGCCACCCTGGGAATTCTGGGCTGGGCTTCTTGGGTCAGTGACTCATGGTTCGGATTCGCAGCGGGTGTGGTCGTGCTTATGCTGGTCTCGAGCGCGATGGTCTGGCGAGTCAGAGTTGATTCTCGAGGCCTGACCGCTAGGGCCGTGCTTGGGTGGCCACGGCTGCATGTCCCAGCAGACGAGGTGCAGGGAGTGGAGTCGCGAGTAGTGCAAAGCCCCCTGAGAGAGTTCGGTGGATGGGGAATCCGCACGTCACTCTCTGAGCCCAGCGGGACTGTCGGTGTGATCATCCGCGGCGGGGAAGCTATCGACATTTCTCGAAGCGGACAGCGCCGCGTGGGCATCGCCGTCAAAGACTCCACAGCCGGCGCCTCGCTCCTCAGCGCTTTAGCTCAACGCAGCCGGGCCTCTTTCGAGAGCGAGCAATAAGCGGCTCCTCTCCCACATTGTTGGTTATGGAAAACTCTCCGGCCTCAGCCGTATATCCCGATATCGCGATCGCGCTTCTGCCCCAGAAGGTGTCCCACTATCGCTTTCCAAGGGGTCTCTGCGTTTCTGAACATTGATACTCTCGGCCCATGGAACGGTGCTCGATAATTGTGTCTGTACAGACGGCTGCCGCCTTGGCCGGCGAAGTCGCTGACAGAGTGCGAAGTGCTCCACCTCTGAATAACCGCTGGTTGCGGCCACAGTTGTCGAGACACAGCAGTCTCAGGGAGGGCCTATGAGAGACGCCTCGGTCACTCGGAAGCTGGCGACACTCGTTGCCGCACTTTCTCTGTTTGCGGCCCTGGCTCAGCTGCCAGGCGGCGTCAACAATTGGTGGAGCTTCGGACTCTTCGTGGGCTGTGCCGTGGTGTGGAGCGTCCTGGCGATCGTCAATCCCCAACGAAGGACACCCCATGGGCAAGACGGGTAAGGACCTACTCGTTGGTGCCGGCCTGGGGATGGTTCTCGTCGTGGTGATCGAGATGGCGCGCTACTTCCTCCCGGGGGATCGCTCACTGGCCGGTATGGCTTGGACAACTCTGTGGGGCGTCTCGTTTGCAGCTTTCATGTGGAGCGTGAGCCGTTCTGATGAACCCAACACGGTCCGGGGCCCGAAAGATCGTTCACTGGCTGAACGTCGAGCAGACCCACGACCTGAACAACCCCGCAACCCCGGCTCCTAGGCGATGACGGGCCACTGATTGTGGTGTTGCAGGTTTGCAGTGGGGGCTCAAGCCGTCCTGATGGTTCGAAACACTCGGCCCATGGCTGCGACGGGCTCAAAGTTGGGCGTCGCATAAAGCTGTAGGTTTATAAGACATCTATGGGTACGGGTCGATTGACGGTTTGCATTTCGACAGCGAGGTCGGAGCGACTCAACGGACGAAAGTGGAATCCAGGACTACCCGTCGGTGGTGTGGAGATACGATTTACCTAACGACCGACTAAAAAATGAGTCAATACCAGCGGATGACGTGGGAGTTTAACGGTGGACACCTGGATCGATCAGTTTCTGGCAGCTTTCCCGGACCGCACGGACGTGGCAGATGCAGATTCGACTGCGTTCGACTTCTCGATCGACAGAATAAACATGGCCGGGGGTGAATCGGTCCCAATACAACGAGCCGGCGTCACGGCTATCGTAGGCTCGAACAACGCAGGCAAATCGACGCTTCTTCGCGAAATCTCGGAGTTGATCTCCCATCGTCGAGGATCAGCCGAACGACCCCGAGTAGCTGTCGAGTCCCTAAACGTGACTCGACGAGGAACCACTGCGGATGCAATTTCTTGGCTTGGACAGAACGCGAGTTTCGTTGTTCAGGACCATCAATCCGGGTTTCATCGAGCAGAGACGGGGATACTGGATCCGGCCACCATTCAGTACAACTGGACGCACTCTTCCGCAGGTCTTGGTGGACTCGCGGGATCCGTCGTGTTCTACGGTGACGCTCAGCGGAGATTTAATATCGGGGGTGCCGCCGAGATGCGTGACTCCCATACGGACCCGCCCGAGCATCCCATCCACTACTTACAGGACTCGAAAGAACTTCTCGAGAACGTCAGTGCAATCTCCCAACAGATATTTGGCAAGCCACTGACGTTGGACACTCTGGGTCGAACCATACGCCTACGCGTCGGCGAGACAGAGATGGAACCACCTAGGATTGACGATATCTCGGCAGAGTATCGAGAGCGCGTAGCAGCCTTGCATCCCCTGGATGCCCAAGGCGATGGTATGCGCAGTCTCATGGGACAGCTGCTGCCAATAATTACTGCAGCGTACAAGATTGTCATAATTGATGAACCAGAAGCGTTCTTGCACCCGCCGCAAGCTCATGCTCTCGGAGCCGAGCTGGGACGTATCGCCGTAAGTACTGGTCTACAAATAATTGTCGCCACTCACGACCGAAGTTTTTTAACCGGTTTGCTCGACTCTGGTGTAGATGTTTCAGTAGTTCGGTTGACCCGCGGTGATGGGCCCGCGCGGGGTAGCCGACTCGACTCGAATCAGCTTAGAGATCTTTGGGCGGATCCAGTGTTGAAGTACACGAATGTACTGGATGGCTTGTTCCACCGATTAGTAGTCGTCGCAGAAGCTGAGGGCGACTGCGCGTACCTCGCGGCTGCAGTGGAGACTGGTGAGCCCAGGGAAGACAGCGTTCCGCGCAACGAAATTTTGTTTGTTCCAACGGGGGGCAAGGATGGGATGGCCAAGGTCGCAGCGGCGCTAACAGCGGTAAACGTTCCAGTTGTCGTTGCACCGGACCTGGATATGCTGGCGGATGTATCAAAGCTTAAGGCTCTCGTTGAATCATTAGGTGCCGAATGGACTACTGAGATGTCTGACGCGTGGCGTCTGGCGACGGTGAACCTCAACACTAGCCGAGAGCCCGCGACTGTTAACGATGTTCTTGTGTCAATAGAATCTGCTTTGCATGAGAGTCGCGGAGAGAAGTTCAGTGCTGAGCACAAAAAGACTATAAGTGCGCTTTCACGCACTAAAGATTCGCCATGGTCTGCCGTAAAAGAGCATGGAATGTCTGCTTTTAAAGGTGAATCATACACGGCGGCGCAAAAATTGCTCGCTCTTTTGGATGAGGCTGGAGTGGTGCTTGTCCGCGAAGGGGAGCTCGAAGGACTTGCGCCAGAGGTCACCGCAAGGAAAGGGCTGCCTTGGCTTCAAGCTGCTTTGACGGATGGACAGCAGAGTAACCAAGTTACACAAGCACACGTGAAAAGAATTCTCAAATCCGGAGTGTTTAAAATTAGAAGTATTGTGAATAGAGCTGCATAGTAATAAATGTGAAATCTACTAAAAAAGCATGGCACGAGTCCAATATTAAATTGTAAATACGTTACTGGACTGCAATCCTTCGTCGCTAGTTCTTTCGAATGCCTCGCAACCTTTTCCTAAAGGTTTACCCGTCTGGTAGTGCGCGCTGGAGCTCTCGGTAGATCGTGGCGCGGGAGACATCGAAGAGCTCCGCCAGCTCGGACTGAGTGTGAGTTCCAGCTGCATGGGTGGCGAGTAGGTGCTTGCGCTTCGAAGGCGAGAGCTTGGGCTGCTTCCCACGTAGCCGACCCTTGGACTTTGCGATCGCCATCCCTTCTCGTGTGCGCGCCCGAATCAGATCGGCCTCGAACTCCGCCACCATGCCGAGGACGTTGTAGAGCAGTCGGCCCACCGCATCATTTGGATCGTAGAGACTGGCCCCGATGCTTAGCGTCACCCCTTTGGCGGTGAGCTCGTCAGCGATGTTCCGCGCATCCGGCAGCGACCGGGCGAGTCGGTCGAGCTTGGTCACCACCAGTGTGTCCCCAGAGCGGACGGCGGCGAGCGCTTCACGGAGCCCGGGGCGGGTTCGGTTGGTGCCGGTGAGTCCGTGGTCGACGTAGACCTGATCGGGGTCCACGCCGGTCCACGCCGAGTCCGATGAGTCCTTCGCGTTGGGCGGTGAGGTCTTGCCCTGTGGTCGAAACCCGGGCGTATCCGATCTTCAGTCCAGTCATGATCCCAAGTGTTGCAGATAAGGGGCGTTCACCGTGCTTTTAATCGGGCGGGGTATACGTGCATCCGGAGCCCAGTATCTATATGGGGTGGATTCGGTGTGGGGGAGTGCCCGGTGAGCGACCGGCTTACGGGCACTCATGTTCCGCTTAAGCAGGTGACGACCGATACGAGATCATCCTTCAGAACTAGGTTCTGGTTCGAATAGTTCCGTGACGCCTTCCGTAATGGTGGCTAGAGTCACGAACATGGATATGGAGACGAATGGCCAGGCATACAACGGACGTGCTCCTAGCGTGAAAGTGCAGAACGGAGCGACGTACACGGTGACCAAAAGACCCCGTCCGAGGCCTGGTCAGGGTTCCTTCTACTGGCTCGGCGATAACGGCCAGGAAATCGAACTCACCGAGCAGGAAACAGCCGAGTTGTTCTAACGCGGACGGGTCGCCTTGCGGGCGCCCCTGCTTCAGGTGATGCTTCGGTGCACGCTCAGAGATCGGCTTACGCCCGGTAGCGACTACCAGACGGGCCCACCGCGTTTCCTCCAGAGGCCCCGCCGAGGAATCTCAGCGCATCCGGCCCCATGCAGAGTGTGAACTAATTAGCTGCTGGGCTGCCCACGACAGGTGAGCTCCAGGGCCTCCCTTGGACTGAGAGCCCCGCTTCTTCGCCGTCGGATCCAGACATGTGCCTCCGATGACCAGCACTACGCCCCGAAATTGAGACGGTCCTGAGCGTTGGTCCTAGCCGTCGTGACTGGCACCGATGATGTCGCCCGACTCAGCCCTGCTGCTGGCGTATCGACATAGACCGACTCCGCTTTCTCAACCGCATAAGTCTCGTGCCAAATCCCTACTGCCCCCGGGTCTTGTCGGGCGCGGCGATTAAACGCAGCCCAGGCCGGCCGGTGGGAGGACTCCGGATCAGCGGCATACCGATACAGGGCCTCGGTCGATGACCAGTACTGGATCACCAGCGGCCCACCGCGGCCAATCGTCATCCGGTAACCGAGTAGCCCTGAGTCTGGATCACGTGAGAGCTCCTCCAACATCTTCGGCATTGCCGCGAAGACTGGGGCCCACCGGTTGAACTTCCACGGCTTATTAATGGTCATCCCGATCATGAACACCACAACAGGCCCTTCGTGCCGGTGTGTGTGCCGCCCTCTGATGATCTTGGGCATGACGCCTCCGAAATAATTGACCTGAACTCGTCCTCGACGCCTAGTCAAACACTCCCAGTACGAAATCGAACTAGCGGCTCTCCCAAACAAGCCGGTTTCGCAACATTCCCCGCAGATGCGATTCCAGCACAAGGCGTTACTCAGGACGCCCGCTAGACCATCCCTTAGCGTGCATCGACTTTGTGATTCGCGGCGACATGTGGAGGTCCAGTGGCCTCGCTGGGAGTCACCTCGATACAGGCGGACCAAGGCATCTCCGGTCATTGGGTGCGCCATCATCGCTGCGAAGTGCTCGAGGTCCATACCGGTAAACCACGCGCGGGACTCCACGAGTAGAGGCCCACACGATCATGAGCAAGGAATCGTGCGGACCTCGATTTTTCTCGTGTTAGAGGTATCCGGCTTCTTCCATCTCTTCTTCAGTCATAGCCCGATCGGGATCTATCAGTCCGACCATGACAGCGTCGTCATCGAGGATCCGGATGGGCCCCTCAAACTGAATTTCGCCGTAGATGTCGTATTCGCAACCGAGTTCAACGGCAAGGTCGAACTGCTCGTCGTCAGGAACTTCAGCGACTTCTTCGTAGTAGGGGCAGTCCGCCGGAGGTGCCGGGGGATTCGTCGGCTCTCTAGGAAGCGTTTCGTCTGCCCCCTCGGGGGGTGACGCTAACTCCGCTGGCAGAGAAGCGGTGCTGTCTTCGGCCTCAGGTGACGGAGTTCCGCAGGACGTCAAGAGGAGGGCGCAGCCCACGACTGGAAAGATCATGAATTTCTTGTGCGACATGTCGCCTTCCGAAAGTTGCTGTAGACAAACTTCGTTGAATTTTTAGAGTACAAGATTGTAAAACAAGTGACTATAGGACGCCGTCAAGTGCCCAAATCCTCAGCTTGGCACCCGTCCAGCCCGCGCGACCAGCGTTGACGCGACGAAACCACCCACCCCAGGGCGTCACTTGCGGGTGGAGACAGACCGACTGCTCGCGACGCCACGCACAATTACGGGCTGGGGGAGTGGCCGGGAAAGGCACTGAGGTCTACGTGAGGGAGAGTGGCCGGGCAGTGCTGGGCTTCTGAGTCGCTCGGGTCGAGAGCTTCTCGCAACTGTTGTTTCGCCCGTTGGTAGTGTCCCCGCGCAGTCGAGGCGGGAAGGCCCAGGATCTGGCCGGCGTCGGTGACGCTGAAGCCTTCCCAGTGCACGAGTTTCACCAGCTCGCTGAGCTGGGGGTCGAGTCGTTGCACGGCGTCGCGGACTTCAACGAGGTCGTCAGCTGCCTGGGAAGCGTCCTCTGGCCGCAGCATCATCTTCAGCTTGCTGGCCAACCGGTGTCGACGGCGCTGCCCCCGCTCTGAGTTCATCAGCACGTTCCGCGCGATGCCGAACAACCACATCCGGGAAACTTCGGCGCCCTGAGGGTCGTCCTCTTCGCGTTGCCACGCGACCAGCATCGTCTCGGCCACCAGATCTGCCGCGGTGTCGGGGGCGGTGCGGCGTTCGAAGTAGTGCAGTAGATCGAGTGAGTTGGCGCGGACGGATGCTTCCACAGGGGAATCGTGTGAGTTTCTCAACCTCCCATCCCCCCTCGCTCGGTTTCGTGGGCATCCATGTCGTTCGACTCTTCTAACCAGCTGCCCTCGAAATCGGCCCCGGGGCAGGAGTGTCCCACGGTGTAACCACCCACACGGATGTCCTCCATGGCATCTTCATGATCAATATGAATTCCGAAAGAAAGCTCGAGATCTACGGCATGGAAATACGCGGCGTCTTCGCTTCTATCTAGCGCACCAGGGAAATTACTCTGCACCTCAAGTGTTTCCTGAAACCTCTCGGTTTTCACCAGCTCATCAACTCGGGATTGAGCATCTGACGTGATCTCTCGGGCGAAGGCGTCTTGTTCGGCCGTCATCGAGTAGTCGCCTGTGTTCTCGACCCCGGGAGGGCCCATGCTGAGCATCCGGACTTCTACGTCGCATTCGGCACCGCTGGGGAGTTCGAAGCTGTAGCTCGCGTGAGGTTCTGTTCCCATGTCCGCCCAGTAGCTGCGCAACTCGGTTACCGCGACCGCCGCGGTGGTGCCACCTACAAGTAGGAAGGCGGCAAGACCACAGGCGGCACCGCGTGAGAGCCGGAATCGACTGTGCTGGGGAGCCTTCCCGGCCTTCTTGCGGGTTTCTGTAGAGACCCGATCCAGTTCTTCCTGAATTTCAAGGGTGGCAGGGGTTCCTGCCGGCGCGGAGTAATTCAAGCGGGTGTCTAGAGGATCATCGCCGCCTGGGGGCTGGTCATGGTCACGAGGTGAGCCAGTCATCTCACGGTCCTTCCACTGGGGATGAATACCTTGTCACCTAGTACATGTCCGGCCGAGCCCAAAACGTCCGCCGCATTTGTATTTTTTTGATCTCCGACTCGAAGCCCTAGGCACGGTCACCGGGAATCCCCGGAATTTAAGTGTGGCCAGTCTGGGGGGTCAGGCCAATGTGACTTGACGCTGTGACTTAGAAATCTGGGCTGCTCGGAGGGCCGGGAGTGCCGGGTGAGCGATCGCTTCCGGTGCCCGATAGTCGGGTGTCTTTCGGACACTTACATTCCAGTTGTGCACTCGATGCCCGCTGAGGGATCGTCTAGCGTGCTGAGAGAGTCTCCTCCTGATCGATGCGACGGAGTCTCTGCGTCTCAGCGCCGCCCTGCTGTACACAGACGACACAGGGAACGAAAGTCGCCAATCGGGCCTCCAAGCTTGTGTAGCCGATGCGTCAGGCAGACATGGTCTTTGCTGCCAGATAATCTCAGCTCAGATGCGCTGCACTCAGCACCGCCGAGAAGAATCGACATGCGATGAGACAGCGACACCTCTGGGCACTCATTCCCGCGGCCCTGGCGATCTTCAACATGGGCGTCCAATTGACGATTACATTCTTCGACGATCGTGGAGGGGGGCAGTACGGAACGTCCTATGAGGTCAGATGGCTATTCGACCTAGGGATCTACCTCACTTATCTCGCCGGACTCACCCTCGTCGACCTATGTCGCAAGCGACGGGTGCTCATGGGTTTGGGGGCCACGGTCGCCTTCGGTATCACCTCAGCAAGCTGGCTCGCCGGCGATACCATAGGGGGTGGCCTCCTGGGCTTAATGGGGTCCTTCGCCACCACGGTACTTGGCATTCTCCTGGTAGTTCTCGTGGTCAAGCGGCACGGACGCGACGCCTCACTCTGAGACTGGGGAGTCGTGGGTCGCCCTCGCCGCCCGAAATAACCGAGAAGTACGACGATGTGTCCCCGCAGCTCTGACGGGACGAAGGATCGGCCAAGAGGGCCGCAAGACACCGAAGAGTTGGAGGTATCACGCTGGATACTTCAGATCGGACAGTAAGTGCCGCCGGGCCCTATGAGCTGATGCTAGGCCAGATTCGCACGCGGGATTTCTTCACTCCTCGTGAGCTACTCATAAGAGAAAAGCCCGAGACCGTTCGCGCTACGGTCCATCGGCTTCACGTCTTCTTCGAACCCGGCGAGATCCGGCAATTTTCAGAAGACGGCAGGTTCGACGCTTCCTACAATGTGTTCTCGGGTGAATGGTCATTCCGAGAGGCAGAGCACGAGACACATGAGGTCCGCGAAGATTTCCCGCACCAGCCCCTATCTCTGTGGATGGGCACTCCTCAATTTCTCCCTATATGGGGAGGCCCGCACTCTCTTTGGCGTACCCACGAGTTTGAGAGTCTGGGAGAGGGCATCTATTGAGCGTCATATTCCGAGGTGAGTTCCGGTCTCAATGCCGGACACGCTGACATCGACACAGCAGCCAACTGCGTGACCACGATGCGTCTCCATTCAACGACTTACACTCTCTTGGACCCGAGATAAGCCCGTCCCGCGACGGCCCACGGTGAATGCGCTCGACGTAGAGGGTTTCGTATCTGCCCGTCTAGGGTCGGTCCTACGGGCGCTTGTATTCCAGTTTCAGGATCGATTTTCAGGATCGATGCCCGCAGAGGGATCGGTTTCCGAGCGCTGAGGCTCTAGGTGATGCAGGCCCTTTTGGGATCCATCACTTCCGAAGAAAGAACTGAAACTTGGCGTGCCGTTCGAGCTCATCTCTATTTGGTTGGCTTTTTCTGGGGAAGTCCGTCCAGAGCCCTTCGCAAGGGTGTGTTCGCAGAACAGAGGTGTAGTCCCCTGCGAGAGTTGTCGACCAAGTCTTTGACGTTCCAGGTCGTGACGGGGACGCGTTCCTGAGCAGGTACTGAGGTTCTACCGATGTACGCGAATACGGCGGTGGTGAGGACTAGGACAGATAACAGCGACAGCATCATGTTCCTTCGAGTAGGCGATCAGCGAAGCGCTGGTGGATGTAGAAACTGGTACGAATACGTGTGGGCCCGGTGTTTCTCGGTAGGGACCTGCCTCCAAGCCCAGATCGTCAGAGTGAGAGGGGTAGGATCAGGCTCCCCTTGAGTCGATGGTCTGCGGGGAATCGTTGTGCCATGATCTGCAAGCCCATCGGGTTTCGCAGAGGGGCTACATCGTTGTGCAGGGTGTGCCACGCAGCATTGAGGCCCCTTGTTTCAAGGCCTCGACTTTCCATAGAGGCGGGTCCGGACTGCCAAGCCGGCGCAGAGAATGACGGCGAAACCGCCCAACGCGATCGAGATCGAGATCTGTTCTCCTAGGATCAGCGCAGCCCAGAGGATGCCCATCACCGGTTGTACTAGCTGGACCTGGCTGACTTGGGTGATCGGTCCGATGGCAAGCCCTCGGTACCACGCGAAGAATCCGAGAAACATGCTGATCACGGCGAGGTAGGCGAATGATAACCACTCAGCCGGCCCCCCAGAAGGCGATTGTTCTATGATCGCGATGACGGTGAAGAGGCCCATGACCGGAGCGGCTACTACAAGCGCCCAGCAGATGGTCTGCCAGGATCCCAGTTCACGGGAGAGCAGCCCACCTTCGGCGTAGCCGAACGCGGCCGCGATCACCGCGGCGAATAACAAGAGATCTGACCAGGCGAGCTGGCCGAACCCGCCGCCCTGCAACGAGGCGAACACGATGGCCGCCGCTGCACCGAGCAATGCGAATACCCAGAACGACGGTGTCGGGTGTTCTCGTCCTCGCACGACCGCGACGATCGCCGTGGCAGCCGGTAGGACTCCGATGACCATCGCCCCATGACTGGCTGAGGCCGTATCCAGGGCGTATGAGGTCAACATTGGGAAGCCGATTACCACTCCGCCGGAGACAATCGCCAACCGCGCCCACTGAGCCCGGTGCGGCCAGCGCTGGCGCGTCACTGATAGCACCAGCACCGCCAAGACAGCGGCGATGACTGCACGGGCCGAGCCGATGAACAGGGGAGACAAGGTGCCCACCGCGATGCGGGTGAAGGGGAGCGTGAATGAAAAGGCCGCCACGCCTAGCAATCCCCATAGGAGACCGACACGAGAAGATAACACTGGTCCGCAGTACACTGTAGCGCTACTATAGTCTGACATGAACAACGATAGCACTGAGCGAGTGTCTACTGGCCTCCAGACCTGGATCCGGTCAGCGGCGCCAGGATCCCAGCTGCCTTCTAACCGCGAGTTGGTTGCGCAATACGGGGTCAGCCCGGTGACGGTACAGAAAGCCATGAAGGTACTCTCCGCGCGGGGCTTAGTGGAATCCCGGCCTGGAGTCGGCACGTTCGTCCGGCCCGCGCACACTACGGGCCCAGTTGATTACAGCTGGCAGACCGCCGCATTAGCAGCGCCCCAGCATCGCGGCCCGTCCCTGTCGGCGACACAGCGCACCGTTACCGCAGAGATGATCAGTCTGCATTCCGGGTATCCTTCCCGCGAGTTATTGCCTGAGAAGCTCGTGCGAACAGCCCTGGCACGCGCTGCCCGGACTGAGTCCGCGATGACGCGATCACCGGCACAAGGCCTACCCGAGTTGCAGGCGTGGTTCGCAGGACAAGTCGCAGCGGAGACCCCACATCATGTGACGCCGCCAGCGGCACGCGACGCGATCATTCTCAATGGCAGCCAGAGTGGTCTCAGCTCGGTGTTTCGCTCTGTCGTCGGAGCGGGCGGGACTTTATTGGTCGAGTCACCTACCTATTGGGGCGCAATCCTCGCTGCCCGCCAGACCGGTGTCGAACTAGTTCCTGTTCCCGCTGGCCCTTCGGGGCCAGATCCTGAAGACCTGGACCGGGCCTTCGCGGAAACGGGGGCACGAGCGTTTTACGCTCAACCGAACTTCGCCAACCCCACCGGAGTTCAATGGAGCCTGGAGCGGGGAGAGGCGGTGCTCGGGGTAGTCCAAGAGCACGGAGCGTTTCTCATTGAAGATGACTGGGCTCATGACCTGGGCATCGACGCGGAGTCCCGGCCCCTGGTGGCTCACGACCGCGACGGACGAGTCATCTACCTGAGGTCACTGACCAAGAGCGTGTCCCCGTCCCTGCGGGTGGCGGCGGTGATCGCCCGCGGTCCCGCGCGAGAACGGATCCTCGCCGATCGCGCCGCAGAGGCCATGTACGTCAGTGGCATCCTCCAGGCCGCAGCGCTGGACGTGGTCACGCAGCCCGGTTGGGCAACCCATCTGCGAGGGTTCCGCACCCGACTGCGCACCCGTCGGGATCACTTGATCGGGAGCCTTCAAAAATGTCTGCCCGAGGCCCATATCGAGCGCGCGCCCTTAGGGGGCCTTAACCTGTGGGTTCGTATGCCAGATGGAGTCGACGTTGACCAGCTCGCCCGTGATGCTTACGTCAAAGGCCTTGTCATCGCGCCAGGAACTGAGTGGTTTCCTGCCGAGCCCGCAGGGCCGTATATCCGACTCAACTACTGCGGCCCAGACCCGGAGCGCTTCGACGAAGGAATCGAGCTTCTAAAGCGTGCCCTCGACGATGCACACTGACAGATCGTCTTGCGCGGGATATGACTGTGTTAAGGAACGCACAGGGATCCTGGAGGGAGGCACGCTGGGTCGAGTCATTTGGTCAAAGCTTCACGGTGAAAGACTGGTCAGATGATCTCCAACGTGCCACTTCCAGAGTCACTACTCACGAACACCGGGAGTTTTACGCTTCGTCGCGCCTGCCACAATGATCTATCCGGCCTGGTGACACTCCTCGCAGACGACACCATCAGCGCAGGACGTGGCGACCGCGCCGCTTCGGAGGACACGACGCTCTACGAGACTGCGCTCGAAGAGCTCATCGCAGATCCATCTAATGAGATCCTTGTGGTCGTTGATGAGGGCGACTGGCCAGTGGCGACGATGCAACTGACTCGCATACCAGGTCTGTCCCGACGAGGCTCCACACGACTCTTGGTCGAAGCGGTGCGAGTTGCGAACAACCAGCGATCCAACGGTCTTGGCTCGGCCATGATGAAGTGGGTGATCGATGTTGCTGCTCGAGCCACGGGAGCTTCTCTAGTGCAGCTGACATCGGACGCCGCGAGGGTTGACGCCCACCGGTTTTACGAGCGGCTTGGTTTTGTGGGTTCCCATCGCGGATTCAAGTTCCAGATCGAACATTAGTTACAGCTGGTACCCCCGGTGAAGAACTGGTCATCTGCTTTAGAACTCTTCAAGGCACAGCCAGGTCTGTGCACCGGGTGGGTTCTGCCAGAATTACCGGGTGATCTCCTTTCTCTCCGCGCCCACAAACCTTGGGCTTCGACCCCCAGTCCCCGGCGGTGTGCCTGGTACGAACAAGGCCCCTGAAGCCCTTCGTCAGGCAGGATTGATTCATCGACTCACGGCCATGGGTGGGCGTGAAGCGGGAATCGTTTTACCGGGGCGCTACGTCGATGATGACGCGACGCGCCCGGCCGGTCGTGTCCGCAACCAAGAGGCGATGGTCGATCACGCGCGCCGACTCGCATCCAGTGTCGAGGACATTCTCGAAGCAGGTGACACGCCGCTGGTGATAGGGGGCGATTGCAGCCTCCTACTGGGGGGTTGGGCTAGCTCTCTCGAGACGGGGTCGCGCAGGGTTGGTCCACGTCGATGGGCACACCGACTTTCGTCACCCAGGCAATAGTCAGCGATGCGCGAGCGTCGCTGGAGAGGACCTAGCGGCTGCGGTCGGAATGCACTGGCCGGCTATCGCTGACATCGACGGCATGGGTCCGTACTTCACGCCCAGTCGGGTGGTGCATATCGGACATCGCGATGATGATGAGGAAGCCGAGGAAGCGCACCGCAGTCTCGGTCTGGTCATTTCGGCAGGCGGAGCGATCACCACTGGGCCGGCGAGCATGGTGTCGCAGGTCAGCGAAGTCGCTGGTGAAGGGTACTGGCTCCAGGTCGATGTGGACGTCCTTGATCCCACAGTGATGCCAGCTGTCGATAGTCCAGACCCCGGAGGCCTCGACGCTGAACAACTGATCGAGCTCCTTGATCACCTCGCTCCCCAGGCCATAGGCGCCTCGGTGACGGTTTTCGATCCAGATCTTGACCCCGATGGGCAATATGCGAGGGTCGTCACTGACGTGATCGCGAAAGGCCTTCACCGGTTGGGGCGGGACGTTCTACCGCTGGCTGAAGGACACCGGACTTCGTGGGAGCTCGAGTGAGACAAGACGCGGTTCACGCAAGAAGACCCACGCCCACAACATCAACAATGGCCACACCGGCGAGCCCCAAGTACACGGCACCGGCGATGTAGCTCAGGGTTGCGGCTCCCTTTCTCGAGCTAGTGAAGCGCGCGTTGAAGGTTCCAGCCAAGACGCCGATCGCCCCGTATAGGACGACTTCCATTACGACGTTGACCGCGCCCAGCATTGCTAGCTGGAGTCCTGTGCTCTGAGCGCGCCCCATGAACTGCGGAAGGACCGCCACGAAGAAGAGAATGATCTTCGGGTTCGTGAGGCTGATCAACAGACCCCGCACGTAAGGCCGTGCCGTGACGCTGACCTCGTGGCCATCGGTCGCCCGACGGGCGCTGCGAAAGGTTCCGATTGCCAGCCAGATCAGGTAGCCGGCGCCGAGTAGCTTCACCAGGTCGAAGAGCAGTGGGTGTGCTTGGGCTAGTTGTCCTATCCCGGCGACGGCTCCCGCGGCGTAGAGACTCATCCCGGTCCCGATGCCGAGGATCGCCGTGACGGCAGCCCGTCGACCTCGCTCGAGGCCCACGGCGACCATGAAAGCCATATCGGGTCCTGGAGGGATCAAGAACAGCAAGATCACGGCGATAAACGCCGGCAGGACCGCGGCATCAACCACCCCGCACCACCGAAGGATCAGTGTTGTCGATGTGGATGGAAAGCCCGGTTTCACCTGGGGCGATGTCTGGGACTAGTTCCCATTCGTCGGTGTACTGGCCGGTGAACTGGGGACGGTAAGGGATTGGTGTCTCGGTGGGAAGCTGATCCAACTTCTTCAGCAGGCTCTCACGTACTTGGTCGTAATCCTTGGTGAAGTCCGCGCTTGGTAGCGCCCATGGGGTCAGGACGCTCATCCCGGTGTAGGCGAACGTGCCGTGCAGAATGCCGTGGAGCAGTTCGGTGATCTCACCGCTCTTGCCCCTGGGGCCGATCGAAGCTGGGTGGTCACCCAGTGTGGTGAGAACCAGTGCTTTTTTATCGGTGAAGGGGCCCTGTTCGTAGCGCAGTCGCTTTCCGGTGTCTGGGTCTTTGCCGAAGGCGAAGCCGCTGATGAACAGTCGGTCGAACCATCCTTTGAGGATGGCCGGCATCCCGTACCACCACAGCGGGAATTGAACGATGACAACATCGGCGCGCAGGATCTTCTCGTGCTCCGTGCGGAGCTCTGCGGGCAGTGCGTCGTCGAGGTAGGCCTGGCGGACATCGGCAGAGACTCGGAACCGATGCCCCTCTGGAAGCTGTGCATCTGAGGCCCGGACGACCGGATCCCACCCCGTGGCGTAGAGGTCGGACTCCAAGACTTCGTGGCCTTGCGCGCGAAGGTGAGTGATGCTGTCGCGGCGGAGCTGATGTGTCAAGGACTGAGGCTCCGGGTGAGCACTCACCCAGAGAATGGTCTTCGCGTTGGTCATAGACCAATCGTCCCTGTTCGGGGGACACTTGTGTAGTACGGTCATTTTTGTCGCCAGGAGGTTCGGATGCGTGTACCGGTGGAGCGAGCGATGCAGGTGTGCCCGGTCGAGGTGGCTGTCTCAGTGCTCGGTGGCGCGTGGAAGCTGACGTTGGTGAAGTACTTGCTGGAGGGGACCCACCGTTTCGGGGAGTTGGGGCGCCGGGTGCCGACGGCGAATACCAAGACGTTGACTCGTCAGCTGCGTGAACTGGAGCAAGACGGAATCGTGGCGCGCAAGGTGTTCCAGCAGGTGCCTCCGAAGGTCGAGTACTCGCTTACCGAATGGGGATTGTCGTTGGCGCCGCTGGTGGCGTTGATGAATGAGTGGGGCACAGCGTTCGTCGATTCACCGCCATCATCTCGGTGATGAATCCTCCAAACATCGTCCGAGCATATCGACGCCGACGATGTAGCCGCTGCACGTATACCCCGCGCGAATATAGGCGCGCGAAAGGACCCCTCAACGTTCACCGGATAGTCGACAAAAGCTTAGGTGCCCGGAAGCGGACCCGCATATCGGTCACATGTGCCCGCGCAGCACCCACATTCGTTCTCACCCCTCATGCCCGGGCCACACCAAAAGACCCGACGGGCGAGGTGCCCTGCACCGTTACAGGCCCCTAACAATTCCTCGAAGTAGTTGCCGACCTGATCCACCATCTGCCTACGGTGAAGTATCAAGACGAGATTCACCCCGGGCTTGGAGGCCATCACATGACCCGTCGCCCCATGGCGTTCACTGCTGCCATCGCTGCCAGCACTCTGGCACTCACCAGCTGCGGAGCCTCCGATGACGACACAGAACCTGACCCGGCCACCACCGAGCAGGCTCCCACAGAGCAAAAACCATCAAGCGAGGCGTCGGGCACCGAGACCGCGACGCCTGAGAATGACGGGTCGTCCCCTGAGGCCGAGGACACCCCCACGGCCGAGCCCACGCAGTCTCAAGAAACCCCAGTGGACAAGTCTGAGCCCTTTGACCCTGAGGAATTCACCCTCGACGGCGTCCAGCAGGACACGGGATCGGCCGATCTTGGCGACATCACCGATGTCCGGCGCGGGCTCCACGACGGGTTCGAACGGGTGGTCTTCGAGTTCAGCACCAACGCGGAGCCGAGTTTCTACTCTGTCCAATGGGCAGAGGACCCGAGCTCCATGATGATGCAAGAACCTATCGACGTGGCAGGAGACGCTGCTCTCTTGTTCCGCGTCAATGGTGTCCATGCTGGCCTACCCGAGGACAGCCCCGCCGGTGATGAACTCTTCGAATTCGACGAGGGAGACCCGTTTGTGATCGAAGGAAGCTCCGTCTTCACTGAGGTCCATCCCGGTGGCCGTGTCGAAGCAGACGCCCAGTACTTCATCGGTCTGGATACTCAACGCGAGATCCGAGTAGAAGCACTCGGTGATCCTGGCCGGATTGTCATCGACGTCGCCACCGAATAAGACCAGGTCCTCACCCTATGGCCGGGTTGCGCCGCCCAGGCAGACGGTGCGCGACCCCTCACCCTTGGCTGACCATATTCCTGCCCAGTCCGAGTGCCGCTACGGAGTGACGCCTCTCCGACCGACAAGCGTGCGAGTTGCCTGGACTGCTGACAGAACTGCAAGCACGAGGACCAGAAAGCCTACAACCACACTGAGCGCTTCCCCTGTCATCCACAAAAGTCCACCGCCAATGGACAGCGTGTCGGAGAGCATTCCTAGAACTGTCGCAGCACACGACACCAGAGAAATGACACCTATCGCGACCAAAAGCTTTTTCGCGGCTCGGGACAGCCGCAGGACCAGGAGAGTGAGGATGAAGATCGCGATTGGGATGACAAGTCTGCAGGACCTCGGAACTCCCATATCGATCTCTAGCTCGTACTGCGAAATGAGATTCTGCCATGCACGAGCGCCGATAGCCGCGATAGCGACGAGAACAGCAAGACCGCTCACCAAAGCATGTCTCACCACTTGCCAATCTAGTTTCACGTTCGCCTTGGCAACCCTTCTTTTGGTGTCAGCCTAGCGTCAGGCCCATTCGAGGTTGCCGAGAGGATCAAGGATTGGAGGGGGTCTGCGGCTCTGCGCCCGTAAGCCAATCCTCTAGCGCGCGATGCAGTCGCCGTCCCGGAAAATCGGTCAACCCGCTAGGAAGTCTCCCGACGATCGGTCGTGTCCGGCTGCCACCCCTCCTTCTCTCGAATGGCACGCTGAATCCGCAAGCTGATATCCCGCAACTGGTGCTTCTGGGCACTTGTGAGCGGGTTCAGGATTAGATCCTTGACCGTTTGCGTATGCGTAGGCGTGGCGCGTCTGACTATCTCTGAGCCCTTCCCGGTCAATGTCGCCAAAGTGGACCTTCCATCAGAGGGGTCTTGAGACCGCTGGACCCATCCACGGCCTTCGAGCCGGGACGCCGCTCGAGAGAGGCGCGAAAGCGAACTGTTGGCGTACCCGGCCAGGGTGCTCATACGCAGTACGCCATCTGGTGCATCGTCCAACGCGAACAGGATGCCGTACTCGAAATGAGTGAGTCCATGGGCATCGCCCAAGGCGGAATCGAGTGCTGGTGGTAACCATTCAAGCACTGTCGCTAGTGCCGCCCACGTCTCGAGTTCCTCGCTCGCGAAGACCGATGTGCTGTTTGGATCGATCATGCCCCCAGGCTACACAGATACTTGCCCGAGTAACTAAACCGGCGTAGGTTTCGCTTGATCAATCAAGTAACTACGGGAGTCGAGAAATCCATGGATCTGCAGCTGGCAACTAAACGCGCCTTCATCAGTGGTTCAACCCAGGGCATCGGATACGCCATCGCAGGGGCACTCCTCCGTGAGGGTGCAGAGGTGGTGATCAATGGTCGCGACTCTGATCGTCTCGAGCAGTCAGTACAGACTCTGCGACACGAAGTGCCCGACGCGAACGTGACGGGTATGGCCGCCGATTTCGCCGACCCTGCCGGGGTGGACAATCTGCTGAGTTCACTTGGCAGCGTGGACATCCTGATCAATAACGTGGGGCTCTTTGAGCTCACTCCCTTTGCTGAGATCGCCGACACCGAATGGACGCGCTACTTCGACGTGAACGTGATGAGTGGGGTGCGACTATCCCGAGAGCTGTTGCCCGGGATGCTCCGCGTGGGGTGGGGTCGGATCGTCTTCATCGGGAGCGAATCAGGCGTAAACATCCCTGCTGACATGCTGCATTACGGCGTCACAAAAGCCGGAGTGCTGGCCTTGAGCAACGGCCTCGCCAAGCTGACCCGAGGAACGGGTGTCACGGTCAATACGATCCTGGGCGGCCCAACGTATTCGGATGGAGTGGCGCGCGCGATCACCGACATTGCACAGACCCAGGGGTTATCCCCGGACGAGCTCAAAGCAGGAATCATCGCAGGAAATCAGACATCACTCCTCGAACGCTTTATTGATCCTGAAGAGATCGCAAACCTCGCGGTTTACCTCGCAAGTCCTCGGTCCTCTGCAACCAACGGGAGCGCCGTGCGTGCAGACGGCGGAGTTCTGACCACGATGCTGTGACTGCCGTGACGGGTCCGCAGAACGACCTCGAAGAGAGCCCCTCTGTGTGATCGATTTCATTGATCAGAGACCGTCTGCTCCGAGACCTCCTGAATGGGCCGTGAACGCTGAGGGATCGTCTTACGTGCAGGCCAAGAGCCGCTGTGAGGGAGCCCGTGATTCCGCGTCCGGTGCCCGTGCAGCGAAGGCATCACCCTCTAGATGTCGAACAGGTGCAGAACTAGAAAAGCAGATGCCGTGAGCAAGAGGAGCCCTCCGGTCACCCAGCACACTCGAGCAGGTCCGGCCCGTTGAGGTTCTTTCGGCGCCGTTAACATCACGACCACTGCAGCGATGGAGATCAAGACAGCCATGACGATGTACCCGGGGGTCTGGTACAGCCATGAGTACAGCACGAAGTGCATGCTGACCATCGAGGCAAACGCTATCGGCAGCAACGCGTAGCGCTGGGTGATGACCAGGTAGATCATGAAGGGCAAGCCCAGTACCTGTGAGATGCCGATGAGAATGGAAAGCTGAGTGATGTCTCGGGGAACCGGGCTGGGCTCGCCGAGGGCCCCGACCAGGAAAGACAGTCCGATCGCTACGGGAAATGCGACCATCCCCTGAAAAAGCGTTGCTAGGGCAGCCGTGCGCGCGGTGGCCTTCTGCCACATCACTGCGCATACCAGCCAAGTTGCTCCGTATGCGATGAGAAAAGCCGCCCCGGAGATGTTCTGGTTGGCTAGTTCTTCCAGCGCAGAGGTGAGGTCCATGATCGGAGTGCTCCAACGGTCGGCAAATCACCAGACTACGGGAGCAGGTGTTCTCTCCGACCATGTCCACATTGGGCCCGCCTGAAGAACGCTGACACAAGGGCACTCCGCAACGACGTTCCCGGTAGCGTCTAGATGTACTGAGTCGCGACGTTGGTGACAACCGAGGAGCAGAAGGCATTCTCTTGCCGGTGTGGATGCGTTCAGTGTTGCAGTAGAGCTACGGGCTTTGGCTCAGCAGATGTACAGCTGGGTCGAGCGGATCAGGCGGATATACGGCGGAGAAGCGGGTCTGTCACAAGGCGTGATGGACCGCAGAGTGTTTGTCCAAGAACGGCAAAGGCGTCATCACGATTCGCGAAGTAGCCGTGATCGGCCCTGATGAAGTGCGACAAGTCGTGAGCGCCGCCCGCCTCTCGACCGTCCCAATCCACAGCGCAGCGTCCTACTGCCTCGAACAGCGTCTCTGATCCGTTGTTGGTGAATGAGCCGCCTCCGCGACATCCGATCGAACCGAACAGCTCTGAGGCAGGTGTCCACTGATGAATCCTGAATTCAGGCCACGCGAGCAGCATCTGATCGGGGAGGACGAACTTCACCCTGGGGAAGCGCGGGTACCAGAATGAGCGGTCAATGAGCAGGGCCCGCACGCGGGTCGGGATGTCTAGTGCGCGGGCGACGCTTTCCAGGATGGCGAGACGCTGGCTGCAGGAGCCGAAGCCACGGGAGAGTACATGAGAGGCGGGAGTGCGCTCCTCGAGTGCATAGACGGCGCGCACCTCATCTCGGATGATCGAATGACATTCCCCCAGGACCGCCACAGGATCGCCGCTTCCCGCCGATCGGTGTGAGCGTTTGACCAGGTGGGAGATGGCACTGGACCTGTGATCGAGAATCGCAGTGGGCTCAGTGGATCCAGGCTGATCGTCGCTTCCCGTCGAACGAGTGGGGACGCGCCTGTACCAAGGAGTCAAGAGCACCGTCATCGAGGTCACGGCTGGACCTCCGAAGTGCTGTGGTTGCCGGGCTTTCGCGTCTCACGCAAGGCCGTCTCCGAAGTTTCTGATCCGCCGGACCGGCGCCGTCGGATGCGGATCGGACCCCGGGCGGTCGCTGGGTCCACCACTTCGCCGCGCTGTGTGATGTCCACGGCGCCGACGGCCTCCAGGCGCCGCGCCGCTGCCCGGGCTGCATCCATCTGATCCCGCCATTCTTCTCCGCCGACGGCGCGTGCGGCATCGGAAGGACAGATCGTCGCGGACTCGGCGCGTTTCGCGAGCAGCTCGAGGATCGCGCTCTCCATATCGCGCTCGGATACTGCGGGTGAGTCGTCCATGGCTCCATTCTGCACCCATCCGTGTCAGTGTCGGACCCTAGGCTCACTCCTGTTGCTATCGAAAGTATGTTCGAATACGATGAGGCTCCCGGGCTTCCCATCGGCTTCGTCATACCTCTTGGAGAGATGAAAGAGGAGCCTGTCCATGTCCACTGTTATTCGTCCCGAAGCTGATCGAGCACCCCGCCGCGGAGCGGTGACGTTCACCGAATCCATCGAGGTGGAATGCGATGAACAGTCGCTGCCCCACCGGGTCATCTGGCAAGAGCGGAGGCACCTCGTGGTGGAAACACCGATTCGCTGGTTCCAACGGCGCAGCTGGTGGCTCGAAGAGCCTCGGGCCGAACGTGGCCGTCCCGGCCTGGTGGCCCATGAGATGTGGCGTCTGCAGGTCGAGCCCGAAGCCGTCTCCCGCACCGAGGTCGCCGAAGTGCGCACCATCGACGTCAGCCGCCATCTCGCCTCCGGGCGCTGGCGTGTGGTGAGGGTCCATTGACCTTCACCCATCTGAACGTGGCCAGCTCCTTCAGCAGCCACTACGGCACCAACCGCCCCCAGGAACTGGTGGCTGCCGCCGCAGCCGATGAGATGCGGGCGCTGGCCATCACCGACCGTGACGGGCTCTACGGCGCCGTCAAGCACATCGGTGCCTGCGTGGACCTCGGTGTCGCCCCGATCCTTGGTGTCAGCCTCGCCGTGGAGGAGCGCGGCCGAGCAGTGGTGCTGGCCAGCGGCGCCACCGGAGGATATGCCGCCCTGTGCCAGCTGATCTCGCGCGCCCACGAGCGTCCACAGGGTGAATCCGCGCGAGTGAGTCTGCAGGACCTGGCGGAGTTCGCCGCCCCTGCCGCAGGTGAGGTGCGGCGTCGTCTGTTTGTGCTGGCCGGGCCGGAGAGTGAGATCGGTGAAGCCGCGGCCTCCCGGGACTACCGGAGCACCCGGGCGCTGCTGCGGCAGTGGCGCGAGGTGCTGGGGGAGGCTCTGCGAGTGGAGGTGGTCTCACATCTCGCGCCTCCCGGTGAGGCATTGTCCACCGCTCATGCCGTGCGGATGCTCAGCGCCGCTCAGGTGAGCCGGGTCGCCCCGGTGCTGACCAATGCCGTGCGACTGTTGAGCACCGATGAGGCCGCCACTGCCGATGTGCTCGACGCCGTCCGGGTGCTCTCGGACCTGCATCACACCGCCGCGCTGCAGCCCACCGATCAAGGCTGGTTGAAGCCCGCCGCGCAGATGGAAGCCCTGGCCGCCGAGATCTGCGCTGCCAGCACCACCTCCACCTCCGCAGAAGAGCTGCTGGAGAACACGGCACGGCTGGCACGCCAGTGTGAGCTGGATCCGGTCACAGACATGGGCTGGGGCCAGCCCAAAGTGCCTGAGGCCACCGTCATCGGGATCGAAGGTGACCCCGATGAGGAGCTGCGCGCCCGCTGCGAAGCGGGCCTGGCGGAGATGCTCGCCGCCGAGGAGCAGACATCAGCAGACCAGGGGAGCGGGGCAGACTCGAGGAGCGGGACAGCCCAGGAGAACACAGCCCGGGAGCGTGCCGGCACGGCACGGGCGCGGCTGGAGCATGAGCTCAGCATCATCGCCGACCTGGGCTTCGCGCCCTACTTCTTGACCGTGGCCGAGGTGGCCCGGCTGATCCGGGAGATGGGTGTCCGGGCCGCCGCCCGCGGCTCGGCGGTCTCCTCCCTGGTGGTCCACGCGCTGGGGATCAGCCCCATCGACCCGCTGCAGCACGGCCTGATCTTCGAACGCTTCCTCTCCCGGAGGCGCTCGACCCTGCCCGATATCGACATCGACGTGGAATCGGCCGAGCGGCATCGGATCTACCGGGCGGTGTTCAAACGCTTCGGCTCCCAACGGGTGACCCTGATGAGCATGCAGAACGCCTACCGGATCCGCGGCGCGGTCCGGGACGCCGGGCTCGCGCTGGGACTTCCCGAGGAGGAGATCGATCAGCTGGCGGAGATCATGTGGCGCTTCCCCGCCCGGGAGTTCCGCCGCGCCTTGGAGGAGAAGCCTGAGCTGCGCAGCCTGGCCGAGCGGATCGAGACCGAACGCACCTCCGGACGTCAACAGCTGGACCTGCTGGTGGACCTCTCCGAGCGTCTGGACCGGCTGCCCCGGCACATCTCCACCCACCCCTGCGGTGTGATCCTGGGCAACAACAACCTGCTCAAGCTCACCCCGGTGGAACGCTCCGGGGTCAACGGGTTGCCGATGAGCCAGTTCGACAAGGACGATATGGACCCCATGGGGTTCATCAAGCTCGACGTCCTCGGGGTGCGCATGCAGTCAGCGATCGCCTATGCGCTGACCGAGCTGCAGCGCACCACCGGTGAGGTGATCGACATGGTCAAGGACGTGGACTATGCCGATCCCGCGACCTTCGCGATGATCCAGTCCACCCACACGCTGGGCTGCTTCCAGATCGAGAGCCCCGGCCAGCGTGAACTGATCGGCAAGCTGGTCCCCGAGACCCTCAATGACCTGGTGGTCGACATCTCGCTCTTCCGTCCCGGCCCCATGGGCTCGGGCATGGTCAAGCCCTACCTGGAACGTCGCCACGGTTATGAGGAGGTGGGCTACCCGCACCCCGACCTGGCCCCGATCCTGGATGAGACCTACGGCGTAGTGGTCTTCCACGAACAGGTGCTGCGGATCTTCGACACGATGACCGACTGCGGCCTCGACGTGGCCGATGAGCTGCGCCGAGCGATGAGCAAGGACAAGTCGGGACCGGTGGAGATCTTCTTCCGCGAGGAGACCGCCAAGCGAAACTATTCCGCCGCGGTGATCGACCGGGTCTGGGAGATCCTGCTCAGCTTCGGCAGCTTCGGATTCTGCAAGGCCCACGGAGCCGCCTTCGCCGTGCCCACCTACCAGTCGGCCTGGCTGAAGACCCATCACCCCGCCCACTTCCTCTGCGGCCTGTTCGAACATGATCCCGGCATGTACCCGCTGCGGCTGCTGGTCTCCGAGGCGCGCCGGCTCGGGATCCCGCTGCTGCCGATGGACGTCAACCGCTCCACCAGCAGCTATCACGTGGAGGCCACCTCCGTGGCGGGGTTGCCGGTGTGGGGAATCCGGATGTCGCTGAACGGGCTGAAGGGGATCTCCAAGACCGAGCTGCGCCGCATCGAGGCGGAGCAGCCCTTCTCCTCGCTGGCGGATCTGCGGGATCGTCCCCGGTTGAAGCGCTCCACGCTGCGCGACCTGGTCAAGGTCGGCGCCCTGGACTGCCTGCTGCCCGAGGGGCGCAAGGGCCGCAAGGACCTGATCCAGTGGGTGGAGTCCACCAACCTCGAATTCGGCAAGAAGCCGCCGGCCCGCCAGGTCCAGGGCCAGCTCTCCCTGCCCATCGAGGATGTGGAGATCGCCAATATGCCCACCGGGGCGGGGGAGCTGCAGGCCCGCGAGATCGTCACCACCGAGCTGGACCTGACTTCGCTGGACACCAGTGGTCACGTGATGGAGATCCACCGCCCGGTGCTCGAGGCAGCGGGCGCGACCTTCGCCGAGCAGCTGCTCTCGCTGCGCAATGGCGCCACCGTGCGGGTGGCGGGGATCCGTGTGGCCACGCAGACCCCGCCGATGGCCTCGGGCAAACGGGTCGTGTTCATCACCCTCGATGACGGCACCGGCTGCGTGGACCTGAGCTTCTTCGAGGAGGCCCAGTACAACACCGGTGAATGTCTCTTTGCAGCGAAGGTGCTCATGGCCGAGGGCACCATCCGGCGCACCGGACCCCGGGCGGTCACCGTGCAGGCGACGCGAGCCTGGGATCTGCGCGGGGAGACGGTGCCGGGACAGCTTCCCGCTGCAGCAGGCTCTGCTTGATCTCCACCCCGTAGCGGAAGCCGCCGAGCCCGCCGTCGGTCCGGATGATCCGGTGACAGGGCACGAACAGCGCAGCCGCGTTCTTCGCACACGCTCCCGCCGCCGCCCGGATCGCCGCCGGACTGCCTGCCCGCTGCGCGTACTCGGCGTAGCTGACCGGCTGCCCGGGGCTGACCTCTCGAAGGGCGGCCCATGCGTGTTCCCGGAAGGGTCCTGAGCGTTGACGCACCGGCACGCGGTCCACTGCGGTGAGGTCCCCGGAGTAATAGGCCTCCACCGCCTGTTGCGCCTGGGTGAGCACCGGGTGTCGGTCGTCCTCCGGGACCTGACTGGTCTGCGCGATGCCTCCGCGCAGCTGCGGGTGGATCAGGCTGAGCAGCTCGTTGATCTCCGCGGTCCATCCAGAGGCCAGCACGTCGGTCTCATCCGCGATCATACTGAAAGGGCCGTCGGGTGTGTGCAGCGTGAGGTGGCGCAGGGGTGTGTCGAGCAGGGTCATGAGCTGGGGTCCTTTCGGGGCTGATCAGCGGCATGCTGCGCTGCGGCTTTCCAGAGGTACATCGCGGCATAGGAGCGCCACGGAGACCACCGTTGCGCGTGGGTCTGCAGCGCGCGGTGAGCGGCTGCCTTGTTCAGTTCGGGGTCCAGAAGTCCAAGCTTCTTGGCCCCGGTGAGCAGGACGACGTCGCCGGTCATCCACACATCCGGATCGCCCAGCACCCGCAGCATCAGATAGGAGGCGGTCCATTGCCCGATCCCGGGCATAGCGGTGAGCTGGTCATGCAGCGCCCGGGTGTCTGCGCCCTGGTGCAGCTGCAGCTCTCCGCTGGCCAGGGCCTGGGCGGCGACCCGCACCGTGGAGATGGACCGGGCGGGGAGCCGCAGCGGACGCTCAGGGTCCAGCGCCGCATGAGGACCAGGTCCTTTCCGTGAAGGGGGTTCCGGCACCCCGGCAAGAATCTCCTCCGGGGTGGGGAACAACCGGGAGAGCCCGGTGAAAGAGGAGACGAGCGGGGTGCCCAGCACGTCGACCAGCCGAGTCAGCTGGGTGCGTGCCGCGACCACGGAGATCTGCTGACCCACGATCGCGCGGATCAGGTATTCGGGCCCGTCCGCGGTGCCCGGCATCCGCAGACCGGGCGACTCTCTCACCCAGGGCGCAAGGGCGGGGTCAGCGGAGAGCGCCGCCACCACGGCCTGCGGGTCGGCGTCGAGGTCAAAGATCCGGCGAGCCACCGCGACGGCCGCCGGGATGTCCGCGAAGGAGCTCAGCTCACAATCGAGCTGCAGCTGCCACCGGCGCGCCTTGGTCGAGGAATCGCCACCGTCCAGCGTGGAGGAGACCTCAGTGTCGGGGACTTCGATGGCGGCGGGCCCGTGGGTCAGACGCAGCGTGCGGGCGTAGACGAGCGCCTCGCCGTCGAGCTGGGTGGCTTCAACACCGGGGATCGCGCGCTCATCCAGGAAGCGGAAGACCTCCACAGCATCGAAGGGCTCGCGCACCGGCAGGGCCAGTCGCAGCGAGAGCCGTGGCCCGGCATCTGCCACTTTATGGCCGACCGGAGGTCTCTGCGCAACTTTCGACGATCTATGGGCACGCTGGCGGATCTCCCGCGGCGCGGCACCGAAGAGCGTGGATGCCGTCTCGTTGAACTGCCGCACCGAGGAGAAGCCTGAGGCGAAGGCGATATCGGTGATCGACATCTGGGTGCTGACCAACAGGCTGCGTGCCAGATGCATCCGGTGCGCTCGGGCCAGGGCGAGGGGGCCCGCGCCCAGTTCTGCGGTGAGTGTGCGGTGCAGGTGACGGCTGCTGTACCCCAGCCGGTCGCTCAGGGTCCCCACCCCGCCGTCGTTCATGGCGCCTTCCCGGATCAGCCGCATGGCACGCCCCGCGAGGTCCTGCCGGATGTTCCATTCCGGGGTCCCCGGGGTGGCATCGGGCAGGCAGCGTTTGCACGCGCGGTAGCCGTGCTCATGGGCAGCAGCAGAGGTGGAGAAGAAGGTGACGTTCTCCGGCTTGGGGGTCTGTGCCGGGCAGGAGGGACGGCAGTAGATCTTCGTGGAGGAAACGGCCGTGTAGAACTGCCCGTCGAAGCGGCGATCCCGCGATTGCACAGCCCGGTAGCGCCGGTCGAAGTCCTCGCTCTGCTCCATATGCTCTATTTCACAGTCTGCCCCGATAGAAAGCTAGCGGGAATCGGACCTGGCCGTGGGTGGTTGTGCGCAGAGCGCCCGGCACGGAAAGTGCCTGGGCACAGAATGACGACAGACTCGACTCCGCGAGGTATCGAGTCGGTGACTTCACGGAAGGACGCATATGACTACCGTTGCACTTATTGGAGCAGGACGCGGCCTGGGAGCCGCTGTGGCACGTCGATTCGGCCGCGAAGGTTTCAGCCTCGCACTGATCTCCCGCAGCCAGGAGCGCGTGGACGCCTTCGCCGAAGAGCTCAACGCCGAGGGCTTCACCGCCCGAGGCTTCGAAGCCAATGTGCGGGACACCCGGAGCTTGACCGAGGCTCTGGACAAGGCCGTGCAGGAACTGGGACCCATCGAGGTCATTACCTACAGCCCGCTGCCGCAGAAGGAATTCCTGCGCCCGCTGCTAGAGACCACAGCTCAGGATCTCGAGGGTGCGGTGGAGTTCTCCATCTACGGCCCCGTGGCAGCAACGCATCAGGTGCTGCAGGGCATGCGTGCCCTGGGCCGCGGCACGGTGCTGTTCATCAACGGCGGCAGTGGTGCGCGCCCCAGCGCGAAGGTCGCAGGAACCTCCATCTCCTTCGCCGGCGAGAGCGCCTTCGCCCAGATGCTGCACGATGAGCTGGCGGAGGAGAACATCCACGTCGGCCAGCTGATCATTCCCGGACAGATCACCGAGGGCAGCGAGAACAAGGACCCCCAGGTTCTGGCCGAGAAGCTCTGGGCCATGCACGCGGGGCGCAACGAGTTCCGCGTGTTCGCCGAACCCATGGATCAGTAGTTCACGCAGCAGCTCGACGAGTTCCGTCGCCTCACCCCAGCGGGCCCTGGTCATGTGACCGGGGCCCGCTGTCGTGTTCCTCTCCGGAAGGTCAGCAGCTCAGGCGCTGAACACTAGACTCACTGCTATCAGGCGCTGGAACCTACTGACTGCGGAGACATGACATGAGCGAGGAACGGCGCAGGGAGCTGGGCGACAACGACACTCCCGTCGAAGAAGAGCTGCAGGAGTCCTTCGACAACACCGTGCATGAGGGTGCCGAGCGGCTGCAGCGGACCTTCCGGGCGATGCTCATCACCGGGCTCTTCGGAGGCATGGAGGTCGGCCTCGGTGTGATGGCCTACTTGGCTGTGCTGCACGAGACCGACAATCATCTGCTGGCCGGCTTGGCCTTCGGCATCGGACTGGTCGCGATCCTGCTCGCCCACAGCGAGCTGTTCACCGAGGACTTCCTCATGCCGATCGCCGCGGTGGTCTCGCGAGAAGGCAGCATCGTCCAGCTGTGCAAGCTCTGGGGCGGCACGCTCGTGGCGAACCTGGTCGGCGGCTGGGTCTTCATGTGGCTGGTGATGCAGGCCTTCCCGGAATGGGAATCCACGGTGAGGGAATCCGCCGCCCATTTCCTCGACGCACCCTTTTCACTGCAGACCATGTCTCTGGCGATTCTGGGTGGAATGATCATCACGCTGCTGACGCGCATGCAGCAGGGCACCGATTCCGATCCGGCGAGGATCATCGCGGCAGTGGGCGCAGGCTTCCTGCTGGCCGGGCTCCAGCTCTTCCATTCGATCCTGGATTCGCTGCTGATCTTCGGTGCGATGCAGACCGGCGCGGACATCCCGTTCTTGGAGTGGCTCACCTGGTTCGGATTCACCCTGCTGTTCAACATCCTCGGCGGCGTCGGCCTGGTGACGGCGCTTCGCCTGGTCCGCACCAAAGAGCTCGTGGAACGACGACGCCGCGCCTCACCGGAAGATCCCGACGCCGCCCGCGGCGAGTAGGGGAGGGGAGCGCTCTTGGCTCCCGCGCCCTCCCCACCCGGCGCCCTGCCCACCCGGCGCCGGGTGATTATCGTAGAGCTTTAGCAAATCGTCGAGCTATAGCGCTACGACTTTTCATCAGCTCTACGATTCTTCGCCGGTGGCGCCGGCTGATCATCTGGTGATGGGCGCAGAGCCTAGGTCTCTCCGCGCTGCTCCTTGATGCGTTGGTTGCGTCCAGCGATGTAGGGCTCGAGGTCATCCACGCTCACCAGGCTCACTCCGGCCGGGTCAATATTGCGGGCCTCAACTGCGATCCCGTATCCAGGACGGCTCACAGCGGCCCACCAGCGTGACTCGTCCTCCCACACGTCGAACTCGAGGACCGCGCCGTCGATGGCGATAGGTCTCTGCACAGGTGCCTGAGCTTCAAATTCCAGGCGCCGCAATGCATGTTCCGCCTTGTCCTTGGACGGGCCGCTTCTGTTCACCCACAACTCACGCGCTGCTTCTCGGCCAGCGCGGGAACTCACGAGGACAGTGACGCAGGGTCGGCCATTTTCAGGATCGCCATGCACCAACGTCCGGTTCCCAGCGCCGAATGACCACTCGCCCAGGGCCCGTGAGCCTGACCAGTCTGCGGGTGCGAAGGCGGGCCGATGTGCCAATGACTCCCGGACCTGATCGTCGAATCCTCGCATGAGGGCCCAGAACTCAGCTGCGGAGTACATGCCCTTGAGTTCCATGCCGCTCAGTATGGCACTCGGCAAACTTGCCGGGCCGGGGGAGCGGTGCCCATGTGGACCAGATATGCGGCCTCGGACTTCAATGAGTTACCCATCCGGCAAGTCACACGTATAGTTGCCACTATGGCAAATCATTCTGTGCGTCCCAGCCACTCTGAATCCCACGACCCGCTCGCGCCAGCCGACGCGTTGAATGCCCTCTCGGACCTGGATCGCGACAGCGCGAATCTCGCGGAGCGGGTGATCACGCCGTGGTGGTACCACGCAGCGCTCGGAGCGATCGTGGCGTTGACCGTCGGAGCGCAGGCGCTGCCGCAGCCTGCCGCCAGCACGCTGGTCGTTCTCGGAATTCTTGCGATACCGCTGGTGATGCACTCATACAGTCGACGCCATGGCCTGGCCACGACCCAGCCCGCGGGTCCGCGCAGCAGGCGTCTGCTCCTGATCTCGGTGGGGGTGCTCGTGGGAGCTTTCATCGCTGTTCTGGCATTCAAGCTGATAGGCATCCCAGAGGTCTGGTTGCTCCTGCCCGCATCGGTGGCCGGCATGGCCACTGTTGCTCTGGGTCGTCGGTACGACGTGGCTCTGCGTCAGGAGATCGCGGAGGGATGGCGCCACAGGGCATGAAGGTCGCACCAGTTTTCAACCCCGTCATCCATTCGCCCGTCCGGCTGAGGGTATGTGCACTGATGCGGAAGATGCCCGAGCTGGAGTTCTCGGTCATCCGCGACACCCTCGAGCTCACCGATGCCCACCTGTCAAAGAATCTGAGGGTGCTGAGCGAGGTGGGCTTGGTGACTGTGCGCAAGGAGCGCTCGCCCAGCCGGACGGATTCGAGGAGGCTCACGTGGGTGGCGCTGACCGACGAGGGCAGGAGCGCCCTTGAAGCCCACCTCGCGGCACTTGCTGAGATTGCGGAGGGCAATCCCGGGTCCGCGTAACTCGAAACCCCCGCCACCGCGTTTATCGTAGAGCTCTAGCAAATCGTCGAGCTATAGCGCTACGACTTTTCATCAGCTCTACGATTTTCTTCCGCTGGCACCAGAGGACCCCTTGTCCGACCAGCCGCGATCCCACAGAATCGAGAAGATGGGCGTCAAACACCTCAGACTGTTTCTGATCTTCTTCGCGGGGCTGGTGCTCAGCACCTCCGTCCTGATGCTGCTGATCCCGGTCCTCTTCGCCTCGCCCTCGTCCCCATTGGGCTGGACGGCAGGAGTCCTGGGAGCACTGGCAGTCGTGTGCGGCATATGCGCCATCCGGCTGCGGCCTCCCCGCCCCGGTCCAGCTCAGGGGTAGCGTCCCGCGAGAAGACTTCGCTGGTGTACCCCTTCGGCCAAGGCGATTGCCGCGGACACTCGCATCTGCAAAGCTCAGACCATGTGTGGACGCTATGTCATGGCCAAAGACACCGGTGACCTGGCCGATGACCTCAACCGCGCGAGGCTGGGGCCGGTTCAGCCACCGGCCTTCGGGCTGCCCCCGAACTGGAACATCGCTCCGACCTCCACGGTCCCGATCCTGGTGGAACGCTACGACGACGCCGGGCAGCTGCTGCGCGAGCTCCACCCGGCGCGCTGGGGACTTCTCCCGGTGTGGGCCAAGGACATGACCTTCAGTTCCCGCACCTTCAATGCTCGCTCCGAGACCGTGGTCTCCAAGCCGAGCTTCCGCTCCGCAGCAAAGTCTCGGCGCTGCGCCGTCCCCGCCGAGGCCTACTACGAATGGAAGGCAGGAGGCGCGAAGAAGCGCCCCCACGCGATTCGCGCGGCCGACGGGTCGCCGCTGGTCTTCGCGGGTCTCTACGAGTGGTGGAAGGACAGAGACGCCGAGGCTCGGGGTGAGTCAGACCCCTGGATCCTCTCCTGCTCCATCCTCACCGGCCCCTCACCGGAGACCGCTGATGACGAAGCCGCCGGTGGCCAAGCCGCTGGCGGTCAGGCCGGCGTGCTCACCGACCTTGCTGATCTCCACGACCGGATTCCGCTGGCCATGACTCCGGAGTTCGCCGCCCAGTGGATCCAACCCGGGGACAAGAGTCCCGAGGAACTTGAGGTCCTGCTCGAACAGCTGCGCACCGAGATCCTCGAGGTCGCCAGCGGCTGGGAGATCTACGAGGTGGACCCTGGTGTCGGCAACGTCCGCAACAACGGGCCCGCACTGCTGGACCCTGTGCCCACGCTCTGGGGATGACGCCGGGAATGAACCCGCCCCGACGGGCCTTGGGATCAGCAGACTGATCCGCAACCCAGGAGTTGAACATGATCGCATTGGACCTCAGCGGCAAGACCGCCTTCGTCAGTGGTTCCACCCAGGGGATCGGCTGGGCGATCGCCAAGCGCCTGGCCGAGGCCGGAGCGCGGGTAGCCATTAACGGGCGCGGCGCCGAGCGGGTGAACGCGGCAGTCCAGGAGCTCGTTGCCGACGGGATCAGTCCGGAGAATCTGCTGGCCGCACCCGGTGATGTCACCACCGGTGAGGGGCTCTCCGCGGCGCTGGAGGCCACCGGACAGATCGACATCCTGGTGAACAACCTCGGCATCTTCGGAGCCGAACCGGCCCTGGAGATCTCCGACGCTGAATGGCAGCGCTTCTGGGAGGTCAATGTCCTCTCGGCGGTCCGCCTGATCCGAGCCACCCTGCCGCAGATGACCGCCCGTGGCTGGGGTCGCATCCTCAATATCGCTAGCGACTCTGCTGTGGTCATCCCTGCAGAGATGATCCACTACGGCGCCACCAAGTCGGCGTTGCTGGCGGTCTCGCGAGGTTTCGCGAAGGAAGCGGCGGGTTCGGGTGTGACGGTCAACGCGGTCATGGCCGGACCGACACTCACCGAGGGAGTGGAGGATTTCGTGTATCAGCTCGTGGACGCGGATACGCCCTGGCCCCAGGCCGAGCGCGAGTTCATGAAGGAGCACCGGCCACAGTCGCTGCTGCACCGGTTGATCGAGCCCGAAGAGATTGCGAACATGGTCGTCTACCTCGCCTCGCCGCTGGCCGCGGCCACGACCGGCGGTGCTCTGCGAGTCGATGGTGGCTACGTCGATTCGATCCTGCCGTGAGCCCGCACCCCTCATCTGGGGCGAGCAGTCTGCCGAGCAGCCCTGAAGGCGTCGCCCAGGGCTTCGCCGCAGCCTGGAACGCGGCCGACGCGGACGCACTGGCTGCACTGTTCGTCGAGGACGCCGACTTCGTCAACGTGGTGGGGCTGTGGTGGAACAACCGGGAACGCATCCGAGCCGCGCACGACTACGGCTTCCGCCGGATCTTCGCCGACTCGCAGATGCACCTGGACGAGGTCCGGGTCCGCGAGCTGGGGGAGAGCCTCGCCGTCGTCCACGCGCTCTGGACGCTGTCCGGCCAGTCAGCCGCCCCAGGCGAAGGCCCGGAGAACCCACCCGGAGACCGACAAGGCGTCATCAGTTTCACGGTGCAGAAAAAACAGCCTGACGACGACGGCGCCTGGCTGGCCGTCAGCGCACAGAACACCGACCGCGTTCCCGGCGCAGAGACCCTGACCGCCGAGGGTGAGGCCTTACGCCCGACGGCCTACCAAGACCTCGGTGGCCCGACTGGGGGTTAAGCAGATTTGGCTTGCCGACTTGGGTGGCCCCGGTCTACGAGGGCGGGACGACACGAGGCAGCGGCATCGTGTCTGCGACTCGTGTAGGGAACCTTCGTGTACAGCTAGGGCCGGGTCGGTCTTTTGTCCAAAATCGGGGGACCGTGCTGAGCCGCATTGAGCGGCGCACCCGGGCGAAACATCGTGCTCGCCGTTTAGTTCTCGAGCAGCGTCGCGAGCTGGTTCAGAGCAATCGAGTGACCATTCCGAGTGCCATCAATCATTTCTTGGCCGACGAACGACGTGACCTGGTTGGTGATCGAGACTAGTGCACCGTCAAGATTCTCCCTGAACTCCCAGGTGACGAGACTGCTAGAGAGTAGTTCATCGCCGGCTGTGACGGTTTCCGTATATACCATCAAGGACTCTGGCTCGACCACGAGGTATTCCCCTCGGACGTGGTACTTGAGTTCGCCAGGAGTCCCACACCGGTACTCTGTGAGGCCACCGCGTGTCAGTTGGTCGCGGGAGTAGACCATCTGCTCACCGGCCGGGACCGCCCATTCAGCTCGTCGTGCGGTGTCTTGGTATGCAGCCCATGCTTTATCGACGGGGATTCGTATCGAGCGGGATACTTGGACGGTGTCGTGAACAATCGTGACCGGGGACATAGAACCGATGATGCCAGTGGGCTAGTCCGGCTACAAGACTCGGCGAGGCAGCAGCAACCCTGAGACGCGTCGATCGTCCCCGGACACGCCGCGCATAACCAGTCGCGTGACTTCCGACTCGGACGGCGGTGTCTTGAGCACTTGTGGGTTGCCGATCAGCGTTCGTCGCCGCGCGGTGTAGCAGGCTGATCCCCGCGCAGATAGAACGCGCCGAGTGACCCGGCCAGAGTTGCGAAGACGCCCACCGAATACACCGCGAGCACCAGCTGCACTCCCTTGGAGAAGGGATCCTCGGTGGTGATCCCTGCGCCGGTCACGGTAGCCATCGCGGATTCATAGAGGGCAGCGCCGTAGCTGGTGTGAGATTCGAAGGCGTAGAGCAGCTGGCTCGCCGCAAGGATGACCACGACCGTCACTGCGGCCAGCCATCCGATCCTGCTGGAGAGCAGTCGGCCGGCCGAGCGGGAACCGCGTACGCCGGCCGAGAGGATGCCGCCGACCCTGGCCACTCGAGCCACGCGCAGCAGTCGTACGGCCTGCAGCGCGCGAACGAAGCGCAGGAAGGGCACCAGCAGGAAGATCACCTGCCACCAGTTGCGCCGCCAGAAGGTCGCCTGGAACCCAGCGATGTAGGCGCGCAGAAGAAACTCCGCGACAAAGACGGCCCAGAAGCCCCAGCCTGCGATGGTGAGGATGCGGCTCCACCCGGGTTCGGTCACCAAGAGCTGCCCCAGGAACACGAAGAGGAAGAGAATGCCGAGCAGGCCCATCGGCCGGTCGAGCTTGGCGGCCAGGACTTCCGCAGCCTCGACTCTCTCCGCCTGTTCGCTGGAGGCTGGCTGGGCTGCACTGCTCACGGTGTGGTGACCTCCGGGGCCGATGAGGATGGGTTTTCTTCCACCACTCTACGATCATGGCACCGCGCTAAGGCACCGACGCCGAGCGGTTTGTTGACCAAGGCAACCTGCAACGGGTGCAATAGCAGGATGGAGCTATTAGCGATCGTCCTCTGGGTTCTTGCGGCGGTGCTGCTCACCGCCTCCTTCGACATGCTCAGGCGGGTGAATCCCCACTCGCGGTTGCCGTTCTTCTTCGGAAAACCGCCGATCAACCCGCCGCAGGTATATGTGGTGCGGCTCCTGGCCTTCATCTTTTTCCTGGCGAGCGGGTGGATGTTCAGCGACATCTACGGTGGGGCGATGGGGCCCATCCTGATTCTGCTGGGCGCGGCCCCTGGGTGCGTGCGCAACTTTATGCATAACCGCAGGGTGGCGGTCGCTGAGGCCCAGACCCGGTAGGGACTCTCAGACGCCTAGGACGCCAGCCGCTCCGGGGCTTCGTGATCTGTCTCTCGCATCGGCCCATCGCGTTCCGGTGCACTCATCTCCGCCCACACTGTGTCCAGCGAGAGATCCAGCACCTGGGCGATGGCGGCGATGGTCGGGAAAGCTGGCGTCGCGACTCGGCCTGATTCAATCTTCCGCAGGGTCTCCGGAGACACGCGCGCCTCGAGGGCAGTGGCGAGCATGGAACGCTCGCCACGGGCTCGGCGCAGCAGCGCACCGAGCCGTTCTCCGCGTTCCACTTCTGCAGGGCTGAGCGGCAATCTGACCATGGCACCGATTCTAATACCGGGATAATATGACCGGTATAGTTATTGGCTCGTCGAGAGAGGCCCCGCATGATCGAAATCCTGAACGCCACCGCCCTGGGTCGGGCGCAGACCACCGGAACATTGGTCGCTGACATCCTGCAGACCATGAAGCGCCGTGCCACGGTGGGGACCAACCTGCTGGAGATCGATCAGTGGACCAAAGAGATGATCCTCGAAGTGAGAGCCACCTCCTGCTACGTGGGTTACGAACCCTCCTTCGGCCGCGGACCGTTCGGCCACTACATCTGCACCTCCGTCAACGATGGCGTGCTCCATGGCCGGCCCCACGACTACGCCCTCGGCGACGGCGACCTGCTCACCCTCGATCTCGCGGTCTCGCTGAACGGGGTCGTGGCGGATTCGGCGATCAGCTTCCTGGTGGGGGAGTCCGCGCAGCCGGAGAGTCTCGCGATGATCGACGCGACCGAACGCGCCTTGGCAGCGGGGATCGCCGCTGCGGTGCCGGGAGCCAGGATCGGGGACCTCTCGCACGCGATCGGCGCCGTGCTCAGCGAAGCCGGTTACCCGATCAACACTCAGTTCGGCGGCCACGGTCTCGGCTCCACGATGCACCAGGACCCTCACATCGCAAACACCGGACGTCCGGGCCGTGGCTACAAGCTCCAGCCCGGGCTGCTGCTCGCGCTGGAACCGTGGGTCATGGCCGACACCGATGAACTCGTCACGGCGGAGGACGGTTGGACGCTCAAGAGCGCAACGGGCTGCCGGACCGCGCACAGCGAGCACACCATCGCCATCACCGAGGAGGGCGCCGATATCCTCACCCTGCCCACGCGCTCCAGCGACGGTTCAGGCGTCTGAAGACATCGACCGCGCCGCGTGTGAGGCCACCACTGAGGCCGTGATGATGAACACCAGCAGCCACACCGTGCCCGCCATGACCCAGACGATGCCGTCCTGGCCGAGGACCAGAAGTGCGACCCCAGAGATCACCGGTCCTGCACCAGCAGTGACGATCCAGCGCCACGCGGCCTGATGCGACCGTGTCCAGGTCTCAGCGTCGACCATGGTGGAAGGGATCCGGATCCCGACGAGCGCGTTCATCGGAAGCTTCCCATCCCGACAGGTGAATCCGAGCCAGCTGGTGAGCAGCCCGGCCGCGCTCAGGGTGACTCCAAGGATGATCACCGCAGCCATCTAGCGCTGTTCCGTTTCTGCTTCCACTGACCGGTCCTCCCGGCGCTCGGCCAGGGAACGATCGTGCGATCCGCGCACCACGTTCGGTTCACCCGATCGGCGTGCGCTCCACAGGAACGCGGCGAATGGCACCACCCAGAGGCTCCAGGCGATGTCGGTGAGGGACCGCTCGCCCTCTACGAGGTAACGCACCACCTCGACGACGACGGCGAGGAGAAGCCCCAGCGCCGCTCCGACGAGCAGGTCCTTGGTCTTCTTCCCCATATCTTCCCTCTCCGTCCGGTCCGACGTGGCCACCACACTAGCTGGTCACTCCAACCTCCTGGCAAGGATCACCAGGTCTTCCAGGGTGGCCTCCTGACCATCAGGTCCCACCGCGGGCCGCTCCCGCAGCTCACCGACCTCGACCTCCCAGGCCACACGTGGATGCAGCGCCTCCAGGTCCCCTTCGAGGGTGGGCATCTCATCGGGCCCGTGCTGGTGCTGGGACCACGGCGGGGCGCTCGCGTGGGAGATCACCAGCAGGCAGCCCCCGATCGACACGCGCTCGGCGGCTGCGCTGAGGATCTCGAGTCGGTCCAGCGCTACGGGAGACTGCAGGAAGGAAGCCGTGATCAGGTCGAACGGGCCGGCGGGCATTTCCTCTGGCAGCGTGCCGACGAAGAACTCGGCGCTGCCCTCCTCGAAGTCCTCTGCCTCAGCGTGGGACTGTGCCCGGGCGACAGCGGTCTCGGAGATGTCGACGCCGATGGCCTTCCAGCCGCGGTGGGCCAGCCACAACACATCGCCGCCCTCCCCGCAGCCCAGATCGAGCGCGCGGCCTGCCGACAGACCTGTCACCAGCGAGCTCATCGTCGGATTGACCCGGCCGGACCACACTCGGTCCGAGCCGGCATAGCGGTTCTCCCAGAAGTCCTTCGGGCTTGCCTCGGTCACGCTCGGGCCCCTCTCGTCTCATGATCATCAGCACGGGCTGACCCGCGGGATCGCGATGTCCGCGGGCGTGTGGCCGCATACCAGCCAGCGAACAGCAAAACTATCAGCGTGACGTCGACAACGTCTCCGCCGTAGTACATCAGCTGCGCCCCTGCACGCCCGTCAGCGGGCTCCACCCCCTGCGGGGGATGGGCAAAAAGCCACTTCGCCAGAATCGAATGCGCGGCGATGAAAAGCACCAGCACCGCGGAGCGCACTGGCATCGAAGCACGGTGCGGATCAGGATCGGGCCCGATCAGCGAGGCGGTGAGGAGGTAGCCCGCGGCGAAGAGATGCAGGTGCACCAGGGCGTAGACCGCTGCGGAGGCATGCATCATGTGGAACAGCTCGGTGGTGTAGAGCAGCCAGAGGCCACCCGCATTCAGTGTCGCTGCAATCACCGGGTGAGTGAGCCCCCTGATCCAGGCACTGCGCAGGAGCCGGCTCAGCCTCCTGGCCGCGACGGCGGGCAGGGCGCGCATCGCCAGCGTGATCGGCGCGCCGAGCACCATCAGCAGCGGTGCGATCATCCCCAGCAGGAGGTGACCGAGCATGTGCGCGGTGAAGCTGGTGTGAGCCGCCTGGGCGACCGGCCCCAGGAGCCCAGCAGCGACGCACCCGATTCCGACATACCAGAAGAGGGTGCGTCGGAGCGGCCAAGGACTGCGGCCCCGGGCAGCCCAGAGACCCAGGGCATAGACCAGAGCACCGACACCGAGCAGCAGCACGACGACGACGTCGAGCACTTCCCAGTCCATACCGGCCATGGCAGGGTTCGCGCTGTGGCCGCCGTCGTGCTGATCCATGTGATGAAGGGGAACGGAGATGTTCACGGCGCTCAGGTCGTGGCGGGGTGATGACGAGTGCGGCGCAGCATGAGCAGTCCGATCAGCAGCAGCACCACGGCGCTGCCGATCCAGACCACGTCGTAGAGCAGCAGGTCCACGCCGTAACGGATCTGGTGGATGCCGAGCACCTTATGGCTGACCACGCCGTCCAGAAGCTGGAAGAACCCCACCCCGGTGATGACGGCACCGGCCCAGCGCTTCCAGGGAATCGCGGTGCGGCGGCGCAGATCCGCCAGCAGGAAGAGGCCCCAGACGGTGATGAACCAGCCGAAGGCGTGGAAGAAGCCGTCGGCGGTCAGGGCCACTTCAGTGGTGGAGAGGTCATAGAAGTGGTGCCACTGCAGAGCCAGATGGAAGATGAACAGATCGATCATCGAGGCTGCGATCCCTGAGCCGAAGAGCACACCGGAGAGCAGCACACGCCGGTCGAACTGGGCCTTGGAATGTCTGCTCACAAGGCCAGCCTAGTGATGCGTCAACACTCCTGGTTCGGAGTGCCGCTGGTGGCAGCGCATCACGCGTGGGTGTAGGTCAGGCAGTCTGCATTGTCGGCTCCCGGACCGACACGGACTTCGGGCGCATTGCACATCAGGTGATCGTTGTGGACGCACTCACTGCGCTGGCAGGCCCCGACCCCTGCGAGCACCTTTGGCAGTCCACCGTCGATGCCGATGTCGATGAAGGTGGCACAGGTTGCATGGTCTTCTTCCCCACCGACCGTGATGGCGGCCGCGTTGCAGTGGGAATGGTCGTTGAAGGAGCAGCGTGCGACGCTGCATTCCGAAACTTGTGTGCTCATGACAAGGATCCTCCTCGGTGTGGACGCCCGGTTGGGCTGCTCCATGTCACCACCGTAGACCTGAAAGGGGTGATCAAAAAGGGCCAGTGGTGTGACCTAATTGGGCTCCGCGACGCAGCTGCCGCGAGGTCGAGTCTGAATCCCCGGGCCGTCGTCCTCGGCCTGTTGCCACCGTCGAACCGTCCCGGTCATGCAAGAAGGCGGTCAGGTTTCGTCCAGTTGGTAGCCAGTTCTTGCTACGGAAACACTGTTGCAGTCAGAGCTGTATGGGGTTGAATGATCGGGCTCACATTCAGCGTCGTCGGCTGCCCCATCCGATGACCGCAACGCACTACCCACGAAGGACGTGACATGACTCAGGCTGACCTGACTTATCGAACACTGGGCCGAAGCGGCGCCATCGTCTCTACCCAGGCGCTGGGCACGATGACCTTCGGAGCGGAGGCCGACGAGGCGACTTCGCATGCGCTCATCGACACCTACGTCGCAGCCGGCGGCAATTTCATCGACACGGCCGATGTCTACAGCGAAGGCACGAGCGAGGAGATCATCGGCCGGTGGCTCGGCTCTCATCCGACCGAGGCGCGGCAGATCGTCCTCGCCACGAAGGGGCGGTTCCCGATGGGCCAGGGTCCCAACGATCTCGGGACCTCGCGCCGGCACCTGCGTGATGCGCTCGATGCGTCGCTGCGCCGCCTCGGCCTGGACCACATCGACCTGTACCAGCTGCATGCCTGGGACGCGATCAGCCCACTGGATGAGACCTTGCGCTTCCTCGATGATGCGGTCACGGCAGGAAAGATCGGATACTACGGCTTCTCCAACTTCACCGGGTGGCAGCTCACCAAGGCCGTCCATATCGCGGAGCGGCACGGCTGGTCGCTCCCGGTGACCCTGCAGCCGCAGTACAACCTCCTCGTCCGTGGAATCGAACAGGAGATCGTCCCCGCAGCCCTCGACGCCGGACTGGGCCTGCTGCCGTGGTCACCCCTGGGAGGCGGCTGGCTGAGCGGAAAATACCGCCGAGATGAGGCGCCCACCGGTTCGACGCGCCTCGGAGAGAACCCGAAGCGCGGCATGGAAGCCTGGGAGAAGCGCAACTCCGACGAACGGACATGGCGCGTCATCGACGCGGTCTCCGCCGTCGCCGAAGAGCATGGTGCGTCTCATTCGCAGGTGTCGCTGGCGTGGCTCAAGGCCCAGCCGACGGTCACCTCCGTGATCCTTGGAGCCCGCACGATCGAGCAGCTCCAGGACAACATGGGGGCGGACTCACTCGACCTGAGCACCGAGCAGCTGGATCGGCTGACTGCCGCCAGTGAGCCCGAGACTGAGGACTACCCCTACGGTGCCGCCGGTGTTCAGCAGCGCCACCGCAAGATGAGCGGCGGACGCTGAGAAGACGGAGGGACACGTATGAGCACCGTCGAGAGTATCGAGGCAGAAGCCTCCGACGTCGCTTCAGCTGTAGGGGCGATCCTCGCGGAGCGAGGCTTGACCGTGGCTGTGGCCGAATCTTTGACCGGCGGGAAGCTTGCGAATCAACTCGCTGCGGCCGGGGGGTCCGGTGACTGGTTCGTCGGAGGAGTGGTGGCCTATCAGTCGGACGCCAAGCATCGAGTCCTGGGTGTGCCTGAAGGCCCGGTGATATCCGAGGAGGCTGTGGTCGGCATGGTCGAGGGGGTCACGTCCATGTTCGGGGCGGATTCAGGAGTAGCTGCCAGTGGTGCCGCAGGCCCTGACGGGCAGGAGGGGCAGCCCCCGGGAACGACGTGGATGGCTGCAAGCGTATTCGGCGTCGTCCAGACGGCGCTTCACCACTTCTCGGGTGAGCCGCTGGAGGTGCTGGCCCAGACCCAGCTGCGTTCCCTGCAATTGCTGCGAGCCCTCCTGGCCAAGCAATCTCCTGAGGCGCCCCAGGGGCAATGAGCTCTGGTCCATGGTGTGGACGTTGTCCTGGGAACCTCGGTTGCCCGGCCACGAAAAACGCCACGTGCGCGGCGAAGCCTTGGGGCAAGTCCGCAGAAGCGGACTCCAGGCTCCGCCGCGCAGCATGGCGTTCAGCGGTGCGCATCTTCGTGAACCACGAGTGGTGTCACCATGAGCAGGAACTGAGGCGTCAGTTCGCGCTGAGGTACATGGTGTTGGACCAGTACGGGGAGTCCAGGGAGTACTGCACCGTGCCCACGCGGGGGTTGTTCGCGCCGATGAGCTGACCATTGCCCACGTAGATGGCGGCGTGGCTGCCACCGTTCTGGATGACGATGTCGCCCGGTGAGGGGGAGGAGACCTGCCGCATGGAGCTCATCATGGCGTAGGTGCTGCGGGGCACGTCCACTCCGGCCTGGGCGTAGGCCCAGTTGATGAATCCGGAGCAGTCCCAGCCGCTGGGGCTGGTCCCACCGAAGGAGTAGGGATTGCCGAGGCCTGCATACGCCGCCCCGACGATCGAGCCGTTGCCTCCGTTGGAGGCTGGCGCCTCGCTCTGTGCTGGCTCGGAGGAGGCGACCTGGGTGTTCCCCTGCGACTGCCCGCCGCTCTCAGACCGTTCAGCCTGCTGCCGCTGACCGTTGTCGGCCTGCTGTGTCTGCTGCTGCGGTGCTTCCTGAGTCTGCTCCTGCTGGACAGGTTCGGAGGGTGCCTCCTGCTCTGCCGGCTCAGCGGGCGTCTGCTGCTCTGCGGGCTGAGCAGGTGCTTCGGGCTCGGCGGGAGCGTCCGGCTCGGCCTGCGGGGAGGCGGGCACGACTTCTGCGGCCTGCTCGACGACCGTCTCAGGTTCTGGGGCTGGCTCCGGTTCCGGCTCGGGCTCCGGCGCGGGAGTGGAGGTGACGACGGGACGGTCGAAGGAGAGGTCAACCTCACGCGATGACGTGACCTCCACGGAGGAGGTGTTGCTGGCGCGCTCCACGCTGAGACCAGTTGCTGCGACCTCGAGGGTGGTGATCTCGGGGGTCTCGACGGTGGTGGATGCGTTGGCGGCGGCTCCAGAGGTGATCACCAGGCCCGAAGCTGCCATCGCGGCTACGGCGCTTCGTCCCATGGTGCCGGCATTGACTGCCACGGCCTGAGCCAGTGAAGGCTTGGCCTGGCGGCGCCGGTCGCGGCGTGGAACGGAAGTCATGTTGTGCGTCATTGTGGAAACCTCTCCCTGTAGGTTGCGGGGCCGCCTTCGTGAAGTGTGAGCCGGGAAGCCCACAGTCTTCAGGTCACGAGTGACAGCGAACCCGCACCCTGCCTAGCGGTAGTTTTTCGAACGGCACCGGTCAGCGGCAGGAGTAAATCTGGCCGGAGGAGCTTGCGACATCGGACAGCCGCCGCAAGCACGACTACGACGGTATAACAGATAGATAACGAATGTCACGTTATGGTCACGAACGTCACGTATGAGGCCGTGATGCTCCGGAGGAGGTCCAAGCAGACGCGAGAAATTAACGGGTACCGTCAAGTCATGTCGACGCCCAAACCCACTGTGCGACTTCGATTTCGAGAGATGGCCGAATCCGATCTTGAGGAGATCTCTTCTCTCCTCGGGGACCCCGTCGTCATGCGCTACTACCCCGCGCCCAAGACTCGCGAGGAAGCGTCACGCTGGATCTCATGGAACCAAGACAACTACGCTATCTACGGTTTCGGACTGTGGATCATCGAGACGAAAGCCGGAGACTTCGTCGGTGACTGCGGCCTGACCTGGCAGCAGGTCAACGGGGTGCCTCGGCTCGAAGTGGGATATCACGTCCGATCAGAGCTGCAGGGCCGCGGATACGCCACGGAGGCGGCCGGAGCGTGCCTGGAATTCGCGCGGACCTCTACAGACGCCGACGCGCTCGTTGCGATTCTGCACCCAGAGAATCGCGCCTCCGAGCGAGTGGCGGAGAAGCTCGGTATGACTCGTGTCGGCGACGACCGAGGCGGCAGCTTCCCGCGACGCGTGCTCAGTGTTTCGATTCACTGAGGTGGTTCGATTGACCGATGAAACATGGCGTACACGCGAAACGGCCCGCGCCATGGCAGATTGGTTGCTATGACTTTGGAGGAGGAACTCGACCAGATCTTCGCCGCCCGCGACCGTGACAACATGCAACCCACTATTGACGCGCTGCTCCGCATTCTCGACTCCCATCCAAGGAATGCGCGGGCCCTCTACGAGGTCGGTGGCGCGTATGACACCGGAGGGCACGGGGAGACCGCCCGAAGCTTCTATGAAGAGGCCCTGGCTGAGGGTCTCGACGGAGACCTTCTCCGGCGGTGCTACGTTCAGTACGGCTCCACACTCAGGAACCTGGGTGAGTACGAGAGGTCCCGCGAGGTGTTTCGGGCAGCCCGCGAGGCATTCCCAGATTCCCCTTCGCTGGGCGTATTCGAAGCCCTCACGCTCCAGGCCGCCGGAGAGCCCAACGCATCCGTTGCGAGTCTGCTTGACGTGATCGTGGCACACGTCGAAACGCCTGACATCGACCGCTACAAGGCGGCGATCACGGCGAATGCGACCGCCATCCGGGGCCAGACGACGCCGCTGTCCCGCTAGCAACGGCTTGTGCCCCCAGCGCGAGCGTCAGCCGGCCCCCACGGTGTGGGCCGGCGACACAGACTTGCCTCCCGATGTCAGGGCTTGCCCACCGATACCCCTCCAGTGCTCTTCGATCCTCTTGTCTCGGGGATGACCGAGAACCACCTCTAGGGCTCCGAGCGCGGACGACAACGTCTGATTCGTTGAGGTGATGAAGCGCTCTCCTCTGACAAATTGCGGACCCTGGTCGATGTCAAAGCGCAGCGCCCTTAGGTGTGCGGTACGTGAGGCCAGGTACCGCTCGAGCGGCATGAGCGAGATGCGGGTGAGCAGCAGACCCTTGTTGCAGGGCACACCACGCCGCAGAGCAAGTTCCATCAGAGGTTGGCTCATGACGAAGCGATACTCATCGCGCCACCTCAGGCCGGTGATGTCGTCTGGATCTTTGACGCCCAGATGACTTTCGTAGAGCTGATCAGTCCATCGAATCCTGTCCGGCGGTTCTATGAGGCGAATCATGTCGTGGCTCCTCTTCGTGGGTGCTGATGCAGAACGGCTCGGCCATGGCTCGTGCAGCGAGATGCGTCGTGCGTCGCTTCCGGCGTCAGTCCCTTCTCCTCGAGTCCCTGCTGTCTCTGGACGGGCCATGAGTCTCACGTGTCTCATTCTGCCGAGGGGCTTGCGGACATGTCACCGGCAGGGCGCATACTCTGGATATGCCCATGCACCCCACCGCAGACCGCAGCTTCTTCGAGAAGATGATCGCCGCCCATATTCGCCACTACGGAACGCCTACTTCGACTCAACGTGATTATCTTCAGCATGTGGCAGAGGACCTCGTGGCAGACCTTGGCGTCGGAGTCCAGTTCGCGGCCTCAGCTGGGCGCGGGGCGACGTCGGAGTGGAGCCGATCCCGGTTTCAGGCCCAGGGTCGGGCCGTCTCGTCGAAGCACCGCGTCATTCGACGTTTCGATACGCGGTCTGAAGACGACGACTAGCGCCTCGCGGGAGCTGCTGTCGAAGAGAACGCGGCCTCGCTCTCCAGCCGGTCGTCCCCCTCGGAGGAGACGATCCGCAGACCAGTCGAACTTGCTGGGGCGCAGTGGTCGCAGCAGTAGAGGTAGCCTCCCAAATGGGTGCCGTGCCCAAGAATCCTGCAGCCGCACTCTCGGCAGGTAGGTGCCATGCTGTGGATCGCGCATTCGAAGCTGTCGAAGGTGTGCATCACTCCCTCGCGAGCGATGGTCATCAGGGTGCTGCTGGGATTGCCGCAGGTGTCACATGCATCCATGTGCGTGCTCCTCTGGTAGCCGCCAGGGCGTTGAGGGAGCTGCTGATGCAACCCACGAGTCGCTGAGGCCTACTTGTCACAGTCCTCTACCCGAGCGAGTCCGTCAAGGCTCCGGCAACGCTGCGAGAACGGCCAGGCGACGGAGAGCATGAGCGGATTTGCACATACGTCGGAGAAGAACGCCGCCCCTGGTGACGGTGAAACGCTGGGAGCAGCTGCTGGTGCCCGGGCGAAGGCCCTGGATGCTGACTTCCCCTCGGCGGAATGGTCAGGACGGGCGGCGCGTCGACCAGACGGCCAGACCGATCAGCGCGGGCTGGAAGAACAGCCGCACCAGACGCTTGCGATCCGTATCCAGCCCGAACCCATCACGCTTGTGCACATATTGTGCGATGTTGCCGGGGAAGACAGCGGCGAAGAAGAGTCCTGCCGCATTGCCCGCCACGGGCCGGTGCTGCTGGGAAGAGAAGAGAAGCGCGGTTCCCAGCCCGATCTCGGCCACCCCTGAGGCCAGGACCGTCGTATCGGGATCCAGCGGCAGGGACTTCGGAACCTGGGCGCGAAACTCTTCACGGGCCCAAGCCAGGTGCGAGACCCCGGCAAAGGTGAGGGCGGATCCGAGGAAGATTCGGCCGGTGGTGCGCATAACGGAAGCCATGCCATCACAGTAACGCCGGGATCGGCCGCGAAGGCTGGAGGAGGAGGTTTTCACTCTAGAAGCGAAATGGTGGGCCCTGCCGGGATCGAACCGACGACAACCGCGGTGTAAACGCGGTGCTCTACCAGCTGAGCTAAAGGCCCGGGCGCAGATCCCGCCCGCAGGGCGCGATCTGCCGCAGCAAGAAGTGTAGCAACCCTCGGGTCGGGATCAGGACCGTCCGCGGGACTGGTTCAGCTGGGTCTGTTCGGCCGCATACAGCGCCGCTCCGACGATCCCGGCGTTGTTCTGCAGTGCCGCGACCTCCACCTTCGCGCGCAGGTCTTTGACCTGGGGCAGGAAGTCCTCGCTGCGCTTGGAGATCCCGCCGCCGATGATGAACAGTTCGGGGGACTGCAGCCGCTCCACATGCTTCAGGAATCGGTTCAACAGCTTGCCGTACTCGTCCCAGGGCATATCGGTGCGTTCGCGCGCGGCGGCAGACGCCTTCTTCTCAGCCACCTCGCCCTCGAACTCCAGGTGGCCCATCTCGCTGTTGGGGACCAGCACGCCGTCGTGCACCAGGGCCGAGCCTATGCCGGTGCCCAGGGTGATGGTCATGACCGTCCCCTCCAGGCCCTTGCCCGCTCCGTACCGGGCCTCAGCAAGACCCGCGCCGTCGGCGTCGTTGAGGGTGTGGATCTGACCGGGCAGATGCTTCAGCAGCGCGGCGGCGTCGGTGTTGATCCACGACTCGTCGATGTTAGCCGCGGACAGGACGATGTTCTTGTCCACGATCGCCGGGAACAGCACGCCCACCGAAAGCTCGGACTCCGCCGGAGACTTCTCCCGGCCCAACAGCTCCTCGAGGATCTGACCGATGACTTCGGCCACCGCCTCCGGGGTCGCCGGCTTCGGGGTGGGGATGCGGAAGCGTTCACCGGTCAGCGTGCCCTTGTGCAGGTTGACGATCCCGCCCTTGATCCCGGTGCCGCCCACGTCGATGCCGATCGCCCGCTTGGGCAGATCAGAGACGGTCTCGCTGGCAGGGGCGACGGCCTGGGCAGCCAGCGGCTGCTCGTGAGAAGAGCTCATAGTGGTGCAGTATCTCCGTGCTGTGGGGGGAGGGGACCGGACTCAGTCGCCAGAAGGCAGCGTGAGGATCTCGGCGCCGTCATCGGTGACGACCAGAGTGTGCTCGAACTGCGCGGTGCGCTTCCGGTCGCGGGTCACGGCCGTCCAGCCGTCCTCCCACATGTCCCAGTGGCGCGTGCCCAGGGTGAGCATCGGTTCGATGGTGAACACCATTCCCGGTTCCATCAGGCGCGCGTGGTCCGGTGCCGCATCGAAGTGCGGGATCACCAATCCGGTGTGAAACGCCTTGCCCACTCCGTGGCCGATGAACTCGCGTACCACACCATAGCCGAAACGCTTCGCGTAGGACTCGATGGCGCGACCGATCACATTGATGGGCCGTCCGGGCTTCACCGCGCGGATGGCGCGCATCATCGCCTCCTCGGTGCGCTCCACCAGCAGGCGGGACTCCTCATCAACCGCGCCGACGAAGAACGTGCGGTTGTGATCCCCGTGGACACCGTCGATGTACGCGGTGATGTCCAGGTTCACGATGTCGCCCTCAGCGAGCACGGTGGTGTCCGGGATGCCGTGGCAGATGACCTCATTGACCGAGGTGCAGATGGCCTTGGGGAACCCGCGGTAGGACAGGCAGGAGGGGTACGCGCCGCGATCGGTCAGGTACTGGTGTGCGTAGGCGTCGAGCTCCTCGGTGGTGACCCCGGGGCGGATCAGCTTCGAGGTGGCGACCATCGCGTCGGCGGCGAGCTGGGCGGCGCGGCGGATCCGCTCCACGGTGGGGGCGTCATAGACGTCCTCACCGGTGTACTCCGGCGGCGCCTCCAGGCCCACGTAGTTGGGCCGCTCGATATGGGCCGGGACCGCCCGCTCGGGGGAGACGGCACCCTTGGTCAGGGTGCCCACCGGGGCATGGGAGGACAGGGGAGTGGACTGCTGGGTAGCCATGGGCGCCATCCTATCGGTCAGCCGCGGCCGCGCTGCGGCGTGGGATCAGCCGCAGCACGAGGTGGGCGCAGCTGCAGCACCAGGGCCAGCACGGCGATGGCCACCACCACGCTGATCGCCACCGGCAGGGAGGAGCCCTGGGTCATCACGCCGATCGCCGGGGACAGGCTCAGCATCACCGCGCGCATGGCCCAGCTGATCCAGGTCACTCCGCTGTGGTCCGGAAGCCCCGGGACACGATCGGCCCGGGCGAAGGCCAACGGTACGGTCACCGCGCAGCCCAGTCCCGCGACGGCGAGGCTCACCAGGGTCAGTCCGATCCCCGGGGCCCAGGCTGCCCCGAGCAGCCCGAGGATCACGGCGCTCAGGCTGCCGATCAGCGAGGCGCGCTCACCGAGCCGGTCGATCACCCGGTCACCGAGCATCCTCCCGATGAACTGGGCACCCAGCAGCACGCTGAGTCCGACGCCGGCCGCGGCAGGGTCCATGCCCCGCTCCGTGGAGAGCAGCACCGCGGACCAGTTGTTGCCGATGTCCTCCACGGAGATCCCGGCCAGCGCGATCAGCGCCAGCGGGAGCAGGATCTTGGCCGTGGACCAGCCCGAGGGTCGCGCCGGGGCGTCGGCCGATTCGTCTCCCACCACAGGCTCGGGCATGAATGCCCGCGCGGCGAGAGCCATCGCGAGAACGCAGAACAGCGCCCAGATCGCCATGTGCGCCAGCAGCGGCACACCCAGCACCGCCGCCAGTGTTCCCACGCCGCCGCCGATCGCCGCGCCGATGCTCCACCCGGCGTGCATGGAGTTCAGCAGAGACCTGCGATAGGCCGCCTGGACGCGCAGGCCCTGCGAATTCTGCGCCACGTCCACGCTGGCATCGCCGAAGCCGGTCAGCAGCAGACCCAGCACCACCACCCAGGGGCTGCCCAGCGCGACCCCGGCCGCAGCCAGGGTAAGTGCGGCTCCCATCCAGACGCTGCCGAAGCTGGCGGTCCTGGCCACGCCGATCCTGCGCGCGATGACTCCGGGGAAATGCAGCGCCAGGGCCCCGCCCAGCCCGAAACCGACCACCACCAGACCGAAGATCGCCGGGCTCAGCCCAAGCGTGTCCTTGACCTCGGCGTACCGGGCGAGCAGCGAGGCCGGCAGGGCGCCGTTGGTGGCGAAGGCGGCCATGGTCGCCAGCCGGCTGCGTCGCAGGGAGGGCGCGCTGCGTCGTCGTCGTGAGGTGATTGATTCCGTGCCGGGTGGGGAGCTTGCGTGCATGAGCAGAAGTCTGGCACGTCGCCGCTTCTCTGACGGGAGAAGATCGTACGATGTGGGCATGCCGCATATCGTGAAGAGCCGCTGGGTCGTCACAGGAGCTGCCGGAAACATCGGTGGGGCCTTGCGTGCCGCGCTCCACGAACGGGAGGTGGAGTTGGTATCCACTGACGTCCGCCCGACCTCGCCCGTGGGTCCGTACGACCGGATCGTGACTGCCGATCTCTCGGACTTCGAGGCGCTGCTAGACCTCTTTGAGGGTGCGGACGGCGTGATTCACCTCGGGGGCATCCCGGACGAAGCCGATTTCCACGACTTGGCAGCGGTGAACATCGTGGGGACCTATCACGTGCTCGAAGCGGCCCGCCGCTCAGGAGTGCCCCGGGTTGTTTACGCCAGCAGCAATCGCGTGACGGGCATGTACTCCATGGGGACGATGGTTTCGTCGGAGATGCCGGCGCGTCCGGACGGCTTCTACGGTGTATCCAAGGCCTCAGGCGAAGCCCTGTGTCGCCTCTATACCGACAAGTTCGGCATCAGCACCGTGGCAGTCCGTATCGGCAGCTATGAGAAGCAGCCGGGCACACCGCGGGAGCAACGGACCTGGCTCAGTCCCTCCGATGCGGTGCGCGCGTTCCTTGCGGCTATGACGACCAACGAGTCTTTTGCCGTCTTCTACGCCGTCTCGGCGAACAGCGAACGTTGGTGGGACCTGGACGCTGGCGTCGCCGTCGGCTATATCCCCGAAGACGATGCCACCGATGGGGGCCCTGCCGAGCCGATGATTGGCAGCCTGCCACAGGGTGGCCCCTTTGCAGCCAAAGAATATTCAGTTGATCGGATGAATCACTGAACGCCTGCTGCCCGGAGCCCCGCTCGGTGAGGAACCGGATCAGGTCCCCGGGTGGAGTCGCACACCAGGGGCGTATTCTGGGTGCATGAGTACCGAATACTGGTTCAACGTGCGCACCGGAGCGATCGAGGAGGGTGCGCAGTCCTCCTGGAAACACCTGCTGGGTCCCTACTCCAGCCGGGATGAGGCTGCCGAGGCACTCAAGCGGGTGGAGGCCAACAACGAGGCCTGGGATGAGGAGACCTCCGAGCACTGGGACGACGACGGCGGCCACGGTCGCACCCCTAAGAGCTGAGTCAACGCTGGATCAGGACGGCGGACCAGTACTGAGTCAGCACTGAACCAGCGGCAGTTCTCGCTGAGCCGCCGGTTCAGTTGGTGAAGCTGTGCTCCTCGGCGGGGAAGTTGCCCTCGCTGACGTCCTTGCGGTACTGCCCCGCGGCGCGGGAGACCACCTCGCGGAGATTCGCGTACTGCTTGACGAACTTCGGCACCCGCCCGGTGCCCAGACCCAGCATGTCCTGCCAGACCAGCACCTGACCCGTGGTGCCGTTGCCGGCGCCGATTCCGATCGTGGGCACGCGCAGCTTGCCGTCCACCTCGGTGGCCAGGTCCGCCGGGACCATCTCCATGAGTACGCAGAACGCGCCCGCCGCCTCCAGCGCCAGCGCGTCGGCGCTGAGCGCCTCCGCGGCCTCCCCGCGTCCCTGCACTCGGTAGCCGCCCAGGGCATGCTCGGACTGCGGGGTGAACCCGATATGCGCGATCACCGGGATTCCGGCTGCGACCAGCGCACGGACATGCTCGGCCATCGCCGCGCCGCCCTCGATCTTCACCGCCTGCGCTCCGCCCTCCTTCATGAACCGCACACCCGTGGCCACCGCCTGGGCGGGGGAGGACTCATAGCTTCCGAACGGCAGGTCGGCCACGACCAGCGCGCGGTTCGCGCCGTTGACCACTGACCTGGTGAAGACCAGCATCTCTTCGGTGGTGATCGGCAGCGTGGAGGAGTGCCCCATCATCACGTTCGCCGCAGAGTCACCCACCAGCAGCAGCTCGATCCCAGACTCGTCGAAGATCGAGGCGATCTGCGCGTCATAGGCGGTCAACATGGAGAATTTCTGACCGGCATCCTTGAACTGCTGAAGATGCACGGTGCGTACCCGCTTGGGGCTGATCTGCTCGGACATGGGATCAGGCTACCGAACTCTGCGCGGACTCACCCGTGCGAGCGGGAGTAGTTGGGTAGAGTGGTCCCGGCGACACCCACGGCACTTCAGGAGGCTGCACCGCATGGATCGACAGCAGGAATTCGTACTGCGCACCATCGAGGAGCGCGACGTCCGCTTCGTGCGCCTCTGGTTCACCGATGTGGTGGGCTCCCTGAAATCCGTGGCGCTGGCCCCGGCCGAGGTCGAAGGGGTCTTCAGCGAGGGCCTCGGCTTCGACGGCTCCTCGATCGAGGGACTCTCCCGCGTCTTCGAATCCGACATGCTGCTCAAGCCGGACCCCTCCTCCTTCCAGATCCTGCCCTGGCGCGGTGAGGAAGAACCCACCTCGCGGATGTTCTGCGACATCCTCACACCGGATCAGGAACCCGCCGCCGGGGATCCGCGCAACGTGCTGCGCCGCCAGCTCGATGTCGCCGGAGAGATGGGCTTCACCTGCTACACCCATCCGGAGATCGAGTTCTACGTGCTCGAGTCCGATGAGACCGACGCCGATGGCAGCCCCGTGCCGGTGGACCGCGCCGGGTACTTCGACCACGTCACAGGCAGCGTCAGCCAGGACTTCCGCCGCCACACGGTCAACATGCTCGAGGCCGTGGGCATCTCCGTGGAGTTCAGCCACCACGAGGCCGGCCCCGGTCAGAACGAGATCGACCTGCGCTACGCCGACGCGCTGACCACCGCAGACAACATCATGACCTTCCGCACGGTGATCAAAGAGGTCGCGATCACCCAGGGCAAGTACGCCAGCTTCATGCCCAAGCCCTTCACCGAGCACCCGGGCTCAGGCATGCACACCCACTTCGGGCTCTTCGAGGGCGACACCAACGCGTTCTTCGCCCCGAACACCGAGTACAACCTCTCCACCACCGCGCGCCAGTTCATCGCCGGCATCCTGCGCCACGCGCCGGAGTTCACCGCGATCACCAGCCAGTTCGTGAACTCCTATAAGCGTCTCTGGGGCGGCGGCGAAGCTCCCTCCCACGTCTCCTGGGGCCACAACAACCGCTCCGCGCTGGTCCGGGTCCCGCTGTACAAGCCCACCAAGGGCGGCTCCGCCCGCGTCGAGTTCCGTGGGATCGACTCCGGTGCGAACCCGTACCTCGGCTACGCCGCAGTCCTCGGCGCAGGGCTCAAGGGCATCCGCGAGGGCTACGAGCTGATGGATCCGGTGGGCGAGGACGTGTGGTCGCTGACCACCTCCGAGCGCAAGGCGCTGGGCATCAAGCCGCTTCCGGGCACCCTGCATGAGGCGCTGCGCCAGATGGAGGATTCCGAGCTGATGGCCGAGATCCTGGGGGAGCAGGTGTTCGAGAACTTCCTGCGCAACAAGCAGCAGGAGTGGGACGACTACCGCGTCAACGTCTCCCCGTTCGAGATCAAGCGGTATCTCGGCCTGATCTGATCGTGGCCTCCTCCACGCTGACCCACCGGGACCTGATCGCCGCGGGCTTCCAGGAGCTCGAGCGGGCATCGGGCTTCCTCGCCGATGAACATCTCAGCGGGCTGGACGCCGCGGTCCTGGTGCGCACCCTGCACTACGCGCCCAACCCCGATCAGGCGCTGCTGCTGCTGATCCGCCTGGTCGAGCGTGCCGGTGACGTCTGTGACCTCTTCACCGACGACACCGACGGGGTCTACCTGCGGGCGGTTCCGCTGATTCGGCTGCTCGGGGCCTCCGAGGCCCTCGGCGAGTTCCTGGTCCGCCGTCCGGAGAACTGCGATCTGGTCTTTGAGATCGCCGACACCCTGGAGGCGGACCGGGACGAACGCCAGCACCACCACACCCCCGACGACGCCGCGGCCCTCGCCGACCCGGCGGTCACCGAACCCGAGGTGCTGCGCGCCCGGCTGTTGGAGTCCGTCCATGCCTACCCTGCAGCGGAGACGCCCTCCGCGGAGCTGACCGAGGAGTTCACCGCCAAGGAGGCTGGCGTCGCACTGCGTAGGGCCTACCGGCGTGAGCTCACCGCACTGGCGCTGGCAGATCTCAGCGCGGCCGATCCCGCCGCCTACCAGCCGCTGGTCTCCCGTCAGCTCGCCGACCTCGCCGCCGCTGCCATCGACGCCGCCCTGGCGGTCAGCCGGGCGGAGCTCACCGTGCGCAACGGTCGCACCGCTGCCACGGTGGAGCTCGCGGTCATCGGCATGGGCAAGTGCGGGGCGCGGGAGCTGAACTACATCTCCGACGTGGACGTGATCTTCGTGCACCGCGCCGCCGAGGACATCGACTCCGCCGCCGCCCGGAACACCGCCGTCGCGATGGCCTCGGGCATCTCCAAGGTCATCAACGGCAGCGGCCCCGAACCCGGCCTGTGGGAGGTGGACGCGAACCTGCGTCCCGAGGGTCGAGAGGGAGACCTTTCCCGCACGCTGGAGTCCCATCTGGAGTACTACAAGCGCTGGGCACACGGCTGGGAGTTCCAGGCGCTGCTCAAGGCTCGTCCCATCGCGGGCAGCCGCAGCCTGGGTCAGGACTACATCGAGGCGATCTGGCCACAGGTCTGGACCTCCTCCGCGCAGGAGAACTTCGTGGAGAACGTCCAGCGGATGCGCCGACGGGTCTTCGACAACATCCCCGCCGACGAGGTGGACCGGGAGATCAAGCTCGGACGAGGCGGCCTGCGCGACATCGAGTTCACCGTGCAGCTGCTGCAACTGGTCCACGGCCGGGTGGATGAGTCCCTGCGGGTGCGGGACTCGCTGACCGCCATCGAGATGCTTGAGGCCGGGGAGTACGTGGCCCGGTCCGATCGCGACGCGATGTCTCGCTGCTACCGGATGCTGCGACTCTTCGAGCACCGGATCCAGATGAGCCATATGCGCCGGACCCATCTGATGCCCGTGAAGTCCGATGAGATCCGCGCGCTGGCCCATGCCGTGCGGCCGCCGAACCGGCGTCGTCGTCCGGCCGGGGATGAGGTGCTGAACCAGTGGCGTGACATCGCCCGGGAGGTGGCCAGCTTCCACGAGCGGATCTTCTACCGCCCGCTGCTCTCCACCACGGCCGTGCTCTCCGACGACGAGGTGCGGCTCACCGCCAAGGCCGCCCAGGATCGACTCTCGGCACTGGGCTACCACGACGCCGCCGGCGCCATGCGGCACATCTCCGCGCTGACCTCGGGGCTGACCCGCCGGGCGAAGCTGCAGCGTCGGATCCTGCCGATGATGCTGGGCTGGTTCGGTGAAGGCGTGGACCCCGACGGTGGACTGCTCGCCTTCCGCCGGCTCAGTGAGTCCCTGGGCCAGAGCCCCTGGTACCTGACCATGCTGCGGGACTCGTCTGTGGCCGCCGAGCGGCTCTCACTCATCCTGGCCGGGTCCAAGTTCATCTCCGACATGCTGGAGCACTCGCCTGAGTCCACCAAGTGGCTCGGGGACAACGCGGCGCTGGCTCCGCGCAGCTTCGAGACCCTATGGCGCGAGGTCAGCAACAAGATCACCCGACACAAGGGTGACCTGGAGACCGGGATGCGACTGACCCGGCTGGTCCGCAAGCGCGAGACCCTCCGCGTGGCCATCGCCGACGCGGTCGGGCTGCTCGACGTCTCTGCCGTGGGCACGGCGCTCTCCGATGTGGACCGCGCCGCCACCCTGGGCGCGCTGCGAGTGGCCGAGCGCGAGATCTGGGACGCCGAGGGCCGGCACGCGGACCTCGCGGTCATCGCGATGGGACGTCAGGGCGGCCGCGAGATCGGATACAGCTCGGACATGGACGCCCTGTTCGTGCACACCGTGGCCGAAGGCGGGGACGCCTCCCTGGCCGATGTGCAGGCGCAGAAGCTCGCCGCGCGGGTCAGCGCCCTGCTCTCGAAACCGCTGAAGCCCGCGATCCGCGGCGAGTTCCCGCTCAAGCTTGACGCTGACCTGCGCCCGGAGGGCAAGAACGGGCCGCTCTCACGCTCCCTGGACTCCTACGGCGAGTACTACCGGCGCTGGATGGACGTCTGGGAGCGGCAGGCGCTGCTGCGTGCACGCCCGATCGCCGGAGATGATCGGCTCCTCGCGGAGTTCATGGAGATGGCCGATGCGGTCCGCTACGGCTCCGCTCCCAGCGCCTCACAGATCCGCGAGATCCGCCGGATCAAGGCGCGGGTGGAGTCCGAGCGGCTGCCCCGCGGAGCGGATCCCTCCCGCCACGTGAAGCTGGGCCGCGGAGGGCTCAGCGACGTGGAATGGCTGGTGCAGCTCCTCCAGCTCGAGCACGCCCATGCTAAACCGAGGCTGCGCACCACTTCTACGCTGACCGCGCTGGATGTGCTGGTGGACGAAGAGCTGCTCAGCCCGTCAGAGGCGGAACAGCTCACCGAGGCGTGGACCCTGTGCACCCGGGTGCGCTCGGCGAGCACGGTCTGGAGCGGCAAGACCTCAGACGTGCTGCCCTCGGCCCGGCGGGACCTGGACGCCGTCGCCCGGTGGTGCGGATTCGAAGCCGGCGGCAGCGCCGAGTTCGAAGAGCATTATCTGCGCACCACTCGGCGCTGCCGCCAGGTCTACGAGCGACTGTTCTACGACGAGGCCTGAGGTCAGCTGCGACCAGCCATTGCTCGCTCCGATGATGTTTCTGCGGTCAGACGCCGAGGACCGATAGCAGCTGCAGCTTCTCGTAGCTCTCGCTGCCTGGCGTGGCCGTGTAGACGAGAAGCATGTGCGGCTGGTTGCCATCGAGAAGGGTCTGGCAGTTCAACTCCAGCGCCCCCACCTGTGGATGGACGAAGTGCTTGACCTCGAAGGCACGAAGCCCCACTTCGTGCCGGTTCCAGGTATCCCGGAACTCCCTGTTGCTGTCGAAGAGCCGATTCACCAGCTGCGCAGCCTCTGAGCGGGGACCACGGAGCGTCGACACCTGACGAAGATGTGAGACCCAGAGTCGGGTGAGGAATGGGTGGTCCTCGGACCGGTAGAGCTCACGCGCACCGGGGTCGGTGAACCAGCGGTAGCCGATGCTGCGCGCAGGACCGGTGAATGAGGTCAGATTTCCAGTGAGAGCGACTCCGAGCGGGGTCTGCTTCAGAGTCTGCCCGAGTTCGGTGACGATCTCGGCCGGGGTGTCATTGAGCCGGTCAAGGATCCGCAGGAGACCTGGGCTGATATGGGCGCTTCCCGGGCCGCGGCTCGGCGGGTTGCGTCCAGCGAGCCGGAAGAGGTGGTCCCGTTCATCGAGGGAGAGGTGAAACCCCTGGGCGATCGAGGCGATCATCTGTTCGGATGGCTGAGTGGCTCGCTGCTGTTCCAGTCGTGTGTAGTAGTCGGTAGACATGTGACACAGGCTCGCTATCTCCTCACGCCTCAACCCGCCGGTCCTTCGGCGTTCTCCGCGGGGAAGTCCGACGTCTTCAGGCTGCAGAAGTTGCCGGCGTCGTCGCAGGAACTGCGCCAACCCGCTGCGGTCCAATGCCATAGAAGTCTCCTGTGTCCGTGGTCTCCTCAGTTCTACAGGCGCGCCGCATCTGGTGCCAGGGATAGTCCATCCCTGGATAAGCGAGCTCTGCCTGATTCTCTGCGACACCGCCACAGTGATTATGACCATCACACACCAAGGAGTGAGAAATGAACCGAAAAGCCGAGACTGCTGTTCCCGATCTGTCCGGTCGTCGCGCCGTCATCACAGGTGGCAGCGATGGCATGGGTCTGCAGATCGCTGCGCGCATCGCCGCGGCGGGGGCAGAGGTGGTCCTGCCGGTGCGCAACCGAAAGAAGGGGGAGGCAGCCGTCTCCGCGATCCGGCGGGAGAGCCCCAGGTCCCGCGTCGAGCTCGCAGACCTGGATCTGTCCTCGCTCGGGTCGATCGCGGCTTTCGGGCAGAAGGTGCGAGACGCTGGAGCGCCCATCCACATGTTGATCAACAACGCGGGAGTGATGACTCCACCCGCCCGGACGACGACTGCAGAGGGCCTCGAGCTTCAGTTCGGCACCAACCACCTGGGCCACTTCGCGCTCACAGCTCAGCTCTTCCCGATGCTCAGTGCCGGCCGCGCGCGAGTGAGCACGCAGCTGAGCGTGGCCGCCCGCAGCGGGGAGATCAACTGGAGTGACCTGAACTGGGAGCGCTCCTACAGCGGGATGAAGGCCTACCAGCAGTCCAAGATCGCCCTCGGGTTGTTCGCGCTCGAGCTGGATCGGCGCAGCAGAGCAGAGGGCTGGGGTCTGAGCAGCAACATCACTCATCCTGGGATTGCCCCCACGTCATTGCTCGCTGCTCGCCCGGAACTTGGGAGAGCTCAGCCGACTCATGGGCGACGCCTCATTCGTGCGCTCTCCCGAATGGGTGTGACAGGTACCGCTGAGAGCGCCGGCATGCCGGCGGTGGTGGCCGCCACAGCCGAGGACGCCCAGGGAGGACAGTTCTGGAGCCCAGATGGGTTCCAGCGCCTGGCTGGTGCACCGGCGCTGCAGAAGCTCTACGCGCCGCTGACTGATCGACATGCTGCCGCACGGATCTGGACGGTGTCCGAGGAACTGGCGGGAGTTTCATTCCCCGCGGCGTGAGCACATGTCACTTTGACCGGATTCCGGCGTGAGAGACAAAGGAACGGCCCCCGTCGCGGACGATGTGTCCACCACGGGGGCCGTCGAGCCAGCTCAGCTGTAGGTCAGGAGGTGAGCTTGGCGATCAGTGTCTCGGCAGTCTCTGCGGAGGACTGAGGGTTCTGCCCGGTGATCAGCAGACCATCTGCGACCACGTAGGAGCTCCAGTCATCGCCCTTCGAGTACTCGCCGCCGAGCTTGGTCAGCTCGTCTTCTACCAGGAAGGGCACGACGTCGACCAGGTCGACCCCGGCTTCCTCGGTGTTCGTGAAGCCCGTGACCCGCTTGCCCTTGACAAGCGGCGCGCCCTCCTCGTTGGTGGTGTGGCGCAGCACGCCTGGTGCGTGGCAGACCAGCGCGACGGGCTTGCCCGCGCTCAGGGTGGCTTCGATCAGCTGGATCGATGCGGGATCCTCGGCGAGGTCCCACAGCGGGCCATGTCCACCGGGGTAGAACACCGTGTCGTAATCGGCCTCGGTGACCGTCTCCAGGCGGACGGTGGATGCCAGCGCGGCACCTGCCTCGGCGTCGTCTTCAAAGCGGCGCGTGTCATCCGTCTGGAAGTCAGGCACATTGCTTGCGGGATCCAACGGCGGCTGGCCACCCTTGGGGGAGGCAAGCGTGATCTCATACCTGGCATCCTTGAACCGGTAGTACGGTGCGGCGAGCTCTTCGAGCCAGAACCCGGTCTTCTTGCCGGTGTCGCCGAGCTCGTCGTGAGAGGTGAGTACGATCAGGACCTTCATATGGTTCTCCTTGAAGTATGGGTTCTTGGGTTGAACTCCGGCGAGCAGGACTCAGGCCACCTGAGAGGCGTCCTGCGCGGAGTTCTTCTGGGATTCGGCCGCGCTGGGTGCGAGCAGCTCAAGGGTCCGGTGCTGGACGGACTCATCGGGCGCCAGATTCACCAGCATGAGCTCATCGGCCTGGACCTCTGCGGCGAAGGAGTCCAGCCAGGCGACGACCTCGCTCTGCGTGCCGACGGCGGCGCGCGAGAGCATGCTGAGCACCTGCCGGCCCGCGGGGTGGTCCCTGAGCATGTGGACGTCGTCGTCGGTGATCTGCCGGTTGCGTCCCAGGTGGTTCTTGATCCAGGCGTTCTCCGCCTGGGTCTTCTGCTCCTGAGCGACCTCGGCGTTGTCGTGAGCGATCACATTCGCGGCCGCGATGAAGTGCGGCTTCGCGTTCGGCCCGGCGAGGGAATTGGCCGCGTCGAAGTGTGTCCGGTAGGTGTACGCAGCCTCGTTGAGCATCTGCGGAGCGAAGTGCGAGGCGAAGGCGTAGGGCAGGCCGAGCTTCGCGGCCAGCTGCGCGCCGAAGAGCGAGGAGCCCAGGATGTAGAGCGGCACGTCTGTCCGCGACCCCGGGTAGGCGTTCACCCCCGGGATACGGCTGTATCCAGAGAGGTACCCGCTGAGCTCCATCACATCGGACTGGAACCGGTCGGCCTCGGTGCCGTCCCGGCGCAGCGCGCGCATGGTGGGGCCGTCGGTGCCGGGCGCCCGGCCCAGTCCCAGATCGATCCGTCCCGGGTAGAGCGTCTCCAAGGTGCCGAACTGTTCAGCGATCATCAGCGGCGCGTGGTTGGGGAGCATGATGCCTCCCGAGCCGACTCGCACGTTCTCCGTCTGCGAGGCCACATGCTGGATCAGCAGCGCGGTGGCGCTGGAGGCGATGTTGGGCATGTTGTGGTGCTCAGCGAACCAGATGCGCGAGTATCCGCGCTGATCTGCCGTCTGCGCCAGGCGCACGCTGCGAGCGATGCCGTCTGCAATCGTCTCTGGTGGGCGGACGAAGGCGAGGTCCAGCAGGGACAGCGGAGTAGATGCGGTTGTTGACATATCCCTTGCAACATCGTCGAGGTTGGATCTCATTCCGCAGCGCCCGCGAAATTTCCCAGAACCGACGGCTCCCGCAGAATCATCACTCATCAGCACGTTGAATGGGCACGGAGAGCTACTCGATATGTTCAACTTGAAGCATGTCGACCAAGAGACTCTACCCAGCCCTGATCGTGGTGAGCATCGCGCTGGCGGTGCTCATCTACGCAGCGATGATCTGGTCCAACTGCGGCTCCGTGGGAGCTGCCGACTTCCTCGGTGACCTCAGGTCATTCCATTCCGCCACTGGATGTTAACCGGTAGTGTGAGCCCATGGCTCTCATCTCCAGCAATGGCTTAGCCCATGTCCGACTGACCGTGACCGACATCGAAAGGTCCAAGAAGTTCTACGACCAGGTCTTCGGCTGGCCGGCCGCAGTGGACATGTCTGATCAGGCCGAGGACCCTGAGGTGCGAACGTCTCAGGAACAGTTCTACGGCGGCGTGATCTACCAGACCCCGCAGGGCACCCTGTTCGGACTTCGTCCCGTGGGGGAACAGTCCTTCGACGCCGACACCACAGGTCTGGACCACGTGAGCTTCTCCGTGGAGTCCCGCGAGGCGCTTCAGCAGGCGGCTGAGGCGCTCTCGGCAGCGGGGATCGAGCACGGTGAGATCAATGATCTGCACGACGCCGGACTGGCCATCCTCTCCTTCCAAGACCCCGACAACATCAACCTGGAGCTGACCGCACCGCTGTAGTCGGCGCGCTTCACACGCCGGGCACCGGAGGCAGTGTGCGAGTCTGGATGAGCTCTGAGTACCACCGGGCACTGTCCTTCGGAAGCCGCTCCAGGGTGTCGTAGTCCACGCGGACTATTCCGAACCGCTTGGAGTAGCCGTAGCCCCACTCATAGTTGTCCAGCAGGGACCACACCTGATACCCGCGCAGATCCACGCCACGGGCCATCGCGCGGTGCGCGGCGCTGAGATGCCGGCGGATATAGTCCGTCCGCTCGGTGTCGTGGACCGCGCCGTCGATCACCTCGTCCTCGAATGCCGCCCCATTCTCGGTCACCATCAACGGAAGCCCCGGGAACTCTTGGCTGAGTGAGACCAGCAGCTCCTCCAGCGCCTCGGGGGCGATGTTCCACCCCATGGCGGTGTAAGGACCGGGCTGTTGGATGAACTCCACATCATCGGCACCGGGCCAGGCAGATCCGCCCATGTCCTTATGGCCGTCGTTGCTCTGTTTGGCGGTGCTGCCGTCCCATTGCCGCACGGTGGTGGTCGAGTAGTAGTTGACGCCCAGCATGTCCAGGGGTTGGGAGATCTCCTTGAGGTCGCCGCTGTAGACGAAGGACCAATCAGTCAGTTCAGCCGTGTCTTCCAGCAGATCTGCCGGGTATTCACCGCGGAGCATCGGATGCGTGAAGGCCCGGTTGGCCAGGGCATCGACCCTCCTGACCGCGTCATGGGAATTCTCATCTGCAGCGCGGATGGAATGGAAGTTCAGCGTCACCGAGAACTCCGGGTCATTGGTCGCCACACTTCGCAGCCGCTGGATCGCCAGGCCGTGGGCCAGATTCAGATGGTGCACCGACTGCAGCGCGGATACCGGGTCGGTCCTGCCGGGGGCGTGGGCGCCGGAGCCGTAGCCCAGGTAGGCCGAGCACCATGGTTCATTCAGCGTGGTCCACATGCTCACCCGGTCACCCAGGGCCGCCCCCACGAGTTCCGCGTAGTCTGCGAACTTCTCGGCCGTCTCACGTCGTGGCCACCCGCCGAGGTTCTCCAGCGCCTGGGGCAGGTCCCAGTGGTAGAGGGTGGCGATCGGTCGAATGCCGCGTTGCAGCAGCCCATCGACCAGTTTGTCGTAGAAGCCGAGTCCTTCGGACAGCGCTGGACCGGTCCCGAGGGGTTGAATCCTGGGCCACGCGATCGAGAAGCGGTAGGCCTCGAGGCCCAGCTCCGCCATGAGGTCAAGGTCCTCTTCGACACGGTGGTAGTGGTCCACGGCGACGTCGCCCGTGTCCCCGTTGAGCACCTTGCCCGGGGTCTTGCTGAACGTGTCCCAGATCGAGGGTCCTCGCCCGCCCACGTCGAAGGCGCCCTCCACCTGGTAGGAGGCTGTGGCTGAGCCCAGGAGAAACTCCTCCGGAAAGATCAGTCCAGAATCCCTGAAGTCTGCTGAATATTCGGTCATGGGTGAACCTCCACCGTGATCTCGGGTGCGATGTGCATGGACTGTTCCGACTCCCCGGCTCGTACCGCGAGTGTGGCGCCCTCGCGGACATAGAGCGGCAGAGAGTCGAAGCCGTGCCGCTGCGTCAGCCAGCGACCGCCCTCGACGGTCTCGCCGGTGAGCAGCTGTGTCCAACGGCCCTGCGGAAGGTAGAACTCGACGGTCCCGTCCTCCTGCATCACCGGGGCGACCAGCAGATCCGGCCCGAGCATGTACTGCCGGTCGAGGTAGGCCACCGCGGGGTCCATGGGAAAAGCCAGTTGCATGGGTCTGAGGATAGGCGTCCCCACTGCTGCGGCGGTGCGACCCGCCTGAAGCAGATAGGGGGTGAGGGAGCGCTTCAGCTCGGCGAACTTGCGGGTCACCGAAACGGCACTCTCGGGGTGCTCCTCCGCTGTGCCGTCTGCCTGATCGAAGAGCCACGGCACGCGGTAGCTCTCGGACCCGTGGAGTCGACTGTGGCTGGACAGGAGCCCGAACGCCACCCAGCGCTTGAACACTGCGGGCGCCGCGGTGCCTTCGAACCCGCCGATGTCGTGGCTCCAGTAGCTGAAGCCGCTCATGGCAAGGGAGAGACCGCCACGCAGCGTCTCCGCCATGGATTCGAAGGTCGAGGTGGAATCCCCACCCCAGTGGACCGGCATGCTCTGACCCCCCGCGGTCGCGGAGCGTGCGAAGACCACCGCTTCCCCGGACCCGTGCGTCTCTTCCAAGACCTCGAAGACCGCGGTGTTGAAGAGGTGGGTGTAGTAGTTGTGCATGCGTTCGGGGGAGGAGCCGTCGAAGTAGTCGACCTCCACCGGGATCCTCTCGCCGAAGTCTGTCTTGAAGCAGTCGACCCCCTGGTGGACCAGCCGGCGCAGATGGTATTTGTACCATTCGACGGCGCCTGGGTTCGTGAAGTCCACCAGCCCCATGCCGGGTTGCCACAGATCCCACTGCCACACGTCGCCGTCGGGACGCTTGACCAGGTATCCGTTCTCCATAGCCTCGGCGAAGAGAGGGGATCGCTGGGCGATATAGGGGTTGATCCACAGCGAGACCTTCAGTCCACGGTCATGGAGTCGCTTCAGCATCGCCTCGGGTTCAGGGAAGACCCGGGGATCCCATTCAAAATCGCACCAGTTGAACTCGCGCATCCAGAAGCAGTCGAAGTGGAACACGCTCAGCGGGATGTTTCGAGCGTCCATCCCGTCGATGAACTGGTTGACCGTGTCCTCGTCGTAGTCGGTGGTGAAGCTCGTGGAGAGCCACAGCCCGTAGGACCACTCCGGGACCTCCGGCGGCCGGCCGGTCAGGGCCGTGTAGCGTTCCAGCACCCCGGCGGGTGCGCCCCCGTTGATCACGAAGTATTCGACCCGTTCGCCCGGCACCGAGAGCTGCACGCGTTCCACCGCCTCGGAGCCGACCTCGAACGAGACATGGCCGGGGTGGTTCACGAAGACGCCGTAGCCGCGGTTCGTCAGATAGAACGGGACGTTCTTATAGGACTGCTCACTGGAGGTCCCGCCGTCGGCGTTCCAGATGTCGATGGTCTGCCCGTTGCGCACCACCGGCCCGAATCGCTCACCGAGGCCGTAGACGAGCTCCCCGACTCCCAGGCTCAGCTGTTCATGGACATAGGTGTCCGAGGTGAATCGGGTGCTGCGCTCGCGTCCGTTGCCCACCGGGCCCCGGTCCACCTGGGCGTCCGGGTCCAGCCGCATGTAGCCCAGCGCCTTGTCCTTGCTGGAGGTGAGGATCTTGCCCGTCGAGGTGTCGATGAAGCGCAGGTCCCACGCGGCGCCGAGTGAGACCTCAGCGGTGATGTCGCCACTGACCAGGCGGGCGACGCCGTCGTCGACGGTGGCCTTGCCATGACCGGCCTCAGCGCCTGGCAGGTCGAAGGAGAGCTCCTTCCTCCGGCCCTGGTGGTGCTCCACCGTCACGCCGATGATGCCTGGCAGGGGCGAGGTCAGAGTGACGGTGAGGACCGGGCGATTCAGCGTGTCACCGCGCCCCTCGATCACCTTGGTGGGCACGGTGACCTTTATCGTCTTCGCCTCGGTCCAGGCCTCGTAGGCCTCTCGTCCGTAGAGGGCATCCACGCCTGGGCGGACTTGCCAGAATCCATCTGTGAACTTCATTTACTTGACTGCTCCTGCCGTGATTCCTCGGGTGAGGGTGCGCTGGAAGATGAGAAAGAAGATGAGCGTGGGGATCATGCCCAGCAGCGCTGAGGCGCTGGTCGTGGTGACATCCATGAGTCGATCGCCCTGCAGGGCTGTGATCGCCACCGGAACCGTCTGGTTGGCGTTGCTGATCAAGAAGGTCAGCGGAATCAGGAATTCGTTCCAGGTCCAGATGAAGAAGAAGACCATCAGCACGCCGAGGGTCGGCCAGCTGATCGGCACGACCACCGACCACAGGGTCCGCCACCGTCCCGAACCGTCGATAGCCGCTGCCTCGAGGATCTCTTTGGGGAATGTGCCGAAGACCGAGGACAGCAGATAGGTGCCGAAGGCGCTCTGGATCACGACGAAGGTGATGATCACTGACCACACGTTGTCGTACAGCCCGATGGTGCGGAAGATCGTGTACAGCGGGTACAGGAGCACCTCCTGCGGCAGCATGTTCGCCAGCAGGAAGAGCAGGATCAGTGAGACCCGTCCTTTGACCCTTCCGATCCCGATCGCGTAGGCGTTGAGCACGGAGATCACCACGGCGAGCACTGCGACGACTCCTGCGATGAAGAAGCTGTTCCAGACCTTCTCCGGGAAGTTCACCCTCTCCCAGAAGGTGGTGATCCCGTCCAGGTAGATCGAGGTCGGCAGCGACAGCGGACTGCCCGTGGCATAGTCGGTCGGCGACTTGAAGGAATTGATCAGGATGACGATGAAAGGAAAGACCACTGCCAACGCGAACGCCACGATGGCGGCGAGCACGATCCAGTCTCCCAAAGACCGGCGGCTGGTCTTCTTGAACTTCGGCGCAGGCTCGGGAGTCCCCGAACTGGTCTTTGGAGTTTCGATGGTGGTCTGCATCAGTGCCCCTGATCTGCTCGCTCGGAGCGGGTTTGTGCCACGACGAACAGGATCGAGACCGCGAGGATGACGATGGTGAGGGCGGTGGCGATGGTCGCTCCGTATCCGACCTGCTGGCTCTGGAAGAACTGGCTATAGGTGTAGTAGCTGGGAACGATCGTCGCGTTGTTGGGACCTCCACCGGTGAGTGCGTAGACCGGCGCGAACACCTTCAGTGCTGCGATCGTGCAGGTCAGTGCGACCACGAACGTCTCTGGGCGAATCTGCGGGAGCGTGATCGCATGGAAGCGCCGGAACCAGCCCGCGCCGTCGACCTCGGCTGCCTCGTACAGCTCGGGGTCCACCCGTTCCAGGGCGGCCATGAAGATCACCACGGGATAGCCGATCTGAACCCAGACCAGCACCGCCATGATGCTGATCAGTGCAGTGCTCGGGTCACCGAGCCAGTTGCGCTCGAGGGAGCCGAGCCCGACCATTCCCAGCAGTTCGTTCAGCGCCCCGTTCTCGGACCGGAGGATCCAGCCGATGACGATGGCGGCCACGACAGCGGGGATGATCTGCGGCAGGTAGTAGGTGGCGCGCAGGAAGCTGGCGAGCTTCGAACCGAACTTGCGGCCGATCACATCGAAGAGTGCAGCCGCGAGCACCAGGCCGACAAGCGTCGGAACGAGAACCATGGCGATGATCATCGCGATGCTGTTTCTGAAGGACAGCCAGAACGTCGCGTCCCCCAGCAGTCGAGTCCAGTTCTCCAGGCCGATCCATTGGGGCGACACCACGCCGCGATAGTCGGTGAAGCTGAGATAGATGTTCCATCCCAGCGGCACGATGATCACGATGGCGAGCAGCGCGAATCCGGGCAGCAGGTACCACCAGTAGCTTCGACCGCCGACCACACCGCGGTGGCGCGGCAGTGGCCTGGTCGCTTCTGACGTTTCTCTTTCCAGGGTTGTCATAGGACTCCTCCCATTGACCCGCTGTCGTCCACTCCGCCAGGCGGAGGCACGACAGCGGGTCCTCGTTGTGACAGGGGGATCAGTCCTGCGGAATGCCGGACTCGTAGTCTTCGGCGATCTGGGCGTTCATGGCGTCCGGATCAAGTCCGCCATTGACAAGGCCCTGCAGCCCGGCGTTGAGATCGTCGTAGAAGGTGGGGGTCGGCCAGTCCGGGTAGAACGCAAGGCCGTCACGGTCCAGGAGAGTGTTGAAGTTCTCGACCAGCGCGAGAGATTCCTCATCCGTGATGTCGGCTTCCTCGGCGGCCACTGGGACGCCTCCGCTGTTGCCCATCAGTGCCTGGATCTCGGCGCGCAGCGTGATGTCGATGAACTCGTAGGCAAGGTCCTTGTTCTGCGACGCCTCAGGCACCACCCAGAGGTTGCCGGAGGAGCCCGGGGACATTCCCTCGTTCGGGAAGAGTGCGGTCTCCCAGTCCTGGTCGACCTCTTCGAGGAACCGGCCGTACCACCAGCTCCCGGAGAAGAACATCGGATAGGTGCCGTTGATGAACGCGGTTCCTGCGTCCTCCGCGGTCAGGCCGGTGGAGTCCTCGGAGATGTAGCCATCATCCAGCCACTCGTCGAGGGTCTCGGACGCATACGCCAGCTCTGGGCCTTCGAAGTCGACCGGGTTTTCGTAGATCTGGAAGTCATTGACCCACTGCTGGTCGGCCTGTGTCAGGGCGAGCTGGTACCAGAGCTGGCCCAGCGGGTATTCGCTGGCTGCCTGCGCCAGGGGAGTGACTCCCTCGTCGACGAAGGCCTGCATCACGGACTCGAGCTCCTCCACGGTCTCTGGAACTTCCAGGCCGTATTCGTCAAGCATCTCGGTGTTGTAATACATCATCGTGAACTCGCCGTAGGTGGGGATTCCGTACCATGAGCCGGATCCCATGACCCCGTCCTCGTCGTAGCGGGAGGTGGTCTGCAGCGACTCCGCGAGCTTGGAGTCCCACCCGTATTCTTCGACGGCGCCGTCGAGGGGTTCCAGCAGACCCTGGCTGGCGAGAAGTCCAGCGGTGGCGTTGCCCTTGTTGTATTCCAAGATGTCCGGAGCTTCATCGGAGTTGATGACCTGGCTCGCGGTCTGGCGAATCTGTTCGAAGCTGCGCTCCTCGAACTCCACGGGGACGCCGGTCTCTTCCTCGAAGATCTCGATGGCGCGATCCCAGGCAATGCCCATCGCGGAGGTCTCGTTCTCGTAGTGCCAGAGCTTCAGGGACTCGCCGGCCCGGTCTTCGCCCTGAGAGCAGCCCGAGAGCATCGCGATGCTCATTGCCGTGATGCCGAGTACGCCGGCTGAACGTCGAAGTGTCATGTCTCTTTCACCTTCCACAGTGATCTGTTTGCTTGAGTTTCTAATGGTGTGTCGAAGCGTTTCGATAATGGTGACGAAAAGCTCTGAAGGAGTATGCGGGGAGCTATCTCTTATGCAGCGATCCGCGATCGATGAACTTGGGTTGCAGCAGGACCGGTTCGGCGGGCGGAAGGCCGTTGATCACGCGCATGGTCGTCTCCACGGCAACGGTGCACATCTCTTCGATGGGCAGCGAGATGCCGCTGAGCGGAATCTCGAGGGATGCGGGGTCGTAGCTCGCCGCGGCAGCAAACAGCGAGATCTGCTCCGGCACCCGGAGGTCAAGTTCACGCACGCGGCGTTCGACCTCCTCGACCACAGGTTCATTGCAGTGGAAGATGACGGCACTGAGGTCGGGGACCTGGCTCAGGAGAGCGTCGAGTGCCTTCCTGCCTGAGCCGCGCTCGAGGCCCGCCCACTGGGTGATGATCTGCACGTCGCGCTTCTTCGCCTCTTCCTGCAGAGCGGAGTCGAAGCGCTCGATGAAGCCGGAGTGGCGGTTGACGTAGCCATAGGGGTGTCCGACCAGCCCGACCGTGTGATGACCGAGCCCCGCGAGCCGCCCGATACAGTCTCGGGCCGCCGCCGCGAAGTCCAGGTCGACGTAGGCGTAGTCCTTCATCTGCTCCGGAATGCCGATGAAAGAGCCGGGAAGCTTCAGCTGGCGCAGCAGGGCCAGTCGTTCGTCACCCGTGGTGACGCCCATGCTGACGACACCATCGACGATCGAGGACGCTGCCACCCGCTTGATGCCTTTGACCTCGTCGTCAGTGGCGAGCATGACGACGTCGTAGTCGTGCTTTCTGGCGGCTCGGATGACTTCGGTGACGAAGCGCATGTGGGTGGGGAGGTGGCCGTCTTCGTGCAGCGGGGCGCTCAGCGCGATCAGATGAGTCTTGTCGCCCGCCAGCACCTTGGCCCCGAAATGGGGGTTATAGTCCAGTTCCGTGATGACGTCCATGATGCGCTGCCGAGTCTTCTCGGCGATCGAGCGCTTGCCGCTCAGTGCGTAGGACACCGTGCTGATCGAGACGCCGGCTGCGTCGGCGACATCTTTGATCGTGGCCATATAACCTCCCTCCGAGTGTGCGTGATGTAGATCATATTCGAAGCGCTTCGAGTCTGGCAATAGTTTTTGAGATCAGACGAAAGAGGCCCCGCACCAGGAGCTGGTGCGGGGCCTCTTATGCTGAGATTCAGCGGGGGATCAGACCGAGTAGTACAGCTCGAACTCGTAGGGGTTCAGCCGCAGGTTCAGCGGTGCGATCTCTTCTTCACGCTTGTATTCGATCCAAGCCTTGATCAGGTCCTCGGTGAACACGCCGCCTTCGAGCAGGAACTCGAAGTCGCCCTCGAGGGCGTCGAGTGCCTCTTCCAGCGAGCCGGGAGCCTTCTGGATATCGGCGAGCTCCTCAGCGGGCAGCTCGTAGAGATCCTTGTCCACCGGGTCAGCGGGCTCGATCCGGTTGCGGATGCCGTCCAGGCCAGCCATGAGCTGGGCTGCGAACGCCAGGTAGGGGTTCGAGGAAGGATCCGGTGCGCGGAACTCGAGGCGCTTGGCCTTCGGGTTCGAGCCGGTGATCGGGATGCGGATTGCCGCGGAGCGGTTGCCCTGCGAGTACACCATGTTGACCGGGGCCTCATAGCCCTTCACCAGGCGCTTGTAGGAGTTCACGGTCGGGTTGGTGAAGGCCAGCACTGCCGAGGCGTGCTTGAGCAGGCCGCCGATGTACCAGCGAGCGGTGTCGGAGAGGTTGGCGTAGCCCTTCTCATCGAAGAACAGCGGCTTGCCGTCGGTCCAGAGCGACTGGTGGCAGTGCATGCCGGAGCCGTTCTCGCCGAAGACCGGCTTCGGCATGAAGGTCGCGGACTTGCCGAACTGGTCCGCGGTGTTCTTCACGATGTACTTGAACTTCATCAGGTCATCGGCAGCGTGGGTCAGCGTGTTGAACTTGTAGTTGATCTCCTGCTGACCGGGGCCGGCGACCTCGTGGTGGGAGCGCTCGACCTCAAGGCCGACGGCGTCCAGCGCCACGCAGATCGCGTCGCGCAGGTCGGCGCTCTTGTCCTGCGGGCTCACGGGGAAGTAACCACCCTTGTGGCCCATCTTGTGGCCGAGGTTTCCGCCGGGGATCTCCTCAGAGGACTGCCAGGAGGCCTCATCGGAATCCAGGGAGTAGAAGGAGGCGTCGGGGCTGGACTGCCACTTCACATCGTCGAAGAGGAAGAACTCTGCCTCGGGGGCGAAGAATGCGGTGTCGGCGATGCCGGAGGCCTCGAGGTACTCCTCAGCCTTCTGCGCCACGCCGCGGGGGTCGCGGGCGTAGGGCTCACCGGTGCGCGGGTTCACGATCGAGAAGGTCATCACCAGGGTCTTCTCGGCGCGGTACTCATCGACGAAGGCGGTGGCCACATCGGGGATGAGCTGCATGTCGGATTCGGCGATGCCCTGGAATCCACGGATGGAGGAGCCGTCGAAGAGCTGCCCGTTCTCAAAGAAGTCGAGGTCAACGGTCTTGGCCGGGACATTGAAGTGGTGCTGAAGACCGGGAAGGTCGGTGAATCGAACATCGACGAATGCGATGTCCTCTTTCTCGATGAACTTCAGAACTTCATCAGGGCTTGTGAACATACGTCCGTGCTCCTCGTCAGGTGTCTGGGCTTGCGCGCGTAACAGTGGTGAACGCTCTGCTCTACGCTATGGGCCAGGCATTTCCCGGCCATCACGCAAATGTTTCGGTCATGTAACTTAACTTGCTCATGGAGCCGGTGACGAGGGCGCCTGGCCGGAGGAATAGACTGACCGGGGCCGTCGTCGCGCGGCGACATGCTCTACATCACCTTCTCATATCCCGTGCACAAGGAGACCTGTGGCGAAGAACGACGGCGCGCGCTCACCCGGAGCCGGCGCAGACCCCGGCGAGCCGCGATGGGCGGGCGAACAGCTGGGTCTGCCAGAGACCGGGCCGGGCAGCATGGCTCCCTGGAGCCAACGGATCATCGCCCTGTTCATCGATTGGGGCCTGGCCCTGCTGATCTCGCTGACCTGGTTCGATGGCAATGAACTGGTGACCCTGGGCGTCTTCGCCGCCACCGAGATCCTCTTCATCGGCCTGTTGGGCGTGACCGTGGGGAAGCGGCTGATGCGCATCCAGGTAGTGCGTGGGAACAGCATCCCGGGTCCGCTCTGGTCCACCGTCCGCACGCTGCTGCTGATGCTGATCCTTCCCGCCATCATCATGGGTTCCGACGGTCGCGGCGCTCACGATCGGGCAGCTGGCACCGTCCAGCTGCGGATGTGAGCGCGACCCCTCCTCCCCGGGTGAGTCGTCTGGTCGACCGCCCGGGACGCGGGCTGGCGGTGATCAGCGCCAGCGCGGTGAGCACTCAGTTCGGGGCCGCCGTCGGCTCGCTGGCTTTCACCGGTCTCACCCCGGTCGGTGTGGTCGCCGTGCGTCAGGTGGTCGCCTCCACAGTCCTGCTGGCACTGACGCGTCCCAGGTTCTGGCGCTTCACGCGCAGCCAGTGGTCCCCGGTGCTGCTGCTCGCGCTGTTCTTCGCCGGCATGAACACGGCGCTCTATGCCGCACTGGAGCGCGTGGGTCTCGGCACCGCCGTCACCATCGAGTTCCTGGGACCACTGGCCGTTGCGGTGCTGGCCTCCCGGCGCCTCCGCGATGGCGTCTGTGCCGTGATGGCTCTGATCGGGGTCGTGCTGCTGACCCGGCCCGGACCCACCAGCGATCTGCTCGGGCTGGGCTTCGCCGTGCTCGCGGCCGGCTGCTGGGCCGGATACATCCTGACCAATCGCGTCGTGGGTCAACGCCTCGACGGTGTCCAGGGTGTGGCGATGGGCACCGCGATCTCGGCACTGGGCCTGGTGCCGATCGCCGCCGTCGTCGTCTGGCACCTGCAGCCGCCCCTGGAGGCCTTCCTGTTCGCAGCGGTGGCCGGGGTCCTGGCCTCGGTGGTGCCGTACTCGCTGGACCTGATCGTGCTGCGGCACATCAGCCCGGTGATCTTCGGCCTCGGGATGTCCCTGCACCCGCTCTTCGCAGCTCTGATCGGCGCAGTGTTCCTTCACCAGCTGCTCCCAGCGGTGGCCTGGGTGGGAATCCTGCTGGTGGTGCTCAGCAATGCGCTGACCCTGGGCGGGGGAGAGCGCCGCCCGCGTTGAGCGGCGGATTCTACGAGTAGTTGAGTGCGTTCTAGGCCCTAGATGCTCGTAGAAGCCGCCCCCCAACGGAGAAGCCGAGAACGTGCAGCCTGCATCCTGAAAACAACTCTTTCCAGGCTGTAACCTTGAATGACCATATTGAAGGCTGTAGCCTGCTTGCATGTTCGTTCTTACCGCAGACCAGCATCGCAGCACCGAATCCGGGGAACGGGTCGATGAGCTGCTGAGTGAGCTCGCCGGCTGGAGTGCACAGTGGCGCGAGCAGATCGTGCTGCCGCTGGAGCGCACCGTGGGCGACGAGGTGCAGATCCTGCTGGGCAGCGCGGAGGCCGCCGTCGACCTGGCTCTGCAGCTGTGCCGCACGGAACAGTGGGCCGTGGGCATAGGGGCCGGCCCGGTGGATCAGCCGCTGGGTTCCAGCGCACGGGCCAGCTCCGGCGGCGCCTTCATCCATGCGCGCCACGCCGTGGAACGAGCCCGCGGTCGCACCGAACCAGTGCCTCTGGTGGTCCAGGGAGAGGACGCCGACGCCGCCGTGGCCGCCACCGCCGTGCTCCAGCTGATCGGGGGAGTCCTGCGGCGCCGCGCCGAGACCGGTTGGGAGGTCGCTGACCTCACCGCCGCAGGCCGCAGCCGCGCGGAGATCGCCGCGGCGCTGGGCATCACCGTGTCGGCCGTGAGCCAGCGCGCGCGCTCTGCCATGCTCGAGGAGGAACGACGCGCCCGCCCGGTGGTCCATGCTCTGGTCACCGCCGCAGCGGGGGAGCCCGGGTGGAGGGTCACGCCCCTGCCGGAGAAGGAGGACTGAGACCATGACGTGGCTGTGGATCACCGCCGTGGTGCTGCTGGCACTGGGAGTCTCGGCCCTGCTCGGCGCTGCCCTGGTCGGCCTGCTGCTGCGCCGGGTGGAGCCAGAGGGCTACGGTCCCGGCATCCTGCGCGGCGGAACCTGGATCGGCATCCTGGAACGCCTCGCCATCACCGGCGCGGTGTTCGCCGGCTACCCAGAGGCCATCGCGGTGGTGCTCGCGATCAAGGGGCTCGGTCGTTACCCCGAGCTGCGCGCCTGGAAGGCGGAGCACCGTGCGAAGGCCACCGAACGTTTCATCATCGGCACCCTGGCAAGCTACATCTGGGCCGGAGCGGTCGGACTCATCGGGGTGGCAGTGCTCGCCGCGATCAGCTGACTCGCACCTCTGGCGACCCTCATGATCAGTTGAGGCACATCAGCTGATGATGATGCCCGCTGACTGGTGCTCGGAAAGCCGAGTCTCGATGCTGCGGGCCAGCGCGAGCGCCGTCGAAGGAGCCAGGTGCAGATTCAGCGCAGGCTCGAAGAGCTCGGCCTCCAGCAGCACGGTGCCGAACTCCGCGGAATCCACCAGATCGACTCGACCGTAGAGCGGCATGGGCGTCTCGGTGCGCCGTCCCGCGGCCGCCAGCACACGCTCCCCGAAGTCCACCTCGGTCGCGGTGGCCTCCACCAGCTGCGGATCTTCCTGGTAGCTGCCCCCACGCAGTCCGCCGCCGCGAGCCAGCAGCGCCCCCTTGGCGATGGAGTGCGTGTGATGCCCGTCGATGAAGTACAGCGCCTTCTCCCGGCCCTCGCTGAGCTCTGGGATCTCGGGCTGAATCATGACCGTCAGACCGCGGGCCAGAATTCGCTCACCCAGGGCCATCGCCGCGGCGGAGTCCGCGCGCAGCAGCCCGGTGTCGAAGGACCCGGCGGAGATGGTCGGCTTGATCACGACCCATCCCTCGACGTGGGTGGCCAGGCCGCGGCGGAGTGCTGCGTCGTCGTCGGCCCACTGGGTGGGCACGGCGGCGATCCCCTCGGTCTCGAGCTCGCGCAGGTAGACCTTGTCCAGGTTCCAGCGGATCAGCGCCGGAGAGTTGAGCACCTGGACCTGCTCCTCAGCCCGGTCCAGCCAGCGCAGGAACTCTGCGGGGCGCGAGGAGTAGTTCCACGGGGTGCGGATGACCAACAGGTCATACTCCGGGTGAGGGGTCCACTCGTGCCAGATGACCGGCTCGGCCGCGATCCCGAGCAGCTGCAGCTGCGCGATCAGCGGAGCGGTGTCCCGGTCGGGAGCTTCCGAGTAGTCATCGGTGACCACGATCCCGACCCGGCGCGGCTCCGGGGTCGGGACCAGCGCATGCTCGGCGAGCCAGCGGAAGCGCTCGACGACGATGAGGTCCCGCTGGTCCCATCGCTCCTCGCTGAGCTCGCCCGTGCTGCGCCAGAAACGCTCATGCGCTTCGCGCCAGGTCTGCACAGAGTCGAATCCCTCACCCTCACCGCGGGCGATCTCCTGGGTGATCTCCCCCAGCGGCACCAGCGTCACGTCCACCACCTCGACGACGCCGAGGCTCTCGTCCCCGTGGCCCACGAGGCGCTGGAGCCCCGGGACGGGCAGCGGCTCGGAATCCGCCAGGTAGGAACGATGCAGGCTCGTGGTGATGGTCTTCACCCCGGCGATGACGGCCGTGGTCAGCGCCGTGCGAAGCTCGCCGTCGCCAAGCTCCATGGCGGGGAGGTCACGGATGTTCGCAGGGGTCATGGCTTCATGCTGCCTGTGCTCTGGTAGTTGCCGTGCCAGCTCAGGGCCTCGCTCAGCAGATGCGGGGTGTGCCGGCCGCGCGGGTTCTGCGCCAGGGCGCGGTCGAAGTAGTCCTGCAGCAGGTCCTGGTAATCCGGGTGGGCGCAGTTGGCGATGATGGTGCGGGCACGGGCCGCAGGGGAGAGGCCGCGGAGGTCCGCGAGACCCTGCTCTGTGACCAGGATCTGGGTGTCATGCTCGGTGTGATCGATGTGGCTGGCGAAGGGCACGATCGAGGAGATCGCCCCGCCCTTGGCCACCGAGCCTGAGACGAAGAAGTTCAGATAGGCGTTGCGGGCGAAGTCACCGGAGCCGCCGATGCCGTTGATAATGGAGCTGCCCATGACGTGGGTGGAGTTCACGTTGCCGTAGATGTCAGCCTCCACCATGCCGTTGATGGAGATCACGCCGAGGCGCCGGATGGCCTCCGGGTGGTTGGAGACCTCCTGGGTGCGCAGCAGGATCCTTCCCTTGTACTCCTCAGCGCGGGCGTTGAACTGTTCGGCCCGCTCCGCGGAGAGGGAGAAAGAGGTGGCGGAGACGGCGGTGAGCTTGCCGGTGTCGATCAGATCCAGCATGCCGTCCTGGATGACCTCGGTGTAGGCCAGCAGGTCCTCGAACTCGCTGTGTGCCAGCTCGGCCATCACCGCGTTGGCCACGTTGCCGATCCCTGACTGCAGCGGCAGAAGATTCTTCGGCAGCCGGCCATGGTTGATCTCATGGCGCAGGAAGTCCACCACATGCGAGGCCATCGTTTTGGATGCCTCGTCGGCGGGCTTGAAGGGCAGGTTCCGGTCCGGGGCGTCGGTCTGCACCACCGCGACGACCTTCTCCGGGTCGACGCGCAGGTATGGGTCACCGATGCGCTGCAGCGGATCGGTCAGCTGGATGGGGCGGCGCTCCGGGGGCAGCTTGGTGCCGTAATAGATGTCGTGGAAGCCCTCATAGGCGCGCGGATGCCAGTCGTTGACCTCGAGGATGACCTTGTCGGCGAGCTGGAGCCACGTCTTGTTGTTGCCCACCGAGCTGCCGGGGACCAGGAGCCCGTTGGGCAGGATCGCGGCGACCTCGATGACGGCGACGTTGAGGTTGCCGTAGAAGCCGAACCAGGCCTGCTGAGCAGAGTGGCTCAGGTGGGTGTCCACGTATTCGGTCTCACCGGTGTTGATGGCCTCGCGCAGGCTGGGATCCGACTGGAAGGGCAGTCGCTTGCGGATGGCACCGGCCTCGGCGAGCACGCCGTCCAGCTCGGGGGCGGTGGAGGCGCCCGTCCACAGGTCGATACCGAAGTCCTCGCCACGATCGTGGGCGTCCTTGACCCGCTCCGCCAGGGCGGCGGGCACCGCCTTGGGGTACCCGGCGCCGGTGAACCCGCTCATGCCGACCCGGTCGCCATCGTGGATGTGGGTGGCGGCCTCGGCGGCCGTGGTGACCTTGGTGGCCAGCGTGGGGCAGGTGATTCGACTCGGAACGGCACTCATTTTCCCAGCCTAGGCGACCGGTGACCCTGCTGCGATTCAGCGACTCCGGGCTACGCTACGTGTCATGGCACCGCGTGGAGTTCCTCCGGCGAGATGCTCCAGACCGCATGTGAGTCCTCATGGAAGGAACACCATGGACACCTTCGAGTCCTATCCGGTTCGAGACACCTATCGGCTGATCGAGCCGGGGCCCACGGTGCTGATCTCCACCTCCGATGGCGACCGTGACAATCTCATGACCAACGCGTTCAACATGCCGGTTCGTCACGACGGGATTCTGGCGGTGGTCGTGGGCACCTGGGACGCCAGCTTCGCCACGCTGCAGAAGAGCCGGCAATGCGTCATCGGGGTTCCCGGGGCTGAGCTCATGCAGACCACTGTGGAGGTGGGGAACTGCTCCGGGGATGACCTGGACAAGTGGGAGCATTTCGGGCTGACCCGGGTGCCCGGAATCAGCGTGGCGGCACCGCTGATCGGGGAGTGTGTGGCGAATATCGAGTGCAAGGTCGAGGACGACTCCCTGGTGGAGGACTACTCGCTGTGGCTGCTGCGCGCCACGGCCGCCTGGATCAGACCGGGCGCCGAGTTGACCAGCGAGTTTCACCACCGCGGGAATGGCACCTTCTCCACCAACGGTGAGCTCCACGATCTGCGCGAGCACATGACCAAGTGGAAGTACTTCTCGAACTGACCCGCCGGGTGAAGGCGCCCACGGGGTTTGCGGTGCCCTTTGAGTGCTCTGCGCTCAGTGCGCCCCGACCTTCCGAGCAGCCTCCACTGCGGCCTCGGCGCCGTCATGCCAGGCCTCCCCGTGTCCGGGCAGCACATGCTGGGCCTCGGTGAGCGCGACGGCCCGCAGCGAGTCCATGGCGTCGGCGGTGTTCTTCGTCGCCGCGCCGGCCACGATCTGCGGCCCGGTCTGGGCTGTGTAGGGGTCGAGAGTGACGAGCGCGTCGCCGGTGAACACAGCGCGGCGATCCGGCAGGTGCAGGATGCAGTGCCCGTCGGTGTGTCCCGGGGTATGCACGGGGACCGGGCTGCCTGGGATCTCGAGCATCACACCGTCAGGCATGAGCTGCATCCCGTGCACCCCTTTGACGTTGAGGGCTCCAGAGACTGCCATCTTCCCCAGCAGCGGCAGCGACCGCGGATGCGTGAAGGGGTGGAGGAGCCGGTTGCGCTCGGTGGCGTAGCGGTATGGGTGAGCGGCGAGCCATGCGTCCTGGTGATGCACGATCACCGGGATGCCGAGGCTCTGCTGGGCCCGCAGCGCGAATCCCATGTGGTCGAAGTGCGCGTGGGTCAGCACCAGCGCCTGGACCTCATGGGGCATGCGGCGGCGGGTCTTCAAGATCTCCATGACGCCTTCCCACATCCGCGGGAGCCCGGCGTCGACCAGGGTGATGCCCTCCTGGTCCTCGATGACGTAGCAGTTCACATTCGCTTCGGAGACCCGATGAATGCCTGGGGCGACGTCAAGCGTGATCATGGGGCAGACTCCATTCGGTCGACGAGCACGGGGATTAAACCAATCCTGGGGGTCCTGGACTGCTTGGTCAAGCAGGCCACCGCGGCCGGTGTGACGTCCGGTGCCTGCCTGGATCCGTGCTCAGACAGAAATGGCCCCCGTCCCTGGAGGAACGAGGGCCATCTGCTGAAGAGCTGCGGTCAGCGCGCTGGGCGCTGGGACCGTCCGGCCGAGCTGGACCCGCCGCGCGGGGCGCCGCTGCGCCCGCCGCGTGAGGGTCCACCCTGACCGCCGCGGGACTGTCCACCGGAACCACCCTGACCGCCGCGGGAGGATCCGCCGCGTCCGCCGCGAGCCGGACCGGCACCGCGGGAAGAGGGAGGACCGGAGCGACGGCGGGGCTGCTGCTGCTGCACGGCTGCGCGGGGGGAGGGCTTCACGAACGGCGCGGTCTCACCGACCAGATCGCTGACGGCCTCGGACTCGCTGTTGACCCGGACCGGGTGCACGGCGATGGCAGCCTTGCGCAGCAGGGCCTGGGTGTCGCGGCGCTGCTCGGGGAGCATCACCGTGACCACGTCACCGGCGCTGCCGGCGCGCGCGGTGCGGCCCGAGCGGTGCAGGTACGCCTTGTGCTCGGCCGGCGGATCCACGTGGACCACGAGTTCCACGGAATCCACGTGGACGCCGCGGGCGGCGACATCGGTGGCCACCAGGACCTTGATGTCACCCTCGCCGAAGGCTGCCAGGTTGCGATCTCGCTGGGACTGGGACAGGTTGCCGTGCAGGTCCACCGCGGGGGTGCCCTGCTCGGTCAGCTGCTTGGCCAGCTTCTTGGCCTGGTGCTTGGTGCGGGTGAAGAGGATGCGACGGCCGGTGCCGGAGGCGAGCTGCTTGACCAGGTCACGCTTGTCGTCGTTGTTGACCTCGAACACGTGGTGGGTCATCGCGGAGACGTGGGAGGTGGCCTCGTCCACGGAGTGCAGCACCTCGTTGTTGAGGAAGCGCTTGACCAGCTTGTCCACGCCGTTGTCCAGGGTGGCGGAGAAGAAGAGGCGCTGTCCCTGGGAGCCGGTCTTCTCCAGCAGGCGGGTGACCACGGGCAGGAAGCCGAGGTCGGCCATGTGATCGGCCTCGTCCAGCACGGTGATCTCCACGGACTCGAGGCTCAGCGCGCGCTGGTTCAGCAGATCCTCGAGGCGACCGGGGCAGGCCACCACGATGTCCACGCCGGACTTCAGCGCGTTGATCTGGCGTGAGGCTGTCACACCGCCGAAGACGGTGGTGGTCTTCAGGTTGTATGAGGCGGCCAACGGTTCCAGCACAGCGTTGATCTGGGTGGCGAGCTCACGGGTGGGTGCCAGCACGAGGCCGAGCGGGCGGCCCGGACGACGGCGCTTGGCCGCATCCTTCTCGCCGAGTCGGGCGACCATCGGGATGGAGAAGGCGAGGGTCTTGCCGGAGCCGGTCTTGCCGCGGCCGAGGACGTCGCGTCCGTTCAGCGTGTCGGCGAGGGTCTGCTGCTGGATGGCGAAAGCGTCAATCTTGCCGTCTGCAGCGAGTGCGCGCACCAGCGGTGCGGGGACGTTGAGATCGGCGAAGGTCTGGGTCTCAGAAATGGCGGGAGCCTTTCGGAAAGCGCAAGACGCAGAGAAGGCAGGGGTCACCGGCCGGGAACTGGTCTGGCAAAGGGCGAAGGCATCGGTTGATGCACTCGGTCGCCGCGAGAAAATCACTGCTGAAACGTGGGCCGGTGGAACGGCACGGCCCCGTTGATCAAGGCGTTCTTACGACGCAGGCAACCACACGAGGTGGGCACCAGGTTCTCCACTATACCTGTTCAGAGGCTCAGCCCTAATGTCAGCCCTTGCCGCTGATCTGGCTGTAGTGCGCCAGGGCCTCCTCGCGAGAAGCTTTCAGATCGATGATCGGGGTGGGGTAGTCCGGTGTGTTCAACTCTGGAATCCACGCGTTGATATAGCGCCCCTTCGGGTCGAAGCGGTCGCGCTGGCGCTCCGGGTTGAAGATCCGGAAGTACGGTGCGGCGTCCATCCCGCTCCCGGCCACCCACTGCCAGTTGGCGGGGTTGGATGCGGCGTCGGCGTCGACCAGGGTGTCCCAGAACCAGGCTTCGCCCTCACGCCAGTCGATGCCGAGGTTCTTGATCAGGAGGCTTGCCGAGGCCATGCGCACCCGGTTGTGCATATGCCCGGTCTCCCAGAGCTGACGCTGACCTGCATCGACCCAGGGGAAGCCGGTGCGTCCCTTTGCCCAGGCCTGAAACTCCTCGGGCGATTCGCTGCGGGACTTCCAGGGGTAGGCGTCGAACTGGGAGCGAAGATTGGTGTGCGGCAGGTGAGGGAAGTGGAAGAGCAGGTGCCAGCAGAACTCTCGCCAGCCGATCTCGGAGAGGAAGGTGCTCACCGAGTCGGGGCTCTGCTGGTGGGCGGCTTCCCAGACCTGGCGTGGGCTGAGCTGGCCGAAGCGCAGGTAGGGGGAGAGCCGCGAGGTGTCATCATCGGCGGGAACATCGCGGGCGTCGTCGTAGTCCTGCACCTGGGTCTCGAGGAAGTCGTGCAGACGCTCCTGGCCGCCGGCCTCGGTGGGGGTCCAGGTGCTGCGCAGTCCTGACGCCCAGTCCGGGCGGGTCGGCAGCAGCTCCCACTCCTCGAGTGTCTCTGTGCCCAGGCGGGCGTGCGGCAGCGAGTCCTCGGCGGCCTCCAGACTGCCCAGGGCCGCCGGTCGGTCCCGCGTGGGTCCGGGGTCGCGCACGCTGATCTGGCGCCAGAACGGGGTGTAGACCTTATAGGGCCCGCCGGTGTTGGTCTGCACGGTCCAGGGCTCGTGCAGCAGGGAGGCGTTGAAGCTCTCCACCTCGATGCCGCGCTCGGGCAGCGCGGCCTTGATGCTGGCATCGACCTCGCGTTCCGGGCCGCCGTAGCGCCGGGACCAGTGCACCCGCTGCGCACCGAGCTCGCCGCTGAGCTCGCGCAGGATCTGCCCCGGGTCACCGCTGCGCAGCAGCAGCGGGATGCCCAGCTCGGCGAGGTTCTGCTGCAGGGAGTCCAGCGCGTGGTGCAGCCACCACTTCGCCGCACCCCCGAGGGTCCTGACACCGGGGCTGACCTCGTCCAGGATATAGAGTGCGACGACGTCGCCCGGCCGCTCTGCGCGACGGCAGGCCTCCGCGAGCGCCTCGTGGTCTGCCGTGCGGAGATCGTCGCGGAACCAGACGAGGGTGCGGGTCATGAGTGCCTTTCAGTGAAGCGATGCCGCCGGCGCGGCCGTCCTGGCTGGCACAGTAGCAGGAGTAGACGTTCAGAAACTGGGCCGGTGAAGGAGATGTCGATGGCGGAGGACGCTGAACCTGCTGAGAGTGCGGAGGAGGAGTCCGCGCGCTGGCTGGTGATCAAGGGGCGACGCTGGCGGCGCGCAGACCCCGCGCTCCCGGCAGAGCTCGAAGCGAAGCTGAAGTCCCATCTGGGGCGGGGCAGGTCCGCTGTGGGAGCCGGGAAGAAGACCGGCGACGACGAGCGGGTCGCCCGCGCGCGGAAAAGGGTGAACCTCGCCAAGACCGGCCTGGGGGAGCGCGGTCCCTACTGGTGGGAGCGAGACGAGTCAGCGCGGCTCGAGGCGGCGCGCGCCGCTGTGGCGGAGCTCGACGGGCTCCCCGAGTGAACCTGTATGGCTTCCGCGTCTAGCATTGACCCATGTCAGCTCCCGTGACTTCCTCCCAGCGGCCAGCGCTCATCGTCATTGACGTGCAGCGCGGATTCGATGACGCGCAGTTCTGGGGACCACGTGACAATCCGGACTGCGAGCGCAACATCTCGACGCTGCTGGCGCACTGGCGAGACCGACAGTGGCCCGTGGTCTTCATCCAGCACGACTCAGAGCACCCCGACTCGCCGCTCGCGGCAGGTTCTCCCGGCCACGAGTTCAAGGACGTCGTCTCCGGCAGCCCAGACCTCCTGGTGCACAAGAGCGTCAACTCAAGCTTCTACGGCACTCCGGACCTTGATCACTGGCTTCGTTCGGAGGGCATCGAACAGGTCGTGATCTGCGGGATCACGACGAACCACTGCTGTGAGACCACTGCTCGGATGGCCGGGAATCTCGGCTATGAGACATATTTCGCCATCGATGCCACCCACACCTTCGACCGCGCCACACCTGAGGGTGAGACGGTCTCCGCGGCCATGCTCGCGAAGATCACCGCGACGAACCTGAACGGAGAGTTCGCCACGGTGCTGCGCACTTCCGCGCTGCTCGACGCGCTGGCAGGAACAGGTGCGCAGCAGTCTCGAGTCTTCTCCCCGAACTGGAAGTGACATCACGTGACCGTAGAGCTTCTGCACTGGAACCCCGAGCGCCCAGCTGTGAAGGGGCGACTCGGCGAGCGCTTCGCCCCCAAGCGTCCGCTCAACAATTTCGGGGACCTGCTGGGACCGGTGATCAGTCACGAACTTCTCCGCCGCTCCGGGATCGACACCGACGAACAGGGGCAGGCTGATCAGGCGAGCCCGGCACAGGACAAGAGACCACAGGCTCGGCTGGCCACGGTCGGGTCCATCCTGCACTTCTGCCGTAATGGGGACACGCTCTGGGGCACCGGGCGCAACGGCAAGATCAGCGACCGGCGGCACAAGTTCACGTCTCTCGACGTCAGGGCGGTCCGCGGCCCATTGACCCGCGACTTTCTGCGCGGCCGCGGGATCGACGCCCCGAGTCTCTTCGGGGATCCCGGCATCCTGGTGGGGCATCTGTGGGACCGCGAGCAACTTGCTGCAGGACACCGACTGCGTCCGCACCGGATAGTCCCGAACTTCCACGACTTCAGGGAAGTCCGCGACCGGATGTCCGCCCCAACACTGGACCCTCGCGGTGACCTGTGGGACGTCATCGGAGGCATCGCGGCCAGCAGCCTCATCGTCGGTTCCTCACTTCACGGCATCATCGTGGCGGAGAGCTTCGGCATCCCGGCACGGCTGGTGCTCCCACGCACGGAGACACTCTTCAAATATGAGGACTACTACCGCGGAACCGGACGCCGCAGCTTCACGCCGGCCCCGGATGTCAGAACCGCACTGAGCTGGGGAGGGGAGCCACTCCCGCAGTACGATCCTGCGCCCCTGATCGACGCGTTCCCGCGCGAGCTCTGGTCCAGCTAGCGCTGGGGGACTGTGCGGTCTGCTCGGCGCAGCAGATACCAGCCGAGACCCGCCAACACGATCTCCAGCGCAGCCACCGCGGTCGCGAGCGGAAGCAGCACAGGGTGCAGACCCGCGAGGCTGATGACGGAGTCCCCATGGCTGTGTGCCGGAATCGCGACACCCTCCGCGAGGACCCTGCCCGCAGCGCTGGTGAGTCCTCCCGCCGGAGCGAGCTGCGCAGAGTCTGCCGCGGTGAGCATCCCCAGATGCACTGCCAGCATGCCGGAGTTCATCACGCCGATCAGCGCCCAGGAGCGCACGCTCGCCATGCGCCAGAGATGACCGGCGCAGGGGAGGCAGACGATGGCCATGGCCGCCATGAGCAGGCTCCACCCCAGATGACCTCCGTGTCCCAGCATCAGCAGATGGAGGATCCCAGAGGTGGCCGCGCCCACGGCGGCTGTACGCCGGATACGCAGCATCACGTCCATGAGACCCTTCCGAAATACGTGTGAAATGTGTCATATTTATTCTTGAGCGTGCGCTCAACTATAAGGAGGACCACCATGGCTGACAAGACGTCAACCCCGCAGCCCCGACACCCCCTCACCCCACTCTCTGTGGAAGAGATCGAGTCCATGCGCGGCGTGCTCGAGAGTGAAGGGCTCATGACCGAGGCGACCCGCGTCTCCTATGTGACACTCCGGGAACCCGAGAAGCAGGCGGTTCTCGACTGGTCCCCGAAGGATCGGCTGCCGCGCGAGGTCTCACTGCTGCTCACCGACCTCTCTACGCTGACCCTGACAGACCTGGTGGTCGACCTCGATCAGCGCAGCATCGTGGAGCGCCGCGACGTCGATGCCGTCGCCGAGGGCACCGCCCCGAGCTTCGACGAGGACCTCGCCGGGGCGGACCCGATCGTGAAATCCGATCAGCGCTGGGTGGACGCCATCGCGAAGCGCGGTGTCACCGATCTGGACAAGGTCATCGTCGTCGGACTCTCAGCCGGGGTCTTCGGCTATGAGGATGAAGTGGGCGTGCGGGTGGTGCGTGCCTTGGCCTTCCGTCAGGACTACCCGACGGATTCTGTCTGGGCGCACCCGATCGACGGCGTCGTCGCCCATGTGGATCTGACGAACAAAAAGGTGCTGCGCGTCATCGAGACCGAGGTCATGGATGTCCCGGAGGAGTCCGGAGACTATCTGGATCCTGCGGTGCGCGGTGAGTACCGCACGAGCCTGAAGCCGATCTCCATCACCCAGCCCGAGGGAGTCAGCTTCTCCCTGGAAGACGGCGTGCTGGCCTGGGAGAACTGGAAGGTCCGGGTGGGATTCAACGGTCGTGAGGGACTCACGCTGCATCAGCTGAGCTTCCGGGACCAGGGGGAGGACCGGCCGATCCTCTACCGCGGCTCCATCGCCGAGATGGTGGTCAACTACGGCGACCCCACCCCCTCCCACGCCTGGCAGAACTACTTCGACGTCGGGGAGTACCAGTTCGGCCGGCTCGCCAACGCCCTGGAACTCGGCTGTGACTGCAAGGGCGAGATCACCTACGTGGACGCCGTCGTCGTCGATGACCTCGGTCAGCCGCAGACGCTGAAGAACGCGATCTGCATCCATGAGGAGGACTTCGGGGTGCTGTGGAAGCACAGCGATGACTTCTCCGGCACCCGGGAAGTCCGCCGCCAGCGCCGCCTGGTGATCTCCTTCTTCGTCACCGTGGGCAACTACGACTACGGCTTCTACTGGTACCTCTACCTGGACGGGAAGATCGAGCTCGAGTCCAAGGCCACCGGCATCGTGTTCACCTCCGGGATGCCTTCGGCTGACTACCCCTACGCGACGCATATCGCCCCCGGACTGGGTGCACCGGTGCACCAGCACCTGTTCTGCGCACGGCTGGACATGAGCGTGGACGGGACCCGAAACTCGGTGGACGAGATCGACGCCGCGCGCGTGCCGTCCAGCGCTGAGAACCCCTGGGGCAACGCCTTCACCCGCGACATCACCCGGCTCACCAGCGAGCAGCGTGCCGTCCGCGACGCCAAGGGGTCCGTGGGCAGGGTGTGGCGGGTCAGCAGCGCCGAACGGACAAACCGGATGGGCGCCCCGACCTCCTATGTGCTGCATCCTGAGGAGAGCCCCACGCTGCTCGCGGCCGAGGACTCCTCCATCCGCAGGCGCGCAGCCTTCGCCGGACACCACTTGTGGGTGACCCAGTACGACCGGGACGAGCGCTTTCCGGCCGGGGATCAGGTGAACCTCAACCCGGGTTCCGGAGGGCTTCCCGCGTTCATCACCCAGGATCGCTCGCTCGAAGGGGAGGACGTGGTGCTGTGGCACACCTTCGGGCTCACCCACTTCCCCCGCACGGAGGATTGGCCGATCATGCCGGTGGACTACGCCGGGTTCAAGCTGACCCCGGATGGGTTCTTCGACCGCAATCCCACGCTCGACGTCCCGCCCGAGACTCCCGGGCACTGTGCGACGGGCTCAGGAACCGCTGCCGATGGGTCGGCGGAGGCTGGCGGCTGCTCCTGTCACTGAGCGGAGCGGGGTGGCGCTGAGCGCAGGCTAGCGATCCGCCCAGCGGGGGCTGCTCGTGGAGGCCTGTGCGATGGCGCCGGTCCCGGTCTCGGTGAGCCAGGCGGAGAGGCAGTGGTGGATGGTCTCCCACTGCCTCTGCGCTGAGGCCAGGGTGGTCTGCAGCGCGCATTCCACCTGGAAACCGGTGATCAGCACCATCACGATATCCGCAAGTCCCGCCGCGGGGGCGGCCGGGGTGAGTTCACCGGCGTCCACCGCCTCCTGCAGGTGTGCGAGGATCTGCCGTCGCCATTGCGCGGTGACCTCGGTCTGAAACTGCGCCATGTCGGGTTTGGACGTCGCGCGGCCCCAGAAGTTGACGACGACGAAGGCCTCGCGCTCGGTCTCCGGCCCCACGGGGAGGATCTCCTCGAGCATCTCCCACAGGGCGCACAGCCCCGTATGCTCTGCCACGCCCTTGGCGATGCGGTCGTTGGTGCGATCGAAGATCAGCTGGAATGCCCGGAAGACCACATCATCGAAGCCGGCGAAGTAGTGCCAGAGCGATCCGGTGGAGACGCCCAGTTCGTTCGCCACGGCACGCGAGGTGGTGCTCTCGAGCCCGTCGCGCGCAGCGATCTTCAGATAGGTCCGCACGATCTGCGCTCGGCGGGCTTCGCGGTCGATCTTCTTCGGCATGGTCTTGATTCTTCCCCACCAGAGGCCGTCCGTGGTCACCGGGCGCGCTGAGGCGGTCGGGAGGCTGTGCTGGGGCGAGCCCGCTGACTGCCTCCTAGGACGCTGGGGCGAGCGCGTCGTGGCGCAGTCGCTGTCGCCGGTAGGCGCTGGGTGACTCGCCGTACTCGGCCCTGAACACCCGGGAGAAATGAGCCGCATCATGGAGCCCCCACCGTCCGGCGACCCAGGAGACCGGACGCTGAGCATAGACCGGGTCGAGGAGATCGCGGCGAATATGCTCAAGTCTGCGGGCCCGGATCCAGGCGGAGATCGTCTGGCTCTCCTCGGAGAAGATCGTGTAGAGGTACCGGACCGAGACGAAGTGGGCAGCCGCGATGGAGGCGGGGGTCAGCGTGTCATCGGCGAGATGGTCCAAGATGTACTCGCGGACCTCGCGCTCCAGCCCCCGGGTGGGAGAGCTGGGCCCCTCGCGGTGTGCATCGAGCTCGTGGGCGAGCATCGTGACCATCAGGTCAAGGGCGGAATGCACCAGCCGACTGCCGTAGGCGTCGGGCAGCTGTTCGATGCTGTTGCAGAGCTCCACGAAGAATGGATTGATGAGTCGGCCGAATCCATGTTCGCGGGAGAAGCAGATCGCGGTCACCCGGGAGATCTGTTCCGGGGTGAGGTCCACCGGCTCCTGTGGGATGACCATGACCATGGTGCGGCTGGATTCGGGGAAGTGCAGCGAATACGGGCGGTGGGTGTCGTAGATGGCAAGATCCCCGGGGCCCAGCACCGCGCGGCGGCCGTCCTGTTCCAGCACTGCGTGCCCGGAGAGCTGAAGACTGAGCTTGTAGAACCGTGAATCCTCACGCGAGATCAGCTCCGGGGTGCGCCGGACGGTGTGGGCCGTGGTGGCCAGCTCGAAGAGGCCCACGCCGTCGAAGGCGGTGTGACGCAGGTGGCCCTGGAAGGGGACTCCCGGCTTCTCTCGGATCTCCAGGGGCACGACGGCGGCCGCGATGGCTTCGCGCCAGGTGGCCAGGTTCACCGCGGGACGGGCGCGGTCGGGGGCAGGGCCGAAACGGTGGCTGGTGTGCATAGTCCCTCCTGCAAGTGAGTTCCCTCCATGATATTGAGCAAGCGCTCAATATCGATGGCAGGGGCATTTCGGGTATGTAAACCTTCGTGCTTGCTGAGTGTGACACCCCTCACAGGGCTTGTAAAGCATCATCCCGCGGGACGGTGGAGCCGGAGCCCGCCGGAATGGACAACTCAGGTGCACCGTGATGCAAGACTCCTCCGTCCTCTGCTCGGGATACTTCTCGACAACAGGTGGCGACGACGTCACCCAGATTCCGGAGAGTTCACCAGATGAGGAGAACAGACATGGCTGAATCCGCCGCGCCGGCACGACCGCCCACAGCCGAGGAGACCGCACTGGCCCGACGCACCCTGGGAGTCCCTGCCCTGGTGTTCCTGATCATCGCCGCCTCCGCGCCGCTGACCGTGCTGGCAGGAGGCGCCACCACCAGCTTCGCCATCACCGGGCAGACCGGGGTGCCCGTGGGCTACCTGCTGCTGGGCGTGATCCTCGGGCTCTTCGCCGTCGGGTACGGAAGGATGAGCACCTACGTGCAGAACGCGGGCGCCTTCTACGCCTACGTCTCCGCGGGGCTGGGAGTTCGACCGGGGATCGGCACCTCCTTTCTGGCGCTGGTGACCTATAACGCGATGCAGATCGGCATCTATGGTGTCTTTGGCTTCACTGCGTCCTCGATCATCCATGACCTCTTCGGGGTCACCCTCGCCTGGTGGATCTGCGCGCTGGTCGGCTGGCTGCTGGTGGCAGTGCTCGGGGTCAATCGGATCGATCTCTCGGCGAAGCTCCTCGCGGTCATCGTGCTGCTGGAGTTCCTCGTCGTGATCGTGGTCAGCCTGCTTTCCCTCTCCGTTGCTCCCGAAGGCGTCACCGCCGAGACGCTGATGCCGGAGAACTGGTTGAACGGCAGCCTCGGTGCGCTGCTGGCCTTCGGCATGGCCGCCTTCATGGGGTTCGAGTCCGGCGCGATCTACTCGGAGGAGGCGAAGAATCCCGAGCGTTCCGTGGCGCGAGCCACCTATATCGCGGTCGCCATCATCTCGGTGTTCTACGCCGCCTCCTCCTGGGCGCTGGCAGCTGGCCTCGGCCCCTCCCAGATCGTCGCGCAGGCCCAGGAATGGGGCCCTGATCTCGTCTTCGTCTTCCTGGACGGGAAGCTGCCGGCCCTGCTGGTCAACCTCGCGGCAGTGCTCTTCCTGACCAGCATCATGGCGGCGCTGGTGGCGTTCCACAACGCTGCGGCTCGATACTTCTTCTCCATGGGGCGGGCACGGGTGCTGCCCGCAGTGCTTGGACGCACAGGGAGGCTCAGCGGCGCTCCGGTGGCCGGCTCGCTCACCCAGAGCGGGCTCGGACTCGTGATGATCATCATCTTCGCCATAGCAGGGGCCGGCTCAGAACTGGGTCCGCTCTTCCCCGTGCTGACGATGTTTCCGTGGCTGACCAACGCCGCAGGATTCGGTCTGGTGCTGCTGCTGTGCATCACCTCCGTGGCGGCGCTGCGCTACTTCAACCGAGATCCCGAGCGCCACCCGCTCTTCGCGCGGACCATTGCCCCGCTGCTCGCAGCGATCGGACTCGGCATCATCGCCCTTCTGATCATGTTCAACTTCGACGTCATGATCGATGCGGAAGGGTTCTCCGTTCTGGTGATCCTGCTGCCCGGGGTGATCATCGGCTCTGGCCTGGTCGGTCTGCTCTGGGGGCACCACCTCAAGCGCTCACGACCCGAGATCTACCGCGGTGTCCGAGAGGCGAACATCGGTTGATCCCCGACTCCTGACGGGCAGAGGGGTGCAGCTGGGGGATGTCTCCAACGGCTGCACCCTTCTTCTCGCGTCTGCGCAGAAGTGGGCCCACTCAGGAGCGGTGCACAGAATCCCCAGCAGGGGTTGTGCGACAGATCACATAGCGTATACGATCTGGAATATCATCCCGCCGGAGCGATCCGGACCGGCTCGTCGAGGAGACCTATGACCGCGCATACCCTGGGCACACCCGGCAAGATCATCGCTGTCCACATCAGCTACGAGTCCCGCGCGGCCGAGCGGGGCCGCCGGCCGGAGGCACCCTCGTACTTCTTCAAACCGACCAGCTCCATCGCCGCCTCCGGGGAGACCGTGGTGCGTCCCGCCGGCACCGAGCTGCTGGCCTTCGAGGGTGAGATCGCCCTGGTGATCGGCACCGCCGGCCGCCATATCCGCACGCAGGACGCGTGGTCCCATGTCAGCGCGGTCACCGCCGCCAACGACTGGGGCCTCTATGACCTGCGAGCCGCAGACAAGGGATCCAACGTCCGCAACAAGGGCCGCGACGGCTACACCCCGCTGGGCCCGTCCCTGATCCCCGCGGCCGAGGTGAACCCGGACTCGCTGCGCCTGCGCACCTGGAAGAACGGGCAGCTGGTCCAGGACGACACCACCGACGCCATGATCTTCCCGCTGCGCCAGCTCCTCGCCGACATCTCCCAGCACCTGACCCTGGAGGCGGGGGACGTCATCCTGACCGGCACCCCGGCGGGAGCCTCTGTCGCAGAGCCCGGCGACATCGTCGAGGTCCAGGTGGATGCCGGCGAGCTCACCAGCGGTCGGCTGATCAGCACGGTCACCGAGGGCCGCGCGGGCTTCGATCCTGCCCTGGGCAGCCTGCCCCAGGTCAATGACACCCAGCGTGAAGAGGCCTGGGGCTCACGTGCATCTGCGGGACTCCCACAGGCGCCTGCCTCCATGCTGGACCAACAGCTGCGCGCGAAGCTGCTCGAGGCTCCGGTGGCCGGCCTGTCCCAGGAGATGCGCAAGCGAGGCTTCAACAACGTGACCATCGACGGCGTGCGCCCCACCCGCAGCGGAACCAAGCTCATCGGCACCGCCCGCACCCTGCGTTTCGTGCCGAACCGCGAAGACCTCTTCGCCTCTCACGGCGGCGGCTTCAACGCACAGAAGCGGGTCTTCGACTCCGTGGACGAGGGCGAGGTGATCGTGATCGAGGCACGCGGAGAGCGTGGCTCCGGCACCCTCGGCGACATCCTTGCGCTGCGCGCCCTGCAGCGCGGAGCGGCCGGCGTCGTGACCGACGGGGGAGTCCGGGACTACGCCACCGTGGCCGATATCGCACTGCCGGTCTTCAGTCAGGGCGCCCACCCGGCTGTGCTCGGCCGCAAGCACGTGCCCTGGGACGCCGATCTCACCATCGCCTGCGGCGGAGCCACAGTGCAGCCAGGAGACATCATCGTGGGTGACGACGACGGGGTCATCGTCCTGCCTCCCGGCATCGCCGAGGATGTGGCAGATGCGGCGCTGACCAAGGAGACCGAGGACGGCTGGATCGCGGACCAGGTCAAGGCCGGGCACCCCGTGGACGGGCTCTTCCCCATGAACTCCACCTGGCGCGCTCGCTACGACGCGGCCCAGGGCCACCGCGAGGCGGCGGGGCAGACTCAGGTAGAGGCTCCCGCCACCGATGGGGAGGGGCCGTGATCCGGATCGATGAACGCATCAGCAAGTCCGAGCTGACCTATGACTGGGTCCGGGAGCGCATCATCGGCCGTGAGTTCAACCCCGGATACCGGCTGGTGCTCGGCGCGATCGCCAAGGAGCTCGGGATCAGCGTGGTTCCCGTGCGGGAGGCCGTGCGTCGGCTCGAGGCCGAGGGCCTGGTGGAGTTTGAGCGCAATGTCGGGGCCCGGGTCGCCATGGTCAACAGCGCTGAGTACATCGACACCATGCAGACCCTCGGGGTCCTCGAAGGTGCAGCCACCGCACTGGCCCTGCCGCAGATGTCCCAGGAGGACATCGACCGGGCACAGTCGATCAACGATTCCATGCGCGCCATGCTCGAGAACTTCGACCCGGTGGTGTTCACCTCGCTGAACGAGAAGTTCCACCGCGCGCTCTTCCACCGCTGCCCCAACCCGCACATCGCGGAACTTGCCGATCGCGGATGGAACCGGATGGCCGGGCTGCGCAGCTCCACCTTCAGCTTCGTGCCCGAGCGCGCGCCACGCTCGGTGCAGGAGCACGACGAGATCCTGCGGCTGATCCGTGAAGATGCCGACCCCCTGGACATCGAGATGGCAGTCCGCCAGCACAAGTGGCGCACCGTGGAGGCCTATCGCGAACAGGGCCGGCACACTGCCACGACCGCCCGCTGACCTGCCACGAGCACCCATTGAGCCCAGCGCCCGAGCGCCAGAAGGAGAACACATCCGATGAACGACTATCAGACCCCCGTCCCGGCTGATCTGCCCGAACGGATCCAGCACTACATCGACGGCGAGTCCGTGGACTCGGCCGAGGGCGGCACCTTCGAGGTGCTCAACCCGGTCACCAACGAGACCTATATCCACGCCGCCGCCGGCACCAAGGCGGATGTGGACCTCGCCGTCGCCGCGGCCCGACGGGCCTTCGAGACCGGGCCCTGGCGCGAGATGCTCCCGCGCGAGCGTTCCCGGGTGCTGCACCGGATCGCGGACCTGGTCGAGGGCCGCGGAGACCGCCTCGCCGAATTGGAGTCCTTCGACTCGGGCCTTCCGATCACTCAGGCGCTGGGTCAGGCGCGCCGCGCCGCCGAGAACTTCCGCTTCTTCGCCGACCTGATCGTGGCCCAGGCCGACGACGTCTACAAGGTCCCCGGACGGCAGGTCAACTACGTCAGCCGCAAGCCCATCGGCGTCGCTGGACTGATCACCCCCTGGAACACGCCGTTCATGCTGGAGAGCTGGAAGCTCGCCCCCGCGCTGGCGGCGGGCAACTCCGTGGTGCTCAAGCCCGCCGAGTTCACTCCGCTCTCGGCCAGCCTGTGGGCCGGCATCTTCGCCGAAGCGGGACTGCCCACTGGAGTGTTCAACCTGGTCAACGGGCTGGGGGAGCAGGCCGGCGATGCGCTGGTGAAGCACCCGGACGTGCCACTGATCTCCTTCACGGGAGAATCCAGCACCGGGCAGACCATCTTCGCCAATGCCGCACCCGCGCTGAAGGGGCTCTCCATGGAGCTGGGCGGGAAGTCGCCCGCCGTCGTCTTCGCCGACGCCGACCTTGAAGCCGCCATCAACGCCACCGTCTTCGGAGTCTTCTCCCTCAACGGCGAGCGCTGCACCGCGGGCAGCCGGATCCTGGTCGAGCGCAGCATCTATGACGAGTTCGTCGAGCGCTATGCCGCCCAGGCCAAGCGGGTCAAGATCGGCTTCCCGCATGAGCGTGAGACCGAGGTCGGTGCGCTGGTACACCCGGAGCACTTTGAGAAGGTCATGAGCTATATCGAGATCGGCAAGGGCGAGGCCCGACTCGTAGCAGGCGGCGGACGCCCAGAGGGATTCCCGACAGGAAACTTCGTGGCTCCCACTGTCTTCGCCGATGTGCCCAGCGACGCACGGATCTTCCAGGAGGAGATCTTCGGCCCGGTGGTCGCCATCACGCCCTTCGACTCCGAGGAGGAGGCCCTCGAGCTCGCCAATAACACCAAGTACGGGCTCGCCGCCTATATCTGGACCAACGACCTCAAGCGTTCGCACAACTTCGCCCAGTCGGTGCAGGCCGGAATGGTGTGGCTGAACTCCAACAACGTGCGCGACCTGCGCACCCCCTTTGGCGGGGTCAAAGCCTCCGGTCTCGGGCACGAGGGCGGCTACCGCTCGCTGGACTTCTACACCGACCAGCAGGCCGTGCACATCAACCTCGGTGAAGTCCACAACCCCGTCTTCGGCAAGGCCGACTGACCACCCTCCTCCACCCTCACGTTTTCACCATCAAGCAAGGACGCTTCAGATGACAGACACCTCCTTCCCTCGAGTCCCGACTCCCTCCGTCCCCGCACCCGACATCCTGCGCTGCGCCTACATGGAGCTCATCGTCACCGATCTCCAGCGGTCGCGGGACTTCTACGTCGACGTCCTGGACCTCACCGTCACGGCCGAGGATGAGGATGCGATCTACCTCCGGTCCATGGAGGAGTTCATCCACCACAACCTGGTGCTGCGCCGCGGCGAGCAGGCCGCCGTCGCCGCCTTCTCCTACCGCGTGCGAGCCCCCGAGGACCTGGACAAGGCTGAGGCCTTCTACGCCGAGCTCGGCTGCGAGGTCATCCGCCAAAGAGAGGGCTTCACCCGAGGCATCGGGGATTCCGTGCGGGTCCAGGATCCGCTGGGCTTCCCCTACGAGTTCTTCCACGAGGTCGAACACGTGGAACGGCTCGCCTGGCGCTATGACCTCTACACCCCCGGCGCACTGGTCCGCCTGGACCACTTCAACCAGGTCACCCCCGATGTGCCCAAGGCTGTGGCGTACATGGAGGACCTCGGGTTCCGAGTCACCGAAGACATCCAGGACGAGCATGGCACCACCTACGCGGCGTGGATGAGACGCAAGCCCACCGTCCACGACACCGCCATGACCGGAGGTGCGGGACCACGCATGCACCACGTCGCGTTCGCCACTCACGAGAAGCACAACGTGCTGGCCATCTGCGACAAGCTCGGGGCGCTGCGTCTCTCGGATCATATCGAGCGCGGCCCCGGACGCCACGGCGTCTCCAACGCCTTCTACCTCTACATCCGTGACCCCGATGGGCACCGCATCGAGATCTACACCCAGGACTACTACACCGGAGATCCCGACAACCCCGTGGTGACCTGGGACGTGCATGACAACCAGCGCCGCGACTGGTGGGGCAACCCGGTGGTCCCGTCCTGGTATACGGAGGCCTCCACGGTGCTGGACCTCCACGGACGTCCCGTCCCCGCCGCGGAGCGCACCGATGCCTCCGAGATGGATGTCACCATCGGCGCCGACGGGTTCTCCTACACCCGCAAGGACGACGAGGAGTCCATGCCCTCCTGGAAACAGGGCGAATACAAGCTGGGTCACCAGCTCTGAGCCGTCGGGAGACACACCATGCTTGAGAAGAACCAGATCACCGCGATCGCCGATGAGCTCGCCGTCGCCGAGTCACAGCGCAGCACGATCCCGCTGCTGACCGCCCGGCACCCGGAGATGACCATCGAGGACTCCTACGCGGTGCAGAACGAATGGCGACGCCGCGCCGTCGCCTCCGGACGACGACTGGTGGGCCGGAAGATCGGACTCACCTCGAAGGTCATGCAGGTGGCCACCGGGATCACCGAACCCGACTACGGCGCCATCTTCGACGACATGGTCTACGAGAACGGCTCGGTGATCGAACACTCCCGCTTCTCCAACGTGCGGATCGAGGTGGAGCTCGCCTTCAAACTGGGCAAGCCGCTCTCCGGGCCAGGGATCACCGTCTTCGACGTGCTGGACGCCACCGACTACGTGGTGCCGGCCCTGGAGATCCTCTCCAGCAGGATCGAGATGGCCGGACGCACGATCGTGGACACGATCAGCGACAACGCCGCGATGGGCGCGATGGTCTACGGAGGCAACCCCGTGGCCCCGGATGCGGTGGACCTGCGCTGGATCTCGGCGCTGCTCTACCGCAACGAGACCATCGAGGAATCCGGGGTGGCCGCCGCAGTGCTCAACCACCCCGCCATGGGAGTGGTCTGGCTGGCCAATAAGCTCGCCGAACACGGAGACGGCCTGCAGGCAGGAGAACTGATCCTCGCCGGATCCTTCACCCGCCCCATGTGGGTCGAACAGGGCGACACCGTGACCTGCGACTACGGAGAACTGGGAACCCTGACATGCCGTTTCAACTGAAGCCCACGCTGCGCGAGGACCTCGCGACCGCGGACCGAGCGCTCGTCGGGGGCTGGGTCTGCTCAGGCTCCCCGGTGATGGCAGAGATCATGGCGGGATCCGGGCTCGACGTCGTGCTCATCGACATGGAGCATGCGCCGAACACCTTGGAATCCGTGCTGGCCCAGCTGCACGCGCTCTCCGGGTATCCGGTGACACCGATCGTCCGGGTGCCCTCCGCCGATCCGGTGATCATCAAACAGGTCCTGGACCTGGGCGTGCAGAATCTGCTGGTGCCGATGATCTCCACGCCGGAGCAGGCGCGCGATGTGGCCGCGGCGACGCAGTACCCGCCGCGCGGCATTCGAGGCATCGGCAACGCCCTGGCCCGGTCCGGACGCTGGAACCGGGTGCAGAACTACCTGGGGGAAGGCGCTGCGCACGTGAGCGTCTTCGTCCAGCTCGAGACGATCGAAGGTGTGGAGAACGCGGAGGTCATCGCCGCCGTCGAGGGCATCGACGGCATCTTCGCCGGACCCAGTGACCTCTCCGCCTCCATGGGGCTGCTGGGTCAGCAGACCCACCCCGACGTCGTCGCCGCCGTCAAGCGCACCTTCGCCGCGGCACGGGCCGCCGGCAAGACGGCCGGGGTCAATGCCTTCGATCCGAGCGCCGCCCACGACTACCTCGACGCCGGAGCGGCGTGGGTCCTCGTGGGCGCGGATGTCGCGCTGGTGGCGCGCGGTTCGGAGAATCTCGCCGCGGACTTCATCCCACCTTCCGCTCACTGAGGAGTCAGACATGCAGTTCCATCACCACGGCTACGTCTCGCAGAACCCGCGGGTCCAGGCCCCGGCAGGGATCGGACTCGATCGGCCCGAGCAGCTGCCCGAGCACATGGACGTGCTCATCGTCGGCACCGGACCCGCCGGGATGATCGCCGCCGCCCAGCTCGCGCAGTTCCCGCAGGTGCACACCCGCATCATCGAGAAGCGCGACGGACGCCTCGAGGTCGGTCAGGCCGACGGGATCCAGGCCCGCAGCGTGGAGACCTTCCAAGCCTTCGGCTTCGCCGACGAGATCTCCAACGAGGCCTACCACATCACCGAGATGGCGTTCTGGAAGCCGGACCCCGAGGCGCCGGAGAACATCACCCGCACCGCCCGGCCTGACGATGATCCCGAGGGAATCAGCGAGTTCCCGCACCTGATCGTCAACCAGGCCCGGGTGCTGGACTATTTCGGAGAGTCCATGGCCAATTCGCCCTCGCGGATGGCCCCCGACTACGGCTGGGAATTCCTCGGCCTGACCGTCCATGAAGAGGGCGAGCACCCCGTCGAGGTCACCCTGCGCCGCGCCGCCGGAGCGGAGGCCGGAGCCGAACGCACCGTCTGGGCGAAATACGTGCTCGGCGCCGACGGTGCCCGCAGCGGCGTGCGCACGTCCATCGGTCGCAGCCTCACCGGAGACCGGGCCAATCATGCCTGGGGCGTCATGGACGTGCTGGCAGTCACCGACTTTCCCGACATCCGCCGCAAATGCGCCATCCAGTCCCACTCCGGAGGCAGCATCCTGTTGATCCCCCGCGAGGGAGGCCACCTGTTTCGAATGTACGTGGACCTCGGCGAGGTTCAGCCGGGCCACGGCGAGCAGGTCCGCCAGACCACGATCGAGACGATCATCGAGAAGGCGAACACGATCATGGCCCCGTTCACCGTGGACGTGAAGCACGTGGCCTGGCACAGCGTCTACGAGGTCGGACACCGGGTGACGGACAAGTTCGACGACGTCCCCGAGGAGCTGACCGGCGAACGCGACCCCCGGGTGTTCATCGCCGGAGATGCCTGCCACACGCACAGCGCGAAGGCCGGGCAGGGCATGAACGTGTCCATGCAGGACGGCTTCAACCTGGGCTGGAAGCTGGGTCAGGTGCTCCAAGGGCGCAGCCCCGGCGCGCTGCTGCGCACCTACTCCGGGGAGCGTCAGGTGATCGCGCAGAACCTGATCGACTTCGACAAGGAATGGTCCACTCTGATGGCGCAGAAGCCCGAGGAGATGGAGGACCCCTCCACGCTGGAGGACTTCTACGTCAAGACCATCGAGTTCCCCGCCGGGTTCATGACCCAGTACAGCCCCTCGATCATCACCGGAGCCGACACGCACCAGGACCTCGCCAGCGGATTCACCGTGGGCAAGCGGTTCAAATCGGAGCTGGTCTGCCGGGTCAGCGACGGCAACCCGCTGCACCTGGGTCACCTGGCCACGGCCGACGGACGCTGGCGGCTCTACGCCTTCGCAGATGCTCCGACCGCGGGAGAGGACTCCGCGCTGAAGGACTGGGCGCACTGGCTGCACGCCGATCCCCGCTCCCCGGTGCGCCGCTTCACCCCGGCCGGAGAGGATGAGGACGCGCTCTTCGACATCAAGGTCATCTATCAGCAGCGGCATCCCGCGCTGGAGGTCACGGACGCCCCGCGCGCCTTCCTGCCGGTGGTCGGGCCCTTCGGCCTCACCGCCAGGGACCGTGTCTTCGGCACCCACCCCGAACGGGACATCTTCGACGAGCGTGGCATCAGCCGGGCGGGCTGCGTCGTCGTCGTGCGTCCTGACCAGTACGTGGCCCACGTGCTGCCGCTCACCGACCCCTCCGCCCTGGCCGACTTCTTCGCACCGATCTTCCTGGAGCCCACCTCATGACCATCGAGCACACCCAGAACGGCACCCTCGCCGTGTTGAACCCTGCCACCGGCGAGACGGTCGGTCGCGTCCACGATCACTCCGCTGCGGAGGCCGCAGCTCTGGTCGACGCTGCGCAGGCAGGCTTCGAAGCCTGGCGCGCCACCACGCCGCGGCACCGCTCAGAGGTGCTCACTGCTGCCTTCCTGGGCATGCGCGCCAATGCCGAGCGGCTGCGAGACCTGATCGTGGCGGAGAACGGCAAGTCTCGGGCCGATGCGGCCGCCGAGGTGAGCTATGCCAGTGAGTTCTTCCGCTGGTACGCCGAGGAAGCCGTACGCACCCCCGGGGGGTACACAGAGGCCCCGTCCGGGGGAGTGCGCAATGTGGTCACCCGGCACCCTGTCGGAGTGGCAGTGCTGATCACGCCCTGGAACTTCCCGGCGGCCATGGCGACCCGCAAGATCGGACCGGCCCTGGCGGCGGGATGCTCGGTGCTGCTGAAGCCCGCCAGCGAGACCCCGCTGACGGCCTCCGCCATCGCCGAGATCCTCACCGAGGCAGGAGTGCCCGAAGGCGTGGTGCAGGTGGCCGCCTCCAGCAGCGCCAGCACCGTGGTCTCCGCATGGTTGGCCGATGACCGGGTCCGCAAACTCTCCTTCACCGGGTCCACCGGTGTCGGCCGGAAGCTGCTCGCCCAGTGCGCCGAGCGGGTGGTCAACACCTCCATGGAGCTCGGCGGCAACGCACCGTTCATCGTCACCGCGGGAGCTGACATCGATGCCGCCGTGGAAGGAGCCATGCTGGCGAAGTTCCGCAACGGGGGACAGGCCTGCACTGCAGCCAACCGCTTCTACGTGCATCAGGACGTCCTCGGCGAGTTCACCGAGAAGTTCGGCGCCAGGATCGCGGCCCTGCGCGTCGGAGATCCCGCCCAGGGTGCCGACATCGGTCCGGTGATCACGCAGAAGGCGGCTGCGGAGATCCGGGGTCTGGTGCAGCGCGCCCAGGAGCAGGGAGCTGTCATTGCCGCCCAGGCGCTACTGCCCGACGACGCGAACCCGGCCTTCCTCGCGCCCACGCTGCTGACAGGGGTGCCCACGGACGCCGAGATCCTCAGGGAAGAGATCTTCGGCCCGGTGGCCCCCGTGGTCGCATGGACCGACCTGGACGCGATGATCGAACTCGCCAACGCACCCGAGGTCGGGCTCTCCTCCTACGTCTACGCCGGGAAGCTGCAGACCGCGATGAAGATCGCGGAGCGGCTTGAGGCCGGCATGGTCGGGGTCAATCGCGGGATCGTCTCGGACCCCAGTGCTCCGTTCGGCGGAGTCAAACAGGCCGGGATAGGCCGCGAGGGTGGGGCCTTCGGGATGGAGGAGTTCACCGAGGTCCAGTACCTGAGTGTTGATTGGTCCTGACAGACACGAGTCTGACGGGACTACGCACCTGACGGAATGACGGTCCTGGCAAGTGTCAGAATGTGCGATGCAGAAGGTCCTGCGCAAGGCTCAGCTGCGCAGGACCTTCTCCATCGGCCTGCCCTTGGCGAGCTCATCGATGAGCTTGTCCAGAGAGCGTATCTCGCGCATGGTGGGCTCCTCGATCTCCTCGACCCGGACACCGCAGATGACCCCGGTGATCAGGGACCGTGCGGGGTTCATGGCGGGCGCCTGATCGAAGAACGTCTCACAGTCGGTGCCGGCGTCCAGGACCGTCTGGAGCTGCTGCGCCGAGTATCCGGTCAGCCAGCCGATGACCTCGTCCACCTCGGCCTGGGACCGCCCCTTCTTCTCCGCCTTGGCCACATAGTGCGGATAGACCGCGGCGAAGCTCATGGTGTAGATCCGATGCCTGCTCATACGGGGTCCTCTCTGCGACGCCATTGAACTGCGATTCCGGTGAGCTGTGATCCCGTCCGATCCCCACACATCCCCTCCTTGAGGAGGGGACAAGGTCCCTCCGCTGGGAGGGGGTGCTTTCTCGGCCGCTGCGATGGACTGGAGTCACCGAACTTCCAGGACAGGCGCAGCAGCGCCGGGACGGACACTGACCACCATGACCACCACATCACCCAGCATAGAGATCACTCATCTCGCCAAGAGCTACGGCTCCACTCAGGCGGTGGCGGACGTCAGCTTCCATGCTGAATCCGGCCGCGTGCTGGCCCTGCTCGGCCCCAACGGTGCCGGCAAGACCACCACGATGCGCATCCTGCTCGGGCTGGCCACCGCAGAGAGCGGACACGCCCTCATCGACGGCACGGCTTATTCCGACCTCTCTTCGCCAGCCCACCGCGTCGGCGCCGTGCTCGACGCCGGCGGACTTCATCCCGACCGCACCGCACGGGAACACCTTCGGATCACGGCCGCCATGATCGGGGCCAGCCAGCGGATCATCTCACCGGTGCTCCAGCAGGTCGGCCTGGCCGATGCTGCCGACCGCCCCGTCCGCGGCTACTCCCTCGGCATGCGCCAGCGCCTTGCGCTGGCCAACGCGCTGCTCGGTGACCCTTCGATCCTGGTGCTGGACGAGCCGGCGAACGGGCTGGACCCGGCAGGCATCCGCTGGCTGCGCCAGTACCTGCGCGCCTTCGCCGCCCAGGGCGGGACGGTGCTCCTCTCCACCCACGTGCTGACCGAGGTGGCGCTGGTCGCCGACGACCTCGTGATTATCGATCGTGGCCGAAGCCTCATCACCGGAGCACTCGATGCGCTCACCGCGCACAGTGATCTCGAACAGCTCTACCTCTCCATGACCTCCGCCGGCTCAGACCAGCCCATTCACCACGCCTCCGGCGCACCCGCCGGCTCCACCTCGACAGATCGTGAGACCCTGCGATGATCCGCGCCGAACTGCTCAAGATGACCACCACGAAGGCCCCGAAGATCGCCGCCGCCGTCGGCATCCTCGGCGTGGCCGCCACCCAGCTCGCCAGCGGGTGGCTGCTGCCGGCCATCAGCCATATGGATCCTGACCTGCAGGACAGCGTGGCCGAGATGGCCACCTCCACGGCCGATCAGCAGCTCGCAGCCATGAACGTCCTCGGCGGCGGCTCGCTCTCCAGCGGATCCGTCAGCATCGGACTGGTCGCCGTGCTGCTCCTCGGCGCACTGATCGCGACCTCCGACTTCCGCTACGGCGGCATCATCGGCGCCGCGCTCGCCTCACCCCGTCGAGGCCGCATCCTGGGAGCCAAGACGGCGGCGACCGCCGTGGCCATGGCGACCCTGGGCATAGGCTACGCGCTGGTGCAGGGACTGCTGGTGGCGGTCGCCCCCAGCACCATCGGGGCTGGAGGGCTCTCGGCAGGCTGGTGGGACATCGCCGACGTGCTCGGCCGCGGGGTCCTCGCGCTGATCCCGCTGGGCGTGCTCGGCCTGTCGGCGGGGATGGTCATCCGCAGTCAGAGCGCCACCTTCCTGGTGCTCATCGGTGCCGCCGTCGCCGATGTCACCCTCGGTGCGATCCTTGCCGTCATCCCGGCCACCAGCAGCTGGGCCAGCTATACCCCGCTGGCCCTGGTCTCCACCGCCACAGGACCGTCCGGGGGTGCCGGCTCAGCCCTGGCGCTGGGCATCCTGACTATGATGGCGCTGGCAGCGGCAAGCGTGGCCTGGGTGACGCTGCGCCGCCGGGACCTCTGAGACTCGCCGCCCGGACCGCTGACAGGAGAAGACCCATGGAGCATTCCACGGCGACCGCGACCACCGCGCACACCTGGACGTGGACCCCCTCGTTGGTCATCCTGGCCATCATCCCGCTGCTCTTCGCCGTGCCGGAGTTCCTGAACTCCGGCACGGCGGTCTTCCTGACCACCGGAACGCTGGTGGTTCAGGCGTTCCTGCTGCTGGGCAGCTGGAGATGGCCCGGGACGATCCTGGCGGTGGTCACACTCAGCGACTGCCTGCTCTTCGCGCTGGATGAGGGCAATACCAGCGCTGGGCTCGCAGTGCTGTTTGCCGCCTATGCCACCAGGAGATCCCTGCCCCGTGACGCGGCGGCTCGGCGGATCATCCCCTGGGCTGTGATCAGCGTGATCGTGGCCGCGACGACCGGCGCCACCGGAGAGCTCGCCCAGTACGGTGAGATCCCGCTGGCCTTCGCCCGGGGCCTCGTGCTCTTCGGACTCGCCTGGCTGACCGCCGAGATCGTGATCGGACGGGCCCAGCTGATCCAGGCGCTGATCGAACGCGCCGAGATCGCCGAGCGCGAGCAGGAGCTCGTCGCCCAGCAGGCAGTCCAGGAGCAGCGCACCATGATCGCCCGAGAGCTCCACGACATCGCGGCCCACCACCTCACCGGGATCATCGTCAGCGCCCAGGCCGCCAATGCCCTGGCACAGACCGACCCGCAGGCCCAGCGGGGATACCTGAGCTCGGTGCAGCGCGACGCCCGGTCGGCGCTGGAGAACCTGCGCCGCACGCTCGGTCTGCTCCGCGCTGAAGAGGGTGCCACCACGCTCGGGGCACCCTCCATGGCCGATCTCCCGCAGGTCATCGAGGAGGCCGAAGCACGGGGAATCCGCGTTCAGCTGCGCCAGCAGGGTCAGGCCTGGCCGCTAGGACCGGTGGCTGGCGTCGTCGTCGTCCGCGGCATCCAGGAGGCGCTGGCAAACATCATCAAACATGCCCCTGGGGCCCGCGCGCGGCTCACGGTGGACTGGGGGAGTGATCAGCTGAACATCGAGGTCCACGACGACGGAGCCGAAGAGCCCCGCACCTCCCTGCCGGCCAGCGGCTATGGGTTGACCGGGCTGCGTGAACGCCTCGGGCTGGTCCATGGAAGCCTCGAGGCTGCGCCCATGGCGACCGGCTGGCGCACCGCGTTCAGCATCCCGCGGGAGCGCACCGAGAGCGCCGAACCGGCTGCGAAGGGACAACTGCTGTGATCAGCGTGCTCATCGTCGATGACCAGCCCGTGGTCCGCGCCGGGCTCGCCGTCGTTCTGAATGCGGAACCGGACCTCAAGGTGCTCGGCCAGGCCGCCGACGGCGCCGAAGCGGCCCGACTGACCGCAGAACTGGCTCCAGACGTGGTCTGCATGGACGTGCGCATGCCCGGCACGGACGGGATCACCGCCACTCGAGAGATCATCGCCTCGGGCTCCACGGCGAAGGTGCTGATCCTGACCACCTTTGACATCGATGAGTATGTCTTCGCGGCGCTCGAGGCAGGAGCCTCTGGGTTCCTGCTCAAGGGCGCTGAGGAAGAGGTGATCGCCCAGGCGATCCGCTCGGTGGCCGCAGGCGGGGGCACCCTTGATCAGCGCGTCACGCATAAGGTCATCACCGAGTTCGCCCAGCGCAGCGCTGGCCCCCGGGCCGGGACCCAGCCGCAGACGCTCACTCCGGGGACCCCTGCGCTGACGCAGCGGGAGACTGAGGTGCTGCGGCTGATCACTCAGGGTCTCTCCAACGCCGAGATCGCGGAATCCCTCGTCGTGGAGGTGACCACGGTGAAGTACCACGTGCAGTCGGTCCTGATGAAGACCCAGAGCCGGGACCGGCTGCAGGCAGCCATCTGGGGGCTCCGACAGGGTCTCACCGGGGAGGATCTTCGCTGAACGGTGCCGATCGAAGCCCCCTGGAAGTGCCCAGCGCCGCGTGACAGGATCGGAGGTGCAGGACCCGGCGAGGCGGTTCGACGTCGCTCTTCAGCGCTTCTGGGGCGCCGCCGCTGTGCACCTGGGTCAGGCACCAACCCCTGAGGAGGAACACGATGAAAGCACTCCAGTACGTCGCCATCGGCCAGCCGCCGGAAGTCCGCGAGGTCCCCACGCCAGAACCCGGACCGGGTGAGGTCAGGCTGCGGATCACCGCCGCCGGCGCCTGCCACTCCGACAGCTTCGTGATGAGTCTGAGCGAGGAGCAGTACGCGGACTTCGGCTACCCGCTGCCCATGACGCTGGGCCATGAGGGGGTCGGCGTCGTCGATTCGCTGGGGGAGGGGGCCACCGGTGTGGAGCTCGGTGACGCCGTCGCCGTCTACGGTCCGCTGGGCTGCGGTCGCTGCCATTCCTGCGCCCAGGGCTTCGAGAACTACTGCCCGCATGCAGCGGGCATGGGGATCACCCCTCCCGGCCTCGGCCGCGACGGCGCCATGGCGGAGTACCTGATCGTCAGCGACCCGCGTCTGCTGATCCCGATCAAGGATCTGGATCCGGTCAAGAGCGTGGCGCTGACCGACGCCGGACTCACCCCGTACCACGCCATCAAGGGCTCCCTGGACCTGCTGGTGCCGGGAAGCGTGGCCGTGGTCATCGGGGTCGGGGGTCTCGGCCACATCGCCGTGCAGCTGCTGCGCAGCCTCACCTCAGCCACGGTGGTGGCGCTGGACATCAGCGAGGACAAGCTCGAGTTCGCGCGCGAGGTGGGGGCTCACCATGCCTTCCTCTCCGACGACGACGCCGCCGCGAACGTCGCCGAGTCTGTGGGCCCGGGTCCGGTCACCGCGATCTTCGACTTCGTCACCAATGAACCGGTGATGAAGATCGCCCGGTCGCTCAGCGGGCCACGCACCGACCTGGTGCTGGTCGGAGCAGGCGCCGTGGAGACCAGCGTGGGTCTGCTCGGACAGCCCTACGGTTCGCGGATCCGCGCCCCGTACTGGGGGGCACGCCCGGAGCTGATGGAGGTCGTCGAACTCGCCCGGACCGGGCACCTCGAGGTGGAGACCGAACAGTTCAGCATGGACCAGGCGCCGGAGGCGTACCGCAAGCTGCACGACGGTGAGCTGCGCGGCCGCGCCGTCGTCGTGCCATAAGGCACCACCGCCGAACACGTAGCGCGTGCCAGCGCAGTGGGTAGAGTGGTAGCTGACGGGGATGGCCCTCATTGCGGGGGCCGCCAGCCCCGTCGGCTGCCACGAGGCCCCCGCGGGAGCGTCCTCATGAGCCACGAAAGCCACCACACCACCAGGCCGATCCCCTTTGAGCCCGCCCGGAGGGAGCTCGGGGTCATCGTAGGATTCGACGGCTCCAAGCAGGCGGTCCTGGCACTGCACTATGCAGCCCGTGCCTCCCGGCGCAGCGGACGCGTGCTGACCGTCATCACTGCCTTCACCGTCCCCACACCGCTGTACACGACCCTGGCGGCCGTCCCAGAGCAGTCCGAGGCCGAGGCCCATCTTGCGGGTGCCAGGAAGGTGCTCGAAGAAGCCCGGAACTACCTGAAGGACTACCCCGGAAAAGTCATCTACCGGGCTGAACGCGGCGATGCCGCCGGGGTGCTGGTGGATCTCTCCAGCATCGCCGAACTGGCAGTCGTCGGTGCGCGCGGTCGCGGCGGATTCCTCGGACGAGTCCTGGGGTCCGTGTCTTCGGCACTGCCAGCCCATGCTGACTGCCCGACTGTGGTGGTGCCCCGGCAGTATCAGGTCGGAGAGTCCGAGGGAGAGGCGCGGTTCGAGCCGAGCGCCGACCAGCGTCCCGTGGTGGTGGGGATCGACGGTTCGGCCCAGGGCCGGGTGGCCACGCTCCAGGCGGCACAGGCCGCGCAGAACCGCGGTGTGGAGCTCCATCTGCTGCTCGCCCTTCCTTCCCTGGAGGGATGGCTGGAATGGTATCCGGAGCTGGACACCCCCGAGGAGGCGGTGACCGATCACCGAAAGACCCAGCTGGAGAAGTCGCTGGAGGCTGAGGTGGAATGGCTGAAAAGGCACTACCCGTCCCTGGACGTCACCGCAAAGGTCAGGCCGGGGGATCCCACCGCGCTGCTTGCCAAACAGACCGAGCAGGCACAGCTGACGGTCCTCGGCACGCGCGGCCGAGGCGAGATCGCGGGCACGATGCTCGGTTCCGTCTCGCGCGGGGTGCTGCACAAGGCGACCGGCCCGGTGATGGTGGTCCCATATCTCAAGGATGATCGGTTGGCGGATCAGCCGGAGTTCATTCGGTGAGCAGCGCGGTGCCGCGCATCATTCTCATCCGCGCCGTAAACGTCGGCGGCACCGCGAAGCTGCCCATGGCGCAGTGGCGGGCACTGGCCGAATCACTCGGTGCCACCGGGGTGCAGACCTATATCGCCTCCGGCAACATGGTCTGCACCCCGGCCGGTGACCCCCAGGCCTTTGACCGTGCGCTGGAGAACTCCGTGCAGCGAGAGCCTGGCTTCTTTCGTGAGGTCATCAGCCGCTCTCTTCATGAGGTCACGTCCGCGCTGGCTGCGCACCCCTTCGAGGAACTCGACCCCAGGTTCTCCTACATCACGTTCCTGGCCGGCGAGCCGACTGCCGAGGCGGTGGCGAAGGCACAGAGCTTCGAGACCGGCGCAGATCAATGGCGGGTCATCGGCCAGGAGATGCACATCCTTTACGCCGAAGGTGCCGGCCGGGCCCAGATGAAAGATGTCGCGATCGGGCGGGCGCTGGGGGTGCCCGGCACGGCGCGGAATCTCAACACGGTGCGTCGGCTCATCAGTCTCGCCTCCGAATAGTCCGAACCGCCTCGGCTGATGCCGAAGAGGCAGATCTCCATATCAGAGCCATTCTCGTGACCTGGCGTACCGCGCGGCCTCGCGGCGATTGCGGGTCTGGGTCTTGTGCATGGCGTTCGAGAGGTAGTTCCGCACGGTTCCTTCGGCCAGGTACAGGCGAGCGGAGATCTCGCCGACGGAGTACCCCTCCAGCGTCTCGCGGAGCACATCGAGTTCCCGGTCGGTCAACGGGGAGTCATCGACCACCGCCAGCGCGGAGATGTCCGGATCGATCCAGCGTCTGCCCGCGTGCAGGGTCTCGATCACCTCAGCGATCAGGCTCGGATGGGCGGACTTGCTGACAAACCCACGGACGCCGAGTCTGAGCGCGCGGCGCAGCACTCCTGGCCGCGCGTGACGGGTGAGCATGAGCACCACCTGCTCGGGCCGCTGCCGAAGGATCATCTCCACTGCTGTGAGTCCATCGGTGCCGGGCATCTCGAGGTCGATGACCAGCACATCGGGACGGTGTGCCATGACGACGTCGACTGCGGCGGCCCCGTCGGCGGCCTCGGCGACGACCGTGATGTCAGCCTTCAGCGGCAGCAAGGAAGAAAGCGCTGAGCGCAGCAGGGCTTCGTCATCGACGAGCACGACACTGATCATGACAGGCTCGACTCCTCGGGTGAGGCGGTCATCGTCGGAAAGTGCACCGAGGTGCTGAATTCACCCTCCGCCTGAGCCACTGTGAGCGCCCCACCTTCGTTGGCCACCCGGGCGCGCAGAGTCTCCAGTCCGTTCAGGGCGGGCAGCGGGCCAGGGTCTGCGCCGTCGTTGATGATCTCGATCCCGGTCTCGGAGATCGTGATCGTCACCTGGCCTGAATCTGCGTGGCGCAGGATGTTCGTCGTCGTCTCCCGGAGTACCTGACCCAACAGCTCGCTGTGGCCGTCCGTGACCTCGCCGTGCCGAGTGATCCGCACCGACACCCCCGCGGCCTCGAAGAGATTCCGCGCATTCTCCAGCTCTGCACGCAGATTGAGCCTGCGACGTGCATACGCAAGGTTCTTCGTCTCTCGAATCGTCTCCTCCACCTGCGTGTAGACCTCGCGCAGTTCGGTCACCGCCCGTTCCGGGTCCCGCGTGACCAGTTCCTCGGCGAGTGCGATCTTGAGGTTGACCACGTGCAGCGTATGCCCCTGGATGTCGTGGAGGTCGCTGGCGAAGCGCATGCGTTCGCGCATGATGCCCAACTCAGCCTCCGCCTCCTGGGCACGCTCGAGGTCCCGCAGAATCCTCCAGTAGCTCTGCATCATGAGGATCACCGCGGCGACGAAGACGCTCAGCCCGCCCGGGATCAGGACGTAGCGCACCACATTGACCCAGGTGACGGGCTCGTTGAGGAAGTAGAGCGCACCGATGGCAGCGATCAGCACACCCAGGCCGATGATCCAGGACAGCGGTCGCCTCAGCAGCTGGGGGATCAGCACCCCGCTGAGCATCGCGGCGCCGAAGAACGCCACCGGATTCAGCGCGAGCACCGCACAGATGGCCCACACCAAGAACGAGAACCCCAGTGCCAGTGCGGTGGAGCGTGGGTGGCGCATCGGCGCGAACTCCAGCAGCACCAGGAAGGTCAGCAGTATGCCGGCACTGAAGCCGAGACCCTCTCGCCAGGACTGCGAGGTCATGGCCACGATCGCCAGCGCCACCGGCGCAATGGCCACCACTGTGGTGAGAACGGTGGCCCGGTGCATGCGCCGCTGGGCCGCGATCGAGGTCGAGGACATCAGCGGGCACCTCGGAGCGCGATTCTGGTCATGATCACCCATCCTCCCGGATTCACCTCCGCGGCAGAAGTGACAAAACGTCATGCCCGCTGATGACACCCTGTGACTGCCGCGCAGGCCCCTCGCGACGTGAAATGGAGTCATGAACTCAGAAACAGTCATCGACGTCGAACGTCTCAATGTCAGCTACGACGACTTCCACGCAGTCAAAGATCTCACGTTCGACGTGAGACGGGGAGAGCTCTACGCCCTGCTCGGGACCAACGGCGCCGGGAAGACCTCCACCCTCGAGGTCATCGAGGGCCACCGGGCTTCCTCTTCCGGGAAGGTGTCGATCCTCGGTGAGGACCCGCGGAATCGCAAGGCCGTGCGCCCACGCATGGGCATCATGCTCCAGGACAGCGGATTCGCCGCAGACCTGAGCGCCATGGAGACCCTCACGCTCATCGGTGGTCTCACGGGTCGCGAGGATCAGCCGAGCCGGGTGCTCGACGTCGTCGGGCTCACAGCTAAGGCCGAGACCCGTGTCTCGGCGCTCTCCGGGGGTGAGAAGCGCCGACTGGACTTCGCCACCGCCATCTATGGGTCACCGGAGCTGATCTTCCTCGATGAACCGACCACCGGACTGGACGTGGCGTCCCGCGATGACCTGTGGGATGTGGTGGATCGGCTCCGGGAGGACGGCGCGACGATCGTGCTGACCACCCACTACCTGGAGGAGGCCCAGCAGCGTGCCGACCGGATCGGACTCATGCACGAAGGCACCTTCCGGATGCAGGGCACCGTCTCCGAGCTGACCCAGACCCTGCCCGGCACGATCACCTTCCACCTCGCCGAGAACGCCCCACCGCTTCCCCTGGAGAGCTCACTCTCCGGGAACGGCACCCTGCTCATCGAGACCCACGGGCTGCAGCAAGACCTCCACACGCTGCTGTCCTGGGCCCAGGAGACCGGCACCGAACTGCGAGACCTCGACGCCGGGCCCACCCGGCTCGATGACGTCTTCCGCTCGATCACCCGCCACTGACCCGCACCTCGAGCGCGCATCCGACACTGACCCCCAACCTCTCCACAGCAAAAGGACACTCACATGCTCACCATTGCTCGCAGCGAGCTCCAACAGATCCTTCGCAACCGGATGGTCTTCTTCAGCGCCACCGTCATCCCCGTAGGCCTGAGCCTGCTCTTCATCGCCCAGCGTGAGGCTTTCAGTCAGGTCCCCACCGGCATGGGGTTCCTCGCCGGGGCCTTCATGATGATCCTGATCAGCATGGGCCTCTACTCCACGGCCGTGACCACCTTGGCCGCCCGCCGGCAGACGCTCTTCCTGAAACGGCTGCGCTCCACCGCGGTCAGTGACCCGGTCGCCCTCGCCGGGATCCTCGGACCCCCGGCGCTGATCGGGATCATCCAGGTCACCGCGGTGCTGACCGTGCTGGCGGTGCTCACCGAGGCCCCGGCAGAGATCCCGCTGCTGATCGTCTCCGGGCTCTCCCTGGTGCTGATGATGCTCGGACTGGCATTGGCCACCGCCGGGATCACCACCTCGCCCGAGCACGCGCAGGTGACCACGCTGCCGGTGACCATGGGCACCTCCGCGGTGGCGTTCTGGATCGGGTTCACCGGAACCGATGAGCTGGGCATGCTCAAGCGGGCGCTGCCGGGCGGTGCCGCGACCGAGCTGACCATCAACGCCTGGAACGGGGGCGTGGATCTGGTCGACAACCTGCTGCTGCTGCCACCGACGTTGGCCTGGATCGTCATCGGGGTGCTGCTGGCCAAGCGCTTCTTCCGCTGGGAGCCCCGACGCTGACGCGGGTGCTAGCGTCGCCTCGCGCGGGTGGCGGCCTTCTCGTAGAGGTTCTCCACCACGCGCTGGAAGTCACGCATGACCTCGGCTCGCCTGATCTTCAGCGAAGGCGTCAGGTGGCCGGAGTCGATGGTGAAATCGTCCTCGAGCACCGTGAAGCTGCGAATGGACTCGGCCTGTGAGACCGAGGCGTTGGCCGAGTCGATCACCTGCTGTACATGGGTCAGGACCTCCGGGTGCTCGGTGAGCTCCTTCATGGAGGTCTCGGGATCCAGCCCCTTCCCGCGCAGCCAGCTCGGCGCGACATCACCGTCCAAGGTGATCATGGAGCTGATGAAGGGCTTGCCGTCCCCGACGACCACCGCCTGGGAGACTAGAAGATCTGCTCGTATGGCGTCCTCGAGCTGGGCGGGGGAGACGTTCTTGCCTCCGGAAGTGACGATGATCTCCTTCTTGCGTCCGGTGATGATCAGCCGACCCTGCTCGTCGAGCCGCCCCAGGTCTCCGGTGTAGAACCAACCGTCGGCGCTGAAGGACTCGGCGTTGAGCTCCGGCCGATTGCGGTAGCCGCGGAAGAGCGAGCTGCCCCGCACCAGGACCTCGCCGTCCTCGGCGATGCGCACCGCGTTGCCGGGCAAGGGATGCCCGATGGTTCCGATCCGGTAGTGCGCCGGCAGATTGCCCGTGACCGGGGCGGTGGTCTCGGTGAGCCCATAGCCCTCGATGATCTGGATCCCGACACCGTTGAAGAAGTGTGCGAGGCGATCACCCAGCGGAGAGCCGCCGGAGAAGGCATGAGTGACGCGCCCGCCCATCCGGGCCCGAAGCTTGGAGTAGACCAGTCGGCTGAACAAGCGGTGCTTCAGGCGCAGAGTCCACGGCACCCTGCCCTCGGCGCTGGCCTGGGACCAGCGCACCGCCGTGTCCACCGCAGCGTCGAAGATGCGCGTTCTGCCGTCGCCGTCGGCCTTCAGCGCTGCGGAGTTGTAGATCTTCTCGAAGACCCGGGGCACGCCGAGCAGGAATGTCGGCTGGATGTCGCCGAGGTCCTCGATGAGCTGCCTGATGTCGGTGGTGTGCGCGACCCGTCCCCCGGCGGCGATGAACAGCACCGAGACGAAACGGGCGAAGACATGGGCCATGGGCAGGAACAGGACAGTGGAGGACTGCCTGCCCACGACCCCTTCCATTGCGGCGATGGTCTGCAGGCTGTGCTCGACGAAGTTCCCGTGGGTCAGCTCGCAGCCCTTGGGCCGTCCGGTGACTCCGGAGGTATAGATAACCGTGGCCAGGTCTTCGGTGGTCGCGGCGGCGCGCCGAGACTCCAGCTCCTGCGCGGAGACCTCGCGGCCAGAGTCCCGGAGCGCGGCGAGGTCCTCGCCCTCGATCTGCAGCACCGACGGCCGGGACTGCAGCGCGGACGCCTCCAGTCCTTCGTGGATGGTCTGCGCGTGCCGCGGGGTCTCGGCGAAGACCAGGCTGAGTTCGGCGTCCTCGGCGATCCACGCGATCTGCGCGGCCGAGGAGGTCTCGTAGATCGGCACCGAGACCGCTCCGGCGTACCAGAGGGCGAAGTCCAGCAGGCTCCACTCGAAGCGGGTGGCCGACATGATGCCCACCCGGTCTCCCGGCTGCGTGCCGCGGCTGATCAAGCCCTTCGCCAGGGCCACCACCTGGGCGTGGAACTGTGCCGCGGTGACGTCCACCCACGCTCCGGTCGAGTCCCGGCGGGTGAAGAGAACGTTATCGGGGTCTTCACGGCTCTGCTGCTCCAGGAAGTCGGTGGTGTTCATCTGTGCTGGCACATCGATCAGCGCCGGTGTCGCGGTGTCCTGCAAGGATGGCCTCCGTCTCGGTGACGCCCTCGTGGCGGGTGCCGCCGCTGAGGTCTCATGGCGACTGCTGCAGAGTACAGAATATCCTGCCCCTCACCCTGGGCGGGTGCGAGCGTCATATGCCCGGCTGAGCTTAGACTGCTGTGATGGCGGATGAGGACGAAAGCTCCACGAACCATCTCGCGCTCGGGATTGCCCTGGGATCGGTGTTCGGAATGCTGCTGGGACTGCTGTTCTTCGACAACGCCGGAATGGGCCTCGCCCTCGGCGCGGGAATGGGGGTCGCGCTCGGCGCGGGCCTCGAGTCACAGCGCTCGAAGAAGAAGGAAGAGGACGACGACGGCGCCGCCTCGACTTAGGAGCGGGCTGGGTGTTCGGGAGCCCCGAGCGAGGGGAGCCCGATCTCCCTGACCTTGTCTCCGCGCAGCAGCAGACGCACCTTCTCCGGCCGCGGGGCCCCGCCGATCTCGCGGTACTCCAGCGTGTAAGGCTCCGAGGGCGTCAGGGTGAAGGGAAGGCTGAGCGGCTCGAGCTTCAGGGTTTCACCCAGGGCGTCGTCGTCGTTGGTCACCGAGAGGATGTCGATCGGTTCACCGGCGGTCAGGGTGATCTGTCCCGGTCGATGCTCCGCCGTGATGGGCACATCGGCCCGCAGATGTCCCCGCACGATCGCGGCGATCACGGCGGCCACCGCCACTCCGCCGATAGCGAGGTAGGCGAGCGTGTCAGCAGTGATGGCATCCATAAAGGCAAGACTACGCATCATTGCCGCTGTGCCGGTCCACGCCGAGCCGCGCGACACGGGTTGAGCATCCAGCCCGTGCCCCGGTGTTCACGGCGACTCAGACGGGATCCTCCCGGGTGTCCTTCATCCGGGGGCTGCCATCCTCGATCAGTTCCGGCCGAGCCAGCACCGCCGCGACGATGCCGTGACTGTTGAAGAACCCGTGGCCGGTGGCTGCCGCGGCGATCGCGACTGCCAGGTAGCCGATCACGATGCCCACAATGTCATCCACCACGTAGTGCCAACCGAAGTAGAGCGTGGAGAGGACCGTCAGTCCGAAGAATGCCCAGGCGAAGATCCGCACCCCGAGGTGCTGACCGGTGCGGTGCATGAAGTAGGCGGCGGCGAAGGTGATCGAGACGTGCAGCGAGGCGAAGGCCGCCACCCCATGGATGGCTTCACTGGTCTCCGGGCTGGAGAGGAACCGCAGACGATTGCTCAGCAGGGATTCCTGCAGCTCGGCGACTCGCGTCTCGGGCAGGCTGTCATAGAGGTCGGGGCGCGCGTAGATCGGCCCCAGGGCCGGAAGCAGGTAGTAGCTGAGGGTTCCGATCACCCAGTTCAGGCTCAGCGTGGTGGCGTACCACGCGCCCACCGCAAGATTGCGGTTGAGCACCAGGAAGATCCCGAGCGTGAGCGGGATCAGCGGCAGGTACGCCATGTAGATGAAGGACAGCACCTGGGCTGTGAGCTCCACTCCGAAGATGTCGTGCAGCACGCGGGCCGGGTCCACGCCACCGAAGATCCAGCGGTCCAGCTGCAACAGCTCGCGGTCGAAGAGCACACCGTCGCGGTAGACCGGCAGCACGTTCTTGAGGTTGCGATACCCGACGTAGCAGACGTAGAAGGTCCCCAGACCAGTGGCGATGTAGAGCACGCGCCGAACGCTCCACTCGTGTCGCAGCACGTCTCGGACGCCGGACCCCAGGTTCCTCCAACCGGATCGCCGCACTGCGGCAGGCAGGAGTCCGATGGCGAAGAGCAGCAGCGCCAACAGAGGCAGCCGAACCCACGCCGGGCCGAGGAATCCTTCGGGATCCTTCAACGGGATTCCAGCGGAGACCGATGCCACCACCGCGATGGCTCCTACAAGAATGGAGACGCTCACCGCAAGGGTGTAGGGCCATGGCGAGGCAGTGTTCTGACGCTGTTCAACCTGCGTTTGCATTGTGGACATGGAACTACACCTGGAGAATCTAGGACCGGAATGGTGGCGAACTGTCAGAAGTGACGAGTCAAGATGGTGCTCTGACGGAACGCAGCTTCGAAAAAGGTAAAAATATCATGCGAACCACGCCTTCGCCGTATTTGCGCAGGCCGGCATTGAACGGCGGCAGCGCGAACAGCCACGTGGTCAGCACGGCGAGGAGCACACACGCGACAAGCATCACGGGGGAGGAGATGTGGTCCAGGCTGTCATCCAGCGGTATGTCGAGAAGCCTGACCACGAAGCCGTGGAGGAGGTAGACCGCCAGCGAATTTCGCCCCACAGTGCACAGGTAGCCCGCCCGGTTGGACATGAAGGTGCAGAACGCCACCGTGGTCAGGGCGGCGCTGAGGCCCACGATCAGGCGCGTGGCCGCCCCCTCAGGGACGCTGACATCGTGCCAGTCGAAGTTTCGGACGCCGTAGAACCAGATCTTGTTGGGATCGTAGAGATAGAACAGCAGCATTGGTGTGGCAGCCGCGAGGGCCAGCCCACCCTTCTGGCTCGGAGTCCGACCGCCGGCCCAGGTGAGGACCTGCGAGCCATAGAGCTTCCCGATGACGAAGAAGGGCCAGAACACCAGTGTTCGGGACAGTGACAGCTCGTAGTCATAGGTGGGGATGAGGCCCCCGAACAGGGCTGCCAGCACCGAGATCGCGAGGAGGGCGCGGGGGAATCGTTCGATCAGCGGCGTGCTGAGGGTCCACCACACCATGGCGAGCAGGAACCAGGTCAGCCAGTACGGCACCAGCGAGTCGAACTCTGGGTTGAGCCCGATGAGGCTCATCCAGCCGTAGTAGAGCGGCATGGCTGTGGCGAGCAGCACCAGGAAGAAGGCGACGCGCTGGGGCAGTCTGTCGGATTTCGCGGTGATGCCTGCCAAGAAGACGAAGGCGGGGATGTGAAAGGAATAGATGGCTGTCTGCAGCACCCGCAGGACATCCGAATCCCAAGGCGAGACTGCCGCCAACATGTGTCCGAGGACGACAAGGAACACCAGCGCACCCTTGGCGCGATCAAGTCGATGGTTTCTCTGTCCCACACCGTCACGCTATTCAGTGTTCTTCAGCACAGTCTTGATGCGCCCTGGAAGGACGCTGGGGGCGGGCCCCGCCACAGGAAGGGGATTCGACGCAACTCCTGCTCTGCTCAGCCGCACGAAGCAGTCAGGAAGAAAAACACCCCGAACCAGACGGTTCGGGGTGTTTGCTTTCTCTTCGAAGAAGACATGGGGTGAGCGACGGGGCTTGAACCCGCGACCCTCGCGACCACAACGCGATGCTCTACCAGCTGAGCTACGCCCACCATGTGAGCCGTGACCGGCTCCCTGACTCGCTGCGGATCGGTCTGAAACGGCCGAAAAGCAACGCATATCAGTCTACACAGAATCCCGTGCTTTCCCGAAATCCGCGCAGCTTCGGGTCACTCACCCCTGCTTGAACACGGTCCGCCGGTAGTGCTTCAGCTCCTCGATGGAATCCTGGATATCTCCGAGCGCCCGGTGGTTGCCGGTCTTGGCTGGGGCCGTCTTCTTCGCCTCCGGGTACCAGCGGGAGGAGAGCTCCTTGATGGTGGAGACGTCGATGATCCGGTAGTGCAGGTGCTTCATGAGCTCGGGCATGCCGATCCGCAGGAAGGCCTTGTCGGCGTGCACCGAGTTCCCCGCCAGTGGGGCGACTCCAGCCTCAGGAATCCACGCCTTGACGTACTCGAGCACGCGTTGCTCGGCCACCTGCGCGGAGACACCGTCCTTGAGGTCCTCGAGCAGGCCTGAAGCGGTATGCATCTTCTGCACGATCGGCGCCATGGTCTCCAGCCGTTCGGCAGGGTCCGGAGCGATCACCACCTGAACACCCTCGCCGAGGATGTTCAGCTCAGCGTCGGTGACCAGGGCTGCGATCTCCACGAGCACGTCGTGGTCAGGATTCAGCCCGGTCATCTCACAGTCGATCCAGACCATGCGCCCCGCCCAGGATCCTCCCGGGCGTGTGGGTGCTTCTGGAGTGGATGAGTCATTGGTCTCAGTCATATGGGAACTCACGCTGACCACTCTACCGACGGGCGCGAGCGCGCGGGGGAGGCCGGGAACGGTGGTGATAAATTCAAGGGCAATGAGCGCTGAGGCTGGAGCCGCCGAGAACAGCCCCGCACCCCGAGGTGCCGAGGGCTCCACTGGGCTCGCCACCACCAGCTCCACCCCAGAGGATGCGCCCGGCCCGCGCCGCGCCCGGCGCCGCGACCTCTGGCTGCACATCCTGCGCTCCTCCACCCGACCCAAGCACCTCTGGTCGCCCCTTCTCGAAGGGGTGCTCGGCTCGCTGCTGGTGCTGTTCGGCTCCCTGGGGGTGGGCTGGCTGGTCAGCTCCTCCCCGCTGTCCCGGGACCCCTGGCTCATCGTGCTGCGCACCGAGCCCGCCGGCGTCGTCGTCTCCACCATCGCCCTGACACTGGGCTGCTGGATCATGCTGCGCGCCTGGCTGCGACTGAGCCGAGTGCTGGAGGACCCTGACCCGCGCCGGCATTGGCCGGCCAGCTCACTGCGAGTGGTCAACTGGGCGGTGGTGCTCTGGTCCATCCCGCAGCTGATCACCGTGCCGATCTTCTCTCGAGACGTCTTCGCCTACCTGAACCAGGGAAGGCTCGTGCTGGCAGGGCAGGATCCCTACACCACCGGAGTCTCGAGCCTCAACAACTGGTTCCACCTGGGCACCGACATCCTCTGGGCCGAGTCCGAGACTCCCTATGGTCCGCTCTTCCTCTGGATCGAAGCCGCGGTCATGCGCACCGCCGCCGACAGCCCGGACCTGGCGCTGTTCCTGTTCCGCCTCGCCTGCGTGGGCGGGGTGGTCATGATGATGATCTTCGTCCCGAAGCTCGCCCGCCTGCATGGGATCGATCCGGCCCGTGCGCAGTGGATCACGCTGGCCAACCCGCTGCTGATCGTCAGCTTCATCTCCAGCGCGCACAACGACGCAATCATGGTGGGCTTCGCGCTGGCCGGAATCTACGCCGCGGCGCGCGGCAGGGGAGTGCTCGCCACGCTGCTCGTGGTGGTCTCCATCGGCATCAAACCGATCACCATCGTGCTGCTGCCCTTCATCGGACTGCTCTGGGCAGGACAGGGCGCGTCCTGGTCGCGGAAGTTCCAATACTGGTTCTTCACCGCCGGACTGGCCGCGGCCGCCATGATCACCATCGGCCTGGTGCAGGGCTATGGCTTCGGCTGGCTCGCCGTCCTGGCGGGCACCGGCACCGGCAGCGTCTACTGGTCTCCGATCGGCATCGCCGACGGCTGGCTGGGCACCCTGCTGCGCTCCTTCGGTCTGGACAGCGGGTGGACGCTCGAGGTGTTCAAGATCGTCGGCCGGATCCTGTCCGTCGCCGCGGTGCTGTGGCTGATGTTCCGCGGCAGCGACAAGTTCATCGTCCAGCGCATGGTCTGGGCCTTCACCGCGCTGGTGGTGCTCTCACCGATCATCCAGCCCTGGTACCTGCTCTGGCTGCTGCCGCTCTTCGCGATCACCGGGATCCGCAAGGACTGGCAGTTCAAATGGGTCGTGTTCACCATCGTGTTCTTCCTCGCCTTCGGCGCCTCGGATCAGCTTTCGATCTACCAGTTCCTGGAGCTGGACCAGCAGATGCTGGCCCTGTCCATCGCCGTCTCCTGGTTCGCCATCATCTGGCTGGCCCTGGTGGACCGACAGACCCGCTGGGTGATCTGGGACGACTGGGGTCTGCCACCGATGCGCTGGGAATGGCCCCGCCGACGACGGCGCGAGACTCTCGCCTCCGTCGAGCCCGGCGCCCCTGCAGACCTGGCAGAGCCCAAAGACCTGAAAGACCCTGCAGACCCCACCGGAGAGGAGCGCCCCTCCGGTGCACGCTAATCCCGTCTCGCGCCACGCCGAACGCGTACGCACGGCCCTGGGCCAGTGGCCTCCCACAGCCTGGCTCATCGGAGGCGAGGAGGCCGCGGCCTCGCACACCGCTCGACAGGGCCTGCTCGCCGCGCTCATGATCATGGTGGGCTCCTGGGGCGTCGGGTGGCTGGCCATGACCCCACAGTCCCTGCTGGCGCTGAACCCGCTGCTGCTGCCGCTGCGGACGACGACGGCCGGCGTCGTCGTCTGTACGGTGCTGCTGGTGCTCGGGGCGCTGTTGCTGCTGCGGTCCTGGCTCCGACTCTCCCAACGCGTGGGGTCCTGGTCACCGCGGGCCACACCGGTGATGCGCCGAACCCTGTTCATGTGGGCCACTCCGCTGATGTTCTCGCTGCCGATCTTCTCCCGCGACGTCTACTCCTACCTGGCGCAGGGCCGCGTGCTGCACGCGGGGCTGAACCCCTACGAGGACGGCGTGTCCGAGCTGCCCGGCTGGTTCATGGAGGGCGCCGACGGGCTCTGGGCGGAGTCGCCCTCTCCCTATGGGCCGCTTTTCCTGGTGCTGGCGCAGATCATCTGGTTCGTCTCCGGCGGGGTGCCGGAGATCGCCATCCTGCTGTTCCGCTGCCTCTCGCTGATCGGCATGGCGCTGATGCTCTACTGCATCCCGCGGCTCGCTCGCGCTTTCGGCTCAGAACCGTCCTGGGCGCTGTGGCTGTGCCTGCTGAACCCTATGACGCTGCTCGTCTTCGTCGCCGCCGCGCACAATGACTCGCTCATGATCGGGCTGATGCTGGCCGGAACGCTCGCCGCGCTGCGCCGTCGCCGGCTGCTCGGAGTGCTGCTGCTGGTCGCGGCGATCGCGGTGAAGCCCATCGCGCTGGTGGTGCTGCCCTTCATCCTGCTGCTGCCGCTGAAGGACACCGCAAGCCTCTGGCGGCGCGCGCGTGAATGGGCGCTCGGCGCAACGGTCGCCGTCGTGCTGCTGGTGGCCGGGGGAGCCGCGCTGGGCATCGGTCTGGGCTGGGTCTCCGCGGCACTTGGAGCGGGCGCAGCGGTGCTGCAGGCGGCCCCCGTAGGACTGCTGGGCATCGGCATCGGCGCCCTGGTCGAGGTTCTCTCCGGCGTGGACGCCACCCTGGTGACCGAGGCCGTCTACACCCTGGCGCGGGTCCTCGCAGGGGTGGTGGTCGCGACCCTGCTGCTGCGCCGCAGCGTGGGCAACCCTGTGCTCTGGGCCGCCTACGGTCTGACCGTGGTGGTGCTGACCTCCTCCATCATCCAGCCCTGGTATCTGCTGTGGCTGCTGCCGTTCTTCGCGGTGGTCCATGTGTATCGCGGGCGCGCACTGGTGCTCGTCACGACCATCATCACCGTGATGGTCCTGCTCTCCATGGTCGGTCAGCTCTCGGTGGCGCAATGGATCGACGCCGCGGTCATCAACGCGATCGCCATCTCGGTCGTCTCGCTGTACCTGATCTATGTGGTCTTCCTGGACCCCAACACCACTGAGTTCTTCGACATGAGGCGCCGCTCACAACGCTGGAATGCCGAGCTCGGCTGGAAGCGCCTGCGAGAATTGACTCCGCCGCGCCGCTCCTGGGCGGCCGAGGACATCTATGACAAGGACCCCAGGTGAAGATCCCCGGCTCACGATTGCTCTGGCTGCTGCTCGCGGCCACGGTGCTGGGCGCTGCACTCTCCGTGCTGGCGGTCCAATGGTGCCGCCTCAACGGCTGGACCGACCCGGGCCAGCACATCCACATGTGCTATTCCGACTTCTCCCTGCTGTTCAGTCAGCGCGGCCTGGGCGAGGGGCTCTTCCCCTTCGTCGACGACGTCCCGGCAGAGAAGGTGATGGAGTACCCGGTGCTGCTGACCATGGTGGCCGGAGTGCTCGCGCAGCTGGTGCCTGGCGAAGGCATCAGCGAGGCGCGGATCCTGGCCTTCTACGACCTCAACCACGTGGCGGTCATCCTCTGCTGGATCGGCGTGGTGCTCGCCACCGCCTACTCCACTGCCGGGTGGCGCCGCCACGATGCGCTGATGGTGGCGCTGGCACCGGGGATCATCCTCTCGCTGTCCATCAACTGGGACATGTGGGCGGTCTTCCTCGGCGGGCTCGCGCTGCTGCTGTGGGGACGTTCGCATCCGGTCTGGGCGGGGGTGCTGATCGGCGTGGGTGCCGCGATGAAGCTCTATCCGCTCTTCTTCCTGGGCGCGATCCTGGTGCTGTGCGTGCGCAGCGGTCGGCTGCGCTCCTTCGTGCTCACCACTGCAGTCGCCGTCGTGACCTGGCTGGCGGTCAATGTTCCCTTCATGCTGCTGCAGTTCGATCAATGGGCGACCTTCTACCGGTTCTCCTCGGACCGCGACGTCAGCTTCTCCTCGGTATGGCTCTTCTTCAGCTGGCTGCCGCTGGACGGGGCCGGATTCTCGCTGCTCTCCAATGGGCTGTTCCTGCTGTGCTGCCTGGGGATCGCCTATCTGACCTGGGCGGCGCCCACACGGCCACGGCTGGCGCAGATCTGCTTCCTGATCGTGGCGAGCTTCCTGCTGCTCGGCAAGGTCTACTCGCCGCAGTTCGTGATGTGGCTGATCCCGCTGCTGGTTCTGGCGCGCCCGCGCGTGCGTGGCTATCTGCTGTGGCAGGGGGCGGAGGTCTTCCACTGGGTCTCGGTCTGGATGATGAGCGCGAAGATCACCTCCGGAGGGGAGTTCGCCGGCGGCACCGAGCTGATCGACTGGGCCTATCACCTGGGCATCCTGGCGCATATGGCGACACTGATCTACCTGATGGTGCAGGTGATCCGCGAGATCCTGGATCCCGCGCGGGACATCGTGCGCAGCGCACCTTTCGAGCAGAGTGCGTCCCAGCAGGATCTGGGCACGACCGATCCGCTGGCCGGAGTCACGCGGGGCCACGAGGACGTCTTCGCCCTGCCGGGGCTGGGCCGCAGAACATCTGTGAAGCTGCGCTGGTGATCGGCGCCCGCGAAGCTGCACCGATGAGGGCAGCCCGGCTGACCGTGCCGGCGCGCCCGGCGGCAGGGGCGGTGTCCGATGCTTGAGATGCTCGGGGTCATCGGCCCGATGTTCCTGGTGATCGCCGTCGGATTCGCCGCGGGCTTCATCCCGAGATTCCGCGCCGGTCAGGACCACCTCAACGGCTTCCTGTTCTATTTCGCGCTGCCGACCTTCATCTACACCGCCATGGTCACCGCACCGCCGACTGCAGGTTTCCCCGTGCTGGCGGTGGTGATCGTCGCCGTCGTCACACCGCTGGTGTCAGTCGGCCTGTACTACGCGAGCTTCCTGCTGGGCACGCTCGCGCGGGATGGCGCGGCGGCGACCTCGCTGGCCGGAAGCTTCGGCAACGTCGGGTACTTCGGGATCCCGGTGGCGATCAGCGTGCTGGGTCCGGAGGCCGGACTCGCGGCGGGCATCATCCACATGCTGCACAATCTGATCTACCTCAACGGCTACCCGCTGGTGCGCACGGTGGTGGCAGCCCGCGCAGCGCCCGGCCCCCAGCGCGTGGGTGGAGTGGGGGAGCTGCTGCGTCGGCAGGTCGCGCCGATCCTCAAGCGTGCGCTGCTGATGAACCCGGTGTTCATCTCCATGGCACTGGCCCTGCTGGTGGTCTTCAGCCCGCTGCGGCTGCCTGCCGCCGTCGATGAGTCAGTGGGGCTGCTGGGCCAGACGGCTGTCCCGCTGGCGCTCTTCTGCGTGGGCCTCGCCCTGCATCCGGCCATCGAGGGCATCCGGAGCGGCGGGGTGCCCAAACGGTCCATCGCGCTGGGCACACTGGGCAAGATCGTGCTGCTGCCGGTGCTGACCTGGCTCGCGGTGCTGCCCTTCTATGACCAGCTCGGGCCGGTCTGGGCGGGCACACTGATCATCATTGCGGCCATGCCCTCCTCGACCACGGTCTACGTCTTCACCCAGCAGTATGAGGGCGATGGTCGGCTGGCGGCCTCGATCCTGGTGAGCAGCACACTGGCCTGTCTGCTCACGCTCCCGGTGCTGGCCGAGCTGCTGCTCTGAGCAGCCCCTGGTCGATCTCGTAGACGGTCTGCACGTGGCGCAGCACGGCGCTGCGATGGGCGATCATGATCACCGTGGCGCTGGTGGCCTCCGGCATCCGGCGCAGAATCTCCGCCTGGGTCAGCGGATCCTGGGCGGAGGTGATCTCATCCAGGATCAGCACCGGGCTGCGCCGCAGATACCCCCTCGCCAGCGCCAGGCGCTGAGCCTGTCCGCCGGAGAGTCGCGCCCCCTCGGCGCCGGGCTCGGTGTCCAGACCCTCGGCCATTGCCGCAATGTCGCCCTCCAGGCACGCTGCGCGGCAGGCGGCGAGGATCTCCTGCTCGCTCGCAGCCGGGATTCCCAGCAGCAGGTTCTCCCGGATGGTGCCGCTGACCAGCACCGGGCGCTGCTCGACCACGGTGATGTTCGCGCGCAGCGACCGCAGCGAGACCTCGCGGATATCCGTCCCGGCGAGCTGCACCTGACCCTGTTGCGGGTCCCAGACCCTGGTCAGCAGGGAGGCGAGCGTGGACTTGCCCGAACCGCTCACGCCGACGACGGCGGCCACCTCGCCCGGTTCGATGCGCAGGTCCACGCCGCTGAGCACCTCGCGGTCGGTGCCCGGATAGCCGAAGCTCACGTCGCGGAAGCTGACGGAAGCCGCGCCTGGCTCCTCGGGATGCACCATCACGGGCTGGGTCGGCTCGACGACGGCAGGCGGGCTCTCCTCGAGATCGCGAAGATTCGCCGCTGAAGCCAGCGCCGCCGGAAGCGAGATGCCCAGCGCCTCGACTGCCGAGAGCGCCGGGGCGGTGGCCGGCACCAGGGCGAGCACCACGAGGAGCTCGGTCCACCCGATCTCGCCTCCGCGCACCAGGGGCAGCCCCAGGAGCAGGACCGTGAAGAGGGCCGCCACCTGCCAGCCCTGTCCGGCCGCGGCCCGCAGCCCCTGCATCACCGACGTCCTGCGGGCGCTGGAGGCCAGCTGTGCGCCGAGCTCATCCACCCGCTGGGCGCGCTGTTCCTGGGCTCCGAAGATGGTGATCTCGCTGCGTCCGCGCAGGTCATCGCTGACCTCCTGGGCCAGCGAGCCACGGGTGCGGACCTGCGTGGTGCTGGTGGTGCGGCTGCTGCGCCTGCCGATGCCGATGAGCGCGGCCGCGGCGGCGAGGTAGATGCTCAGCAGAGCGATGCCCATGCCCGCGCCGGCGAGCATAGAAGCCAGCCCCACGGAAGCCAGCGGCAGCAGCACCGCGGTGATGACCGGGGCAAGCGTGTGCGCGAAGAAGACCTCCACCCTGTCCACATCTCGGGTCGCGCTCGAGAGCAGTCGACCGCTGCCGCGCGAGGCGGTCACTGCAGGAGCCAGCGGGATGAGCTTCTCGTAGAGCCTGACCCGCAGCTGCTCCAGCAGCGCGAAGGCCGCGGTGTGTCCCGAGAGCTGCTCGGCGTAGCGGGTGAGCCCCTTCGCGAGCGCCAGTCCGATCATCACCGCGATCACGGTTCCCAGTCCGGGGACGCTCAAGCCCTCGGCGAGGCGGCCGACGAGCCAGGCGGGGAACACCAGCAGCGCCGCGCCGCAGAGCAGTGTCACTGTGCGGGCCGCAGCAGAGAGCGCGAGCAGACCGGCGGACCCCCGGGCCATGGACAACAGATGACCGATCATCGGTGTTCACCCTCTCCTGCGGTGGCCTCGGCGTAGTAGCCCGTCTGCTGGAGCAGGTCATCGGGGGTGCCCAGCCCCGCAGGGCGCCCCGAGTCCAGCACCAGCACCTGATCGGCCCAGCGTGTGGTGGCGAGGCGGTGGGCGATGATGACCAGCGTGTGCTCCCCGGCCAGCGCCTGCAGCGATTCGTCCACCAGGCGCTCGGCCCGTCGATCGAGATCCGCCGTCGGCTCGTCGAAGATCAGCAGCTGCGCGTCGGAGAGCAGCGCCCGGGCGATGGCCAGGCGCCGGACCTGGCCTCCAGAGAGGGCGCCGCCGTCTTCTCCGACCTGAGTGGCCAGGCCTCGCTGCTTGGCCGCGATCTCAGCGGCCAGCCGGGCCTTCTCCAGAGCCTCCCAGAGGTCCTCGTCGCTGGCGTCGGGACGCGCGAGGCGCAGGTTCTCGGCCACCGTCCCTGAGAAGAGGAAGGGCTTCTGCGCCACGGTCACCGCGGCCCGCTGCAGATCTCGTGGGTCTGCCTGGCGTCCCTCGAGGAGCAGCTGCCCCGAGGCCGCTGGAAGAAGCCCCTGGAGCAGCATGGCCACAGTGGACTTTCCCGCTCCCGAGGGCCCGACCACCGCGAGGGTGCTGCCGCGTGGGATGTCCAGAGTCAGCCCGCTCAGCACGCTGGAGCCGCCGCGCTCCACGCCCAGGGACTCCAGCCGCAGCAGCGGATGGCCCGGGTCGGTGGAATCGCCCGAGGACTCTGTCTCCGTGAAGTTCACGGGTGAGGTCCGCGCCGCAGTGCCTGCGGTGGGGGAGACGGCGGTGTCTGTGGTGTGGGTGTCGGTGGTGCCCGGCGTCGTCAGGGTCTGGGTGAACATTCCCTGCTGTGTGCGCCCAGCCATGGCGACGTAGAAGGAGCGGCCGAGCTTGTCGATGGGCTCATAGAGCAGCGTGGCCAGCAGGACGACGGCCAGGAAGTCTCCCTCCGAGATCGCCCCGTCCTGGAAGCGCCACAGGGCCAGCGCCACGGTGGCGGTGATCATCACCAGCGAAAAGACCGCATCGTTGACCAGGATCATCAGCTGACTGCGTTTCAGCAGGGCCACGGCCTGTACGCGCAGCGCCGCGGCCGCCTCCGCCACGGTCTTGCGACCGGTGTTCTCCGCGCCGAGCAGCACCAGGCCGCCCAGCGAGCGCAGGACCTCCTGGAACCTGCTGGTGGCCGCTCCAGCGAGGCGGCGGTACTGCGCAGTAGGTCCGCGGAAGCGTGCCAGGAAGAACCGGACGAGGAGCGGAACCAGCAGCACCAGTGCCAGCAGAAGCACGGCGATCACCGGGTCCACGAGCACGCCCATCAGCAGCAGCACCAGTGCGGGGGCGGTGAAGGCCGCCAGCGCGGGGCCGAGGAACTCGGCCCGATACTCGGCGATCCGCTCCACCCCGCCGGTGAGCAGCTCAGCCTCGCCGCCGCCGGGACGAACGCCACCATGACCGCTGCCGGGACGGGCACCAGCATGACCTCCGCCAGGCTTGGCACCGCCATGGCCGCCGCGTGGAGCTCCACCGTGCGCGCCGCCACTGCGCCCAGCAGTGGTCGGCGCGGGGCTCGCGGCAGGATCACGGTGCAGCACGGCGCGGATGCCGCTTCCTCGCCACAGCCGCTCTTCGACCGCACGAAGTCTGGGCGGCAGGGCCGCGGCGATGCCGGAGCACACCACTGCGACCCCGCCCGCAGCGGCTGCAAGGATCATCGCGGCAGAGGTGTTCCCACCGTCGATGGCTGAGTCCAGGACCTGCCCCAGCGCGAGGAAGAGGGTCGCCAGCGCAATCGTCCGGATCCATTGCAGCACCGTGGCGACCCAGGCGCGGGAGGGCATATCTCGCAGAAGCACGCCCCTGATCATTGCAGGTTCAGCGGACCCCCGGGGGCCAGTGCAACATTTGCGAAGCGTTCCCCGATGCGGAGGTGGGCCTCGCTGCCTGGATGCAGCTGATCGCGGAACGGGAGTTCAGCCTCGTCCGCAGCGCCGAAGAGCTCGAGTCCGTCCAGGAAGTGCAGATGCGGGTCGGTGGCCATGCGCTGATCCGCGATCTGCCGCAATGCGGTCCGCACGCCCTGCAGGTTGAGCCGGCCCTGGCTCACCTCGTCTGGATCTCCGAGGGCTGAGTAGCGAGGTCCCGCGTCGAGCTCCTCGAAGAGCAGCGGCCCTGGCGTGGCCTCTTGGATCCCGCAGTGCAGCGGCGAGATCAGCAGCAGCGGGGTGTGGGCGTGCCTGCCCTCGCGGATGGTGTCGAGGAAACCATGCACCGCTGGGACGAAGGTGCGCAGCCGCATCGTGTCCGCATTCACGATGTTGATCCCCAGCTTCACGCTGATCACGTCCGCCTCCGCCGAGCGGAGGGTGCGGGCAGTGAAGGGGTCCAGCATCGCCTGGCCAGCAAGTCCCAGGTTGGTCAGCTCCACTCCCGCGGCTGCCGCCGCCACGGCCGGCCACGTTCCGCTCGGGTGGGCGGCGTCGAAGCCATGACTGATGGAGCTGCCGTGGTGCAGCCAGTGCAGCCGCGACGCGGTCGGGCTCGGACGGACGTCCGCGTCGGAGAGCAGGCCGATCAGCTCGGTGGTCTCGTTGTGCGGCAACCAGATCTGCACATGGTGTTCACCGGCCGGCAGGTCGGGCACGCTGAGTCGTGCATCCGGGCCCTTGGTCGTGGTGACCTTCCCGGTCGCCTGATCGGTGCGCAGGGTGGTGCCAGCATCCTCTCCGGGGGAGGGCAGCCGGGCGAAGAGTGCGCCGTCGAGAATCACGTCGTAGAAGGCCTGGGGCGCAGCCGAGTCTGAAGAGACTCGTCGGGTCGGGTGGGTGAGCAGCACCACCGAGGTCGCCGCCGTGTGGAAGTCCAGACGGACTCCCGTCGGTTCCCCCGCCACTCGTCCCACGGCGGGGTCGAAGCTCTGTTCCCGCGCCCAGCTGGGTAGCCGCCACGGCATCAGTCCGCGTGCCGTGGTCTCGTATTCCAGCGCACCGCGCAGCAGCGGAATCAGGTCGACGTGGTTGATCTGCATGCTGTCCCTCCGCAGGCGCACCCCGGCGGTGCGGCCCGAATTCAACTGCTGTTCACTTTGCTGTTCCAGGGTATGCGGTGATGACGCACCCCCCGCAGACCCCCTCCGACGACGCCGACGACGTCGCCCCGTCTGCCCAGCGCCACCCGGGGACCGTCGTCGAGGTCTTCCTGGTGTTTCTGCGGCTGGGCCTGACCTCTTTCGGCGGACCGGTGGCGCACCTCGCGTATTTCCGCGAAGCCTTCGTCACGCGCCGTCGGTGGCTCACCGAGAAGGCCTATGCGGACCTGGTGGCGCTGTGCCAGTTCCTGCCAGGCCCCGCCTCCAGCCAGGTGGGCATGGCGCTGGGGCTGCAGCGCGCAGGCTATGCCGGCATGGCCGCAGCATGGTTCGCCTTCACCCTGCCCTCGGTGCTGCTCCTGGTCGCGTTCGCGTTCTGGGTGCAGAACGCCGGTGACCTGGCCGAGGCCGGCTGGATCCAGGGGCTCAAGGCCGCCGCCGTCGCTGTGGTCGCCCATGCCGTGATCGGCATGGCCCGCGCCCTGACGCCTGATGCCCCGCGAGCCAGCATCGCGGCGGGGGCCATGGTCTTCGTGCTGCTCGTGCCGCACCCCTTCGTCCAGGTGGCCGCGATCCTCGCCGCTGGCCTGGCAGGGGCGCTCTGGCTGCGCGCGCCGGAGTCCGGCCCCGGGCGCCAGGATGCGTTCACCGTCCGGGTCTCGCGCCGCGTCTCGGTCACTGCGCTGATCCTGTTCCTCGGACTGCTCCTCGCGCTGCCTCTGCTGGCGGCTCTCAGCGGCAGCGCCTGGGCCTCGGCGGCTGACTCGTTTTACCGTGCGGGCGCGCTGGTCTTCGGTGGAGGCCACGTGGTGCTGCCGCTGCTGCAGTCCGAGACGGTCCCGCAGCTGGTCGACGCCGAGGTGTTCCTCGCCGGATACGGGGCGGCTCAAGCAGTGCCAGGACCGCTGTTCACCTTCGCCGGCTTCCTCGGCGCCTCCGGCGGGGCGGGCGTGTCAGGGCTGGCCGGGGCAGGACTCGCCGTCGCAGCGATCTTCCTGCCCGCCGCGCTGCTGGTCCTCGCGGCCGTGCCCTTCTGGGAGCGTCTGCGCAGCAATCCCCGGGCTCAGCGGGTCCTGCTCGGCGTCAACGCGGGGGTGGTCGGCATCCTTGCGGCAGCCCTCTACACACCGGTGTTCACGGTGGGGGTGCTTGAGGTGGGCACCACGGCGCTGGTGCTGGCGGTGCTCGCATTCGTGGCGCTGAACAGCTGGCGGGCCCCGGCCTGGGCCGTGGTCATCGCGGCTGGCCTGCTGGGCTGGGCGGTGCTCTGAACGACGCATGCCGCCCCCTCCGTACCGGGAGGGGGTACAGTTTTGAGGTACCTGATCGCCCGGGCTAGGAGGACCCTCCCGCATGCTGAGCTCCCAGGCTCGCGGACTGAGTCGCCTCTACGCCCTTGATGTGGCGAGGGCGCTTGCGATCTTCGGCATGATCATCGTCAACGTCGGACCGTACAACACCGACGGCTGGGCGTCCTGGATCGTGCGGGGGCTCAACGGGCGGGCATCGATCCTCTTCGTCGTGCTCGCCGGCATCGGGGTCACCTTCCTGGCGCGCCGATCACTGACCAAGGGCATCACCCGGCGCAGCACTCTGCTCTGGCGGGGCCTGCTGCTGCTGGCGCTGGGCCTGGCGCTGCAGACGCTCGACCATGGGGTCAACGTCATCCTCCCCACCTATGCCGCGCTGTTCTTCCTCGCGGCGTTCATGGTGAAGATGTCCACGCGTTGGCTCTTCTGGTCAGCCACCGCCTCTGCGCTGCTCGGCCCGGTGCTGTGGATCCTTGCCCGACAGTCCACCGACTTCCACATCGAACCCGCGCAGCTGGGCGACTCACCGTTCCAGATCGTGGCGGCGATCCTCGTCTCGGGCCCCTATCCGCTGGTCGTCTGGATCGCCCCGTTCTTCCTGGGAGTCTGGATCGGGCGGCAGCCGCTGGGCAACGTCAAGGTCCAGCGACGGCTGCTCTACGTCGGTGCGATCGCCGGGTTCGGAGCCTTCGGACTCTCCCAGCTGCTGGTGCGGATCCTTGGCCAGCCGGACACCAGTGATGTGGACTTCGACCGGCTGATCTCCGCCGTCGGACATTCCCAGATGCCGCTGTGGCTGATCAGCGCCAGCGGCACCGCCGTGATGCTGCTGGGGATCCTGCTGATCGTGGTGCCGTACTTCAGCCAGCGCATCCGACTGCTCGTGGCCGTGGGTCAGATGCCGCTCACCGCCTATACGGCCCACCTGGTGATCATCGCCCTGCTGATCTACCCCGGTCCGCAGGACCCGCTCGAGGGCCTGCTGATCAGCTGTGCGATCATGCTGGGGCTGGTCCTCTTCGCCGTCGTCTGGATCGCCAACCTCCGCTATGGTCCGCTGGAGGCCCTGCTGCGCAAGGCCCCGACCTTCCTGCGAGTGCACTATCGACTGCCCGAACGCCACCGCCGACGGCAGCACGCCCGCGCCTATCCCCGGCGGGCCAAGCCCGGAACATCCATGGAGCAGAAGCCGACGCCTTCCTGAGGGAGACGAATCATGCAGCCACAGACCAGCCAACCCCACATTCCAGAGAACCCTCACGGTCCAGCCGGCAGAGGCCGTCTGGGACGCAGCCGGGCCGGACGCAGCGCCGCCCTGCTCGCCACCCTGGGCCTGCTCGCCTCCTGTGCGGCAGAGGAGGAGCCGCCGCCCCCACCGCCGACTGCCGAGCCTGAAGAGCCCAGCGTGGAACCGCCGGAGCCGAGCAGCTCCGCGGAGCCGGAGGACGAAGCGGTGCTCTCGCAGCAAGGCGTGAGCGCCGGCAATGAGCTCGCGGTCCAGGCCGGAGAGGAGGTCCTGGCCGAGGGCGGGAACTCCGTGGACGCCGCGATCGCCACCGCCTTCGCCGTGTCTGTGGTGGAGCCCTACGCCTCCGGGCTCGGCGGCGGCGGCTCCGTGGTGATCGCCGGGCAGGACGGTGACCCGCTGTTCTATGACTACCGCGAAGAGGTGGGGGTCGACGGCGAGATCCCCGAATCAGGGATCGGCGTTCCCGGGTTCGTCGCTGGGATGGGGCGGCTCCACGAGGAGCACGGCAGCCTCGAATGGGACCGCCTGGTCCAGCCGGCCCAGCAGCTGGCCTCCGAAGGCTTCGAGGTCTATGACTTCCTCGCGACCCGGATGACCGAGGACCTCGGACCCGACGCGATCGACGGGGTGGAGCCCTTCGAAGTCGATGGTGCCCCGCTGCAGGCCGGCGAACAGCTGGTCCAGACAGAGCTGGCAGAGACCCTGGGGACGATTGCCGAGGAGGGCTCGGAGGCCTTCTACACCGGCAGCCTGGCCTCCGATCTCACCGCGGTCGAGGGCCTCGACGAACAGACCCTGGCCGATTACGAGGTCACTCTCTCCGATCCGGTCTCCGGTGAGTTCGGAGACTACGGCGTGCTGGCGGCGGCACCCGCCCTCCCAGGGGTGGCCCTGGTGCAGATGCTGCAGGTCGCCGAGGCCCAGGGCATCGCCGAGATGGAGCCCGACTCCGCCGAGTACATCGAGACGCTCTCCGAGGCCTGGCTGGTCGCGGAGGAGACGGTGCTCACCGAGCTGGGGGATCCCGCCTTCGTGCAGGTCCCGGTGGAGGAGATCACCGACCAGCAGGCCAATGCGCAGATCGATCTCTCCGCGAACACCGCGCCCGAGCCCGAGCCGGGAGAGACCTCCGAGCAGGGAGAGGCCGCAGAGCCGGGCCAGACCTCAGTGGCTGGACGCGCGCCCATCGACGCCAACACCACCCACATCTCCGTGGTGGACGACGAGGGCGTGATGGTCTCGATGACCAATACGCTGACGAACTTCTGGGGCGCTGGGGAGGCCACGAACGGCTTCTTCCTGAACAACCAGCTCAGCCGGTTCGAGGCGGTGGACTCCCCGGCGAACCGCCCCGAACCCGGTCGCCGCTCGGTGACCTGGTCCATGCCGACCATCATCCTCGATGAGGACCAGCGTCCGGTGCTGGGCATCGGGACCCCCGGCGGCAACCAGATCCTCAACATCATGGGCACGGTGCTCACGCAGTGGGGCCTGCAGGACGCTTCGCTGCAGGACTCCTTCGACGCGCTGCGCTTCCGCTTCGACGACGAGTCCAGCACGCTGTTCCTCGATGATCAGCCCGGGGCGCAGACCGTGAGCGGACTCGAGGATCTGGGCTGGGAGCTGCAGGTCTGGCCCGACGAGTGGGGCGGCTTCGGCTCGGTGCAGGCGCTCGAGGTGGACTACGAGACGGGCGAGGTCACCGGCGCCACCGATGACCGCAGGGTCGGCACCTATTCGGTGCTGGAGTGACGATTAGCATGGGGCTATGAGCTCCACTTCCGCGCGCACGATCCCGAACATCCTCTCGATCGCAGGAACCGACCCCACCGGGGGAGCCGGCGTCCAGGCGGATCTCAAGAGCTTCGCCGCACATCGCGGGTACGGGATGTGTGTGGTCACAGCCCTGGTCGCGCAGAACACCCAGGGGGTCCGGGAGATCCATCTGCCGCCGGCCAGCTTCCTGCGTGCTCAGCTCGACGCGGTCTCCGACGACGTCGCCATCGACGCGATCAAGATCGGCATGCTCGGTACCGAGGAGATCATCACCACCGTGGCCGACTGGCTGGACACCACGTGGACCGACGACGACGCCGCGCGCCCACGGCTCGTCCTCGATCCCGTCATGGTCGCCACCTCGGGCGACCGGCTCCTCGATGCCGTCGCGGAGTCGGCGCTGATCTGGTTTCTTCATCGCGCCGAGCTGATCACCCCGAACGTCCCCGAGCTCGCGCTGCTCGCCGGAGCCGAACAGGCGCAGGATTCGCAGGCGATGGTTCTCCAGGCGCGTGCCGTGGCGGACGCCCATCAGGTGGTGGTCCTGGCCAAGGGCGGGCACCTGGAGGACGACACGGCGCAGCAGCAGGTGGTGGACACCCTGGTCTTCCCGCTGCACAACGGTGTGCGCCCGCGCGAGGAACAGTTCACTTCTCCGCGCATCCACACCCAGAACACCCACGGCACCGGATGCTCCGTCTCGGCGGCCCTGGCCACACTCGCCGCCCGCGGCTGCACCTGGACCGAGGCGCTGCCGGTGGTCAAGGAATGGATGACCCACGCGCTCGAGGCCTCGGAGACCCTCGATGTGGGAACCGGCCACGGGCCCATCCAGCACTTCGCGGACCTCTGGGGCTGAGCCGGCAGCTCAGGTCCGGTTAGGCCTGAGGACCTTCGTGGGGCCCGCTGGCATGCTTGGCGATGTCCTCCCACTGCCAGGTGGTGCCCATCGCATCGTCGGAGGGGAACCAGGCGCCCGTCGTCCGATCGCTGGGAGTCGGTCCGGTGGCGCCCTGGCCGGAGACCGGGGCCTGATCCTTCAGGGCGGTCACACGATCTCGGATGGAGGCCATCTGCTTGTCCAGGGCCGCCGCCTGCACCGCGGCATCGCGGAGCTCGTCGAGGATGTCCCCGGGGACCTCGCCGTCGTACGTGTAGTAGATCTTGTGCTCGAGCGAGGCCCAGAAGTCCATGGCCACGGTGCGGATCTGGACCTCGACGTAGACGAACTCGGTGCGGTTGGACAGGAAGACCGGGACCTGCACGATCACGTGCAGGCTCTGGTATCCGTTGAGCTTGGGGCGGCGGATGTAGTCCTTGACCTCCACCACGCGCAGGTCCGGCTGGCTGCACAGCATCTCCGCGACCCAGTAGGCATCGGAGACGAAGGAACAGGTGATCCGGATCCCGGCGATGTCGCGGATGGAGTGTTTGATGCTCTCCAGCGTGGGCTCGCAGCCGTAGCGCTGCACCTTGTCCATGATCCGATCCAGGGACTTGAGCCGGTAGTTCACATGCTCGATGGGGGAGTAGTCGCGGGTGTGCTCGAACTCCTCGCGCAGCACATTGATCTTGGTGAGCACCTCATCCATGCCGAACTTATAGTGCAGCTGGAATTCGGTGAGCTGGCGACGGATATCGGCCATCCGGACCGCGACGTCCTCGCCCTGCGTCCCCGATGTCGTGTGCAGCTGAGACAGCAGCTGCTGATAGACGTTGCTCTCGCTGCTCGGCGCTGTTCCGCCGGAGCCATCCGTCGGGGTCCCCGTCGGCCCGCTGCGCCGCGGGGTGTTCTGCCGGGGTCGCGCCGCCTGACGGTGACGATCCAGATCCCTGCTGCCCAGCCGGCGCCCGTCGGTGCCGAGGGAGGCCACATTGGGCGCCTCCGAGGGAAGAAACTGACTGTCAGTGGCAGGAGGGCGTCCAGCGGACATGGGGAAGATCTCCTTGGAGTTCAGGGACCCAGCAACGTGGAGCTGCGAGGCGTCGGTCACAGGACCGGTGGTTCGATTCTCGACCCTAAATGCCCAGTCTGTGAAGTCCCTCGACAGTTTCTGTCTGAGCTCTCAGTCCCACCCCCATCTGAGACTCGGAACACAACATCTAGTGCTATGACAGCTTCCAAGCCTCAACATCTTCGGCTGATGCGCGATGACACGCCGAGACACGCCGTCTGCTCAGAAACTTCTTCGTGGGAGTTTCCCCCTCCCCAGCTGTGGAGGACCGGGTGCCGAGCCCGCTGGTTCCGCGCCATTGCAACGAAGTGGTGATCCACAGGTCCTGTGGACTCGCGGTGGAGAACTACACGGGTGTGAGTACAGCATCTAGTGGCTAGTGATATCCCAGAACCCAAGATGTAGTATTGGAGCAACGCAAGAACACCACGGAAAATATCGGGGAGCCACATGTCTGTCACTGTCTACACCAAGCCTGCCTGCGTCCAGTGCAATGCTACATATCGCGCCCTGGACAAGAACGGCGTGACCTACGAGACCGTCGACATCACTCAGGATGCCGAGGCCCTCGAGCGGCTGCGCGCGCTCGGATATATGCAGGCTCCCGTCGTGATCACCGACGCCGACCACTGGTCCGGATTCCGTCCCGACAAGATCTCCGAGCTCGCCGTCCAGCATGCTGCGGTCAGCTCGGTCGCCTGATGCAGCCGTGAACACCACGGCAAGGCTGATCTACTTCTCTTCGGTGTCGAACAACACGCACCGCTTCGTGGAGAAGCTTCAGCACGGTGCGGGGGAGGTTGCGAGACTCCCGCTGCGCACCAAGGATGAGACCCTCGCGGCGGAGCAGCCCTTCGTCCTGGTCCTTCCCTCCTACGGCGCCGACGCCGGTGAAGGCTCGGTGCCGAAGCAGGTCATCAAGTTCCTCAACGTCGAATCCAACAGGAACCTCCTGCGCGGAGTGATCGGTGCGGGCAACACGAATTTCTATGAGAGCTATTGCATCGCAGGGGACATCGTCGCCGCCAAATGCGGAGTACCTCACCTATACAGATTTGAACTGATGGGCACACCCGAAGACGTGGCCACGGTCGAAACGGGATTGGAAGAGTTTTGGAAACAGCAACCAAGCCGCTGAACGCGGCGAGCACCGCACAGACCCAGAACGGCCGGGACACCATGGACGCACCGCTGGCCAAAGTGATGCCCGCTCAGTGGCAGGGCCTGAGCTATCACGAGCTCAACGCCATGCTCAACCTGTACGGCCCCGACGGCGAGATCCAGTTCGAGGCCGATCAGCTGGCCGCCCGGCAGTACTTCCTGGACCACGTGAACACCAACACGGTCTTCTTCCACAACCTCTCGGAGAAGCTCGGCTATCTGGTCGAGAACGAGTACTACGAACCAGAGACCCTGGAGCAGTACTCCGAGGAGTTCATCCAGGCCATCTTTGATCGCGCCTATGCCGCGAAGTTCCGCTTCCCCACCTTCCTGGGCGCCTTCAAGTTCTACACCTCCTATGCGCTGAAGACCTTCGACGGGGACCGCTACCTGGAGCGCTACGAAGACCGCGTCACCATGGTCGCGCTGCACCTGGCCCGCGGCGATGAACAGCTGGCTTGCCGGATGGTCGACGAGATGATCTCCGGCCGGTTCCAGCCCGCGACCCCGACCTTCCTGAACTCAGGCAAGAAGCAGCGCGGCGAGCTGGTCTCCTGCTTCCTGCTGCGCATCGAGGACAACATGGAGTCCATCGCGCGCGCCATCAACTCCTCCCTGCAGCTCTCCAAGCGCGGGGGAGGCGTGGCCCTCTCGTTGACCAACATCCGGGAGAACGGCGCCCCGATCAAGCACATCCAGAACCAGTCCTCCGGCGTGATCCCGGTGATGAAGCTGCTGGAAGACTCCTTCTCCTACGCCAATCAGCTCGGCGCGCGTCAGGGCGCCGGCGCGGTGTACCTCAACGCCCACCACCCGGACATCTTCCGCTTCCTTGACACCAAGCGGGAGAACGCGGACGAGAAGATCCGAATCAAGACCCTCTCGCTCGGCGTCGTGGTCCCCGACATCACCTTCGAGCTCGCCAAGAAGAACGAGCCGATGTACCTGTTCAGCCCCTACGACGTCCAGCGCGTCTACGGGAAGGCATTCAGCGAGATCTCCGTGACCGAGAAGTACCACGAGATGGTCGACGACGCGCGGATCCGCAAGACCAAGATCAACGCCCGCGAGTTCTTCCAGACCCTGGCCGAGATCCAGTTCGAATCCGGCTACCCCTATGTGATGTTCGAAGACACCGTCAACCGGGCGAATCCGATCGCCGGCCGGATCTCCATGTCCAACCTGTGCTCGGAGATCCTCCAGGTCTCAGAGCCCAGCGAGTTCGCCGATGATCTGAGCTACTCCGAGATCGGCAAGGACATCTCCTGCAACCTCGGTTCGATGAACATCGCGAAGGCGATGGACTCCCCAGACTTCGGGCAGACCATCGAGACCGCGATCCGTACGCTGACTGCGGTCTCGGACATGTCCTACATCAACTCGGTCCCCTCCATCGCTGAGGGCAACCGTCGCTCCCACGCGATCGGCCTGGGACAGATGAACCTGCACGGCTACCTGGCGCGGGAGCGCGTGCACTACGGCTCCGAAGAGGGCATCGACTTCACCAACATCTACTTCTACACCGTGCTCTTCCATGCGCTGCGGTCCTCGAACCAGCTTGCGATCGAGAGTGGTCAGAGCTTCGACGGCTTCGAGAACTCGCAGTACGCCAGCGGCGAGTTCTTCGACAAGTACACGGAGCAGCTCTGGGCGCCGGCGACCGAGAAGGTGCGCACACTGTTCAGTCACGTGAGTGTGCCGACCCAGGAGGACTGGAAGCAGCTGAAGGCCTCGGTCATGGCCCACGGCATCTACAACCAGAACCTGCAGGCCGTGCCGCCCACCGGTTCGATCTCCTACATCAACAACTCGACCTCGTCGATCCACCCGGTGGCCTCGAAGATCGAGATCCGTAAAGAAGGCAAGCTCGGGCGCGTCTACTACCCGGCGCCCTACCTGACCAATGACAACCTGGAGTACTACCAGGATGCCTATGAGATCGGGTACGAGAAGATCATAGACACCTACGCCGCTGCCACCCAGCACGTCGACCAGGGCCTGTCACTGACGTTGTTCTTCAAGGACACCGCCAGCACCCGCGACATCAACAAGGCGCAGATCTACGCATGGCGCAAGGGCATCAAGACGCTCTACTACATCCGTCTGCGCCAGCTCGCGCTCGAAGGCACCGAGGTCGACGGCTGCGTCTCCTGCATGCTGTGACCTCAGCAGCTGCAATCCATCGCGGTGGCCACCACGTGTGATCACCGAGGGAACATCCGGAACCGCACGCTTTTCTTAGAAAGAGATCCCTGACGTTGACACCATCTAAAGCGCTCCTCGAGCACGTCGAGGCGATCAACTGGAACCGCCTCGAAGACGAGAAGGACAGCGAGGTCTGGAACCGGCTGGTCAACAACTTCTGGCTGCCGGAGAAGATCCCGCTCTCCAACGACGTCCAGTCCTGGGCCACGCTGACCCAGGAGGAGAAGACCCTCACCATGCGGGTCTTCACCGGGCTGACGCTGCTGGACACCATCCAGGGCACCGTGGGCGCCGTCGCGCTGATCCCGCATGCGCTGACCCAGCATGAGGAGGCGGTGATGACCAACATCTCCTTCATGGAGTCGGTCCACGCCAAGTCCTACTCGCAGATCTTCTCCACCCTGTGCTCCACCAAGGAGATCGACGAGGCCTTCCGCTGGTCCAAGGAGAACGTGAACCTGCAGCGCAAGGCGCAGATCGTCATGGACTACTACCACGGCGATGACGGACTTAAGAAGCGGGTGGCCTCCACCATCCTGGAGTCCTTCCTCTTCTACTCCGGCTTCTACCTGCCGATGCACTGGTCCTCCCGGGCCAAGCTGACGAACACCGCCGACATCATCCGGCTGATCATCCGCGACGAAGCCGTGCACGGCTACTACATCGGCTATAAGTACCAGCGTGCCCTCGAGCGTGAGAGCCCGGAGCGTCAGCAGGAGCTCAAGGACTACACCTACGAGCTGATGTACGAGCTCTACGAGAACGAGCTGCAGTACACCCACGACCTCTATGACGGGGTGGGCCTCAGCGAGGACGTCAAGAAGTTCCTGCACTACAACGCCAACAAGGCGCTGATGAACCTGGGCTACGAGGCAATGTTCCCCAAGGAGATCAGCGACGTGAACCCGGCCATCCTCTCGGCGCTGAGCCCCAACGCGGATGAGAACCACGACTTCTTCTCCGGCTCCGGCTCCTCCTACGTGATCGGCAAGGCCGAGGAGACCGAAGACGACGACTGGGACTTCTAGAACCGAGCAGAGACGAAGAGATGACGCGCGCGGGCCGGCTTCAGGTCTACCGACAGCAGGCCAGCAATGGTGCTCAAGGGGACCTGGAGCTGGCCCTCGCGCTCTTGCAGCGCACGAGGAATCCGGGCCAACGCTCCGGTGACGAGCCTGCCCCGCTGCTCAGGCTCTATCGCCCCGAGCCCACAGTCGCCTTCGGTCAGCGGGATCAGCGGCTTCCAGGGTTCGACGACGCCGCGGAGGCCTGCCGCCGCTCGGGCTTCACTCCCTTGGTGCGCCGGGCAGGCGGACGTGCTGCGGCGTACCATCAGGGGTCGCTGGTGATCGACCACATCGAGCCGGACAGCGATCCGATCCGCGAGACCCAGGCGCGATTCACCGCCTTCGGAGAGCTGCTCCAGGAGGCGCTGCGCCAGGTGGGCGTCGACGCCCGGCTCGGGCCGATCCCGGGGGAGTACTGCCTCGGGGATCATTCTGTCCACGGAATCTCCCTGGTGGACCCGGACCGGCGCATCAAGCTCGTCGGCACCGCCCAGCGGGTTCTCGGCTCCGGCTGGCTGTTCTCCTCATCGATCATCGTGGAGGACGGCGCGGTGATTCGTCGGGTGCTCTCCGAGGCCTATGCGGCGCTGGAGATTCCCTGGGACCCGCTCACCGCCGGTTCAGCCACCGAGCTCGGCCTGGATCTCACCGTGGATGAGGTGGAGCAGTCGGTGCTCGATGTCTACCGGCGGCACTGGGACCTGGAAGAGATCGCGGAGTCTCCGGCGATCTCCTCCAGCACCCCAGCCCTGCAGCTCTGAAGCTTCGGCGTCACTCGCCGCGGTCGATCCATTCCTGCAGGTGCGGAGCCTCCGCGCCGATCGACGTCGAGGGACCGTGACCGGTGTTGACCAGCGTCTCCGTGGGCAGCTCCTGGAACAGCCGCGTCCTGATCGACTCGATGATCGTCTCGAAGCTGGAGAAGGATCGGCCCGTGGCTCCGGGGCCACCGGCGAAGAGCGTGTCTCCGGAGAACAGCACCGGCTGGACCGCGCCGTCGGGCCCTGCGAGGGAGGACGCGTAGAAGCAGGTGGAACCGGGGGAGTGGCCAGGGGTGTGGATCGCCACCAGCTGCGCGTCTCCCACCGTGAAGACGTCTCCGTCGCTGATGTCCACATCTGGCATGGTGCCCTCGTGGACCGCGTCCCAGAGCATCTGGTCCTCGGGGTTGAGGTGGATCCGGCCGCCCAGGCGCTTCTGCACCTGAAGGGCCTGGCTGATGTGGTCATCGTGCCCGTGGGTGAGCAGGATGTCGGTGACCGCGCGTTCGCCCACGGCTGCCACCACGGCATCGGCGTCGTGGGCCGGGTCGATCAGGATGACCTCGTCCTCGTCACCGATGATCCAGACGTTGTTGTCCACCTCCCAGGTGCCGCCGTCGAGTGAAAAGGTGCCGGAGGTGACAAGGTTCTCAAAGCTGGTGCTCATGGGGGTCCTCAATTCTTCGGGGCGGACTGGAGCTCGACGACGGAGCGCAGCACTTCACCGCGGTTCATCGTGTCGAAGGCCTCCTGGACCTGGTCCAGCGCCACGCGTTCGGTGACGAAGGCGTCCAGGTCGAGGTTTCCGTTGCGATAGTGGCTGACCAGCATCGGGAAGTCCCGGGAGGGCAGGCAGTCGCCGTACCAGGAGGACTTCAGTGAGCCGCCTCGACCGAAGACGTCGGCCAGCGGCAGGTCCAGGGTGTGCGAGGGGTCCGGGACGCCGACCAGCACCACGCGACCGGCGAGGTCGCGCGCGTAGAAGGCCTGCTTGTAGGTCTCGGGGCGGCCGACCGCATCGATGACCAGGTCTGCGCCGAATCCGCCGGTCAGCTCACGGATGCGCTCGACGGCGTCGGCTTCGCTGGGATTGACCGTGTGGGTGGCGCCGAGCTCGGCGGCCGTGGCCAGCTTCCGCTCATCGAGGTCCACCGCGATGATGGTGGTCGCGCCGGCAAGCTTCGCGCCGAGCACGGCGGCAGTGCCGACACCGCCGACGCCGATCACCGCGACCGACTCACCGCGCTTGACCTCACCGGTGTTGATGGCGGCGCCGATGCCCGCCATGATGCCGCAGCCCAGCAGACCGACGGCGGCGTTGGACTCTGCCGGAAGGTCCGCGACCACGGTGCACTGACCGGCTGCCACGAGGGTCTTCTCGGCGAAGGCGCCGATCCCCAGGGCCGCTTCGAGCTCGGTGCCATCGGTCAGCGTCATCTTCTGCTCGGCGTTGTGCGTGTCGAAGCAGTACTGCGGCTGGCCTTTGCGACACGCCCGGCATTCTCCACAGACAGCGCGCCAGTTCAGGATGACGGTGTCGCCGACCTTGACGTTCGTGACGCCCTCCCCGATCTGGGACACCCGGCCGGTGGCCTCATGACCGAGCAGGTAGGGGAAGTTATCGCCCACCTCGCCCTGCTGGTAGTGCTGGTCGGTCTGGCACACGCCACAGGTCAGGACGTCGACGACGACCTCCCCGGCGATCGGATCGGGAACCACGATCTGCTCGAGAACAGCCGGTCCGTTCTTCTCTTTGACGACGACGGCATTTACGGTCTGGGACATAGCCAGCCCTCCATATCAGCAGGTCTCAGGTGAAGCGGGGATTGCTTGCCTGATTCCACGATATCCCAGGGCCAGGAGGGGAGGTTCTCACCCGGTGAAGGCGTTGGGGAACTGCACGATGATGCTGGCCAGGACCACCAGATAGATCAGCACGATGGCGACCCACCACCAGTCGGCTGAGATCTTGCGCAGCCCAGGCCCGGCGGGGATGGCCCCATTGGCGATGTTGCTCTTCGTCACGACGATGAACATGGGCACCACGGCTGCCCAGACGACCATGCAGTAGGGGCACAGTGCCCCGATGGAATAGACCGCCTGTGACCACAGCCAGATGCAGAACCCGAAGGCGAATGTGACGCCGGCTTGGAGTCCCAGCCAGTACCAGCGGGGAAGCGGCACTCGGGCCAGGATCGTGACGGCCACCAGGATCGCCAGGGGGAAGCCCACGACGCCGAGGAAGATATTGGGAAATCCGAAGGTCGATGCCTGCCAGGAGTCCATCACCAGGCCGCAGGAGACCCAGGGATTGATGTCACAGGCGGTGGTGTAGTCCGCGTCCTGCCACAGCGCGATGCGTTCACGCATCAGCAGGAGACTCGCCACCGCGCCGATGGCCGCTGTCACCAGCAGCCACAGCCCGAGGGCCGGTGAGGAGGTGATGCGGGGCTGGGTGCGCTGGTCTGCGGGGTGAAGGGCCATGCGGGGATTCTACGCAGGATAGCTGGAGGGGTATGCGATACTGAGTGGCATCGGCGAGCGGACCACACCCGCAGACCGAGAAGGCTTGCACGCCATCGCTCCCGCATCGGACGAATGACGCCGCGGATGAACACCCCGCAGCAGATGCACAGGAGTGGTGAACAGCCACTGGAAGGCCGCGCAGAGCGCGCTCCGTGAGAAATGGGAGCAGCGCCCGGAACGCCAGTGGAGCTTGAATATAGGTTTGAGACAACATCAATACGTGGAATGAGCAGGTCGCACCCGTCGTGAGAGCCAGGGGCAACGCGACCGGCTGAATCCACCCAAGCAGAGCCGCGGACGCGGTGAGTGTGGCACCGTGGGAGCGGTCAGGAGCAGTTCCACAATGTCCCACAACGAGACCCCCGCAGACGACACGGCGGGCAATAACGATATCTTCAATCCCTTCAGCGTGCCCCCGGCCCCGAAGAGCGGATCAGAGACCGCCTCCAGCCAGGCGTCGGAGCCGGTCGAGTCGGCTCACGCCGCGGACCCGGTCAACGTGCTCTTCCAGGCACCCGACCTGGCCACTGCCAAGCCAAAGACGAACCGTCGCTCCAGCAAGGACGCGGATCCGCAGCCCGACTCGCAGGATCGCGACTCCGAGGACGACCGTGACAACGGCCGACAGACTCAGTCAGATTCCGCCCGGCAGGGGAGCTCCCAGCGCAGCGATTCCGACGACTCGCAGGATCGGGACTCCGAGGACGAAGACGGATCGGGTCGCCGCTCACGGCGCAAGCGCCGCCGCGGAGGTCGGAACAAGAACCGTAGCTCTGAGGCCGAGTCGGGCGATTCCACGCATGATTCCGGAGCTCGAAACTCGGGTCGAAACTCCAGTCAGAACGCCGAACAGGATGCAGAAGCCAGCGATCCGCGCGAGAATTCGGAGCCGCGGAACTCGAAGGGATCGGCCGCGTCTGACGCGGACAGCGATTCCGGCAACGACTCCCGTGACGGGGGGAGCTCGCAGCGAGGCGACTCCCACAGCAAGGATGACGAAGGCCCGGTGATCCGCAAGCGCCGCCGTCGTCGTCGTGGCACTTCGGACCTCGAGGTGGAGTCCAACGAGGATGATGCGCATACCGTCACCCGCGTGCGGGCTCCCCGCGAGGCGGCTGAGGCACCTGCCTCGGACAAGGTGACCAGCCTGAAGGGCTCCACCAGGCTCGAGGCGAAGCGGCAGCGCCGGCGTTCATCGCGCGAAGGTGGTCGCCGCCGCCAGGTCATCACCGAGGCGGAGTTCCTCGCGCGTCGTGAATCAGTGGACCGCAAGATGATCGTGCGTCAGCGTGGGGAGCGCATCCAGATCGGCGTCCTGGAAGATGGCGTCCTGGCGGAGCACTACGTCTCGCACACCACCCAGGACTCCCTGATCGGCAACGTCTACCTCGGCAAGGTGCAGAACGTGCTGCCCTCCATGGAAGCGGCGTTCGTCGACATCGGTCGCGGACGCAATGCTGTGCTCTACGCCGGTGAGGTCGATTGGGCCGCATCACGGCTCAACGGCGGCCCGCGCAAGATCGAGAATGCACTGAAGTCCGGCGACTCGGTGCTGGTGCAGGTCACCAAGGATCCCGTGGGACATAAGGGAGCCCGGCTGACCAGCCAGATCTCCCTGCCAGGCCGCTACCTGGTCTTCGTCCCCGGCGGTTCCATGACCGGCATCTCCCGCAAGCTCCCCGACACCGAGCGGGCGAGGCTCAAGAAGGTCCTGAAGGACCACATGCCGGACAACGCCGGGGTCATCGTGCGCACCGCGGCTGAAGGCGCCTCCGAGGAGGAGCTGACCAACGACATCAACCGGCTGCGCGCCCTCTGGGAGCAGATCCAGAGCCAGACCGGGGAGAAGAAGGTGCTGGCCCCGGAACTGTTCTACGCCGAGCCTGACCTCACCATCAAGGTCGTGCGCGATGTCTTCAATGAGGACTTCTCCTCCATGGAGGTCCAGGGCGAGCAGACCTGGGACAACATCGAGGCCTACGTCACCTATGTGGCACCACATCTGCTCGACCGGCTGAAGCAGTGGATCCCCGAAGAGCAGAAGGCCGACGACATCTTCGCCCACCATCGGATCGATGAGCAGCTCAACAAGGCCCTGGAGCGCAAAGTCAATCTGCCCTCCGGCGGTTCGCTGGTCTTCGACCGCACCGAGGCGATGACTGTGGTCGACGTCAACACCGGCAAGTTCACCGGCTCCGGCGGCAACCTCGAAGAGACCGTCACGAAGAACAACCTGGAGGCCGCGGAAGAGCTGGTCCGTCAGCTTCGCCTGCGCGACATCGGTGGCATCATCGTCATCGACTTCATCGATATGGTCCTCGAGGCCAATCGCGATCTGGTGCTGCGCCGCATGGTGGAATGCCTGGGCCGTGACCGAACCAAGCACCAGGTCGCCGAGGTCACCTCGCTGGGTCTGGTGCAGATGACCCGTAAGCGGATGGGCACCGGGCTGCTGGAAGTCTTCTCCGAGGACTGCCAGCACTGCGCGGGACGCGGAGTCGTCACCCAGGCAGAGCCCGTCGAGCACCGCGCCGCCTACACCTCCCACGGCGAGCAGCAGAACTCCAAGCCCGCCAAGAAGCGCCGCAAGGGCCGGAACCGTCGTGACGACGAGTCCGAGACCCAGCAGTCGACCCCGGAGGTGGACCCGCAGGAGAGGGAGCGCCAGGAGAAGGCACGTCAGGCTCTCGCCCAGGTCGCCGCCGCCACGGCGAGCAAGCATGCCGAGGAGGAGGAGCAGAACGCCTCCGCTGAGAGCCCAGCGCAGCAGCCGCGTGGCTCGCGCCGAAGCGGTCGGCGCAGCGCCAGCCAGCCGGCAGGAAGCACGAACTCCACACAGTCAGCAGCCAGCACCGAAGCCCAGTCCACACAGGAGAAGTCCAGCTCAGCGGACTCGGCCCCCCAGCAGTCCAGCGCCGAAGTGCTGCGGATCGGCGGGGAAGAGGTGCCGCTGCCGCGCGCCGAGAAGAGCGAGACCGCAGGCTCCCGAGCGAAGCCTGCGGCGGCCGAGCAGAAGCAGGTCTCCCTCGACACCCTCGGACAGGCGCTGGATTCGCGTGAACCGCGCACCCCCGCACAGCCGGCGCGCCGTCGTCGTCGTGCTGCCGGTTCGGTCCAGGGCGCCTCCGGAGAGGTGCAGCAGATCGCTGCCGCCGAGAAGCCGGCGAGCAACTCGTTCTCCTCCGCTGCCACAGAGCAGCCGGCTGCGCAGGCCCCCAAGAAGGCCGCAGCCGCCGAGCCGGTGATGCTCGGAGTGGGCGTCAAGGCGGAGGAGATCGCACGACCCGAATAGGCAGCGGACCGGGCCCGCTGGACGGGTCCGGTCAACTTGCTGTCACCGAGCACGTCGCGTAAGGTTGACCCTTGGTGTTATAGGCACCAACATGTCTTCCGCACAGCTCGACGGAGAACAACTCATCAGAGGATTCCCCGAAGAGATGTGCGATTGGTTTAGTCCGAAATGATCATCGAGAGAAGTGAGTCCCAAGTGGTGTACGCGATTGTCCGCGCTGGCGGCCGCCAGGAAAAGGTTTCCGTTGGAGACCTCGTGACCGTTGACCGAGTTCCGGGCGCGGCAGGCAGCACCATTAAGCTGCCGGCAGTGATGCTGGTGGACGGGGACAAGGTCACTACCGCAGCAGATGAGCTCGCCAAGGTCTCGGTCGAGGCCGAGGTTCTGGAGAACATCCGCGGTAAGAAGATCGTCATTGAGAAGTTCAAGAACAAGACCGGCTACCGCAAGCGCCAGGGTCACCGTTCAGAACTCACCCGTATCAAGGTGACCTCGATCGCCTGAGGCGTTCAAGGTTCGCATATTCCCCGTTCTCCCCGAGAGGTAGGCAGACCCAATGGCACATAAAAAAGGTGCGAGCTCGACTCGCAACGGCCGCGATTCCAACGCACAGTACCTGGGCGTGAAGCGCTTCGGCGGTCAGACCGTCAACGCTGGTGAGATCCTCATCCGCCAGCGCGGCACCAAGTTCCACCCCGGCGTCAACGTCGGACGCGGTGGCGACGACACGCTCTTCGCGCTCTCGAACGGAGCTGTCGAGTTCGGCAGCCGCCGCGGGCGTAAGGTCGTGAACATCGTCCCAGCAGCCTGATCCAGGCCTGCACAGACGTTTCGAACGTACAGTCGAGGGTGGGCCCACTTGATGGGCCCACCCTCGACTTGTCTTAAGTCAGCATTTTCTTCAAGGAGTCTCCAGCCATGGCACATTTCGTCGACCGAGTGGTCCTCCACACCACAGGCGGTAACGGTGGCCACGGCTGCGTCTCCGTGCACCGCGAGAAGTTCAAGCCCCTCGGCGGGCCCGACGGCGGCAACGGCGGCGACGGCGGCTCAGTGGTGCTGGTGGTCGATCCCCAGACCACCACGCTGCTCGAGTACCACCACCGCCCCCACCGCCACGGCCAGGACGGTGGCGTCGGCCAGGGCGATCTCAGGCACGGAACGCGTGGACCGGTGCTGGAGCTCCCGGTGCCCGAGGGCACCGTGGTCAAGGACCGTGAGGGTCGCGTGCTCGCGGACCTGGTGGAGCCAGGTGCCCGGTTCGCGATCGCTGAAGGCGGTCAGGGCGGTCTCGGCAATGCCGCACTGTCCTCCAAGAAGCGCAAAGCTCCTGGCTTCGCGCTGCTGGGCACTCCCGGCGACGCTCAGGACGTGGTCCTGGAGCTGAAGTCCGTCGCTGACATCGCCCTGGTCGGCTTCCCTTCAGCGGGCAAATCCAGCTTGATCGCTGCGATGAGCGCAGCCCGCCCCAAGATCGCCGACTACCCGTTCACCACGCTGGTGCCGAACCTGGGCGTGGTCGAGGCCGGAGAGACCCGCTTCACCGTGGCGGACGTTCCGGGGCTCATCCCCGGTGCCGCCGAGGGCAAGGGTCTGGGACATGAGTTTCTGCGCCATGTGGAGCGCTGCGCCGCTCTGGTCCATGTCCTCGACTGTGCCTCCCTGGAGAGCGACCGCGACCCACTGGGTGACCTGGACGCGATCGAAGCCGAACTCGCGGCATACGCCCCGGACAAGGTCGAAGGTGCCGGCGGCACCGAGGACAACTCTTCCAACGCTGTGCCGCTCAACGAGCGCCCGCGGTTGATCGCCCTGAACAAGACCGACCTTCCAGACGGTGCCGCCATGGCAGAAATGGTGCGCGCCGACCTGACCGAGCGCGGCTACCGCGTGTTCGACGTCTCCGCGCTCAATCGCGACGGACTGCGGGACTTGGGCTTCGCCATGGCCGAACTGGTGCGCGAGGCGCGCGCTCAGCGGGAGATCGAGCCCGCTCCGGTTCCTGTCACGGTGCGCCCCCGGGCCGTGAACCGCAAGCAGTTCACCGTCACCGCAGAATCCAAGGGCGGTGAGCCGCTGTGGCGGGTCCGCGGCGACAAGCCTGAGCGTTGGATCCTGCAGACCGACTTCGGCAACGACGAGGCTGTCGGGTACCTCGCTGACCGCCTGGTTGCTGTTGGAATCGAAGACGAGCTCTTCAAGCAGGGCGCCAAGCCCGGTGAGGCCGTGGTCATCGGCTCGGAGGATGACGGCGTCGTCTTCGACTGGGAGCCCACGATGGCCGCAGGTGCCGAGCACCTGGGTGGCCCCCGCGGCACCGACCTGCGTCTCGACGACCACTCCCGGCCCACTCGCGCCGAGAAGAAGCAGGACCAGGCCGACCGCCGCGCCGCCAAGGCCTCCACTCGCGCCGAGATGGAGGTCGACTATCGCGCCCAGGACGGCGCTCCCACCAAGCGCAGCGCTGAGGCTGCGAACGCCAAGCGCCGCGATGACGGTGCGCCCACCAGCACCAAGAACGCCGACGGCGTGGAGATCCACTACCCGCACGGCAACCCGGACGATCTGCAGGACGAGGGCTTCGGCGCTGACGAGGTGGAGGCCGACACGCGATGAGCACCCCGCGTCTGACCGAGTCCCTGGTCGCCTCCCGGAGCGACCTGCGCCATGCCAGGCGACTGGTGGTGAAGATCGGCTCCTCCTCGCTCACCACGATCGACGGAGGCATCTCGGTGGACGCGCTGAACCGGCTGGTCGCTGACCTGCAGGTGCTGCGCGAGCGGGGGACCGAGGTCGTGCTCGTCTCCTCTGGCGCCATCGCGGCAGGACTGGCCCCGCTGGGTCTGGGGAGCCGCCCGCAGGATCTGGCCACCCAGCAGGCCGCCGCCGCCGTCGGCCAGGGTCTGCTGCTGGCGCACTACACGCGTGCCTTCACCCAGTACCAGACCACCGTTTCGCAGGTGCTGCTGACCGTGGAAGACCTCATGCGACGCACGCAGTACACCAACGCGCTGCGCACCCTGGAGAAGCTGCTGAGCCTGGGTGCCGTGCCGGTGGTCAATGAGAACGACGCCGTGGCCACCCACGAGATCCGTTTCGGCGACAATGACCGGCTTGCGGCGCTGACCGCGAACCTGCTGCGGGCCGATGCGCTGATCCTGCTCTCCGATGTCGATGCGCTCTACGACGGACCCCCCGACGAGGGTGGCCGTCAGGTCCCGTATGTCGCCGGTCCCGAGGATCTGCGCGGGGTCACCCTCGGACGGCGCGGCAAGGCCGGCGTCGGCACCGGGGGCATGGTCACCAAGGTCGAGGCCGCGCAGATCGCCGCCTCCAACGGCATCCCCGCACTGCTGACCTCCGCCCCCAACGCGCGGCGCCTCTTCCAGGGCGAGGAGGTGGGCACCTTCTTCGGTGCTCGCGGTCGCAGGCGCGGGGCACGTTCGGCCTGGATCGCTCACCTGGCCCATCCCAAGGGTCGCCTCACCATCGACGACGGCGCCATCGCCGCCGTCGTCGAGGGCCGCCGCTCGCTGCTGTGCGCCGGGATCATCGCGCTGAGCGGTGACTTCGAGGCCTCCGACCCGGTGGAGATCACCGACCGTGCAGGGACGGTCCGCGCCAGGGGACTGGTGGGGTATTCCTCCGTCGAGCTCCCGCAGATGCTGGGCCGCTCCACCGCCGAGCTGGGCGCGAACCTCGGTCCGGAATATGAACGAGCAGTGATTCACGCAGACGACATCGTGCGCATCGAGACTAGGCTGTGAACATGGCAGAGGAACAGCAGACCCAGCACACCGATCAGGACACTGACCAGCAGACTGACCAGGACATCGAGTCGGGCATCCGCGAGGTCACCTCGCGGGCGCGCTCCGCCTCGCGCGGCCTGGGATCCATGGACCGTGAGCACAAGGACCGGACGCTGGCCGCCGTCGCCTCCGGGCTGCGCGAATCGGCAGCCTCGCTGACCCAGGCCAACGACGAGGACCTGGAGCGCGGCCGTGAAGCCGGGCTCAGTCGGTCGCTGCTCGACCGGCTCGCACTGAGCCCGGAGAGGATCGAGGCTCTGGCCGCCTCCGTGGAGGAGGTCATGGGACTCAGCGATCCCGTAGGCCGCGTCCTGCAGGGCCGGACCCTGCCGAACGGGCTTCGCCTGACCCAGGTCAGCGTGCCGCTGGGCGTCATGGGAGTCATCTACGAGGCTCGACCCAACGTGACCGTGGACATCGCGGCGCTGGGCCTGAAGTCCGGAAACGCCGTCATCCTGCGCGGCGGCTCTGCAGCCAAGAACACCAATGAGATGCTGCTGGCCATCATCCGCGAGGCGCTGCGCACCACCTCCGTGCCGGTGGACTCCGTGCAGTCGATCGACGCCTTCGGCAGAGCCGGCGCCACCGCTCTGATGACCCAGCGCGGCTCGGTGGATGTGCTCATCCCGCGCGGCGGCCACGAGCTCATCCAGCATGTGGTGCAGAACTCCCGGGTTCCGGTCATCGAGACCGGCGAGGGCAATGTGCACATCTACATCGACGCCAATGCGGATCCGGAGACCGCACGCAACATCGTGGTGAACTCCAAGACCTCGCGGCCCAGCGTCTGCAATGCTGCTGAGACGCTGCTGCTGCATGCCGAGGCGGAGGACGCGGGCCGGGAGGTGCTGCGTGGACTGCTGCGCTCGGGAGTGAACCTGCATGTGGACCCTCGAGTGCGTGAATGGCTCCCCGCAGAAGAGCCCGCGGACCTCTCACAGGACCGCGCCCCCTTCGGCACCGTCAGCGAGGCCACCGAGGAAGACTTCGCCACCGAGTTCCACGACCTCGAGATGGCCGTCGGCGTGGTGGACTCCCTCGATGACGCGATCACCCACATCGGCCGGTGGACGACCGGGCACACCGAGGCCATCGTCACCGACTCCGTGGCCCGCGCCGATCGTTTCGTCGCTGAGGTCGACGCGGCCGCGGTCATCGTCAATGCCTCGACGCGCTTCACCGACGGCGGGCAGTTCGGCCTGGGCGCCGAAGTGGGCATCTCTACCCAGAAGATGCACGCTCGAGGCCCGATGGGCATGGCAGAGCTGACCACCACCAAGTGGGTCGTGCGCGGCGAGGGCCAGGTCCGTCAATAGTTCCCGTACACTGGGAACCGATAATTCCGCGTTCACATCGTCGTTCATCCCATATGAGGGAGAAGCATGCTCAACCTGCACGTGCTCGCCACCGTCCTCGGGGCAGAGACTGAAGAACACCACGCGCTTCCGATCGAGGCCCACTGGTACGGCATCATCATGTTCGCCCTGCTGCTCCTGCTGCTGCTGGTGACGCTCGGCTTCGCCAACAAGGGCCGCGAGCTGCCGGCCCAGACCCACGGCGACCACTGACGCCGTTGGCTCAACGACACCCGCGGGCAGCCGCCACCTCTGAGCGGGCCCCCGGTCCGCTTCGTCTGGGGATCATGGGCGGAACCTTCGATCCGATCCACCACGGACACCTGGTGGCCGCCAGCGAGGTGGCGACGGAGTTCGAACTCGACGAGGTCATCTTCGTGCCCACCGGCCAGCCCTGGCAGAAGGCGGGCCGTGAGGTCGCGGAGGCCGAGCACCGTTATCTGCTGACCGTCGTCGCCACCGCCGCCAACCCCCGGTTCACCGTGTCCCGCGTGGACATCGACCGAGGCGGAGCCACCTACACCATTGACACGCTCCGAGATTTCCGTGAGATGTACCCGGATGCCGAGCTGTTCTTCATCACTGGGGCAGACGCGATGGCCCAGATCATGTCGTGGAAGAACGTCGATGAGCTCTGGGAGCTCGCGCACTTCGTCTCTGTGACCCGACCGGGCTACATCTCGGAGGACTTCGGACGCACCAACGAGATCTCTCTGATGGAGATTCCGGCGATGGCCATCTCCTCGACCGACTGTCGAGAGCGCGTGCGGGCCGAGAAGCCCGTCTGGTACCTGGTCCCCGACGGCGTCGTGCAGTACATCGCCAAGCATCGGCTCTATCAGTCGGATTCCATCTCCTCCGCGCGTTGAGCGTGCCGCACCGCCGTGGCGCGGCATACGATGGAGATTGGTGCTCCACCGAAGAGACCGATCAATTTGCAGGCAATGTTCTGGCGCGGGCAGCACAGCCTGACCAGGGCCTTCAGGAGGCTGGACGATGACCGCAGAGAACACCGAGTCGACTGACGCCTCGGGCGGAGATGACCTGCGCGCCAGGTATCTCCCGGTCTCCCGCAAAGAGCTGCGCCGCCGCCGCGAGGCCGAACTTGCCGCTGAACGCGCCTCCACGGGCGCCGGTGAGGACGACGCGGACACCTCGGATGCGGCAGACGCAGACGACGCGGAGCAGCATCTTCCGTCAGCGGTCTCAGCAGAGACTCCCGGAGAAGCCCTGGAGTCGGACGACACCGAAGACCCGGCAGAGGCCCTCGCCGCGGAGGATGCCTCCGAGCCCGAGCCCGAGCCCTGGGGCTTCACCTCGCCGATCCCGACAGCACCCGCGGCCGCCGCATCTCCGACGCCGGCAGTGGATCAGGATCTCCTCGACGAGGAAGCTGGCGACGACGCGGAAGATGACGACGACGACCATGATGGCGAGGACCGCGAGGTCGACGCCGAGCAGGACGCCCCCGGGTCCGGTGCCGCCGATGATGAGGCAGCGGACCTCGTCGAGGTCGCCGCGGCGGACGCCGCCGCGGGTGACGAGGACCTCGAAGGCGATGCGGACCTCGAAGACGATGCGGACGACGAGGCAGTCGTGGAAGACCCGCAGGACGCTGAAGAAGCCGAGCTTGACGAGGATGAGGTCTCCGGCGCCGAGGATGCCGGTCTGCCCGAAGATCGGGCAGAGGCCGAGGCAGGAGGCTTCGATGATGTCGAGGCGACTGTCGATGTCGATGCGACCGCCTCCGCGGCTGACGGCACCGAGATCGAGCCGGCTGCAGAGACCGATGAGGACCCGCTGAGCCTGCCCGAGCCACCGCGGAGCGACACCTCATCCGCACGCCCCCAGGATCTGCCCGGGACCGAGCTCGAAGATGACGACGAGGCCCCGGTGCCCGCCTCCAGGAAATCCCGTCGCAGCCTTCGCCTGACCGGAAGCATGTCCGTGCTCTCGGAGGAGAAGCTGGCGGAGCTCAACGAGATCCACCAGGCGGTGATCGCCTCCGATGACCCGAACCGTGTCGACCCCGAACTGCTGAAGAAGCAGCAGGCACTCGCCGCCCGCGCCATGCAGGCGAACCAGGAGCGCCGCCGCGCGGAGCAGGTCGAGGCCGAGCGTGACGAGCGCATGCGCCGTCGTCGTCTTCTTCCAGAATCTGAAGTGATCACGCGCAAGGCGCTGCGCGCGCATATGGAGTCTGACGAGGAGGCGGAACACACCGAATACGCCACCGGATCCATCGAACCCATCCAGGCTCGAGGCGCCCACGGCCTCGAGATCGACGCGATGGTCGAGCACAGCACCCGCCAAGGTGCACGTCAGTCCATGATGGGCTGGCTTGTGATCATTCTCGCGGTGCTGCTGGTGATCGCCGTCGGCGTCGTTCTCTCATTCATCCTCTAAGCTTGGACGTCTATGGCTATCACCGAACTTGTGCTCACCGAACTCCGCACCGCCGCCGCCGCGGCCGCGGACAAACTCGCCACGAACATCGTTGGACTGGACGTGGGGGAGCGGCTGGGCATCACCGACGCCTTCCTGGTCTGCTCCGCACCCTCTGAACGGCAGATCGGCGCGATCGTCGACGAAGTCGAACGTCAGCTCAAAGAGGCCCATGGTTCCTCCCCGCTGCGCCGCGAGGGACGAGGAACCGGCACCTGGGTGCTGCTGGACTATGGTCACATGGTCATCCATGTCCAGCACGAGGAAGAGCGCGCTGTCTACGGTCTGGATCGGCTCTACGCCGACGTCGACAAGGTTGATCTGCAGCTCCCCGAGACCGCCTAGGTTCACAGTTAAGCCCCAGGTCAGCGCCTGGGCTACGGTGACTTCCAGACACTGAGCGTCGATTTGCACAGCACTTCAGATTCACAGTAGAGTAGGGGAGTTGCCGCGGCCCGGACGCTGATCCGGGAGGGCAGATGCACAACACTATGGGGGTATGGCGCAGCTGGTAGCGCGTCCGCATGGCATGCGGAAGGTCAGGGGTTCGAATCCCCTTACCTCCACCACGAGGGTCAGGCCCGAAGTCCACATGGACTTCGGGCCTGACCTGTATCCGGACACTTCTGGGCCCGAATCACCTCAGGATTCTGCAGCCTGTGACACCTGACCTGGGCGCCGACTCTCGATCCAGGAGTAGGGTGGGAAGCAACGTCGCAGTCAACCCTGGAGGTTCTCCTATGCAGCATCGTGTCCTCGGCCGCACCGGTCGCGAAGTGTCCACCATCGGTCTTGGAACCTGGCAGTTCGGCGGCGACTTCGGCCATGTCGAAGAAGCCGACGCCTATGCCGTCATGGACGCGGCGGCCGAACATGGTGTCACCCTGTTCGACACCGCCGACGTCTACGGCGATGGACTCAGCGAGCAGCGGATCGGCAAGTGGCTGGCCAAGAACCCCGCCTGGACCGGGATGGTCGCGACCAAGATGATCCGCCGCGCCGAGGAGCCCAGCCTCGCCCATGCCACTGCAGAGAACTTCCAGGCCTGGATCGATCGCTCCCGGAAGAACCTCGGGATGGACACGTTGGACCTGGTGCAGCTGCACTGCCCCACGGATGACGTCTACAGCTCCGATGTGGTCTTTGACCGCCTGGATGCGCTGGTGGAATCCGGCGCCATCGCCCACTACGGCGTGAGCGTGGAGACCGTGGACCAGGCACTCAGCGCGATCGCGCGGCCCAACGTCGCTTCGGTGCAGATCATTCTCAACGCCTTCCGGCAGAAGCCTCTCGAGGCTGTCCTGCCGGCGGCCCGCGAGGCAGGCGTGGGCATCATCGCCCGCGTGCCCCTGGCCAGCGGCCTGCTCAGCGGACGTTATACCAAGGACACCACCTTTGAAGAGAGCGATCACCGCAGCTACAACCGCTCCGGTGAGGCCTTCGACATCGGGGAGACCTTCTCCGGAGTCGACTTCGCGACCGGTGTCGACGCCGCCGCCGAGTTCTCCGAGCTTGCCCAGCAGGAGGGCCTGAAGCCCACGACGGCGGCACTCGCCTGGATCACCCAGTGCTCCGGCGTCAGCACCGTCATCCCGGGAGCGCGCAATCCCGAACAGGCACTCCAGAACGCGGAGGCCGGGTCCGCGCCGCAGCTCTCCGATTCCTTCCAGCAGGGCGTCAAGGCCCTCTATGAGGAGCGGATCGCGCCAGCAGTGCACGGCCGCTGGTGACATTGTCTGAGAATCCCCAGGAGATCACATGCGCATCGCCGTCATAGGAGCCACCGGCAACGTCGGGACAGCCGTGCTCGACGACCTGAGCAGCCGCCCCGAGGTGGATTCCATCCTGGGAGTCGCTCGCCGACTTCCGGACACGGACGCCGCCCCATATTCCGCAGCGCAGTGGCACCAGGCGGATATCCAGTGCAGCGACGTCATCCCGGAGCTTGCCCAGGCGCTGCAGGGCTGCGATGCGGTGATCCATCTGGCCTGGCTCATCCAACCCAACAGTGAGCGCAGCCTGCTGCGCCGGGTCAACGTGGACGGCACCCGCCACGTGCTTGAGGCGGCCGCGCGCGCCGGCATCCGTCAAGCCGTGGTGGCCTCCTCGGTCGGAGTCTATTCCCCGGCCGAGGACGCCGCCCCGCGTGACGAGAACTGGCCGACCGAGGGGATCCCAGGTTCCCACTACAGTGTGGACAAGGTCGCGCAGGAACGGGTCATGGACGAGTTTCTCCAGCAGCATCCCGATTTCTCGCTGGCCCGGCTGCGGCCGGGTCTGGTCTTCCAACGCGGTGCCGGATCGGAGATCCAGCGCTACTTCGCCGGGGAGCTCGCACCGGTTCAGCTGCTGCAGGTCCTGAGACCCCCTGTGGTTCCGCTGCCTGCCGGTGTCCGGACCCAGGCCGTGCACGCTCAGGACCTGGCAGCCGCCTATGCTCAGGCCGCGCTGCTCGGCGCGCACGGTGCGTTCAACATCTGCGCAGACGATCTGCTCGACGGCCAGGCCATCGCTCGGGTCACCTCCGGGGCAGGCCCTGTGGGGCTTGCGCTCCCGCTCCCCGCACATGTGGTCAGGGCGCTCATCAAGGCCGCCCACCGCGCCCGCGTGCTGCCGATGGATGAGGGGTGGTTGGACCTGGCCCGTCACGTCCCGGTGATGGACGCGACCAAGGCCCGGGACCAGCTCGACTGGTCTCCCCGGTACACCGCGGCCGAAGCCCTGGAAGAACTGATCCAGGGCATGGCGGCGGGGGAGGGGAGACCCTCTGTGCCGTTGCGCCCGCGCGAGCTGAACGCTCAGGACCGGTCTGAGCTCCCTGCGAAGAACCACGAGCTGGACGACCAGGTGGATCCCGTGCTGCTTCGCCACTACATGGCGGATCACCTGGCCGGTGCCACGGTCGGGGTCCAGCGGATCAAGCGGATGTCCGCGGACTACGTGGACACTCCTGTCTTTCCGGAGATCTCAGAGGCCGCCGAGGCGATCCGGCGTGAGCGGGTCTTCCTCATCGAACTGATGAAGCGCCAGGGCTTTCCCCGCGCCATGGGCTCCGCCGCGCTGGCGTGGGCAGGGGAGCGGGTCGGAAGACTCAAGCCCAACGGACGGCTCCCGCTGGACCGTTCACCCTCGACCCTCGTGCTGGAGGCAGAGATGATGCTCTCCGCCGTCACCGGCAAGCTGCACGGCTGGTCCACGATGAAGGAACACGCCCACGCCCTCGGCGTCGACCCGGCGGTCTTCCAGTCCCTCATCGACGACGCGGAGGTTCAGCGTGACCAGCTGGAGACCGTGCATCGCTATGCCCGGCGCCGAGCGTTCCGGACCGACCGGGAGACCTTCGAGAAGACACGATGACGGCGTTGTTCTGAACTACTCGTAATAACGGGGTGAGCTTGCTAAGCTCGGGAGAGTCCACCCCATCAGCCTGCCCATCATGAAGCGGGCCAGTCCGATCCCCGTGAGTCCTCGAGATTCCGGCACCGGACTGCAGCGAAAGGAGAGCGAATTGGCACAGACCGATCCGATCCTGACCACTCGACAGGGCCACCCTGTCGCCAATAACCAGAACCAGCGCACCGTGGGCACCCGCGGACCCGCCACGCTGGAGAACTACCAGTTCCTCGAGAAGATCAGCCACTTCGACCGTGAGCGGATTCCGGAGCGCGTCGTCCACGCACGCGGCTTCGTCGCCTACGGCGAGTTCGAGGCCACAGGGATGATCGGCGACGAGCCGGCGTCGAAGTACACCCGCGCCAAGCTCTTCCAGGAGGCCGGCAAGAAGACCGACCTGGCCATCCGCTTCTCCACCGTCATCGGTGGCCGTGACTCCTCGGAGTCGGCCCGGGACCCCCGCGGCTTCGCGGTGAAGTTCTACACCGAGGACGGCAACTGGGACCTCGTGGGCAACAACCTTCCGGTGTTCTTCATCCGCGATGCGATCAAGTTCCCCGACGTGATCCACTCGCTGAAGCCGGACCCCATCACCTTCCGCCAGGAGCCCAACCGCATCCTGGACTTCATGGGCCAGACTCCCGAGTCCATGCACATGCTGACCCACCTCTTCAGCCCGCGTGGCATCCCGGCCACCTACCGCCACATGGAGGGCTTCGGGGTCAACACCTACAAGATGGTCAACGCCGAAGGCGAGACCGTCCTGGTGAAGTACCACTTCCACCCGCGGGCGGGCGTCGCCTCCATGACCGAGGCCGAAGCTGCCAAGGTCCAGGGGCAGGACCTCGGTCACGCCTCCAAGGACCTCTTCGAGGCGATCGAACGCGGCGACTTCCCGCAGTGGGACGTCCACGTCCAGATCATGGAAGACCATGAGCACTCCGAGCTCGGCTGGGATCCCCTGGATGACACCAAGATCTGGCCCGAGGATCAGTTCCCGCTGCGCAAGATCGGCGTGATGACGCTGAACCGCAATGTGGGAGACCACCACAATGAGAACGAGCAGATCGCCATGGGCACGGGTGTCCTGGTCGACGGGCTGGACTTCTCTGACGACAAGATGCTGGTGGGACGGACCTTCTCCTACTCGGACGCCCAGCGCTACCGCGTGGGCCCGAACTACCTGCAGCTTCCGGTCAACCAGCCCAAGGGTCGCGATGGCAGGGTCTACACGAACCAGCGCGGCGGACTCATGTCCTACGGCAACGATGTGCACCCCGAGCAGAACCCGCACGTGAACTACGAGCCGTCCATCCACAACGGTCTGCACGAGTCACCGGAGCCGCAGCCGAACAACGCGCCGGCCGTCGGTGGTCAGGTGGTGCAGGCGAACCTGGATCGTCGCAACGACTACCTCCAGGCCCGGGGCCGTTACAACACCATGATGGACTGGGAGCGCGACGAGCTGATCAACGTGCTCACCGGGATGTTGGAGCAGTCCGAGCGCGATGTGCAGGAGCGCATCGTCTGGCACTTCTTCATGATCCACGATGACTACGGTCAGCGGATCGCGAAGAACATCGGTCTGACGGTGGATGACGTCAAGCACCTCAAGCCGCTGGCAGTGCAGAACTTCACCGAGGAAGAGGAAGAGCGCCTCGCAAACCTCGGCAACAATGGCGACACCATCGATCCCGAGGCGTGGGGGAGCTGGACTGCTTCCGTAGAGAACCGCCAGGCCTCCGGTGAAGATGTGCTCGCCGGCACGCTGGGAAGCCCCAGCTACAGCCAGTGAGCTGACGGCTCGGCGACCGTTGACTCGAAAGGTCGAGCCACACCGCTGAGCACGCTCGCATGAGCACTGGTCGCGGAGAACACAGAGATGGCCGGAACCCCGCTGGGTTCCGGCCATCTCTGTGTCTGTGTCAGCTGCTTCAGTGGTTGCGAAGCATGTCGATCAACTCGTCCTTCTTCTTGTCTGAGTATCCGCTGAGCCCAAGTTCCTTGGCTCGGTCCTGGAGCTCAGCCACGGTACGGTCTTCATAGTTCGACGCTTCACCGCCCTTCTCGCCTTCCGCGCTGCGGCCCTTGTTCGCCGCTGCGTTGGCGATGCGGGCGGACTTCTCCTTGGAGTTGCCCTCCTCGCGGAGGCGTTCGTAGAGCTCTTCGTCCTTGATCGGCGACCCTGCCATGGGGGTCTCCCTTCTGTGTTCGCGTGCTGATCTTCACTGTCTCCGGCTCAGAAGCCCTTGCCGCCCGTGACTGGAATGACAGACCCGGAGACGTAGGAGGCCTCTTCGCTGGCGAGATAGACGTAGGCACCGGCGAGTTCTGCGGGCTGTCCCGGGCGGCCCAGGGGAGTGTCCTGGCCGAACTCAGCGACGCCGTCGAATCCTGTGGCGGGAATCAGCGGAGTCCAGATCGGTCCCGGAGCCACGCCGTTGACGCGGATGCCCTTCTCCGCCAATTCCGCTGCCATGGATTCGATGAACGCGACCTGGGCGGCCTTGGACATCGCATAGTCGAACAGCTCAGGCTTCGGGCCCACCGCCTGGATGGAGGTCGTCACGATGATAGAGGCCCCGGGTTTCATGTGAGGCACCGCTTCACGGGTGGTGACGATCTGCGCGACGAGGTTCGTCTCGAAGACCTTGCGCACCTCCTCGGTGGGCACCGAGTCAATTCCTGTGCGAGCGCGCTGATAAGCAGCGTTGAGGATCAGCACGTCGATGCCACCTAGGTCCTCCACCGTGCGGCGGACGATGTCTGTGGCGTCAGCCTCGACCGTGATGTCCACCGGGTAGGTCGCACAGATCCGACCCGCCTCGCGCACCAGAGCTGCCGTGTCTTGGGCGTCCTGCTCCTCTTCCGGGAGATGAGCAATCGCGACATCGGCCCCCTCCCGGGCGAAGGCGATCGCTGTCGCACGACCGATCCCGGAGTCCCCACCGGTGATCAACATCCGTCTGCCCTGCAGGCGACCGCGACCGACCCAGCTCTGTTCCCCGTGATCGGGGGAGGGATCCGTGGCCCCGGTGAGGCCCGGCTGATCGGACTGCTCCTGCTCCGGCAGAGCCGCGTTCCGGTACTTGGTGCGTGGATCCTGCATAGCGGTGGGATCACTGGTCATCTCTGTCTCCCTTCGGGAAACGTCAGGGCGGACTATGCCGCGCAGAAACTGGCTGGGAGGTTCAGGCTGACGCCAAGGTGGGGTCCAGCACGACCTTGATGCAGCCATCTTCCTTCTTCTGGAACATCTCGTACGCGCCCGGCGCTCCGGTGAGTGGCAGAGTGTGGGTGATGAAGTCGTCGACACCCAGCGGATCCTTCGGGTCCTCGACCAGCGGCAGGATCTTGTCGACCCAGTTCTTCACATTGGCCTGGCCCATCTTCACGGTGATCTGCTTGTCGAACATGGTGATCAGCGGAAGCGGGCTGGCCGCTCCGCCGTACACGCCGCTCAGCGAGATGGTGCCTCCGCGACGCACGAGCTCGATGGCCGAGTACAGGGCGGCAAGGCGGTCGATCCCGACGGTCTGCATCATCGCCTTGCCGACGGCGTCGGGGACGAACTGTGCCGAGATCTGCGCGGCCTTGGCCACGGGGGAGCCGTGGGCTTCCATTCCGACCGCGTCGACGACGCCGTCAGGTCCGCGACCGTTGGTGGCCTCGCGGATCTGCTCGATGGACTCCTCTCCCGTGTCGAAGACCATCACGCCGTGGCGGGCAGCCATCTCCCGACGCTCGGCCACAGGATCAATCGCATAGACCTTCATGCCGTGGTGCTTGGCGATGCGGGCAGCGAACTGGCCGATCGGGCCGAGCCCGATGATCGCGATGCTGTCACCGCTCTTCAGCCCGGTGTAGGCGACACCCTGCCACGCAGTGGGGATGACGTCGGAGAGGAAGAGGTAGCGGTGATCGGGGAGCTCGTTGCCCACCTTGATCGGGCTGTAGTCGGCGTGGGGCACCCGCAGGTACTCGGCCTGACCGCCCGGGACGGCGCCGTACATCGCGGAGAAGCCATAGAGTGCGGCGCCCATGCCCTGATCGCGGACCTGGGTGACCTCGCACTGGGTCTGCAGACCGCGCTGACACATGAAGCAGCTGCCGCAGGAGATCTGGAAGGGGATGACGACACGGTCACCGGCGGTCAGATTCGACTCCGGGCCTGCCTCGACCACACGACCCATGGGCTCGTGGCCAAGAATGTCACCTGGTGTCATGAACGGACCGAGCACCTCATAGAGGTGGAGATCCGAGCCGCAGATGGCGGTGGAGGTGACTTCGATGATGGCATCGTTGGCCTGCTGGATCTTCGGATCCGGGACCTCTTCAACGCTGACTTTGTGATGGCCCTGCCACGTCACTGCTTTCACGATGTGTCTCCTCTTGAAGTCTCTGGAAGGCAGACTGGGGAGCGCTGTCATCTCTCACTCCGCCAGCTACCCTTACAGACTCCACGTTATCGACTACTACCTTGGCGTTGCCTGAATGCCACCACGGGTTTGGCCTCCAGTGGACGTGTTGCGTGCGGTCACGAGACGTGAACTGATGATCCTGCGGGCAAGGAGCAGCACGCCCAGCACTAACGTTGCCACCAGAACAAAGGACCATTGGGCTCCGCCGGTGCCGCTGAGGACTCGAAGAACCATCCCCAGCGCGACAGTGCCGAGGATCACCACCAGAGCATCGGGCCAGAGTCTGGAGGGGCGGCGCCAGAAGCGCACCGCGAGGGAACTGATCAGCAGACCCAGCAGAAACGGCGCCGCAGTCTGCAGCACGTCGGTCAGCGCAAGGCCCGTGGCGTGGTTCCGGTTTCCCATCGCGGCGAAGCCGATCACCAGCAGGCCGTCGAGTGCCAGGAGCATCCAGGGGAGGACCCGTCGAGCCGAACCGCGGCGGACAGAGGATGGAGCAGCTGATGAGGACATGGACGTAGTCTAGGCCGCGTAGATACAAGTTGACATAATGTAGATTATCGGCGCTTTGGAAACAGTGTTGAGCAATCTGCACAGGGCGTGAGTCACCGGATGTGCAGCCGTGCCCGTCGGCGCGCACACCGAGGCCCGCAGGCCGATACCGTAGACCGCGTGATCACATCTTGGCCGTTGAGCTGCCCCCATTGCGCCACGTCCTTGGATCTTCGCTCTGCGGCATCGGATCTTCGCTCTGCCTCGATGACCGCACGGCCTCCAGGACCCAGGGTCGATGAGTCGGCTGACGACAGCATTGCTTCGACGAAAGACCGAGCACCGGCGGGCCTCATCTGCCCCAATGGTCACAGCTTCGATGCTGCGCGGCAGGGTTATGTCAACCTTCTAGCAGGGCGCGGGACCCGCTTCACCCCGGACACCGCAGCGATGATCATGGCTCGAGAACGCGTGCACACCGCTGGCGTGTTTGCCGCGCTCAGTGACCTGCTGGCTCAGGTGAAGCTGCCGGAACCAGCCCCGGTGGTCCTCGACTGCGGCGCGGGCACCGGACACTATCTTCACCAAGTGCTTGACGCTCACCCAGACAGCCGTGGCATAGCACTGGATCTCTCCACGGCTGGCCTCAAACGCGCTGCCCGCCACCCGCGGACCCTCGCTCTGGCATGGGACCTGTGGCAGCCCCTCCCCCTCCTCGATGACAGCGTGAACCTGCTCATCGGCGTCTTTGCTCCACGTCATGTCAGCGAGTACGCGCGAGTGCTGAAGCCCGGAGGCACGGCCGTGGTCGTCACGCCCAGGCGAGGCCACCTCGCCGAGCTGCGTGAGACCGGACTGTTGGGGATGCAGGGCGAGAAGCTGGACCAGCTGCGCAGCCAGATGGCGCCGAGCTTCGGGGCGCCGGAATCCACGCAGCAGGTGCTCAGCGAGGTGCCGGTGGATCCGAACCTCGTGGCCGACCTGATCTTCATGGGACCCGCGGGACATCACCGGCAGCACACGGAGCTGCGCGCAAAGGCAGAGCGCAGCGGAGTGTCACACATCACCGTCGACCTCGACGTGAGCCTGTGGCGCGGATAGGCTGATGGCAGGGAAACAAGGGCTGATGAGGAGCTGAGATGATCGAGTGGTTCGGCGATAACCTCTGGGCGCCGTGGCTCGCACTTGCCCTGGGGCTCCTCGTGCTCGAAGCCATCACGCTCGATCTGCTGTTCCTCATGCTCGCGGTCGGCGCAGGTGCCGCCACGACCGTCGCACTCGCCGGTGGTGAACCCTGGCTTCAGGTAATCGTGGGCTGCGCAACGGCTCTGCTGATGCTCGGCGCGGTTCGTCCGGTGGCGCTCAAACACCTGAAGAAGGGCCCTGAGAACCAGCTCACCAACATTGATCGGATGGCGGGCATGGAAGCTCACCCGTTGGAGGCCATCACCGCAGACTCCGGCCTCGCCGAAGTCGATGGAGACACCTGGACGGCCCGCACTGCAGGCAACTCCAGAATTGAACTCGGCATGTCCGCCGTCGTCGAGTCCGTGGACGGGGCGACCCTGTACCTGCGAGCAACGCGGGAGATCGAATGGGACGAGAACCAGCCCGACACTCTGGGGCCTGACAGTCCCCGACCGGAAGGTGCCTGAGAGACCCTCAGGCGCCCCACACGTATAGATCGGAACGCAATGGAATTCACCGCATTGATAGTCCTCGTGGTCCTGGTCGCGCTCGTGGTGATCATCATCGCCCGCAGCGTGCGCATCGTCCCCCAGGCCCGCGCAGGCCTGATCGAGCGCCTCGGCAAGTACCAGCGCACCCAGGGACCGGGTCTGACCCTGCTCGTCCCCTTCATCGACCGGCTGCTGCCGATGCTCGACATGCGCGAGCAGGTCGTGTCCTTCCCGCCCCAGCCGGTGATCACCGAGGACAACCTGGTGGTCTCCATCGACACGGTGGTGTACTTCCAGATCACCGATCCCAAAGCCGCGACCTATGAGATCCAGAACTACATCATCGCGGTGGAGCAGCTGACCACGACCACCCTGCGCAACGTGGTCGGTGGCCTGAACCTGGAAGAGGCGCTGACCTCTCGCGATCGGATCAACGGGCAGCTCCGCGGTGAGCTGGACAAGGTCACCGGCCGCTGGGGCATCCGTGTCGCCCGAGTGGAGCTCAAGGCCATCGAGCCGCCACACTCCATCCAGGACTCCATGGAGAAGCAGATGCGCGCGGAGCGCGAACGCCGTGCCGCGATCCTCACCGCTGAGGGAACCAAGCAGGCAGCGATCCTCACCGCAGAAGGTGAGCGCCAGGCCTCGATCCTCGCGGCCGAAGGTGATGCACAGGCTCGAATCCTCGGAGCCAATGCCGAGGCGCAGGCCATCGAGACCGTGTTCAACGCGGTCCACGATTCCGAGCCGGGACCGGAGCTGCTGTCCTACCAGTACCTGCAGATCCTTCCCGAGATCGCCAAGTCGGAGTCCAACACCATGTGGATGATTCCCGGCGAGTTCGGCGACGCACTGAAGAACCTCGCCGGTGCGTTCGGCGGACCCGAGTCGACTCAGCCGGGCCAGAGCCTGGAAGACCGTGAGGCCGAACGTGCGGCCCGCACCGAGCGGCTGAAGCAGCGCCGCCTGGAGAAGGAGCAGGACGCCAAGCAGAACCGGGGCAAGCCTGCCATCTCCTCAGCCATCGCTGACCTCGCAGAATCGGCCCGAAGCACCTCCGTCACCGATGAGAATCCGCACTACACCAGTCGCGAAGAGATCGAAGACGAGGCGAAGAAGGCCCAGGTGGGCAATGCCGCCGTGGCGGAGCAGCGTACTGAATCCCCTGCGTCGACTGGTTCAGACATGGAATCGCAGCCGACGTTCACGCAGCAGGAGCCTGAGCCGATGGGTGAGGAGCAGCGCTGAGCCGAGCGCACGCCCCAACCCCGCGAGGCCTTCGACCGCTGGGTCGTCGGGCTCGGCCCCGCTAGGGGAATAACTCGGCCGTGCTCTAGAGTTGTACACCGAGAATAAGTCTGCCCATCACACTGGAGGAATATCGATGAGCGATCGCAGCCTGCGTGGCATGCGCCTCGGCGCACAGTCCATGGAAACCGAGCAGGGCGTCGAGCCGGCACCCCGCCAGGAGATCGAGTACCGCACCGAAGATGGAGAGATCATGCGCGTGATGTTCTCCGCCGAGGCTGAAGTGCCCGCCACCTGGGTCTCCCCCACGGGCAAGGAGGGTCTGCGCGTCGATGTGGACCGTCCCGACGCCGAGCCGCAGAAGGCCGTCCGAAGTCACTGGGACATGCTGCTGGAGCGGCGCTCCACAGAGGACCTCGAGGTGATCCTCGAGGATCGACTCAAGCTGCTCCGGGAGCGCCGCGGCGAAGCCGCCTGACTCTCCGAAGTCCAGAGACAGACAGCGACGGCGTCCTCCCCACGTGGGGCGGACGCCGTCGCTGTCTGTCTCTGTGCCGGTTCAGCTGCCGGTCAGCCGGGACTTCAAGGTCCTGGCGCGCGCAGCCAGGCCCCACCGGGTCACGTTGATCATGGCCTCGGCGATGATGTCCGAGCTCATCTTCGAGACTCCCTGAGTGCGCTCGACGAAGGCGATCGGCACCTCGGCGATGGTCTTGCCCATAGTGGCCACCCGGAAGGTCATGTCCACCTGGAACCCGTATCCCACCGATTCAATGCTGCTGAGGTCAATCTCCTCGAGCACCGAGCGTCGGAAGACCCGGAAGCCTGCTGTGATGTCGCGGACCTTGAGGCCCAGCAGGGTGCGTGAATAGAGGCTGCCTGCCCGTGAGATCGCCACGCGATGCAGCGGCCAGTTCACCACCGAACCCCCGGGCACCCAGCGCGAGCCGATCACGAGGTCGGCCTCGTCGATCTTCGCCAACAGGCTCGGCAGCTGCTCGGGCTGGTGAGACCCGTCTGCATCGAGCTCGACGAGCACGTCGTAGCCGGCTTCGAGCCCCCAGCCGAATCCCGCGATATACGCCCCGCCCAGGCCGTTCTTGGAGGTGCGGTGCAGCACGTGGATCTGCCTATCCTGGCGGCTCAGCTCGTCTGCGAAATCGCCGGTTCCATCGGGGCTGTTGTCATCGACGATGAGCACGTCCGACTCCGGCACCGCAGCCCGAAGCCGCTCCACCGTGCCGGGCAGGGCGTCGATCTCGTTATAGGTGGGGATGATCGTCAAGATCTTCACGTGGTGTCTCAAGTCCTTTTCGGGGTAGATGGGACCGGTCCATGCCAGTCTATGGGAGCTCCGGCGGGGCCTTCAGCTGGTGGGCGGATGCACCTGATCGCCGTCGATCACCGTGGCGCGGAGCACCGGCAGCGTCTCGCCATCGAGGTACGGCAGCAGCGGCGTCCGCGCACGCACATCGGTGCTCCAGGCAGCGGTCCGGGAGTCCGGCGTCTGCACGGCCAGGGAGTCGACCTCCCAGACTCCGTAGGTCGCCCGCGACCCGGTGTCCAGCTGGGCGGAGGTGGCCGCAGTCCCGCTGGCCTCCGGCAGGGACCTGTACGCCCCCCGGGTCTGGGCGTTGAAGCCAGCCCGCACAGAGACCGGATCCTGCTCGTGGTGGACGTGGCGCGTCACCACCGCCCACGGGTTCTCCCCCGGTGCACCGACCGCACTGACCGGCACGCCGACGCTCAGCGCCGTGGCCAGGTGACCGTGGCCGCGGATCAGCACGTGGACTCCGGTGTTGAGCAGCGCCTCCCAATCCTGGCGATCTGCAGAGTCGAAGCCCACGAGCACGGTGGGCAGTCCGCCCGGAGTGCTTCGACGCTGTGCGCGCATCTCCGCGGTGGAGTCCACCAGCGCCGCCACCAGCTCGGCAGGGGTGGGAGCCTGGCTGTGCGTCGGGGCCGGTTCCCCGTCGGCCACGCGCAGGAGCAGCTGACGCTTTGCCTGGGTGGCGAGCAGTCGAACTTCAAGGAGCTGGTCCACGATCTCCCCGAGCGGCAGCTGCACCGCAGCGGGGCGGTCGAGCAGCAGATCCACCGGCTCGAGCATGGAAAAGAACCTGTCCAGGGCTGCCAGCGCATCTTCGGCATCGAGCAGACCCAGCCCGGTGAGCGTGACCACCGGGTAGGAGCGCACCGCGTGGGATGCCGCCGCAGAGAAGACAGCCTCCAGAGCGTCGGCGGCAGACGGCTCGCTCAGGCGTGTGGCGCTGAGCTCCACGTTGAGCCGCACGGCCCCACAGCCCAGGGCTGCCGCCGCATCGAGCACCTGCACCGCGGCGACGTCCAGTCCCCGGCCCTTCGCAGTGTCCGTCGCAGCGTCCGCCCCGGACGGGCCGTCACCCACGACGTCCGCCCAACCGACGAAGGCCGGTGCCACCAGAGTCCGGTCGAGGTCCTGGACCTCCAGGGCGGAGGCGTCGAAGGTCTCCGCCGTCTCCGCGGAGCCGACCCAGGCGATCAGCCCGTCTTCGACGAGCATGGCGTCCGCGTACGGCTCGGCGGGCGAGTGGATCGTGCCGTTGGTCAGCAGCCGCGCGGGGCGTGCGGCACCGTTGTCAATCATCTGTGGGCTCCTCCAGGTTCTGATAGGCCACGGAGGAGTATGCCACCACTCCCCGGCCGATGAGCTCCACTGCTTCATGGCAGCGCGCCGCCAGCTTCGCCGGGGTATGGGGGATCTTCGCGAGCTGGTCCAAGGTGTCGATGCACTGCTTGGTCCACCGCACGAAGTCCCCGGCGGCCAGCGGTGAATCGTTCAGCGCATTGCGCAGACTCTGGCCACCGGCCCAGGCGTACATCGGCAGGACGAGTCCGAGTTCCGGAGCCGCGGTGGGCTCGAGATGGTGGCGCTTCTCCAACGTCTCGAGTTCAGCATGAACCTCAATGCCGGTCTGGGCGGCCTGGGCGAGACGTCTGGTGGGCATGACGGGCATCGCGCCCTCGTCCTCACGCTTGGCCTGATAGACCAGAACGGTGACGAACGCGGCAAGCTCCTGGGCGGAGAGGGCCGAGAGCACGCCACGCTCCATGAGCAGCCCGGTGAAGAGGTCCCGCTCCCCGTAGATCCGTCGCAGCTGCTGCCCCCGGTCGGTGACGGCGAATTCTGCCGCGTACCACTCGTCGTCGGCGGATCCGGCATTCTGCGGGGATGGCGCTGCGACGGCGTCCTGGAGCAGCTCGGGCGGCCCGACCTGGGGCATGAGCTCGGGGTCCACCACTTCCATATGACCGAGTTCATGCAGGACCCCGCAGACGCGGTCGAAGATCTTCGCGATGGACCCGGTGCGCCGATCGATCTTGACCTTGAGCTGGTCGATCTCACGCTGGAGCTTCCACCCGCGCTCGGCCCAGCGCGCATGATCCTCCCGCTCGCTGCAGCCGTGGCAGGGGTGACGCCGCAGCTGCGCCAGCAGGTCTTCGAGCGATTCAGAGTCAGGCTCCTCCTCGACGAAGCCGAAGCCGGCGCTCGGAGCGCTGCTGCGGGCCGGAACCCGTTCATGCAGCGCAGCTCTCATCGAGGCGGCGAGATCACGTCGTACCTTGGGAACCTTCACCTGAGGCTTGCGCGGGAGTCGGATGCTGGAGATCACTTCGGGGGGCTGCCCGAAGTCCTCTGCGGTGACGTTGCGGAACTTGCCATCGGCGGTGATGACCCCAGGGCGGGGATCATGTTCGGGGGCGCTGTGCACCACGAGGGATTCCCCGAAGCCACGCTTGCCCTCCACCTCGATGATGTCCCCGGGCTGCAGGGCGGCCAGCACGCGGATGATCTCCCGGCGCCGCTGCCGGTGACGAGATTTGGCCTGGTCCTTCTCGGCCTCGTTGAGCCGGCGGCGCAGGGCGGCGTACTCCCGGAAATCGCCGAGGTGACACGTCATCGCCTCCTCATAGCCGGCGAGCGACGATTCGCGCTTGGCCACGTCCCGGGCGATGCCGACCACGGAGCGGTCTGCCTGGAACTGGGCGAAGGAGGATTCGAGGATCGTCCGGGCGCGACGTCGGCCGAACTGGGCGGTCAGGTTCACCGCCATGTTGTAGGAAGGCTTGAAGCTTGAATTCAGCGGGTAGGTGCGTTTGGACGCCAGCCCTGCGACCTGGCGCGGGTCCATGCCGGGCTGCCAGACGACGACGGCGTGGCCCTCCACGTCGATTCCGCGTCGACCGGCGCGACCGGTCAGCTGGGTGTACTCCCCCGGCGTGATGTCCACATGGGATTCGCCGTTGAACTTGTCCAGCTTCTCCAGCACCACGGTGCGCGCCGGCATGTTGATCCCCAGCGCCAGGGTCTCAGTGGCGAAGACGACCTTGAGCAGGCCTTCGGCGTACATGTCCTCGACGAGCTCCTTGAACGGAGGAAGCATGCCGGCATGGTGAGCGGCCACCCCGTTGATCAGGGCTTCGCGAAAGCTGTCGAACCCGAGGATCGAGAGGTCCTCGGCCGGCAGCTCCCAGCCCATCTGCTCCACCCGAGAGGTGATCTCCGCAGCTTCTTCGCGGGTGGTCAGCACGATGCCGGCATTGAGGCACTGTTCCACCGCCGCCTCACAGCCCACTCGCGAGAAGATGAAGCCGATGCAGGGCAGCAGACCTTCGCGATCCAGCGCGCGGATCATCTTCGGACGGTTCAGCCGGGGGCGGCCTGCGGCGGACCCGGAGATGCCCGAGACCTCCCCTCCCCCGCGCTTGCCGGCTGGACTGCTGCCCGACTGGCGACGCGGGTCTCCCCCGCGGGAGCGGTCCCCGGATCCGCGACCCGCCCCTCCGCTGGACCCACGGTGAGGTCCGCGGCCGCGTCCGTTGGCGCGAGAGCGGTTCCCGCCGCTGCGCCGGGACATCGGTGCCTGACTGTGGTGGGCCAGGCGCTGAAGCTCCGGATTGACCAGGGTGCCGGCGGCGCCGTCGTCCTCGGAGATGAAGAGGTCATGGAGCTGGTGGTCCACGAGCATGTGCTGGGTCAGCGGGACCGGGCGGTGTTCCGAGACGACCACCGAGGTCTCTCCGCGCACCGTGTCCAGCCACGCGCCGAACTCTTCGGCATTGGAGACCGTGGCCGAGAGGGCCGCGACCTGCACATGTTCGGGAAGGTGGATGATGACCTCTTCCCAGACGGCGCCACGGAACCGGTCCGCCAGATAATGCACCTCATCCATCACCACGTAGCCGAGATCTCGGAGGGTGGCAGAGTCCTGGTAGAGCATGTTGCGCAGCACCTCGGTGGTCATCACCACGATCTGCGCCTCGGAGTTGATCGACGTGTCGCCGGTCAGCAGTCCCACACGCTCGGTGCCGTGATCCTCCACCAGCTCCTGATACTTCTGGTTCGACAGGGCCTTGATCGGCGTCGTGTAGAAGGTCTTGGTGCCGTGGGCGAGGCCCAGGTGGACCGCGAACTCGCCCACGATGGTCTTGCCGGCCCCCGTGGGAGCCGCTACGAGCACGGCTCGACCCGCCTCGAGGTGGCGGCACGCCTGGAGCTGGAAGTCATCCAGGTCGAAGGCCTGGGACTGGCGGAAGACGCCGAGCTGAGACTTGGCCTCTGCTGCTCGTCGACGTGACTCTGCATAGCGCTCGGCCGGTGAACTCATGCCTCCAGCCTATGACATCGCCGCCGGGTGCAGATCCCGCTCGCACGGCGTGCATCGCCCTCTGCGGACCCGACCCTCGAGCTGGTTAGACTGCAGCGATGAGCACTGGTGGTTCCGCGCGACGGCAGATCCTTCTGGGAGCTCTGCTTCCCGCATTCATCTTCAGCATCGGTGTGGGAGCGATGATTCCGGTGCTGGCTCCCTTCGCGGTCCAGCGCGGCGCGACGCTGGCGGTCGCCGGGATCATCGCGGCCATGCTTCCGGTGGGGCAGATCCTCGCGGATCTGCCTGCTGGAGCCCTGGCGGCGAGAGTGGGCGATCGACGTGCCATGCTGCTCGCCTCGGGCGCGGCCGCGCTCGGCTTCCTGGCGGCGGGCCTCGCCCCCTCACTGATCACGCTGGGCATCGCGATTCTGCTGGTCGGAGCTGCCAACGCGGTCTTCCAGCTGGCCCGGCATTCTTACCTGACGCAGGTGACCCCGGTGCACCAGCGCGCCAGGGTCCTCTCCACCCTCGGCGGCGTGCACCGGATCGGACAGTTCATCGGTCCCTTCTTCGGGGCGGGAGTGATCGCCGTCGGTGACCTGCGTGCGGTGTTCCTGCTGGCGCTGCTCACCGCTCTCGCCGCAGGAGTCACCGTGGTCCTGGCCCCGGAGATGGAGCCCCGGCCGCTCCGCGCGGAGGGCCACGCGCGCAAGGGCTTCGGCGCCGTCATCACCGCGCACCGTGAGCTGCTGCTCACTCTGGGCATGGCGTCCATGCTGGTCGGAGCCGTACGCGGTGCCCGGCAGCAGGTGATCCCGCTGTGGGGCGAGCACATCGGACTGGATCCGACCGCGATCTCGCTGATCTATGGACTCGCAGGCGGGATCGACATGCTGCTGTTCTATCCCGCAGGCAAGATCATGGACCAGTTCGGGCGTCTCTGGATCGGGATCCCCTCCATGGTCGGCCTCGGCCTGGCGATGGTGCTGGTGCCGCTCAGCGACTCGGCGACCGGCCTGGCCCTCGTGGCGGTGCTTCTGGGCATCAGCAACGGCCTGGGTTCGGGGGTGATGATGACCATCGCCTCCGACATCGCCCCGCCCGAGGACCGGCCGCAGTTCCTCGGGGCCTGGCGGCTGCTGCAGGACCTCGGCATCGCGGCCGGACCGCTCACACTTGCCGCCGGCGCAGCGCTCGGCACGCTCGCCGGCGGCGTGTGGGTGGCAGCGGCCATGGGCCCACTGGCCAGCGCAGGTCTGCTGCGCTGGCTCCCGCGATACTCCGTGCACGCGAGCAGACGCACCCGTCGCCGCGCGGGACTGGATTAGCTGCGCCCGGGCGACCTCAGCCTGAGGTCACCGGCTCGAGCTGCCGGGACTCTTCGTCGCTGAACAGCCTCGACCTGATCATGAAGCGCAGTCCGGTGGGACCTTCGATGCTGAACCCGGCTCCCCTGCCAGGGGTGACATCGATGGTGATGTGCGTATGAGACCAGTACTGGAACTGGGCCTGGGAGATCCAGACCGGCACAGGCTCTGGTGTTCCCGGCTCCAACCGGCCCAGCAGCACATCTGCTGGGCCGGTCAGGAACGTGCCCTGAGTGAAGCACATGGGCGCAGAACCATCGCAGCATCCTCCCGACTGGTGGAACATCAGCGGTTTGCCATGGCTCTCCCGCAGCTTCCGCAGCAGCTCGGCCGCGGCCTCGGTCACGGCGATGCGTGCAACACTCATGATCTCTCCTCTAGAAGAATCCCAGTTTGTCTTCGCTGTAGCTGACCAGCATGTTCTTCGTCTGCTGGTAGTGCGAGAGCATCATCAGATGATTCTCCCGGCCGATCCCGGAGTTCTTGTATCCGCCGAAGGCAGCATGCGCCGGATACTGGTGATAGCAGTTCGTCCAGACGCGCCCCGCCTGAATGTCCCGCCCGGCCCGGTAGGAGATGTTCGCCTCGCGTGACCAGACGCCGGCGCCCAGGCCGTAGAGCGTGTCGTTGGCGATCTGGATGCCTTCGGCGTAGTCCTTGAACTCGGTGACCGAGACGACGGGACCGAAGATCTCCTCCTGAAAGACCCGCATGGAGTTCGAACCCTTGAAGATGGTCGGCTGCACGTAGTACCCCTCAGCGAGATCTCCGCCCAGATCAGCGCGACTGCCGCCGGTGAGCACCTCCGCTCCCTCCTGCTGTCCGATGTCGATGTAGCTGAGGATCTTCTCCAGCTGATCGTTGCTGGCCTGGGCGCCCACCTGCATGTCGGTGTCCAGCGGGTTGCCCTGCTTGACCATCTTGGTGCGCTCCACCGCGTCGCCGAGGAACTGCTCGTAGATGCTGGACTGGATCAGCGCCCTGGACGGGCAGGTGCAGACCTCACCCTGGTTCAGCGCGAACATGGTGAAGCCCTCCAGCGCCTTGTCGTAGAAGGCGTCATCTTCGCGTGCCACGTCGGCGAAGAAGAGATTCGGGCTCTTGCCCCCGAGCTCCAGGGTCATCGGAATCAGATTCTGCGAGGCATACTGCATGATCAGGCGTCCGGTGGTGGTCTCCCCGGTGAAAGCGATCTTGCGGATCCTCGGGCTCGAGGCCAGTGGAGCACCGGCCTCGGCGCCGAAGCCGTTGACCACGTTGAGCACACCGGCCGGCAGCAGGTCACCGATCAGCTCCATCAGCACCAGGATCGATGCCGGTGTCTGTTCGGCCGGCTTGAGCACGACGGCGTTGCCCGCCGAGATGGCCGGGGCGAGCTTCCACGTCGCCATCAGGATCGGGAAGTTCCATGGAATGATCTGTCCGACGACGCCGAGGGGCTCATGGAAGTGGTAGGCGACCGTGTCGCCGTCGATCTCGCTGATGCCGCCTTCCTGGGCCCTGATGGCTCCGGCGAAGTAGCGGAAGTGGTCCACCGCAAGCGGCAGGTCCGCCGCGAGAGTCTCCCGCACGGGCTTGCCGTTCTCCCAGGTCTCGGCCACGGCCAGCATCTCGAGGTTTGCTTCGATCCGATCCGCGATCTTGTTGAGCACCACCGCCCGCTCCGCCACCGATGTCTTTCCCCAGGCCGGGGCCGCGCGATGGGCCGCGTCCAGCGCGAGCTCGATGTCTTCCGCGGTGGAGCGCGGCACCTCGGTGAAGGTCTTTCCGGTGACCGGTGATGGATTCTTGAAGTACTCGCCCTTCACCGGCGGAACCCACTCACCCCCGATGTAGTTCTCGTAGCGCGGCTTGAAGCTCAGCAGACCACCTTCGGTCCCTGGCTGTGCATAGATGCTCATGAGTCTTCCCTTCGTCTCGGCACTGCTCGCGAGACCCACACCATGAGGTGATGTGGATCACATACTCCACAGCGTAGACCTGAAGAGGTTGCATGAAGGTTGCAGGACTAGACTGTGATCGAGACCACAGAAGACGAGCACGAGGAGCTGCCATGCAGGCTCTGCCCACAGAGCCAAACACCTGGTCCAGCCTGCCCCCCGTGCTGCGGGAATCCTGGCGGCGATCGGCACAGAAGGTCCAGGATCCGGTGCGTGCTCTGCCTCCGATCGAACTCGACGGTGCAGAGCTGGCCAGCCACCGCCGCACTCACCCGTTGGGCCTCGTGCTGCCGGTGCTGCGTCGATTGCTCGTGCAACCGGCTGCTGAGGCCGGTCTGATCGTGGCGATCGGAGATGCGCGCGGGCGGCTGCTCTGGGTCGATGGAGCTCGTGAGACGCTGCGCCAGGGAGAGCGCTCGGGCTTTCAGCCTGGGGCCAACTGGTCCGAGCAGGCGATCGGCACCTCGGCACCTGGGCTCGCGCTTGCCACGGGCGGCGGTGTCCAGGTGCATCGCGAACAGCACTTCTCCTACACCGCGCACCGCTTCTCCTGCTCGGCGGCCCCGGTGCACCACCCAGGCACTGGGGAGCTGCTGGGGGTGGTGGATCTGACGGGTGGGGACCACGCCGTGGCAGTGCACTCACTGCCGCTGCTCTGGGCGGCGATCTCCGCGGCGCAGGCACAGCTCCGGCTGATTCCCGTGGAGCCCTCCCCCATCCGATTGGCCGCCCTGGGTCGACAGGCTGCGACGCTGAGCATCTCCGGCTCGGAGCAGCCCTTGGGTCTCCGCCACGCCGAGATCCTGTTCCTGCTCGGCTGGCACAGACAGCAACGTCGAGGCCAAGGGCTCTCCGCCGAGGAGCTGGCGGAGCTGCTCTTTGGTGAGCCTGCGCATGAGGTCGCGGTGCGGGCTGAACTGGTGAGGCTGCGTCGACTGCTGCTGAGCCGGGGTTCGACCCCGCTCGCGCTGCTCTCCCGGCCCTACCGGCTGAGCGCACCGGTGCAGCTGGATGCCCACGAGGTCAGAGCGGCGCTCATCGCGGGTGACCATCAGCGTGCGCTGGAGATCTACTCCGGAGAGCTGCTGCCCGGAAGCGAGGCTCCTGGGGTGCTGCGCGTGCGCCGTGAGCTCTCCACGCAGCTGCGCGAGAGCATTCTCTCCGACGGAACCGGCGAGGACCTCTGGCGGTACCTGCAGCTGCCTGAGGCAGCGGAGGACCAGGAGGCGATCAGGCTCGCCCTTCGGCTGCTTCCCCCTGCGGCGCCCGAGCGAGCCGCACTCATCGCCGGGGTGGAAAGCAGCGCGGCGTCGTAGACTTCCCGCTATGCCCGAGCACGCCGAGTCCTACACCGTGCTGCGACGCGGTGCGCAGATCCATCATGAGATCGAGCGGAAACGCTCCCGCTTCGTGACAGTGCTGCGGCGCGTCGAGACGCCCGAGGACGCGCAGCACGTGCTGTCCGAGCTGCGCCAGGCGAACCCCACGGCGCGACACCACTGCAGCGCGTGGGTCATCGGGCCCGAGCGTTCGGTCCAGCGCGGCCAGGACGACGGTGAACCCTCCGGCACCGCGGGCGCCCCCATGCTCGCGGCACTGCTGAAGTCCGAGATGCCCAGCGGGGCTGCTGACCTGAGTGACGTCCTTGCCGTGGTGATCCGCTGGTTCGGGGGCACCTTGCTGGGCGCCGGCGGGCTGGTGAGCGCCTATTCGGACTCGATCCTCGAGACCCTCCGCACGAGTGGCGAGCAGGGAGACATGGTCACGCGCAGAAGCATGCAGCGCTTCGAGGTCGCTGCTCCCATCGCTGAGGTGGGGCGGTGGGAGAATGAGTTCCGGGTGCTCGGCGCCCACGTGCTGGGCACCGACTACAGTCCTGACGGCTCTGCGGCGCGGCTGCTGGTCGCGGTGCAGGACAGCACGCCGCAGGTCGCCGAGCTGCACAGACATGTGGCAAGCCTGAGCTCAGGAGCTGCGGTGCCTGTGGCGGCGGGGCAGCACTGGACCGATCTGGGTGGACCCTGAGCACGGTCTCTAGGTGTCGAAGCTCGTCGTGGGGGTCGCGCGACCCACGGAGGACACCAGCTCCTCGGCGAGCACCCGCAGCTTCACGTTGCGGTGACTGGAGGCCTGGCGGAGGATTCCGAAGGCCTCGTCCTGGCTGCAGCGGTTCTGCGCCATGACAACCCCTATGGCGATATCGATGGCGGTCCGTGATTGCATCGCCGCCTGAAGGTGCTCCACATTCTCCGAGTACGCGGCCAGACGCAGCGCGATGACCCCGACCTTGGACGCGAGATCGGCGTAGCGGCGAGCGGCAGCGATCTCCGCCGGCCCAAAAGCTTCGGGCGTGCTCGTGTAGAGGTTCATGGCGGCTCGGGCCTCAGACTGCAGCGTGAGCGGCATGGCGAGCACGCTGCGCATGCCGAACTTCCGCACCGCATCCATATATCCCGGCCACCGCTGCTCGGAGCGCACATCTGCCACGCTGATCACCGTGTTGGTGCGCTGAGCCTCGAGGCACGGGCCCTCGTCGAACCCGGCCTGAACCTCATCGAGCCGCTCCGCCTCGGGGCTGCTCGCGGCCACCACCACGTTGCGCTTGGACCGGTCAAGAATGATGCCGCAGAGCACCGGCTGACTTCCGCTGAATCGCTCTGCCGTCGCTTCTGCCAGACCGCGGAGGAAGCTCGAGATGTCACTGTCACCCTGGATGAGCGCCTGCAGGTCGGCTGAGACGTTGAGCTCAGCGGCCTCGGTGTCGATGGCGTCCAGGACAGCGTCGTCGACGGTATCTGTGTTCATAGTCGCCTCGCTCAGCGTGGGCTTGGTGCTCATCGGTTCTCCGATCCGACGGGGCATGGTGCGCTCGAGCGCAGCATCACATTGGAGTTTACTCGACACCGACGGCGCGATGTCCTCGGCCCTGCAGAGCTGACGGCTGCGGAGTCGAGGAGCCGAGCCTGAGCCCTTCTCCCCCAGAAGGCCGATGACTACACTGAGGAACGAGTTCAGCAGTGGGCTCGCCTCATCACTCTCAGGAGCAGACATGAGACGACCACTGCTAGGCGCGCCGCAGGGCATCGCAGTTTCACCCCGCACCGCCCTTCGCTCGCCGGGCGAGATCGAAGCAGACGCGGCACGCCACTACCCGTCGAGGAGAGTGGACATGTCCGAGATCGACGAGATCATGGCCCCACTGGGAGCCACCATTCTGGGAACCAGATCGCTGGCCGATGCGGCCCGAGTGCTGGAACATTCCGAGACCGCCGTCGTGCTGAATCTCTCCTACCGTGCGATCGGTCTGATCACTCGAGCGGATCTCACTCGGCTGCAGGAGCAGGACCCCCACGGCTGGCCGAGAAAACGCTGCGCGGGGGTGGTGCACCCCGGCGATCAGCCCGTTCAGCGCAGCACTTCGATTCGGGAGCTTCTGCTGAACTCCCGGCTGGACTCCACGCGCCCGCTGCTGGTCCTTGACCACGAGGAGCCTGCTGGGATCGTCCACCCGGAGGCCATCAGCGCCTGGCGGGCGAAGGCTCAGCCCATCAGCGGCGAGCCGATGAAGGGATCCACCCACAGCCCGATGAACAGCAGGGTGAGGTAGAGGATCGACAGGTGGAAGACCTTCATGGCCTTCTTGTCGGTGAGGGTCCCGTCTCCTGCCTGACGATGCAGGGCGTGGGCCTCGAAGATGAACCAGGCGCCGGCCGCGAGGGCGAAGGCCGTGTAAGTGATGCCGGCCCAGCCCATAGGGATCAGCAGCAGCGAGCACATCACGGTGGCCCAGGCGTAGAGCACCACCTGGACCGAGACCGTCTGGGCCGTCGCGATGGCGCCCAGCATGGGCACGTGGGCGGTCTGGTAGTCCGTGCGGTACTTCATCGACAGCGGCCAGTAGTGCGGGGGCGTCCACAGGAAGATCACCACGAACAGCACCACTGCAGGCCATTCCAGGGTCTCTCTGACCGCAGCCCAGGCGATGACCACGGGGAAGCACCCCGCGATGCCGCCCCAGATGATGTTCTGTTCGGTCCGTCGCTTCAGAATCATGGTGTAGACGACGACGTAGAAGAAGATGGCGGCGGCGCCGAGACCTGCCGCCAGCGGGTTGGTGCCGAACCACAGCACGACGATCGATGCGACGCCCAGCGCGGAGGCAAAGATGAGTGCCTCGCGAGGACTGAGCTCTCCGGTCACCAGCGGACGCTTCTTGGTGCGGTTCATCAACTTGTCCATATCGCGATCGATATAGCAGTTGAATGCCCCCGCCGACCCGGCGGCCATCGCACCGCCCACCAGGGTGGCCAGGGCCAGCCAGAAGCTTGGGACGCCCTGTTGGGCGAAGAACATCGTGGGCAGGGTGGTGACCAGAAGCAGCTCGATGACGCGCGGTTTGGTCAGCGACCAGTAGGCGGCCACCTTGCGTCGCCATCGAGGCTGCTCAACCGCCGCGCCATCGGCTGCGGGGGCGGCATCGCCGGTCGGGGCGACAGAAGTCTGTTGGGTCACGTCTCAGCTCACATTGGGGTCAAGGTGCACTCGTCGTCGTCGTTCAGTGTACCGGTCGCGGAGGGGGGCATCAGGGCCAACCAGCCTATTGCACGAATTATTTCTACACGCGGTAGAACTATACGCGCAGGAGGTCTCGCGTGGGACAGGGAGCCGGCGTTGGCGCAGCGGGCGGCCTCACGCGTCGATCCGCTCGCGATCCAGCGCCTGCGAGCCTTCAATGATGAAGTCCTTTCGCGGAGCGACCACAGACCCCATGAGCAGGTCGAAGACCCGTTCTGCAGCCTCGGCGTCCTGGACCCTGATGCGTCGCAGCGCTCGGTGCTCCGGGTCCATGGTGGTCTCGGAGAGCTGATCAGCGTCCATCTCCCCCAGCCCCTTATAGCGCTGGATGGGCTCCTTGTAGTTGAGGTTCTGCTCTTCCAGCTCAGCCAGCAGGCGGTTCAGCTCCGCCTCGGAGTAGGTGTACTTGACCTCGTTCGCTCGGCGACCGGGGTGGATGACCTCCACCCGGTGCAGCGGTGGGACCGCGGCGAAGACTCGTCCGGCCTCGATCATGGGCCGCATGTAGCGGAAGAAGAGGGTCAGCAGCAGCGTGCGGATGTGGGCACCGTCGACGTCGGCATCGGTCATCAGCACCACTTTGCCGTAGCGAGCGGCCTCGATGTCGAAGCTGCGTCCCGAGCCCGCGCCGATGACCTGCAGCAGCGCTGCGCATTCGGTGTTCGAGAGCATGTCCGCCACGGAGGCCTTCTGGACATTGAGGATCTTGCCGCGGATGGGCAGCAGCGCCTGGAAGTCTGAGGACCGCGCAAGCTTGGCGGTGCCCAGAGCGGAGTCGCCCTCGACGATGAACAGCTCGGTGTCCGCGACCCCCTTGGAGCGGCACTCGACGAGCTTCGCCGGCATCGAAGAGGTCTCCAGCGCATTTTTCCGACGCTGAGTCTCCTTGTGCATCCTGGCCGAGATGCGGGACTTCATCTCGGCGACGACCTTCTCCAGCACCGCAGAGGCCTGCTGCTTGTCTCCGCGCTTCGTGGAGGCAAGCCGTGATTCCAGCTCCTTGCTGACCACGCGGGAGACGATCTGGCGGGCGGCGGGCGTGCCGAGGATCTCCTTCGTCTGACCCTCGAACTGGGGTTCGGCGATGCGCACGGTGACCACGGCGGTCAGTCCGGCCAGGACGTCGTCCTTCTCCAGCTTGTCGCTGCCGGCCTTGAGCCGCCGGGCATTGGCCTCCACGGTCTTGCGCAGGCTCTTCAGCAGAGCCTGCTCGAACCCGTTCAGGTGGGTGCCGCCTTTGGGGGTGGCGATGATGTTGACGAAGCTGCGCACCGTGGTCTCGTAGCCGATCCCCCAGCGCAGCGCGATGTCGACCTCACAGTCTCGTTCCACGTCCTGCATGTGGCTGCGCCCGTCCTCGGCGAGCACGGGGATGCGTTCGGTGAACTTGCCATGTCCCTGGATGCGCCAGATATCGGTGACCGAGGCGTCGCTGGAGAGGTGCTCGGCGAACTCGCTGATCCCGCCGTCGTACTGGAAGACCTCTTCCAGCGGTTCTGCGCCGCGCTCGTCGCGCACGGTGATCCGCAGTCCCGGAACGAGGAACGCCGTCTGGCGCGCCCGGTTGGCGATCTCGGTGTCGTCGAAGCCGGCGTCGGACGTGAAGATCTGCCGGTCCGACCAGTAGCGGATGGTGGTGCCGGTGACGCCACGTTTGGCCTTGCCCACCACGTCCAGCGGGGAACCCTCCGCAGCGGGGGTGAACTCCGCGTCGGGGTCTGGTCTCGCGCCGGCAAAGACACCAGGCTCTCCGCGTCGGAACGAGAGCTGGTGGACCTTGCCGCCTCGGGTGACCTGGGCGTCCAGACGGGCCGAGAGGGCGTTGACCACCGAGGCGCCGACTCCGTGCAGTCCGCCGACGGCGTTGTAGGAGCCCCCGCCGAACTTTCCCCCGGCGTGGAGCTTGGTGAAGACCACCTCCAGTCCAGAGAGCCCTGTGCGCGGTTCGATGTCCACGGGGATACCGCGGCCGTCGTCGCTGACCTCGACGGAGTCGTCCGGATGCAGGGTGATCGAGATCGTGGAGGCGTGGCCGGCCAGCGCCTCATCCACCGAGTTGTCGATGATCTCCCAGAGGCAGTGCATCAGACCGCGCGAGTCCGTGGAGCCGATGTACATGCCGGGACGCTTGCGGACAGCCTCTAGGCCTTCCAGCACCGATAGGTGCCGGGCGTCGTACTCGGAGCGCTTGGCCACGCAGTGTCCTCCTGTGGATGGGGGTGGATGTCTCATATCGTAGTGGCGCGTCGAGCCACGGCGGCGCAGAAGCACCGCAGCCGCTACGCGCACAGCGAAAGCTCGCCGCTTCTGGGCCGTTCCTGCGAATGAAACGGCGCGCTTCGTGGTTCTATGGAACACCAAGAGATCCTGAAGCGGGAGATCCCGCTCGGCGGACCTCTGGAGCATTCACCCTGAGGAGGCGAAGAGCATGACCGGAACAACTGGCACCCTGGAAAATCAGCCGACAACCCTGACTGCCCTTGACCGTTGCGACCGCTGCGGGGCACAGGCCTATGTGCGAGCGGCCCTGCCGTCCGGCGTTCTGCTCTTCTGCAACCACCACGCACGGCAGGTCGAGGATTCACTGCGGCCGAAGACCGTCGAGTGGATCGACGAGTCGGATCGACTGGCGACCGCCAAGTAGGTCCAGACACAGACCGGGCGGCCCTGTCACGCAGTGCCGCTCGGGAGCCTCACGAGACAAGAGGGGCGGCCCGGATGATCATCCGGGCCGCCCCTCTTGTCGTCTGAGCGTCTGGATCAGTCCAGGTAGTCCCGCAGCACCTGGGACCGGCTCGGGTGGCGCAGCTTGGACATTGTCTTGGACTCTATCTGCCTTATACGTTCGCGGGTCACACCGTAGACCTTGCCGATCTCGTCCAAGGTCTTCGGCTGACCGTCAGTGAGGCCGAATCGCATCGCGACGACGCCGGCCTCACGCTCGGCCAGAGTGTCCAGCACCGAGTGCAGCTGCTCCTGGAGCAGCGTGAAGCTCACGGCGTCCGAGGGGACCACTGCTTCCGAGTCCTCGATCAGGTCACCGAACTCCGAGTCACCGTCCTCGCCCAGCGGCGTGTGCAGCGAGATGGGCTCGCGGCCGTACTTCTGCACCTCCACGACCTTCTCCGGGGTCATGTCCAGCTCTTGGGCGAGCTCCTCCGGAGTGGGCTCACGGCCCAGATCCTGGAGCATCTGGCGCTGCACGCGGGCAAGCTTGTTGATGACCTCGACCATGTGCACCGGGATGCGGATCGTACGAGCCTGATCAGCCATGGCACGCGTGATGGCCTGGCGGATCCACCAGGTGGCGTAGGTCGAGAACTTGAAGCCCTTGGTGTAGTCGAACTTCTCCACCGCGCGGATCAGGCCGAGGTTTCCCTCCTGGATCAGGTCCAGGAAGAGCATCCCACGCCCGGTGTAGCGCTTGGCCAGTGAGACCACGAGGCGGAGGTTGGCTTCGAGCAGGTGGTTCTTGGCGCGCTTGCCATCCGCGACGACGAGCTCAAGGTCTCGGCGCAGCCGCTTGTCCTTGATGTCATCCCGAGCGAGCTTGTGGTCTGCGAAGAGACCGGCCTCGATGCGCAGAGCGAGATCGACTTCCTGTTCCGCGTTGAGCAGCGCGACCTTGCCGATCTGCTTGAGGTAGTCCTTGACCGGATCAGCGGTGGCGCCGGCGGAGACCACCTGGATCGCCGGGGCATCATCTTCATCCGCATTGGAGATGACGAAGCCGCGACCCTTGGACTCTTCCTCGTCATTGTCCTTGGGCTTCTGGCCGTCTTCGGCAATGACCTCTGGGTCCTCACCGTCAGCGACCGCCTTGGCGACAGCCTTCTCCAGCGCAGCGGTCGGGGCCGCCTGCTCTTCGGCGTCTACTTCGGCCAGCACCTCATCAACTGGGTCTGCTGCCTTCTTTCGTCCGCCGGTCTTCTTCGCAGGAGGCTTGGTCTCCGCGGCCGGGGCCTTCTTGGCGGCGGCTCCCTTGGCGGAGGCGGCCTTTGCCGGAGCCGTCTTGGCGGCAGCGGTCTTCTTCGTCGCAGCACCGGCGGTGCTCTTCTTCGCCGCAGTGGACGTGGCGCTGCCGGCACCGCGTGCAGCGGTGCCCTTCTTGGCAGGCGCCTTCTTCTCCGCTTCGGCAGCGGCCGCGTTCTCTTCAGTGGACTTGGACGCAGTAGTGGGCACGGTGACCTTCCGACTTGGACATATGAAGCAGATGCGCTGAACTTGATGGTCAACACACCTATGACCCTGTCAAGGCCATTATTGAAGTCACAACCTCTGGAGAGCTGTCAACAGCTCCCGCACTCGGTGTGATCCCAACAATGGTTGCAGGGTCTCAGCAGTTGACAACATAGCGTGTTCCGCTCGCATTCCCAATCTCAGGAAGAAATTCTCAGCTGCGCGATTGAGCCTGGCTCTGTGCCCAGGACCAGCTGTGCTTCTTGACCCGGGCCCAGAGACAGACCCCCTTCAGCTGCATGAGCTGGTCGATCAGCCGGCTGAACTGGTTCTCCGGAAATTCGGCGAGACATTGGTCGATGAAGGAACCTGCGGCGGTGCCTCGGCCTCGGACCCATTCGATCCATGCCATCACGCAGAGAAGGTTCTCTCGCTCGGACCCGGCCGCATAGGGCACCAGCGCACCGAGAACGTGTTCCAGGGCATCGACACGCTCCCAATCCGGGCGTCGACCAGTTTCGCCGAGGAAGCAGGACGCGTAGTCCTCCAGCAGCCGCGCCTGGGCCGGACCGGTCGGCCGTCGTCCATCACCATGGTCTGCCTCAAGCCCCATGAGCGTGGCAGGAAGCCCCACCGTGGCCAGCGGAATGAGCAGGTCCCTGGAGGATGCACTCCGCAGCTGCTTCAGCAGCTCCGGGGCGTCTTGAGCAGCGTCGGCCCCGGTGCCGCGGGCGAGAGCTTCCAGCAGGATGTCCCACCGGTGGAGCAGTCGCTGAGCCGCTGCCGGATCGAGCCGCTGTTCAGGGCTTCGCCGATGCAGCTGAACCCGATCCAGCACGGTCGCCTCCGGAGCGGGGGCCTGGCGCAGGAAGAGCTCTGCGGCGTCACGCAGAGGGCGGGGTCTTCGCACTGCGGACTGGGAGTGCCCAGTCGGGTGACCGAGCAGCTCCTCGATCGGCTGCCCGGGGAGCTTACAGCAGCTGTGTTCCGAGCAGCTCGGATCGCGAATATGTCCCGCGCAGAGGAACCAGCACTGCACGATGCGCACACAGTACTCCGCTTCCAGGATCAGCCCCAGTGCCTCGAGGCAGCGGCTCCACTCGGCATCCTGTCCGCGCGACGCGGGCGTCGTGCCGATGAGCATGACCATCGCCGCTTCGGGGGCCGGTTCTGCGCCGGGTCCGGCGAGACATTCAGCGACCATCTGAGCCGCCGCGAACGGGTCCGTCAGGGCGGGGCCGAGGTCGATCCGCATATGTCCGCCGGTGAAGCCGTCCAGCAGCCCGATGACGATCAGCGAGTCGCTGGGGAGACAGCCGAAGGTGTGCTCCACGAGTCGCGCGGAATCCCCAGGCTGCTGGATGTCGAGCCGGGATGTGCCGGTCCGTTCGGCCGGAGCTGCTGGACCATGTGGTCCATCGAAGGGGTGTCCCGCAGGGGCTGCTGAGTCCATGGACCAAGCCTGCTTCAGCAGGATGCCGCGCGACCGTGAACGTGCCTGACCTGTGGAGGGGGCTGGTGCGGAGGAAGGCTGAGCTGCCGCTGGGGAAAACTTCCGCCCGGGTCAGCGGTCCTGGTGAGGATCCTCGTCGGTCTCCGGATCAGCAGGGTCCGCACCCGAATCGTGGGTCCCCGGATCGACACGTGTCTCAGACCCGCCCGGTGTCTCAGCCTCATCCGGCGAGTCCGGGGCCGGCAGCGACTCGGGAGCGCCGAGGGCCGCGGGACTGTCCGGCGCCTCGTCCTCAGCAGCGGCGGCCGCGTCTTCAGCCGGATCATGGTGGCGCAGGTAGGCCTCCACGGCCGCGCCGAGCTCCTCGGCGTCCGGGACGGCGTCGTCGTCCTTGACCAGTAGGGACCGCTGCTGCGGGGTCGCGTACTCGTCGAAATTGCGCTCCAGGCGCTCGACCATGCCCTCGATCTCGGAATTCTGCCGGACCTGGCGCGAGATGTCGTGCTCCACCAGCCGAGAGGCCTCACGGAGCTCCTCGGTGGGAAGCATGAGCTCCAGCGCCGCGCCTGCGTACTCCATGGCCGCCACGGCGACGTGAGGGAACTTTCCACCGGCGAGATAGTGCGGCACGTGCAGGGTGTAGCCGACAACGTCGCGCTCCGCCTCAGTCATGCGCAGCTCCAGGAACTGGCTCAGGCCAGCCTCGATCTGGGCGCTGGGACCCCAGGTGGAGATCCCCTCGATGAGGTCCTGCCGGTTGCCGTGGGCGGTGACTCCGATGGGACGGGTGTGCGGAGTGGGCAGGCCCAAGGCGTCCAACAGGACGACGAGCTTCACGTCGAGGCGGTCGACGAGCTGCAGAACTGCGGTGGATACGCGCTCCCACTGGTAGTCCGGCTCGTCTCCGGTGAGGAAGAGGAACGGGTGGCCCAGTGCATCGCGCACCTCGTAGAGCTCCAGTGCGGGACTCTTGTAGTCGCTGAACTGGTTGTCGGTGAACGTGATCTGCGGACGCCGTGATCGGTAGTCGAAGAGCTCATCGACGTCGAAGCTCGCGAGCAGGTGGTGCGGAAGCGAGCTGAGCAGCGACTCGGAGAGCTGTTCGCTCAGGCTTCCTGCATCGGTGTGGCCGGCCCAAGACACCAGCATGCTCAGGCTCTGCGCGGGACCCTGGTCCTCGCGCAGCACCAGCGCACCTCCTTCGGCACTGACCGTGGACTCGGGTGCTGCGAGGCTGCCGAGGTTCACGGAGGAGTCGGGCTCGTCGTTCGCATCGGCTGCGGGGTGGACATGCAGCAGATCCAGGGGGTCCTTCACCTGACGGCTCCTCTTCAATGTCGGGACTGGGGCGCCAGGACCAGAGAGTGTCCGGCCCGGCCGACCCAGAGAGTCATAGGTACAACAGGATGCCAGCTGCGGGCATTCCCGCGCGGATTGTGGTTAGGATCGATGGTCGAGAACCACCATGACGACTTTGCAGATTCCGTCACCCTCGGAATCAGATGGGATAGATGTGATCAACGATTTTCAGCCCAGCCTCTCCACCGTATCGACCTCGGTCGAGAAGACTGCGACCGACGCCCTCGTGCTCGGCGTCGCGAAGAGCCCCCAGGGCCCCATCCTGCTTCCCAACCCGCTGGCCGATGAGGCCGCGAAGGGGGTCGCCGACTCGCTGAAGGCGCTGGGAGCCACCGGCGCTCCGGATCAGCTGCTGCGACTGCCCGGCATGGACGGTTTCAGCTCCGAGACCCTGGTCCTGATCGGTGTGGGACCGCTCACCGGCGAAGCCACCGGCGGCATCACCCTGGAGGCCCTGCGCCGCGCCGCAGGTTCCGCGGTGCGCCAGCTGGGCAGCATCGACTCCGTGGCCATCGCGCTGCCCGCCTCCACGGTGGAGCAGGTCGGCGCCATCGCAGAGGGTGCGGCGATCGGCGCCTACTCCTTCAACCACTTCCGCAGCTCGGAAGAGGCTCGCACCTCGACTCCGGTGCGCGACGTCCAGATCCTGACCGAGCTGAAGGAGAAGCAGACCCGAGCGGCTCTTGACCGCGCCGCCGTCGTCGGCTCCGCCGTGCGGGCGACCCGCGACCTGGTCAACACTCCCCCCAGCCACCTGTTCCCGGAGAGCTTCGCCGAGATCGTCTCCGAGCTCTCGGATCGCACGAAGGCCCCGGCACACGCCGGCGGCTCGGCCCGCGCCGCCAAGGTCAAGACCAAGGTCTGGGGTGAGAAGGAGCTGGCACGCGACGGCTTCGGAGGAATCCTCGGGGTGGGCAGCGGCTCCTCCCGCAAGCCCCGTCTCGTCCGCATGGAGCACTCCCCCGCAAAGCCGGTCGCCCACATCGCGCTGGTCGGCAAGGGCATCACCTTCGATTCCGGCGGGCTCTCGCTGAAGCCTGCCGCCGCGATGACCACGATGAAGCTGGACATGGGCGGCGCGGCCACCGTGGCCGCCGTCGTGCGCGCCGTGGCGGACCTGAACCTCCCGGTCAAGGTCACCGGCTGGCTCTGCCTGGCCGAGAACATGCCCTCGGACACCGCGCAGCGCCCAGAGGACGTGATCACCATCCACGGCGGCAAGACCGTCGAGGTGCTCAACACCGACGCCGAGGGTCGCCTGGTCCTCGCTGACGGTCTGGTGGCCGCGTCGGCCGAGCAGCCCGATGCGATCATCGACGTCGCGACGCTCACCGGCGCACAGATGATCGCTCTGGGCGTGCGGACCTCCGGGGTCATGGGCAACGAGGATCTGCGCGAAGCCCTGGTGATGGCGGCCGACGACGCAGGCGAGAGCCTCTGGCCCATGCCGATCCCTGAGGAGGCGCGCTCCGGCTTCGATTCCGAGGTCGCCAACCTCACCAACCTGGGTGACCGCTTCGGCGGCATGATGAACGCCGCCGCCTTCCTGCGCGAGTTCGTGGGCAACCGGGCAGGAGCCTCCGCCGAGGCCCTGGATCCGGAGACCAGCCGGATTCCCTGGGCCCACGTGGACATCGCCGGCCCCGCCTTCAACGAGAAGGGCGCCTACGGATACACGCACAAGTCGGGCACCGGCGTGATGGTCCGCACACTGATCAGCTACCTCGAGGGCCTGACCCGCTGATCCAGTGGCTGATGCCTGCGCACAAGCGATAGGCTGAACGCAGTGAACACCTGTGGTGCGCTTCGAACGGGTCGCATGTCCCGCTCGAAGCGCGCCACAGGCGAAATCAAGAAACTTCACGTCTCACTCGATGCAAGGGAGCAATGACAGTGGCCGACCAGCCTCAGGAATTCGACGTACTCGTTCTCGGCGGAGGCAGCGCAGGCTATGCTGCGGCGCTGCGCTCGGTCCAGCACGGCCTCACAGTGGGCCTCATCGAGAAGGACAAGCTCGGCGGCACGTGTCTGCACTGGGGCTGCATCCCCACCAAGGCCTACCTGCATGCCGCTGAGCTCGCCGACGAGGCGCGCTCCTCGGAGAAGTACGGCGTCAAGACCACTTTCGAAGGCGTGGACATGGCCAAGGTCCGCGAATACAAGGACGGCATCGTCGCCGGAAAGTACAAAGGCCTCACGGGCCTGCTGAAGATGCGCAAGGTCACGGTCGTCTCCGGCGAGGGAAAGCTCGTGTCCGAGAACGAGATCGAGGTGGACGGCACCCGGTACACCGGCAAGAACATCGTGCTGGCCACCGGCTCCACCTCCAAGACGTTCGGCCTGCCGCTGAGCAAGAAGATCATCACCTCCACCGAGGCGCTGGAGATGGATTCCACCCCGAAGTCGGCGATCGTGCTCGGCGGCGGCGTCATCGGCTGCGAGTTCGCCTCCGCGTGGACCTCCTACGGCACCGAGGTCACCATCATCGAGGGCCTGCCTTCGCTGGTGCCCAATGAGGATCCCTCCATCGTCAAGCAGCTTGAGCGCACCTTCAAGAAGCGCGGCATCACCTTCAACACCGGCACCTTCTTCAACGAGGTCAAAGAGACCGACGACGGCGTCAAGGTCACCCTCGAGGACGGCAAGACCTTTGAGGCCGAGATCTGCCTGGTCGCCGTCGGGCGCGGACCGGTCACCGAGGGCTTCGGCTTCGAAGACGCAGGGATCACCCTCGATCGCGGCTTCGTGATCACTGACGAGCGGCTGCACACCGGCGTCGGCAACATCTATGCGATCGGGGACATCGTCCCGGGTCTCCAGCTCGCGCACCGCGGGTACCAGCAGGGAATCTTCGTCGCCGAGGAGATCGCCGGGAACAACCCGATGATCGTTGAGGACATCAACATCCCCAAGGTCACTTATTGCGACCCCGAGATCATGTCGGTGGGCTACACCCAGCCCGCGGCTGAAGAGAAGTACGGCAAGGACGAGATCGAGATCACCGAGTACAACCTCGCTGGCAACGGCAAGTCCTCCATCCTGGGCACCGGCGGCATGATCAAGATGGTCGGCGTCAAGGGCGGCCCGATCGTCGGAGTCCACGGCATCGGCACTCGCATCAGCGAGCAGGTCGGCGAGGCTCAGCTGATCGTGAACTGGGAGGCCTACCCCGAGGACGTCGCCTCCCTGATCCATGCCCACCCCACGCAGAACGAAGCCATGGGTGAGGCTGCGATGGCGCTCTTCGGTCACCCGCTGCACGGCTGATCCACACCTCCCGGACCGCCGGGGCCCTTCCAGTACCGCCCGTTGAGATAATGCTCCAGCCGTGAGGCTGCGTCGAACTTTGAGAGTAGGAGTCGGACACCATGTCTGAAACCGTGAACCTTCCAGCCCTTGGTGAATCAGTCACCGAAGGCACCGTGACCCGCTGGCTCGTAGAGGTCGGTGACACCGTCGAGGTCGACCAGCCTCTGCTGGAGGTCTCCACCGACAAGGTGGACACCGAGGTCCCCTCCCCCGCCGCCGGCACCATCGAGGAGCTCCTCGTGGCCGAGGACGAGACCGTGGAGGTAGGTGCGCCGCTGGTCAAGATCGGCGACGGCTCCGGATCGGGCGACGACTCCTCGGATGACTCCGCGGAGGAGAGCGGCGAGGCCGAGGCATCCGCAGACAGCGATGCCAGCGAGGACGACCAGGCTCCCGAGCCAGAGCCTGAAGAGGCCGAGGATGCCGCCACCGAGGCTGAGCAGCCCGAGGCCACCGAGCAGGCCGCCGAGGAGAACGCACCCCAGCAGGACGAGGGCGGCTCAGAAGGCGGTGGCTCAGAGGGTGAATCTCAGGAGGTGACCCTCCCGCAGCTCGGTGAGTCAGTGACTGAAGGCACCGTGACCCGCTGGCTCGTCGAGGTCGGCGACACCGTCGAGGTCGACCAGCCCCTGCTTGAGGTCTCGACTGACAAGGTCGACACCGAGGTCCCGTCCCCCGTGGCGGGAACCATCCAGGAGATCAAGGTCTCCGAGGACGAGACCGTCGAGGTCGGGGCGGTCCTCGCCCTCGTGGGCTCCGGCAGCGGCGGATCCTCCGCGCCTGAGCAGAGCGAAGCCGAGCAGGATTCCGAATCCTCCAGCGACGAAGGTTCCTCCGATGAGGGGTCCTCTGCGGACGAGTCCGCTGAGTCGCAGCAGGCTGCCGAAGAGAAGTCGGAGCCTGCCGAGGAGCCCGCTCCCGAAGAGCGGACCGAGGCCCCCTCGTCGAAGTCCGAGAAGTCCGAGGGCTCTGCGAAGTCTGAGAAGGCCAGTGACTCCGGCTCTTCGGCAGCGAAGTCTGACTCCTCCGACTCATCGGCCGAAGGCTATGTGACTCCCCTGGTGCGTCGGCTTGCCAAGAACGAGGGTGTCGACCTCTCAGACGTGAAGGGCACGGGCGTCGGCGGTCGCATCCGCAAACAGGATGTCGTCGATGCGGCCGAGGCGAAGAAGTCTCAGTCCACGTCCTCCGACGAGGCTCCGGCTTCCAGCGCTGCGGAGAAGTCCGCCCCCAAGGTCGAGGCGGACACCACCAAGCGTGGGTCCACCGAGAAGGCCCCGCGCATCCGCCAGGTCATCGCCCAGCGGATGAACGAGTCGCTGGACATCTCCGCCCAGCTGACCCAGGTCCACGAGATCGACATGACCCGCATCGTGAACCTCCGTGCCAAGGCCAAGGCCTCGTTCCGCGAGCAGAACGGCGTGAACCTGACCTACCTGCCCTTCATCGGCACCGCTGTCACCGAGGCGCTCAAGCAGCACCCCAAGCTGAACGCCGAGTATGACGAGACGAACCAGCAGATCACCTACCATGACAGCGAGCACCTCGCGTTGGCGGTGGACACCGAGAAGGGCCTGCTGGTCCCCGTCATCAACGACGCCGGAGACCTGAGCATGGCCGGGCTGGCAAAGAAGATCGTCGATGTGGCTGACCGGACGCGCAAGTCCAAGATCGGCCCCGGGGAGCTCTCCGGCGGCACCTTCACCATCACCAACTTCGGTTCGGTGGGCGCGCTGTTCGACACCCCGATCATCAACCAGCCGCAGGTGGCGATCCTGGGCACCGGGGCGATCGTGAAGCGTCCGATGATCGTCGAGGATGGAGATGGCAACGAGACCATCGGCATCCGGCACATGATGTACCTGTCCCTGACCTACGATCACCGCCTGGTGGACGGGGCCGACGCCGGACGGTTCATGCAGACGCTGAAGGCACGGCTGGAAGGCGGAAACTTCGAGGCTCAGCTGGGCCTGGAAGGCTGACGCTCAACACTGCGTGAGTCAGCAGAAGAGGGCCCGTCCACCAGGACGGGCCCTCTTCTGCGTCTGCACCACGTCGGGTTCAACCGGACTCCTCGACGCTGTCCAACAGCCACGCACCACCGTGCCGCTGCAGTCCCAGCACCACCCGTTGGGTCTGCGCCGGGCCGCCCTGTAGCCCCGCCGCAGTCACCCTGACCTGCAGCCGAACCTCGCCAGAGGCCGGTCCAGCCGAGTGCTGCGCTGCGGGTTGCACCTCGATCTCCAATGCCCGACCCTCGTAGCTCAGCCCTCGCGCACGGAAGCTGCGAATCAGTTCCTCATCGGCGAGTCTCGCCGGCGAGCCCTCCACGGTGTAGCGATGCACAAGGCCAGGATCGGCGCGGCGCAGCGCCTGGGTCCGCAGCACCGCGATTCCCTCCAGAGCCGCCGCCGGGTCCTCGAGCTGCAGCAGGTTCCCAGCATCGGGGGTCTCCTGCAGCTCGGAGGGTTGTCCGGGGCCGCGAGGGCTTGGCGCGCGAGTTCCTTCCGCTGCCTCTCTGCTCTCTGGTGAATCTCTGCTCTCTGGTGACTCTGTGCTCTCCGGTGATGCTGGGCTCTCCGGTCCGGCCGGGGCCTGCACCGCCGATGCAAGGCCAGGGTCGCCGCCGTCGTCCTGCGGGACGACCACCATGGCCCCGACTCCCGATCCCAGCAGCGTCAGCGCCGCGACAAGGGCCACGCGACGGCGAGGGTCAGGCGACCGTGTGTTCACCGAAGGAAGCTCCGGCACCACCTCTTCACCCACGTACGGCGTCAGGTCCAGGGGCGTGGGCACCGCCGCTCGGAAGAGGGCCACCGCAAAATCCCCGGCACCGGGACGCCGCTGGGGATCCTCCTGCAGCGCGGACTCCAACAGCATGACAAGGGCACCGGGAACCTCGGGGCGCAGGGCCTGCAGCGGAGCCCGGTACTGGGTACGCGCGGGCACAGACCCACACAGGGCGAACCAGGCCACCGCGGCGAGCGAATAGACATCGGACTCAACACGCGGCCACGATGATCGCTGCCTCGCCCTCCCCGCGCCAGGACTGCGCCACCGGTTCGACAGCGCCTCCGGGGCGATGAACCCTTCGGTCCCGGTGCGTGCCCCAGGCAGTCCGAGCGCCTGCGCATCGGCGAGGTCACCCAGAGCGGGCTTCCCGTCCGGGGCGAGCAGTATGTTCCCCGGAGAGACATCCCCGTGCACCACACCTTGCTGGTGGAGGCTCTCCAGTGCGGTGGCGATGGGGGTGAGCACAGTGACCAGCTCACCGGTGCTCAGCCGCCCGGCCCGGCGGAGCACCGACCCCAGAGAGCCGGCGCAGTATGGCTCCAGCATGAGACCGAGACCGTGAGAGGTCTCCACCGTGCCATAGGCTCGCACCAGATGCTCATGGCGCAGCCAGTCCAGGGCCTGGAGCTCCTTGGCAGCAGCTCCCGCGGCCGGACATCGCAGGCCCGGGAGGTGCGGCAGCTTCAAGGCGAATCGCGAGGGAGGCACCGCATCGACCAGGTGCCAGCCAGGCGCAGCTGGACCGTCCCAGCTTGCCAGCCAGACGGTGCAGGAGCCACCCATGCCGAGCATCCGCTCCACGGTGATCCCCTCGGCTCGCGGACACTCGGAGCGTCGCCCGACGGCGGGTGACGACGTGTCACCGCTCGCCTGAACCGCATCCTCTCTGACCAGCTGCATAGAGATCATTGTGAACCCGTCAGCTGCCCGGCACCCCTGTTATCCACAGGGCCGCTCCGACACGTTCCCATACGAGGACCGATCTGGGTCTAGGGTGGTGCCATGGAGCTCGCATTCACGCGGCTGGGTTTCGACCCCCAGCTTCTCGACTACTCCGAGACACACGCCGTCCAGCAGCGGCTGCACGCTGCGGTGCACGATGGCACAGCCCCCTCCACGGTGCTGCTGCTCGAGCACGCAGACGTCTACACCGCCGGACGCCGCACCGAGCCACAGGATCGGCCCAAGGACGGGACCCCGGTGCTCGACGTCGACCGTGGTGGGAAGATCACCTGGCACGGTCGGGGCCAGCTCGTCGGGTACCCGATCCTGCATCTTCGGGACCCCTCCCTGGTCAGGGACTATGTCTGCGTTCTGGAAAAGATGCTGATCAGCCTGCTCTCCGAGGACTTCGGGATCTACGGCACCCAGGTCGAGGGCCGTTCCGGGGTGTGGCTGATCGACGGCGAGGGCCAGCGCAAGATCGCGGCGATCGGTCTGCGGGTCCACCACTCGGTCACGATGCATGGATTCGCGCTCAACTGCTCCAACGATCTCGCTCCCTTCGAGAACATCATTCCGTGCGGAATCAGCGACGCCGGCACGACCAGCATCAGCGCAGAGCTTGGACGCCGGGTCACACCCGAGGATGTTGCCGACAGTGTGACCGCCCGCCTTCAGTCCGTCCTCCCCCATCTCCTCAGGAGCACACCCCCGCCCACCCCTCAGGCGGCTCCTCACGTTTCAGCAGGCTCTGCCGGCTCCCCCGATCCACGCGTCAGCCAGCGAGGCTGCGACATCTCTCGAACAACAGAAGGAGTCCCACAGTGACTGTGGCACCTGAAGGTCGACGCATGCTGCGCGTCGAAGCACGAAACGCCTCGATTCCAGTGGAGCGCAAACCCGAATGGATGCGCACCAAGGTCAAGATGGGCAACGAGTTCGCCGCGATGAAGAAGCGCGTCGGCGAGAAGGGGCTGCACACGGTCTGCGAAGAGGCCGGATGCCCCAACATCTTCGAGTGCTGGGAGGACCGCGAGGCCACCTTCCTCATCGGCGGCTCGGCCTGCACCCGACGCTGTGACTTCTGCGAGATCGACACCGGGCGGCCGGGGGCCGTCGATGAGTCCGAGCCGCTGCAGGTGGCCCAGTCGGTGCAGGAGATGCAGCTGCGCTACGCCACCGTCACAGGCGTCGCCCGGGACGACCTCCCGGATGAGGGCGTGTGGCTCTACGCCGAGACGATCCGCAAGATCCACGAGCTGAACCCCGGCACCGGCGTCGAGATCCTCATCCCGGACTTCTCGGGTCGCGAGGAGAACATCGCTGGGATCTGCGAGGCAGCTCCCGAGGTCTTCGCCCACAACGTCGAGACGGTCCCGCGCATCTTCCGCCGCATCCGCCCGGCTTTCCGCTACGAGCGGTCCCTGGACGTGCTCACCCAGGGACGGGCGCACGGCATGATCACCAAGTCCAACCTGATCCTGGGCATGGGCGAGACCCGCGACGAGGTCTCCGAGGCGCTGCAGGATCTGCATGACGCCGGATGCGATCTGCTGACCATCACCCAGTACCTGCGTCCCACGCCGCGGCACCTTCCGGTGGATCGCTGGGTCAAGCCCCAGGAGTTCCTGGACATCTCTGAAGAAGCCGAAGAGATCGGCTTCCTCGGCGTCATGTCGGGACCCCTGGTCCGCTCCTCCTACCGGGCCGGCTCGCTCTGGGCCAAGGCGATGCAGAAGAAGGGCTGGGAGATCCCCGCCGCCCTGTCGCACATCGAACCCTCGGGAGCCACCAAGCAGGAGGCGTCCACTCTCGTCGCGGCAGGCTTCTGAGCCTGCGGTAGACTGGGGTCACTATGGCACCAGCTGACACCACTCCCCCGGTCTCCTCCAAGGCGGAGGCGAAGACCGCGCTCAAGAACCTCAAGGCCGAGCAGAAGGCAGAGAAGCGGGACCGCAAGGCTCGCAAGAAGGCCAATAAGCAGGACGGCTTCTTCGCCCGGATCAAGCAGGTCTTCTCGATGACCCGCTCCTATGACCCGAACATCGGGTGGTGGATGGCGCTGGCGTTCTTCGCCACGTTTGCGGTGATCTTCCTGATCGTCACGCTGCTGCTGAACTGGGTCACCGGGCTTCTGATCGCTCTGCCGCTGGCTCTGCTGGCCGCGATGATTCTGATGAATCGACGCGCCGAGAAGGCGGCCTTCTCCCGCATCGAGGGCCGTCCCGGCGCCGCAGCCGCGGCGCTGAGCACGCTCAAGCGCGGGTGGATCGTCACGGAAGAACCTGTGGCGATGGACCCGAAGACCCAGGACGCGATCTTCCGCGTCGTGGGCAAGCCCGGGCTGATCCTGGTCACCGAAGGCCCCTCACACCGGGTGAGCAAGCTGGTGCAGAAGACGCGCAAGCGCTTCAGCCCCATCCTGCGCGACACCGGTGTCCCGATCCACATCATCCAGGCCGGGCGCGGCGACCAGCAGGTCCCCCTGCAGAAGCTGAACCGGGCGATCAAGAAGCTGGACAAGAAGCTCACCAAGCACGAGGTCAATGCCGTCGAGCGTCGCCTCGCCGCGCTGCCGATCTCGCGGCCACCGATTCCCAAGGGCGTCGATCCTTACCGCACCCGCCCCGACCGCAAGGCGCTGCGCGGCTAGACGTCCCCAGCATTCAAGAGCTGTCAGAACCCCCATCATCCTGATGATGATTGGGGTTCTGCTGTCCCCGGTGCTAGGCTGTTGTGCTGTCTGGCAGGCCTCGCATGTCTAGAGAAGATCCTGCACTCGGACATCCCCCTCAGAACGTCGGTGGGGCTGCCGCGTGCCGATGCGAGGTCGCAGTGAAGTGAGCTTTCGGCAGCTCACGCTCTCCGGTTCTGGGATCCCGGAGGCCAGGTACCTGATCGTTTGTCGCGATCAGGGTTAAACATCAATCGCCGACAAGACAGAAAGGCAGTCAATGCCCACATCACCATTGCGCAGTCGTCGGACTGTGAAGGCATCGCGTGCCCTTGGCATCGCGCTGACCCCCAAGGCTCAGAAGTACCTGGACCGCCGCCCCTACGGCCCCGGCCAGCATGGACGTACGCGTCGTCGTCAGGATTCTGACTACGCCGTGCGTCTGAAGGAGAAGCAGCGTCTGCGCGCGCAGTACGGCATCCGTGAGGCGCAGATGACGCGCTACTACGAAGAGGCCAAGCGCATGCACGAGGGCCTGACCGGTGAGAACCTCATCGAGCTGCTCGAGTCCCGGCTCGATGCCCTGGTTCTGCGTTCGGGCTTCGCCCGCACCATCGCCCAGGCTCGCCAGTTCGTGGTTCACCGCCACATCACGGTCAACGGCAAGCGCGTGGACCGTCCGTCCTTCCGCGTCAAGCCGGGCCAGCTGATCGCTGTGCACGAGCGCTCCGAGAGCTTCGAGCCCTTCCAGGTGGCCGCCGCAGGCACCCACCAGGACGCGCTCCCAGCAGTTCCCGGCTACCTCACCGTCGAGATCGAGAAGCTGCAGGCGACACTTTCCCGCAAGCCCAAGCGCGAAGAGGTCCCCGTCACCTGTGAAGAGCAGCTCGTGGTCGAGTACTACGCACGCTGATCTTCCACAGATCGCTCAGAACAGACACGTTCTGAAATCCACAGAGCCCGCTGCACTCCCCACGGGGAGACCGCAGCGGGCTCTGTGTTTGAACTAAGCTGGTCCCGGCGCAGATCCACCCAGGTCACAACACCGGGGCGGCCGACTCGCAGCGACCATCAGCAGGAGGATCCCAGAATCTCATGAAGACCGAGGACATCGCCCGGACGTGGTACGACTACTTCGCCGCCCAGGGGCATGAGCGCGTCCCCAGCGCATCGCTGATCTCACCCGACCCCTCGGTGCTGTTCACCATCGCCGGGATGGTGCCGTTCATCCCTTACTTCATGGGAACCGAGAACCCGCCCTATGCACGCGCGGTGTCCGTGCAGAAGTGCATCCGCACCGCGGACATCGAGGAGGTCGGCAAGACCGCCCGCCACGGCACGTTCTTCCAGATGTGCGGCAACTTCTCGTTCGGGGACTACTTCAAGGAGAAGGCCATCCCGATGGCCTGGGAGCTGCTGACCAACCCCACCGCAGGCGACCCCGAGACGGGTCTGCCCGGCTACGGGCTGGACCCCGAGCGGCTCTGGGTCACGGTCTACCAGGACGACGACGAGGCGTACGCCATCTGGCGCGACGAGGTGGGTGTGCCCGAGGCTCGGATCCAGCGCTTCGGTCCCGAGGACAACTATTGGAACACCGGTCAGGCCGGTCCGGGCGGGCCCTGCTCCGAGATCTACTACGACCGGGGTCCCGCCTACGGGATCGAGGGCGGCCCTGCGGCCGACGAGACCAGGTACGTCGAGATCTGGAACCTTGTCTTCATGCAGTACCGGCTCTCCGCCGTGCATTCCAAGACCGAGTTCGAGGTCGCCGGTCCGCTGCAGAACAAGAACATCGATACCGGGCTCGGTCTCGAACGCCTCGCCATGGTGCTCCAGGGCGTGGAGAACATGTATGAGACCGACCAGGTCCGTCCCGTTCTGGACCGCGCAGCGGCGCTTGCCGGGATCAGCTACACCTCCACAGAGGACCCCCAGGACCCCCATCGCGCCAATGACGTGCGCCTGCGGATGATCGCCGATCATGTGCGCAGCTCGCTGATGCTGATCTCCGACGGGGTGCGACCCTCCAACGAGGGCGGCGGCTTCGTGCTGCGCCGACTCATCCGACGGGTCATCCTCGCGATGCGGCTGATGGGCGTGGAGGAGCCGGTCTTCGGTGACCTGGTCTCCGTGTCCAAGGACGCGATGAAGGGCGTCTACCCGGAGGTGGAGACCGGTTTCGAGAAGATCCACGCCACCGCGGTGAAGGAGGAACAGGCCTTCCTGCGCACGATCTCCGCGGGGACGGCCAAGCTGCAGTCGGCCGTGTCCTCCGCGCAGAGCGCCGGGGCGGCCGTCACCGGCGCCGACGCCTTCGCTCTGCATGACACCTACGGCTTCCCCATCGACCTGACGCTGGAGATGGCCGCTGAAGCGGGGGTCAGCGTGGATGAGACGAGCTTCCGCGCCCTGATGACCGAACAGCGTGAACGCGCCCGTGCCGACGCCAAGGGCAAGAAGTCCGGCCACGCCGACACCGGGCTCTATCAGCAGCTGCGCGCGGACTCCCCGACCCGCTTCACCGGGTACACCGAGCACACCACTGAGTCCACGGTGCGCGGGCTGCTCGTGGCCGGCGAGTCCCGGCGCAGCGCCTCCGCCGGTGAAGACATCGAGCTGGTCCTCGACGCCACACCGTTCTACGCCGAATCCGGAGGCCAGGCACCGGACACCGGACGGGTCACCGGCGACGGCTTCGAGCTCGAGGTGCTCGATGTTCAGTCACCCATCAAGGGTCTCTCGGTGCACCGGGCACGAGTCATCTCCGGCGAGGTGCCGGTGGGAGCCGCCGCCCTCGGCGCCATCGACGTACGACGCCGGCTGGACGCACAGAAGGCACACACCGGCACCCACCTGATCCATGCGGCCCTGCACGACGTGCTGGGCCCCGAGGCCGTGCAGGCAGGCTCCTTCAACAAGGAGGGCTACCTCCGCTTCGACTTCACCGCCGACGAGGCGATGAGCTCCGGGGCACGCCAGGAGCTCGAAGAGGCAGCGAACGTCGCCATCCGTGACAACTACGAGGTGATGACCCGCGTGACCTCGCTCGAGGAGGCCCAGGCCATGGGGGCGATGATGCTCTTCGGAGAGAAGTACGGCGAGGAGGTCCGCATGGTGGAGATCAACGGCGCCTGGTCGCGTGAACTCTGCGGCGGCACCCACGTCGACGCCACGGCTGAGATCGGGACGCTGGCGCTGATGTCTGAAGCCTCGGTCGGTGCAGGCAACCGTCGTGTCGAAGCCCTCGTGGGTCTCGATGCCTTCAACCACTTCGCAGCAGAGCGCACGCTGGTGAACCAGCTCACCGAGATGCTCAAGGTCCCGGCAGACCAGGTGCAGGACCGCATCGCCTCCACGCTGACCAAGCTCAAAGAGGTCGAGCGTGAGCTGGAGAAGCTGCGCAGCGCCCAGCTGCGGGCCAAGGCTTCAGAGCTGCTGTCCCACACCGTGGATGCAGGCGGGGTAGACGTGCTGGCCCACGACGCCGGAGCGGTGTCCAGTGCCGACGATCTGCGCGGCCTCGCACTGGACCTGAGAGGCCGGCTGGGCTCCCGGGCCGCGGTGGCCGCAGTCGCGGGCGTCGCGAAGGGGCGTCCCGTGATCGTGGTCGCCACGACCGAAGCCGCCCGGCTGCAGAACGTCTCTGCCGGAGACCTGGTCAAGCTCGCCTGCGGCGTGCTCGGCGGAGGCGGCGGCGGCAAGGCCGACCTCGCCCAGGGCGGCGGACAGGACGCCACGAAGATCGGCGAAGCACTCAACGTCGTCGTCTCGGCGGTCGGACAGCGTGGCTGAGCCGACTCCGGAGTCCCCTGCCGCTGGCCCGCCACGAGCCGGCGTCCGTCTCGGGGTCGACGTCGGCGAGGCGAGGGTGGGGCTGGCAGCCTCAGATCCCGACGCGCTGGTCGCCACGCCGGTCATGACTCTTCGTCGTGACCACAATCGAGCCTCCGACCTGAAGATGCTGCTCAAGATCATCCGTGAGCGGAAGGTCAGCGCGATCTACGTGGGCCTTCCGCTCTCGCTCTCCGGGGCCGAGACGCTGTCCACGGAGAAGGCTCGTGACTATGCACAGCAGCTCGCCCAGCTTCTGAAGGAGGCCGAGATCGCGGCAGGGGTCTACCTCGTGGACGAACGGCTCTCCACCGTCTCGGCGGCTGAGAAGATGCGGGCCTCCGGGGTCACCTCACGGGAGCAGCGTGACCGCATCGATCAGGCGGCCGCCGTCGAGATCCTCACCCACGCGATGGACCTGCGCCAGGCCTGGGGCAGAGAACCCGGCGCCGCTGTCTCCGCAGACTGAGCCACCCGCCCGCCGCCGGGTCTCTTCTCGCAGCAGAGCCGCGGACGCTCTGCTCAGCTTCTCCACAGCGCAGGGCGTCGGCGTCGGGCCGTGCCGAATCTCCACAGCCCGTGTCCGCCACGACGCGGTGCGATCGCGACTGCCTCATGCTTGGCTCATGACGACACGAACCGCGGCCCCCCTGCCCGAAGGACTCTACCGAGCGGGCCCGCAGTTCAGCGCGGCCGAGCTGCAGGTCCTGGTCCACGAGGGAGCACTCCGCCTGCTGGTCGCAGATGTCTACGCGTCGGTGCGGCTGCCGGACTCACCCGGTCTTCGTGCCCTGGGCTGCCAGGAGCTGCTTGCTCCTGGGCTGCGCGCAGGGTCCGTTCTCTGCGGCGAGACGGCCGCCTGGGTGCACCTGGGAGGCGCGGTGCGGCCCGAGAAGGTCTCGGTGATCACCGACGGCGTGTTCCGCCGCACGACGGCGGCGGCGACCGGGTGGCAGGTTCATCAGATGCCGCTGGAGCCTGGTCACGTGGTGCATCTGCAGGGGGTCGCCGTGACCTCTCCGCTGCGCACCGCGGCGGACATCTTTCTCGGCATCGGCACCTCGGCGAGCCGAAGCGCCCTGGACCAGCCGGCTCCGCATGCAGAGGCCTCGGACCAGGAGGACACCCGAGCCTCAGCTCGTCGGTGGGAGCTGATCCGGCGCCTTGCAGACGCGGGTCCCGAGACGGTCTCGGTGCAGCAGCTCACCGCCCAGATCCACCACCAGCTGCGCGGCAGGACCGCGGTGCAGAGACGGCAGGAAAAGATCGCCGCGCTGCTGAAGGCACGTGTCTTCGGCGTTCGTCCTTGAGCCGCCGATGCTCAATGATCGCGACGTTTGCCCACAGTTCGGTAGACGTCATAGACCCCGTCGATGCGCCGAACCGAGTTCAACACATGGTTAAGGTAGCGAGGGTCACCCATCTCGAAGGAGAAGCGTGACAGCGCCACCCGATCGCGGGAGGTCTGCACACTGGCAGAGAGAATGTTGACCTGAGACTCGGCGAGGATCCGCGTGACGTCCGAGAGCAGGGACTTGCGGTCCAGCGCCTCGACCTGAATCTCCACCAGGAACACCGAGGATTTCGTCGGCGCCCATTCCACCTCGACGAGCCGACCCGGCTGGTCCCTCAGCTGCTCGACATTGCGGCAGTCAGCACGGTGGACCGAGACGCCCTGACCACGGGTCACGAAACCCTCGATCTCATCGGGAGGAACCGGCGTGCAGCAGCGCGCCAGCTTCACCAGCACATTGCCGGCACCCTTGACGATCACCCCAGCGTCGGAATACTGGTTCGCCGGCGTCACGGGCGAGGTGATCGGCGTGGTGTCGTGCTCCTCGGACTCCTCCTCCTCGGGCTCGAAGAGCGCGATCAGGTGCTCGATGACGTTCTGGGTGGAGACATGGTCCTCCCCCACCCCGGCGTAGAGTCCAGCCACCTCGGTGTAATGCAGCTGCTTGGCGACGGTGTCGAGGACCTCGGGGTTCATCACCTTCTGCAGCGGAAGCTGAGACTTCCGGATGGCCTTGGTCAGGCTCTCCTTGCCGCGCTCGATGGACTCCTCGCGACGCTCCTTGGAGAACCAGTGCCGGATCTTGTTCCGGGCGCGAGCACTGTTGACGAACTGCAGCCAGTCGTTGCTGGGGCCGGCCGTCTCGGACTTGGAGGTGAAGATCTCCACCCAGTCCCCGTGCTGGAGCTCTGAGTTCAGCGGCACCAGCTTGCCATTGACGCGCGCACCGATCGTCTTGTGCCCGACATCGGTGTGGATCGCATAGGCGAAGTCGACCGGAGTGGACCCGGCGGGCAGGGACATGACCTCGCCCTTGGGCGTGTAGACGAAGACCTCTTTGGCGTTGATCTCGTAGCGCAGCGAGTCCAGGAACTCGTCGGGGTCCTTGGTCTCGGACTGCCAGTCCACCAGGGACCGCAGCCAGCCGATGTCCTCGGTGGCTTGGGACTGCTGGGTTGCGGTGCCGGCCAAGGAGCCGCCCGCCGGCGGTGCGGAGGAGGCCTGCGGAGCCGAGAAGTCCTGCTTGTACTTCCAGTGCGCGGCCACCCCGTACTCGGCGCGTCGATGCATCTCATGGGTGCGGATCTGAATCTCCACCGGCTTGCCGGCAGGTCCCAGAACCGTGGTGTGCAGCGACTGGTACATGTTGTACTTCGGCATCGCGATGTAGTCCTTGAAACGCCCGGGCAGCGGATTCCATCGGGCATGCAGGGCTCCGAGCACCGCATAGCAGTCGCGGATGGTGTCCACCAGGACGCGGACACCCATCAGGTCATGGATGTCGTCGAACTCTTTTCCGCGCACGATCATCTTCTGATAGATCGAGTAATAGTGCTTGGGGCGTCCCGTGATGGTCGCGGAGATACTGGCCTCGTTGAGATCATCGGCGATGGTCTCGCGCACCTGGGAGAGGAACTTCTCCCGCTGCGGGGTCCGGTCCCCCACCAGGCGCACGATCTCCTCGTAGACCTTCGGGTAGAGCGCCGCGAAGGAGAGGTCTTCGAGTTCCCACTTGATGGTGTTCATCCCGAGCCGGTGGGCCAGCGGGGAGAAGATCTCCAGAGTCTCCTTCGCCTTGCGTGCGCTGGACTCGGCGGCGACGTAGCGCCAGGTCCGGGCATTGTGGAGCCGGTCCGCAAGCTTGATCATCAGCACGCGGATGTCCTTGGCCATGGCGAGGACCATCTTGCGCACGGTTTCGGCCTGCGCGGCATCCCCGAACTTCAGCTTGTCGAGCTTCGTGACGCCATCGACGAGCAGCGCGATCTCGGCGCCGAACTCCTCGGTGAGCTGCTCCAGGGAGTAGGCGGTGTCCTCGACGGTGTCGTGCAGCAACGCCGCCGCCAGGGTGGAACCGGTCAGTCCCAGTTCGGCAAGGATGGTCGCCACCGCCACCGGATGGGTGATGTAGGGGTCGCCGCTCTTGCGCTTCTGGTCCCGGTGATGGTGATTGGCCGCCGCGAAGGCACGCTCGACCAGCGGGAAGTCCTGCTGGGAGTCATTGGCTCGCATGGCACGCAGAAGCGGTTCGAGCAGCGGCGAGGATGATGCCTCGTCGCTGACCACACCCACCGCGCGCGCTCGCCTGACCACGGGCGGTGAGGCTGCACTCGCGGCCGCGAGCTGCGTGGTGCCCTCTGGAGCCGGGCGATCCTCGTTCACCAGTGCGGACCTGCTTTCCCTCGAGCGGAATCGGGATGCCGAAGACGGCGTGTCGGCAATTCTAGCCCCATTCCAGGTCACGCCGTGACTCAGTGCTCGTGCGGGGCCTGAATGATGACCTGGTACTCGTCGTCGTCTTCCATCTCGACCTCTGGCTCAGGCTCTGGAAGCGGCGGGAACACGGTCGGCTGGCCCGCTGCGTCCAGCGCCATGCCGGAGGAGGTCACCGCATGCACGCCGCGCTGCTCGCGCAGGGTGAGCACCTCAGTGGTGTGGGACTTGATCTCTGCGTCGTTGCGGCGCATCCGGGCGTACAGCGGCGCCTGGATGAAGATCGTGGCGAGGGTGCCCACAATGATGCCCACGAACAGCGACAGCGAGATGTCGCGCAGCGTTCCGGCGCCGAGCAGCAGAGAGCCGATGAACAGGATCGAGCCCACCGGCAGGATGCCCACCACAGAGGTGTTGATCGAGCGCACCAGGGTCTGGTTCACCGCCAGGTTCACCCGCTCGGTGAAGGTCTGGTCCAGCTGGGAGCGTAGCCCGTCAACGTTCTCCCGGATCTTGTCGAAGACGACCATGGTGTCGTAGAGCGCATAGGACAGGATGGTCAGGAAGCCGATGATGGCGCTCGGGGTGACCTCGAACCCCGTCGCGGCGTAGATGCCCACCGTCACGATGACCACGAAGCCCAGGCCCAGCATCGCCGCGATCGACATGGTCCACGTGCGGAAGTAGAAGGCCATGTACAGCGCGACCAGGACCACGAAGATGATCAGTCCCAGCAGCATCTGTTCTGAGATCTGCTCTCCCCAGACCGGGCCGATGAAGGTGGAGCTGACCTGCTCGGCTGAGACGCCGTAGCCCTCTTGGAGGGCCTCTGCGACCTCGAGCGTCTCGGTGTCGCTGAGCTCCTCGGTCTGCACGCGCACCGTTCCCGGCGCCACGTTGGTGACGGTGGCCTCCTGGCCGGAGACCTCCTCCACGGCGTCCTGGCCCACGGCGATGTCCGTGTTCTCGGACTGCGAGACCGTGAACTCGGACCCGCCGGTGAACTCGATGCCCAGGTTGAAGCCGCCTCGGAAGAACGGCACGGCGATGGAGGCCAGGATCAGCACCGCGGCGAGGATGAACCACAGGTTCGACCGCTGGATGAACGGGTAGGCCCGCTCGCCCGTGTAGAGCTGGTTGCCTGCCTTGGCGAAGTTTGCAGCCATCAGCGCTCCTCCTCGGTCTCGTCGGTGTCCTGCTGACGTGCTGCGGAGGCCCGGGCCCGGCGCCGTTCGGCGATGGTCATCTGGGCCCATTCAGATTCGGAGATCTCCGGAACTTCCTGGATCCGGTCCTCGCGGGCGTGCTCGGGGGTGCGTGCGGAGGGCCGCAGCGGTGAACTGGGCAGGCTGCTCGCTGAGCTGCCTGCGAGAGCTGGGGCAGGAGCCCCCTGCGAGGCGGTCTCGGTGGTGCTGCTGGGCCCGCGACGAGCGAATCGCCCGGAGCCCCGGTACAGCACGTCGACTCCGAGTTCCTTCTCGGAGAGCCCGGAGAACTTCTTTCCGGCGGCGAAGAACTTCCTGCGGGCAATCAGCTGCATCAGCGGATGGGTGAACAGGAAGACCAGGATCACGTCGATGACCGCGGTGAGGCCCAGGGTGAATGCGAATCCGCGCACATTGCCCACGGCCACCAGATAGAGGACGACGGCGGCGATCACGTTGACCGCCTTCGAGGCGAGGATGGTGCGTCGGGCACGCGACCAGCCGGCCTCCACGGCGCCAGGCAGGGATCTGCCCTCGCGCAGCTCGTCCTTGATGCGCTCGAAGTAGACGATGAAGGAGTCCGCGGTCAGACCGATGGAGACGATCAGGCCCGCGATGCCGGCCAGGGAGAGGCGGTAGCCGTCGCTCCAGCCCAGCAGCGCGATGGCCCACCAGGTCATGACACCGGCCACGACCAGCGAGACGATCGTGACCAGTCCCAGCGTGCGGTACTGGAAGAGGGCGTAGCCCGCGACGAGCACCAGTCCGATGATGCCGGCAAGCAGGCCCAGTCGCAGCTGCTCCTCACCCAGCGTGGCGGAGATCTGCTGTTCCGACTCGATCTCGAAGCTGATCGGCAGCGAGCCGTAGCGCAGCTGTTCGGAGAGTCCCCGCGCCTCGTCTTCGCTGAAGTCGCCGGTGATCTGCGGGCGTCCGTCGACGATGGCGGCCTGCGTGGTGGGAGCTGAGATGACCTGTCCGTCGAGCATGATGGCGAACTGGTTCCGCGGGGCCTCCAGGCCAAGGAGCCGGGTCGTCGTGTCGCTGAAGGCCTCGGTGCCCTCGGCGTCGAAGTTGATCGTCACGGCCCAGCGTCCGGTGGACTGACCGGCCCCGGACTGCTCCATGCCGAAGCTGGAGTCCTCGATGTTGGTGCCGGGCACTGCCACGGGTCCCAGCAGATACTTCATGCCGCTCTCCGGGTCGCAGGAGACCAGGGGCTCATCCGGCGAGGATTCTGCTCGATCATCGAGGCTGATCTCGCTGCTGCATTCGAAGTTCGCGAAGTCCGCTGCGACCTCGGGAGTGATCCAATTGGGGTCTGAGCCGTTTTCAGGCTCGGCGGTGGGCTCCTCGAAGTCCTCGGGCCGCGCCTGTTCCTCATCCTCGGTGGCGCCAAGCTGCTCCTCGAGAGCCTCGGCCTCCTCCTCAGAGAGGTCTTCGTCCTCTGCGAGAAGCTCCTCCATGAACGCCATGTCCTGCTCGACTCTCAGGACGGGCCGGAACTCCATATCCGCTGAAGCCTGGATGAGCTCTCGGGTCTCCGCGTCAGGGGTTCCGGGGAGGCCGACGACCACGTTCTCACCACCCTGCGTGGTGATCTCGGCCTCGGTGACACCGGAGCCGTCAACACGCTGACGGATGACCTCCACCGCCTGCTGGAGCTGCTCTTCGTCGATCTCTGCATCCCCGTCGACCTGAGGAGAGAGGACCATCTGGGTGCCGCCCTCGAGGTCCAGGGCCAACAGCGGCGCCCACTGGGCGCGGCCGTCCTGGACTGCGAAGGCCAAGAGTCCGCCCATGCCGAGAAGCAGCACGAGCAGGCCGATCAGAACGCCGCGGGCATGAGCGGCCGGGGTACGTGTCGCCATAGAGCGGGAATCAGTCCTCTGTGGTGGCGGCGGGTTCAACCACCTGCTGAATGGCGCCGATGAGGAAGTCCACACGATCTCCGGAGCTGAACTCCAGGGTCACTCGCTGGGCCTCCTCATCACGAGAGACCACTGTTCCCACCATTCCGCCGGCGGTGACGACCTGTGCGCCGACCACGGCGCCGCCGCGAGCCTTGGACTGCTCGTCGCGCAGCTTCTTTCCGCGACGGAAGGTCAGCACCATGAAGATCACCAGGATGGCGATCATGATCAGCAGGAGCGGATCGAATCCAGGGGCCGAGCCGGTGCCTTCAGAGGCAGAGACCTGGGCGTAAGGGAGCAGAGCGTTCACAGATCGGGCCAATCTCTCGTCGCGGGACGTGCTTGCCAGGGCTGCGGCGCAACCGCTGCTGAACCTGGCCGGACATTCAACCCGACAGACTATCAGGGTGGCGCTCGGGCGGCGTCAGCCCCAGATGCCGCCACGCCTCATCGGTGGCGACGCGCCCTCGGGGTGTGCGCGCGAGCAGCCCTTCGCGGACCAGATACGGCTCCGCCACCGTCTCCACGGTCTCCGTCTCCTCCCCCACCAGGACTGCCAGCGTGGACAGCCCCACCGGGCCGCCCTTGAACTTCAGGCAGAGCGCCTCCAGGACTGAGCGGTCCAGCCGGTCGAGGCCGCGCTCGTCGACCTCATACATCTCCAGCGCGGCGGCTGCGGTGGCCTGATCGACCTCGGGCACACCATGCACCAGCGCCCAGTCGCGCACCCGGCGGAGCAGTCGATTCGCGATGCGCGGGGTTCCGCGGGAGCGCGAGGCGATCTCCGCGAAGCCGGCTCCCGCGACGTTCATATCCAGCATCACCGAGGACCTGCGCAGCACCAGCTCCAGTTCGTGCTCGCTGTAGAACTCCAGGTGCCCGGTGAACCCGAACCGATCACGCAGCGGGCCCGGGAGCAGGCCGGCCCGGGTCGTCGCCCCGACCAGGGTGAACGGGGGAAGCTCCAACGGGATGGAGGTCGCTCCGGCTCCCTTGCCCACGATGACGTCGACCCGAAAGTCCTCCATCGCCATGTAGAGCAGCTCCTCGGCGGGCCGCGACATCCGGTGGATCTCGTCGACGAAGAGGACCTCGCCCTCGGTCAGCGAGGACAGGATCGCAGCCAGATCACCTGCATGCTGGATCGCCGGACCGGAGCTGATGCGCAGGGCGGCATTCATCTCCGCCGCGATGATCATGGCCAGAGTGGTCTTGCCGAGGCCGGGCGGGCCGGAGAGCAGCACATGATCCGAGGCGGTGCCGCGCATGCGCGAGGATTCCAGCACGAGTGAGAGCTGGCGGCGCACGGTCTGCTGGCCGACGAAGTCGCTGAGCGCCTTCGGCCGCAGGGCGGCTTCCATGGCTCGCTCCTCGGTCATCGAAGAGCCGCCGAGCAGTTCGCGGGGCCCGTCCGTGCTCACCGTGCACCTCCCAGGCTGCGCAGGGCTTGGCGAAGCACGGTGCTGACATCGGCCTGAGCCAGCTCGGGCTCCGCGATGAGAAGCTTCTCCACCGCAGTCCTGGCATCGCGCTCGATCCAGCCCAGTGAGACCAGTGCTTCACGCACCTGAACGGCGACCTCAGGCTCGTCCGAACCGGAGGCGGCTCCTGCCGGCGCTTGGGGCTGGTCGATCACCAGCTTGCCCGCCAGCTCCAGCAGGATGCGCTGCGCCGTCTTCTTGCCGATCCCGGGCACCTTGGTGAAGGCCGCGGTGTCGGATTCGGCGATGGCACGGTGGACCTCCGTGGGAGTGTGCACGGCGAGCACGGCCAGGGCCATGCGTGGGCCGATGCCCGAGATCGCGACCAGGGTGGTGAAGATGACGCGCTCAGCGAGCTCGGAGAAGCCGAAGAGCAGCGGGGCATCGTCCTGTCGGGGCACGAAGCTGGTGTGCAGCCGGGCTTCGGTCCCGGGGTGCAGGTCGGCGAGGGTCTTCGGGGTCGCGGAGACGTGCAGCCCGAATCCGGAGACCTCGACCACTGCGTGGTCGGTGCCGATGTGGAGCACGTCGCCCCGGATGGAAGAGATCATCATTCACCTCACCGTCGCCGCTGGCGACTGGTCGCATGCCGAGGGCGGGCCCCGGCATGACTAGAACATGTATTCGAACACTTTAGCGCGCCCGTTTATCGGCTGCCATCCAGGCGCGCTGGGCAGGGGTCAGCTGATCAGCCGCTGTCCGAGCGGAACCTCTGGCGGCTGGAGCCTTCGCCGCTGAGCTTTTCGCCGCCGCTGCGGCCTGGGCGCGCTGCAGGGCGGTGGTGGCACCCTGGTGGGTCTGTGTCCCGGCGGACATGTTGAAGCGCGCGCCGATCCCGGAGCGCCAGGCGTGGCAGATGGCGACCGCGTAGGCGTCTGTCGCGTCCACCGGCTTGGGCAGCCCGGGGAGCTTGAGGATCCGCTGGACCATGCGCGCGACGGCCTGCTTATCGGCGTTTCCATCATCGGTGACAGCGGCCTTGACCTCGGAGGGAGTGTGCCAGGCTACCGGTATGCCGCGGGCGGCCGCGGCCGCGATGATGACCCCTGAGGCCTGCGCCGTGGTCACGACGGTCGGTGCGTTGTTCGAGGCGAAGACGCGTTCGATGGCGAGCACATCCGGGGCGAAGCGGTCCAACAGCACTTCGGCCGCACGCTGGATGCTCAGGATCCGCTCGGCGAGGTCCTGGCTCGCCTTGGTGCCGGTGACCTCCACATGCAGCGAGGCGCCGGTTCGGTTCAGGTTCATCTCCACCACCGCGAAGCCGCACCGGGTCAGACCGGGGTCCACCCCCAGGATCCGCTGCGCCGTGCGGGACGTGCCGGCGGTCCCGGAGACCACAGCCGACTGACTCATGTCCAGGATCCCTGGCTCATGCGCTGCCTGATTCACTCACCGTTGACTCCGGTGCATCAGTCCTCGTCCTCCAGTGCCGCAAGGGTCTCGGCACTGAGGTCGGCATTGCTGTGCACGTTCTGGACGTCCTCGAGGTCTTCGAGCGCGTCGGCGAGCTTGAAGAACTTCTTCGCAGCGTCGACGTCGAGGTCCACCGTGACCTCCGAGATGAACTCGACCTCATCGGACTCGTACTCGATGCCGGCCTCCTCAAGCCCCTTCACGACAGCTTGGAGGTCCTGCGGCTCGCAGCGCACCTCGAAGCTGGAGTCGTGTTCGATGACATCTTCGACCCCGGCCTCCAGCACGGCGGCGAGCACGTCATCCTCGCCGAGCTCCTGCTTGGGAAGCGCGACCACGCCTTTGCGCTGGAACATGTAGGCCACCGAACCGGGATCGGCGACGGTGCCGCCTGAACGCGTCACCGCGGTCCGCACCTCGGCGGCCGCCCGGTTGCGGTTGTCGGTGAGGCATTCCACCAGCAGTGCGGAGCCCTGCGGCCCGCGCACCTCGTAGGTGATCTCCTCATATTCGACGCTGTCCCCGGTGAGGCCCGCCCCGCGCTTGATGGCACGGTCAATGTTGTCGTTGGGCACCGAGTTCTTCTTCGCCTTGGACACCGCCAGATCAAGGCCCGGGTTGCCGGCCATATCGGGGCCGCCGTTGCGCGCGGCCACCTCGATCTGCTTGATGTAGCGCGCATTGAGCTTGGCGCGCTTGGCGTCGACGGCAGCCTTGCGGTGCTTCGTGTTGGCCCATTTGGAATGGCCGGCCATAGTTCTCCTTGTGGGTGAGATCACGACGTTCACGGGAAACAGTTGCGTGCGGCAACCGTCATATAGTCTTGCCACCAGCCTATCGGAGAGGACGTGGTGACACGTGGAGCGCACCGAGCCACCGGCACACGCAGAGATGCCCGGGAGCACGCCGCCCGGAGCGGACAATCCCCTGCTCCGTGCGGGGACACTCGACTACGGACTCACCGACCTCAGCAAGATCCGCGACGAGCACTGGCTGCCCGCGCTCGAGGCCGGAATCGATGCTCAGCGCAGGGCCGTGGAGGCCATCGCGGAGGACCCCGCCCCCGTTGAGGTGTCCACCGTCCTGCACCCGCTGGGCCGCTCCCATGAACTCCTCTCTCGGGTCGAACGTGCCTTCTCCTGCATGTTCTCTGTCGATGCCACCGAGGCACGACAGCAGGTGCAGCCGGAGATCACGCAGCGCGTGGCAGCGCATCGCGACTGGCTGGCCATGCACGAGAATCTCTATGAGCGTCTGCAGGCACTGCAGTCGGCGTTGGCGCGGGGTGAGACCAGCGCCACGGAGGAACAGCGCAGGATGCTGCAGCACGTCCTCGACGAGGCGCGCGCAGCGGGAGCCGGACTCGGTGGGGCCGAGCAGGAGCAGCTGCGGGCGCTCAATCTCGAGCTCGGCGCGGCCGAGACCGCCTATGAGCAGCTGCAGCGCCGTGAGGCCGCAGCCCACGCCGTCTTCTTCTCCGATCCCGCCGAGCTCGAGGGACTCGATGCCGCGGAGTCAGGAGCTGCGCAGGCCGCAGCGCGGGAGGCCGGACACGCCGACGGGGCCCTGCTGAGTCTGACTCTGCCAGTGCAGCAGAGCCCGCTGGAGCGGATGACCAGGCGCCAGGCGCGCCGTCGGCTGCACGAGGCCTCTGTGTCACGTGGCACCTTGACCGACGACGACGGACGGACCACGAGCCAGATCGGCGCGCACATCGCCGTGCTGCGGGCTCGCCGCTCCCGTCTCCTGGGCTTCGAGCATCACCTGGCCAGCGTCCTGCCCGGACGCACGGCACCGGACCGGACCAGCATCGAGAGGATGCTCAAGACCATCGTGACAGGCGCCCTGGTCCGCCTGGACGCCGAGATCCAGGCTCTGCGCGAGGCCGGCATCCACCAGACCTCCGATCCCGACGGGCCGGCTGAACTCGCACCCTGGGACGTCAGCTTCGGCCTCGCAGCGCTGGCGAGACGGCAGCAGTCCTCGGAAGGAGCCGGCGGCGAGAGTCCAGGGCTTGCAGCGGAGCACACGCGAGATGTCCCTCTGGAGCAGGCTCTGCGTCGGGTCTTCGACGCGGCGTCCCAGCTCTATGGGATCACCGTGGTCGAGCGCGAGGACCTGCCCGGCTTCGCTCCCGGAGCACGCAGCTTCGAGGTCTTCGAAAGCTCCGCAGAGAAGCGTCCCGGTGCAGGGATCGGACTGTTCCTGCTCGACCTCTATGCCCGACCGAGCAAGTCCGGAGGAGCGTGGATGAACTCCTTCTCAGTGGCGTCCACGCTGACGGGTTCCGCACCGGTGGTGATCAACGCGCTGAACATCACCGCCCCTGCCGTGGGAGAACAGCCGGCGCTGGGACCATCGACCATGCGCACGCTCTTTCACGAGTTCGGCCACGCACTGCATGGACTGCTTGCGGAGGCGGAGTTCGAGGAGCTCTCCGGTACCTCCGTGCCCCGTGACAATGTCGAGTTCCCCTCCCAGGTCAACGAGATCTTCCAGGAGTTCAGCGCTGGGCTGGCTGCCCCCGGGCAGCAGCCCACCACGGAGGAGCTCTGGGGCAAAGGGTTCAGCACGGTCGAGCACGCAGCGGCCGTGGTGCTGGACCTCGCCTGGCACACGCTCTCGGCAGAAGAGGCCGAGGCCGCCGTCGAGGACCCCGAGGCATTCTCCGAGGCTGCACTGGCCGCCTGGGGACTCGACCACCCGCTGGTGCCACCGCGGTATGGCATCGGATTCTTCAAGCACATCTTCGCCGGGTCCGGCTATGCGGCTGGCTATTATTCGTATCTCTGGGCGCAGGTCCTGGCCGCCGATGCCTCCGAGTGGTACCGCGAACAGCTGGCCCAGAACCGGGGACAGCAGCTCAGTGAGGCGATGGCTGCCGCCGGGGCCCAGGTGCGCCGGGAGCTGCTGTCGCGAGGCAATACGCGCGATCCATTGGAGTCCTATCGGATCGCCTTCGGCAGGGACCCTGGAACGGACGCCCTGCTGCGTCAGCTGGGCCTGGACGAGTCCTGACCCGAGCCGCACACGCGAACCACCCCCGAGGGAGACGTCTACCGGGCGGTCCGCGTGGCGCCGGCAGGTGACTCGGTGGAAGGCCAGTGGAGCAGCTCACCCAGCGGGCAGGAGGGCAGGATGATCCAGCCCTCTCGCTCCGCCCGCTCCTGATGCTCGGCGGGTGGAGGATCGTACCGCCCGGTCGCCGCGGCGCGCGCCGCAAGGGCAGCCACGACGGCGTCGAAGGCGTCGGTGGATTCCACCATCAGCTCCGCACGCGCGCCGAGCTCGAACCAGGGAGCTTCCCGGCGCATCCGCTGGACCAGCGACCGACGCACCTCGGGGTCGCTCCGATACCCGCGCATCTCCCACTTCCACACCCTCAGGGTTGCACCGGGGTAGACCTCCACGACGGCGCCGTCGCGTCCCGACCGGTCGACGACGAGTCCGCTGCCAGCGAGTCGTCCCAGCAGGCCGGCGCAGCGCATCGCCGTCAGACCGATCCGGTCGGTGGACACGCTCAGCGGCCACCGTCCGCTCCGCTCGCGCACTTGCCGGTCGGTCTCCCGGTACGCCAGCGTGCGCCTCCATGCCATGCCCCCGTCGGGAGTCTGAGGCTGCGCGAGGTCGGCGTGGGCCGTGACGAAACCGACGAACTCATCGGGCCAGCCGAAGGCGCAGTCGATGCCCAGCCTCGCGACGCCTGCCGCGACCTCCGTGATCTCCGCATCATCGACATCGAGGCTCAGCTGCTCCAGGCGGGCACGGTCCGGAGTCCACTCGATGACGGCGAGGGCCGTTCCCTTGTTCTCCGCCGCAAGATCAACGCCACCGGTCCGCATGGTTCCATCGCTCATGACGACGACGCTACCGAATAGCGCCGATCGGGGAGCAGGCTGGCACCACAGTGCCTGTCACACTCCCTCGCCGCGTCAGTCTGCGGCAGCAGCCGCCTGGGTGATCACGGTGCGGAATCGCTGGATGATGGTGGCCACGGAGGCGACCGCCAACAGCGTCAGCACCACCAGAAGCACTCCTGGATGCAGACCGAGCCCGGTGAACCCGGTGAAGACCAGAGTCAGCACCATGCGTTCGGAGCGTTCAGCGATCCCGACGTCGGCGGTATACCCCAGCGACTCGGCTTTGGCCCGCACATAGGAGACGAGGTTGCCGGTGAGCAGGCAGAGTCCTGCGGCGATGCCCAGCCAGATGTTCTCACCCCCGGTGAAGAACCAGATGAGCAGACCCAGGAACACGGCCCCGTCCTGCACGCGGTCCAGGCAGGAATCCAGGAATCCGCCCAGCACGGAGCCCCGGCCGCTCAATCGAGCCATCAGACCATCGATCAGGTCGGAGAAGACGAAGACCGTGACGAACACCGTGCCCCAGAACAGCTCCCCCATCGGGTAGAAGACCAGCGCACCCAGGCTGACGCCGATGGTGCCGATGACCGTCACCATGTTGGGGGTCATTCCGAGGCCCAGCAGCGCCTTCGCGATGGGGGTGAACAAGCCGCTGAAGAAGGCGCGGGCATGACGGTTCAACATCAGCGGCTCGCGTCCCAGGTCGCGGCCACGAGGTCGCGGGTCTCCCCCAGCGTCTGCGAAAGGTTCTTGGTCTGCGCGATGATCGGCATGAAGTTGGTATCCCCGTTCCAGCGTGGGATCACGTGCTGATGCAGATGAGCCGCGATGCCCGCGCCGCCCACCTTTCCCTGGTTGATGCCCAGGTTGAAGCCCCCGGGGTTCGCAGCCTCGCGGAGGACCACCATGGCACGCTGGGTCAGTGCCGTGAACTCCTGGGCCTCCGCGTCGTCGAGATCCGTGAGATCGGGGACGTGCCGGTAGGGACAGACCAGCAGGTGTCCCGGGTTATAGGGATAGAGGTTCAGCAGCACGAAGCAGCTCTCCCCCCGGTGCACGATCAGCGAGTCTTCATCGCTGCGCCCCGGCCCCTGGCAGAAGGGGCAGTCTGCGGAGCCGCTGACCTGGTCCTGGCCGCGATTCTGGTAGGCCGCTCGGTGTGGGGTCCACAGTCGCTGGAAGGCGTCGGGGACGCCTGCCAGCTCGAACTCGTCTGCAGTCCCCACGTCCGCTCAGGCCTCCTTGGACTCGATGGCGGCGAGGATGCGGGCCACGGCCTCGTCCACCGGCACCTGATTGTCCTGGCTGCCATCGCGGAATCGGAAGGAGACCGCGCCGGCGTCGACGTCGTCGCCCCCGGCGATCAGCACGAAGGGAATCTTGTCCTTCGAGGCGGTGCGGATCTTCTTCGGGAACCGGTCGCTGCTGTCCTCCAGCTCGGCGCGCACTCCGGCGGCCTTGAGCTTGTCCACAACCTCGGCGAGGTAGTCGTTGAAGGGCTCCGCCACCGGCACGGCGCGGACCTGGACCGGCGAGAGCCAGACCGGGAACGCACCCGCGTAGTGTTCGGTGAGCACCCCCAGGAATCGTTCGATGGAACCGAACTTCGCCGCGTGGATCATCACCGGCTCCTGGCGGGAACCGTCGGCCGCCTGGTATTCGAGTCCGAAGCGCGCAGGCTGGTTGAAGTCGTACTGAACCGTCGACATCTGCCAGGTGCGTCCGATCGCGTCGCGGGCCTGTACCGAGATCTTGGGCCCGTAGTAGGCGGCACCGCCCGGATCGGGAACGAGCTCGAGCCCGGTCTCGGTCGCTGCCTCTTCGAGGACTGCCGTGGCCTCGGCCCACTGCTCCGCGCTGCCGATGAACTTCTCCGAGTTCTCATCGCGGGTGGAGAGCTCGAGGTAGAAGTCATCGAGCCCGAAGTCGCGCAGCAGCGAGAGCACGAAGGTCAGCAGATGCCGGACCTCGTCGGGGGCCTGTTCCTTGCTCACATAGGAATGGGAGTCATCCTGGGCGAAGCCGCGGACTCGGGTGAGGCCGTGGATGACGCCGGACTTCTCATAGCGGTAGACGGAGCCGAACTCGAAGAGCCGCATCGGCAGCTCTCGGTAGGACCGTCCGCGGGAACGGAAGATCAGGTTGTGCATGGGGCAGTTCATCGCCTTGAGCCGGTAGTCCTGGCCTTGTTTGGTGATGTTGCCCTCGGCGTCGCGCTCCTCATCCACATGCAGCGGAGGGAACATGGTGTCGGCGTAGTAGGGCAGGTGGCCCGAGGTGTGGAAGAGCCCATCCTTGGAGATGTGCGGGGTGCCGACGTACTGGAAGCCCGCCTCGATGTGGCGGTTCCGGACGTAGTCCTCCATCTCCCGCTTGATGATTCCGCCCTTGGGATGGAACACCGGCAGTCCGGAGCCCAGCTCGTCAGGGAAGCTGAAGAGGTCGAGCTCGGAGCCCAGACGCCGGTGATCGCGACGTTCAGCCTCCGCCAGCCGCTCCTTATAAGCCTTCAGATCGTCCTTGGTCGGCCAGGCGGTGCCGTAGAGCCGCTGCAGCTGGGGGTTGGACTCCTTGCCGCGCCAGTAGGCGGCGGCCGAGCGCATCACGGCGTAGGCGTTGGCGATCAGCTTGGTGTTGGGCAGATGCGGGCCGCGGCACAGGTCGGACCAGACGCGCTCCCCCTGTCGGTCGACGTTGTGGTAGATGGTGATCTCGCCACCGCCGACCTCGACGCTGGCTCCCTCTGCCGCTTCACCCTCGCTGCTGGAGACGCCGAGCAGCTCGAGCTTATAGGGCTCATCCGCCATGGCGGCCTTGGCCTGCTCCTCGGAGACGACCTCGCGTTCGAACAGCTGGCTCTGGTTGATCAGCTTCTGCATGGCCTTCTCGATCTTCTTCAGATCCTCGGGCGTGAAGGGATCCGCGACGTCGAAGTCGAAGTAGAAGCCATCGGTGATGTAGGGGCCGATGCCCAGCTTGGCGGTGGGGAACAGCTCCTGGACGGCCTGCGCCATCACATGCGCGGTGGAGTGGCGCAGCACGTTGAGCCCGTCCTGGCTGCTGATGTCGACAGCCTCGACGACGGCGCCCGCCGGGATCTCCCGGGTCAGGTCCCAGAGCTCGCCGTCGACGCGCATCACCACCGTGGTCTTGTCCGCCGCGAAGAGCGTGGTGCCGGTGGTGCCGTGCTCGATGCTGGTCGTCTCACCGGCTACGGTGATACTGATGGACTCAGCCGGCTGTGCTGCCTGGGACGGGACTTCCGACGCTGCGTTCTCGGACACTGGGGGTGTTCTCCTCACGGATGTTCTACGGACCAGGTGATTCTACGGGAACCCCGGCGCGGCGTCCTGATCCGACTCAGCCCTGCTGGCAGCCGGGACACCAGTACAGCCGACGACCCTGCAGCTCGCGGACCGTGATCTGCGCTCCGCAGCGCAGACAGGCCGAACCCTGGTGCTGGTAGACCCAGTGCCGGCGGTCGCCCTCGGCGCGCAGCGTCCGGATCAGACCCTCCCGGACCCCGGTGCGCAGCTGCTCGGTGAGCCGGTCCCACAGGGCCTCGCCCCGGACCCGGCTGAGTGCATTGCTGGGCGTGGCCGGGTCGATGCCCTCCAGGAAGAGCGATTCGGCACGGAAGATGTTCCCCACCCCCGCGATGACTGCCTGATCCATCAGGGCCGCGCCGATGCTGATCCGGCGACGTGAGAGGTTGTGCAGGAAGCGCTCAGATCCTGAGCCTTCGGAGCCAGTGTCTTCGGCATCAGAATCTTCGGCATCAGAGTCATCAGAGCCGGGGCCTTTTGAACCGGGTGTCGGATCCGACGCCTTCGGCAGATGCCGCAGCGGGTCTGGGCCGAGCCGCGCGATCACGGTGTGGTACTCGCTCGGTTCCAGCACCGCGCAGGTCGTGGGCCCGCGGAGATCCGCCCATCCCGATCTGGACTGGACCCGTGCCCGCACCGCTCCGCGCGGCAGCTCCGGGATCAGCCAGCCAGCTTCGTCATAGGCGGGCGTCAGCTCCTCGACCCACGCGCGGGGTGCACCGATGGAGGGCGGAGCGGAGAACTCGCTGTCGCCACGGAAGCTGAAGGCGCCGTAGAGACCCAGATGGACATGCCAGATCTCGGTCTCCAGGTGGACGAAGAGGTGTTTGCCCCAGGCTTCAGCGCGCTGCGGGACGCCTCCGTCGAGGCGCCTCGCCCCTGCGGAGAATCGGCCCTGCGGGGAGCTGACCTGCCAGTCTCGGCCCACGAAGACCTCGTTGAACTGGGCAGCGAGCCGGTGGAGCGTGTGGCCTTCAGGCATGGATCAGTCGAGGATCTCGCGGGTCAGCTCATAGTGGGCGATCTTCGAGATCCGTCGTGCATGGCGCTCGTCGCCGCTGAATCCGGTCTTCAGGAAGGCCTCGACGATGCTGGTCGCCTCCTCGAGGCTGTGCTGGCGACCGCCCAGCGCCACCACATTGGCGTCGTTGTGTTCACGGGCCAGGACTGCGGTGTCAAGGTTCCACGCCAGGGCTGCGCGTGTCCCGGAGACCTTGTTGGCGGCGATCTGCTCGCCGTTGCCCGAGCCGCCCAGCACGATGCCCAGCGCGTTCTTGCCAGCAGCTCGAGCCGCGACCACTGCTTGAGCCGCGCGGATGCAGAACGCCGGGTAGTCATCCGCGGCGTCATACTCCTGCGGACCATGATCGATGAGCTGGTAGCCGAGTCCACGCAGGTGGCTGACCAGGTGGGCAGAGAGCTCCATGCCGGCGTGGTCAGTGGCGATGTGGACTTCCATGATGTCTTCCATGTGGTCTCCGGGATCTTTCGGGAGCAGTGCGCGGGACGGTGGGCCGGGACAATCCTACGTTCTCGAGGAGGGAACATGGCCGCAGCGAGTATCGTTGCACCCTGCACAGCGTCAAGGACGAACTGCGTCCAGGAGGAACATGTCTGACGAAGATCCACAGCCCCCTCGCGAGCTCCCGAAGTTCTCGAACCGCCTCGGCGCGCCGATCGCCACCGTGAAACCGGTGGGTCGTCCTCCGTCGCAGGTCTCCGGCCTGCCCTCGGCCCAGCCCAGTCTCAGCCAGCCCGGACAAGTGCAGCCCGGCCAGGCACAGGGATCTGCGGAGCAGTCAGGGGCTGAGCAGCAGAGCTTCTACGAGGCCGTCGGCGGACGGGAGACCTTCCAGACGATCGTCGATGTCTTCTACGCCCACGTCGCCGAGGACGATGACTTCAAAGCCATGTACCCAGAGGAGGATCTGGCTCCGGCCAAAGAGCGGCTGCTCACCTTCCTCGAGCAGTACTGGGGCGGCCCGCGGACCTACCAGGAACAGCGCGGCCACCCCCGGCTGCGCATGCGTCACATGCCTTTCACCGTGGACGCCGAGGCGCGGGACAAGTGGCTGCGCTTCATGCGCGCAGGGGTCGACGCCGCAGAGCTCTCCCCGCTGCACGACCAGATCCTCTGGGACTACCTCGAGCGCGCCGCCCATTCGATGGTCAACAGCTGACGGCCCTGACCCTCACGATCGCACGGACCCAGCCTGTGCCGAGGTCAGTCCAGGGGTGCGGAGTCACTGCTCGCGCGCTCACTGCTCCCTGGTGCTGCGGCACAGGATGAAGCCACCCTGAGAGCTCAGCCGGATCCAGCGCCCGCGGCGGTGCACCGTGGTTGCACCGCCTGCGGCGTCGCCCGCGAGGAAGTTCAACGCATGGGCCCCGAACGCTGCACCAGCCGGAATGTGCTGAGCCGCCGAATCCGCCTGAACCTCCAGCGTCCTTCCCCAGACGCGTTCACGGACCTGTTCGACGACGGCGGCACCCGCCGAAGTGGGCACTGCCTCGGCAATCTCTGCGATCCCGGCCTCTGCCTGGCGCCTGAGCTCGTCGTCGTCCAGGCTCCCGAGCGGCTCCCAGCCGGAGCGCGGCGGGGTCACTGCGGCCCAGGGCACGGTCAGCCGGCTCGGCGGCAGTGCCAGGGTGGTCTCTGCAGGGTTCATCCGCGCGATCCGTTCGCTGATCGAGCTGAGTTCTGCGGTGACATCGGTCTGCGATGCCTCCGCCAGCGCAAGGGTGCGCAGCCCCAGCACCGCCGGCAGCTGACCCGTGAGCGAGCTGGGCGTCATCACCGGGACCCAGGCCGCCAGCACCTGGCCTACGGACTGGAGCCGGATGCCCTGTTCCTGGATGCGGCGGGCGCGCTTGATGTAGGTGGAGAGATCCTGCAGGGAGACGGCCTCTGCGAATCTCAGCGATTCAGTCATGGTCCTCATTGTTCCAGAGCCGAGCGCACCTCACCGACGAGGATCTCCATCTGCCGGCGTGCGGCCTCGGGATCCTGGTCGGCGATGGCCCGGGCGACGCCGTCATGGGCGTCGAGCGCCTCTGGCATGGGGCGAGTCGGCATGAGGCCGTGCTGTGTGCGTCCGGTGAGCACCTCGGCCACCACCTCGGCCAGGGCCGCGAACATCGAGTTCGCCCCGGCTTCGAGCAGGAGCCGGTGGAAGGCCACATCCGCCAGCATGAACTCTTCGACCTGCTCGGCCTCACCGAGGCGCCGCATGCTCGCGGCGAGGTCCAAGAGTCGGCGTGCCTGGTCCTCCGTGCGCCGCAGGGCCGCCATCGCCACCGCTTCGGTCTCCACGGCGATGCGCAGCTGGGTCAGCTCGATGAACGCAGTGCGGGCATGGCGGGAGGCCAGGCGCCAGGCGATCACCGCCGGAGCGAAGACGCTCCAGTGTTCGGGTCCGGTGACGACAAGCCCGACCCGGCGCTTGGAGTAGAGCAGACCGTGGGACTCGAGCACCTTCACGCTGTCTCGCGCGACCGTGCGGGAGACCCCGAAGCGCAGCTGCAGCGACTCGAGCGTGAGCACCGTGCCGGGGCTCAGCGCACCGTCCACGATCTCGCGGCCGAGGGTCTCGGATATCGCGTCGCGGCCTACGCGGGCGACGGCGGAACTCTTCGGCACAGGACTGCTTTCTGATCGGTCGATGGTGCAAACATGACACCTTTAGCGATAAAGGTGCTATCTTAGCTGGCACGTGGTCCCCGTCACAGGGGCCTCAGCACATGTCCTCAGCACAAAGGAATTCGATGACGAATCCCCCCACCAACCCTAGCCCGAGCAGAGCGGCTCCTCCTTGTCACCTCGTCGTGATGGGGGTCTCCGGCTCCGGCAAATCGACGCTCGCCGCGGCACTGGCAGAAGAGCTCCAGCTGCCGATGGCCGAAGCCGACGAGTTCCATCCCGAGGCGAACATCGCCAAGATGGCGGCCCAGACTCCGCTCACCGATGAAGACCGGTGGCCCTGGCTCCGTGCGCTGCGGGACTGGATGTCAGAGCAGGCGCAGACCGGAAGCGTCATCACCTGCTCGGCGCTGCGCCGAAGCTACCGTGATCTGCTGGACACCGCCGAGGGCCGGGTGATCTTCCTGCATGTGGATGTCGACGTCCCGCGACTGAGCACCAGACTTGCCCACCGCAGCGGACACTTCATGCCGCCTGAGCTGCTCGAATCTCAGCTGCAGACCTTGGAGCCCCTGGACCCGGAAGAGGACGGAGTCCGGCTGCCCAACGACACCACCATCGAGGACCTCCTCTCCGCCGCGCGGGGCTGGCTCAGCTCCACGCGGGACGCGGCTGCCTCCGCAGACGCGGCCCCCTTCACAGACCACAGCACTGATTGGAAGAACTCATGACCCTCGAAGGCTGGGAACAGACCCTCGGCACCGGACCGCTGCTCGGCATCGCCGCAGCCTCCATCGCGGTGCTTCTGCTGCTCATCATCCGGTTCAAGGTCCACGCCTTCGTGGCCCTCATCCTCGTCTCGCTGCTGACCGCTGCCGCGGCGGGCATCCCCACGGCCCAGATCGTGCCGGTGCTGACCTCAGGGTTCGGCTCCACGCTGGCTTCAGTCGCGCTCCTGGTGGGTCTCGGCGCCATGCTCGGACGCATCGTGGAGGTCTCCGGCGGCGCCAAGGTCCTCGCGGACGCCCTGGTCACCCGATTCGGCGAGAAGCGAGCACCGCTCGCCCTGGGCGTCGCGTCGCTGCTCTTCGGCTTCCCGATCTTCTTCGACGCGGGCCTGGTGGTCATGCTGCCCGTGGTCTTCGCCGTGGGCCGTCGACTGGGCGGCTCGGTGCTGATCTACGGACTCCCCGTGGCCGGTGCGTTCTCGGTCATGCATGTCTTCGTCCCGCCGCACCCCGGCCCCGTGGCCGCCAGCGAGTTCTTCGAGGCCAATGTCGGCATCCTGCTGCTGGTCGCTCTGCCGATCGCGGTCCTCACCTGGTACGTCACCAGCTATCTCTTCGGGATGTGGGCCGGTCGCCGGTTCGAGCTGCCCATCCCGATGCTGCTGGGCCAGGCCGATGAAGAGGCGGAGAAGAACCCGCCCAGGTTCTCCACGGTGGTGCTGATCCTGCTGCTGCCGATGCTGCTGATCTTCCTGAACACCGGCCTGGACACGCTCTCCACGGCGGGGGTCGTCTCTGCCGATCAGACCGAATCGGCCTGGTATGGCCTACTCACCACGCTGGGCGCGACTCCGGTGGCGCTGATCATCACGCTGCTCGTGGCCGTCGCGGCTGTCGGCACCCGGGGTGGACGCGGCATGAGCGGCGCCCAGGACGTCATGGACAAGGCGCTGGCTCCGGTCTGCGCGGTCATCTTGATCACCGGCGCGGGCGGCATGTTCGGCGGTGTGCTGCGTGAATCGGGCATCGGCGAGGCCCTCTCAGACTCCCTATCTGGGATGGGCATCCCGCTGATCGTCGCGGGCTTCGTGATCGCCGGCGTGCTGCGCATCGCTCAGGGTTCGGCCACCGTGGCGCTGACCACGGCCGCAGGACTGCTGGCCACCGGCGTGGCCGCCGCGGACTTCAACGAGCTGCAGCTCGCGGCGATGGTCATCTCGGTGGCAGGCGGCTCAGTGATCGCCTCCCACGTCAACGACTCCGGCTTCTGGCTCATCTCCCGCTTCTTCGACATGGATGTGAAGACCACGCTGAAGACCTGGACCGTGCTCGAGACGCTCATCGGTGTGATGGCCTTCCTGCTGGCCTGGGCGCTCTTCGGGGTCGCTTCGCTGGTCTGATCGCGTCCAGGTGATCTGGCCGGGACAGCCCCGGCCTCGGCTCACCGAGCGTCGCGCTGACACCCTCACGGCCCGCCCCCGGGTCTGGCCCGACCAGGTCAGACCCGGGGGCGGGCCGTTAGAGTAGGAGCAATGACCCTGTCCCGGCCTGGAAGGACATCGCATGCCCGATGATCACCGGTACCGCGTGCCGAGCGCCGCTGACTCCGTGCAGCAGCTCGTCGACATGCTGCAGCTGCAGCACCTGGATCCGGACGACGCCGCGGGGGCCGGTCCCAGCGCCGAGGACCACTTCCTGGGCCCGGTGTTCCAACAGGCCTACTGGCGCGTCTTCGGCGGACAGGTCCTCGCGCAGGCGGCGACTGCGGCGATGCAGACCGTCGAGCCCGAACGGCTGATCCATTCGGTGCACGGGTATTTCCTGCGCCCGGGAGACGCCACCAAGCCGATCCAGGTTTCGGTCGAGCGACTGCGCGACGGCGGCTCCTTCTCCGCCCGCCGGAGCCAGGCCTATCAGGACGGCACCCCCATCCTGTCCATGATCGCCTCTTTCCAGCGCCCCTCCCCCGGGGTCGCGCACCAGCGTCGGATGCCGCAGGGCGTGCCGGACCCCGAGGACCTCGCAGAGCCGCAGGAGCTCGTCGGTCACGTGAAGCACCCGATCGTCCACGAGTGGGCGCATGGTCGGCCCTTCGACATCCGGCACGTGGACCGGCCGATCTACCTGGAGGCAGACCAGGACCCACATGCCACCAGCGCAGTGTGGCTTCGGACCAAGGCTCCGCTGCCCGATGATCCCAATATCCACCGGGCCGCGATCCTCTACGCCTCGGACTACACGCTGCTGGAGCCGATCCTGCGTCGGCACGGGCTCTATTGGGCCAAACCGGAGATGAAGGTCGCGTCGCTGGACCACGCGATGTGGTGGCACCGCGACGCGCGTGCCGACGAGTGGCTGCTCTATGTCCAGCAGAGCCCGAGTGCCCAGAACGCGCGCGGGCTGGCCCAGGGGTCCATCTATAGCCGCGACGGAGCTCTTGTGGCAACGGTGGCCCAAGAGGGCATGGTCCGTCCACCGGAAGGTCTCCGACCGAAGCTCTCCGAGAAGATGCAGCAGACCCTGGTCCATAGCTCCCGAGCCACCCGTGAAGTCAACAAGAAGTACTCACAGACCTGGTCCTCGCGCTACCTGGACAGCTGACTCAGCTGCTGCCCACCAGGGCCACGCTGCGATAGGCCTTGAGGGTGGCGTCAGCGGTCGCCTCCCAGGAGTATGACTCAGCACTCGCGGCCGCCGCCGCGCTGTACCGGGCCCAGGCACCGCGGTGGCGCACCAGCCAGCGCAGATGTCCCGCCCATTCGGCGGGATCCAGGCTGGGAATGAGTCTGCCGCTGCGACGATGCCGCACCAGCGACGAGAGTCCGCCGACATCGTGCGCGAGCACCGGAGTGCCGCAGGCCATGGCCTCCAGCGCCACCAGCCCGAAGGACTCGCTGTAGGAGGGCATCAGCACGGCATCGCTGCGCCGGAAGAGCTCGGCAAGCTCCTGATGCGGCAGCGGCGGCACCGCCCGCACCGAGTCCGCCACACCCGCGGCGGCGGCCAGGGCGTGCAGATCAAACAGGTCCTTGCCGCTCTGACTGCCGGCGACGACGAGCTCCACCGGAATCTCCGGCAGCATGCGGCGGAGCTCCCCCAGTGCCTCGACGGCGACCTGGGGCCCCTTATGAGGCTGCAGCCTGCCAGCGAAGGCCAGCCGCAGCGGCCTTCCCTCGAGCGGACCGCCGCGCGGATCCTCGCCGCGCGGAGGGTGGAACACACCGAGATCGACGCCGGGCCTGACCAGGGCGATGCGGGCACCGTCGAGCTCGAAGAGCCGCCTGAGGTCAGCGATTTCGCGGTCGGTGTTTGCCGTGACGAGGTCGGCCACCTGCGCGATGGTGGCTTCAGCAAGCCGACGCCGAGGATTCTCCGCCGTGTTGGGGTCGCGTTCGCGCTTGACAGCGGCGATCGTGTGCATGGTGTGCACCAGGGGCGCTCCCAGCGCCTGGGCGATCTTGATCCCGGCGAGGCCAGAGATCCAGTAGTGCGAGTGGACCGCGCTGACCTGGGCAGGACTCGCCGACTCCAGGCTGCGCAGCGCTCGGTCGGCGAGTGCGTCGACCTGCCCGACCAGCAGAGATTTCTCGGACCGTGCCTGAGAACCGACCGCGAGGGTATGGACGCGCCGCCCGTCCGACAGCACCTTGAGCCGGTCGGCATGCAGCGGCTGCTCGGCATCGGCGTCCGTGGTGACGATGTCCACGGCGACGCCTGTCTGCGCGAGGGCTCGGCTGAGCTCGTTGACGTAGACGTTCAGGCCCCCCGCATCACGGCTGCCCGCCTGAGCCAGCGGGGAGGTGTGCAGACTGATCATCACCACACGCATCGACTGATGACCGGTCGGCGGGGCTCCGCTGAGCGCCGAGGGGACGCAGTCGGTGGACATGTGGCTCTCCGTGACGCCGCGCGAAGTCTCGACGCGGCTGAGGGTGTGATGGTTCGGTGCTAATGCTACAGCGCGGTCACGGCCGGAGGTATTCCGCGCACTCCTGGGCAGCTGGGTCACCCGGGAGCTCTCGACTCAGCACCCAGAGCCCCTCATCGTCTTCGATGACCGTCGAGAAGCCGAGTCTCTCGGCGCGCGCGAAGGCCTCGGCGGGCGTGAGCGGATCAGACCCGCCCAGCTCCTCGACCTGATCATCGATGATGATCCAGGTCAGATTCGCCTCGTCGGTCGTGCCGTTGAGCCCCACCGAGGTGCGGTCCACCAGGTGTGGGACCGCGGTGTCCGCCGCCTCCACGCAGACACCGTCCGGAATCGCCTCCACGGCGCGCTGATGCGCCTGCGCACGCTCATCGATGCTCCAGTTCTCCGCCGTGACGGTTCGCTGGAGCGGAAAGACTCCGGGGAACGCCAGAGTGCCCACGAGACCGACCGCAATGACCGCCCCCGGAAGCACCACTGCCAGCAGCTTCAGTCGCGGCCAGTGCCGGACCAGCCGCCGCGCGACGTCGAACGCCGCGAGCAGAAAGATCGGCGCCAGGATCGCATCGTACTGATAGATGACCTCCCAGACGTTCTGCCGATCGTTGAACAGCCGCGAGAGCAGGATCGGAGCACCGAGGATGACATAGGGAGAAGCCAGCGGCAGCAGAAGCAGGGGAAGGAAGTGCAGCGCCCACAGACCGAGCTTCACCGGATGATCGAAGAGCAGACCCACGGCGTTCCATGGCTGGGTCAGCAGAAACGCCACTGCCGCGCCCGCGCTGGGACCCAGGGCAGTGAACTCCCAGTAGCCGAACTCCCCGGCGGCCGAGAAGTGCGGGATCACCACCTCGACCGCGACCCAGTATCCGGCGAGACCCAGCACGGCCGTGGTCGCCGCAGGCGCCCAGGCCCGCTTCAACGCCAGCACCATGGCCAAGGCGATCAGGGTGACCCCCATGTCCTCGCGGACCAGCAGCAGCAGCGAGCCCAGCCCCGATGCAAGCCACATCCTGCGACGCTCGATGGCCCAGATGACCCAGCCGATGATCGGCACGCCGAAGGCGATCTCATGGAAGTCCCAGTTCACCAGCGCCTGAAAGGGCCAGAAGAGGAGCAGCGCGACGGCGGCGAGCAGCGCTGGAACGTGGCTGAACCACCCTCGTACGACGAGGTAGACCGGCAGAGCCGTGGAGACCAGCAGCGCGATCATCGCGATGTTGAGCATCCGCGGGTCGTCCCAGATCCAGTACAGGGGCGCGAGCAGGGCGATGATCGGGTGGAAATGGTCTCCCAGCAGATGAAAGTCCTCGCCCTTGATCGGCACGATCGGTGCCTTGAACATCGCGTACTGGCGGACGGCCTGATCGAAGATGCCGAGGTCATAGCCCTTGGCCTCGAAGTTGCGGAATCGCAGCGCGGAATGTGCCAGGTACAGCAGAGCGGCCGCCGTCATGACGGCGGCCAGCTGGAGTCTATGCGGTCTGGACAAGTGCCCCGGGGGGGATTCGAACCCCCGACCAGCGGATTAGAAGGCCGCTGCTCTATCCCCTGAGCTACCGAGGCGTGGACACGCGGAGAACAGCCTTGCCGCGCAGGTCCAGGCAGAGAGTCTACCTGCTCTCCCCCACCGGGGTTCTCCCACACACGGTGGTCTTCCCCAGGCGAGGTCCGGCGATCTCGAGCCGGAAGTCTCTCCACAGGCCGCAGCGATCGGTAGCGGTCCCCCGCATGTCTGCCCAGACTGGAGGCACCCCCACATCGCGGAACCACGGCGCTCGAGGTGGGCGGGGAGCGCGGCTCCTACCCTGGCTGCCGTGAAGAGATGGAAGGCAACGATGAGCGAGACAATCACAGTGCGAGGCTTCCTCGGTGGCGAGGTCGAAGACTTCACCACCCCGCAGGGGCTGCCGATCTCTAATTTCCGACTGGGCTGTACTCCGCGTCGGTACGACCGCAAGTCCGAGAAATGGGTCAACGGGGAGACCAACTGGTACACGGTCTCTGCGTTCAGGCAGCTCGCCCAGAACGTCAAGAGCAGCCTTTCGAAGGGTGATCCCGTGGTCGTCACCGGAAGGCTCCGCGTCCGCCAGTGGGAGAACGACAAGGGGCAGCGTGGCACCTCAGTGGAGATCGACGCCGAGTCTGTGGGCTATGACCTCACCTTCGGCACGGGGTCCTTCACTCGGCTGGCATCCTCGACCGGCGCTGAGGACGGTGGCCGCGACTCCACTCAGGGAGGCTCTGCCGCCCACGGCTCCGAGAGCTCCGACACGGACCAGGAATCCGGCGACCGCGAGCTCCAGGGCGCGGCGCAGGCCGCTCCCTTCTGAGCTGGTGCGTCGTCAGCCGTGGCGGCCCACCACAGAGCGAAGGCCCGCCTGCATCGTGAACGCGGGCGGGCCTTGGCTTCTGCGGCGTAACGTCTCAGTCGCGCGTGAGCTTGCGGTGCGTGACACGGTGCGGACGCGCAGCGTCAGCGCCGAGACGCTCGACCTTGTTCGCCTCGTAGGACTCGAAGTTGCCCTCGAACCAGTACCAGTTCGCGGGGTCCTCATCGGAGCCCTCCCAGGCGAGGATGTGCGTGGCGACGCGGTCGAGGAACCAGCGGTCGTGCGAGATCACGACAGCGCAGCCGGGGAACTCCAGCAGGGCGTTCTCCAGTGAGCCCAGCGTCTCGACGTCGAGGTCGTTCGTGGGCTCATCGAGCAGCAACAGGTTTCCGCCCTGCTTCAGCGTCAGCGCGAGGTTCAAACGGTTGCGCTCGCCGCCGGAGAGCACTCCTGCCTTCTTCTGCTGGTCGGGGCCCTTGAAGCCGAAGGCGGAGACATAGGCACGTGACGACATCTCCACGGCACCGACGTGGATGAAGTCGAGTCCATCGGAGACGACCTCCCAGAGGCTCTTCTCGGCGTCGATGCCCGCACGGGACTGGTCGACGTATGAGAGCTTCACCGAGTCGCCCACGGCGAGCTTGCCGCCGTCGAGCTCTTCCATGCCCACGATGGTCTTGAACAGCGTGGACTTGCCGACGCCGTTGGGACCGATGACGCCGACGATGCCGTTGCGCGGCAACGAGAAGGACAGCCCCTCGATCAGCTGACGGTCGCCGAAGCCCTTCTGCAGGTTCTCGGCCTCGATGACCTGTGTACCCAGGCGCGGACCTGGTGGGATCTGAATCTCATCGAAGTCCAGCTTCTTCGTGCGCTCGGCCTCGGCGGCCATCTCCTCGTAGCGGTTCAGGCGGGCCTTGGACTTGGTCTGGCGGCCCTTGGCGTTGGAGCGCACCCACTCCAGCTCTTCGGAGAGTCGCTTGGCCATCTTGATGTCTTTCTTGCCCTGAACCTTCAGGCGGGCCTGCTTCTTCTCCAGGTAGGTGGAGTAGTTGCCCTCATAGGGGTACAGCCGACCGCGGTCGACCTCGCAGATCCACTCCGCCACGTGATCCAGGAAGTAGCGATCATGGGTCACGGCGAGGACAGCGCCCTCATAGGCCGCGAGATGCTGCTCAAGCCACAGCACCGACTCGGCGTCGAGGTGGTTCGTGGGCTCATCGAGCAGCAGCAGGTCGGGCTTGGAGAGGAGCAGCTTGCACAGGGCCACGCGGCGTCGCTCACCACCGGAGAGGACGCTGACGTCCGCCTCCGGGGGTGGGCAGCGCAGGGCGTCCATCGCCTGCTCGAGCTGGGAATCCAGGTCCCAGGCGTTGGCGGCGTCGATCGCCTCCTGGAGCTTGCCCATCTCACCCATCAGGGCATCGAAGTCCGCATCCGGGTTCGCCATCTCCTCAGAGATCTGGTTGAAGCGCTGCAGCTTCTCGTAGATCTCACCGACGCCCTCTTGTACGTTGCCGAGGACGCTCTTGTCCTCATTCAGGGCGGGCTCCTGCATCAGGATGCCCACCGAGTAGCCCGGAGAGAGCCGGGCCTCGCCATTGGAGGGCTCATCGAGCCCTGCCATGATCTTCAGGATCGTCGATTTGCCCGCACCGTTCGGACCCAGCACGCCGATCTTCGCACCTGGATAGAACGACATCGTGACGTCGTCGAGGATGACCTTGTCGCCCACCTTCTTGCGGGCACTGACCATGGTGTAAATAAACTCTGCCATGGTGTCCAGGCTAGTCGGCGGAGCAGAGATTCTGCTAATGGACCACTATCGCGCAGACCGACTCAGCTGATCAGATCCAGCTGATGCGGGCTGCGACCGGTGGCGCCGCGCAGCTCCACGCGCCAGCGCTGCGACGCCAGCTCGGCCACGTCCTCCACGCCGAACTCTGCTCTCTCAGCCTCCGGGGCCCTCAGCAGCATCCCGGCGAGCAGTCCTCGGGCGTGCTTCGCGAAATGCGTGACGACCTTGCGCGTGCCGTCACGCTCGGTGACGCTGTTCACCACCAGTGTCTGCTCGGGTGCGGGGCGATAGACCTGCGCGTACGAGCTGGAGCGGGCATCGACCACGAGCTGTTCTCCCACCAGGATGTCGAGCGGGGCCTTCAGCGCGTCCTTCCAGAAGCTGCCCAGGCGCCCAGGGCGCGTCCGCGCACGGACAGCTCCCGGGCCCTGTTCGGTCCCTGAGCCGTTCAGCGTCACCCCCATGGAGAGTCGATACGCTGGAATCCGGTCCGTCAGCGATGTCAGCCCGAACAGACCCGAGAAGACGAGCACGTCGCGCCGTGCGCGTGTCAGCTGCTGCGGATCCAGCGAGCCGGCGTCCAGGGCTTCGTAGAGCACACCGGTGTAGACCTCATGCGCGGGAGCGGTGGGCGCACTGAACAATTCGGTGTTCGCTCGCACCTCGCCCATGATCCGGGCGCCCACGTTCAACGTCTCCTGTGCGACCTCGGTTCCGCTGAGTTCAACCAGCGCGCGCATGACTGCGCGGCGCTCCTCGGCCAGCTCGGGCAGGGCCAGGCGCTCCGGGTCCACCGGCGGCGCGCTGCTGTCTTGCGGGGGCGTCTTGCCTTCAGAAGGCGGGAGGAAGATCAACACCGATCAAGGCTAGCAACGCCGTGGACAGGGACGCGTCAGCCGGAGTCAGCTCCGTGGCGAATCGGCGCTGATCCCGTAGGATGATGAGCCGGGACGGGTCGGTCAGACCATCGCGGCCCAGACTGCGGCCCGCTGTTCACAGCGGATAACTGTCTGCGCGCCGAGGAAAGTCCGGGCTCCACAGGGCAGGATGGTGGGTAACGCCCACTCGGGGAAACCCGCAGGCCAGTGCCACAGAAAAGAGACCGCCAGCGGCACTCGATGCCGCTGGTAAGGGTGAAACGGTGGTGTAAGAGACCACCAGCGCCTCAGGTGACTGAGGTGGCTCGGCAAACCCCATCCGGTGCAAGGTCGAACAGGATGTGTTTGAAGGCTGCCCGCCTGAGCATCCGGGTTGATCGCTCGAGGTCCGTGGCAACACGAGGCCCAGATGGATGATGGTCCCGGCAGGTGAGCAATCACACTCGCCGGACAGAACCCGGCTTATCGACCGACCCGTCCCCTCTCCCGGCACGCTCCGCCTCCTCGTGCTCCTCCCCTGCCCTGTCCGCAGCGTTCGGCTAGACTCGCTCACGGACACATCGGCGTGTTCCCCCGCATGGCGTGAAGCCGGCATGGCGCGAGTTCGCGCGCGAATCACCCGATGGGTCCGACTAGACAATGACGTCTTAAACGTGAGGACACATCTGAACATGCCCACTGAAGCAGAACAGCACCTGCGCAGCTGGATAGACCGAGAGTCTCAGGCGGAGGCCATGATTCCGCTCATCGGCCGGCTCTATCGTGACAACAATGTCGTCACCGGGATCTACGGACGCCGGCTGGTGAACCGGTCAGCCATCGACATCCTCAAGGCCCATCGCTTCGCCCGCCAGGTCGACGAGACTGAACTGCCCGTGTCCCAGACGCTTCCGCTGGTCCGGGCGCTCACCACGCTGGACCTCGGCGCCTCGAGCATCGACATCGCCCGTCTGCACGCTCGCTATCGGACCTCCGCCCACGCCTCCACAGGCGATCTCGACTCCTTCCTGCGCGAGGAGCTTGCCGAGGTGATCGGACGCGCAGGTGTTGGTCTGGCGGCACCCCGCGACATCGTCCTCTACGGCTTCGGCAGAATCGGACGACTGCTTGCCCGCATCATCGTCGGAACAGCCTCCTCGGCCTCGGGGCTGCGGCTGCGCGCCATCGTGGTGCGCCAAGGCGGAGCCGATGACCTCGCCAAACGCGCCTCTCTGCTGCGCCGCGACTCAGTCCACGGTCCCTTCGAAGGCTCGATCAGAGTCGATCAGGAGAATCAGGCGATCATCGCCAACGGCACGTTCATCAAGGTCATCTATGCCTCCGATCCCGCCGCGGTGGATTACACCGCCCACGGGATCTCGGATGCGGTGGTCGTCGACAACACGGGCCGGTGGCGCGATGAAGAAGGGCTGAGCCAGCATCTGCGTGCCAAGGGCGTCTCACGAGTTCTACTGACCGCTCCGGGCAAGGGCGAGCTGAAGAACATCGTCTTCGGGGTCAACCACGAGCAGATCGGCGCGGAGGACCAGATCATCTCGGCCGCCTCGTGCACCACCAACGCGATCACCCCGGTGGCGAAGCTGATGGACGACGCCTACGGCATCGATCACGGTCACGTGGAGACCGTGCATTCCTACACCAATGACCAGAACCTGATCGACAACTTCCACTCCGGCGAACGCCGGGGCCGTTCGGCGGCGCTGAACATGGTGCTGACAGAGACCGGCGCCGCGAAGGCAGTGGCCAAGGCGCTCCCGCGTCTGAGCGGCAGGCTCTCGGGCAATGCCATCCGCGTGCCCACGCCCGATGTCTCCATGGCGATCCTGAACCTCGAGCTGGACCGAGAGACGACCAAGGATGAGCTCAACCGATTCCTGCGTCGCGAGTCCCTCGAAGGCTCCCTGCACAAGCAGGTGGACTACATCGATTCCGCTGAGGTGGTCTCCACCGACTTCGTCGGCACCCGAGCCGCCGGCATCGTCGATGGACTCGCGACCATCGTCAACGGCCGCCAAGCCATCCTCTATGTCTGGTACGACAACGAGTTCGGCTACTCCGCGCAGGTGGTCCGAGTGCTGGAGCATATGACCAACAGCGCCCCGGTCAAGTACCCCAAGGTGGAACCGGGACACCTCGCGTCGAGCAACGGAGCCGCACTGCCGGCGACCTAGGGCAGATCAGCCCTGCGGTCGGATACGACTTCTGCTGGGATCCCACTCGACACCGGCGGCGCAGGCGTCCATTGCTTCATTGCTGAGGGCGTCGGCGTCGCCGTTGTCCTTGCGCGGGATCCAGGTGTACCGGACCTGCAGAGGCGGCAGGATGGTGGCGGCCTCGGCGGCAAGGCGCTTCATGTCCTCGTGCTTGATCTTCCAGCGTCCGCTCATCTGCTCCACCACGAGCTTGGAGTCCAGTCTGACCTCCACGAAGGCCTCCGGGTCCAGGTCACGTGCGAGCCGCAGACCTTCTATGAGCCCGGTGTACTCGGCGACGTTGTTGCTCGCCTTCCCCAGCGGGGTGGCTTTGGTCGCCAGGATCTGGCCCTGTTCATTTCGGACCAGGGCCCCGGAGCCGGCGATGCCTGGATTGCCGCGGCTTCCGCCGTCGGCCTCGACGAACAGAGTGGTCATGGCTCACGCACCTTCATGGACTGCTGTTTGCTGGCGGACTGTTTCCCGCCCCGGTTCGGGGCGAGTGTCGGTGTGCCGGGGTCAGGACTGACGCCACCGGGGTGGGGACTGAAGTCAGTGCCCCGGGGTCAGGACGAAGTCCCAAGGATCGGTGTTGATGCCGCTGACCACGACCTCAACATCGTAGCCGCGATCGTTCAGCGCGCGGTCCAGCGCCTCCGCCGCCGCCGGCAGCCACAGCCATTCGGAGGCAAAGTGAGAGACGTCGATCAGATAGGGGCGCTGCTGGGCGGCGGCCTCGCGCGCCTCAGAGGCTGGGTGATGACGCAGGTCGGCAGTCAGGAAGACATCTGCCTGGGCCCGCACCGCCGCGTCCAGCAGTGAATCGCCGGCACCTCCGCACAGCGCGACGCGCTGGACCAGGGCATCCCTGTCCCCGGCGACTCGCACGCCTCCCGCCACCGACGGCAGGACCGAGAAGACCGTGGAGGCGAAGTCGGAGAGAGTGACGGGGGCAGCGAGGGTGCCGATGCGTCCCAGGCCCTCGGCGGCAAGCCCTGCCTCGGCAGGGCGCAGCGGCTCCGTGTCCTGGACCCCCAGAAGACCGGCGAGGACGTCGTTGACTCCCCCCATCGCAGAGTCAGAATTCGTGTGGGCGCTCAGCAGCGCACAGCCGGCCTCGATGAGATCGTGGACCAGTCCGCCTTTGAAGTGTCCCGCCTCCACCGAATGCACCCCGCGCAGCAGCAAGGGGTGATGAGTGATCAGCAGATCGGCCCCACTCGTGCAGGCCTCGGTCACCACAGCCTGCACAGGGTCCACAGCGAAGTGGATGCGCCGCACCGAACGGTCGCGGCGACCGGTGACCAGACCCACGGCATCCCAGGATTCCGCCAGCGCCTGAGGCCACAGCTCCTCCGCGATGCTGAGCACCTCCTCGAGCAGCGGCGCCGGGCCGCCGGTGGAGGACTGAACCGGACGCGGGACTGGGCTCGAGGACATGACTCAGTTCTACAGGGAACTGCTCAGGAATACAGCGCGGCACACGGAAGGTTGTGCCTGTCATGGAGAACTCACTCAAGACCGTGGTCCTCGCCGCAGGCTGCTTCTGGTGCCTGGATTCCGTGGCGCGCAGGCTCAGCGGGGTCCACTCTGTCCGCAGCGTCTACACCGGAGGCACCGGCCCCGCCGTCTACGAGGCCGTGGCCTCGGGAGGCACCGGACATGCCGAGGCGGTGGAGATCAGCTACGACCCCGCCGTGCTCCCCGACCAGGTGCTCCACGACGTCTTCTTCTCCAGCCACGACCCGACGACCTTGAACCGCCAGGGCTACGACGTGGGCACCCAGTACCGTTCCGCGATGTTCTACTCCACCGAGGACGAGCATGAGGAGTTCGCCGCCGCCATCCAACGCGCGCAGGACTCCTTCGATCAGCCCATCGTGACGACCCTGGAACCGTTGGGACCGGTGTACGAGGCCGAGGAGGTCCACCAGGACTTCCACTCCCGTCGACCCGAAGTCGGATACTGTCAGGTCATCATCGACCCCAAGGTCGCGAAGCTCCGCAGAGACTATGCTTCATGGTTGAAACCCGAGGAAGAAAGGTCCACCCACTAATGGCCAAGATTCTTGACGACATCACCCAGGCAGTCGGCAACACTCCCCTCGTGCGGCTCAACCGCCTGGGAGCAGACCTGCCCGGCAACATCGCCGTGAAGCTCGAGTTCTACTCGCCGGCGAGCTCCATCAAGGACCGCATCGGTGCTGCCATCGTCGACGCCGCTGAAGCCTCGGGAATGCTCAAGCCCGGCGGGACCATTGTGGAGGGCACCTCCGGCAACACCGGAATCGCGCTGGCGATGGTCGGAGCCGCGCGTGGATACCGGGTGGTGCTGACCATGCCGGAGACCATGTCCACCGAGCGTCGAGTGATGCTGCGCGCCTATGGCGCCGAGATCGTCCTGACTCCCGGAGCTGAGGGCATGCGCGGCGCCGTGGAGCGCGCCAAGTCCATCGTCGAGGAGACCGAGAACTCCATCTGGGCCCGACAGTTCGCCAATGAGGCGAACCCTGCGGCGCACTATCGGACCACCGGAGAAGAGATCTGGCGCGACACCGACGGCGAGGTCGACATCTTCATCGCCGGCATCGGCACCGGCGGCACGATCACAGGTGCCGGTCGTCGGCTCAAGGAGTACAAGCCCGGAATCCACCTGGTAGCGGTCGAGCCCGAGGACTCCCCCATCCTCTCCGGCGGCAAGGCGGGGCCGCACAAGATCCAGGGCATCGGTCCGAACTTCGTCCCGGACATCCTGGACCAGGAGATCTATGACGAGGTCTATCAGGCGAACCTCGAGAAGGCCGTCACGATGGCGCGGGACCTGGGAATGCAGGAGGGAATCCTGGGTGGCATCTCCACCGGCGCGAACATCGCGGCCGCACTGGAGCTGGCCTCCCGCGAGGAGAACCGCGACAAGCTCATCGTGACCATCGCCTGCGACTTCGGGGAGCGATACATCTCCACGCTGCTCTACGAAGACATCCGCGGCTGATCTCGGCCTGCACCGCCACGCCGCGCTCCGGCGTGCATCCCCTCTGATCTACCCCGAAAGGTGATGACCCCTTGGGCCTACTGAAGCGTCTGCGCGAGGACATCAAGGCTGCGCGTGAACACGACCCTGCGGCCCGCAGCTCCGCCGAAGTCGTCCTCGTCTACTCGGGCCTGCATGCGGTGTGGTCCCATCGGGTGGCACACCGCATGTGGCGCCACGACGGCCTCAAGACGCCGGCGCGGGTGCTCTCCCAGTTCACCCGCGGGCTCACAGGAATAGAGATCCATCCCGGGGCCCAGATCGGCCGGCGATTCTTCATCGACCACGGAATGGGCGTGGTGATCGGTGAGACCGCTGAGATCGGCGACGACTGCATGCTCTACCAGGGCGTCACCCTGGGTGGCCGGTCCCTGGAGCACACCAAACGACATCCGACGCTGCGCGATGGAGTCGTGGTGGGCGCCGGAGCGAAAGTCATCGGACCGGTGGAGATCGGGGCGGGCTCTGCCGTAGGTGCAAACGCCGTGGTGGTGAAGTCCTCACCGCCGGACTCGATCCTCACCGGCATCCCGGCCAAGGCGCGTCAGCGAGGCGTGGCCGAGAAGAAGCCACACGTCGATCCGGCAGAGTACGCGCTGGATCCGGCACTGTTCATCTGAGCGGCCCTGCTGCCGTTGATCTGAGCGGCGTCACTGCCCCGCAAGCCGACGCAGGATCACCTCTGCCGGCTCCTGGCGAGCCTCGGCGAACCCGGTGCCGGCCCACAGATTGAGACCCTCCGGATCTCCGACCTCGGCAAAGGCACGACGCAACGACGCCGTCAGGTGATGCAGCGCGGGAAAGCCCAATGGTGCCTGGGCCGTGAGATCGGCGGTGAAAGCATTGGGCAGGGCGCGCGCCGGCCGCCCGGAGAAGGCCGTGGTCACCACGGTCGAAAGTTCCGGACTCGCCTCCGCCAGCGCCTGTTGGTGCGCGACCTGGGCACCGCTTTCACCCGAACGCAGCAGCACGGTGCCCACCGCAGCAGCCTCCGCGCCATGTGCCAGCACGGCGTGCACGGCCTCTGGCGTGGACAGTCCCCCTGCGGCCCAGAGCGGCAGATCGCTGCGGACACGGACATTCGCCAGAAGCTGCCGCAGACTGACCTGCTCTGGTTTGCGCACCGGAGTCCAGCTTCCGTGATGCCCTCCGGCCGCGGTGGACTGGACGATCAGCCCGTCGGCCCCGGCTGCCTGGGCACGTGCGGCCTCGCTGGCATCGGTGACCGTGACCACCACCGTGGCACCAGTGGCCTGTAGGCGTCGCATGTCCTGCTCGGCGGGGAGTCCGAAGGTCAGGCACACCACCGGGACCGGCTGTTCCTCCAGCAGCGCGAGCTTTTCGTCCCAGGCGTCGTCGTCGACCCGGGCATCAATCGGCAGGGCCACCTCAGCCACATGCGCGCGGTCAGACGTCTCTTCCGCGTCATGCGCCCGGTCCACGTACTGCCTGATCCACCGTTGAAGCTCCGAGCGGTACCGCGCGAAGTCTTGGCGGCTCACGGGGACGGGGTTCGGCACGAAGAGGTTGACTCCGAACAGCGAGGTCTCAGACTGCACCGCGCTGATCTGCGCCTGAAGCTGTGCGGCGTTCTTGTATCCGCCCGCAAGGAACCCCAGTCCTCCGGCTCGGGAGGCTGCAAGTACCAGCTCGGGTCGGCTCGGCCCGCCGGCCATGGGTGCCGCCACCAGTGGAGAGGCGGCACCCAGCTGGGCCAGCAGGCCTGTGGCGGGCAGGATCATGGGTTCACCGCGAGCAGGTCAGCGAACCGACCCCGTCGCGCGGGAACCCTTCTGCCCAGCAGAGGTTCAGGCCTCGATCTCGCCGCGGTCACCCGACCACTGGGTGTGGAAGGTCCCTTCCTTGTCCACCCGCTGGTAGGTGTGCGCACCGAAGTAGTCACGCAGACCCTGGGTCAACGCCGCTGGCAGGCGATCGCGGCGCAGGCTGTCGTAATAGGCCAGCGAGGAGGAGAACACCGGTGCCGGCACGCCGTAGGTCGCGGCGGCGGCCACGACGCGGCGCCAGGCGGGGAGGCACTCGTTGATCGCTTCGTTGAACTCCGGGGCGAGCAGCAGGTTCTTCGGCTGCTCCTCGCGGGGGGCGTCGTAGGCCTTCATGATGGTGTCCAGCAGATCGGCGCGGATGATGCACCCGGCCCGCCAGAGCGACGCGATGGCCTTGAGGTCCAGCTCCCAGCCGAACTCCTCGCCGGCGGCGACCAGCATGTCCAGGCCCTGCGCGTAGGCGACCAGTTTGGAGGCGTAGAGCGCGCGGCGGACATCTTCGACGAAGTCCTGGCGGTCCTCCGCACTGCCGTACTTCTCCTGGGCGGAGAGCGTCTCATCGATGCCTGCGCTGAAGGTGGCGTTGGTGACCGCGCGCAGCTCTCGCTGCGAGGAGATGGATCGTGCGAAGACGGACTCAGCGATGGCCGTCACCGGGGAGCCGACCTCCAGTCCGGAGATCGCCGTCCAGCGTCCTGTGCCCTTCTGTCCGGCGGAGTCGACCACGACGTCCACGAGCGGGTGGCCTGTGGTCTCATCCTCCTGCTCGAGGACCTCGGCGGTGATCTCGATCAGGTAAGAGGCGAGATCGGTGGTGTTCCACTCACGGAAGACGCCGGCCTGCTCGCGCGGCTCGATTCCGGCCAGGGAGCGCATCAGATCGAAGGCTTCACCGATGACCTGCATGTCGGCGTATTCGATGCCGTTGTGGACCATCTTGACGTAGTGCCCGGCACCATCGGTGCCGATCCAGGTGCAGCATGGTTCACCGTTGTACTTGGCGGAGATCGTCTCAAGCATCGGGCCCAGGGAGTCGTAGGACTCGCGGGAGCCGCCGGGCATGATGGAGGGCCCGTTCAGGGCACCCTCCTCACCGCCGGAGACGCCCACGCCGACGAAGTGCAGACCCTTGGCGCGCAGAGTCTCCTCGCGGCGGCGGGTCTCTTCGAAGAAGGAGTTTCCGCCGTCGATGATGATGTCACCCTCGTCCAGCAGCGGGACGAGATCCTCGATGACAGCATCCACGGGGGCGCCGGCCTTGACCATGATCAGGACTCGGCGGGGGCGCTCAAGGGACTCCACCAGTTCGGCGAGCGTCCCGGTGCGGATGAATTCGCCCTCGCTGCCGTGGGCCTGAAGGAGCGCGTCGGTGCGCGATGCAGAGCGATTGTGCAGGGCTACGGTGTAGCCGTTTCGAGCCAGATTGCGAGCCAGGTTGGCTCCCATCACGGCTAGGCCGGTCACTCCGATGTGGGCACTCATGCATTCTCCTTCGTCGAGGTCAAACAGACAGTCTCTTCCCATCCAGGCAGGGTGGGCGCTGCAGTGTCGCGAGTCCCGCCCACGTCTGCGAGGCGCGGTGCGCTCGCTCGGCTGACATGGAATCCCGCCATCGTGAACCTCGATGTTCGCGTGGCGAGCACATTCACTCTACCGCTTCGACCCCGGGCAGGCCCGTTGCCCGGCGATGCGGGTATCAGTCGCCCACGGCGTCGCGGCCGCGGCGGACGATCAGCGGGTCGGGTTCCCCCACGATCTCGTGGTCCTTGCCCTCGTATTCGAACTGGGAGAGGAAACACCGCATCGCGTTGAGCCGGGCACGCTTCTTGTCATTGGACTTGATCGTCATCCACGGCGCGTGGTCGGTGTCCGTGCGCCGGAACATCTCTTCCTTCGCCTCGGTGTAGTCCTCCCAGCGGTCGAGAGACTCCAGGTCCATGGGAGAGAGCTTCCACTGCCGGACGGGGTCGATCTGCCGAATGGCGAAGCGGGTGCGCTGCTCCTGCTGCGTGACAGAGAACCAGAACTTCGTCAGGTGGATGCCGGCGTCGACGAGCATCTGCTCGAACTGCGGAGCCTGCCGCATGAACACCTCGTACTCCTGCTCCGAGGAGAAGCCCATGACGCGCTCCACCCCGGCCCGGTTGTACCAGGACCGGTCGAAGAGCACCATCTCCCCGGCGGTGGGCAGATGGTCCACGTAGCGTTGGAAGTACCACTGTCCGAGTTCCCTGTCCGAAGGGCGGTTCAGCGCCACCACGCGCGCCGTGCGCGGGTTCAGATGCTCGGTGAAGCGCTTGATCGTGCCGCCCTTGCCCGCGGCGTCACGTCCTTCAAAGACCAGCACATGCTTGAGCCCGTAGTCCTCGGCCCAGTACTGGAACTTCAGCAGCTCCACCTGCAGGTGGTACTTCTCGATCTCATAGACATCTCGACCGAGCCGCTCGGCGTAGGGGTAGTTCTCATGCCAGGTCTCCACGGCGCGGCCCTGCGGGTCGATCAGATCCGGGTCTGGGGTGTGACCGTCCTGGACCGTGTACCCGCCGTCGCGCAGCTCGTCGATGAACTCGCGGAGATTCTTGCGCGCCGTACCGTCGACCTGAAAGATCGGATCATTCATCAGAACAGCCTTTCTCGAGATTCGGCTCGCCCCAGCCAAGCAGAGGTGCGTGAACACGCCGTTAACTGGTCTGTTAACTGTTCGGGCAGAACCTGGACGCCAGCTGTGAGTCGAACAGGCTCTTCAAGCCGATCGCTACAGCGTCTCCTCGCCCATCTGACCGGCGCGGGCCAGTGCAGTCAGCCGGGACACGGTGCGGTGGTACTTCTTCATGTATCCGCCGGACATCATCTCTTCGGTGAAGAGCTTGTCGAAGGGCACGCCCGAGGCGACGATCTTCACATCCTGGTCATAGAGGCGGTCGGCGAGCACCACGAAGCGCAGCGCCAGCGCCTGTGCCTCGATGGTCTCCACGTCCTTGAGCACCAGCACATCGACGTCATCCACGAGCTGGCGATACCGGCTGGGGTGCACGCTGGTCATCCGCTCGCACAGTGGGCCGAAGTCATCCACCGCGATCGCGGCCTCCGGGTAGTGCTCGGCGGCGAAGTCTTCGAGCTCTCCGCTGCTCAGCGGGGCCGGCGCCTCGGGGAGTCCACGGTGGCGGTAGTCCTCGCCGTCAACCTTGATGACGGTGAACTGGTCCGCCAGCACCTGGATCTCGCGCTGGAAGTCTGCGGCGGCGAACCGACCCTCCCCGAGTGACCCGGGCAGCGTGTTCGAGGTGGCCGCGAGCTTCACTCCGGCGTCGGCGAGCTCACGCATGAGCCGCGACATCAGCACCGTGTCGCCCGGGTCGTCAAGCTCGAACTCGTCGATGCAGACCAGGGTGTAGTCACTGAGCACGTCCACGGTGCGCCGGAAGGACAGGGCACCGACGAGGTTCGTGTACTCCACGAAGGTGCCGAAGGCGCGCTGACCCTCGACCGCGTGATAGAGCGAGGCCAGCAGGTGCGTCTTGCCCACGCCGAAGCCGCCGTCGAGGTAGATCCCGGCAGGCTCCTGCGCGCCGGCTGCGCCGCGACCGAAGAGCTTTCCCCAGAATCCCCCTGCGGCAGTCTTGCGTCCGGCAGTGGCGGCGAACTCGCGCAGCGCGGTGACCGCCTTCTCCTGTGAAGGGTGTGCGGGGTCGGGGATGTACGAGTCGAAGGACACCTCGGAGAACCGGAAGGAGGGCTTCAGACCTTCGAGCAGCTGACCCACTCCGAGCTGGGGGGTCCGCTGGCTCAGCGGAGTGACATTGGTCGGCATGTCACCACTCTACCTACGACTCTTCGTTTGACCCGCCGATTCCCTATCCTGGAGACAGACCCACGCCGCGGCGTCCTGACGGTCGGCTGTCACGGCCGCGCCGGAAGCGACCGAGCCGGGTCGCGGCGTCCTGCACACCTGCCGGCATCGACGAACATATGAAGGAAGGTTCTGCACACCATGACCGAAGCGAAAGACTTCTCCCAGTACGCCCACCCCGAGTCCCTGGTCTCCACAGACTGGGTGGCGCAGCACAAAGATGATCCGAGCGTGGTCCTGCTGGAGTCCAACGAGGACGTCCTGCTCTACGAGACCGGACATATCCCCGGGGCACAGAAGATTGACTGGCACACCGATCTGAACGACTCGGTCACCCGTGACTTCCTCGGCCCTGCGCAGTTCGCCGACTTCGCGGCCTCGAAGGGGATCACCCCCGAGACCACCATCGTCTTCTACGGCGACAAGTCCAACTGGTGGGCCGCCTACGCACTCTGGGTCTTCACCCTCTTCGGCCATGCAGACCTGCGCCTGATGGACGGCGGTCGGCAGAAGTGGGTCTCCGAGGAGCGCGAGCTCACCACGGAGCCGACTCCGGCCGCTCCCGCCGAGTACCCCGCCCCCGCGGTCCGCGACGATTCGACCTTCCGCGCCTTCCGCGAGGACGTGCTGGAGCATTTCGGCAAACCCCTGGTGGACGTGCGTTCACCGCTGGAGTACTCCGGGGAGCGCACCCATATGGAGGGTTACGAGCAGGAGGGCGCGATGCGCGGCGGTCACATCCCTTCAGCCGCCTCAGTGCCATGGGCCAAGGCGGCGAACGAGGACGGCACCTTCCGGTCCCGGGCCGAGCTCGAAGAGATCTACACCGAGCAGGCCGGGCTGGGCGCCGCCGATGAGGTGATCGCCTATTGCCGGATCGGTGAACGGTCCTCGCACACCTGGTTCGTGCTGCAGCACCTACTGGGCTATGACAACGTGCGCAACTACGACGGTTCCTGGACCGAATGGGGCAACGCCGTGCGGCTGCCGATCACCACGGGTGATCAGCCCGGAGAGGCGCCCACCCGATGAGCACGACGGATCCAGAACGCAGGGCGGCAAGCGCCGACTCCGAGCCCTCGGAGCTGCCCGAACAGCTGGCCGAGGTGATCGAAGAGTTCGCCGAGCTCGAGGAGCGGCAGAAGCTGGAGATGCTGCTGGAGTTCTCCCGGGAGCTCCCGGATCTTCCCGAGCGCTACGCCGGCAGCTACGACCAGATGGAAGAGGTGGTGGAGTGTCAGTCGCCGCTGTTCCTCACGGTGGAGTACGACGACGCCGCCGGAACGGCCGAGCTGTTCTTCGCGGCACCCCCTGAGGCCCCGACCACCCGCGGATTCGCCGCGATCCTGCACGAAGGGCTCAGCGGGCTGAGCTACACCCAGATCCTCGGTGTGCCCGATGATCTCTCCGAGCGACTGGGTCTGGCTCGGGCGATCACTCCGCTGCGCCTGCGTGGGATGACGGCGATGCTGGGCCGGATCAAGCGTAATATCCGGGCTCACCTGGCCGAGACTGCCCCGGGGCAGGCCGGCTGAAGAGGTCGGTGAGCCATTCGACCATTGTGGCGTCCCAGCGCTGCGGGTCGTGGTTCCATTCCTTGACGTGGCGGGCCTGCGCGAAGGAGACATAGCTGACCTTCGAGTTCTTCCGGGCGAGATCCCGGGAGGGCCCGTAGGGCACGATGTTGTCATCGACGCTGTGCATGATCAGCACGTGGTGGCGCAGCTGGTCAGCGCGGTCGATCCAGTTCATCGCCTGCAGATCCACCGGCGCGGCCAGGCCGGTGACTCGCCGCCCGCCGGAATTGGAGATGAACCACTGACCCAGTCTCCCCACCGCAGACGGGATCCGGTTCGCGCGGGCCTGGTAGGCGAGCACGTCCATCCAGTCGATGACCGGGCCGGTGAGCACCAGGGCGCGGATGTGCTCGGCGAACCGTGACCGGTCGGCGACCTGCAGAGAGATCGCACCCCCCATGGACCAGCCCAGCAGGACGATGTCCTGCGCGCCGCGTTCCAGCGCATACTCGATCGCCGCCTCCACGTCCTCCCACTCGGTGACGCCGAGTCCATAGCGTCCATCGGAGGCGTCGGGGGCTTCGCCGTCATTGCGGTAGGAGATCAGCAGCGTGTCGATGCCCAGCGCCGAGGTGGCTGTCAGGGCGCGGATCCCCTCCGTGCGGTTGCTGCCGCGACCGTGGACCCCGATGGCCCAGATATTGCGCCCGGCCAGTGGCAGCTCTTCGCCCTCGGGCCGGCCCGCAGCACGAGGCTGGGGAGGGACATGCCAGGCCGGCGAGGGTCCGCCCGGCAGGGTGATGACCACTTCTTCGCTTTCAAAGCCGGCGTGACTCGGGTTCAGGTAGACCACGGAGGTCCACCAGCCACGGACAGCGGTGCGGAGATCTCCGCCATAGACCTTCTCCACCGGCCGTGTCACGGTGCCGCCCTTGGGCTCCAGCGCGGAGATCGGTCCGATCCGCGCCAGCGATCGTCCCCCGTGGAAGAACAGACCGTAGGTGCCATCCACCACCGTCTCCGCGGTGATGGGAAGGATCACCTCATCACCTTCGGGTCCGCGGGTGACCGCCAGGATCTGAAGATCCTCCGCGCGTTCTCGCACCGGAGTCACCACGGTCCGGGCGAAGTACCCGGCGAGTCCGGAGGCAGCGGCGGCCAGCGTCATGCCCGCTGCCAGTCCGGTGCCGGCGCCCAAGGTCACCGCGCGGACCCAGGGAGTAGGCGCCCGATGCGTGGTCTTCGCGGCCGATTCCCGCCGACTCCACCACGGACGCACGCTTCGCATGACGGAACCCGCGGGTGCGGCCCGTGGACTGTGCTCTTTCAGCCTGGACTTCATGACGCTCAGCTTACGCGGGCACTCGGATCATGATGAGATAGAGACATGAGTGAGAATCAACTTCCGGGACCCTCCGACGACCAGTGGCGCGAGAAGCTCAGTCCGCAGGAATTCCAGGTCCTGCGCGAAGGCGGCACCGAACGTGCCTACACGGGCGAGTACTGGGACAACAAGGCCGCGGGGATGTACTCCTGCCGGGCCTGCGGCGCAGCCCTGTTCACCTCGACCGAGAAGTTCGACTCCCGCTGCGGCTGGCCGAGCTTCTTCGAGCCCGCTGCGGACGCGAACATCCGCTATCTGCGGGACGTCTCGATGGGCATGGAGCGCGTCGAGGTGCGCTGCGGCTCCTGCGACTCCCATCTCGGGCATCTCTTCACCGGTGAGGGATTCGACACCCCCACGGATCAGCGCTACTGCATCAACTCCATCTCGATGGACTTCCACCCGAGCGAAGAGGGCTGAGCGTGACAGTCACAGATGCACCCGCCCAGGTTCTCGACGCCTCCTTCGCCTCGGACAACGTGGCCGGCGTCTCGCCGGAGATCCTTCAGGCGCTGAGCCGGGTCAATCCCGATTCGGCACTGCCCTACGGGGCCGATTCGGTCACGGCCGAGCTGCGCGAGGTCACCAAGGAGATCTTCGGCTCCCGGGCCGAGATCCTGCCGGTGTTCAACGGCACCGGCGCCAACGTGGTCGCGCTGCAGGCTCTGCTTCCCCGCTGGGGGGCCGCGATCTGCTCACTGCAGGCGCATGTCAACAATGACGAAGGCGCCGCTCCCGAGCATGTGGGCTCCCTGAAGCTGTTGCCGCGACCTACGCTCAGCGGCAAGCTCAGCGCCGCCGATGTCGAGGCGGAGATGAAGAACCTCGGATTCGTCCACGCGGCGCAGCCGCTGGCCGTGACACTGACCCAGTCCACGGAGCTCGGCACGGTGTACACGCCTGAGGAGATCTCCTCCATCGCCGCCGCGGCGCATGGTCACGGGCTCGGGGTGCACATGGACGGTGCGCGGATCTCCAACGCCGCCGCCGCGCTGGGCTGCTCGCTGGGTGAGATCACCACCGAGGCAGGGGTCGACGTCGTCAGTCTCGGCGGGACCAAGAACGGCGCCATGGCGGCCGAGGCCGTGGTGGTCATCGATCCAGACCGGGTTCGCGGCACGGACTACATCCAGAAGTACTCGATGCAGCTCGCCAGCAAGCAGCGCTACGTCTCGGCTCAGCTGCTGGAGCTCTTCGGCACCGATCTGTGGCGACGCAACGCCTCCCACGCCAATGCACAGGCCGCCACACTGGGCCGCGCGCTGAGCGAGGTCGAGGGAGTCACGCTCTCGCGCCCCACCGAGGTCAACGCCACCTTCCCGGAGGTGCCCGCCGCCGTCGCCGACGCGATTCGGCAGCGCTATCTGGTCCACGTCTGGGACACCGCGGCCAGCGGCAATCCGGTGCTGCGCATCATGTGCTCCTGGCACACCAGCGACGCCGAGATCGAGGCCCTCCTGGAGTGCGCGCGGCGCGCCTAGCACGTCAGGCTGACTGCGGTTTCTAGTCTTGGGTCGTGACAGCATTCGGTCCCATCTCAGGACCCGACCAGCCCGGGGCGACCCGCACCGGCCCGAGCGACCCACGCGGGACCTCTGGCCTCGAAGGGCTCCCCGAGACGTTCCTGCACGCACTCGGTGAGCTCCGTCGATCGTCGCCACGGGCTGAGGCCCATGTGGCCGAGGTGCCTGCCCCCTCCAAGCTGGCGCCCTACGCGGTGGCGCTGCGCGCCGAGGTTCAGACGCCGAGCATCTCCACGCTCGGGTCCCACCCGGCGAGCAGGCTGCGGCCGCAGCCAGAAGACCCCGAGATCCTCGCCACCGGACGCTTCATCCTGCTCCACGACCCCGCCGGACAGCAGGCCTGGGGCGGGACCTTCAGGGTCGTGATCTACATCCGCGCCGAGCTCGATGCTGAGATGGGCAACGACCCGCTTCTAGGTTCAGTCGCCTGGACCTGGCTCTGCGATTCCCTGGCCCAGCACGGTGTGGAGTACAGTCATGCGGGCGGCACCGCCACCCGCATACTTTCCGAGAGCTTCGGGAGCATGGAGAACCGTCAGCCCAGCAACGACGTCGAACTCCGCGCCTCCTGGAGCCCCACCGGGCCGAGGTTCGGATCGCACCTGCAGGCGTGGGCAGATATGGTCTGCTCCTTCGCCGGGCTGCCGCCGCTGCCCGATGGAGTGATCGCCCTGCCACATATCAGGAGGAGCTGACGACGTGTCGGACACCTCGATGGACGCCCCCGAATCGGGCCCGCCGCCGCTGCTGACCGAGCCCGAGGACGGGGTCCCCTTCGTCATCGACACCGAGCGTGGGCTGCAGCGCTGCGCCGAGGCGCTGGCCGAGGGCACCGGCCCGGTGGCGGTGGACGCCGAGCGCGCCTCGGGCTTCCGCTATGGTCAGCGGGCCTTTCTGGTCCAGCTCAAGCGCGAAGGCTCCGGCATATGGCTGATCGACCCTGAGCCCTTCACCACGCTCGCCCCGGTGCAGGAGGCTCTCCAGGATGTCGAGTGGATCCTGCATGCCGCCACCCAGGACCTTCCCTGCCTGGCCGAGCTCGGCATGCACCCGCACCGCCTCTTCGACACGGAGCTCGCCGCTCGGCTGAGCGGACTTCCCCGGGTCAGTCTGGGCGCCGTGGTCGAGTCCCTGCTCGAGGTGCGCCTGGCCAAGGAGCATTCAGCTGCCGACTGGTCCAAGCGGCCGCTTCCCCAGGACTGGCTGCGCTATGCCGCGCTCGACGTCGACCTGCTGATCCCGCTGCGCCAGCGGCTGCTCGACCTGCTGGAAGAGCAGGGAAAGCTCGACTGGGCGCAGGAGGAGTTTGAACATCTGCGCACCCACCGGCCGGTCACCATGCCGCGCAGCGAACGGTGGCGCAAGGCCTCTGGGGTCAACAAGCTGAAGTCCCCGCGCAAGCTTGCGGTGCTGCGTGAACTCTGGGCTGCTCGGGAAAGCATGGCGGAGTCCAAAGACGTCTCCCCCGGTCACATCCTGCCGGATTCTGCGCTGGTCGCGGCCGCGGATGCCATGCCGCGCACGGTTCCCCAGCTGCTCGGCGTCCGTGGTTTCCATGGGCGCGCCGCCAAGCGGGAAGCTCCGAAATGGCTGCGCGCGATCGAGTCAGGGAGCAGGGACGAAGATCTGCCTCCCGCCCATCGCCGAGCCGCGGGACCGCCTCCGCCCCGGGCCTGGAAGGATCGCAATCCGCTGGCGTTCCGGCGCTACCGAACCGCTCGTGACTGGCTCACCCACCACGCCGACGAGCTCGACCTCATGCCGGAGACGCTGTTGACTCCTGCGGTGCTCAAACAGCTGTGCTGGACCCCGCCTGAGGTCATCGACCTGGACGGCGTCAGCGCTGCGCTGCGTGAGCTCGGGGCCCGGGAATGGCAGATTGCTCAGTGCGCCGCCATCGTGACCGTGGCGATGTTGGATCCGGAGCCGCTGGACGCCTTCTGAGGCTCGTCCCGACGGCTGCAGTCGACTCGGTTCCCCCTGTGGTTACCCGCGGGTAGTATGTGAGCTGAGACTCATCCGAGGCGCGGGATGCCCGCGCTCCCCCTCACGTCACGGAGGCCATGACATGGCAGCAGCGAACGCCCACGACATCCCGGAAGACGCCCTGGACTTCTCCAGGTTCACCGAGCTGGCCTCGGTCTTCGGCGACGAAGTCATCACACACAGTCGGGTCGAGGACGTCGAGCTTCCCCATGGCGCGGGCACGTTCCTGCTCATCAGGTTGGACAATGACCATCCCAAGCGGCCGTCCACTCTGGGCCCGAGCAGCCTCATCGAGTTTGGCGAGACGCTCGCCGCCGCGCTGCCGCGGGCTCGCGCCGGTGAGATCACGGGAGTGGGCGTGATCGGCAAGCCAGGAGTGCTGGCCGCCGGAGCCGACCTGGGCGCCGCAGAGCGCGTGGACTCCTCAGATCACTCCTACGCGATGGCGGACCTGGGACACCAGGCCTACCGACTTCTGGAGGACTTCCCCGTCCCCAGCTTCGCGTTCATCAACGGCACCGCCCTCGGCGGTGGGCTGGAGATCGCGCTGGCGGCCCACCACCGCACCGTGTCCACTGCGGCCAAGGGCATCGGCCTGCCCGAGGCCTTCCTCAGGCTGGTTCCGGGCTGGGGCGGCGTGTACCGACTGCCGCGCCTCATCGGCCCCGAGGCGGCGGCCCAGGTCATCTTCTCCAACGCGCTGAGCAGCAACCGCACTCTCACCGGAGACACCGTCTATTCACTGGGCATCGCCGATCAGCTCCTGGACGCTGAGAACTTCGAGACGCAGAGCCTGGACTACGCAGCGCGCATCATCAGCGCAGACCCCGCCACCACCGACGCGCTGGCCACCCACCGCAGCCACGACGACACCCCCGAGGCCTGGGAACGGGCGATCACGACCGCCGAGCGCACCGTCGCCGCCAAGCTGGGAGACACCGCTCCTGCCCCGCTGCGCGCCCTCGAGCTCTTCCGCCGAGTGCCGGAGCGCAGCCGCGAGCAGAGCCGCGAGGCCGAGTGCGCCGCGCTCGGTGAGCTGATGCTCACTGACGAGTTCCGCAACACGGTGTACTCCTTCCTTGGCCTGCTGCAGAAGCGTGCCAAGCGACCCGCGGGAGTCCCCGAGGCGGCTCCCCGCAGCATCGCCAAGGTCGGCGTCGTCGGCGCCGGTCTCATGGCCTGCCAGCTGGCCATGGTCTTCGCGCAGCAGCTGAAGGTCCCCGTGGTGCTCACCGATGTGGACCAGTCCCGGGTGGACAAGGGGCTTGCCCATATCGAGTCACAGATCGGCAGGCTCGCGGAGAAGGGGAAGCTCAATCCTGAGCAGGCGGCCGCGGTCCAGGGTCTGATCACCGGGTCCACTGACAAGTCCGTCTATGCCGACGCGGACTTCGTGATCGAGGCGGTCTTCGAGGAGACCAGCGTGAAGAAACAGGTCTTTGCAGAGCTCGAACGGATCGTGCCGGCCGAGACCATCCTCGCGACCAACACCTCCTCGCTCTCGGTGACCGAGATGGCCGCTGACCTCGAGCATCCGGAACGGGTCATCGGCTTCCACTTCTTCAACCCGGTGGCGGCCATGCCGCTGGTCGAGATCGCACGAGCACCGCAGACCGGTGATGTTCCCATCGCCACGGCGTTCCAGCTCGCGGCAGGCCTGCGCAAGACTCCGGTGCTCACCAGCGACTCCACTGCTTTCGTGGTCAACCGAGTGCTCCTGCGCCTGATGGCGGAGGTGCAGCGAGCCTTCGACGACGGCACCGATGCCGCCACCGCCGACACCGCACTGCGGCCCATAGGGCTGCCGATGAGCCCGTTCACCCTGCTCGCCATGGTCGGGATCCCGGTGGCACAGCATGTGACCGAGTCGCTGCACAGCAGCTTCGGTGAGCGATTCCACGTGTCGGCGAACCTGCAGCGGCTCATCGATGCCGGGGTCACCGAGATCTGGAGCAGCGACGAGGCCGGCAGGCCGTATATCAAGGACAGCACCCGTGAGCTGATGAGTGTGGGCAGCACGCCGCGCAGTGCCGAGGAGCTGCTGACCACCGTGCAGGACGCGTTGGCCGAAGAGATCGCCATGATGCTCGACGAGGGCGTCGTCACCTCCCGCGAGGACATCGATCTGTGCATGATCCTCGGAGCCGGCTGGCCGCTGCACCGCGGGGGCATCACCCCGTACCTGGACCAGGTCGGCGCGAGCCAGCGGGTGAACGGACGGACGTTCGGAGCATGACTCAGCCTCCCTGCGGTCGCCGTCGCTTCCTGCACACCTCCGCGCTCGGCGCGGCCGCTGGGGCGGCGGCGCTGAGCGGCTGCGGGAGTCCCGAGAGCGAGTCTGCCTCGAGTCCGGCCGCAGAGACACCGCCGAGCGACGCGCCCTGGACAGACGTCCTGCCTGCCGCCGAGCTGCCCACCGGCACGAGCCGCGAAGTCGCCGTCGGCGAGACCCAGCTGCTGCTGCATCGCAGCGAGGAGGCCACGGTCCATGCCTTCTCTGCGGTGTGCACGCATCAGGGCTGCGCGGTGGCCGCCGAGCAGGAGCGCTACGCCTGCCCCTGCCACGGCTCGGTGTTCAACCTGCAGACCGGAGCGCCCGAGGGTGGTCCGGCCCGGGACCCGCTGCCGAACTACCCCGCCGAGATCAGCGGGGACACGGTGCGCGTCCGGATCTGACCTCAGCCGAGCTTCAGGTCCACCTTCGAGGCGGGCACGTCTGAGCCGCGGACGGCGGACTTCACAGCATCGCGGGCCTTGCCCTGGTGCAGGGTGGAGAACCGCATCACGCTGGCGTGCCCGCTCTCCTGAGCCTCCACCTCTGGATCACCGAGCGCACCCAGTCCACGCCAGGCGAGCACTGCAAGCACCTCGCGATGCACCGTCTGGACGTTGCGTGCCTCGGAGGAGCTGGGCTGCCCTGCCTTCAGCGGGTAGATCAGTCGAAGTTCGGTGAGCGATTCCGCCGGGGCCTCGTCGAAGCCATCTTCGCGGCACTGCGCCTGGAAGCTCTCCAGCAGCTGATCAGCTTCCTCGGAGTCTGCCTTCTCGGCGGTGATCTTGCCGTTGGCGCCGAGCGTTCCATGGTGGATGACGAACTCCTGCGCGGTCTCGTCGAACCATGCTTCGCGGTAGGTCCAGGCTTGTTCTTCTCGGCGGTACAGGGTGAGCAAGGTCAGGCCTTTCGAATGCGGAGACTGGGGATCTGTCCGGTGGGGAAGGTCTCACCCGGCAGTGGACGTGCGTAGGGAACCTTGGTGCCGAGCACCTGGCCGACGGCGTCCTGGGTGATCTGCTGCGCGGTCAGTCCGACCCGAGCCAGCACCTCGGTGCGGCTGCCGTGAGCGAGGAACTCCACCGGAAGACCGACTTCGTTGAGGCCGGTGTCCACGCCTGCCTCGCGCATGCTCTGCCGGATGCGTGATCCCACACCGCCAGCCTTGACCCCGTCTTCGATGCAGATGACGGTGCGGTGACGAGCGGCCAGGGAGACCACTGACTCCGGAACCGGAAGCACCCAGCGCGGGTCGACGACGGTCGCGCTGATGCCCTGATCGGAGAGCCGTTGGGCGACATCAAGGGAGAGCTCGGCCATCGTTCCCACGGAGACGATGAGCACGTCGTGGGAGTAGGCCGTCTCGGCCTCGGAGCTGGTCGTGGAGCGCCACAGCACGTCCACGCCGTCCTCGAGGCGCTCGAGCGCCTCGATCTCTCCGTTGACCGAGCCCTTGGAGAAGCGCAGCACGGTGGGGGCGTCGTGGACCGCGACGGCCTCACGGAGCTCTTCGCGAAGTCGGGTGGAGTCACGGGGAGCGGCGATCTGCAGTCCAGGCACGATCTGCAGCAGCGACAGGTCCCACATGCCGTGGTGGCTGGGACCGTCGGGTCCGGTGACGCCTGCCCGGTCCAGGACCACGGTGACACCGGCTCGGTGCAGCGCGACATCCATCAGCAGCTGGTCGAAGGCGCGGTTGAGGAAGGTGGCATAGATCGCCACGACCGGGTGGAGCCCGCCGAAGGCGAGACCGGCCGCGGAGGTCAGTGCGTGCTGCTCGGCGATGCCGACGTCGAAGACCCGCTCAGGGTGCTTCTGCGCCAGGCTGCGCAGGCCCACGGGGATCGTCATGGCACCGGTCAGCGCCACGATGTCCTCCCGCTCGTCGGCGATCGCGGTGATCTCCTCCTCGAAGACGGAGGTCCAGGACCGGGCTCCCCCGCGGTGCACCGGCTCCCCGGTCTCGGGATCGATCACCCCGACGGCGTGGAACTGATCATTCTCGTCGGCGCGGGCCGGGGCATATCCGCGACCCTTCTCGGTGAGTGCATGGACGATCACCGGGCCGCCATAGTTCTTCGCGTCCGTGAGGGCCTCTTCCAGCGCACCCTGGTCATGACCATCCACCGGACCGATGTACTTCATCCCAAGATCTTCGAAGAGCCCTTGCGGGGACCAGAAGTCCTTGGCACCCTTCTTCGCAGCATGCAGGCTGCGGTAGACCATCTGACCGACCGGGCCGCCGTTCTGCAGCCGGTGCTTGGTGCCGTCCATCACCGTCTCGTAGGTGCGGTGTGTGCGGACCTTGTCCAGGAAGCCACGCCGCAGCCGGCCGAGCTGGTTCGCGAGTCCGCCCACGGTCGGAGCGTAGGAGCGGCCGTTGTCGTTGACCACGATGACGACCCGGCGGTTCTTGTCCGCAGCGATGTTATTCAGCGCCTCCCAGGCCATGCCGCCGGTCAGCGCACCGTCCCCGATCACCGGGATGACGCAGCGGTCGCTCTCCCCCGCCAGCACTCGGGCCTTGGAGATTCCGTCCGCCCAGGAGAGTGAGGAGGACGCATGGGAGGACTCGACGATGTCGTGCACCGACTCGGAGCGGTCCGGATAGCCGGCGATGCCGCCCGCCTGACGCAGGGTGGAGAAGTCCTGACGTCCGGTGACGAGCTTGTGCACGTAGGACTGGTGGCCGGTGTCGAAGATGATCGAGTCACGTGGTGAGTCGAAGACGCGGTGGATCGCCAGCGTCAGCTCGACCACGCCGAGGTTCGGCCCCATGTGTCCGCCGGTCTTGGAGACATTGGCGATGAGGAACTGCCGAATCTCCGCGGAGAGCCTCTCCATCTGCTCGTCGGTGAGCTTGGACAGCTCCTGCGGAGACGTGATGGTCTGCAGAATACTCATGGACCGAGTCTACCTCGCGCGGTTCGCTTTGCCCGGGTGCACCCGTGCGCGTGACGCGCAGGTGAGACGCACGGGCGAGACAGAGGAAGGGGCGCCCCGACCGACAGGTCGAGACGCCCCTTCCTCACAGGGTCGCTCAGGCGCGAAGACGCCTGGGCTCAGCTGCTCTACTGCTTGGCGAGCTGACGCAGCACGTACTGCAGGATGCCGCCGTTGCGGTAGTAGTCGGCCTCGCCGGGGGTGTCGATGCGCACGTCGGCGTCGAAGCTGACCTCATCACCGTTGTCCTTGACCGCGGTGACCTTCACGGTCTTCGGCGTGGTGCCCTCGTTGAGCTCGGTCACCCCGGAGATCGAGTAGGTCTCGAAGCCGTCCAGACCCAGCGTCTCGGCAGACTCGCCCGCGGGGAACTGCAGCGGGAGCACACCCATGCCGATGAGGTTCGAACGGTGGATCCGCTCGAAGGACTGGGTGATGACCGCCTTCACACCGAGCAGGCTGGTGCCCTTGGCGGCCCAGTCGCGCGAGGATCCGGAGCCGTACTCCTTGCCGCCCAGGACCACCAGCGGAGTGCCCGCCTCCTGGTAGTTCATCGCCGCGTCGTAGACGGCCTCCTGCGGGGCGCCCTCCTGGGTGAAGTCGCGGGTGTAGCCGCCCTCCACGCCGTCGAGGAGCTCGTTCTTGATGCGGATGTTCGCGAACGTGCCGCGGATCATGACCTCGTGGTTGCCTCGGCGGGAGCCGTAGGAGTTGAAGTTCTTGCGCTCCACTCCGTTCTCCAGCAGGTACCGCCCGGCAGGGGTGTCGGACTTGAAGGAGCCCGCCGGCGAGATGTGGTCGGTGGTGACCGAATCGCCGAGCTTGAGCAGCACCCGAGCGCCCTCGATGTCGGTGACCGCGTCCGGCTCCAGCGTCATGCCCTCGAAGTAGGGGGGCTTGCGCACGTACGTGGACTTTTCGTCCCAGGCGAAGGTGGAGCCCTCGGGGGTCTCCAGCTCCTGCCAGCGGTGGTCTCCGTCGAAGACCGTCGCGTACTTGGACGTGAACATCTCGGTGTCGATCGACTCCTCGATGATCTTCTCGACCTCCATGGGGTCCGGCCAGATGTCAGCGAGGTAGATGTCCTTGCCGTCACCGTCCTGACCCAGGGCCTCGTTCTCGAAGTCGAAGTCCATCGTGCCGGCCAGCGCGTAGGCCACCACGAGCGGCGGGGAGGCCAGGTAGTTCATCTTCACATCGGGGTTGATGCGTCCCTCGAAGTTGCGGTTTCCGGAGAGCACGGAGGTGACAGCAAGGTCCTGCTCCTGGATCTTCTGGGAGATCTCCTCCTCCAGCGGACCCGAGTTGCCGATGCAGGTGGTGCAGCCATAGCCGACCAGGTAGAAGCCGATCTTCTCCAGGTACTCGGTCAGGCCTGACTTCTCGTAGTAGTCGGTGACCACCTTCGAGCCCGGAGCGAGCGAGGTCTTGACCCACGGCTTGCTGGCGAGCCCCTTCTCCACGGCGTTGCGCGCCAGCACGCCGGCGGCGAGCATGACGTTGGGGTTGGAGGTGTTGGTGCAGGAGGTGATCGAGGCGATGGAGACTGCCCCGTGATCCAGCTCGAACTCGCGTCCATCGGGCATCGAGACCGGGGTCGGGTTCGACGGGCGGCCGCTGGCGTGTGCGCCCGAGGTCTCTCGCGGCTTGTCGGTGGCGGACTGTTCGTCCGTCGCCGAGTGCGAGGGCGCGTCGGAGGCCGGGAAGGACTCCTCGGAGGTCTCATCCACGTGGCCGTTGGCCTGCGAGGCCTCCGCGTAGTTGTGGATGTCCTTGCGGAACTGCTGCTTGGCGTCGGTCAGCTCGATCCGGTCCTGCGGGCGCTTCGGCCCGGCGATCGAGGGCACCACGGTGGAGAGGTCGAGTTCCATGTACTCGGAGAAGCGCAGCTCGCGGGAGGGATCGTGCCACATGCCCTGTTCCTTGGCATAGGCCTCGACCAGAGCGAGCTGATCCTCGGTCCGCCCGGTCAGGCGCAGGTAGTCCATGGTCACCTGGTCGATCGGGAACATCGCCGCGGTGGAGCCGAACTCCGGCGACATGTTGCCGATGGTCGCGCGGTTGGCCAGCGGCACCGCCGCCACGCCTTCGCCGTAGAACTCGACGAACTTGCCGACGACGCCGTGTTCGCGCAGCATCTCGGTGATGGTGAGCACCACGTCGGTGGCGGTGGCACCCGCGGGGATGGAGCCGCTGAGCTTGAAGCCGACCACGCGCGGAATCAGCATCGAGATGGGCTGGCCGAGCATCGCGGCCTCGGCCTCGATGCCGCCCACGCCCCAGCCCAGCACGCCCAGGCCGTTCTCCATGGTGGTGTGCGAGTCAGTGCCCACGCAGGTGTCGGGGTACGCGCGCAGCGCGCCGTCGACCTCTCGCGTCATGATGGTCCGCGCCAGGTTCTCGATGTTGACCTGGTGGACGATGCCCATGCCCGGGGGGACGACCTTGAAGTCGTCGAAGGCCGTCTGGCCCCAGCGCAGGAACTGGTACCGCTCGCCGTTGCGCTGGTACTCGATGTCCATGTTGCGTTCCATGGAGTCAGAATTGCCGAAGGAATCGATCTGCACCGAGTGGTCGATGACCATCTCGGCAGGAGCCAGCGGGTTGATCTGCTCAGGCTTGCCGCCGAGCTCCTTCACGGCCTCACGCATGGTCGCCAGGTCCACGACGCAGGGGACGCCGGTGAAGTCCTGCATCAGCACACGTCCGGGGGTGAACTGGATCTCGGTGTCCGGTTGAGCGTTCTCGTCCCACTGGGCGAGCGCCTTGATGTGCTCATCGGTCACATTTGCGCCGTCTTCGGTGCGGAGGAGATTCTCCAGCAGGACCTTCAGGCTGTAGGGAAGGGTCTCGGCCCCCTCCACAGCGTTGAGTCGGAAGATTTCGTAGTCGGTGCCATCGACGCTGAGTGCGCCCTTGGCCCCATAGCTGTCCACATTTTTCACGCGGGACTCCTCTGTAGTTGCCAGTCGTGCCGTCCCGGACAGGTCAATATCCGGACCGATGAATCGGGTTATATTCTACTCTTTCAGATTTCTGTGATGCCCGTCATGTCAGCGGAGTCCTGACGCCGTGCAGCCACGCCCAGGCTGTTCACCTGCGGCGAGACCGGGTGAACAGCGCGACAGACTCCATATGGTGGGTGTTCGGGTACAGATCGAAGACCCTGAGGTCTCCCAGCTGCCATCCGCGGGCCAGCAGCGATTTCGCATCCCGAGCGAAGGAGGACGGCTCGCAGGAGACATAGACGATCTCCCGGGCAGCTGTGGCGTCCAGCGACGCGATCACCTGCTCCCCCGCTCCGGCTCGCGGTGGGTCGAGGACGATGATGTCGCGGTCACGAAGCCGCTCGCCCACGCGCTCCACGGAGGACTGGACGACCTCCACGTGTGGCGTCTGCGCGAACAGCGCCTGAGCGCTGCGGCTGGACCCCGGGGCACCCTCCACGCTGAGCACCGATCCTGCCTCCCCGGTGAGCTGCGCGGCCCAGGCGGTGAACAGCCCTGCACCGGCGTAGAGGTCAGCCACGCGTGCTCCTGCCGGCACGTCTGCCATGGCGTGGACCGCGGCCACCAGGGCCGACGGGGCATTGCGGTGGATCTGCCAGAAGTCCTCGGGCTGGACCTGGACCGAGGAGGTGGCGCCCTGCGACCCGCCCAGCGGAAGCGGCTCGGTGATCGTTCGCGACCCGGCGAGGACCTCGTAGCTGGCTCGGCGCGGGGCGGCGGGGCTGGGATCCGTCGACGCATCCTGGCCGGCGGCGGGACGCGCTCTTCCGCCGCGCCCCCTGCGGCCCGGAGTGTTTCGCCCTCGTCCGCGGGCGGGGGTCGGCTCAGGCTCGGGGGTCACCAGCACGATGTTGGCGATTCCCGGCTCGCGGTGGTGGAGCTGAAGCAGCCGCGAGCAGAGGTCCTCGCGCTGCGCCTCGGTGAGCCCGGCGCGGGCCTGGACCAGCAGCGTCACCTCGGCACCGGCGGCCGCCGCGACGGCGTCCACGCGCTCGGCGCCGAGAAAGCTCCACCCGAAGATGCCGCTCTCGTGGATCGAGTCCACGGCGAGCGGCATGCCGCGCAGCTCGATCAGTTCGTTGCTCCGGTGCGGCTTCATGCTCAGCGCACCCTCGGCGCTCACCGCGAAGCTCACCCGAGTTCGCCAGTGCAGCCCGTGATAAGGGCCCTCGGAGAGGACATCCTCCACATGCAGCTCTCCGTCTCCGGTCGCCAGCTTCAGATGCTGGTCATGGGTGGAGAACCCCCCGATGCGCTGCATCGTGTCTCGGAAGACCTGAGCCTTGAGCCGACGCTGATGCTGATCGGTGATGTGCCCGAACTCGGCGCCCCCGACCGGCAGACGGTCATTCTCGTGGGCGCGCAGCGAGTCCGCGAGCTTCCAGATGTGCCGCCGTCGATAGTCCGAGGGACTCAGCACCTCGACGACGTCGGCGCGCCAGTACTTCGCTCCGGGGCCACCTTCGGTGACGCGCGCGCGGACCGTCTCCCCGGGAATCGCGTGCCGCACGAAGACGACTCTGCCCTCGTGGCGGGCCACACAGTGGCCGCCGTGCGCCATCGGACCGATGTCAAGCGTCAGTGTCTGCGTCATGGCTGCCTCAGCTGCTCCCCTCGGTGCGCGGCGAATCACCTGCGGGCTCGGTCTGCTCTGCGGGTTCTGCCGGCTCGGTCGGCCCGGCGGGCGGCGCAACGGCAGGACGGGTGATCATCCAGCCGACCCACAGGGCCAGCGCGTAGAGCGGGATGCCCATGACGAGGCGGGCGGTGCCGAGTCCTGCGACGTCGTCGGCCAGGTACAGCGGAAGCTGCACCAGCAGACGGAGCCCCGGGACGGCGAGCAGGATCCAGGTGGCCAGGGCGTAGCGGCGACGACGCACCGGGTCTTTGCGCCACTCGAAGGCCTCTCCGCGCACGATGCCGAAGAGCAGGCCCAGGAACGGCCACCTGACGAGGATCGAGACCAGGAAGGCCAGCAGGTAGCCGGCGTTGATCAGGAAGCCCCAGGCATAGAAGTCACGGGCGTCGCCGGAGCGGTAGGCGACGAAGGCGCAGATCAGGATACCGATGAGCCCAGCCAGCGATTGGACCAGTGAGCCCTTCTGCACCACACGCACCACGGCGAAGGCCACGCCGACGGCGACGGAGCCGATCAGCGAGGCCATGAGGTCCTCGGTCACCAGGAAGGCCGCCAGGAAGGCCACCGAGGGAAGCGAGCTCTCGATGAGGCCGCGGACTCCCCCGACGGAGGCCATCACGTCCAGGGAACCGTCGGAGGTGGTCCTGACCCGAGACCCGGCTGCGCTCTTGAGCTGCATCTCACCGTCTCGCGAGACCTGACGCGGGCGGTGCTGCCCGTGGGAATCAGGTGTCATTGCTGACCGGGGCTGCCGCCGGGTTGGGACTGGGGGCGTCATCGCGCCGCTGTGCCCGGTTGCGCGGAACGGCGACCCGCTTGGCGCCCTCCGGGGGCTGCAGCCTGAGAAGTTCGCGCGGGGGCAGCGGATCGTCTCCGCGGACCACGACGATCTTGGAGAAGAGCTCCTCCACAGCACGGGCGGCGGAGGCGTCGATCGCTCCACGGCCACCTACGACGCCGCGAAGGAACCAGCGCTGGCCCTCGAATCCGATGAAGCGCGCCACGCGCCAGCCCTTGCGCCCATCCTTGAGAACTGTCGGCACGCGGGCGGCAAGCTCCTTGCCGAAGCGCCCGTCCACCTGCTTGACCTTGCCGTTCTGCTTGATCACGGAGTCCTGGATCTGTTCGAGCACCTCATTCCAGGTGCCGCCCGACTTGGGCGCCGAGAAGGGCTGGACCTGGATGCTGGCCTGCTCCACCATGATGGTCAGCGCGACGACGCGCTTGGTCTTCTGGTCGATGTCCAGGCGGACCTGCTGGTTCTTCGCCGCCGGAATCAGCAGTGCACCGAAGTCGAGGTAGCCCTTCTTCGAGTCGATCTCGCTGAAGTCCCGGGGCCCGTGCAGCTCGACCGTGCTCGCGTCCGACTCCTCCGGAGAAGCCGCTGCGGGGGCGGCACCATCGGTTGCGGCCGCCGCTGTGTCGGTGGGCGCGCTGACCTCTTCGGTCGCGTCCTTCGATCCTGCTGTCTTCTTCTTGCCGAAGAGCATGCCTGTCCTCCTGGTAGGTTCTCGGCTGGTCTATCGCCCGGTGGAGCCGAAGCCGCCGGCACCGCGGGCGCTGGCGTCCAGATCGGCCACGGGCATGAAGTCGGCCTGATCGACCTGCTGCAGAACCAGCTGGGCGATCCGGTCACCGCGCTCAAAGTGGACCGCCTCGTGGCGGTCCGTGTTGAGCAGGCATACCTTGAGCTCACCACGATACCCAGCGTCGACAGTCCCCGGTGCGTTCAGCACGGTGACGCCGTGGCGAACGGCGAGGCCGCTGCGCGGGTGCACGAGGCCGACCCAGCCGTGCGGCAGCGCCAGTGCGATGCCTGTGGGCACGAGACGGCGCTCACCCGGCGCAAGGGTGAACTGCTCTGCACTGAGCAGGTCTGCGCCGGCATCGCCGGGGTGGGAGTAGAGCGGCAGGCTCAAGCCGGGGTCCAGCTGTCTGACGGGGACTGAGATGCGATTCACAGCCCTGAGTCTACCTTCGGGCTCGACCCGAGAGGTCCGCCGGACATGCGACGATAGTGGTATGAGTGACACGAGTGGTCTGAGTGCTGAAGCGTCCTCCCACGCGGAGCAGGTTCCCGCGTACAGCGAGAAGCTGTGGCCGGCCTGGTGGCTGTGGGTCGCCGGCGTGCTGCTGGGGGCCTCGATCTCCCTGATCTTCTTCCCGATCAGTGTGACCTTCGGGCTGATCACCGCGGTCATCGGAATCGCGCTGGTGATCTTCGGGCTGGTCATCACCACCCCGCGCGTCGAGGTCTCCGAAGGGTGGCTTCGCGTGGGGCGGGCCCGGATCCAGCGGGTCCATCTCGGCAAGATCGTGGCCCACACCGGCGATGCCGCCCGGGAGCAGCTCGGCCCAGGCTTCGATGCGAGCTCCTACCAGTGCATCCGGGGCTGGATCGGCCCCGTCGTCACCGTGCAGATCCTCGACCCCCAGGACGCGACGCCGTATTGGATCTTCTCTACCAGAAAGCCGAACGCCGTGCTCTCGGCACTGGGCTCAAGAGAGCCCGTGCAAGAGCACGGCGTCAGTTTCGAGTGAACCGGATCGACTGCGACCCGGTCACCACCTCCGCTCACCGCTGAGTCTCGACCGACTGTGGGGTCGCTCAGGGTCCAGGAAGCAGGTGCGCTGGGGGCGGGTCAGCCCTCGCAGTCCTTGCAGAAGAACATCCCGTTCTCCTCGCGAGCGACCTGGGAGCGGTGACGCACCAGGAAGCAGGAGGAGCAGGTGAACTCATCGGACTGCGCTGGCAGCACGCGGACCTGCAGCTCTTCGTCGGAAAGGTCGGCTCCGGGGAGCTCGAACCCTTCCGCTGCCTCGGTCTCATCCTCGTCCACCACGGAGGACTGACGCGAGGTGTTGCGGTTCTTCAGCTCTTCGATCGAATCTTCGCTGGTCTCGTCGTCGTTCTTCCGCGGCGCGTCGTAATCAGTTGCCATAAGAGGTGCTCCACACTCCGAATTCTTGAGATCGAAGCGCTCGATGAACGGCTTCGTGGGGAAGCTGAGTGAGCGCGATTTCCCTGTGGCGTGGCCCCTGTCGGAGCGGACTGACGCCCGTCCCGCAGCACACGTGGGAAATTCTGGTCGGACAGATTGTGTCCCATCCGGACCCCAGGACCAAATCCTGTCCCGCCGTTTGAGCCCTGGGCTGACATATGGCGATCTGGGTCGGACATCGAGCCGGATCCGCGCGGCGAAGATGGGCGCCTGGGCGGACCTGCAAAGCACTGTGGGACACGTTGGGGCACTCGTCGGACGCGGCTGCGCCTCGAGCAAGGACCACACAATGTCATGAGAAGCGCGGCAAGGCAATCCTTCCAGGAGTGGTTGAGCAGTTCGGTCGCTTTTGAACCCCACCGCGATACAGTGGCCCGAATAACCACCAGCTCGTTCTTCGGAGGAAGCCCAAATGCAGCACCTGCGCATCGTCGGGGTCAATGAAGGGGAGAACGATCCGCAGCTCATCCTTTCCGACGACTCGGGTCATGAGTTCGCGCTGACGGTGGACGAGGCGCTGCGCCAGGCCGCAGCCCGGCCGACCGTGCGACCCACCAGATCAGGCCTCTCCACCCAGCCGCTGAGCCCCCGAGAGATCCAGGCACGCCTGCGCTCAGGCGCGACCGTGGAGCAGGTGGTGGCGGCCTCCGGGTTGAGCACCGCTCATGTCGAGCGCTACGCAGGGCCGGTCCAGGCCGAGCGAGCGTACATGGCCCAGCGTGCGCAGACGACGCATGTCGCACCTGCCTCGGCCGCCGAGGCCCACCGGGTGGCCTTTGGGGATGCTCCGGCAACGTTGGCCGCGATGGTCAAGGTCCGGCTCCGTGCGATGGACGTGGACCTGTCCACGGTCAGCTGGGATGCCTGGCGCCGTGAGGATGGGCTCTGGCAGATCACCTGCGAGTTCGACGTCGACTCGTCGACGACGCATGGTCCGGGCATCGGGCTCAAGCCGCCCGCCGAATGGGTCTTCCAGGCGGAGACCCGTCACCTGCGTGCAGCCAATCGATGGGCGGAGTCGCTGAGCATCCTGGGATCTGACGCGTCCCAGAGCGACCAGAGCTCCCGCGCGCGTCGACTCACCGCCGTCGACACCCCTTTCAACGTGGAGGACTCCGGGCGCGGGTCCCGCAGTCAGACACGAGGCTCGGATGTCACGCACTCCCCCTCGGGCAGCGCCCGCCAGTCCCGCGGCAGCTCCGACCCGGACCATGCACGGACGGCTGAACGCAGCTCCACCGTCGCCGCAGGACGCTTCGCCGGCTCTCCGCCCCGCGGCGGAGAGCCCGCACCGCGCGGCGAGGGACACGAGCACGAGGACCTCCTGGAAGTGCTTCGGGCGCGCCGCGGCCAGCGTCTCGGCGCAGACGCGGAGGCAGATGACCGCCTCGCGCTGATGCTCAATCGCCCGGACCCGCAGGATCGCGGTACGGACGGCGGCTTCAGGAGCGGCCCGGCTCGAGACGAGGGTGAGGAGCACTCCACCGTCCCGCTTCCACGGCTTCGCCCTGTCGCCGACGACGGCGCGAGTCAGAAGAATGTCGACGAGGGTTCCGTTCCCGAGGACAGCGGACACGATTCGCTCGAAGAGGGCTCAGCCCACGGTGCGGAGCCCTCGGGTCCCGAGGACGCCCCGGCGGCTCCCGGTGAGGACGCCGCAGAGAGCGGGGTCGATGCCTGGGGCTTCGCCTATGACCAGACACAGTCCTCCCCCGCGGCGCATCCGGGCGATGATGCTGCTTCTGCGTCCGCCGAGCGGCCCGAGGCCTCCGGCGGAGATCCGCAGCTCAGCGAAGAGGCGGCGGTGAAGCCACGCCGAAAGCCTGCTCCCCGGCGTGCGAACATGCCGAAGTGGGACGACATCCTCTTCGGTTCGAAGAACGACTGACCCCCCGTGGAAAGCTGAACTACGCTCCGGCGAGCTGCACCAGCGGCACACGACGTTCGGCTTCGGTGAGCGAGCCGTGCTGCCCGACCATCTCCAACGGTCCAGCGCCCACCCGGTCTGCGTGATAGAGCGCGATATCGCTGTACGCTGCGACCAGCACGTCCCCGATCCTGCCGGAGACCCGCTCCTGGACCGGACCGAACCACCCGGCCTCGCAGGCCTGAGCCTTGGTGAGCACCCAGGCGCGGTCCCCGAACTCCTCATTCCACGCGGCGGCGATGTCGCCGGGCTCGGTCTCCGACTGCGCGTAGAGCTGGACCAGTCGTGGTTCGCCGCCGGTGTGCCGCACTCCTGCAAGCAGGTCTTCACGCGCTGAGAAGTCGATGCGGCGCTCGGGGGCGATGTCCACCATCCCGTGATCGGCTGTGAGCAGCACCGATGCCTGGTCTCCGTAGCGCCGGGCCAGATCAGCCGTGAACCGCTGCGCCTCGGCGTCGAGCATCTCGAGCATGGAGAGCCATTGCGGAGAGTCGACGCCGTAGCGGTGACCTGTCTTGTCCAGCTCATCCACATAGAGATAGATGAGCTGCGTGGGCGCGGGACCCTGCCGCACCGCTCCCTTGGCGGGGCGCTGCTGGGCGATCCATTCCGCGGTGCGCGTGAACCGGGCGTCCATGCGCGCTGACCCGGTGAAGTCACCGCCGGAGAGCACCGCCCGGGTCAGCTGGGACTCCGCGAACTTCGGTCGCGAGGCGGTGAGCACGGAGGCGCCGGCGGACGCGGCGCGCCGCAGCACCGAGGCATGCGGCTGCCACCGAGCCGGGTCCACCTCCGCGTCCCAGCCCCCAAGCATGTTGACCACCCGGTCCAGCTCCGGGGCGAGCACGTCGTAGCCGACCAGGCCGTGCTCACCGGGAGTGGTTCCGGTGCCCAGCGAAGCCAGAGATGCCGCCGTCGTCGTCGGGACCCCGACGTCGAGGATCGAGGCGCGCGACGCCTGCCGCCAGGCAGAGGCGATGAACCGCGCGTGGCCCGAGTAGCGGGCCAGCAGCGCATCACCGAGCCCGTCCACCATCAGGACCACCGTGATGTTCGCCGCTGGCAGCCCGAGCCGGTTCTCGAATCCCTCCAGGCCCAGGGAGGCGGCGGCAGAGGTCATCACATGGCGCAGGTGGGCGCCCTCGTAGTCCGGCGGCGGCGGCAGGGTCAGACTCATCGGAGGACCCCCGTCAGCGGGCGTGCTTGACGCAGGCGCGGCGCAGCGCCCGCACGAAGCTGCGCGCCTCGTCCACGGCGGTGTCACCTTCAGCCGTGGCGGCGATCCGCAGCGCAATGTCCTCAGGCACCCAGCTGCCGGTGTCGCCATGGTCGGCGACGCACTCAGGGTTCCCGCAGTCAGCGGGATAGCTGTCGAAGCGCGCCCCACCGGTCCACGTCAGGTTCAAAGAGACCTCGGCCAGTGACCGGTCAGGGGTGAAATGCTCGGGATGCCTGTGCACCTCGGAGAGGATCAGCGAGCGGATCCGGCTCACCGGCACCACTTCCGTGGAGATCCTCGCCACAGTGTCGGCACGCGCTGGATGTGGGGAATCCCCGTGGTCGAAGGCGGGACCGTCCTCAGCCTCGAGGTCATGGTCGTCGAGGTGGGCCACGATGACGACCTCCTCGGCCAGCGCCACCACGGTGATGTGACGGTGGACCTCTTCCATGTCGAAATGTGTGTCCACATGCACGATCTGATGCGTGGCCTCACGTCCGTCGAGCGCCTCGGTGATCGTGTGGTGCACCAGAGCGGGATAGAAGCCGCCGCGCTCGATGGCCTCCTTCAGGGAGAAGGTGGAGGCGGCGGTGCGGTGCTTCTCGCCGGAACCGTGCTGGCTGAAAGTCATGGGAGCCATGGTATCCGGTGCAGGGATTCGCGGGCGCGGTCCACATACGGGATACTGGTCCGGTGCCAGGAAACGCGACTTTTCATCACCGCAACGCTTCCCTCCTCTCTGTGACGGAGGTTCAAGCCCCTGAGGTCCTCACGTCCAAGGACCTCGACAAGCGACTGGGGGATGCGCTCAAACGCCTCAAACTCCCGACCGGGCTGCTCCATCGCGTGGCCGGGGTCAAGGCGCGCCGCAACTGGTCCAAGCCGGGCGACGTCCGGGCCGGCACCGTCGAGGCCGGGCGCAGAGCGCTGGCTGCCGCCGGGATCGCACCCGAACAGGTCTCGATGATGGTCAACACCTCGGTCACCCGCGAGCATCTGGAACCTTCGGTGGCCGTGGGGATCCATCACGACCTGGGCCTTCCCACCTCGGCGATGAACTTCGACATCACCAATGCCTGCCTCGGCTTCGTCAACGCCATCACTCTGGCGAGCTCGATGATCGACGCCGGGCAGGCCACCTATGTGCTGATCGTCAACGGCGAGGATGCCAAGAAGGTCCAGGACGCGACCGTCGAGCGGATCAACTCGCTGGAGAAGATGGCCTCCCGGGACGACTTCATGGCGGAGTTCGCCTCGCTGACCCTGGGCTCGGGTGCCGCGGCCGCCGTCGTCGGACCCGCAGACCAGCACCCCGAGGGGCACCGCATCGTCGGCGGAGTCACCCGTGCCGCCACCCAGCACCACGCGCTGTGCGTGGGCGATCACCACGGGATGTTCACCGATGCCCGAGGTCTGCTCGACGGCGGACTGGAGCTGGTCATGGACGCCTGGACCGATGCCCGGGAGCACTTCGACTGGGACTCCATGGACTCCTACATCACGCACCAGGTCTCCCAGCTGCACACCTCCTCCATCGTCAAGGCCGCCAAGCTGGACAAGAAGCGCGTGCCCGTGACCTACCCGGACCTCGGCAATGTGGGACCCGCCTCGCTGCCGATCACCCTCGCCCGCGAGTCCGAGCGGCTGCAGCGTGGCGACCGCGTGCTCTGCATGGGCGTGGGCTCCGGGCTGAACACCGCGATGCTGGAGATCGAATGGTGAGCCTGCGACCCCGCTTCTCCCCCATCGAGGCCGCCCCCGCCCGGCTGCCCGCCGATCACGCTCCCGACGCGGACCTGGCCTTTCCGGGACTCGATCCCGAATGGTCTCGCCTGGTGCGAGCCAAGACCGACGACGGCGCACGGACCTTCCACGTGCTGGACACCGGGCCGGCGCTGGCCGCCCGAGGGATCACTCCCACCGGGACGATCCTGGCCGTGCATGGCAACCCGACCTGGTCCTACCTGTGGCGCTCTGTGCTGAGCGCCTCGCTGGAGCGTGCCACGCAGGGCTCTGCCTGGCGGGTCATCGCCCCGGACCAGCTGGACATGGGGTTCTCCGAGCGGCTGGCGCATCCGGTGGCACCGGCGCCCGACGCGCCCAGCTACCGGCAGCTGCAGACCCGGCTGGGTGACCTCGACGCGCTGATGGACGCGCTCGACGTCAAGACCTCCACCCTGGTCACGCTGGGACACGATTGGGGCGGTGTGATCTCCCTGGGCTGGGCCGTTCGCCAGCGCGGACAGGTCGATGCCGCCATCACCTTGAACACCGCGGTGGATCATCCCACCGATGAACCCGTACCGGCCGCGCTGCGGGCGGCCATGGCCCCGGCGGCGCTGCCCGCCGCCACGGTCACCACAGAGGCTTTCCTGCGCGTCACGCTCGGCCAGGCCGAAGAGACGCTCCCCGCGGCGGTGCGCGAGGCCTATCGCGCCCCGTACACCTCGCGGAGCGGCCGCGGGGGCATCGGCGGGTTCGTGGCAGATATCCCGGCACTGAGCTCACACGGCTCCCGCGCATGTCTCCAGGACGTCTCGGCCGGGCTGCTCGAGTGGGACAAGCCCACGCTGCTGCTGTGGGGGCCCAAGGACCCCGTGTTCCAGGACCGCTACCTCGCCGATCTGCAGGCGCGCGTCCCACATGCCGATCTGCACCGCTTCGAGGGTGCCGGGCACATGCTCGTGGAGGACCGCGACATCGCCGCCCCGCTGTTCACCTGGCTCGACGACCACTTCGACGCGGGAGGTGCTAATGCCGCCGCTGCGGAGGCGACGCATCCCGCCTCAGATGCCGCGACGAAGCCCGCCGCGGGTCCGGTGCGTGACAGCCTGCGCAGCCCGGAGCCCGCCGGCACGGTCCTGGGGCTGCACGAGCAGCTCAGCTCGCTGAGCAGCTCCGCGCGCCGCAGGGATGCCGCCGTCGTCGATATGACCGCCGAGCCCGAGGCGTGGAGCACCGCCGAGGACGCCGCCACCGGCAACCGGGCGCTGAGCTGGGAGGAACTCGCCGGGCAGGTGGACGCACTCGCCGTCGGTCTGCGCGCAACCGGTGTCCGTCGCGGTGATCGTGTCTCGCTGCTGGTTCAGCCAGGAAACTCACTGACCGTGATCCTCTACGCCTGCCTGCGCCTGGGCGCAGTGGCAGTGGTCGCCGACGCCGGCCTGGGGGTGCGCGGGATGACCCGAGCGGTCCGCAGCGCACGCCCCGACTGGATCATCGGAGCCCAGCCTGGGCTCACCCTGGCCCGCAGCCTCGGCTGGCCGGGCAAGCGCATCAGCGCACAGACGCTCACCGCGCGTCGTCAGCGTCTGCTGGGCACCGTGGCCTCGGTGGAATCCCTGCTGAGCCGCCATGAGGGTGAGACTCCGGAGAACGAGCCGCAACCCGGCGCCGACGACCCGGCGGCGGTGCTGTTCACCTCCGGATCCACCGGCCCTGCCAAGGGCGTCGTCTACACCCATGCGCGCCTCGGGGCCCTGGTGGCGCTGCTGGTCGAACAGTTCGACATCAGGCCCGGAGCGTCGCTCATCGCGGGCTTCGCCCCGTTCGCACTGCTGGGGCCCGCCATCGGCGCCACCTCGGTCACTCCGGAGATGTCCGTGACGAAGCCCGCCACGTTGACCGCCCAGGCCGTGGCCGACGCGGCGCTCGCCGGCGGGGCGAGCATGTTCTTCGGCTCACCGGCGGCGCTGCGCAATGTGGTCGCCACCGCAGCGGAGCTCTCGGCGCTGCAGCGCCGAGCACTCGGGGAGATCTCCCTGGTGCTCTCGGCCGGCGCACCCGTGCATCCGGACCTGCTGAACGCGGTCCAGAGCATCTTCCCCGCCGCCGAGATCCATACCCCCTATGGCATGACCGAGGGACTGCTCCAGGCGGACATCGAACGCCGTGAGGTCCTCGACGCGATGACCACGGGACAGCCCGGGGTCTGTGTGGGCTCCGCGGTCCGCGGGGTGCGGTTCGCCCTGGCCCCGCTGGACTCCACCGGCGTTCCCGCTGAGGAGCTGGTGGACCCTGCTGACGCCGTGGGCGTGCTCGGCGAGATCGTCGTCTCGGCCGCTCATCTCAAGGCAGGCTACGACCGGCTCTGGTTCACCGATCGCACCTCCCGCCGCGACACCCACGACGGACTCCTCTGGCACCGCACCAATGACATCGGCCACTTCGATGCCGAGTCACGGCTCTGGATCGAAGGACGCTTGCAGCATGTGCTCACCACCGCCGCGGGCCCGATCGGTCCCGGCACCGTGGAGACCCCGGTGGATGCGCTGTCCGAGGTCGCCCGGAGCGCAGCCGTGCCCGTGGGACCACAGGGCACCCAGGCAGTCGTGGTGATCGTCGAGCCCGAGTCCGAGCCCAAGTCCGAGCGGATCCCCCTGCGCGCTGGTCGCTCCCCGGTGGCAGGGGTCTCCTTCGCCGCACGGGTGCGCGCCACCGTCCCGGAGATCCAGATCGCCGCGGTGCTGGTGCTCGATGAGCTGCCCACCGATGTGCGGCACAACTCCAAGATCGACCGCACCCGTCTCGCCGGCTGGGCCGAGCAGGTGCTCGCCGGGGAGAAGGTCGGCACCCCGTGACCCGATTCATCGAACCCGGCGCCCGCGTCCTGGTCACCGGCGCCTCCGGGCTGCTCGGGCGCAGCGTGGCGCAGCGCCTGGTCGCGGAGGGCTATTTCGTCACCGTGCTGCAGCGCCGCGCCTCGGCGCTGGACGGCGTTCGAGAGATCCGCGGTTCACTGGCCGATCCGGCAGCGGTGGCGCGAGCCACACAGGATCAGGACGCTGTGATCCATATGGCGGCCAAGGTCTCGGTCTCGGGTGCGCACGAGGACTTTCTCGAGGTCAACGTCCGCGGCACCCAGCGCCTCCTGGACGCGGCGCAGTCCAGCGGTGTCACCGACTTCCTGCATGTCTCCTCGCCCTCGGTGGCTCACGCCGGGGTCTCGCTCGTCGGGGCCGGAGCAAGCCAGGCCGATCCCCGCGGGGCGGTCGGAAGCTATGCGCAGACCAAGGCCCGGGCGGAGCTGATCGCCGAGGCCCGTGGCGCGAGCGGGTTGAATGTCCTGGTCCTGCGACCGCACCTGGTCTGGGGCCCGGGAGATGGACAGCTCACCAGCCGCATCATCGAGCGGGCCCGCTCGGGACGCATGCCGATACTGGGCTCAGGTGCGGCCCTGGTCGACACCCTCTACATCGACAACGCCGTGGACGCCTTCCTCGCGGGGCTGCGCCGGCTGCCGCAGATCGCCGGGCAGCGCCTGGTGCTCACCAATGGTGAGCCCCGCCCCATCGGCGAGCTGATCACCGGGATAGCCGCCGCAGGGGGCGCGCCCGCGCCTCGGCTGCGACTGACACCCGGACTCGCGAAGGGCGCCGGCGCCGTCGTCGAACGCCTTTGGGGACTCAGTGAGCGGATCGCCGGTCCACGGGCCGATGAGCCGCCGATGACGAAGTTCCTCGCCGAGCAGCTCTCCACCGCGCACTGGTTCGACCAGCGCACCACCCAGCAGGCGCTGGACTGGACACCACGGGTCAGCATCGACGAGGGCCTGGAGAGGCTGCGCGAGCACATCCAGTTCACCGGAAGCGTGCTCTGAGCCCTCAGTAGCGGCTGATCGCGCGGCGGGCGGAATCCGTGCGCTGCTCCGGGTTCGCGATCTCGATCGCCGCATGCAGCACCTGAACGCCCTCGGGTGAGGCCAGCACCGGGGTCAGCTCCAGCGACGCCACCTGCGGGTGGTTGTCCTTGAGCATGGCCACGCGCTGCAGCGTGTCCTCCAGCCCTGCGATGTCCACCGCGGGGACGCCCTTGTACCCGAAGAGCCGCTTGGCGGCGCGGGGGCGACGCACGAGGCCGCGCAGGTCCTGATCCGTGAGCGGGGGCACCGCGTGCGCCCAGTCGTCGAGCAGCTCCACGGCGTCCCCGGAGAGCCCGAAGGAGACGACCGGGCCCATCAGCGGATCCTCGATCGCGCGGACCACGCAGCCCTGACCGGCAGGGGCCATCGACTGCAGCTCCAGCCCGGCGGCGCCGTAGTCGGCCAGCACATGACGCATCTCCGCGATCGCGCGTCGCAGCCCCTCGGGGTCCTCGATGTTGAGCTGGACCCCGCCCAGGTCGAGCCGGTGACGCAGATAGGTGTTGGTCGACTTCACCGCCACCGGGTAGCCCAGCGCCTCAGCCGCAGCCAGCGCCTCCTCCTCGGTGGAGAACGCGACCGAACGCAGCATCGACATGCCGTAGACCCCGAGCAGCTCCGCACAGCGATCCGCGTCCAGCGATTCGAGCTGAGCGCCCTGGACGCCGTCGAGCCAGCCGTCCAGCAGCTCGTCCCCGCGGCGCGAGGCGGCGGTCCCCTCCAGGCCCTTCGGCACGTAGGCCTCGCCGATGCCGGCAGAACGCCAGCGCTGGTAACGCACGATCTTCGCCAGGGCCACCAGGGACCGCTCGGGCGAGGAGAACACCGGGAACCCCTGCTGCAGCGAGCCGTCCTCGATCACCAGGGCGGCGTTGCCGATATGGTTCAGCGGCACGCTCGCGTCGAGGACTCCGATCCAGGAGGCCACCATCGGTTTGGTGTGCTGCCGGGCGGTCTGTGAGATGAGCCGGCTGTGGTCGTAGTGCTCGCCGGTCACGGCCGGCTGCAGACACAGCGCGACGGCGTCGATGTCCTCGGCGATGAAGAGCTCCTCCAGCGCCCCGGCCAGCGCGGCGTCGGCGGCCGCGCGGGGAAGGTCGAGGTCCAGATCTCCGACGACACGAACGGCCGTGAGCCCCAGAGTCTCGGCCGTATCGGCAAGGATCCTGCCCATGGACGGAGAATTCGACAGGATCCCGATCCGATCACCGCCGGGCAGCGGCTGGGTGGCCAGCACCTGGAGCACGTCCATGAGCGAGTCGTGGTTGCCCACCTGGATCACGCCGGAGTGCTCCAGCATCGAATCCACGGCTCCCATCGGGGCGCGGGTGGTGCGCACCTCATGCCCCGGGGGTAGGCTGCGCCCCATCACGTCTGACTTGGCGACCACCACGGGTTTGGTCCGCGAGAGCCGCCGCGCGATCCGGGAGAACTTGCGCGGGTTGCCGAAGCTCTCGAGGTAGACCCCGACCGCGCGGGTGGAGTCATCATCCTCGAAGTACTGCATCGCGTCATTGCCGGAGAGATCGGCCCGGTTGCCGGCGGAGATCACCGAGGAGAGGCCAAGCTCACGCCGGTTGGCCTGGGCGAAGAGCGAGACCCCGATCGACGCCGACTGGCTGAACAGACCCACCCCGCCGCGCAGCGGCATGGTCGGTGACAGCGAGGCGTTCAGCGAGACATCCGGATCGGTGTTCATCAGACCCACCGAGGCGGGCCCGATCACGCGCATCCCCCACCGCCTGGCCAGTCGCACCAGCTCACGCTGATCGAAGGGGCGATGATCCTGCTCCTCAGCCTGGGCTCCGAGCTCGGGGGCGGTGACCACGAGGATCCCCTTGACACCGTTGCGGCCACAATCGGCGACGACCTCGGCCAGCTGCTCGGCCGGAACCGCGACCACGGCGAGGTCGATCTGCTGCTTGATATGGGCCAGCGAGGCGGAGGCCTGGACTCCCCCGACCTCGAAGGCCTCAGGGTTGACAGAGTGGACCCCTCCGGTGAAATGACCCTCGATGAGGTTCTGAACCAGGTGGTAGCCCACCGACCCGTACTCGCGGGAAGCACCGATGACGGCCACCTGCTCCGGGGCCAGGAGCTCGGCCACGCTGCGTGACTCGGCACGGTGCTCGCGAGCCTCCATCACCGCTCGGGACTTCTCCGTGGGGTCGATGGGGAACTCGAGCATGACCACCCCGTCTTCAAAGCGCCGCTGGGTCTCATACCCCGCCTCCGAGAAGACGGTCAGCATCTTGCGGTTCTCCGGCAGCACCTCCGCAGAGAAGCGCTCCAGCCCGCGTTCGCGCCCTGCGGCCGCCAGGTGCTCCAGCAGCACCGATCCCAGGCCCCGGCCCTGGTGCTTGTCCGAGATGTTGAAGGAGACCTCTGCCTCACTGGTGTCGTCGATCCGGTCGAATCCACCCACCCCGATGATCTCCTCATCGAGCAGGATCACCATGGCCACGCGATCCACATGGTCGACCTGGGTGAAGCGGATGAGCTCCTTCTCCGTCAGCGCAGACTTGAAGGTGAAGTAACGCAGGTAGATTGAGGAGTCGGACTGCGCCGCATGCATGCGTTGCAGCCGTTCGGAGTCCTGGGGACTGATCGGTCGAAGATGCGCCGCAGCCCCATCACGCAGCACGACATCTGCTTCCCAGTGCGCCGGATATCCGCCGGTTCGAGGTGACTCGCCCATAGGATCAAGACTAACCATCACGTCACTGCAATGGATACTGCCCTCTGGCAGGCACCCGCCCACCGACAGAAACAGGATCAGCTCACCCGCTATGGCCCGCCAATCCAAGAGCGCCGAGACTCCCCCGGTCACCCCGGAGAAGAACATCATCGACATCGACGTCTCTGCGGAGATGGAGACCTCCTTCCTGGAGTACGCCTACTCGGTGATCTACTCGCGCGCGCTGCCGGACGCACGGGACGGGCTCAAACCGGTGCAGCGCAGGATCCTGTACATGATGTCGGACATGGGCCTGCGGCCCGAGAAGGGCCACGTCAAGTCCGCGCGCGTGGTCGGCGAGGTGATGGGCAAGCTGCATCCCCATGGCGACGCCGCGATCTATGACGCCCTGGTGCGCATGGCGCAGCCCTTCGCACTGCGCCTGCCCCTGGTCGACGGCCATGGCAACTTCGGCTCTCTCGACGACGGGCCTGCGGCCCCGCGCTACACCGAGGCGCGGATGACCGCTGCGGCGCTGTCGATGACCGCAGACCTCGACGAGGACGTCGTGGACTTCGAGCCGAACTACGACAACCAGCTCACCCAGCCCGGCGTGCTCCCCAGCGCCTTCCCGAATCTGCTCGTCAACGGCGCATCGGGAATCGCTGTGGGCATGGCCACGAACATGGCGCCGCACAATATGCGCGAGGTCATCAACGGGGCCAAACACCTGATCCTGCACCCCGAGGCCACGGTGGAGGACCTCATGGTCCACATCCCGGGCCCGGACCTGCCCTCCGGCGGCCGGATCGTGGGACTGGACGGCATCGCCGACGCCTACCGCACCGGGCGCGGCTCCTTCAAGACCCGAGCCAAGGTCTCCATCGAGCAGGTCTCGGCGCGCAAGACCGGGATCGTGGTGACCCAGCTGCCCTACATGGTCGGCCCCGAGAAGGTCATCGAGAAGATCAAGGACGCCGTCCAGGCGAAGAAGCTCACCGGAATCTCCGATGTCCTGGATCTGACCGATCGCAAGCACGGGCTGCGGATGATCATCGAACTCAAGGCGGGCTTCAACCCGCAGGCGGTGCTCGCGCAGCTCTATAAGCAGACGCCGCTGGAGGACTCCTTCGGCATCAACAACGTGGCGCTGGTCAACGGTCAGCCCCGCACGCTGGGTCTGCTGGAGATGCTCCAGGTCTACGTGGACCATCGCCTGGACGTGGTCCGTCGGCGCAGCGCCTACCGGCTGCGCAAGCGTGAGGACCGCCTGCACCTGGTCAAGGGTCTGCTCATCGCCATCCTGGACATCGACGAGGTCATCCAGATCATCCGTGCCGCGGAGGACACCGGCGCTGCGCGCCAGCGACTGATGCAGATCTTCGACCTCACCCAGGCCCAGGCCGATCACATCCTCGAGCTGCGGCTGCGCCAGCTCACGCGCTACTCGGCGCTGGAGCTGGAACAGGAGAAGGAGCGCCTGGAGGCAGAGATCGCCGAGCTCGAAGCCATCCTCGGGTCTGAACAGCGCCTGCGCGGCCTGGTCGCCGATGAATTGGACGAGGTGGCCGCCAAGTACGGCGACGATCGACGCACCGAGCTGCTCGACGCGGAGGCGGCCCCCACCGCAGCAGCCGCACCGGCAGAAGCCGGTCCGACGGGCGGCTCCACCAGTCTGCAGATCCCAGATGCGCCCTGCTGGGCCGTGCTGTCCACCTCGGGTCAGCTGGCTCGGACCACGAATCGCAGCACCCTGGTCCATCCCACCCGACGCGCCCGGCACGACGCGCTGACCTCCGCAGTGTCCACCACCGCACGCGGAGAGATCGGCGCAGTCACCTCCACGGGCCGCATGATCCGGGTCCCCGTGGTGGACATGCCCGCGATCGAGATGTCCTCCGGCGCCGTGAACCTGACCCACGGTGTGAAGGCGAAGGACTTCCTGCGCCTGGAGAAGAACGAGGAGCTGCTCGCCTTCGTCCCGCTCGATGCGGTCATCGCCTTGGGCACCGCCCAGGGACGGGTCAAGCGCGTGAACCCCGAATACCCGCTCAATCGAGACGATTGGGAGGTCATCTCACTCAAGGGCGAGGGGCGCGCCCAGGACCGGATCATCAGCGCCGCAGTCGCCGCCGACGACGCCGATCACCTCTGCTTCATCACCGCGGGGGCGCAGCTGCTGCACTTTGAGGCTGGACTCGTCCGGGCCCAGGGACGCACCGCTGCAGGCATGCTGGGCATCAAGCTCGCCGAGGGCGATTCGGTCATCGGCTTCTCCGTGGTTCCGGCAGACGCCCTCGCCGGGACGGGAACCGACTCCGCGAGTGACGCTGCGTCAGACTCGGAGCAGCAGCTGAGCTCCCCTGCCCTGGTGGTCACACTCGCCGCCGGAGACACCCCCCTGGAAGGGTTCGAGTCGGGGAGCATCAAGCTCACGGACCTGGTGGAGTTTCCGGCCAAGGGTCGCGGCACCTCGGGCGTGCGCGCCCACCGGTTCATGCGCGGAGAAGATCACCTCCGGCTGGGCTGGGCAGGCATCGGCCCCGCACTGGGTGCCGCGAAGAACGGCACGGCGCGGAACCTTCCCTCCGAGATGGCCCGCCGTGACGCCTCCGGCGTCCCGTTGGAACGCGCTGTGGATGCCATCGCACCGAGCCCCGAGACGCTGAACGTCCACACCGTCGACGGATCGTGACACACCATTACTACAGCGTGTAGAAATCACTCTTGAGCAGGAGTATCCTGGTGCCTTAGCTGCACGATGGCGCGGCCCGTTCGGCGCTCCCAGGTGCACCGTTGTAGAAGAACCACTGTTGTGACACCCGATAAGGAGCACCCGAAGATGGCCACTCTCGGAGGACTTGAGCGCTCGGTCATGGGCCTGCTCTGGGACAGCGCCGAATCCCTCAGCGCCAATGACGTGCGTGATCGCCTGGGTGAGGATCTGGCCGTGACCACGGTGCTGACAGTGCTCTCCCGGCTCGAGCGCAAAGAGATGGTCCGGCGCGAGAGGTCCACGAGGCCCCACCGCTATTCGGCCACCGCCTCCCGCGAAGAGCACACCGTGGAGATGCTCAACGAGGTCTTGGGCACCGCAGGGGATCGTGAGGCCGTGCTGGCCAGGTTCATCGGGACCATCCCCGATTCCGAGGCCGCCGCGCTGCGCCGCCTGCTGCAGAACTGAACCCCCACGGCGCTCCCACTAAACTGACTCGGTGACCATCCTCGCCGCATGCCTCGCCGCCCTGGCCCTCGTGCTGGCGATCTCTGTGCCGCGGCTGCTCCGCGAGGCGAACTTCCGGTCCCGCTCCCCCTGGGCAGCGATGCTGCTGTGGCAGGCCATTGCGCTGGCCGGAGGCGTCTCCATGGTCGGCGCCCCGATGGTCTACGGCCTCGGGCCATTCGGAGATTCGGTGCCCGCCGCCGCTTCCAAGGTGCTGGGACTCATGGCCGCCGCAGATTTCGCGGCTCTGACGGACCTTGGAGTACATCCGGGACACATCTTCGCGCTGTGCCTGAGCGTTCTGCTGGGCGGGCACCTGCTGCTGACCCTGCTGCTGACCTATATCCGGGTGCTGGGCCAGCGACGCCGTCACCGTGATGTGGTGCGCCTGCTCTCCACACCGGTGGACGGAAACCAGGCCGCCACACTGGGGCGGCATCTGAACCTCTCCGCAGAGCTGGGCGACGCCCATGTGCTCGAGCACGAGGCCCCGCTGGCCTACTGCCTGCCCGGACGCACGAACGCCGGGTCCGTGACGGTGCTCTCCCGCGGGCTGCTGAACCAGCTCTCGGAGGCCGAGCTGGGCGCCGTCGTCGCGCATGAGAAGACCCATCTGCAGCAGCGCCACCACTTTCTCACCATGGCCTTCGAGGCCTGGTATCGCGCGCTGCCCTGGCTGCCCACCACGCGGCACGGCCGCGCCGCGGTGACGGAGCTGACCGAGATGCTGGCCGACGACGGCGCTCTGCGCGCCCATACGCGTGGTGATCTGCTGCGCGCACTGGCGCTGAGCACGGCCGGCCCGGATCACCAGGACGTCCTTCGCGGGAGAACTCAGACTGTCGAGGAGAGCCGTGCCGCGGCCGCAGCCGAGATCGCGGGCGGCGACGAGACCGGCGCTGACTCCACGAGCGGCGACGCCACGGAGTCCACGCTGATCACCACGGCACGGCTGCGCAGGCTGCTGGCGCCCCCGGCGCCGCTGTCCCGGCCAGCCCTCGGGGGCGTGATCGGCATCGCCGCAGCACTGGTGCTGGTGCCTGCGGCGGCGCTGCTGCTGGGCGCCTGAGGATCAGCGTCGAGCGCCCAGACGGCTAGCTGTTCGCCGCCAGGAAATCCTCGGCACCGCCGACGAGCTCGGTATGGCCCTGCTCCAGGTCATCGCGTCCCACCAGAGAGGCGATCTCCGCTGCGAACTCCTCCACGCTGTAGAGCCGACCCGCGGCTTCACGGCGTGAGGCGATCGCACCAGGTTCGGCGCGTTCGAGCAGCGTCGCTGTGATGGTGCCTTCGATCATGTCGCCCGAGACCACGGTGAGCGTGATGCCCTTGGCGTCGAGCTCCGGGATCAGCTCCAGGAGCGCATCCTCCCCGGCTCGCTTAGATCGAGCCACGGGTTCGTAGGAGTCCATCGTGGCGGTCTGCTTGATGAAGTGCGCCTGGTGGCTGGTGACGAACACGATCTGGCTGCCCTTGGACATCACCTGGATCGCTGCGCGCGCCATCTGGACCTGGGCGTCGCGGTTGAGCATCAGCGCGTAGTCCTCGCCGCGCCCGGACTCCATGCCGCCGGAGGCGTTGAGCACGAGCAGATCCAGCGAGCCGAAGTTCTCCACCGCGGCGTCCACCAGGGCCTGCGCCCCGGCCTCCTCGGTCAGGTCCGCTCCGACGGCGACGGCGCGACCACCGGCCTCCTCGATGCCGGCCACCACCTTCTTGGCCCGGGGCGCCTTCTGCCGGTAGTTGATCACGACGCCCGCGCCTCGGGCGCCGAGCAGCGCTGCGGTGGCGGCACCGATGCCGCGGGAGGATCCGGTGACGATGGCGCCGGTTCCGGCCAGGTCCTGCTGTGTCATGAGTTCTTCCTCAGTTCTGCGTCGTGGTGTGCTGTCTCGCGTGCTGCGTGGGGCGTGCGGCCGCGCCCGGAAGGTCAGTGGCCCATCCCGAGACCACCGTCGACCGGGATCACCGCTCCGGAGATGTAGGAGGCTTCGGCGGAAGCGAGCCAGCGCACGACTGCGGCGACCTCCTCGGCCTCGGCGAAGCGACCGGTCGGGATGTTCTGCAGGTACTTGGCCTGGGTGGCCTCATCCAGCGCATCGGTCATGTCCGAGCGGACGAAACCAGGTGCCACCACATTGGCGGTGATGCCGCGGCCGCCGAGCTCACGGGTCAGTGAGCGGGCCATCCCGATGAGGCCCGATTTTGAGGAGGCGTAGTTGATCTGGCCAGGAGAGCCGTAGAGGCCCACCACGGAGGAGATCAGCACCACGCGGCCCTTCTTCATCCGAATCATGCCCTTGGAGGCCCGCTTGAGCACGCGGAAGGCGCCGGTGAGATTGGTGTCGAGGACATCGGTGAAATCCTCTTCACTCATCCGCATCAGAAGCGTGTCGCGGGTGATTCCCGCGTTCGCCACGAGGATCTCCACCGGGCCGTGGGCCTCTTCCACCTGGGTGAACGCGGAGTCCACAGAGGCGGAATCGGTGACGTCCGCCGCCACGCCCAGCGCACCCTCGGGGGCGTCCCCGTTGCGCGTGGTCACGGCGACCTTGTCACCGTTGGCGATGAACGCCTCGGCGATGGCGCGCCCGATGCCGCGGTTTCCGCCGGTGATCAATACGCTGCGTGCGTTCATAAGTCTCCTCATTACGAGCCTCGGTCCCAGCGGCTCGGTGGTCTCGGCCACCGCTGGCGCGGGAAATGTTCTGTCCCCAGCCTATGTCAGCGGTTATGTGACCGTCGCGTCACATCGCCGTCCGGCCTCCAGGTTCGACGCCTAGACTGTCCTGGTGAGCGATCAGGTCCACTCGATCACTGATGCACCGCAGAAGCACAGTGACGAGCAGCACGGGAGAATGGTCCGCTATGCGGTGTCGATGGCCATCCGCATGGTGTGCTTCATCCTGGCGGTGATCCTGCAGAACTGGATGACCTGGGTTCTCCTCGCCCTCGCGGTGGTTCTGCCCTACGTGGCCGTGACCACGGCGAATGTCGGTGGTGATCGATATATGCGGCGCAGCGAGTCTGAAGATCTCGAGTCCCCCTCCCTGCTGGGCACCTCCCACGAGGACGCCCCGCCGGCGGTTGACCGCCAGTGGTGGGAGGACGAGGAGGACGCCCGGGATGAGGACGCCGACTCCGAGGGCTATGCCGCGCAGCCCGAGGTCATCGCGGGAGAACTCGAGGACCCCGACGACGCCGAAGACACCGACGAGGAACAGGACGAACGCCGCTGATGGATCTGCTCAACAGCCTGGGACGCGCCGGCGCGCAGCCAGGCCCGCAGACCCCGGAGTGCTCTCGGAAGGGCTGCCGAAACCCCGCAGACTGGCAGGTGCTCTGGAACAACCCCAAGATTCATGACCCTGATCGGCGCAAGGTCTGGCTCGCCTGCGACGAACACCGCGCGTGGTTGGAGAACTTCCTCGCCCAGCGGCTGTTCTGGCGCAGCACCGAGCCCCTGGCCGAGCAGGATTCCAGCACGGACGTTCCGGACGACGAGCCCCGGATCGATCCATGACTCGCTACCGCTTTCTGCTGACCCCCACCTGGCTCGGATGGCTCGCCATCTGCACGCTCTTCGCCGTGGCCTGCGTGTTCCTGGGCCAGTGGCAGATCGATCGCCGTGAGGCCTCGCTGGAAGAGATCAACCGCATCGTCTCCAACTACGACGCCGACCCGGTCCCGTACTCGAATGCCCGAGAGCTCTTCGACGCGGCCGAGGCCGACGACGAATGGACCGTGGTCGAACTGACCGGCGAGTACCTCGAGGACGACTCCCGGCTTGTCAGGAATCGGGCGCACCGCGGCTCCGTGGGCTATGAATCGCTGGTGCCCTTCTCCGTAGCCGGCACCGATGACGTGGTGATCATCGACCGCGGGTGGCTGCCCACTGACAGCTCGGATGGTTCCCGCCCGGAGTACTCCCCCGCGCCGCCCGAGGGCGAGGTCGATCTTGTGGCTCGCATCCGGCCCGCCGAGCCGGCGATCAACCGTGGAGCACCCGAGGGACAGCTGGCCTCGATCGATCTCCAGGAGTACCAGGATGAGCTTGGCTACAGCCTCCTCACCGGCGGCTATGGGCTCATGGCCGAGGAGTCGCCCGCCCCAGAGACCGCGCCCCGACAGCTGACCCGTCCCTCCATGGAGGAGGGACCCCATCTGTCGTATTCGATGCAATGGCTCACCTTCGGCCTGCTCGGCTTCATCGGCTGGGGCTATGCCGCGCGGATCCACGCCAGGAATCGGGACTTCGACGAGGCAGAGGCTGCAGCGAGCGGGGCGACCCCGCATGCCGTCTCCGAGGACGGCGGCCCGGTACATGCCGCTTCCGCGGTGCCCGCGCAGGATCGAGTGCGGGAGGCCAATCGGCGTCGCCGGATGACGAGCGGACGGCTCTCGGACGAGGACCTCGAGGACGCCTGGGTCGACCAGCGACTGGGCCGCTGAGCCTCAGCCAGCAGGCGGCAGTTCCTCTCCGGCGCAGGAGGAGACCTTCCGCCAGTGCAGAGACTCCTCATCGAGCTGCCAGTGCGTCACCTCGGAGCCCAGGATGGTCTCCGAGGTGAACCACCAGCTCTCCCCCGGGTTCCATCCCGCGATCACGCTGGCGGTGTCTGCCCCCACCGGGATCGCCCGGCCGGCACTGCTCAGATAGCCCGCGACGCTGAGGTGCACGCCGTCGTACTCCTTCGACGCAGCTTCCCAGTCGGGGATGACCCACCGGCCGGCTCTGCCGGTGGTGCGGTACCAGTCGTGGCGCTTCTCGGCGCTGACCTCCAGCGGGAACCGTTCGCAGAGGGCAGCCCAGTCCTGGGCAGAACGGATCTCACACACTCTGGGCGCTCCTGAGACCCAGAGTCGGCGCGTGTGGGCGGTCTCCCAGCCGAAGTCGTCTTCGAACAAGTACAGAACCGCCGGTGCGTGATCGGAGAACCGCGCGGTGCTGCGCAACAGATGGTCCGGCGGTCGGGACCACCACACTCCGCCGTAGCTCGCCTTGGGATCTTCCGGGCGGTCACCCAGTGCCCGGAGTTCAAGGGCCTGCTGCTCCGCACACCAGTCCGAGAGCACCTGCGTGGGTTCGCCGGAATGGTCGTATCCGGGGATGTCTGGCCACTGCACACAGGCCTGATCGCTCAGACGCACTTCGTGGCTCCACCACTGGGTCTGTGGGGAGCCGAGAAGGTGTCGGGCAACGCGCAGCAGAGCTCCGCGCAGCTCTGCGGAGCCGGCGAGCAGATCCTCACCCTCGGGCTCCTGCCAATAACGGGCGAACGCCACGACGTCGGCGAGGACGAGACGCAGCAGGTCCTCGCTGGGATCCGCGAGGTCCGTCGCGTCCAGGGCCCGTGCGACCTCGGCAGGTCCGACCGCCGGCGACAGGACGCGGACCGGGGAGCCGAAGACCGCCCATCGGGACATCAGCTGGCCACGGTGCTCTCCTTGGGGCTCGAGCACCCTCGCCGCCTCGTGGACCAGTCCAGAGAGCTCAGCGGAGCTCGGGTCCGTACGCTGCTCAGAGGCCAGCGCGAACTCCAACAGCAGTCGGCGTCCTCGCGGACCATCAAGCAGGGCTTCGGGGGTCAGAGCCATGCGCTGAGCCTAGCGACCAGGGACCTGGACCGCTCGGATCAGTCCTGCGTGATCAAGACATCCCTCACAGGACAGCGCGATCAGGCCAGTGTGATGAGGTCCTCGTAATCCTTGGTGTAGATGTCTTCCTCGCCGTCGGGCAGCAGCAGCACCCGGTCGGGGCTCAGCGCCTCCACCGCTCCGGGGTCGTGGCTGACCAGGACCACGGCGCCCTCGTAGGTGCGCAGTGCAGCGAGGATCTCCTCGCGGCTTGCGGGGTCCAGGTTGTTCGTGGGCTCATCCAGCAGCAGCACGTTCGCGCTCGAGGCCACCAGCGAGGCCAGGGCCAGGCGGGTCTTCTCGCCGCCGGAGAGCACCGCAGCGGGCTTGCTCACATCATCGCCGGAGAACAGGAACGAGCCGAGGATCTTCCGCTGATCGGTGTCATTGAGGAAGGGCGCGGCGGTCTTCATGTTCTCCAGCACGGAGCTCTCGGTGTCCAGTGTGTCGTGCTCCTGGGCGAAGTAGCCGAGCTTGAGACCGTGCCCGGAGATCACCCGGCCGGAGTCCGCCTCGGCGGCGCCGGCCAGCAGGCGCAGCAGCGTGGTCTTGCCGGCACCGTTGTAGCCCAGGATGACCACGCGGGAGCCGCGGTCGATCGCGAGGTCCAGTCCGGTGAAGATCTCCAGCGAGCCGTAGGACTTCGAAAGGCCTTCCGCCATGAGCGGGGTCTTTCCGCAGGAGGCCGGCGCGGGGAAGCGGATGTTTGCCACGCGCTCTGCGGCGCGCTCGCCCTCCAGTCCTGCCATCATGCGGTCGGCTCGCTTGAGCATGGACTGGGCGGCCACGGCCTTCGTGGCCTTGGCGCGCATCTTCTCCGCCTGGAAGCGCAGCTGGCTGGCCTTCTTCTCCGCGTTGGCGTACTCGCGCTTGCGCCGAGCCGCGTCCTGGTCGCGCTGGACCAGGTACTTCTTCCAGCCCATGTTGTAGACGTCGAGCGTCATCCGGTTGCCGTCGAGGTAGAACACCTTGTTCACGGTGGATTCGATGAGGTCCACGTCGTGGGAGATCATCAGGACTCCCCCGGCGTAGCTCTGCAGGTGATCACGCAGCCAGACGATGGAATCTGCATCCAGGTGGTTCGTGGGCTCATCGAGCAGCAGGGTGTCAGCGTCTGAGAACAGGATCCGGGCGAGCTCGACGCGGCGGCGCTGACCACCGGAGAGCGTCTTCAGCGGCTGGGTCAGGATGCGCTCGGGCAGGTCCAGGTTGTTGCAGATCATGGCGGCCTCGGCCTCTGCGGAGTAGCCCCCGGCGGCGTCGAACCGGGTCTGCACCTTGGCGTACTGGGTCATCGCCTTGTCGCGGACCGCATCGTCGGTGCTGGCCATGTCCTGCTCTGCCTGGCGAAGCTTGGTGGAGATGACGTCAAGTTCCCGGGCGGCGAGGATCCGGTCGCGGGAGAGCTGCTCCATGTCATCGATCTTCGGGTCCTGCGGCAGATAGCCGATGCTCCCCCGGCGCTCCACGTGTCCGGCGGCAGGCTGGGTCAGCCCCGCGAGGACCTTGGTCAGCGTGGTCTTGCCGGCGCCGTTGCGCCCGACGAGGCCGACTTTGTCTCCCGAATCGATGCGGAACGCGACCTCGTCCATCAGCAGGCGCGCTCCGGCGCGGAGTTCAAGATTGGATACGCTGATCAACGGTGCAGTTTCCCTTCGGGCCGCGCAGAGCGCGCCGGCCTGACAACTTTGAATAGGTGGGTTCAGTGGACAACCCTTCCAGTGTAACGACGACCCTGGATGCAGCCGCATTCGACGTCGACACCTCAGACGGCGGCAGGCGACGCATCCTGCACCCGGTGACCCTCAATCTGCCCGAACATCGCATCGCTGTGATCGGCGCCAATGGGTCGGGCAAGTCCACCTTGCTGCGGCTCATCGCCGGGCTCGTGGCGCCCAGCTCGGGATCGGTCCAGCTCAGCCCGGCCGGCGTGCGGACCGGATTCATCTTCGCGAACCCGCAGGCGCAGCTGATCATGCCTGTGGTCGGTGAGGACATCGCCTTCTCGCTGCGCAGCAGCATCACCTCGGCAGCGCAGCGTCGTCAGCGCAGCCGTGAGATCTTGGACACCATGGGCCTGGGTGACCGTGAGGAGTCCAGCATCTACGACCTCTCCTCCGGTGAGCGGCAGAAGGTGGCGCTGGCCGGAGTCCTCGCCGCGGAGCCCGAACTGGTCCTCGCCGATGAGCCCACCACGCTGCTGGACCTGCGCAGCACGGTGGAGTTCACCCAGATGCTGATGAATCTGACTCCGCCGATGATCGTGGCCACCCACGACCTCGGCCTGGCGGCGCGGGCCCAGCGGGTGCTGGTCTTCGATCATGGCCACCTGGTCGCCGATGGTCCGCCGGGAGTGGCGATCCCCTACTACCGCGAGCTCGCCGGAGCCGATGGTCCGGCGTCGTCCGCGCCTGAGCGCTAGGCGCGAGACCTCAGGGGCCGCAGCGTCAGGTGCCGGGGTCCGGAGAAACCCGATCTAGTAGGCGCCGGACCCTCCGACGACGGCCTGTGCCGTGCGCATCACGATCACGATGTCTCCCATCAGCGACCAGTTCTCCACGTAGTACAGATCCAGGCGCACGCTCTCCTCCCAGCTGAGATCCGACCGGCCGGCGACCTGCCACAGCCCGGTGATCCCGGGCTTGACCAGCATGCGCCGGTGGGTCGTGTCATCGTAGGCCTCCACCTCTTGGGGCAGGGGCGGACGGGGGCCCACGACCGACATGTCACCGCGCAGCACATTGTAGAACTGCGGCAGCTCATCAAAGCTGAGCCTGCGCAGCACCGCACCGACCCGCGTGACGCGAGGATCCTTGCGCATCTTGAAGAGCACACCGTTTCCCTCGGAGAGGGTCTGCAGCATCGAGAGGTGCTTCTCTGCGTCCACCACCATCGAACGGAATTTCAGCATCGAGAAGCGGGAGTGGTCGATCCCGACGCGCTCCTGCCTGAAGAGCACCGGCCCTGAGCTGTCGAGCTTCACCCAGACTGCGATCACCAGCAGCAGCGGCGCGAGCAGCAGCAGCGCCGTGGCGGAGACGACGATGTCGAAGGCGCGCTTGGTGACTCGCCCCATGCTCGACATCCGCGGGTAGGCGACGTAGAGCATCGGGACGCCGCCGACCATGTGCGACTCGATCCGCGAACCCGCGATCTCGGAGAGCGAGGGCACCACGACCAGGTTCACGTTCAGGGCCTCGAGCGCCCATCCCAGTTCGCGGACCGATTCGGGAGGCAGAAAATCGGTCTCGGTGAGCATGACCAGATCCGCAGCGCTGCGCGTGACCACATCGATGATGCGGGCGACGGTCCGCCCCGGGTCGGTGACACCGCCATCCGCATGCACCAGGCCCTCGGTATAGGTCGCGGTGACCGTGGCCCCGGTGGAGGTCTTGGACCCTTCCACCGCAGAGACCACGTGCCGCACCTTCCGAGGATCGCCGACGACGACGACGCGGTGCGTCCACTCGCCGTGGCGCCACCGGTCCAGAAGATACCGCCGCCACAGATGCCTGCCCAGAAGCAGACCAGCGGCTCCCAGCGGCAGCGAGACGATGGTGTGCTCTCGGGGCACGTCAAGGTTGAAGACGACGACCGCGACGAAGAAGACGCCGAAGGTCACGAAGGTCCCGACGAGGACCCGCCGGTACTCGGTGAGTCCCGCGCCGATCTGCTTCCAGTCTCGGGAACGGCCGAGACTGAGCCCGAGGACCCACAGCGCGCCCAGGCCGAGGGTCACGCCCACTGGATGATGGCCTTGGAGCAGGAGACCGTGCACGGCTCCGAGGACTCCGGCGATGATGGCGATGTCCGTGACGAGCAGGCGCATCCCATAGCTGTTGTGCCACTCTCGGGCGGAGGCTGGACCTGACGGGGCTGTCATCCAATCTGCTGAAGCCCCGAGACGTGCTGCATGCGCAGAAGCGGTCTGAGTTGTCATGAGGATGCCCCTGCAGCTCGCGTCGCCAGGACGAGGAGCCGAGTCGCTGGGTGGAACAGGTCAGGAGTGGGGCCTGACCGGCTGGAGAACGGAGGATTCACGGTGGTTGCCTTTCGATTGAACGGGGTTGCGCTGAGTCGGTGCAGGCTCAGCGTCGGGAGGTGCGAGGTCTTGCGGTGGTCGGCTGACCTTTCGGTGGGCCATGATCAGGCCCGGTATGACTTCGGCTGCGAGCACTCCGATGGCCATCGAGATCCCAGGGGCCGCCGCGCCAAGGCCAAGTCGAACCCCGAGGATGGTGCCGGGCACCACCAGCGCCAGCAGGGTCAGGGACATGGCGGCCTGACGCCAGAAGCCACGTCGATCGGTGAGCAGGTTCGCCTGAGTGAGGTACATCGACTGCGCCACGAGCGCGGCGGACATCCCCAGGACGACGCCCCAGGAGGGTACGAGGTCGCCGCCGGTGACCAGGTTCGAGACCGGGCGGGTCAGCAGAGCAAAACCCATGGCAGCCGCGAGACCCAGTCCGAAGAACATCGCATTGGCTCGCCGCCACAGTCCGATGTCCGGGTCGACGGCGAATCGAGGCCAGAGCACCATCGCGGACATGAAGAGCACGGAATAGACCGGCATGTAGAGCTGAAGGGCCATGGCGTATTCACTCACGTCGGCAGCAGTAGCCACCCTCGCCAGCACCAGCCGTCCGTGTTGTTCTGAGAGCGCCCGCCCTGCCATGGCGAGGAGCACAGGCAGGCCTCCGATGAGAATCAGCCGCACGGCCACGAAGAACCTCTGTTCTGAGGCGACGCTGTGCTCGCGCTGATCATCGGCTCGCTCGGCATAGAGACCCTTGAGCCCGATCCGAGGGTGCAGGAAGGCAAGTGAGGCGCAGATCGCCACATACGTCACGGTGCTCAGCGGCAGTCCCACCGCAAGCCAGATGGGAGCAACCTCGAGTTCGACGAGAAGCAGCACCAGCAGAAGGTTCCCGATAGGAGGGATCAGTCCGAGCAGGACAAGCAGGTCCGTGCGGTCTCGTCCCATCAGCACCCGGGCCGCCAAGCCCATCGGGAGACCCATGAAGAAGATGCAGAGCACGAGGCTCATCACGAGATCCACCTGGGGCCCCAGTCCATCCGGGACGCGGAAGAAGGTCGACCAGAGTCCGCAGACGCCTGCGAGGGTCGCCGCTGCCGTTCCGCCGATACCCACCGCGCCCAGCACCAGAGCGGTCCGCCGGACCAGAATCCGAACCTCGGCCACCGATTCACGACCCTTGCCGGCCCGTGCCACCGCCCGTGCCACGGCGGCCCCGAGTCCCAGATCCGCGAACGGAAGGGCGATCTGCAGCTGCGCGATCATGATGATGAAACCGAAGGCCAGCACCCCGGCGTACTGCACGGTGAGCCCTGCGCTTGTCAGGGCGCAGGCTCCGCTGATCGGCAGCACAGCGGCACGCATGCCGGCGGTGCGCAGCAACATGGTCGTCCAGCTGCGCTGCTTCAACGGCTCGGCTGACTCCGCCCGTTCCGGTCTCACCGTGTCTGCGCGCTGTGCGGTGACCGTGGGTTCAGGTTCCACGGTTGACCGCCCGCATGACACCCGAGAGACCCACGACGACGGCGGCAGGGTGCGCACGCGCCTTCAGGCCGCGCGTCAGGTGACGAGCACCTGCGAACCACGCCCGTGAGGCGAACGCGTCTCGGGCCACCACGGAGGTCAGGAAGTCTGCCCGGGCCTGGTCCGAGACCTGGCTTCCCAGTGAGTTGACCCATTCCGCGCTTGCCCGCCAGTCCGGTGTTCGAGACAGGGACCCCTGGCTCCCCTGGTGGACCCGCACGAGAACCTCAGGAAGCATCCGAAGCCGTTGTCCGGACGCGTCCATCCTTCGCACCCAGTCCCAGTCTTCCTGCCGGGTCAGTTCCTCGTCCCACGGCACGGTGAGTGCGACCTCCCGGTGACACATCAAGGAGGATGCTTGTATGAAATTCCGACGCAGTCGAAGCGTCGAGCGATCCAAGACGTAGTCGATCACACCCGTGGCCGCCAGATCAGACTGACGGTAGAGCTGCTCAGGGACCACTCTGCTCGAGGAGCCGACGAGCAGTGATCGTGAGCTGAGCAGAGTGTCTTTCGCTGCATGGGCGAGCTGCAGGGCTGACTTTTCTGCGACCCACTCGTCGTCGTCATCGAGGAACGCGACGTGGGTGGTTTCAGCTGTCTGGACTCCGAGGTTGCGTGCTGCCGCCGCCCCGAGACCCCCCGAGGTGAGAACCAGCACATGCGGCAGACCCATCAAGAGCCTCTGCACCTGCGCTTCCCTCTCGGGTCGATCCAGAACGACCAGCGCAGTGACCGGGACGGTCTGCCGGAGCACCGAGCGAACCGCGCGCTTCAGAGTGATCCGACCCACCGTGGGAATGACCGCCGTCAGCGTGTCTCGGCGTCGTGGGGAACGCCGGTGCAGCGCTCGGTAATCGAGGGTCGGCGCATCTGCGGCGGAACTCATCAGCGGAAGCGGGGCCGCGGTCATCGTGGTCTCCTCATCAACAGGGCCGCCAGCTTGACGGGCTCCAGCAGGTAACGGCCGCTGAGACGACGCGGATCTGAGGCCAGGCGCCACAGCCATTCGAATCCCCAGGCACCGACCTGGCGAGGGGCAAGCGCCTGAACGCCACCGAGCTGGTCCAGTGCTCCCCCGACGGTGGCGATCACGGGAACACCCAGCCGGCCGGAAAGCTCATCCGCGATCCGTTCCTGAAGCGGCATGCCCATCCCGATGAGCAGCACCTGGGGATCGTGAGCACGAATGTGTTCGATCACGGTGACCAGATGCTCGTCCCGCCAAGGGTCCGCGGGAATGGACTGCCAGGAGATATGGCTGTCGAGGGATTCGAAGTACTCCTGCGCTGCGGCGGCCGCTTCAATGGTGCCGCCGAGGGCAGTGACGCGCGAGATGTTGGCCAGTTCGGTCAGCCCGCCCAACCAATCGGTGGATCCGAGTCGATGTTCTGTGCTCCACGTGACCGATGACTCCGCCGCGACGGGGCTCCGTGGATGGTCCTGGACAGGTGCAGCCTGATCAGGCTGCGTCCTCCCGCGGGGCTCTCCAGGCCAGAACCGCAACAGCGCCAGCAGGGGCATGCCGTCGATGATCACAGCACCGGCGCGGGCATAGAAGTCACGTACATCAGGAAGATGGTGCCAGAGGTACACCGAGTGGAGATTGTGACCTGCGACCACCATTCGGCGACGCTCGTGCACGGCAGTCTGGATGTGGCGCAGCAGTTCCTGCCGTCGCAGCGGAGAGACACGCACTCCCAGCAGCGGGACCTCGACGGTGGGGATTGCGGTCATCGGAAGGCTCCTTCAAGCGGGACGAACGGTTGTTGCGGAGATTCTCGAGCAGCCTCCGGCCGAGGCGTCATGCGTCCCAGATTCGGGGCGGTCAGCACTGCCAGAAGGATCGGCAGGGCCACATAGGGATTGTTCAGTCCGCTGACCGAGAGGCTGTTGATCGTCGCAATGGCCATCAGCACGATGACCAACGTCCCGGAGACACGCGACATGCGCATGACGACGACGGGGACGATCAGCGCGAGCAGCAGCGCCAACACACCGCCGTCGTAGTAGAGGCGCATGGCGAAAGAGTGCAGGATCACCGAATAGCACTGACCATCCCCGACCGAGGAGAACAGCCGCTCGTAGTAGGAGAGCTGTTCACAGGCGCCGGCCGAGAGCGGCGTGATCGGCGGGGTTCCATAGATCCGCTCGGCCCAGCCCCAATGTGCGGTCTCCCCCTGCAGCACCTCAAAGAACTGGACCCGGTCGATGACCTGGGACTCAGCAGCGCGTGCCTGGAAGACCACCCACGGCAGGGCGGCGGCTGCCAGAGGCAGCAGTCCGGCCAGGTACTTCAGGAACACATCCGAGGTGCGAGTGCTCCACAGCGCATAGACCACGAGAACGACGTAGGTCAGCGCCCCGCTGCGAGAGCCGGAGAGCACCGTGAGCACGCCCAACAGCACGACCATCCAGAACCGATGGGGTGCGTTCTGTCGGTGGACGACCGCTGCCAGCGCCGTGAACAGAGCCAGTTCAAAGTTGTTCTCCAGGAAGAGCCCCGGGCGCTGATTCGGGCCGACCAACGCTGCAGTGAGAAGAGACTTGAGGGTCGCCAGAGAGATCAGCCACCACGCCAGCTTGTGGAGCAGGTCCGTGCGACTCCAGCAGTGGCCACGCGCCATGGCGAACACGACGAGATACACCAACCAGCGATGCGCCTGAAGCAGATCCTCGAGCGGTGGCTGTTCGAGGAGCGCCCCGACGATCCGGGTGCCGATGTACGCGGCCAGGATCAGCAGCATCAGGGGTGCGATGATCCTTCCGCGGATGAAGATCCAGGCGGCGAGCAGCAGAATCCAGGCGTCGAGGATTGCGGTCATCGGAAGCGGTGAGAACTCGCCCACGTAGACGACGCTGACCAGGGCGCTCCCCAGGAGCACCAGATACAGCAGGCGCTGCAGCCAGACCGGAATCTCGACCTCGTGCGTGCGTGCCCCGGCGGCTGGGGTTGGGCGCAGCGGAACGGTCGGCCAATACCTCGGCACGGGCGCGGATCACCCCCTCTCCTGAGGAAGTACGACGACTCGGCTCTTCCGGGCCTCGGCTGTCGAGGCATGGGATTCAGTGTCAGAAAGCCTGCGCGGTCCGGATGGCATGGGGTCCGGAGCTGCCAGTCGTTGGCTGGCCGCGGGTTCGACCTCGCCACGGGTGTGGCGCGATGGACGCTGTCGGCGCTCCTGCAGGCTGTCCGGCCCGCGCATCGGTACGCCCGCCAGCACCAGCCCGACGACTCGTGCCCGAGCGCGGGCCAGCAGCTCGAAGCTGGTGGCGAGCTGGGCCCGAGTAGCGGTGCCATAGCGGGTGACCACGATCACCCCAGTGGTGATCTGCGCGAGCAGCGCGGCGTCGGAGACCGAGAGCAGGGCAGGGGTGTCGATGATGGTCACGTCATAGCTCTCGGCACAGGCCTCCAGAAGCGCCTGAACCTTCTCCACGCTGGCGGGTTCCATGCTCTGGTCCACACGGGCTCCGGGAAGGATGACGTCGAGTCCCTCCTCCACCCCGGAGATGATGACATCCTCCAGATAGACGGCACCTCCGAGCACGTCCCGCAGGCCTCCGGTCTCCCCACTCTCCGCGCCCATCTCAAGCCAGTCGGCGAGATCAGGGTTCTCGAAGTCCGCACCGATGAGCAGCGTCTTCCGTCCGCCGTCCGCCAGCGACCGAGCGAGATTGACGGCCACTGTGGTCCGCCCCTCCCCCTCCACGGAACTGGTGATGACATAGGAGCTGGGCGAGCTGAAGGACTCGCCGAATCGCAGTCGCATGCGCATCTCTCGGAATGCCGCGGCGGTGTCTGCGGTTCCGCGGCCCTTGCGCCGGCGAGCCTCACGACCTCCGCCCTCACGTCGCGTCACGCCCAGCAGCGGTGCCACGGTGAGCGGGGCGAAGTCCTCGGGACGGCGGATCGAGGTGTCCAGCGCCTCGCGCAGGAAAGCCAGCCCGATGCCCAGGATGAGGCCGATCGCGAACCCCACTCCCAACGTGAGATCGAGCCGCGGGCCCTGCGGGGTGGTCGGCACTTGAGCGGCCTGGACAACAGCGAGATCCATGATCCCCGGGTCACCCGCGGAGGTGCCTTCGACCGAGGTCTCGATCTCGTCGACCACATTCTGCAGACTCTCGACGACGGCGTCGGCGATGTCTGCCGCCTGCTGGGCCGACCCTGCGGTGGCAGTGATCTCCAGCAGTGTGGTGTCCGCGAGGGCCTGGGCCTCGACGTCGTCTGCCAGCGCGGAGGGCGATGTCGACAGGTCCAGCATCTGCACCACGGGGCCCAGCACAGCGGGGGTGTTGACCAGATCGGCGTAGGTGGCAGCGCGCTGTTCCGCGAATGAACTGCCCTGCTGCAGCTGCGCCAGATCTGTCCCGCTGGAGGCCGAGACGAAGACCTTGGTCGTCGAGGCATAGCTGATCGGCTGAAATGGGTAGGTGGCCGCTGCGCCGATGACGGCGAGGACCAGAGTGAGAAGGATGATGGCCCATCGCCGACGGCAGATGCGCAGGTAGTCTTGCATGTTCATGTGTGACAACTTTCCCGGTGCGTGGTCAGAAGTCACCGGGCAGGAAGCCCCTGGAACGGAGAGGCGACCATCTCGGTGTGTGGCTCACGCTAGGTGCAAGTTGACACTGCGCATCACGGTGGTGAAGGAACCCCCGCACCGACTACGGGGGAACCCCCGTGATTCCCCGTGGTGGATGACCTGGAGATGTGACACAGGCCACTCACAGGGGGTTATGCGGTGCGCAGGTCGTCTTCGTCCTCGAGCTGCAGCATCCGCCGCAGCGCGTGACGAGAGTCCAGCCCGAGCTTTCCCAGAGCATTGGCCACGTGATACTCCACGGTGCGAACGGAGAGCACGAGTTCCTCGGCGACATCCTTGTTCGTCAAGCTTTGACCGACCATCAGCGCGATCTCTCGCTCTCTCGTGGTGAGTGCCGTCAGAGCAAACCGCGCTTTGGAGCTGAGTCCCTCGGGCAGGTCGACCAGTCGTGGTCGTTCCTGGGGGGCCTGTCCCGCGGTCACCTTGCGCAGGGTGCGGAAGATCTCATCGGCCTGATGAAAGAGCCCCTCTGCGCCGCAGCCCTGGAACATCGAGGCCGCCCAGAGCACTGATTCTGCGGCCTCGTCCGCCTTGTCCTGCAACGTGTCCAGCCCCTGGACCACGCAGTGCCCGAGGTCCAGAGCCAGCAGGCCCCGGTAGATGCTCAGGGCTCCGCCGTCCCCTGGGACGTGAGCCGATTTCAGGCCGGGAAGTGCCGTGATCACGGACATGGCAGCGATCAGATGCTCGTGAGCGGCGGCGTGCTTGCCAGCGCCCAGGGCGGCGAGTCCGCGGAGGTGCCGCAGGACATAGTCGCGGTGTGGGACGGAGGAATGCTCGTCGGCGCGCACCTTGGTGATCAGCGCGGGCAGCGCCTGCGCCCTTCCACTGTGCAGCAGGGAGCGGCCCAGCAGAACTGTCGAGGTCGCTGCACGCGACCAGGTGCTCAACTCGACGTGCATTCCCAGGATGCTGTTGACCACCTTCTCGTGGTCCTGGGCCGCGGTGGCGGCCCAGGCGTCCACATACCCACGTCCGGCGTGTCCCAGACTCGTGTCGGTCACCCGTCCCACATGGGCGCGCAGATCGAAGGACCAGCTCTGCGCTTCACGGTGTCCGCGGGCGGCAGGCACCAGATGCACCGCGTTGAACGCCACGGGTGCGACGTTGTCCTCGCTGATGTCGAGGACTTCCGAGGCGGCCGACTCGGCAAGGAGCTGCGCCTCCGACCACAGTCCTGCCTCGAACAAGAGGTAGGTCATATGCACCTGTGCGTAGGCCAGCGCCCGCCGGTTGCGGCCAGGCCAGTTCTCGATCGCGGTGACCAGGTCCGCGTAGGCCTCCGACGGGTGGCCTGCAGTGCGCAGCACCGATCCACGGGCCACCAGCAGCGCCATCTGGGCAGACTCAGTGCCGGGCACCATTCGCACCTCATCGAGGAGCTTCTGGACCTCGTGGGAGAAGTACTGGGGCTGGGCGTCCTCGATCCCCTCCAGCGACTGCCACAGCTGCAGACTCACGCGCAGGCCACGGGTCTCCGCCAACAGCTGCTCGGGAGTGGCGATTCTGGTGTGCACATCCGGGTCGTCGGCCTGGATCCGGCCCTCGAGCTGCAACAGGGCCTGCACCGTGCGCGCCGCAATGTTGAGCAGATGCCAGTAGGAGCCCCGCAGCCCGGACGTGCGCGAGGCCTGCAGCACGGTGTCTGCATAGCAGAGCAGAGCCTTGGGCGTCGCCGCGTCGAGGTCCACTCCACCGGCAAGAAATCCGAGCGCGGCCTCGAGGTCACCACGGATGAGACTTTCGCGCGCCAGTATCCCCCGACGGAGCACTGGGTGCACCTCGTGGCTCTGCGCCCAGCTGACGGTGGCGTCCACATCGATCTTGGTCCCGGCGCGCATCGCGGCGAAGCTGAGGCTTTCAAGCGTGCTGCCGGAGCGGTCGACTTCGAAGGCCAGTCTGCTCAGCTCGAGCGCCTGCGCAGTGTCTCCGATCCGGCTGGCGGCCCGGGCCGCCTGGACCAGCGCTTCAACCGTCTCCGCAGGTTCCTCCACCCCCGGGTCCAGCAGCACAGCTCCCGCACGGTGCCGCGCGGAGGCGATGCCAGACTCGACCCGGGAAAGCCGCATCTGCAGATCCACGCGAAGTTCACGGTTCAGATCCGCGACCAGGCAGCGCTCAAAGACCTTGTACTTCACGGAGAATCGTCCAGAGGTCATCGCCTCGGTCACCAGGCTTGAATCTCGCAGAGCCTGAACGTCGACGGACTCAACCCCCAACAGCGTGCTCATCTCGTGGACCGAAAGCGGGTAGCGCGCCAGTGCCAGCAGGGCAAGCATCTGCTGGACGTCCTCAGTGGTCTCGTGGAAGACCTGACTGATCAGCAGTCGCTGCGCCTCGGCTGGACCCTCTCCGCGGTCCAGCTCCCGCAGCGCCGCCTGCAGCGCGTCGGCGGTGATCGCGTCATCGAGGGTGGTGAGCCGGTCGATCACGTGGTTGAGATAGGAGGGAAAGCCCCCTGTGACATCGTGGACCCGCGCTGCCACGTTGCTGCTGATCGGCAGCCCGGTGTGCTCCTGGAGCAGGTCACGGACCTCAGACCGGGTGAAGGGCTCCAGGACGATGCGCAGCGCCTCGCCGGCGGTCTCCGTGAAACGGATGAGCCGGTGCATCTCGGGGCGCCTGGTGGTGCGCGCCGTGACCATCGAGAGCATCGGAATATCTTCGATCTCGCGGAGGGTCTGGAAGATCACATCCGAGGAGAGCGGGTCGACCCATTGCATGTCCTCGATGACCAGGACCACCGGCTCGGTGATGGCGTCCGCCTGCTCCTGAACCAGGGCGGCGAGCTCCTCCACGTCGCAGGGCGCCCGGTAACGCTGCGGCTTCCGCAACAGGTGCGTGGCGGCATACCCCGGAATCTCCCGGTCTGCGGGGTCGAGGTAGACGTTGGCTCTGGACCATCCGGGCAGGCGAGAGACCGCCTCGTTGAGCAACGAGGTCTTCCCCACTCCTGGCGGGCCTTCGATGAGCAGGAAGCGCGGGGCGACGGAGGTGTGAACGGCCTCCGCCGCCGCCGCGATCACTTCGAGCTCAGACTGCCTGCCGAGAAATCGTGTTGACGTCGACATATCTGCCCCCTGGCGCAGGTGGCACTCTGTCTGGTTCAGGGTCCAGACATGGAACGCACCTGCTCGGCACAGCTTATGTCAATGTTTTTTCCAGGAGAATAGCAATCCGGAAATTTGTTCAAATTTAAATATTGAACCCCAGCGCGCGCATCTGCTCGCGGCCGTCGTCGGTGATCTTCTCCGGGCCCCACGGCGGCATCCAGACCCAGTTGAGCCGCCACTCGTCGACCATGGTTCCGACGTGCTGGCCCACCTGCTCCTCGAGCACATCGGTGAGCGGGCAGGCCGCGGTGGTCAGCGTCATGTCGATCAGCAGGGCGCCGTCTTCGGCGTAGTTCAATCCGTAGAGCAGACCGAGGTCCACAACATTGATGCCGAGCTCCGGGTCGATGACCTCCTTGAGTGCTTCCTCAACATCTTCAAGCGGCGTCTGGGCCGCTGCGACAGCGTCACTCATGGCGCTCTCCTTTCCCTATCGGGTAGCTGCTTCGGTGGTCTTTCGTCCGTCTCGTCCTTGGTGCAACGTCTTCGGTCGGGCGGCTATGCCCGGACCTGGGCCTGGGCCAGGGCGTCGCGCAGGGCCATCCAGCCCAGCAGCGCGCATTTGATACGTGCAGGATACCGTGCCACACCGGTGAAGGCCGAGGCATCTTCGAGCGCCTCGAGCCGTGCTGGGTCCAGCTCCTGACCCCGGGCCGCCATCAGCTCGCGGAAGTGCTCGCCGAGCTCAGCAGCTCGTGTGACCGACTGTCCGATCACCAGTTCGTACATCACGGAGAGGGAGGCCTGGGAGATCGAGCACCCCTGCCCGGTCCAGCCCAGCGCCTCGATCGTCTCGCCGGCGTCGTCGAGCTGCACGCGCAGCGTGACCTGGTCCCCGCAGGTGGGGTTGAGCTGGAAGGACTCTCCCCCGTAGTTCGCGAGCTCACCCTCGCCCTGTCGCGCGCGAGCGTGATCCAGGATGACCTGCTGGTAGAGCTGCTCCATGGCGTCTGCCATCACACACCCCCTCGGACGGCCGGAGCTGCGGACTCGGCAAGCCCGAAGAACCGGCGGACTTCGTGGAGCCCTGCGATGAAGGCGTCCACGTCCGCAGCGGTGGTGTAGACCCCGGCGGAGGCCCGAGCCGAGGCGTGGACTCCGAGCCTGCGGTGGATCGGCTGTGCACAGTGGTGGCCCACGCGCACCGCCACACCGAGGCTGTCCAGCACCTGTCCGACGTCGTGGGGATGAACCGACTCGACCTCGAAGGCGACGACGGCGAGGCGGTCAGCTGAGTCCTGCGGCCCGAGCAGGCGTACACCCGGGACATCGGCGATGCCGTCGATCATCCGCTGGGCCATCTCCGCCTCGTGTGCCGCGACCTGGTCCATGCCGAGTGCGTCGAGGTACTCGACCGCAGCTCGGAAACCGATGACCTGGGCCACCATCTGCGTGCCCGCCTCGAACCGCTGCGGCGGCGGCATGAAGCTGGTCGATTCCATCGTCACGACCTCGACCATGGAACCACCGGTCAAGAACGGCGGAAGGTCCTCCAGCAGCTCTCGCTTGCCGAAAAGTGCTCCGACGCCGGTGGGACCCACCATCTTGTGTGCGGAGAAGGCTGCGAAGTCGACGTCCAGGGCATGCAGATCCACCGGCATGTGCGCCGCGGTCTGGCAGGCATCGAGCACCACGTAGGCCCCCACCGCACGCGCGCGGCGAACGAGCTCTGGGACATCGGTGATCGCACCCGTCACGTTCGAGGCATGCGTGATCGCGAGAATCCGGGTGCGCGGCCCGATCACCGAGTAGGTCTCCGGGTCCAGACGTCCCTCGTCGGTCAGACCGATCCAGCGCAGAGTGGCGCCGGTCTTCGCCGCCAGCTGCTGCCAGGGCACGAGATTCGCATGGTGCTCGGCCTCGCTGACGACGATCTCATCGCCGGCCCGCAGCCCGTACCGCTCCTGCGCAGCGTCACTGACGACGTCGGAGGCCGACCCACTACCTGTCGTCTTGGCCGAAGCTGCGAGACTGGCATTGAGGAAGCCGTGGGCGATCAGGTTCAGCGCCTCGGTGGCGTTCTTGGTCCAGACGATCTCGTCCTCGTCGGCCCCGACGAAGTTCGCCACCGCGGTCCGAGCGAACTCATAGGCTTCGGTGGCCTCCTCGGCGAGCTGGTGCGCACCGCGGTGCACCGCCGCGTTGGACTGGGTGTAGAACGCCAGCTCCGCGTCGATGACCGGCTGCGGCTTCTGCGCCGTCGCTCCGGAGTCGAGGTACACCAGGGACTTCCCGTCGCGGACCGTGCGGCCCAGCAGCGGGAAGTCAGCCCTGATGGCGTCTGGATCAAACACTATGCTCAGGCCTGGGCGGGAGCGAGGAAACGATCGTAGCCGTTGGCCTCGAGCTCATCGGCCAGCTCCGGTCCGCCCTGTTCCGCCACTCGGCCGTCCACGAACACGTGCACGTAGTCCGGCTTGATGTAGTTCAAGATGCGGGTGTAATGCGTGATCAGTAGGGTGCCCATGTCGTTGGACTCCTGTGCACGGTTGACTCCGTCGGAGACCACGCGCAGCGCATCGATGTCGAGACCCGAGTCGGTCTCGTCCAGGACGGCGAACTTGGGCTTGAAGAGCTCGAGCTGGAGGATCTCCACGCGCTTCTTCTCACCGCCGGAGAAGCCCTCGTTGACATTGCGGTTCGCGAAGTCGGCGTCGATCTTGAGCTTCTCCATGGCGGACCGGACATCCTTGGCCCAGGTGCGCAGCTTCGGGGCTTCGCCGTCGATCGCAGTCTTGGCGGTGCGCAGGAAGTTGGTCATCGTGACACCGGGGACCTCCACGGGGTACTGCATAGCCAGGAAGAGTCCGGCGCGGGCGCGCTCATCGACCGCCATGTCCAGCACGTTCTCGCCGTCCATGGTGATGGTCCCGGAGGTCACGGTGTAGCGCGGGTGCCCAGCGATGGTGGAGGCCAGGGTGGACTTGCCGGAGCCGTTGGGGCCCATGATGGCGTGGATCTCACCGGAGTTGATGGTCAGGGTGACGCCCTTGAGGATCTCTTTGACGCCCTGCTCGGTCTCGATGGAGACGTGCAGATCCTTGATCTCGAGAGTAGACATGTGTTGCGTGTCCTTTGCTTGGTTCGTGAAAAGTGCTGAAGGTGGGTCGAGGTGCTGCCCGTCGGCCGTGGCCGCGGGTGATCCTCAGAAGCCGGCGATCTCGAGCTCGTTCTCCAGGTCCTGATGGATGGTGTTCTCGATGGAGTCGACGCCGATGGCCTGGACGATCTCGTTGAGGAAGCCGCGCACCACGAGCTGGCGGGCCTCCTTCTCAGGAATGCCGCGAGCCATCAGGTAGAACAGATGGTTCTCGTCAAAGCGGCCGGTGGAGGAGGCGTGTCCCGCTCCCTCGATGAGTCCGGTCTCGATCTCCAGGTTCGGGATCGAGTCAGCGCGCGCGCCGTCGGTGAGGATCAGGTTCTGGTTCTTCTCGTAGGAGTCGGTGCCCTCGGCAGCCTTGCGGATGAGCACGTCACCGACCCAGACGGTCCGGGCGTCCTGACCCTGCAGGGCGCCCTTGTAGAGCACGTTGGAGCTGTTGCGCGGGGAGTTGTGGTCCACGAAGCTTCGGTGCTCCAGGTGCTGGCCGGCGTCGGCGAAGTAGAGGCCGTACATGGAGGCCTCTCCCCCTTCGGCGGCGTATCGCACGTTGGAGTTCAGGCGGACGACCTCTCCGCCCAGGGTGACCGAGACGTGCCTGTACTTCGCGTCGCGCCCGATCTCGGCATCCTGCTGACCGACGTGGATCGCGTCACCGGCCCAGCGCTGCAGCGAGACCACGGTGACGTCAGCGCCGTCGCGCACGATGACCTCCACGTTGAGGTTCGCATCGGCGGACCCGCGGTGCTCCAGCACGAAGACCACCTTGGAGTGGGCCTCGGCCTCGAGCACGATGTGCGCGTTGGCGCGGTGCCCGGCAGCCTCGCCGGTGATGTCGATGAAGACCGGGTCGCTCAGCTCGGTGTCGGCCGCGACCTTGATGTAGTCGGCCTGCGCGGACTGGCTGTAGCCGACGACGGCGGCGCGGTCGGCAGCGGAGAACACGGTGCCGCGCGGTGACTGCGCCAGGGCGAGCTCACCGTGGGTGACGCCCTCGGCGGACTTGCGCAGCTTGATGGTGACCGGGGTCTGGGTGGCGGCGTCGGAGAGCACGCGGCCGAGCTTCTTCAGCGGCGAGAAGCGCCACTCCTCTTCGCGGCCGGTGGGGACGGCAAAATCTGCCACGGACAGGCTCGTGGTGCGATCGGCGCGGGAGCCGCCGGACTTGGCCTTGGTCGTGGACTCGCCGAGACCGCCGTGGGTGTGTTCGGTCTCCTCATGGGCGGTGGCGAGGTTCTCGCCCTCCTCGCCCATTCCGGGGATCGAGATGCGGGCTTCCCCGACCTCGACGCCTTCGACCTGTTCCGCCTGCTCGGCGGACGCGGATTTCGTCATGTGTTTCTCTTCCCTTGGTTCTATGGGGGTTCACTTCAGGCTCGGTGCAATCAGCAGCGTGCCCCACCCGTCCGGCGCGCGTCGCGCCGGACGGGTGGGGTGCTGCATGAGTGGGGCTCGATCAGCCGACCGAACCTTCCATCTGCAGCTCGATGAGGCGGTTGAGCTCCAGCGCGTATTCCATCGGCAGCTCCCGAGCGATCGGCTCGATGAAGCCGCGCACGATCATCGCCATGGCTTCGTCTTCTGCCATTCCGCGGGCCATCAGATAGAAGAGCTGGTCCTCGGAAACCTTCGAGACGGTGGCCTCGTGGCCCAATGTCACGTCATCCTCGCGGATGTCGATGTACGGGTACGTGTCCGAACGCGAGATCGTGTCCACCAGCAGGGCGTCACAGACGACCGAGTTGGCAGAGTGTGATGCGCCCTCATTGACCTGGACCAGTCCGCGGTACGCGGCCCGGCCGCCGTTGCGGGCCACCGACTTCGACACGATGGTCGAGGAGGTGTGCGGCGCCATGTGGACCATCTTCGACCCGGTGTCCTGGTGCTGGCCTTCGCCGGCGAACGCGACCGAGAGGGTCTCGCCCTTGGCGTGCTCACCGGTGAGGTAGACGGCGGGGTACTTCATGGTGACCTTGGAGCCGATGTTGCCATCGATCCACTCCATGGTGCCGCCTGCGTCGACGACCGCCCGCTTGGTCACCAGGTTGTAGACGTTGGTGGACCAGTTCTGGATGGTCGTGTAGCGCACACGGGCGTTTTTCTTCACCACGATCTCGACCACGGCGGAGTGCAGCGAGTCGGAGTCATAGATCGGCGCCGTGCAGCCTTCGATGTAGTGCACGTAGGAGTCCTCATCAGCAATGATCAGGGTGCGCTCGAACTGACCCATGTTCTCGGTGTTGATGCGGAAGTACGCCTGCAGCGGGATCTCTACGTGCACGCCCTTCGGGACGTAGACGAAGGAGCCGCCGGACCACACCGAGGTGTTCAGTGCCGAGAACTTGTTGTCGCCCACCGGGATGACCGATCCGAAGTACTCCTCGAAGAACTCGGGGTGCTCCTTCAGCGCAGTGTCGGTATCCATGAAGATGACACCCTGCTCTTCGAGGTCCTCGCGGATCTGGTGGTAGACCACCTCGGACTCGTACTGGGCAGCCACACCGGAGACCAGGCGCTCACGCTCGGCCTCGGGGATGCCGAGCCGCTCATAGGTGTTGCGGATGTCCTCGGGAAGGTCTTCCCAGGTCTTCGCCTGCTTCTCGGTGGAGCGCACGAAGTACTTGATGTTGTCGAAGTCGATGCCGGAGAGGTCTGCTCCCCACATGGGCATGGGCTTGCGCTGGAAGTACTTCAGGCCCTTCTTGCGCAGCTTGAGCATCCATTCCGGCTCGCTCTTCTTTGCGGAGATGTCCTCCACGACCGCTTCGTCGATGCCACGCTTGGCGTTGGCACCGGCGCTGTCGGAGTCGGACCATCCGTACTCGTAGGACCCGATGCCCTGAAGCTCCGGGTTCCGCTCGAGAATATCGGAGGTGACCCCCGAGTCCTTTTCGCGCTGAATCTGCTCGGTCATGACAACCTCTCTTGTTGACGGGGGGAGATGACGATCCGTTTTCGTCCACCGCTGGCCGGACGCGATTCATTCGTCGCACCGGCCCCGGCGCTGATCTGTTGTTCTGCTTCTGCACTGGCTGCGGCGCGGGCCCGCTGCTCAGCGGCAAGCTTTTCGCGACCCACAGGCACGTGTGTGGTGCAAACGTGAGCACCGGCCGCCTGTGTGGAAAGCCGCCTGACGTCGACGTCGAGCAGTCGGGAGATCATATCGGTCTCCTCCTCACAGAACACCGGATGAGCCGCAGCTATTTCCCGGATCGGACAATGACCCTGGCACAGCTGCGTGGACTGCATCGCCAGCAGCGGGTTGTCCCGGCCGACGAGGCGAGTGAATCCCGCGAAGCCGTCTTCGGCGAAGAGCTGGGACAGCTTGTCGGTGCGCGCGTCGAGGTCGCTGACGCCCTCGAGCTGTCTCTCCCACCGCTGCTCGAAGCCGGCGAAGTACTCCCGCGCCAGCCCTCGGGCGGTCTCGGGCGTGGGCTCGGCGACCAGCGAATCTTCCGCGCTCGGTGCCGAGGCGGACTGGAGCATCGACAGCGCCGTCTGCACCAGCCCGAGGTAGTCGTCACCGAGGGAACGCTGACCGCGCTCGGAGACCACGTACCGGCGGGAAGGGCGGCCAGCACCACGACGACGCGTGGTGACGTTCTTGACCTCGAGGATTCCCTGCTCGGTCATGGCGTCCAGGTGGCGGCGGACGGCCGCGGCGGTCAGCTTCAGCTCGCGGCCCAATGCGGCGGCGCTGATGGGGCCTTCTTCGACCACCAGCTGCAGCACTCGCTGGCGGGTCGTGCTCTCAGCCTCACGGAACGTCTCCGACTGTCCTTCAGCGGCGGGGGCAGGGCCGCCCTTCTCAGGGCTGGTGGGACTCTCCGCGCCACGGTGCCGCTCGTCTGCGGCAACAGACTCGGAAGCAGTGGAATACATGACCCTATTCTGACCTATTCAGAACAAAGCCGCCAGCAAGGGGGACCTTAGTAGCCGGAGACCTTCGGCACAGCAGTCCCCGTGAGAGCGTCACACCCAGCAGATCTTCTACGGTCCGTAGAAATGTAGACTGGTGACGTGCCCCAGCCTTCACCGTGCCTGACCCTGCGCCACGTGCGCTATGCCGTCGGCTCAGCCCGCAGTTCTCGCGGACTCACGGAGATCCTCAGGGGCGTGGACCTGACGGCCCGGGCCGGCGAGGTGACCGTGCTGCTCGGCCCCAACGGCGCGGGCAAGACCACCACGCTCAGCTGCGCCCAGGGATTGCTGCACCCGACCCAGGGATCTGTGCAGCTGCTCGGCCAGGATCCATTCCGCGCGGAGGCAGACCTGCGCGCTCGGGTGGGGGTCATGCTGCAGGACGGAGGGCTCCCCCAGTCGGTGCAGCCCCGGGCCCTGCTCAAGCACGTCGCCTCGCTCCACCAGAACCCCTGGCCCTTGGAGGACCTGGCCGAGCGGCTGGACATGCAGAGCTTCCTCTCGACCTCGATCCGCCGACTCTCGGGTGGGCAGAAGCAGCGGGTGGCCCTGGCGGCAAGCCTCCTGGGCCGACCCGAGGTGGTCTTCCTCGATGAACCCACCGCCGGCCTGGACCCGCAGTCGCGACAGACGGTCTTCGAGCTCATCAGCGAGCTCCGCGATATGGGGATGGGGATCATCCTGACCACCCACCTGCTCGAGGAGGCGCAGAAGCTCGCGGACTCGGTCTTCATCCTCAAGGACGGGACCGTCGTGCGCCATGGCACAGTGGCCGAACTGACCAGCACCGCAGCTCAGGGCACCGATGCCACAGCTGACCCCACACGCCGCATGGTCTTCACCGCATCCAGGACACTGACCCGCGCGGAGATCGCCAGCTCTCCCCTGGCCATCGAGCTCGACGGCGGGGCGAGCAACGGACCGGGGGCTGCCTGGATGACACCAGGGCTCTCCGGCCCCGAACAGCTGCGGGCGCTGGCCGCCTGGTGGGAGCTGATCGATATGATGCCCGTCGAGGTCAGGATGGAAGCTCGAACCCTCGAAGATGTCTTCTGGGAGGTCTCCGTCTCATGACTCCGACCTACGCGCCCCTGTCACCGGCCCCGCGACCCGCGGGGCGGCGCATCCTCTCCCACGGGCTCTACGAGACCCGCAATGTGCTGCGCAACGGGGAGCAGCTCCTCGTCTCGCTGATCCTGCCGCTGCTGGTGCTCTTCGGAGCACACCGGCTGGAGCTGATCACCTCCTCGGCCACCCCGAGCATCGACATGATCACCCCGGGGGTACTCGCCCTGGCGGTCATGGCTTCGGCGTTCACCGGCCAGGGCATCGCCACCGGTTTCGAGCGGCAGTACGGGGTGCTGGCCTATCTCGCCACCACACCGCTTGGTCCCACCGGACTGATTCTGGGCAAGGCCATCGCCGTGCTGGCTGTGGTCGCTGTGCAGGTGCTGGTCATCGGGTCCGCCGGACTGCTGCTGGGGTGGGACCCGGAGCCGCTGGGACTGGTGTGGCTGGGCGTCGTCGTCGTCCTGGGGGCCACCGCCTTCACCGCGCTGGGACTGTTGCTGGCCGGGACTGTGCGGGCCGAGGCCACGCTCGCGCTGACGAATGTCATCTGGGTCCTGCTGGGCGCCGCAGGAGGGTCGGTCTTTCCGCTGAACCATGACGACGCCGGCGCCCTGCTTCTCCTTCTGCCCTCCGCCGCACTGGGCGAGGGCCTCCGCACCGCTTCGCTGCAGGGGACCTTCCCTCTGCTCGAAGCCCTGATACTCGCCGGATGGGCCGCCGTGGCCATGCTGGCCGCACGAAGGTGGTTCAACTGGCGATGAAGTTTCCGATGAATCTGCTCGAGACCCTGAGGTCGAACCTGCCCACCAGGATCACCCGGGTCACCAAGGTGCTGGCCTGGGCGACGCTGGTCAGCAATATCGGCATCATCCTGACCGGCGGGGCCGTCCGGCTCACGGCCTCCGGCCTGGGCTGTCCGGAGTGGCCGCGCTGCACTCCGGATTCCTGGGTCTCCACTCAGGAGATGGGCCTGCACGGGGCGATCGAGTTCGGCAACCGGCTGCTGACCTATGTCCTGGTGCTGATCTGCGCACTGATGTTCTTCGCGCTGCTGAGGCTGCGTGGCAGCCATCGCCCGCTGTTCAGGATGAGCGTGCTGATCCTGGCCGGGATACCGCTGCAGGCGGTGATCGGCGGGATCACCGTCTGGACGAACCTGAACCCCTGGATCGTCGGACTTCACTTCCTGCTCTCGGCGGCTCTGGTGATGATCTCCACGATGCTGCTGAACCGCATCAGGCTTGAGCTCAAGTCCGCCCGGGAACACGACGATCTGGCGGCGCCAGCAGGCGCCTCCGGCGTGCCGCTCAGACAAGTGGGCTCCGATGCCGTCGCCGCTGCGATGACACCGGTCATCCTGGGGGCGACCTGGGTATCGGTCTTCCTGGGCACGGTGGTCACCGGGACCGGGCCCCACGCCGGAGACCCAGGCTCGCCCCGACACCTGTTCGATCCCGATCTGGTCACCCGCATGCACGTGGTCCCGGTCTATGTGCTGTGCTTCGCCGCGATCGCTCTGCTGGTGCGTCAGTCCCGCACCGCGACCTCACCCGCTCAGCGACGCTGCGCCTGGTGGCTTCTCGCGGTGATCCTCGCCCAGGGCGTCATCGGCTACACCCAGCACTTCACCGGGCTGCCCGTGATCCTGGTCGGACTGCACATGCTCGGGTCAGCCCTGCTCGTGGTCTCTGCCACGGCGGTGTTCGAGAGCTATCGGGCCCGCTACGTGACGCGTGGTCTTGGCGGGTCAGCTCCGCTGGCGAAGTCCCCACAAGGTCAAACCGCATCGTCATCCTGAACCTCCAGCAGCCGGCCCGGACTGGGCACTCGGTAGGCTGGACGTATGGACGAGAGCATCCCGGACGCCGAGCAGACCTCGGACAGCACACCACATGATGTGGCCGAAAGACTCCGTATGACCGCAGACGAGGACCTTCTGCTCACCGCCTGGCAGTACCGGATGATGCAGCGGGATGTCGCCGCGAGCAAGGGCAAGGCACTCGTCGCCAAGCGGTCAGCGAGAGATGAGTTCCGCGTCCGTGCCTTGGAGGCCCTCCAGGCCCGGGATCCCCAGGTATACGAGATTGGGCTCGCAGCGGAGCGGGCGGAAGCCATACGAGAGAACATCGCGCACGACAGAGCGGCAGCGCTGCAGCTGCTTGAGGAAGCTGGTCCAGCTCTGAGAGATGTCGTAGCCCGGCGGAGTCGATCGATGCTTCTGCTCATCGAACTTTGCGGATTCGAACCTTGGCCCCAGCTCAGATGGGACAAGGATGTCCGGCGCAGTTCGTTGGAAGAGTTCGATCAGGCGATGCCGGCTCTGCGCACAGAGGACCTGGAGTCGGTTTCACATGCTTATAAGACGGCCGTCAGCGCACTGGCGTCAAAGACCCGACCCTGGGGAAAGATCGCTCTGGTCAGCGCCGCCGGTCTCGGCCTTGGAGCGCTCACCGCAGGACTGGCGGCACCAGTGGTGGGCGCGCTGTTCGGCTCCGCCGTGCTGGGGTACTCCGGAGCGGCGGCAACCTCGGCTGGGCTCGCCGCTCTCGGCGGGGGGTCCATAGCAGCAGGAGGGTTCGGCATGGCGGGCGGCGCTGCGGTGATCGCCGGGGCGGGCGGCGTCGCCGGGTCCGGCTTTCTTGTCGCAAGTGCCCGCATGAGCGGATTGACCGTTGGACAGGTTGCTGCGGACGTAATTCGGCTTGAGGTCGCGACGAGACTTGTGCTGTTGGATGTTGAAGGTGACGACGCAGCGGCCAAGGCCGTGGTGATGGCGCTGCGTGAACGAGTCGTGACGATTGGGCAGCAGGTGGCCGAACTCGTCCGGCGCATCGACGAGCTTCGCGTCCAACGGGACGAGGCGCTCGCAGCCCTCCATGAAGAGCGTGAAGCGCGAGTCGCCGACGAGGCGACCATCAAACGCCTCACAGAACAACTCAACAGCCGACTCCACCGCACGCATCGTGACGAGCACGTCCAGGCCATAGATGACGAGATTGACGCATTGCGGCAACAGCAGCAGGCGACGGAGCTCGTCTCAGGCTTCGTCCGGTCGCGCGCCGAGAAGCTTGATCTCGTGGCATGAATCAGATGAACGACAACGAGGGCACGCCGGGAGTCCACGACGATGGGCATCGGCACATAGCTTCCAATCTCGACGCCCTCGCGCGGGACACGGGTGACGTAGAAGGACTCATCGCCGCTGCCCTGGCGGGGGACCCCGCCGATGAGGCGAAGATCGCGAGGGTGGAGCAGCAACCTGCTGGACTGTCCTACCGAGAACTGAGCAGCTTCAACGCGCTGCGGCGCACTGCCGAGAGCTGGGGACGCGCCGAGTTGGTCGACCACGCGAACGTCGCCCACACCGGTAGGGCGAACCTCTGGGCACGCGAGGACAGGCTTCCTTGGTCACCGGAGGACGTGATCGTGGCAGGTCTGGCGGGCTCCGTGGGTTTGGTTTCTGTGGCATTGGACAGCCATGCGGACCAAGCACTGCGGGAGGGTCTCTACTGGCTCAAGAGCACACCGTGGCTTCGCCAGTGGGAGGCTGATGCGGCACGACTGCCTATCGATTACACCGGCCGCTATTTCGGAGGACCAGCCCATCGCGTTCGCTCGGCCGGCCACGACATCGCGCGATTTCCTTCAGCGCTGATGCAGATCCGAGACGGGACGTTCACGGGAATCCGGTGGGAGAACAAGGTCAAGATCGTGGAGCACATCACCACAACTCCTCGTGGCAATCCCTTCGCCCGCGCGGATGATCCCCTCGAGGCGGCCGCCCTCTTGCTGAAACACTGGGCGGCCGACGTGGTGACACCAATGAGCCTGCCGTTGCCTGGATGGACGCTGCTCTACGAGATGCCTCATCGGGAGCTCAGGAAATTCGCCCACGAAGCTTATTCCGGCATGGCACCGGGCGAAGGTCTGAACATCCGGTCCGGTCTCCTGACACCTTCGCTTGGTTCCCTTGCGGTAGAACTCATCATTCGAACTCACATTCACCTGCAGAGCTTAGCTGAAACTGGAACTCCCACCCTCAGGCCTGCAATGCGCGCGAAGCTCACGGAGATGCTCCTTGCGGGGCAGGGACTCATCGGTGCCGCCTCACTGACCAAAGCTGCGGCGATGACGGTGGCGCAAGCTCCTCTGGCGCTTGGCCACATCAACGTACCCGCGCTCATCCGCACCGGGACACTGGCGATCGAGCTGCAAAGGATACGCCGGGAGCGACTGGAAGCCGGTCCTCCGACATGGTCAGAACTGGCGGCCATTCAGTTCCAGGAGATGTCTCTCGAAGAGCTGAGTCTCCTCGAAGAGCTCCTCAGCTCAGCCGCGCCAGCACACTGAAGGTCTCGTCTAAGTCCCTGGCCTGTGCATTCGGCACGGACTGGAGATGGGCGACACGCAGCTGAGTGTCCAGCAGGACACTGGTGCGATTCGCCGTGCCGCGCTCGGAGTCAAAGACCCCGTAGCTGCCAGCAATATGTCCGTGCGGCCAGAAGTCAGAGACCAGACTGAAGGGCAGCTCGTCTCCCCCGATGCGCAGAGACTCCGCATAGGCGCGCAGACTGTGCAGCGGATCGCAGCTGATCGCCAGGACCGTTGCGCCGATGTCGCGGATCTGGGCACCTCGTGAGGCCAGCGAGCGGAGCTCCGAGCCGCAGACGGCGCTGAACGCGAAAGGATAGAACATCAGCAGGGCGGGCGCCCCGCCCAGCTTCTCGAGCGTGATGGATTCCCCATGGTGGGTCCGTGTCGCGAACGAAGGCGCCCGCTCCCCCAGGTCCGGAGGCGACGACGCTGTCATGACTGGTCCGCCCTCACTGCAGTTCCACCCTCACGGCCATTCCAACCTCACGGCGAATCCAGGATCACGGTGTCTGCACGATCACTGCTTCTTGCGCCCCATCAGTCGGGTCGCGGCCCAGTGAGTGCTCACGCCCGCCGAAGAGGTCACGTGCAGCCCAGCGTTGGGGGCGGCGTCCTGGATCTCCACCGGGGGGACGTATCCGTCACGACCCGAGCGCGGTGTCAGCAGCCAGATCACGCCGCCTTCATCCAGCGTCGCCAGTGCGTCCACGAGCGCGTCGGTGAGATCGTCATCGCCGTCCCTGAACCAGACCAGCACGGCGTCCACGACCTCCTGGACGTCTTCGTCGAGCAGCTCCTCGTCCAGCAGATCTTCCAGCCGATCTCGGAAGTCATCGTCAACGTCCTCGTCCACGCCGATCTCTTGAACCAGCGAATCGGGCTTGAGCCCAAGCTCCTGGAGCAGGTCGCCGACCGAGACAACATTGGTTCCGGCGTCGTTCTTGTGGCCCGTCGAAATGCTCGACGGATCCTCGGCTGCAGAAGCCTGACTCACCTGAGGGTCCCTTCCTCTTTCATCTACGTCTGAAGAGCAACACCACCGCGGGGATGGGGCTGTCACCAGCAACGTTACGCGGATCCCTATCCGTTCGGGAAGTACGACACCACACGAACGGGTAGAGTTGAGCTGAAAATCGGCCGCCGCACCATCGGTGGCAGACGACCTCGTGGGTCCCGCCCGTGGCACATCCCTGTCCATGGAACGCAAGACCCAGACACATACCTTTGAGAGGTGACCCGTGAGCGCTGGTGAAGAGAACTCCCATATCCGCAGTGGCCTGACCAACCAACTCCCGGACGGCGACCCGGAAGAGACCCAGGAATGGCTGGAATCCTTCGACCAGCTCGTGGAGTTCCACGGCACCGAACGGGCGGAGTACATCATCCGCACGCTGCTCCAGCGCGCCGGTGCGAAGTCGATCGAAGTTCCCATGGTCACCACCACGGACTACGTGAACACCATTCCCGTCGACCAGGAGCCTGATTTTCCGGGCGAAGAGGAGATGGAGCGCCGCATTCGTCGCATCCTGCGCTGGAACGCCGCGATGCTGGTTCACCGCGCACAGCGCAGCGACATCTCCGTGGGCGGACACATCTCCTCCTACGCCGGTGTCGCGACCCTCTACGAAGTGGGCCTGAACCACTTCTTCCGCGGCGCCGACCATCCCGGCGGCGGCGACCAGATCTTCTTCCAGGGCCACTCCTCCCCCGGCAACTACTCCCGCGCCTACCTCGAGGGGCGCCTGACCGAGGAGCAGCTCGACGGCTTCCGCCAGGAGGTCTCCAAGGCTCCCAACGGCCTGAGCTCCTATCCCCACCCGCGGCTGATGCCGGAGTTCTGGCAGTTCCCGACCGTGTCCATGGGCATCGGTCCGATGAACGCCATCTATCAGGCGCAGTTCAACCGCTACCTGCACAACCGTGGCATCAAGGACACCTCCGAACAGCAGGTCTGGGCATTCCTCGGCGACGGCGAGATGGACGAGCCCGAGTCACGCGGACTGCTCCAGCTCGCGGCGAATGAGAAGCTCGACAACCTCAACTTCGTCATCAACTGCAACCTGCAGCGCCTCGACGGCCCGGTGCGCGGCAACGGCAAGATCGTCCAGGAGCTCGAAGCCTTCTTCCGCGGTGCCGGATGGAACGTCATCAAGGTCCTCTGGGGCCGCGAATGGGACGAGCTGCTGGACAAGGACGACGACGGCGAGCTCGTCCGGGTCATGAACGAGACCCTCGACGGCGACTACCAGACCTATAAGGCTGAGTCCGGGTCCTTCGTGCGCGAGCACTTCTTCGGCCGCTCGGCGAAGACCAAGGAGCTCGTCGCGGAGATGTCCGATGACGACATCTGGAACCTCAAGCGCGGCGGACACGATTACAAGAAGGTCTACTCCGCGTACAAGGCCGCCTCCGAGGCGACCGGCAAGCCCACCGTGATCCTGGCGCAGACCGTCAAGGGCTACGGACTGGGACCGAGCTTCGAGGGCCGCAACGCGACCCACCAGATGAAGAAGCTCACCGTGGATGACCTCAAGCGCTTCCGCGACACGCTGCGCATCCCGGTCACGGACGAGCAGATCGAAGAAGATCCCTACAACGTGCCCTACTACCACCCCGGAGAGGACTCCGAGGAGGTCAAGTACCTGCTCGAGCGGCGCAAGGGACTCGGCGGCTACCTGCCCAAGCGTCAGGTGGCCGGCGAGGGTCTCACCCTCCCCGAGGAGAAGACCTACGCACAGGCGAAGAAGGGCTCCGGCAAGCAGAAGGCCGCCACGACGATGGCGCTGGTCCGACTGCTCAAGGACCTCATGCGGGACAAGAACATCGGCAAGCGCATCGTGCCGATCGTGCCCGACGAGGCGCGCACCTTCGGGATGGACTCCTTCTTCCCCACCGCGAAGATCTACAACCCCAAGGGCCAGAACTACATCTCCGTGGACCGAGAGCTCATGCTCGCGTATAAGGAGTCCCCACAGGGTCAGATGATCCACCCGGGGATCAACGAGGCAGGTGCCACCGCCGCGTTCACCGCAGCCGGCACCTCCTACGCCACCCATGGCGAGACGATGATCCCGTTCTACATCTTCTACTCGATGTTCGGGTTCCAGCGCACCGGTGACTCCTTCTGGGCGGCAGCGGATCAGCTGGCGCGCGGCTTCATCATCGGCGCCACCGCAGGCCGCACCACACTGGTCGGCGAGGGCCTGCAGCATCTGGACGGGCACTCACCGCTGCTGGCGGCGACCAACCCAGCGGTGAAGCACTTCGATCCCGCCTTCGGCTACGAGATCGCGCACATCATGGAGAACGGGCTCTTCGAGATGTACGGCGATCACGACGGCGATCACAACGTCATGTACTACATCACCGTCTATAACGAGCCGGTCCAGCACCTCCCAGAACCAGAGGACCTGGACATCGAGGGCGTCAAGCGCGGCATCTACCGGCTCTCCACCTCGGAGAAGGACGGCCCCAAGGTGCAGCTGCTCGGCTCCGGCGTGGCGGTGCCGTGGGCTCAGGAGGCGGCAGAGATCCTCGCCGAGGAATGGGGCGTCTCCGCGGATGTCTGGTCGGTTACCTCCTGGAACCAGCTGCGCCGTCAGGCCCTGCACGTGGAGCAGTCAGCAATGCTGGATCCGGAGCGTGAGCCGGAGGTTCCCTTCGTGACCCAGCAGATGGAAGGCGCCGAAGGCCCGATCATCGCGACCACGGACTTCGCCACCCAGGTCCCGGACCAGATCCGTCAGTTCCTGCCGAACCGCTTTGCGACCCTGGGAGCCGACAGCTTCGGCATCTCGGACACCCGCCCCGCGGCACGCCGGTACTTCAAGATCGATGCCCACTCCATGGTGGTGCGCGCGCTGCAGATGCTCGCCGACGACGGCGCAGTGGACGCCTCCGCTCCCGTCGACGCGATGAAGAAGTACGATCTCGGCAACGTCAACGCCGGATCCTCCGGTGAGGTCGAAGACGGCTGATCGCTGCCGCCTTCACCTTCCGCGCGTGACGCGCAGGTGAACCAGAAAGGGGTCCGGAGCGCTGCTCCGGGCCCCTTCTGCTGTGCACGGCCCGATCTGTCCTCTGCTCGTGGAGATCTCGGTCGAACGGCGACGCTGGACTTTGTAGGGATCACACAACTGGCGGGGGAACTCCACACGCTCTAGGCTCCAGGACATGACTGCATCAGCTGCGACGGCGCCGGGCCCCGTTCCGGTCTCCTGGGAGGCCCTGGAGATCCTGCGCTCCGACGCGGGAAATCTGACCAATGAGGTCAACGGTCATCTCGAGGAGACCCTGACCTGGTACCGCCACCTCAGCACCGACGAGCGCGCCTCGCTGCGACTCATCGCCCAGCGTGGCATCGGCGGACTCATCAGCTGGCTGGAGAACCCCTCCTCGCGCTCGATGCCACTGGTCAACGAGCTGCTCGGCAGCGCCCCCACAGACCTGATGCGCACCATCTCGCTGCAGCGCGCGCTGCAGCTGATCCGCAGCATCGTCGAGGCCGTGGAACAGCGTCTCCCCGGTCTCATGCCCGCACAGGACCAGCAGCTCATGCTCGAGGCGGTGCTGCGGTACTCCCGCGAGGTGGCGTTCACGATCGCCGACGTCTACGCCCGCGCGGCGGAGTCCCGGGGCGCCTGGGACTCCCGCCTGGAGGCCCTGCTCGTCGACGCGGTGCTGCGCGGAGAGCCGGCGGAGCAGATCGCCTCCCGCGCCGCCGCCGTCGGGTGGCGCAGCCACGAGGGGGTCGTCGTCGTCGTCGGGGAGGCACCGGAACAGGCGGATGCGGTCTTCATGTCCGAGCTCAGGCGCCAGTGCATCCGCTTTGCTGCCGATGCAGTGGTGGGCGTCCAGGGAGACCGGCTGCTGCTGCTGCTGGGACGGACCAATGACCTTGCGGAGGGTCTCGAACGGATCCTTCCCCGCTTCGGGTCCGGCCAGGTCGTGTACTCGAGCTTCGCGGGGTCGATCAGCCAGGCGCACAAGAGCGCGCAGGCGGCGTTCACCGGGTTCAGCGCCTCACGAGCGTGGACCTCCGCTCCGCGACCCGTGGCGGCCGAGGATCTGCTGCCCGAGCGGGTGCTCTGCGGGGACGAGACCGCGAAGACGGTGCTCAGGACCACCATCTTCGACCTCTTGGCATCCTCGGGAAATGGTCTGCTCGAGACGGTGACCGCTTATCTGGATGCCGGACACTCCCTGGAGGCCACGGCGCGCGAACTCTTCGTCCACACGAACACGGTGCGGTACCGGCTTCGCAGAGTCACCGACATCACCGGATGGGATCCTGTGGTGCCCAGGGACGCCTACGTGCTGCAGACCGCGCTGGCCGTCGGGCGTCTGTAGGCCGCCGTTGTAGGGTATCCACAAAGCTCAACGTGGGGCTTGGTGCGCCTGTGCCCCCGCAGAACACGTTCGGATATGGGAAGTTGGACTAGTGCTTGCGATCGTATGCCCCGGACAGGGCTCCCAGACCCAAGGCTTCCTCTCGGAATGGCTCAGTGACGACGCCTCCCGTGCGGCGCTGAAGACCTACTCCGAAGCCAGCGAAACCGACCTGCTCACCCACGGCACCGAGTCTGCAGAGGACACGATCCGCGACACCGCCGTGGCGCAGCCGCTGATCGTCGCGGCCTCACTGCTGAGCGCGCGCACCCTGGACCTTCCAGCACTGGACAGGGACCGGGTGCTCTACGCCGGGCATTCAGTGGGCGAGGTCCCGGCCGCAGTGCTCGCCGGAGTGCTCACCGAGGCGCAGGCGATGCAGCTGATCAAAGTGCGCGCCCAGGGCATGGCGACTGCCGCCGCCGCCGCGCCGACCTCGATGGCCGCTGTCATCGGCGGAGTCGAGGAGGAGGTCCGTCAGGCCATCTCCGACGCAGGCCTCACCGCTGCGAACGCCAACGGGCCCGGCCAGATCGTCGCTGCCGGGGAGGCCGAGAAGATCGCCGCACTCGAGTCGAATCCCCCGTCCCGCGCCCGGGTCATTCCGCTGAAGGTCGCCGGAGCCTTCCACACCGAGTTCATGGCCCCCGCTCAGCAGTCACTGCGCGAGGAGGTGTCCGGCTTCGAGGTCAGCGACCCCCGGGCGCCGCTGCTCTCCAACCGCGACGGGGCGTACCTGGACAGCGGAACCGAGACGCTCGAACGCCTGGTCGAACAGGTCACCCGTCCCGTGCGCTGGGACCTGTGCATGGAGACCACGGCCGCCGCAGGCGTCACCGGGGTGCTGGAGCTGCTGCCCGGGGGCACCCTGACGGGTCTCGCCAAGCGCGGCCTCAAGGGTGTGCAGTCGCTGGCAGTCAAGACCCCGGCTGACCTGCCCGCCGCGAAGGAATTCATCACCGAGCACGCCGGTTGAGCCGATGAACACGTCACCGCGTGGTCAGGCCTCCACAGACACCCCATTGATCATCAAAGGACACCCCTGACGTGACAGTCACACTGAACCAGCCCGCAGCCATTGCCGGCACCCGCGTCATGGGTCTGGGGGCTTACCGCCCCGAGCTCGTGATCGACAACGAGCAGATCTGCCAGTGGATCGATTCCTCCGACGAGTGGATCCAGCAGCGGACCGGCATCAAGACACGTCACCGCGCCCCGGAGCACGTCTCCGTGGTGGACATGGCCGAGGGTGCCGCCCGTGAGGCGCTGGAGCATGCCGGCATCTCCGGCGAGGAGCTGGGCGGGGTCATCGTGGCCACGGTCACCCATCCCTTCGCCACACCCTCCGCCGCGGCAGATCTCGCGCACCGCCTCGGCGCCACCCCCGCCGCGGCGTTCGACATCTCCGCCGCCTGTGCGGGGTACTGCTACGGGATCGGCCAGGCCGATGCCATGGTGCGCTCCGGTCTCTCCCGCTACGTCCTGGTAGTCGGGGTGGAGAAGCTCTCCGACTTCATCGACAACCACGAGCGCACGATCTCCTTCCTGCTGGGCGACGGCGCCGGCGCCGCCATCATCGGCCCCTCCGAGACCCCTGGCATCTCCCCCTCCATCCTCGGTTCCAACGGGGAGAAGTGGGAGGCCGTGGCCATGGACAGCACGCTGCTGAACTTCCGCGACGCGCTGGCGCGAGCCCGCGAGACCCAGGACGCCACCGAGCTGCTCAATGCAGAGAACCGCTACTGGCCCACGCTGCGTCAGGACGGACCCACGGTCTTCCGCTGGGCCGTCTGGGAGATGGCCAAGGTCGCCCAACAGGCCCTGGACGCCGCCGGCATCACAGCGGATGACCTCGTGGCCTTCGTGCCGCATCAGGCGAATATCCGGATCATCGACGAGATGGTCAAGCAGCTGAAGCTTCCCGAGCATGTGATGGTGGGACGCGACATCGTGGACGCCGGAAACACCTCCGCGGCCTCGATTCCGCTGGCCATGCATCGCCTGCTCAAGGAAAACCCAGAACTCTCCGGCGGTCTTGCTCTGCAGATCGGTTTCGGAGCCGGACTGGTCTACGGCACCCAGGTCATCAGACTGCCGTAACCACTCGGACCATAGGCCTGAGATCCATCTGCGATCTCAGAGACATCTGACGTACTCAACAATCACCAACGAAAAGGAGCCGCTGATATGGCTGACAAGAACGAGATCCTCGCAGGCCTCGCAGAGATCGTGAACGAAGAGACCGGCCTGGAGGTCGAGGAGGTCCAGTCGGACAAGTCCTTCACCGAGGACCTGGACATCGATTCGATCTCCATGATGACCATCGTGGTCAACGCCGAAGAGAAGTTCGATGTGAAGATCCCCGATGAAGAGGTCAAGAACCTCACCACCGTGGGCGACGCCGTCGACTTCATCGCCAACGCGCAGGGCTGATCAGCTCCTGACTGGGACGGGAGGACCAGAGCGCACGCTTCGGCCCTCCCGTCCAGCCCCCCGCTCTTGAATTTCCTGTTCTCACACTTTCATTGAGGTAGATCCATGACACGTCGTCTCGTCATCACCGGTCTCGGCGCCACCACTCCCATCGGCGGCGACGTGGACACCCTCTGGGCGAACGCCCTCGCCGGGACCCCCGGCGCCAAGACTCTTGAGCACGAGTGGGTCGAGAAGTACGAGCTTCCGGTGACCTTCGCCGGTGAGGTCAGCGTCGAGCCGGCCGAGGTGCTGTCGAAGCCAGAGACTCGACGCATGGACCGCTCCACCCAGCTGGGCATGGTCGCCGCGCGACAGGCCTGGGCCGACGCCGGTCTCCTCCGTCCCAAGGACGAAGGATATGACCTGGATCCCGAGCGCGTCGCGGTCTCCTTCGCCACCGGCATCGGTGGCGTCTGGACCCTGCTGGACAGCTGGGACACCCTGCGCGAGCGCGGACCGCGTCGCGTCATGCCGATGACGGTGCCGATGCTGATGCCCAATGGCGCCGCCGGGGCGATCAGCCTGGACCTCGGAGCGCAGGGAGGCGCCCGGACAGCAGTCTCTGCCTGCGCCTCAGGTGTCGAAGCCCTCGACGTGGCCCTGGAGATGCTGCGCAAGGGCGACGTCGACGTCGTGCTCGCCGGCGGCACCGAGGCGGCCATCCATCCGTTGCCGATGGCGGCCTTCGCCTCGCTTCAGGCCCTCTCCAAGCGCAACGATGATCCTGCCGCGGCGTCGCGTCCCTATGACCGAGACCGCGACGGCTTCGTCATGGGAGAGGGCGCCGGAGCGCTTGTGGTCGAGACCGAGGAGCACGCCCAGGCCCGAGGAGCAAAGATCTATGCCGAGCTCGCCGGAGCCGCGGTCACCTCAGACGCGCACCACATCACTGCCCCGGACCCGGAGGCCCTTGGGGCCTCGCGGGCGCTGCGCCGGGCACTGGAGTCTGCCGGGGCTGAGCTGAGCGACGTGACGCATGTCAACGCCCACGCCACGTCGACGCCAGTCGGAGACAAGCCGGAGTACTACGCGCTGAAGTCAGTCTTCGGTGACCATCTCGAGAACATCTGCGTCTCCGCCACGAAGTCCCAGACCGGGCACCTGTTGGGTGCCGCCGGCGCCGTGGAATCGGTACTCACCGTAAAGGCACTGCGCGAACGGCGTGCTCCGGTGACCATCAACCTCGACCACCAGGACCCCGAGATGCCGCTGGACGTCGTCACCGGCACACCCCGCGAGCTCGGTGACAAGCAGCAGGTCGCGCTGTGCAATTCCTTCGGCTTCGGCGGACACAACGCCGTGGCTGCTTTCCGCACCTACTGATCACACGCCGGGTCTGGCGCAGCTGCGAGGCTGACACCGACGATCCCGCGCAGACGCGAAAAGACCCCCGTGGAGGATCCGGATGGATCCCCCGCGGGGGTCTTCTCTGCTTCACGAGGAAGCTGCCGCGGCTGGGAAGCGATGGCCCCTCGAAGGGGCTTTAGCGGCAGGTATAGGGATGACTCGAGAGTCATCGAGCTCGGGTGATGCCGACTGGCGGTGGAGGTCGCCGCGGGTCACCGGTTCACTGGGTCAGCCGACCACCTGGTGCAGCCAGCGCACGGGTGCGCCCTCTGCTGCATGTCGGAAGGTCTCAAGCTCCTCGTCCCAGGCTTCGCCGAGGGCCAGGGAGAGCTCCTGGTAGACCACCGAGGGATCTCCTGCGCCCATTTCGTAGGCATAGCGGATCCGGTCTTCTGAGACCACGATGTTGCCATGCACATCCGTGGTGGCATGGAAGATGCCAAGCTCAGGGGTGTGCGACCAGCGCCCACCGTCGCAGCCCGGCGAGGGGTCCTCGGTGACCTCGAAGCGAAGGTGGTTCACGGCGCGCAGTGCCGAGGCGAGGGTGGCGCCCAGACCCGCAGGACCCTCCCAGGAGAGTTCCGAGCGAAAGTCGCCGGGCGCGGCGGGCTGAGGCTGCCACGTGAACTCCACTCGAGAATCGACTGCCGAGGACACTGCCCATTCGACATGCGGGCAGAGCGCGGCAGGCGCCGAATGGATGTGCAGGACACCTCGGGCCGTATTTCCAGACATATCCATCCTCCACAGTGCTGTTGGTACGTCTTCCCCTACGACCGACAGCAGCCTGATGGCTGATGGTGACTGTTTCCTTCACAGGTTAACAGCAATGTGCTCAGTACAACAATATCGAGGTTAACAGATGGTGCCCCGGGATCCGCTCAGGCGCGGGGATGGGCCTGTCCATAGGCATCGCGGAGCGAGTCGATCGTGACATGGGTGTAGAGCTGCGTGGTGCTCAGGGACGCGTGGCCCAGCAGCTCCTGGACGGTGCGCAGGTCCGCTCCTCCCTCCAGCAGATGCGTGGCCGCGGTGTGTCGCAGGGCGTGCGGTCCCCTGGCCGCAGTGGTGCCCAACCGCCCCAGCTGCTGATCGACGACGCGTCGCACGGTTCGAACGTCGATGCGTGCACCGCGCCGGCCGAGGAAGCAGGCGGTCGCAGAGCTCGCAGTCGCCAGGACCGGGCGTCCCGTCTCCCACCACTGCCGCATGGCGGTCTCTGCCGGCACCCCGTAGGGCACGATGCGCTCCTTGTTCCCCTTGCCCAGCAGCCGCACCATGCGCCGCCCCGTCTCGAAGGAGGCCAGTTCCAGGCCAGACAGCTCAGCGACGCGCATACCGGTGGCGTAGAGCAGCTCCACCATCGCGGCGTCCCGCAGATGCATCGCGTGCTCCACCGGGTCCAGCGGCTGGGCGGACGCGCTCTCCGCTGCCTGGTCGGCCAGACCGGCCGTGAGCTGGTCCATGTGCTGGTGCTGGAGCACATCGGGCAAATGGGTGCTGCGTCGGGCGGTCCGCAGTCGGACGGAGGGATCCTCGCTCAGATGTCCCCTCCGGTGGGCCCAGGAGGTGAATGCTCGCACCGAGGCGGTCTTGCGGTTGAGCGTGCTGCGGGAGAGTCCGGCCTGGTGCATGTCGCCCAACCAGCGTCGTATATCGCTCAGCCCTAGGCGCTCCAGAGGACCGCACTGCGCGTCCAGCTGGCGGAGATCGCTGCGGTAGGCCCGAATGGTCTGCGGGGACAGGCCCCGTTCGTGCTGCAGGTGTTTGAGGAACTCCGTGATCAGCGGTGACTGAGCGGGTTCGGTGCGCTCGGTGTTCGCAGTCTTCGCCGAGGAGGTGGCCATACCCGCAGTCTAAGCGCCGGGCCTGTTCAGGCCTGGCCCCATTGTCCGTTGACGGTGCGAGCGTGTCCCGAACGTTGAAGTCGGCTGACTTCCGCCAGAACCTTCGGCAGCGGGAGCCCTGCGATCCCAGAGAGCTTGCCCGGGCTGCTCAACCCTCGTGCTGGCAGGGCGTCGTAGAGGAGCCGCTGGGCCTCGGTGAGTCCATCCTGGGGTCGTGCGGAGACGGATACCGGCAGGGTGGGCTGGTGGACGCTGGGAACGCCGTCCACGGTCGGCGCACCCGCAGCCAGCGCAAGGATATCTGTGGCGTCGGTGATCAGCTCCGCAGGGGTCTCCCGGAGCAGACGATGACAGCCTGCCGATGACGCTGAGAAGATGCTTCCCGGGACCACCCCCACCGGGCGAGCGAGGGTGAACGCATGGTGCGCTGTGGACTGAGCGCCGCTGCGCCAGCGCGCCTCGGTGATCACCGTGACCATGCTCAGCGCGGCGATCAGGCGGTTGCGCTGGAGAAACCGGTGCCGGGTCGGGGCCGAGCCCGGCGCCATCTCGCTGAGCAGCAGCCCTGTCGACGCGACCTCTTGGAGCAGTCGTTCGTTGCCGGCGGGATAGAGCCGGTCCAGTCCTCCAGCGAGGACGGCGATCGTGGGAGCAGGGGGTGCAGATTCCCCACCCCCGGACCGGGGTTCCGCGCGATCAGACTGCGTGGAAGCGGTGCGCAGGGCCGCCCGGTGAACCGCAGCATCGACACCGTAGGTTCTCTACCCCCCTTAGGCGTGTTGCACCCACCACGTCACGGAGAGCACTAATACTGCTGACATGGCCACATGGGATCTCAAGTTCGCGGTGCCAGTTCAGAAGTTGGCCCGCACCAGGGAAGACGCGAGTGGGTCACCAGACCCGGTACTCGAACGAGCGTTCGCCACGTCGATGTCGAGGGAGCTTGCTTCTACGTATGGTCAGGAATCACGGCCCTTCTTCGTTGACATGACGGGCCGTGTACACATGGAACTCAACTCCTTTTTTAGAAGTGCCAGAATGCGGAGCCGCTCCGTCGGCACAAATCGAAAATACGCATACAGCCTCAAAACCTGGCTCAACTTCATCACTTTGCGAGGACAGCTCTGGGACGACGTCACGGAAGACGATGTGTTGGATTTCAAGTTTTGGCGAAGGACTGACGTGCGAAACCCCGGTCGCATCGGTGGGAGCGCTTGGTCCTCCGACTTAGCGGCCCTCACCGTCTTCTATGAGTGGGCTAGCAGGCACCTACAGGGTCCCGATCTGTCGTTTGAGATTCGAGCTGGGTTCTCCGCAACCGGACCTAAGGGTCGTATGCAACCTGGCCCTTCGTACCGCGCCTCTTCGGTCCGCACTTCCGACGTAAAGTGGTTGTCTCCGGCAGCCTTTCAGTTATGGAGAGACGTCGGCGTACACGGGCTCAGTCGCCAGGGCCAGGAAAGAACCCGCTGGCGGCCGAGATCTCAATCGCGGGACGCGGCCTTCGTGGATGGTTTGTATTCGACCGGCCTTCGGATTCAGGAGTGGTCAAGTGTACTTCTACAGGAACTCCAGGAGCCCTCAAGAGGTCATCGCTACTTGACTTTGAGACTGGCTGCCGCGTGTGCCAAAACCAATCAATCACGCCCTTACTGGATCGAGACCAAGGCTCTCAATGCCGTCACCCTCTATAGAGAAACCGAGCGGGCACACGCAGTACGCATTGCACAAAGTGCGGGAAGGTACGAGAAAGCTCCAGAAAAACTAATTATTGATTCGGTAGACAAGCGCGGAATATTTGCAATCTTGCACGAAGACTCCGGGATTATCAACAACATAAATATGGGAAATCTATCTCCCTCCGACCGGTTGCGACTTTACGTGCGGGGCGCGGATGGCTTATCCCCAGCCGCACTGTGGCTCAATGAGGACGGTATGCCACGAAGCAAGACAACTTGGTATAAATCCTTCAACCGCGCGAACGCAAGAGTAAGGAAGGCTGGCATCGAGAACCTCTCGTGCAATCCGCACATGCTGCGGCACAGTTTCGCCTTGCGTTGGTACAGCGTGGCGCGACTCGTCTGGGAGCGCAAGTGGGCACCGGAGCCGGCATCTAGGGCCAAAGACTTTAGGGAACAGTTCGGAGATGCCTGGAGTTTCGTGCAGACCATGCTGGGTCACAGCAATGTAGAGACCACGAAACAAATCTATCTGCAACCCTTTAACGCTTTGAACGTCCGATTGCTCCTGGACTATGGTCGGCTCAGCCTAGACCCGGACGTTCTGCTAGAAATTCTAGACCATGATCCCCGGGTCCGATTGCTCTCTCATGCAGAGCGGGGGTACGAGCTGTGACACGTGCGAAACTTCCCGCCAAGGGTTACGTGAGACCCAAGACTCTGACTACCGACACCGGCGCGATGAGGGTCAAAGTCTACGAAGAGAGGAGCGGACGCTCCAGGATATTTGCGTTTGATCAGTTTCCCATAGCCTCGGACATCGTCCTGGCCATGGCGGAGGGTTTCGCCCTCAGCACCGGCCCGGGTGGAACAAGGAGAACGCTCCCTTCAGCGGTTTCTTTGCACTCGAACCTAAGGCGCTATGCAAAGTATCTTTCGGGGCACGTTGCCCCTCCTCGCGCACTTACCTCGCTACGTCCCAGCCACCTCAGAGAGATACGACTAAGAAGCGACAAGAAGGGCGTCGACCTCATCCATAGTTTGCGGTTGGTCCTCCGGACCAATCCAGATTTACCCCCCGAATATCGGGAACTTCTTATGGCGCCGATAGCCCAGGTTCACACTCCCCAGAAGATCGCCGCCTACTCCAGCTCAGAATTCAGAGCGATCCGCCGGGCACTCCGCACAACTGTCCGAAGCACGATAGAACGCATTCGGCGAGTCGAATCAGAATTGCAGAGTGCACGGTCCGCCCGCGCCAGCGCATCAACGTTGTCGACTCGGCAGATCGTTCTTCTGGCAATTGCTGACACCGGGTGTATTCCCCGGAACGCGCGGGGGGAGAGCAAGTATCCCAACGGTGCAAGTATCGCTCGGGAGTTGATGCCGTCTCCATTGGAAACAGCTTCGGCCGCTCTACTCCTACAGAGTCTCACCGGCCAAAACATCGGGACGCTACTCGCTCTAACAGTGAATTACCAACGAGCAGATGATCAAGTGTCGGAGGATCCGCTGGTCCTAACTCGCTCATATAAGCCGCGGCGAGGACGCTACCTTGCCGACATGGATGTTGCGTTCGATTCCTCCGATGTTTGGCAAGACGCTCCGGCGCAGGGTCGAGACGCATTGGGACAACCAGCAGGCGTGTTCCAGGTCGTTCTTGAGATGTGCGCACGAACACGCTCTTTGGCGGCAACTGACAGGCTATTCTGCTACTTCACCCACTGGCGACGGGCGACTACGGAGGGCGGAACTGGATGTCGGCCACTTGCGACCCTCAGCCAAGGCGGCCAGATCTCCTGGACCCACCTCGGCGAATCTCGTAAAGGGGTCAACAGCCAACGAATTCGGCGCAGCTTCATATCCCTTCGACAGCGCCCCGTCGACCACACGGTTGAGACTATGGCGGACACATACTTAGTTAGAGAGCCAACCGATCTGGCAGAGAGCCAGACGGTCGTCTCAGCTGCTCTAGCCGATGAGGTCGAAAGAATTCGAACAACCTCCGCAGTCCAACTGATGACACCCCAGCAAGTCCGTTTAGCAGGAACGGACCCTGAAGCAGTCGCAAGAGAGTTGCAGATACACGTGGACACCCTTAGGGATCTTCTTTCGGGGCAGCTCGACACTGTCGCGACTGCCTGTGTCTCAAACTCGAATAGTCCGTACTCCCCTCCGGGCACAGCTTGCACCGCTTCTTTCCTACTCTGCCTCGGCTGTCCAAACTCCATCGCGGAACCACGGCACGTGCCCGTGCTCCAGACCTTGGAACGACGACTGGAAGCTCGACGCGAAGAGGAAACCCTTGACACCTGGCGGCAGAGGTACGGCCTCGCGTATGAACAAACTACCGACATCCTGCGGATGTTGAGTCCAGCATCCTCGGAGCCAGACAGCTCCAATACGACCGATGACCGAGCAAAGATCATCGACCAGTTACTCGATGGAAAGCTGGAACTCCGATGAATCGAGACAATAACTCGCAACCGTCCGAGGGCAGCAATCCTCTGGTATTGGTGAATCGACAGCTTGTCGCCGGGATAGATCCGAACAAGTTGAGTCGGTTCTTGGATGAAACGTGGGACCTGACTCCGGGAATACTGGAAGCACACAGCTCGAAGGTTGTGTTCTCGTTCTCTACATTCCATCCTCGGTGGCGCCCGGCACTTCGGACATACTTCTGGACTCTTCTCAACGACGAGGGAGTGCGCCCAGTCCCTGGCGCATCGCCAGAAGCCCGGCTCTCAGTGCGGAGCGTATCGGCGATCAGGGTTTCGTTGGCGAAGGCACTCACGGTGATCGACGCCATGGGTATAACGAACTTGGCTCACCTCGACCAGTTTCAGCTGGATGACTTCGTGACATCACTACGCGAAGAGCACTCGTATGAATCGGCTCGGAGGATGCTTACCGAGTTGCGAAGGCTCTGGACTTACCGGACTGCCGTAGATCCTCCCCTCAGGATGCCTGCAGCCGTCCCCTGGAACGGCGATCGAGCGAATGACCTCTTGGTCGCGCCTCCCAAGATGAAAGAGAATAAGACCCCACGAATATCCGACGAGACGCTTGTGCCCCTCATCACTTGGGCGGCTCGATTCGTGGACGACTATAGCGATGACATCATCGCGTCATTCAATCAATATCGAATGCTGATCAAGTTCGAGTACAGACATAGGCTTAGAGAGGTCTCGACCCTTGACGATGCGCAACCGATTCGCGCTCGGATCGAGAGCGCCTTGGCGGAACTCCGCCGAGCAGGCTTAGGGCTACCGGGGCATTCCGGGGTTCAGGATCCGTCGATCAACTGGACTCACCTGGGCAGACTCGCGACGGCCAATCCTGGATGGATAAAGCGTAACCACTTCGACCTCATAGAGACTAGTGGACTGTCAGTGGACGATAATGCATACCTTACGGTCACTTGTACGGGCCTTCTAGACGGTTCGTTGTGGCGGGATAGACCTATCCCCTGGGATGCAGCGCCAGACTTCGCGAAACGCCTTCAAACTGCCTGTTTCCTGTTGATCGCTTATCTTTCAGGCATGCGGGCCGGAGAAGCCCTATCCCTGGAGCGTGACTGCCTGCACTTCGACGAGACGCTGCAACTATGGCAGGTCACCGGTACCCGGTGGAAGGGAGCAGTCGACACCCAAGGGGCCAAGGCGGCTGCCGGTGAACAACGCTCTCAACCGTGGGTGGTCCATCCTCTGGCCGCCAGAGCCCTCCAAGTCCTGCACGCTCTGGACAATCAACAGTTTCTCTTTCCCGCACAAATGCGCCCCCAGGCGTTGCGGGGCGTGAAACCCGCTGACAATCTCCGACCAGGCACAGCAAAAACTGCCTCAAGAGTAGGCGCCGACATTCGAGAGTTTATCGGGTGGGTCAATGAGTATGCAGAGTCTTTGTCGCGAACCGATCTCATTCCCGAAGACATCGACGGGTGGGTGAATGCAAGGAGGCTACGGAGGACTCTGGCGTGGCATATCGTTCGTCGACCCCGAGGTTTGGTTGCTGCGGCCATTCAGTACGGCCACGTTGCCACGTACGTTACTCAGGGCTACGCCGGCAGTTACGATTCGGGGTTTGCCAACGAGCTCGCACTGGAAAGGTGGCTCGAACGCTATGACGATTTGAGCGAACTGGACATGTACATAGCAAGAGGAGGTCGATTGAGTGGACCTGCAGCCGAAGAACTCGCCCATCGAACACACAGCGCTATGGCCAAGTACGCCGGTCGGGTCATACCGACACGCCGCCAAGCCGATGCGCTTCTCCGCGCCGATCCACTCTTGCAGGTTTATCCGGCCGAAGGTCTGCACTGCGTATTCAACGCGGAGAAGGCTCTTTGTACGCGTGAGGATGACGGCCCCAAGCTGGCAGATTGCAGGAGCAGTTGTTCCAACATTGCGCGTACCGATGCTGACATTGAGCGGGTGGTGGAGTTGGCAGAAGCGCTAAGTCAGGATCGAAACGCCCCGGCGATTCGCCACAAACGCGCTCTCGCCATAATTGCCCAATTGGACGACGTCGTAGCGGCTCACCAAAATGATCCGAAAGCGGGAATGCAGCGTGGATGAGACCTCAGAGATTCGCGACCGACTTCAAAGGGCTGCCGACGACCTCCTCGAAGGACGTGTTCCTGGCCCAGTCACGGGTGTGCGCTTGGTGGAGTTGGCGGGGGTTAAACGTCACAGACTGACCCACGACAACCCAGATATCAACCGAAAGTTTCAGGACGATGCCAAGCAGCTAAACCGCCACGAACCTGCCGTCACCGAACTTAGGAAGAAGCTAAGGACACAGCAGGAGCGCAACAAGCAGCTATTTAGTGAGGTTCAGGCACTCTCCAACCGGGTCGATGCATACGCGACTGCGCTTGCAATCGTGACCGAGGAACGTGACCGACTCACCCGGGTCCTCGGTCGAACCGAAAAATTGGCACCGTTCTCAAAGTCTGCCGGGACCTGAACTGTTGGACCTCAAGCCGCAAACGACACGTAGTGGCCAACCTCGGGGTGTGTCCGTCTCTCTCCCCCTAGACGCCAACAAACCCGGGACACACTAGAGTCTCCAAGAATCCCGGGGCGGTTCACTCCGCGATCCATGCTCCGCCGCGACCAGTCCCTGGGTGACCCCCCCCCGGATCATGAAGCGACTGGGGGCAAACGATCGAGCCCGGAGAACGGACCGGCCAACACCACTCATCCTGCCGGAGAAACGGTGTCCCTAGAAGCTAACGGGGGGCGAACCCCACCGCGTGGGTGAGTCATAGGCCATCTAGGCCTTTCCAGTCCTCAGGGGTCACGGCGTTAGTCCGAAACGGACCATCGTCGCGCAACCAACTAGAGCTGCACCGCCGACGAGTGCCAGAATCATCGACACTTTGACAGCGATGTGTTTTTTCCAGGTGATCTTGCTCATCTCGACCATCTGATGTGTGAGCACTGGCAAAAGGTCCTTCTTCTTAATCGCTGACGGCAGCTGCCCCGCATCCCAAAACTTCAGGTGTCCAAAATAGATGAAGTTGTCCGGGTATTCCCTTCGGATATGCTTCCGCCGTAGGCGGGGAATGACAACCCACACCGAGAACCCGGCCGCAAGCGTCATCACGAGTAGCCCCCCGAAGTACAGGACCTCTTGCCACGGTCCTTCAAGTGCGCTGAAGACTCTGCTCTCACCCGCTAGGGCGACAGCAGTGGCAACGCCGGCGGATTGAAGCGCGAAAGCGAATGAAGCCTTGGCGTCAACCTTTCCTGTCCAATCGCTGATGGCGCCGTGAATGCGCCATGCCGTGTCTAGCGCGCGCTCATGTTCGTGGTGATCGACAGCGGCTCGTGGCTTGCATCCGAACACTTAGACGCCCCACCAAGCCGCTGACCGGAATAACGTCTCCTGGACGCCGCTGTCGTTCCTCATGTGGGTCTTCCTCCACAATGAGCTACCATCCTCCATGTAGGCCACATCGCTAGTCATCGCTTCAAAGACTGCGGGTGTAATCGTCACCTGGTAAGAGTCACGAATCTCACTGAGCTTGGCAGCTTTGTTCGGCGCTTCACCGATAGAAATCAAGTCACTGTTGTCACGGACGCCGCCACGGACGATCAGAGCTTCACCGGTATCAATGCCGATGCCGTGATTGATGGCGAAGAATTTCTCACCGTCGGACCAGTTGGCTTTGATTTTAGGGCGCAGGACCTCGAACACCGCCCAGTTGATCGCCAGGGCAGAACGTACCGCCTTGGTCTCCTTGTCCCCACCCATGAAGATTGCCATGACACGGTCACCATCGAAGCTCCTGATCTCACCGCCATAGTTGCGGAGAATTCGAGCCGCTGTGCTGATGTAGGCGCGGATGATCTTTGCTGTGGCTTCTTTCTTGAGCGAAGTGGCCATCTTGGACGAACCGGCAAGGTCGGCGTAGAGGTAAGTCGCATCTACAAGCTTTCCTCCGTTCTTCATCACCACATCTTCCGTTTTCGGCACCACTCGTCCATCCGTGATGGCCCAATCCGCCGTCAAGATGTCACTGACACTGCTTTCGATGGTCGGGTGCACCTGCAATCTCCCTCAAATAGTTTGTCCCTGAGTTTACTCAGAGCCTATGACGATCCAGGATGCACCCGAAACATCAAACCAAACTACCAACGTAGCCATAGGCAAGCCTCTGCGGCGGACAAGTCAGGGTCTACAAGTGAATCGCTCTGGGATTTAATCCGGCCGATGCGTGAACCAACCTCTGCCGCGAGCCCGCTCGGCGGCTTCACCCCATAGCTTTCCGCCATCCTCGACGAAACGGGCTTGTGCCATCAGACCAACGAGGAGGTCTAAGCCACTTCCGGGGTTATCAGCGAAATAGGCGTTGACGAGCCCAGCGGTGGCCTGATGCACGCTAATCATGGCGCCATGGCACGTCTCGGCGATGTCGCCGAAAACGGTAGGACCCACCGTGATTGAGGAGGTGCCACTGGGCGTCCCCTCATTCAGGTTGAGTTCGCCTGCGCGGGGACCAGCGTGAATGTGGTTGTTCCCCAGCTTGTAAAAGGGGCGAAGATGCTCAAGACCCACGAGTAACTCCAGGTCGCGGAAAGTAACGCTCTTCTTCTCAGGGAACAGTGGGAACGCCCACCCGTTTGGCTTGAGCATAGTTTTGTCCGAACGCTCCACCACTTCGGCTACGAGACGTTTCGCTCGCTCCATCTCTTCAGCGTCGAACGGCTTCCGACCCAATGCTTCGGCGTGCAGCTGGTAGTTTTCCATGTCCTGCAGGTTCTCGACCCGCGCGTAGTCGAGATAGCGACGTGAGACCTCGGGGCCGGCGCTGCCAAGGACCTGAATGAGGACAGCCAATTCGTGCAACGTTCGCCAGCGCGCCACAGCTCCGGCGTGGAAGCCCGACATCGCCAAGTGCCTGATCTCCCCCGCCGTGCGCAGCGCCCGGCCGTGGGCACCCAGCAGTGCTTTCATCTTGGGGCCGTGCTCCCGTGTGGACCCTGCAATGTCTTGCCCCAGTTCATAGCCGAGATAATTGCTAGCTTCGAATGCCGAGTCCGCAGGACCCCATACCTCGTCCATCAGCCCCTCAAGCCGCTGGCGATCGCCCCGCAAACCATCAACTAGTCTCGGAGTAGCCCTCCGCAGCGCGACGTAGACCCTGCTGGCCGTATCTCTACTGGCATCGTTGATGAGAGATTCGACTGTGCCGTCTGCGGTCAGCTTCTCCCACCTGGCTGAGAAACCTTCGGGATCTCGTGCCGCGTGCTCCTCCAGCACCTTGGCAAACGCATCGTTGACTGCTGTATCCATACGACTGAGTTGCGGACCGTCCGGATCACCTGCACCGGTCGCGCTAGGAAGACCGCCGGCCCACCTTCGGAGGAGGCGCCCCAACAGTTCACGGCCCGTCGCCATAGGGCGGTCCGCCACAGAGCGAATGCGGCTGCTGCTCACATGTTTCATGGGCCAATTGTCTCCCGTGCCCCCGACAATCAGCTTAAGGAGCATTGAAAGCGATCAAGAGAGCCCCCGGAACCGGTACAGTTCGGCACCATGAAGGCAACAGGCTCCGGGAGACACCCGTGACAGACGCCAACGATGTGAGCGCCATCATTCGGCAGTTTGCGGATCAGTCGGGTGCGTTCGGCCCGACCGGTTGGCACATAGTCGCCCAGCACAAGAACCCATGGGGACGGGTTCCAATGACCGATGGTGGAAAATTTCTGGACGGGGGGTCGCGGGCCTACATTGACCGGCTGTTGGCAACGCAAAAGCAGCCAGACCCCAAGAGCAGGCGACACCACTACGTTCCGAGAACGTACTTGAAAAAGTGGGGTTTCGACAAGGAGAACAAGCGTGTCTGGAATCTAGACACCATCACCGGCAACGTGCGAGCGTTTTCGGTGAATGACGTATGCGTGGGAGAGAACTTCTACAGGGTAGTTGGCCGGGATGGTGAAGCCCACAATCGAGTCGAGGCGATGTTTGGGGTTGTCGATTCGGAGCTGGGCCGCATCCAAGCGCTGTTCGAGAGACTGCAGGACCCCGAACAACTGAGGTTCGACGACCTAATGGGCTTGGGAGTCACTGTTGCAGCGCAAAGGATGCGCACTGCTCAACAACGCCGCCTTCTCTTACAGCACGACGCCTGGCTTGTCGCGCAGAACTCCGGACAGTTCAAGTCCATCGACGACCCCTCGAACCCGCTGGGAGTAGCAGGCGTCCACACGAAGACATTGTTTGCCGCCTTGTGGGAGGCAGCCGACGTCATGACGACGCGGTCTATCGAGGTGTGGGACGACCCCGAGGGTCGGTTCTGGACTTGCGACGCGCCCGTCCTGGTTCCGTTTCTGAGCAACAAGAGGCCATCCCTGATGGCGGCTCCACACATTCTGTGGCCCGTGAGTCCATACCGGGTAGTCGCGCTGACGAACTCACCATCGGGGGAAAAAGCAGTGATCCGGCAGGCAACGGCTAAGGAACGTGGTCTGGTTAGGAAGGCTATCGAGCAAGGACGGGAACGTTGGATCTTCGCTTCGCCTGAGCAGAAGGACCGGCTTCCGACGACCAAGAAGTTCGGGCGGCGAACTCAGGTGCGGCTGCGGTGCACGAAGTGGACTCCGCGAGGCGAGCCCATCAGGCCGCCAGGCTGTTGTGTTGAACAGACTGAAGTGTTCGCTGCGTACCCCGATGTTGCCATTTGCAACCAAGGTCTGCACACACACGCAACCAAAATGTGGGACTACACCTGATGGCAGATCGCCTTGCCGCGAGATAATGATCCCATGAACTGCCCCGAGAATCCGACTCAGCGGTGGCTGGCCATGAGCGAACTCGGTGGGCACATCCTGCCCGCGCAGGTGACTTTCGCGATGAATGAGAAGCTGGGCCGAGCCAAGCAATCAAACTAGTTCTACGACTTGCCCTGCTTGTAGTCCTCGGCTAGGCCCGCCCAGTCGGGATAGATCGTTTCGCGAGTAAAACCAAAGTGGTTCTTGAGCATCTCCCGCAACGAAGGTTTGACCTCTGAGGGAATACGAATTCCCATAAGGTTGGGATATTGCGTTTGGATTCTCCCCCTCTCCGTGGTGAGCTGCTCGTTCCCCATAGTCTTCCTGAGTTTCGCCGCCGACCAGGTAGCGGGACGTGTGACAGTAAATAGCTCACATTCCGGGGCCTCGGCTTCCGGCAGTGGGGAGGTTGAAAACATGAACTCTCCGCGTTGAGCGGCAATTCGGGGATCAATAGGGGGCGTGGCTATGACCATCGCCGCTGGAGGTTTGACCAGCATTTCCTCATACGACCCCTCTATCCAGGGCTTACTAACTGGGGTCAGCTTGTCCCCTTGGACGGCGATGAGTACTCCGTCCAGTTCATCTGTGTCCTTCTGGGCAACTTTGTCGCACAACATGAAGAGCGCGACAAACGGATCAGTTGTGATGTCTATGAGTCTGGTGGCAGCCCCGTTGTGCCGGTATCTAGCCAGAATCTCCCAATCTCCCGCATGCTGGGCGTTGGTGACTCCGATACGTCGTGCTGTGTCGATCATGCTTCGTTCGTGTTCCTTGAGACTATCCCCGAAGATTCCCGCACGTGTTGCACCGGAATTCAATCGCCATTCGATGTCTGCCTGACCCCGCCAGCGCACTCCAGTTGCGGGACCAAGAACGCTGACGCCACCAATTGCGTTGATGATAGCTCGGCAGGTGTCTCTCTTGCCCTTCACACCATTCATATTCGCAGCCGACGGATCGAAGATTAGATCGTCGTCCCATCGGGTCGACCGCACGGTAGGCGAAGGAGACCTATTTGGTTCGCTATTCGTCGAAGGTGCACTCATGGGTCTGATGATGACATGAGCGTCCAACACCTGTATAGGACTATACGCAAGCCAGTCTCCACTCTTCCGTGAAAGTCTCAATGGCACCCCACAAAACAGAATCAATTATGCCTAGCAAGAGCGACCCCTGAGCTCGATCGACCGATGTCGTAGCTATAGTTGGCTACCAGCACCTAGCCGCTCCAGACTCCTGGAAGGCACCGGCTGAGGTAGGCCCACTTTGGGATGGCGTATCGAGAGGAGATCCGTGTCGTTCGAGACAGACCTTGAAGAGAAGATTAAAACGATACTCAACGAAGGCTGGAAGACCTCTCAGGGCAAGTCTGTCCCGCGCACTAATGACATTGCGTTGAAAAACGGTTCGGTAGAGATGGAGGCGGCGTTCTTGTACGCAGACCTGGCTGACTCAACAGCCCTGCAGAAGAATTACAACGCAAAGTTCGCAGCAAAGGCAATCCGCACTTATCTTGCTGGTGCGTCTACGATTATTCGAAAGTTCGATGGTGATATCAAGAGCTTCGACGGCGACAGAGTCATGGGCGTATTTGGCGGCGAATCAAAAGGGGAAAACGCGGTAAAAGCAGCGTACATGATTAACTGGCTTGTTAAAAAAGTCATAAATCCACTTGTGAAGGAACGTCACGAGAACAACGGCACGAAAACTGTATGGACTGCCCAACACGGGATTGGAATCGATGTCGGATCTACATTCGTAGCTCGGGCAGGCGTTCGCAACGCGTCCGGAGAAACGACGCATAACGACTTGATCTTCACCGGCCGCGCTCCCAACGTAGCAGCGAAGCTCAGCGCACTGCGTGGTACCCAAGCTGGTCCGATAGTGATCACAAAGGACGTATTCGACCTACTCAATCAAGGTCAAAAAAAGAAACTAAAATCAGATTCACCAGTATGGAGTTCGCCCACTGTTGAGAAAGTTGGGCCGTACTCGCTGACCCTCTACCGAACCAATTACTGGCGAAAGACTTGATTGGACCTCGAAAGCGTAAAGCAGCAGAATCCGCTTCGTCTACCCAGCAGGATACCGCTGCACTCGACACGGCTTGGAGAGTCCACCAGGCCCAGTGCGATTGGACCAACCGCGTCGACGGCAAAACAGCATTCGCCTTCACTATCAAGTCGGCGGCAATCCCCACAACCGTCGCGCTCACCGGCGACGGCCGCCACACCGGGAGTACCCGAGCGAGCGAGCGAGACAGGGCAACACACCTGAGCGCCTCCGTCGCGACCTAACCTGGAGGCGGTGCGTGCCCTGTCACCGTCAGCTCAGGAGCACATCGCCGAAAAGTCGACAGAGACCTCGGTTGAGCCGCGAGAACGACCATCCTTGCGTAGCGACTTCCATCTGTTCCCAGCGGCCCGATGAGTACTAGAGGTCGGCAACAACAGATTCTGGGTAAGTGAAACTACACCCCTCCCGAGATGAGACAGAGACCCGCGCGCACGAGGTCCTGGGACAGCTCTGCGGTGACCCGGGTGCCGTAGTCGGTGATCTCCCGAGAGCCGACGATGGCGATGGCGCGGGTGAATCCCGGCAGTCGGCCCGGCAGCGCATCTGCTGTGATCGTGTCCTGGCCGCGGAACCACAGGCCCGCAGGTGCGGCCGGGCCGAGGTCTCTGAGCTGCTGCGGCCAGGCGGGGTCTTCGGGGATGAGCAGCCCTCCGCCGAACCGGGCCATGGTCTCCAGGTCCCGCTCTCCGCGCAGCTGGCCCGTTCGGGTGCGCCAGCGCGCCAGCCCGGACTCGAGGTCCTGCTGCCGAGGTCCCAGACCTGCGGACTCGGCCGCCTCCGCCAGCTGCTGTCCCTGGTGGGGGGAGAGGACGTGGTCGGTCGTGATCAACCGGTGCAGGGTCTCCGGGCCCAGAAGCTCCATCGCCACGCCGGCCAGCAGATCGCCGGGTTCGATGAGTCGGCAGAGTTCCGCTCGGACGCGCCGGAGCTCCGCCGTCGGTGCGGGGGTTGTTCCCGCTGTCTGGGCGGGGGTCGTGGCGGTGGCCCGTGCGGCGGGCGGAGCCGTTGTCGGTGGAGGCGTCGTGCGAACTGAATCTGCCGGGGTCATGGGAGCTCCTGGGATGCGTGGGGTCGATTTCCTGCTGGGCATGGAGTCTTTTCACCGCCGGTCTGCGCTCTGCCTCAGCTGCAGAGCCGCGTCCACCTCGTCCGAGCCCGGGCGGTCCGAGGCGAGGAGATCTGCGATGGTCCAGGCCAGTCGCAGCACCCTGACGTATCCCCGCAGGGAGATGGAGGCACGGTCCAGAGCGGCGTCGATATGAGTGGTGGCCGCCCCGGGCAGGCGCAGGCCACCGGTGAGCAGCTGCATCGAGGCCTCGGAATTGGTCGCAATTCCCCACGGAGCCAGGCGTGTTCGCTGGAGATCCCTCGCCGCCAGCACGCGCGACCGGACCTCCGCCGAGGATTCCCCGGGGGGACCCAGCGCGTCGGCCGCCGAACGGGGACGATCGACCTGGATCTGCAGATCGATCCGGTCCAGCAGCGGACCCGAGAGCCTGGCCATGTAGTTGCGCCGCTGTGCCACCGAGCATCGGCACCGGGATCCTGACCCGACATTGAGTCCGCAGGGGCAGGGATTCGCCGCGAGCACCAGTTGGAAACGCGCCGGGTAGGTGACGCTGCCTGCGGCACGGTGGAGCGAGATCTTCCCGGTCTCCAGGGGCTGCCGCAGCGCATCCAGAGCGTGCCGCGGGAATTCCGGCGCCTCGTCGAGGAACAGCACTCCCCTGTGCGCGCGAGTCACCGCTCCCGGACGCGCAATGCGGGCACCGCCGCCCACGATCGCGGCCATCGAGGCGCTGTGATGCGGGGCCTGAAACGGCGGCACCCGACGCAGCTGCGTGACCGCCTGTGGTTCCGCCGCAATGGATTCGATCGCCGTGGCCTCCATGGCCGCCTGATCGTCGAGGGGAGGAAGGATCCCGGCCATGCGTTCGGCGAGCATGGTCTTGCCGGCACCCGGTGCACCGATGAGGAGGAGATGGTGCCCACCAGCGGCCGCAAGCTCCAGCGCGAAGCGTGCCTCCTGCTGTCCATGGACGTCGGCAAGGTCGAGCGCGCCATCTGCGCACACCGCAGTGCTGTGGGCGCCGCCTGAAGTGAAGCTGCTCAAGCCCGCCGATGTCGTCACCGAATCCGCCGGCACGGGGTCCGTGGACCACCGATCCAGCCCGGGCACGTCGCGAAGTCGACTTCTCAGCGGCCCGGTGGCGAACGCAGCCGCGACCTGGGTTACGTGGGTCCCGGCCAGGACCGTCATATCCGGCACCAGCGCCGCCTCCTGGGCATTCGCCTCCGCGACGACGACAGTCCGAGCACCGGCAGTCTGAGCGGCCGCGACAGCAGGGAGCACGCCCCGCACCGGCCGGAGCCGACCGTCCAGACCCAGTTCAGCCAGAAAGACGATCCCCTCGGTTCCGGTCACCTTGCCATCCGCCGCCCAGGCGCTCATCAGGATGGCCAGGTCCAGCACGGATCCTGACTTGGGCAGCGAGGCCGGGAGCAGATTCACGGTGAGGCGCCGAGCAGGAAGTTCGATGCCGCTGTTCTTCGCAGCCGAGCGGATCCGGTCCTGACTCTCACGCAGCGAGGCATCCGGCAGGCCCAGCAGGATGAAGGCAGGAAGAGACTGACCGATGTCGGCTTCCACTTCGATGAGTCGACCGTCCATGCCCACGAGAACCACTCCCCTGGCACGGCCCATGCCCATCAGTGCACATCCTTGAGGTGCTCGAGTCCGCGCAGCAGGTGTTCCCCTGCATGCGGGGCCGAAGAGCTGCTCAGCAGCACGGCGACGACGTCCACGCGCCGCGGTGTGTGCAGGCAGTGCATCTGGGCGCAGTAGTCCAGCAACAGTCGGTGCACGCGCGCGAGCTTCACCTGATTCACTGCTTCGAAGGGATGACCGTAACCGGTCCCGCGACGAGTCTTGACCTCCACCGCCACCAGCTGTTCACCGTCACGGGTGATCAGATCCAGCTCCCCGCGTGCAGTCCGCCACCGACGTTCGAGTATCTGATGCCCTTGGGCGCCCAGATACTCCGCAGCGATGTCCTCACCCACCTGGCCGGTGATGTCCTTGGTCCGCATCGGCGCTCCTCTCCTGGAGCTTCAGCATGGCCAATCGAGACTGCCAGGAGACGGAACTCACCCCACCTGTGGAGGGGGCCGAGGAAGCTCGGATGGCACCCGGCGCTGGGGAAAACTTCGGCGGCGCACAGAACGCCGGACCGGCTCAGACGCCGAGGTTCCAGCTGAGCCGGTGCTGCGGGGTGACACCGAGTTCGGTGAGCGCGGTCCGATGTCCCTGGGAGCCGTATCCACGATTCGAGGCCCAGCCGTACCCCGGGTGCTCGTCGGCGAGGCGCTCCATCAGCTGGTCGCGCTCCACCTTGGCGAGAACCGAGGCGCAGGCGACCGAAAGCGCCTTGATGTCAGCTTTGATCATGGTCTGCACGCGCGGGGAGGCGCCACGGGTCAACCAGTCATGCGCGCCGTCGAGGATCACCGCGTCGAGCGCGGTGCCCAGCTGCACCTCCACCGCATTGAGCCCCGCGAGACCCGCTGCGCGCAGCGCTCCGTTGATTCCGAGCGTGTCGATCTCCCGGGGGTGGCGGTGCTGCACGCTGTAGGCCGCCACGTGTTCACAGATGGTGGGGTGCCAGCGTCGTCGCGCGGCGGCGGTGAGCAGCTTGGAGTCTCGCACCCCGTCGAGCTGGGGGCAGACACCGGTGCTCCGCGGAGTGTCTGCGAAGATCGGGTGCGTCAGATCCAGCACGACCACGCCGATGCTGACGGGGCCGGCCAGTGCTCCACGCCCTACTTCGTCGATCCCTGCGATATAGCGCACGCCGCGGCGCGCCGCGAGGGCCAGCTCCGGGAGCAGGGTGGCGTTCTCAGGCATCGATCACGGGGCGGGCACGGAGTCGAAGGGTTCCCGCTGCGATCCTCCGCCGCCGAAGTTGTCGAGCGGCCAGATCACGGCGGTGGACCGGCCGACCACGTTCTCCAGGTCCACGGCTCCCCTGTTGGGCTCGTCCATGTGGGAGCGGGAATCGGCGGAGTTCCCACGGTGGTCGCCCAACACCCAGACGCTGTCCTCGGGCACCGTGACGGAGAACTCGACCTCGCTGGGAGCATCGCCGTCGAAGATATAGGGCTCATCGATGGGTTCGCCATTGACCATGACGCGGCCCTGGTCATCACAGCACTCGACCTCGTCGCCGCCGAGGCCGATCACGCGTTTGACCACGAAGTGTGACGAGGTGTCGGGCAGCAGGCCGACGAAGGTCATCGCGTCCTGGAAGGCGTTGGTCTCCACATCCGCCGAGGCTCCCCACGACTTCTCCGTGTCCTCGAAGACCACCACGTCACCGCGCTCCACGTCCAGGAGCTCCGGCGCCAGCAGGTTTACGATGATCCGGTCATCGACCTCCAGGGTGGACTCCATCGATTCCGACGGGATGTAGAAGGCGCGGAAGAGGAAGGTCTTCACCACGAAGGAGATCACCAGCGCGAAGACCAGGATCGTGGCGATCTCGATCAGGAAGGCCGCGGCCGGGTGGCGGGGCGGACGCCGACGTCGTCGGTCTCGCCGACTCGCGGGCACGGGGGCGGAAGAATCCTCACTGCTGCTGATAGCCGACCTCCTGGAGTTCTCGTCGTTCGTCCCAGGGCCAGAAGACACCGGATACGCGGCCCAGGATGCGGTCCTCGCTAATCATACCTCCGCCGGGGGCGCCCAGCAGCGCGCGGGAATCGATGGACTCTGCGCGGTTGTCCCCCATCACCCAGACCCGCCCAGGCGGCACCACGGCCTCGAAGCTCAGCTCCGAGGCGGGATCGGCGGCGTCGACCGCCCGGCCCAGGTAGGGCTCGGTCAGCGGCTCCGCGTTGAGCGTGAGGTGTCCGGAGTCATCACAGCAGGAGATCTCATCCCCGCCCACACCCAGCACCCGTTTGACGTAGGTGGCCGGCGGAGCGGAGAGACCGAACCAGTGGCCGATGCGCGAACCCAGCTGGCTCAGCGTGGAACTGCTGCCCTCGTAGGGGGTGAACGAGCCTTCGCCGTCGAAGACGATCACGTCACCGCGCTGGACCCCCTGCTCGCCGGGATAGTCCTTCTCCACCAGGATCCGCTGGGAATCTTCCAGCGTGGGCGCCATCGAGACCTGGGAGACCGTGTAGATGTCCACCACCGCGATGCGCAGCCCGGTCGCGACCATCACCGCGATCACCGCGGTGGCCACCACAGCCATCCAGGGCCGAAGACGCCGAGAACCCCGTGCCGACGAGTCAGACTCGTCCTGCGCGGGGTTCTCGTCGATATTCATCTGTCGATGCGAGCCGTCAGTGAAGAAGGCCGAAGCTGATCAGCGGATCAGGCCTCGGTGACTTCCTCGACCTTTTCGCCCTGCTGGCGGGCGATGGTGGACTCACGCTTCTCGGGGATGCGTGCAGCCTTACCATGACGATCACGCATGTAGTACAGCTTCGCGCGGCGCACGTCACCGCGGGCAGAGACCTCGATCTTCTCGGTCACCGGGGAGTGCACCGGGAAGGTGCGCTCCACGCCGACGCCGAAGGAGACCTTGCGGACCGTGAAGGTCTCGCCGATGCCGTAGCCCTGGCGGCCGAGCACGTAGCCCTTGAAGACCTGAACACGAGTGTTCTTGCCCTCGATGATGTTCACGTGCACGCTGACGGTGTCACCGGGGCCGAACTCCGGGACATCGGTGCGCAGGTTTGCTGAATCGACCATGTCGAGCTTATGCATATGTTTCTCCTTGGACGACTGCCACAGGTCACTCGCCCTGGTTGCGACCTCTTGGACGGTCAGCGCGCAGGGCGCCGAGCACGCCGGGTTCCGGCGCAGGTCAAAGCGTGATCTACCGGAAGGAGACGATTCCCCCTCCGGCGGCCTGTCTGTTGACGGACATCCCCTATGGCAGATGCAGCCGCCCAGCAGGCACGGTGGTCAATTCTATGTCAGATTCCGCTCCTGTGCGACCACATGTCTGGCCCACAGGTCGGGGCGGATCTTGCGTGTGCGCAGATCCTGCTGCGCCGAGCGCCAGTCACGGATCTTGGCGTGGTCTCCGGAGAGCAGGATCTCGGGGACATCGATCCCCCGCCAGCGCGCAGGCTTGGTGTAGACCGGGTACTCGAGAAGCCCGTCGGCATGGGACTCCTCCGCCAGCGACTCAGGGTTGCCGATGACTCCAGGGATGAGCCGGGTGATCGCCTCGACCATCACGACGACGGCGGACTCGCCGCCGTTGAGCACATAGTCACCGATGGACATCGGCCGCAGCTCGAAGTGCTCCTGTGCCCAGTCCAGCAGGCGGTGATCGATTCCCTCGAAGCGGGCAGGCGCGAAGACGAGATGCTCGGCATCGGCAAGCTGCTCGGCGGTGCGCTGGGTGAACAGCTCCCCCGCCGGGGTGGGCACGATCAGCACGGGCCGGGGAGGCGCCGTCTGATCCTCGACGGCGGCGGGCGTGGGGCGCTCCGTGAGCACGTGTTCCAAAGCCAGCGCCCATGGTTCAGGCTTCATGACCATGCCGGCGCCGCCGCCGGTGGGTGTGTCGTCCACGCTGCGGTGCTTGTCGAAGCTGAAGTCACGGAGCTGGTGTCGGTGGATCTGGACGAGATCCTCGCGCTGGGCCTTGCCGATCAGTGAAAGATCGAGGACGTCGAAGAACTCAGGAAATATCGAGATGAGGTCGATCCGCATGATTCGAGCCTCTCAGAAGAGGCCGGGCGGCGGGTTCAGCACGATGCGCTGATGCTCCACGTCCACCTCGGGAACGATCTCCTCGACGAAGGGCACCATGACCTCTTCGCCGGAGACCGCGGTGACGACCAGCAGGTCCTGGGCGGCGCCGGTGATGAGCTCCTTGAGCGTTCCGAGCGCTTCGCCATCGGGGCCCTGGCAGCGGAATCCAGCCAGCTCGTGGCTGTACCAGCCGTCTTCCTCGGGCTCGTCCTCCATCGGGACCTCGACGAAGAGGGTGGACCCGCGCAGCGCCTCGGCGCCGTTGCGGTCGGTGACCTCTCGGAAGTCCAGAAGACACACGCTCTTGTTCCAGCGCTGTCGGGTGACGGTGAGCAGTGTGGTGATGCGGTCGGTGGTCTCGTCCCCGGCGATCCGGATGAGCACCGAGCCTGCGGCGAGCCGGCGTTCAGGCTCATCGGTGAAGAGCTGAACGGTGACCTCGCCACGAATGCCATGGGGCTTGCCGATGCGAGCGACCCGCAGGCGCTCTGCCGAATCTGGCAGTGCCTGCGGGTCGGTCTCGAATGCCTTCTGGCCTTCAGCGCCAGCAGTCATGGGGGTGATCCTCGTATCCGTCAGCGGCTGCGGTCGGTATCGACCACGTCCACACGGACGTCGCCCCCACCGGGGAGGGCTGAGACCACAGTGCGCAGTGCCTTCGCGGTCCGTCCGGCCCGGCCGATCACTCGGCCAAGGTCGTCCGGGTGAACCCGAACCTGCAGGACGTCGTAGCGACGTCCGCCCTTGCGTCGGACATCGACGTCGTCCGGCGCGTCCACGATGCCGCGGACAAGGTGTTCGAGCGCGTCACTCAGCACTGCATCTCCCATGATTACTCTGCGTTCTCCTCGGAGGCGGACTCGGCCGGAGCCTCAGTCGCCTCTTCTGCGGGAGCCTCGGCCGGAGCCTTGGACTTCTCCTGGATGACTGAGCCCTTGGACGGAGCGACAAACTCCTCCTTGGCGGCCTTCGTGCGCAGAGTTCCCTCGGCGCCGTCGAGGCCCTTGTGCTTCTGCCAGTCACCGGTGATCTTCAGCAGAGCCTGGACCTGCTCGGTGGGCTGGGCGCCCACGGAGAGCCAGTACTGGGCCCGCTCAGAATCGATCTCGATGAGCGAAGGCTCTTCGAGGGGGTTGTACTTGCCGATCTGCTCGATCGCGGCGCCATCTCGCTTGGTGCGGGAATCGGCGACGACAACGCGGTAGAACGGTGCACGGATCTTGCCCATGCGCTTCAGACGAATTTTAACTGCCACTTGAGTGGTCCACTCCTGTTTCTTGTTTCAGGGGCGCGGTCAGGCATCAGGCTGCGTGGGGACGTGCTGCACAGTCGATGCGACCACTTCAGAACATTGTCCCTACGGCGGGTGTAGAGGGTGCCCACCGTCGAACAAAGTACCTGCCTATTGTGCCAGAGATCCACCGAAGTAGCGATCTCATCGACTCACCCAGCCGCATGGCAGCTGCAGATCAGCGCAGGTACTTCTCGAACCCCTTGGGCAGGCTCAGGTCCTCTGGGTTGAGGTCCTTCGATCCCGCTCCGAAGCTGGAGCCGTCCATGCGCTTGGACGCACCCTGCTGCCGCTTGAGCTCGGCCTCGCGGGCCTCCTGCGCGGCCTTGGCCGGGTTTCCGGACTTCTTCTTCGGCTTGGCCTGCTGCTTGCGCTTCTTGGAGGCACCTCCACCGGCACCCATGCCGGGCATGCCTCCCATTCCAGGCATACCGCCGCCGCCAGGCATCTGGGGCATGCCGCCGCCGCCCGCCATCTTCTTCATCATCTTCTGGGCCTGCGTGAAACGCTCCAGCAGCTGATTGACCTCCGAGACGTGGACGCCGGAGCCTTTCGCGATGCGCGCTCGGCGAGATCCGTTGATCACCTTGGGAACATTGCGCTCGTAGGGGGTCATCGAATAGATGATCGCTTCCACACGGCCGATCGAGGACTCGTCGAACTGCTCGAGCTGCTGACGCATCCCCTGGGCTCCGGGCATCATGCCCAGGAGCTTCTTCATCGAGCCCATCTTCTTGAGCTGCTGCATCTGCCCGAGGAAGTCGTCGAGGGTGAAGTCCTCCTGGTCGGCGAACTTCTTGGCCATCTTCTCGGCCTCGCCGCGGTCCCAGTTCGCCTCGGCCTGCTCGACCAGCGAAAGGATGTCGCCCATGTCGAGGATGCGGCGCGCCATGCGGTCCGGGTGGAAGACCTCGAAGTCCTTGAGACCCTCGCCGGTGGAGGCATACATCACCGGCTTGCCGGTCACGGAGGCGACCGAGAGTGCCGCACCGCCCCGGGCGTCGCCGTCGAGCTTGGTGAGCACCACACCGGTGAAGTCGACGCCCTCGTTGAAGGCCTGCGCCGTGGTGACGGCGTCCTGACCGATCATGGAGTCGATGACGAAGAGCGTCTCGTGCGCCCCGACCGCAGACTTGATGTCTGCTGCCTGGCGCATCAGCTCCTCATCGACACCGAGTCGGCCCGCCGTATCGATGATCAGCACATCATGGAGCTTGTTGCGGGCCTCGGCCAGGCCGTCGGTGGCGACCTTGACCGGATCCCCGGTGGCTGACTCGGTCTCCGAAGAGACGCCGGGGTGCGGTGCGAACACCGGCACCCCTGCTCGCTGACCGCCGATCTGCAGCTGCTTGACCGCATTGGGCCGCTGGAGGTCACAGGCCACCAGCATCGGAGTGTGACCCTGGCTCTTCAGGTGGTGGGCAAGCTTGCCCGCCAGAGTGGTCTTGCCCGCACCTTGGAGGCCCGCGAGCATGATGACCGTCGGCGGCTGCTTGGCCAGGGCCAGCTCACGCGTCTGACCGCCGAGGATCCCGACGAGCTCCTCGTTGACGATCTTGACCACTTGCTGACCGGGGTTCAGCGCCTGGGCGACCTCGGCCCCGAGTGCACGTGCCTTGACCTTGGCGATGAACTCGCGCACCACGGGCACTGCGACGTCAGCGTCGAGCAGCGCGCGGCGGATCTCCCGGGCGGTGCCGTCGATATCGGCCTCGGACAGCCGCCCTTTGCCGCGAAGGTTCTTGAAAGTGGCGCTCAGGCGATCGGAGAGGGAGTTGAACACGTCAGGTAGGTCCCTTGGGTCGTTGGTGATGTCTGCTCGGGCAGGCGCGAAGTGCGCCCACTGCGCAGTGGATGTACCGAGGCTCTAGAGTATCAATGTGCGATGGATAGACCTTCACCCCAGTCAGAGCGAGCCGGCAGGCACCTCCTCCGCAGAGGGGACCGGGGCGGCTGAAGCCGAGGTGGTGGAGGCGGAGATCGTGGAGGCTGCCCGGCGATCCCACGGCGAGGCGCTGCTGGGTGCCCAGCAGGCACACCGCGCGGCCAGTCGTTCCTTCTCCGGCGCCGCGCAGCACTCCTTCTCCTCCCGGCTCCGCGAGCACGTGGCAGCCCAGCACAACCTCCGCGCTGCCGTTCTCGGTCGACACGATGATCCCGGGCTGGAGCCCCATCCCGGCTGGCCCGCCCAGCAGCTGGGTCAGGCGCAGCAGGCGGCGGAAGAGCTTCCACAGCCCGAGGCTGGAATCTCCAGACCGCCGCTGAACGTCACCGTAGGCGTGATGGCCGGTCCCGTCCTGGATGCCGGGTTCCATGAGCTCGCGGATCTGCGCCGGATCACCGTGCAGAACTGGGAGGTCGAACTCCCCACACTGGATCTGCTGATCATCGGCTCCGAGGCCATCGATTCCGACGAGGTGACCCCGTTTCTCACCGAGGTCTTGATCCCCGCTGCCCGTGCCCGTGAACTGCACTGTGCGATGGTGGTGACCTCGGCTCCCCCGATCGAGGTCTACCTTCCGGTCGCGCGCCTCTCACAGGACATCTTCGCCACAGACCCTGATGCCGCAGAGATGCTCCGCAGCCAGTGCCCCGAGGCGAACCTCATCGAGGTCATCCCGCACCCGGTCAGCCCGCTGCTGCATACCCCCTTGGGGACCCGGCCGGCAAAGACCGAGCTGGTGGGACTCCTGGGCATGGACCAGAGCCGACCGGCGGCGCAGCTGCAGGATCCACAGTTCATCACCCCACTCTTCGACGGAGTGCTCGCCGCAGGACGTCCTGCGGTGTTCCTGTCACCGGAGCATCGTCAAGCCCCCGCGGCCGCGGCCGACGCGCAGCAGTGGAGTGTCCCGGTGGACTACGCCCCCTGGACGCCATCGACCGCCGCAGCGGACCTCCTTCGACCGAGCGCGAATATCGCCGCGCTGCAGCGCAGCATGGACGTCGGCCTTGCAGTGAACGCCGTCATGGACTCCCAGGCGGTCTTCGACCCTCAGGTCCTCCAGCTCCAGGCCAGCGGCACACTGGTGCTCTCCACATATAACCAGGGAGTGAACTCCTACTATCCGCAGGTCCAGATCGCCAACTCGGCCGAGGACGTCGCCAAGACTCTGGAGGGGATGAGCCTCGAAGAGCTCCGCCGCGCTCAGGGTGAGGGCATCAGGAAGGTCTTCACCGATCACCACGGCGCCGACGTGCTGAGCCGGATCTGCCGGTCCGCCGGCCTTCAGACCCCCGGCCGATCAGACCGCGTGCTGGCTGTGGCGGATGAGCTCACCGGCGATCTCGAGGCTGACCTGCTGGCACAGACCCACCCCCAGCTGGAGATCACCACCTGGGCAGGGCTGCAGGACCTGCTGCGCCCGGACAGGACCACGACGCCCTCCGGGGGTCCGCCTTTCGACATCCTGCTGCCGGTGAGCAGCACCCATCGCTACAGCCCGCACTACGCTGCTGACCACGCCGCTGCCTTCAGCTATCAGGCGGCCCGGGTCACCACCAAGCTCGACGGCGACGCCGCGTCCACCGATGCCTCCGCGCACCAGCGCCGCGCCGATGTCGTCGACCTCTCCCTCTCCGCCTGGTGGCGTCCCGCAGCTGCCGCCCTCTCGTCCCCCGATGCTCTGGTGCAAAGCCTGAAGACCGACGCGGCTGGCTGCGGCGTCTATGCCATCGATCATCTGGGGCACCGCCGTGCAGGACTGCGCCGCACCCTCGATCCCGAGCGGGGAAGCGACAAGGCTGCAGCACGTGAGGAGTTCCGGCGCACCGCAGCAGAGCTGGGACTCCAGCTCGCCGTCGTCGTGCCGATCTATAACAACGGCGATCATCTGCGGCACAAGGCCTTCGCCTCGCTGCGCCGTTCCAGCATCTTCGAGACGATGCACATCCTGCTGATCAACGACGGCTCGACCGATGCCTCGACCGTCGACACGATCGAGGAGCTGGCCCACACCTGGCCGAACGTCTCGGCGTTCCACCATCCTCGCGGCGGTTCCGGCTCCGCGTCACGTCCGCGCAACACCGGCCTCGAACTGAGCTTCACCGAGTTCGTCACCTATCTGGACCCGGACGACGAGGAGCTCGACGACGGCTACTGGGAGCTTCTGGAACGCCTCCGCGCTGAGCCCGAAGCCGACTACGCGTTGGGGACCATGGCCGTCTGGACCAGAAAATACGGTGTCCACGACTACCACCAATGGTTCCTCCCCGGGGTCGAGCACCGCGGCGGACTGGACCGCCCCACCCGGGATTCGCTTGCGAGGCTGAACTTCCGTCCCGCCTCGATCGAGGCGCTGGTGGCACGGAGGGAATGGCTGCAGAGCCTGGGGCTCGTGCAGCCCGTCGGGGCCGTGGGTCAGGACAGCTACTTCTTCCAGCAGATGTTCTTCCACACCCACGCCTACGTCCCGGTGTATCGGCCCGTGTACACCTATTACGGGGCTGTGGAGACCTCCATCGTCAACGTGGTCTCACCGAACTATTTCCGCAAGTACCTCATTCTGGAGACCGACCGGGCGGAATGGCTGCGCAGAGTGGGGCTTCTCGAGACCTACCAGCACCAGCGCTTCGAATCCTTCTTCGTCACCTGGTATCTGGACAAATACAAGCGTGTGCGCCCGGACCAGCGAGAGGAAGCCGCGACGGTGCTCCGTGAGATAGCCGCCGCCTACGGCGATGTCCGCTGGAAGGACCCGCGTGCCCTCGCGTTCCTCAACTCCAGTGAAGGGGCCTCATGATGCTGCCCGCAGAGCGCACCGATCCTGAGCGTGCCGCAGAAGCCACCAGAGGCGCCGACGCGAAGCCCCACGTCCACACCACCACGGCCGAGACGGCCCGAAGCGACCACGATCTGAAGGACACCCCGCGATGACCGACACCGATCACCCGAGCAATCAGCGCGCCACCCCGGCAGCGCAGGGCGCCGAGCTGAGCCAGGACACTCGAGACCTGGTGCTCAGCCTGCTCCAGCAGCAGCAGGCGCTGTTGCAGGAGCTGCGCTGGGCCTATGACCAGCTCGAACGGGTGCAGGAGGTCGACCTGGCACAGCTCAGAGCACGGGTGACTGAGCTGGAAGAGGGCGGCTCCTCGCTGAGCTCAGCTCTGCCGACACCGCTGAGTCTGTCCACCAGCGCGCGAAAGAAGCTCCAGTTCTCCGTGCAGCACCCGGACCGCGCCGTCAGGGCCGCCGGTCGCAAGCTGCGCCGACCTTTGGGACAGGTGGCACGCAAGGCAGGTATCAGCCGGTGAACCCTGCGCAGCTGCGATTCGCCGGCGTCGGCGCACGCCAGGCCCGGGTCGACGCGGGACTGCGCCTGCTCGCGGAGCTCCAGGCCTCTCCCGACCCGGTCGCGGAGCTTCGGAAGCCTGCTGCACTGGAGCTTCTGGGACCTGAACCAGGGAGCCCCTTCGCCCGGGGCGCGCGAGACAACACCGGCCTTCTGGAGGACTTGGAGCCCTGCATCGCGGCGCTGCCTGATCCGGAGACCGGCATCTCCCGTCCGCCGCTGAGTCTTCGCGTCACCGTGATCGACGATGAGCTGACCCGCGGGCTTCTCACCGGTGCGGCCACGACGCGTGGGCTGCGCGCCGCCCAGGTCGTAGCCAGCGCCTCTGCGCTGGCAGCAACGGACCTGGTGATCCTGACTCCGGCAAGCATCGGGGCGCAGCACAGCGTGCCCCCCGAGGGCAGTCCGCAGGATTCCCAGAAGCGGCAGCGCACGTGGGCCGACACCGTGCTGAACCACGTGATCCCTGCCTGCCGGAAGAGCAACATTCCCGTGGTCTTCTGGGACCACACCACACGCAGCACCACGACGACGGGGCGCGAGATCGCGAAGGCCTGCGATCGAGTCTTTGCCGTCTCCGAAGAAGCCGTGCGCCGTTACGCCGCCACCAGACGGCGTCCCGCGGAAGCCGTACGGGTCCCCATGATCGTGAACCCCCTGCTGAGCAGTCCTCTGGGCTCACGAGGACCCGCCCCCCGACTGATCGGTCTGGCAGAGGCGCAGCTCGGCCAACGGCCCAAGGACCTTCGACTGATGATGGGATGGCTGCTGGACGGCATCCGTTCCCACGGGATTCCCACAGCGCTGTTCCGTGGTGGGGCGCCTGACGAGCACCCGACGGGAACCGGCGCAGGATTTGCCGTGCGTCATTGGCCGCTCCTCGCGCCCAACCCCGGCCCCACACGCCTTGCAGCCGTGGACCGGGTGACCGATATCGGGCTTGCGCTGAATCCGGTGATCAGTTCGCAGACCCTCTACGACCGGCGCGTCCTGGAGCTGCAGGCCTGCGGTTCGATGGTGCTGAGCACCTACAACCAGGGCGTGAACTCCTACCTGCCCCACGTCCATGTGCCGCAGTCGGCCACGGACGTCGCCGACATGCTGGGATCGCTCAGCATCGCAGAGCTGCGTCGTGCCCAGGGTGACGGGATCCGCACCGCGTTCACCGACCACCACGTGACCGATGCCCTCGGCCTGTTCTGCGAGTCACTCGGAATCACGGTCGACCTGCCCACCGAACGGGTGCTGGCCGTTGCCCAGGAGCCCGATCCGGTGCTTCGCGCGGAGATGGCAGCGCAGACCCACGCGGACATCCCGCTGACCACCTGGGACCAGCTGCCCGCGCAGCACGGGAGCTACGACATTCTGCTGCCGCTCTCCACCGCTCGGCACTACTCCCCCACCTACGCGGCAGATGCAGTCGCGGCCTTCCGATACCAGGGCGCGCCGGTCGTCTCGAAGCAGGAGGGCTCCGCAGAGCTTGCCGATCCCGACGCGCTGCGGCACCTGCCCGACGAATCCGTGGCGGACTGGTCAGGACTGGATCTGAGCGCATGGTGGCGACCACGACGTGATGTCACGACCGGGCCCGATGCTCTGCTCACCGAAGCTCGCCGACACCGCATCTATTCCTCCGACCACCTGGGGCATCACCCTCGCAGCGAAGCCACGGATGCCCGTCGCCCACGCCCGAGCCTCGAGTCCGACGATGACCTCGCCGCCTCGTCGCGCGCGGCCGCCGCTATGGCCGAGGCCCTGCAGCTGAAGCTTGCGGTGGTCGTGCCGGTGTACAACAACGGCGATCACCTGCGCCACAAGGCCTTTGCCTCGCTGCGCCGATCCTCGGTCTTCCAGAAGATGCAGGTGCTTCTGGTCAATGACGGTTCCACTGATCCGGTCACCGTGGACACCATCGAAGAACTCGCCCACGAGTACCCGAACGTGATGGCCTATCACCACGCCGCAGGCGGCTCAGGTTCTGCCTCCCGGCCCAGAAACACCGGACTGCAGCTCGCCCAGACGGAATTCGTCACCTATCTGGATCCTGACAACGAGGCGGTGGACGACGGGTTCGCGCGTCTGCTCGAAGACCTGTTGGGGCACCCGAGCGTCGACTTCGCCCTCGGGGACATGACCCACTGGGCCAGCCAGTTTGGTCGCCTGCGCTACAGCCAGCTCCTTCGCGAGACCCTTGCGGAGGACATCGATGAAACAGGCACCATCACGGTCCCGGCGGATGCTCTGGAGAAGCTGCACTTCCGCCCCATGGGCATACAGACCATCGTCGCCCGCACGGACTGGCTGAAGGGCTGCGGGCTGACCCAGCCCTTGGGCGCGGTCGGACAGGACAGCTACTTCTTCCAGCAGATGCTCTACTACGCCCGGCGGATCAGGGTCCAGGACATCGGTGTGCACACCTACTACTCCGCGGTCAGCGATTCCACGGTGAACACCATCAACCCTGGCTACTTCGAGAAGTACCGACCCCTCGACGCCGCGCGAGCGGACTGGCTGCGTGAGATCGGCAAACTCGAGTCCTACCGGTCACTCCGCCTGGAGCCCTTCTTTGTGAGCTGGATGCTGCCCAAGCTGCGGCGGCTGGAGTCCGAGCCCGCCAGCTGGCTCTTCGCCGCCGAGACCCTGGCAGACCTGCTCGGATACTACGGCGAGCACAACTGGACCAGTCCCGAGGCGGAGCGATTCTGGCGTCAGCTCAGTCATGCCCGCCGACGCAGGAAGCCACGCGGCTGACGCTCAGCCGCGCCGAACTCCCTTCAGGCCTGCAGCACGGGTGCAGCAGCGACGTTCTCGGGCTCAGTTCTGCAGGGCCGGCTCCATCCGCTCACCGATCTCCCGGGTCACCGAGCGCACGAAGTTGTGTGAGAGGTGACTGTTGTCGTTGTAGGTGATGGCGCCGCCGAGCACCGCGTAGCAGGTCTCATCCTCCTCGCGGCAGACGAGGTCCTCGGTGGGGACGAAGTGGTAATTCTCGGCCTCGTCGAAGACATCCTCGGACTGAGTGAGCCAGCGCTCGGCCACCCTGGTGTCCTCAAGGTCGTCGTTGCAGGCTGCCAGGTCGTCCTCGTTCAGGGCCACGCATTCGGGGAGAGTCTCCTCCTCATTGCGTTCGTAGTTCATCCGCGGAATCTCGCCGAAGACCACGACTTCCTTATCGGCCTCGAGCCAGACCTCGATCGGGGCCATGATGCTGCGCGCCTGATCCGTGAGCTCGACGTCGGTCTCGGGGAAGTCCACGTCGATGTCCGGCCCATCGAAGCCTCCATATACCTGACTTCCAGCGATCACGACGGTCTCGACCTCGTCGTCGTCGGACAGCCGATCAAGGATCTCGAGATTCGCCTCGCCGCAGGGATCGTCTTCATCCTCGTAGGTGCCGGCGCGCGGAGTGCAGCTGGATCGGGTGAGCACCAGCAGCCGTTTATCGCTGTCCTGCGCGATCTCATCCAGGGCGGGCAGCCACATCGTCGCGTGCGAGTCTCCGAAGACGGCGATGGTCCCGTCGGCCTGAGACTCCTCGGCCCCGAGCCAGCACTCCGGCACTCCTTCATCCTCGGCCTCCGCCTGACAGCCCGGATACACCGGCTCCTGGGGCTGCGCGGCGACGTCGGCCGGCGAGGGCATGAGTCCGAGCGTCCCTTCGAACGGGTCCCCGCACTGGTCGGGGTTCGCCAGCGCCCGATATCCGTAGCAGGGATGGTCCTCGGAGAGGTCCGAGGCGTAGAAATCCTGCTCCACGTGCTCGACGGAATAGTGCGCCACGCCGACCACCAGCGCCATCGAGACTGCGGCTGCCACCATGGTGCGCCAGGTGGGCATCAGGAATTTCGCCCGTCGCAGCGGGGCCTCGAAGAATCGCGTGCTCAGCGCCGAGAGGGTTACGACGCCGAGGATCAGCAGCAGCTTGACGTACCACTCCTTCGCGGCGTCACTGACGTAGGGCGCGAAGATGACCACCGGCCAGTGCCAGAGGTAGATCGCGTAGGACCAGTCTCCGATCGCCGTGGCCGGACGCAGCGAGAGCCACCAGTGGATGCCGGTCACCCGTTGCTTGCCGCCACAGGCCATGAGCAGGGTGGCACCCACTGTGGGAACCAGTGCCGCCCAACCGGGGAACGGAGTGAGCGCGCTGTAGAGGTACGCCGAGGCGAGGATCATCGCGAATCCGGTCCAGCCCAGCAGGTTCGCCCATCGTCCGGTGAACTGACTGGCCCCCAGCACAAGCGCGAGCACGGCCCCCAGGGCGAACTCCCAGATCCTGGTGGGGGTGACGAAGTATGCCTGGGCCGAGGAGTCTGCCGTGTAGTAGATCGAGAAGGCGAGCGAGGCGACGCCCAGGACCCCGATCACGGAGAGGAAGATGGTGCGCACGCTCACCCGCGGGGTCGCGTCGGGGTTGCGGGCAAGACGACGACGGCGCCCGAAGACCGCCACAGCCAGGACCAGCGCCAGCAGCACCGGCCAGAGGACGTAGAACTGCTCCTCCACTGAGAGCGACCAGAAGTGCTGCACCGCGGTCGCGCGTTCATCGGCCTTGGAGTAGTCGACAGCATCCTCGGCGAGGATCCAGTTCTGCACATAGAGCGCCGAGGCCATGATCTGGCGTCGCGTGCTCTGCCACTCGGTGCTGGGGAGTATCGCCACTGCTGCCACCGCGGTGAGCCCCAGGACCAACAGGCTCAGTGGGAGGAGTCGGCGGATGCGGCGAGCCCAGAACTGTCCCAGTCTGATGCGACCGGTTCGATTGGCCTCTTTGAACAGGTGCGCTGTGATCAGGTAACCGGAGATCACGAAGAAGACATCGACCCCGATGTATCCCCCGGTCAGCCGCTCGGGCCAGAAGTGATACATCACCACCAGCAGCACGGCCAGTGCCCGCAGGCCCTGGATCTCCGGCTGGAAACGTCCACTTCGCGAGGAACGCGCACCGGACTCAGGCACCGAGGGTGCCGAGACGGACGTGGACTGCGTGGGTTCAGCGCGTGTGGACATAGGCAGTTCTGGTTTTCCTTCGAAGCTGGAATGCAACCGCTCCAAGATATCGCCGATTGCTGGATATCACCGATTCCATGCCGGGACCCTCGTGTCGCCACCGGTGTCAGGGATGCCGGTGAGGTGCCCCTGGGATAGACTCGCGTGCTGTCAGCCCCGACACGCCGCCACAGAAAGAGATCCATCTTGCCTAGGAAACTCTCCACCGTCGGTGTCATCGGACTCGGCTATATCGGACTCCCCACCGCAGCCATCCTGGCCGATCACGGCGTGAGAACGATCGGCATGGACGTCTCCGAACGCAACGTCGCCGCGGTGAACAACGGCGAGGTCCCCTTCGTCGAACCCGGACTGCGCGAGGTCCTGGAACGAGCAGTCAACAGCGGGACCCTCACCGCGAGCACCGAGACCCCTGTCGCGGACGCCTACATCGTGGCCGTCCCCACCCCCTTCACCGAGACTCACGCAGCTGACCTGTCCTACATCGAGGCCGCCGCAGACGGGATCGCCGCCAAGCTCACCGGTGGGGAGCTGATCATCCTGGAATCCACCTCACCTCCCGGCGCCACCGAACACATGGCAGCCCGCATCCTCGCCGCCCGCCCAGACCTCACCGCCGAGGACATCCTGGTCGCGCACTGCCCCGAACGCGTGCTCCCGGGCAAGATCATGGAGGAGATGATCACCAACGACCGGATCATCGGCGGACTCACCCGCGAAGCCGCCGAAGCCGCCCGCGACCTCTACTCGGCCTTCTGCAAGGGCGAGTTCCTGCTCACCGACGCGAAGACCGCGGAGATGGCGAAACTCACCGAGAACAGCTTCCGCGACGTCAACATCGCCTTCGCCAACGAGCTCTCCGTGATCAGCCACAAGCTGGGCATCGACGTGTGGGAGCTCATCGAGCTGGCCAATCACCATCCCCGGGTGAACATCTTGCAGCCGGGCCCGGGCGTGGGCGGACATTGCATCGCGGTGGATCCCTGGTTCATCGTCGACGCCGCCCCCGAGCAGGCCAACCTGATCCGCACCGCGCGGCAGACCAACGATGCCAAGCCCGAATGGGTCCTGGGCCGGATCGAACAGGCCCTCGAAGCCGCCGGGGAGAACCCGAGCGTGGCGCTGCTGGGCCTCGCCTTCAAGGCCAACATCGATGACCTGCGCGAGTCCCCGTCGCTGCAGATCGCCGAGACGCTCGCCCAGCGCGCTCCGGGTGCGGAGATCCTCGCGGTGGAGCCGAATATCGAGCAGCTCCCCGCCGTCCTGGAGAACTCCGCCAACGTCACCCTCACCAGCGTCGAGGACGCCCTGGAGGCCGCCGACGTCGTGGTGCTGCTGGTGGACCATGCCGCATTCAAGGCCATTACGACGGCTCAGCTGGGTACCGCCACGGTCATCGACACCCGCGGCATCTGGCGCTAGCCACGCGGCTCGCCTGCGGAGCCGCAGGTCTGTGACAGACTGAACTCGTGGATTTCGACGTTCTTATTCTCTTCATCGTTCTTGCTGTGGTCCTGCTCGGCACCCTGGGATTCTTCCTGGTGCAGGGCGGAAAGATCCTCCCCAAGGACAAGCGTGAGCAGTACCTCTCCCAGCGGGACCCAGACGACCTGCCCGGCGGGGGTGTGGACACGCTCGAGGCTCCGCCCGAGGACCGCCCCACCACCGACGCGCCCGAGGCCGGCGACGGCGTCGATGTGGCGCAGGAGCCCACGGTCCTGGAACCGGCCGTCGAGACACCCGAACCTGTGGCCACCAGGCTCGCAAGGCTGCGGGCCCGGTTGGTCAAGTCCAACAACATCTTCGGTCGCTCCCTGCTGGCCCTGCTCTCGCGTGACGAGATCGATGAGGACGTCTGGGAGGAGATCGAAGAGATCCTGCTCATGGCCGACGTCGGCACCGAACCCGCCATGGAGCTGGTGGACCGCCTCCGCGAACGGGTCAAGGTCGAAGGCACCAAGGATCCCGTGCAGGTCAAGGCGATGCTCAGCGAGGAGCTCCTTGCACTGGTCGATCCCAGCCTGGACCGCCGGCTGACCGTGACCGCCGAGGGTCGCCCTGCGGTGATCATGGTCGTCGGAGTCAACGGAGTCGGGAAGACCACCACCGTCGGCAAGCTTGCCCGCATGCTCGTCGCCGAGGACAAGGACGTGCTGCTCGGTGCGGCCGACACCTTCCGTGCCGCCGCGGCGGAACAGCTGAGCACCTGGGGCCACCGGGTCGGTGTGCCCACCGTCAAGTCTGACGTCGAGGGCGCGGACCCTGCGTCGGTCGCCTACGAGGCCGTGGACAAGGGCATCGAGCTCGAGACCGACGTCGTCATGATCGACACCGCTGGACGGCTGCAGAACAAGGCCGACCTGATGAACGAGCTCGGCAAGGTCAAGCGGGTGGTGGAGAAGAAGTCCGAGGTGGACGAGGTCCTGCTCGTGCTGGATGCCACTGTCGGTCAGAACGGGCTCAATCAGGCCAAGGTCTTCGCCGAGGTCGTCAACATCTCCGGCATCGTGCTCACCAAGCTCGACGGCACGGCCCGCGGCGGGATCGTCATCGCGATCCAGCGCCAGCTGGGCGTGCCGGTGAAGTTCATCGGACTCGGAGAGGGTCCCGATGACCTCGCGCCCTTCGACGCTGAAGAGTTCGTCGCCGCACTGCTCGAAGAGCGCTGACCCCCGCTACGGAAGGAATCCGCGCAGCAGAGACGCGGTGCCCTCGAGGTGATCGGCCATCAGCGCCTTTGCCTGCGCCGCGTCCCCGCGCAGAATCGCCTCGGTGATCTCCACGTGCTGTTCGTTGGAGTGTTCGAGGTTGGCAGGCAGCAGCGGGATCTCATCCAGCAGCGCATTCACGCGCGCCCGAGTGTCGGTCACCGCTGTGATCAGTGACGCGGAGCCGCTCAGCTCCGCCACCGCGATATGGAATCGGGAGTCCCGGGCGCGGTAGCTGACTCCATCCGCGCTCTGCACATCGGCGAGACACCCCTGCAGGTGCTCCTGCGCCGAGGCACTCCGGTCTGCCTGCGCGGCAAGCTCCGCGGCCGCGGGTTCGAGCACCGCACGAAAGACCAGCACGTCGCGTCGCTGGAGCGGGTTCAGCTGCTCCATCCTCTGCCGCGCCGCATTGCGCGTCTCCAGCACATAGGTCCCGCCATACCGCCCGCGACGAACGTCGAGAAAGCCCGCCTGCTGCAGTTCCGCGAGGGCCTCCCGCAGGGTCGCGCGCGAGACCCCGAGATGCCCGGCCAGCTCGCGCTCTGCGGGCAGCTTCTGCCCCGGAGGAAAGAGTCCGACCCGAATCGCCTGAAGCAGGTGCTCGATCGTCTCCTCGAAGGTATTGCCCGACCGTACCGGGCGCAGCACCGCATAGGGGTCGCCGAACTCTGCCGCTGACATTCGGTTCCTCCTTCTGACTCTCGCCGACGCACACGCCCCGGTCCTCGTCCTGAGACCGACGAGCTGAGCGACTGAAGCTCACAGCCTACGTGCCTCGTCGGCCCCGAAGCCGCAGCCAAAGGCCTTCGGTGCACCGGGTATTGACGCCCCGGGGCTGAGGTGTCAGGATTCCGCACAACACCATGGACTGAAAACAGTCCATTGGAGGTGTTCTCGCCGGTTCGAATCCACAGGGGTGGACTGCCATGCCGCACGACAAGACCACAGCATCCGCCGCAGATTCCAGCTATCACGATCATCGACGACTCAAGGCCGGGGCGGCGGGGTGGATTCTATTGGCAGGCCTCGGGGTCTCCTACGTCATCTCCGGGGACTTCGCCGGGTGGAACATCGGTCTGGCCGAGGGCGGCTGGGGCGGCCTGCTGATCGCCTTCGTGCTCATGGGGCTGATGTACACGTGCATGGTCTTCGGCCTCGCCGAGATGTCCTCCTCGCTGCCCACAGCGGGAGCCGGCTACGGCTTCGCGCGCCGCGCACTCGGCCCGCTTGGAGGGTTCGCCACCGGGGTGGCGGTGCTCATCGAATATGCGGTCGCGCCCGCCGCGATCGCCACCTTCATCGGCGGGTACATCGAGGCGCTGGGACTGTTCGGCATCACCAACTCCTGGCCGGTCTATCTGGTGACCTACGCGGTGTTCGTCGGCATTCACCTCTACGGGGTGGGTGAAGCCCTGCGGCTGATGTTCGGCATCACCGTGGTTGCCGTGTTCGCCCTGGTGGTCACCGTCATCGCCCTCGTCCCCCACTTCGACGTCAGCAACCTCTTCGACATCGTTCCGAACGACGCCGTGGGTGCCAGCGCCTTCCTCCCCATGGGGTACGCCGGCGCGATGGCCGCGCTCGTCTACGGCATCTGGTTCTTCCTGGCCATCGAAGGAGTGCCGCTGGCGGCCGAGGAGACCACCGACCCGAAGCGGGACATGCCGCGCGGGATCATCGTCGGGATGGCCATCCTGCTCGTCACCGGGGCCCTGATGCTCGTCCTGGTGCCAGGGGCCGCTGGTTCAGAAGCGATGAGCAGCTCGGACAACCCCCTGCCCGAGTCGATCCGCGCCGTCGCCGGATCGGGCAGCGTCATGGCCAGCATCGTGAACTACGCCGGCCTCGCAGGACTGATCGCCAGCTTCTTCTCCATCATCTACGCATATTCCCGCCAGCTCTTCGCCCTCTCGCGCGCCGGGTACCTGCCCCGCTGGCTCTCACTGACCGGTGAGCGGAGAACCCCCTGGGTGGCACTGATCGTGCCCGGCACCATCGGCTTCGTGCTGGCGGCGGTGACCGGTGACGGCGGACTGCTGATCAACATCGCCGTCTTCGGTGCCACGGTGTCCTACGTGCTGCTCAACCTCTCCCACATCGTGCTCAGGTTCCGTGAACCAGATCTCCCCCGCGCCTACCGGACCCCGGGTGGGGTGGTCACCACCGGCATCGCCCTGGTGCTGGCAGTGGTCGCAGTCGTCGCGACCTTCCTGGTCGACGTGCTCGCAGCGTCCATCACCGCAGGGGTCTTCCTGCTCTTCCTCGCCTACTTCTGGTTCTACAGCCGCCATCACCTCGTCGCGAATGCTCCCGAGGAGGAGTTCGCGATGCTCGACGACGCCGACACCACGCTGCAGTGAGCCAGCTTGCGCTCCTGCTCGTGACCCCGATTCCGCACATGCCCCCTGCCCCTGCCACCTGAGGATCAGAACCCGTGACGACATCACCCACACATCCGCGCAATGACCGCATGCTGAGCGTTCCGCGGCTGCGCCAAGAGATCACCGAGGGACGCATCGACACAGTGGTCCTCGCCTTCACAGACATGCAGGGACGCCTGCAGGGAAAGCTCTGTCACGCCCAGTTCTTCCTGGACTCGATGCTCGAGGAGGGCGCCGAGGGCTGCAACTACCTGCTGGCAGTGGACACCGAGATGAACACTCCCGGCGGCTACGCAATCAGCAGCTGGGAGGCGGGCTACGGGGACATGAGCTTCGCGATGGACCTCGACACCATTCGGCTGATGCCGCACAACCCCGGACAGGCGATGATTCAGTGCGACCTCACCGCTCATGACGGCCAGCTCATCCCCATGTCCCCCCGCGCCATGCTGCGCCGGCAGCTCGACCGCGCCCGGGAGATGGGCTACCAGATGCTCACCGGGACCGAGCTGGAGTTCTGCGTCTACAACACCAGCTACGAGGACGCCTGGGACTCCAACTACCAGAGCCTGGTCCCGGCCAACAAGTACAACGTCGACTACAACATCCTGGGCTCCCAGCGGGTCGAACCGCTGCTGCGCGAGGTCCGCAACGCCATGTACACGGCCGGGATGACCGTGGAGAGCGCCAAGGGCGAATGCAACTTCGGCCAGCATGAGATCGCCTTCCGCTTCGACGAGGGACTGATCACCGCTGATAATCACGTGGTCTACAAGCTGGCCTCCAAACAGATCGCCCACCAGCAGGGCAAGTCGATCACGTTCATGGCCAAGCCCAACGACCGAGAAGGCAGCTCGTGCCATATCCACATGTCGCTGCGCGGACTCGACGGCGAACTGACCTTCTGGGATGAGGAGAAGGACGCGCGCAGCGCCACCTACGACCACTTCATCGCAGGAGTGCTCAAGGGCATGCGTGAGCTCTCCATCTTCTACGCCCCGAACATCAACTCCTATAAGCGCTTCGCCAAGGGGAGCTTCGCGCCCACCTCGGTGGCCTGGGGCATCGACAACCGCTCATGCGCGGTGCGGCTGGTCGGCAGCGGACAGTCGGCCCGGATGGAGAACCGCCTCCCCGGTGGCGACGTCAATCCCTATCTCGCGCTCTCGGCGATGCTGGCTTCAGGGCTCTACGGCATCGAGCACCAGCTGGAGCTGGAGCCCATGATGGAGGGCAATGCCTACGAGTCGGACGCGCAGGTCGTCCCGTCGGCGATGCGGGAGGCCCGTGATCTGCTCCACGGCTCGTCACTGGCCCGCGAGGTGTTCGGAGAGGACGTCGTCGAGCACTACGTCCACTACGCCGAGGTGGAGCTGGAGGCCTTTGAATCCGCCGTCACCGACTGGGAGCTGCACCGTGGCTTCGAGCGGCTCTGAGATGGGTGAGAGTGGATCCGAGCACCGACCCCGCATCGGCATCACCACCTACTACCAGGAAGGATCCTGGGGCGTCTGGAGTTCAGTCGCCTCCATCGTCCCGGGATCCTACGTCGAAGGGGTGGCAGCCGCCGGTGGAACTCCCCTGCTGCTGCCACCGGTCGGCACCGACCCCTCGGTCCTGGAGCTGATGGATGGGCTGATCGTGATCGGCGGAGTCGACGTCGACCCGCAGTTCTACGGGGCCGAACGCCACGAGCTGACCTCATCGCAGCCCTCCCGGGACGATCACGACATCGCGCTCACACGCGCCGCGCTGGAGCATGGTGTCCCACTCTTCGGCATCTGCCGCGGGGCCCAGATCCTCAATGTGGCTCTGGGTGGGACGCTGATCCAGCACCTGCCAGACGTCACCAGCACCGCGAAGCAGTATCAACCGGCTCCCGGCCAATACGGCGAGGTGGAGTTCACCACGGTGCCCGGCAGCCGCTGCGCCGCGCTGCTGGGCGAGCAGGCCGACTCCCCCTGCCACCACCACCAGGCCCTGGACGAGGTGGCGGAGGGCCTCGTGGTCACCGCCCGAGCCGCCGACGGGACCATAGAAGCCGTGGAGACCACCGGCGAGAACTGGGTGCTCGGCGTCCAGTTCCACCCCGAGGAAAACCGCAAGGATGCGCGTCTCTTCGAAGGCTTCGTCGCGGCCGCGCGGCGCTTCGCCCATACCCGTGACGCGGAATCCCGCCCTGTTCACGGAGCCGACCACGACCGAGAGGATGCGCTGCTTCCATGACGATCACCGAGATCATCAATCCCGCCACCGAAGAGGTCATCCAGGCCGTCGAACGCACCAGCCTGGAACAGACCGACACGGCGATCGCCCGCGCACAGCATGCGTATCAGAGCTGGCGCACCGTCGCGCCAGCAGATCGGTCCCGCCTGCTGCGTCGCTTCGCCGACGCGGTGGACGCGGATCTGGAGCACCTGGCAGCACTGGAGGTCCGAAACTCGGGGCACACCATCGGCAATGCACGCTGGGAGGCCGGCAACGTCCGAGATGTGCTCACCTACTACTCGGGGGCGCCCGAGCGGCTCTCCGGACGTCAGATCCCCACCCCGGGAGGGGTCAACATGACCTTCCACGAGCCGCTGGGCGTGGTCGGCGTGATCGTGCCGTGGAACTTCCCGATGCCCATCGCCGCCTGGGGCTTTGCACCCGCCCTGGCCGCCGGAAACACGGTGGTGCTCAAACCCGCGGAGATCACCCCGCTGACCGCTCTGCGCCTCGCAGAGCTGGCCCTGGAAGCTGGAATTCCTGAAGGGGTCTTCACCGTGCTCCCAGGGGCTGGATCGGTGGTGGGTGACCGCTTCGTGACACATCCGGCGGTGCGCAAGATCGTGTTCACCGGATCCACCGAGGTGGGCAAGCGCATCATGGCCGGATGCGCAGATCAGGTCAAGCGCCTCACCCTGGAGCTGGGTGGGAAGAACTCCAGCATCATCTTCGCCGACTCAGACCTGGAACAGGCCGCCGCGGCGACACCCAACGGAGCGTTCGACAATGCCGGCCAGGACTGTTGCGCGCGCTCCCGCGTGCTGGTGCAGCGCTCGGTCCTGGACCGATTCCTCGAGCTGCTCGAACCCGCCGTCCAAGGCTTCACCTGCGCAGACCCTCAGGAGCAGGACACCCAGATGGGGCCGCTCGTCTCCGCCGGGCACCGCGACTCGGTGTCCTCGTTCCTCGGTCAGGACGCACCGATCGCTTTCCAAGGCTCCGCCCCCAGCGGCCCAGGGTACTGGTTCCCACCCACGGTGCTCACACCCACCACCGATGCGCGGGCGTTCCATGAGGAGATCTTTGGTCCGGTCATCGCCGTGGTCGCCTTCGAGGACGAGGCGGAGGCCATGCGTCTCGCCAATGACACGGAGTACGGCTTGTCCGGGTCGATCTGGACCCGCGACGTCGGACGTGCGCTGCGCGTGAGCCGCGGCGTCGAGGCAGGCAATCTCTCGGTGAACACCCACGCGTCCGTGCGCTACTCGACCCCCTTCGGCGGGTTCAAGCAGTCGGGCTTCGGCCGCGAACTGGGACCAGACGCCCCGGAGGCCTTCACCGAGACCAAGAACGTCTTCATCTCCAGCACCTGAGCCTAAGGAGCTTCATGGACACCAACGCCCGTCGCCTGATCGACCGCAGCGCCGTCATCACCGGAGGTGCCAGCGGGATCGGCCTGGCCTCTGCTCGCAGATTGGCTGCTGAAGGAGCCCGCGTCGTCATCGCCGACATCGACCCTCTCGCCGGGAGACAAGCGGCAGCAGAGATCGGAGGCATGTTTGTGCGGGTGGATGTCACCGATCCCGAGGATGTGGAGAACCTGTACGCCGAGACCCACCGCGCCTACGGCAGCGTGGACATCGCCTTCAACAACGCCGGCATCGCTCCGGCCGAGGACGCCTCGATCCTGGAGACCGGACTTGAGGCATGGAAGAGGGTGCAAGAGGTCAACCTGACCTCGGTCTACCTCTGCTGCAAGCACGTCCTGCCCTATATGCAGGAGCAGGGCAAAGGCTCGATCATCAACACCGCGTCCTTCGTCGCCGTGATGGGCGCAGCCACCTCGCAGATCTCCTACAGCGCCTCCAAGGGCGGAGTGCTCTCCATGAGCCGGGAGCTGGGCGTGGAGTTCGCCCGCCAAGGGATACGCGTCAATGCGCTCTGCCCCGGTCCCGTGAACACGCCGCTGCTCAAGGAGCTCTTCGCCAAGGACCCGGAGAAGGCGGCCCGGCGCCTCCTCCATGTGCCGCTGGGGCGCTTCGCCGAACCCGAGGAGCTGGCGGCCGCCGTGGCCTTCCTCGCCAGCGATGACTCCTCGTTCATGACAGCCTCCAGCTTCCTGGTCGACGGCGGAATCTCCGGCGCCTACGTCACCCCACTCTGATGGCTCAAGCACCCGCCAGGGTGAACCGCAATGCACCAAAGTCGCCAGGGGAAAGGTTTTACCTTCTCGAAACATGAAGGCGCGCCGGGTGAAACACGGGCCAAGGACCATAGAGATCAGCTCGCATCGGTGAGATACACCGATGACCTGATGTTTCTCCTGGAGGACACATGGAACTTGGATCACTAGACGTCTGGGTGCTTGTCTCAAGCGCACTTGTGCTGCTCATGACACCCGGTCTGGCCTTCTTCTACGGCGGTCTGTCGCAGGCCAAGTCCGCCATCAACATGATGATGATGAGCTTCGCGGCCATGGGTCTCGTGGCCGTGGTGTGGGCCCTCTGGGGCTCCGCCATCGCAGGCGGTGAATCCGTGGGCGGTCTGTTCGGCAACCCGGCGACTGACCTTGGTCTCTACACCACGCTGAGTGACGCGCCCGAAGGCCTGATCGGCATCGGCTTCGGCGCAACCTTCGCCATCATCACCACGGCACTGATCTCCGGCGCCATCGCGGACCGCGCCAAGTTCTCCGCCTGGATGGTCTTCGTTCCCATCTGGGTGACCCTGGTCTACTGCCCCTTGGCCTTCATGGTCTGGGGCGATGGTGGACTCCTCGGCGAGGGCGGCGCCGTCGGCGACGCTGTCGGTGAGGCAGTCGACTACGCCGGTGGCCTCGTGGTTCACATGTGTGCCGGTCTGGCAGCCCTCGTGCTCGCCCTGATCCTGGGCAAGCGCCGCAACTTCACCGAACGCGCCTCCCACCGCCCCCACAACACTCCGTTCGTGCTGCTGGGTGCTTCGCTTCTCTGGTTCGGCTGGTTCGGCTTCAACGGCGGCGCAGCTGCCGAGGCCGGCGAAGCTGGTCTGATCTGGGTCAACACCCTGCTGGCCCCTGCCGCAGCACTTGTGGTCTGGCTGGTCACCCAGCGCGTCCGCGGAGAGAAGCCGACCGCGCTCGGCGCTGCGTCGGGCATCGTCGCTGGCCTGGTCGCCATCACCCCTGCGTGTGCTCACGTGGACCCGGTCGGCGCCATCATCATCGGCGCCATCTCCGGCTTCGTCTGCTACCTGGCCGTCGGCCTGAAGTACAAGCTCGGCTTCGATGACACGCTCGACGTCGTCGGCCTGCACTTCGTCGCCGGCCTCTGGGGCACAGTGGCCATCGGCCTGCTGGGCCGCGCCGAACTGATCGACGGCGAACGTGCCGGCCTGTTCTACGGCGGCGGACTCGGACTCATGGGATCCCAGATCGTGGCGGTCCTGGTGACCCTGGTCTTCACCGTGGTGATGACCGCGATCATCGCCTACGCCATCCACGCCACCATCGGGTTCCGCGTCACCTCCGACGTGGAAACCCTGGGCATCGACCGCTCAGAGCACGACGAAGATGCCTACATCTTCGAGACCGAGGGCAGCAGCCGCAAGACCACCGCGGGAGCACCTCCGGAGTAGTCGGCTTCACGAGACTCCTCCAGGGCTTCGCCTCTGCAGAGAAAGAGGGCCGGTCAGGCGAGCATCATGCTCACCGGACCGGCCCTCTTCGCGTGCCGTCTCAGGTCTGCGGCGCGGGCTCCAGCGTCTCGGGAGCCCTGGTCCAGGCCAGAGCTCCGAACATCAGAATGACACCGGTGACACCGAAGGCCCACGAGTACCCCAGCTGGTCCACCAGAAAACCAGCCAGCAGCGGGCCGATGATCGACCCCAGATCCTGGGTCATCTGGAAGGTCGAGACCACGGAACCGCCGTTGCGTCCGGAACCGACGATGTCGGCGATGGCCGCCTGCTGTGCCGGATTCATCAGTCCGGTCCCCACCCCGGCGATGACGCTGAGCACCAGCAGCCACAGCGGACTCGGCGCCAGCCCGAGGACACCCGTGGCCACCGCGGAGATCATGAGTCCGATGATGATGGGACGTCGTCGTCCGAAACGATCCGAGCGGCGAGAGAACAGCAGCACCGCTCCGACGTTGCCCGCGGCGAAGGTGGCCAGCGCAACGCCTGCGAGCTGACTGGAGTCCAGCACCCATCCGGAGCCGACGAAGGCCGAGGCGGCGAAGAGCGGCACGACGGAGTTCCGCAGTCCGAACGTCGCCCACCCATTGGCGAATCCAGCGGTCAGCGCCGCACGATAGCCGCGATGCTGCCAGGCCTCGGCAAGTGTGGCCTTCTCCCGGTCCTCCTTGCGGCCGCGATCCTCAAGACGCGATTGGCGCAGCATCACGAAGACGATCGCCGCCGCGACCACCAGTGCTCCGCCGTAGACCAGGAAGGGAACACGCTGACCAAAGACCAGCAGGCCCGAGCCGACGAGCGGACCGGCGACGCTGCCGATGAGGAACGCGGAGGCGTAGGCCCCGGAGACCCTGCCACGGATGGTCGGCGGTGACTTCCGGGCGAGGAAGGTCATCGCCGAGACGGTGAAGAAGGTCGATCCGATGCCCCCCAGCGCGCGGAAGATCAGCAGAAGCTCGAAGCTGGGCGCGAAGGCTGTCGCGATCATCGAGGCGGCGACGATGAGCAGACCGATCACATAGACCGGGGTCTCCCCCAACCACTGGGTGAGTCTGCCGGAGGCGGGAGCAAAAAGGAGCCGGAAGAGCCCGAAGGCGGAGACCACGGCAGAGACGGCCATCGCCGAGACGCCGAAGTCCGAGGCATATTGCGGCAGGATGGGAGCCACGATTCCGAACCCGATGGCGATGACGAACGCCGAGACGATCATGACCTTCAGCTCGGAAGGAATCGGAATCTTCGTCTCACGCGTCATGCAGCCACTCCTGTGTTCAACCCATCATTGATCCTTGTTGCTCAACCCAACCAAACCCCGTCGCATTCCCGGGCGCCGCAGTCCCCCCACTCCGAGGTCCTCATGGCCATACTGGAGGAGGAGAGAGAGGACGCCCATGGCACCTACAGGTGGAAGTGTGGAAGAGCTTATCGGGTCGGTGACTCCCCGCGTCCGGCAGGAGGATGCCCGGACGATGCTGACGCTCATGCGCCGCGCCACCGGCGAGGAGCCTGCGCTCTGGGGACGCATCATCGGCTTCGGCACCTACCACTACCGCTATGACACGGGCCGCGAGGGCGACGCGCCGGCGGCGGCCTATGCGCCTCGACGCCAGGCGACGACGGTCTATCTGCCCGACGGAGTCGGGGCCCATGCCGAGGCTCTCACCACGCTCGGGGCGCACAGCACCGGGGTGGGGTGCCTCTATATCCCGCGGTTGGACCAGCTGGATCCGGTGGTGTTGGAGCAGATCATCGCGTCCTCGTTCACCGCGGTCACGGCCGGCACGTTCGAACACCGTGCGCGCGAGGGCGGCTCCACTACGGCGTCGTGACCTGATCTGCAGCGGCGAGTCGCTGCGACACCACGCGAGTCGAACCGTCCTGACGCATGGACACCCCGTAGAGGGCGTCAGCGATCTCCATGGTCCGTTTCTGGTGGGTGATGATGATGAGCTGGGAAGACTCCCGGAGCTCCTCGAAGATCACCAGGAGCCGGGACAGGTTGGTGTCATCCAGCGCCGCCTCCACCTCGTCCATCACATAGAACGGGCTCGGGCGCGCCTTGAAGATCGCCACCAGCAGCGCCACGGCGGTCAGCGATCGTTCTCCGCCGGAGAGCAGCGAGAGCCGTCGGATCCGCTTGCCGGGTGGCCGAGCCTGGACCTCGATCCCGGTGTTGAGCATGTCCTCCGGATTGGTGAGCTCCAACCTGCCCTCACCGCCGGGGAAGAGTCGGCCGAAGACGCGCTCGAACTGGGCCTTCGTGTCCAGCCAGGCTTCGGTGAAGACCTTTTCCACGGTGGCGTCGACATCCGCGATGATGTCCATCAGATCCTGGCGAGACTTCATCAGGTCGGCCAGCTGCTCCTGCAGGTAGCTGTGCCGTTCCTCCAATGCTGAATGCTCCTCGAGCGCCAGGGGATTGACCTTGCCCAGCGCCTTGAGGTCGCGCCGCGCCTGCGCCAGTCGCTTCTCCTGCTCCTCGCGCTTAAAGGCACGCCCAGGGGCGGGCTCCTGCTGGTCAGAGCCCTTGTGCTCGGATTCTGCGGTGTTGGGTTCTGCGGTGTTGGATTCTGCGATGTCATAGACCGGTTGATCGGGCCCGTAGTGCTCGATGAGGTATTCCGGCGTCAGGCTGAGCTCCTCGAGCCCACGCGCCTCAGCCGCCTCCAGACTCAGTCGCAACTCGGTGCGCCTGAGCTCGGCCTGGTGGAGCTTCGCCGTGACGGCCTCAAGCTCCTGGGCGTCCTGTCTCCGCGTGGACTGCAGCTCGCGGGCATGCTGCACCGTCTGCTGCGCCGCAGCATCCACCCCCGCACGGCTGGCCTGCGCGCGCTGGCGCAGCTGCTCCAGAGCTTCCACGGCTTCGGCCGCTTCGGCATGGATGGACTCGGCCTCGTCCGCGCGCCTACTGCGCACCTGGGCGATCCGTTGCGCCTCCTGAAGCCGAGATTCCTCCGCTGCGGCGGACCTGCGCAGCGCCGAGGCGCGCTCGAGCATCTGTTTGTGCTGCTCCTCGGCGGCGCGCAGCTCCAGCCGAGCATCGACCTCCTCGCGTCGCTGCGTTGACGCCGTCTCTGCGCGCCGATCACGCTCCGCCGTGGAGGGATCCTCGTCGATGTCCTCGCTCTGGGCCGCCGTGAGCCTGGCGTCAGCTTCCTCCCACTGCTGCTGGGCCTCTCCCGCGGCGTGCTCGGCTGCCTGGATCTCCTGTTCGGAAGCCTCGATGCGCTCGGCGCTGCGTTGGAGCTCGGCGTTGAGCCGACCCAGCTGTTCGGTCGTGGCGTGAAGCTCGGCGTCGTTTGCATGCAGCGCCTGCAGGGTCTCCTCGACCTTGAGTTCGGCGGCGCTGACCTCGGACTCCTCTTCAGCGGCCAGTGCCGTACGGCGCTCAAGCTCTGCCTCGCTGGTCTCCAGGGTCTCGGTGAGCTCGTTGATCTGCGCCGTGATGGCGACATCGGAGTTTTCCAGCGCGGTGCCGCCGATCCGCTCGCCGGCGCGCAGCACGATGCCGGAGACCGTGACCACCGTGATGACCTGCTCCATGTCCAGGAGCTCCTCGGCCAGCGACTCCTCTGGGCAGAGGACGACGCCGTCCAACACCGCAGTCACCGAGGCCGACAGCTCGGCCGGCGCGGTCACCGCCTCGCTCGCCCAGACGGCGCCCTCGGGCAGCGCGACTGTGGTGCCCCGCGCGACTGTGGTGCCTCGCGCCTCGGAGGGAACGCTCGGCGACGGGGCCGCGGGGGCGGGGTGGGGGTACACCAGATGGGCTCGGCCGGCCTTCTGCGCCGCCAACCAGCTCAGCGCCTCGGTGGCAGCCTCCGCGTCTCGGGTGACCAGTGCCGAGTCGAGGCTTCCCAGGCAGGCGGCCACTGCCGTCTCCCAGCCGCGCGTGATGCTCAGTCGCTGGGCAAGCGGGGCGTCGATGATCTCGGGGCGATCCCGGCTCAGCGCGGCGGCGCCGTCGCGCGGGGTCCTTGCCGCGGAGAGGCCGGAGAGTCGCGCCCGGTACTCGCTGATGGCCCCGTTCAGCCGCTGGTGCTCGCTGAGTTGATCGTCGTAGCGTGCGCGCAGAGTCGCCAGTCGCCGGTGCGCGGTCTCGTAGGCGGCGTCGAGGTCTTCCTCCCCCGTCTCGACACCTGCTATCCGCTGTTCGAGCTCGGCAAACTCCGCGCCGGCTCGCTGCTGTGCCGTTCGCGCGGCGTCGCGCTGCTCCTGCGCACGCTGGCGTCGGCCCTGCGCCGCCTCGATGCGCCCCTGGGCGGTCTCCACGCGACCACGCAGAGTGGCGAGACCTGCTCGACGATCCGCCACTGCACGCAGCTGCTCGGTCAGCCGCGTCTCTTCGGTCCTGAGCTCGTCCTCGGCGGCGGCTCGCGCAAGCGAGGTCTGCTCGAGTCGTTCACGGGCGGCACCGACCTCGCGCTCCAGTTCGGCCGCCTGGTCGGTGACGCTCTGGGCCTGTGTGCGCAGCTGCTCGGGATCTCGCCCACTCGGCGGCACCGAGGCTGCAGCGCGGAGGCTCCGGGCGCGCTCCTGCGCCAGCGATCCCACGGAACGCAGCCGTTCCTGCACCTGCTCCAGCCGGTGGTGTCCGGCGAGCAGCTTCTCACTGTGCTGCCGCTCAGAGCTGGCGCGCTGTTCGAGCCCGGCCAGCTCGGCGTCCTTCTCGGCGAGGTTCGCTCGCAGCTGTTCGGCGCGATCGCGGTCCTGGTGCTCACCCTGGGTCGACTCCTGCAGCGCGGTGGCCGCCTGGACGAGGTCATCGGCGATCAGCCGGGAGAGCGAGTCGCGCAGGTCGTGCTGGATCTGCTGGGCCCTGCGCGCCACCCGAGCCTGTCTGCCCAGTGGGGCCAGCTGGCGGGAGATCTCTCCGATCAGGTCTTCCAGGCGGGAGAGGTTCGTGCCCATGGATTCGAGCTTGCGCACGCTGCGTTCGCGCCGGCGTCGGTGTTTGAGCACGCCGGCGGCTTCCTCGATGAACCCGCGGCGCTGTTCCGGAGTGGCCTGCAGGATCTGGTCCAGCTGGCCCTGGCCCACGATCACGTGCATCTCGCGGCCCAGCCCGGAGTCGGAGAGCAGCTCCTGGATGTCCAGGAGACGACACTTCGCGCCATTGATCGTGTAGTCACTGCCTCCTGCGCGGAACATCGTCCGGGAGATGGTGACCTCGGAGTACTCGATCGGCAGCGCGCCGTCGGAGTTGTCGATGGTCAGCGACACCGACGCGCGGCCCAGCGGCTGCCGCTCCGTGGTGCCGGCGAAGATGACATCCTCCATGGTGCCGCCGCGCAGCGATTTCGCACCCTGCTCCCCCATGACCCAGGCCAGCGCGTCGACCACGTTGGACTTGCCCGACCCGTTGGGACCGACGACGGCGGTGACTCCCGGCTCGAACTCGAAGGTGGTGGCCGACGCGAAGGACTTGAACCCGCGGACGGTGAGGGTCTTCAGGTGCACGGCGGCTGGCTCACACGGGGTGGGTGTTGGTGTGCGCGGCGGGGCTCTGCTGGGGGTGGAAGTCCTCAAGCCGGTCGCCCAGTCCGAACATCGACGCGATCGCCGCGACCGTCCGCTTCGCCGCGTGACCATCACCGTAGGGGTTCACCGCATTGGCCATCGCCGCATAAGCCTCGGGGCTGTCGAACAGTGCGGCGACCTCTTCGACCACCCGCTCCTCCGAGGTCCCGATCAGTCGGACCGTCCCAGCATCCACCGCCTCGGGCCGCTCGGTGTTCTCCCGCATCACCAGCACCGGCTTGCCCAGCGAGGGGGCCTCTTCCTGGACGCCGCCGGAATCGGTGAGGACCACCGTGGCCAGGTTCATCAGCCGGGTGAACTCGCCATAGGGCAGCGGTTCGGTGACGATCACATTCTCATGCCCCGCCAGCGCGGGCAGGATCGCCTCACGGACCACCGGATTGCGGTGGGCCGGCAGCACGATCAGCTTCTCCGGGTACCGGTCGGCCAGCCGGGCCAGCGCCCGACCCACACCCTCCATGGCCGAGCCCTGGTTCTCCCGACGATGGGTGGTCACCAGCAGCACCTCCCGCCCGGAGGCCGCGGCTTCTTCCAACGCGGCATCGGCGAAGGGCACATGCTTCTGTGCGACCTCCAGCAGCGCGTCGATCACCGTGTTGCCGGTGACCACGATGTCCTCGGCCGGCAGGGACTCGCGCAGCAGGTTGTCCCTGGACTGCGAGGTCGGCGCCAGGTGCAGCGCGGTGATCTGGCTGGTCATCTTCCGGTTCGCCTCTTCAGGGAACGGGGAATAGAGATTGAAGGAACGCAGCCCGGCCTCGGCGTGGATCACCGGGATCCCGGAGTAGAACGCGGCCATCGCACCGGCCGTGGTGGTGGTGGTGTCGCCCTGGACGACGACGGCGTCGGGCTTGTGCTGGGTGAAGAGCGCGTCCAGGCCGGTGACGGTCCGGGTCAGGACCCCGTTGAGCGTCTGCCGCGGCTGGATGATGTTCAAGTCATGGTCCGGGGTGATGCCGAAGAGGTCATTGACCTGGTCGAGCATCTCGCGGTGCTGACCGGTGACGGTGACCTCGCATTCGAAGAGGTCACTGGCCTGCAGCGCCTTGACGATCGGGGCCATCTTGATGGCCTCGGGCCGGGTCCCGTAGATGGGCATGATTCGCTTCATCCGACCATCCTAGTCATCCTCAGGTTCCTCTTCATTGGAGAGCGGGGCAGGAACGCGGGGTGGGTTCGCCGCGGATCAACCGGTCCAGGCCACACCGCGTTGTTATACTCGCTCGGACGCTGCAACGATTCCTGTCAGCAGAATCTGCTCTGCACGTGACCCACGCGCGCCGCCGATCAGCACCGAAAGGGCTCTTTCATGAACAAGTTGTTCCGGATCTTGCGGCGGAGTGTGAATCCCGCCCAGCCGGGCGAAGCGCCCAGCGAGGCACCCGTCGAGGCAACCAGTGTGAGACCCGGCGCAGAGACTCCCGCGGCCCCCGCCGACCGGACGCTGTTCATCGGTCACACGCGCTTCAGCGTGCACCAGCATGGTTCCGGCTACTTCAACGCCACCCGGGGTGCGGAGCTGGGAGCCGGATTCAGCGAAGAGGAATACACCCAGTGGTTGTACTCCGAGACCAGGCTCGCCCCGCGGACCGAGATCTTCACGACTCTGAGTCTGCCCCAGCTGGCCCTCGCCGCGAAAGACCACGACGTGGTGCATTTCGTCTCTTACTCTCCTTCGCTTCCCGACCACCACAAGGCGCAGCTGAAGGAGGCCGCAGAGCGGCATGGCTTCCTCCGTCTGAACGAGACCACCAAGCCGGTGAATTCCACCCCCTCCCGCGCGCTGGTCAACAAGGCCCTGGGAGAGCGCGACCACGGGTCCCGTCCCTTCGGTGTTTACCGGTTGGATGATGATGATCTGTTGTCGGTGGGGTACTTCGACCAGATGGCTTCCTATGTCACCCCACGGCACATCGGCTGGTGGGTCTCACTGGGAACCGGTTTCTCAGCGATCCGCATGGAGGGCAGATACGCCTACACCCGCGAGCTCTACTATCCGAAGAGCGCCTTCGGGCCCATGGCCGTCGCTGCCAAGAACGACGACGGGGAGATCCTCAACCTCAGTGCCCCGAAACACACGGTGATGGACAAGTTCAACCCGACGATCCTGGACTCCCGTGAGCCTGCGTACTTCCATATTCGTCACGAGAGCCAGGACAGCACGGTCAAGGGTTCGGTTGCGCCCTTCTACCCGGAGGCGATGAGCAGGATCCTCGGGGAAGGCCCTGCGGACCTGGACCAGGTCTCCGAGCTCTTCCCCGTGCTCTCCGGTGTGGTCTCACACGAGCCTGGACCTGCCGAGCGTGGCGTTCGGCTGAGCACCGGGCCACTTGCGCTGAGCCGCGAATCCGTCACCTTCGAGTGGGCCCACGAAGGCCCCCTGGCTCTGGTGCTGAAGCCATCGGCCGGGGCAGGCCTGAAGGCGAACCAGGTCCAGGTTCGGCTCACTGTCGCCGCTGAGGGCGACGCCGAGATTGACGCCGCTGCTTCGAAGTTCTTCACCCAGGCGAAGTTCCGACATTCCGACCGTGACGGCACCTTCTGGTCCTACATGCCGCAGAAGCCGTCAGGCTTCGGTCATGTCCTGCCCATCGAGCCGCCGCGGGGCGTCCGAGTCACTGCCATCACCCTGGTCACCGCCAAGTCAGAAGAGGTGCACCTGGATTCCGTCGTCGCCTACCCGCTGCCGGTGAGGAAGTCTTGACCGATGCCTCCGGCGCCGACCTCAACACTGGTCCCGCGATGAATCCGCACGTGACGGAGTTTCTGCGCAGCTTCGGCCGCGAAACACCGGTAGATTTCGGCGGCCGACGAGCTGATTCGCCCTCAGCCCTGCTCAGCGGAGCAGCGCGCCGAAACAAGTTCCGACTCTCGAAGGTCCAGAACAACCACTACGTGATCACCGGTGGCAGACGAGTCATCGGCGGCTTTGCCGTGCACCTGACCAGCCTTCCGAGTGCGGAGGCGCTGCGAGCTTCCATGTCCCTTCCGCTGGCCAAACGTCACCTCCAGCTCGAGGGGCTTCCCGTCCCGCCGGGGGCCCATTTCGACGTGGACCACCTTGAAAAGGCCATCGCTCATTTCAAGGGGTTGACGAAGGCTGCGGTCGTGAAGCCTGCGGCCTCCACCCATGGCGCGGGATCCACCACGGGGATCACGACAGAGCGAGAGTTCCGCGACGCTTGGACAGCAGCCGCATCGGCACGGCGCTCCGACGCTGATGCGGACCAGCGTCTGATCGTGGAGGATCACGTTGAAGGCCTCGATGTCCGCGCGTTCGTCGTAGGAGAGAACGTCGTCGCGGCAAACGCCCGGGTCCCTCTCTTCTGCATCGGTGACGGCTCCAGGACACTCCGCGAGCAGGTCGAAGAGGTTTCTGCCCGCCGTTCGGCCCATCCTCTCTTCGGCAAGTTTGACCATGATGCGTGGGGCTACGCGATCGAAACCGGGCTCCCGCTCGACAGCCGCACCGAGAAGGATCGCGTCTACCAGCTGTCTCCAGGAATCAACATGCGGGCCGGCGGGGTGACGGTCGACGTCACAGACCATATGGGCTCGGCGCTGAAGGACCTTGCTGTCGCCGCGACATGGGCCATCCCCGGCTGCAAGGCCGCAGCGGTGGATCTGCTTCTGCCTGATATCAGCTCGGTCGAGGGCGCGACCATACTCGACGTCGATGTACAGGCAGGCTTCGCGACCCATCACTATCCCTGGATCGGGTCCCGTCGCCAGGTCGCAGACGCCCTCATCAAGAAGATGCACGAAAATTCGCGAGGTTGACCCCGTGACCCTGTTCGCCTCCCTCGTCCACCGATTCAGACGCAACTTTCCCGCGCTCTCTGCGTGGGATCGCTATACCAGGGCTCCGAACACCCATCCCCAGATTCCTAATGTCTCCTACGCCGGTTACCGTCGCGGCGAAGAGCCGCTTCCAAGGCCGAGTGGGCCCGTCTTCAACGTCCGGGACTACGGTGCGAAAGGCGACGGAAACAGCGACGACACGACGGCCCTCGCGTCCGCGATCACCGCCGCCGGCAGCGCAGGAGGCGGCGTCGTCGTCGTTCCTGCCGGAAACTACCTGCTCACGGGCGTCCTGTGGATCCATCACTCGGGCGTGGTGGTGCGCGGGGCGGGCCGTGACCTCACGACTCTGTCATTCCGGGAATCACTGGAATCTGCCTATCGGACACCGACCAAGGGGGAATGGTCCTGGACGGGAGGCCTCGTCTGGTTCATCCCTCGCAAGCTGTTGAACCGGCTCGAAGCTGCCGAGTGGGGGTGGGGGGAGAATGAGGGCTGGTTCGACACCGAGGCATTGTCCTGTGTCACCGGTGATGTCCCCCGCGGCGAGACTCGAATCCCGGTGGCCGACACCGACCGATTCACGGCGGGTGACCACGTGCTGCTCATCATGGACAACCTCGCCGACAGTTCTCTGCTGCGACACATGAGCGGGGATCTGCCCACCGACAGCTACGCCTGGGGCGTCGAGGACGCCTCACTGCACAAGCAGCCGAACTACCGACGGTTCCGGTACCCGGTGCAGGTCAAGTCTGTGCACAAGGACAGCATCGTCTTGGAACAGCCCACTCGGCTTGACCTGCGTCGGGAATGGAATCCCCGCTTCGAGACCCTCGGGGTCCATATCTCGGAGTCTGGGATCGAAGATCTCCGCATCGACATGTCGCTGGTCGAACCTCGGCCACACAACCAGGACCACGGGTTCAACGGGCCGCATTTTCAGGCATCGTTGAACTGTTGGGCCCGCAACGTCACCGTGCGGGACAGCGACAACGGGTTCGGCATCACCAGCTCCAAAGGCATCACGCTGACCGAGGTCACGGTGGAAGGACGGGCGCGTCATCATCCCTTCATCTGCAGGGAACAGTCCCACGACAACCTTGTGCACGGATTCACCATCGCCGAGCCCACGACGCCGCTGCCTCCGGAATCCCTGACCCACGGCCTGAACATCGAGGGATACTCGGCCGGCAATGTCTGGTCCAAGGGTCAGATGGAGGGAACCTTCGACTCCCATCGTCGCTTTCCCTTCGAGAATGTGCGGACAGAGATCACGATCAAGAACAAGGGCGTGGTCGGGGGCGCCAAGAACGCCGGACCACATTGGGGCGCCCGCTTCTGTCACTGGAACATCTCCGTGACCAACGGTCGCTCCTACGCCGTCCGACTGGAAGAGCACGCCCCGTACAGCGCGATGGTGGGGATCCAGGGCACGTCAAAGCCTTCGCAGCAGAAGCCTGAGTTCCATGGAGACCTGCACACCATGACCGAGTCAATGGGAGTCCAGCCGCAACCGACCAACCTCTATGAGGCGCAACTGCGTCATCGCCTCAACCGCTGACCAGGCAGACACAGACAGGAAGCATCCATGCGCAAACTTTTCATCGGGCATACGCGCTTCAGCGTGCATCAGTACAAGTCCGGCAGCTTCAAGGCGACCCGCCAGGGCGATGGGGGTCTCTTCTCGGAGAAGGAATACACGGACTGGCTCTACGACGAGGAACGCCTGGCTCCGCGGACCGAGATCTTCATCGAAGAGAGCCTCCCGCAGCTGGCCGCCTCCGCGGATTCCTGCAACCTCGTGCACATCGTGCACTACTCGGCATCGCTGCCGCAGAAGTACCAGGATCTCCTCCGCGACGCCGCACTGGAGTACCCGTTCCTGCATCTCAATGAAGCTCCGGGGATGGTCGCCCCCAGCGCACCCAATAAGAAGGTGCTCAATCAGGTCCTGCGAGGGCGTCTGCCGGAGGACGGGGTCTTCGGCATCTACCGACTCGACGACGACGACGTGCTGCCGATCAACTTCTTCCCTCGGATGAGCCCCTACGTCGTGGATGAGCACGTCGGGTGGCGTATCTCCTTCCCCGAATCGCTGACAGCCATTCGCACGCAGTCGGAATACATCCTTCCCTGGCGTCGGTACTTTCCCAAGGCCGCTGCCGGGCTCGTGTCAGTCCATCAGAAGACCTCTGACGGTTCGATCCTGGGTCTGCAGACGCGCGCTCCTGCCAAGGGCCATATGAAGCTCGACACCGCATACCCCACCGTGCTGGACTCCCGCGAGCCCGGCTTCTTCCAGGCTCGACACAAGAGTCAGGACAGCACCTTGGGAGACGGCGAGAGCCCCTTCTTCGCGTCCTTGATCCCCGCCGCCGCCAAGAAGGAACGCGTCGCGGCCGATCTGCTCCAGGAGTACTTTCCCTTCGTCAATCGCAGAATCCGCAGAGACATCGCTGCAGCCTCCGATCCCCTGCCTGTCGATACTGCCACGCCCCTGGACTCCCCGACGGGGGTCGGCGTCGCTCTAGGATCTGGAAGCTCTCAGCTTCTCCTGGCAGAACTCGACGACGCCGGTGCGGGTTCGAGGACCCTCAATGTAGAGATCACCGTGAGTCACGGCGCCGGGGTCTCGAAGGCTGGCGTGAAGGCCTTCATGGCCGCCGCCGATCTGCGCAGCGCCGGGGGCGGCCTGTACCGTGGATCGGTGGTGTTCGACAGCGACTCGGGATACGCGACCTGCGTCCTCGAGACACCACCGGGGTGCGTGGTTGACGACGTCCGCTTCACCTCGCCCGACCCAGTCCGCATGAAGTCGCTGCGCTCCTATCCCCTGGCCTGAGTCTTCCTGAACCAAAGAAGGTCTTCACACACGATGTCCTCCCGTACCGCTCTCTCCTCGCTCCACGAAACCTCCAACGCCGATGGGTGGGTGCGCTCGCAACAGGTCCACGTGAGGCTGAACCCCGAGCTCGCGACACTGACCTGGGATGTCCCAACTGCTCACGGCCTCGTGAGCCTGGTGCTGCGCGACACGGGAGACGAACACGGACTGCTCATGGCCCGGGGTGAATCTGAGAATCTCCGGCGCATCCTGCGCAATGAGCTGGTCACCGACGCCCTGCTCAAAGCCACTCCACATGAACATCACGTGCTGGAGCCCGCGCTGCCGCTGGGCGAGTCCTCCGGGGCCGCGCTCAGGCTGCTGCGGGAATGGGCCGGGCGCATCCAGGCAGGGATCATCGACGTGGACTCCGTGGAGCGCGGGGAGACGATGGACAAGAACCCTCCGTTGCACGGCTTCTGGTGGGACCGGAAAGCCAACTTCGGCGATGCCGTGGGTCCGTGGCTGGCTGCCACCCTCTCGGGCCGCGATGTGGTCAATGTGCGTCCGACGAAGGACAATCCCGTGCCCGCGCAGGGCCGCGCCATCGCGCTGGTCGGCTCGATCATCCACATGATCGGTCGGCCCGACGTGGACATCTGGGGAGCCGGTCTGATGAGGCCGCTCTCTGCGAAGTCACCGTTGCGGCGACTGACCGGAATCCGCGTCCATGCAGTGCGCGGGCACCTGACCCGGAATGAACTTCAGGCGAAGCTGGGGTGGGAAGTTCCTGAGGTCCTGGGAGACCCCGCCCTTCTGCTCCCCCGTCACTACACGCCGCGGCCGTCAGCTCACTCGGAGCAGAAGATCGCGTTCGTGCCGCATATGTCGCACCGTCCCCACTTCAAGAATCTCGACCAGGACACCTTCGACATCGTGGACGTCCGCGATGACCTGACGATCGTCGTCGATGGCATCGCGAATGCTCGAGTCTGCGTCTCGACGTCACTCCACGGGTTGATCATCGCTCAGACCTACGGTGTCCCGTGGGTCTGGCTGAACATCACCGATGCCGAATTGGGCGGCGGCGAGTTCAAGTTCAACGACTTCTTCTCCACTTTGAGCGGATCAGCGCCTGCACGCGTGGACGTCTCCCGCGAGGAGCTCGCCGACCTTGACCTCGAAGAGGTGGCACGCAGCAATGCTCTGCCGCGGCTCAATGTCGATCTCGAGGCCCTCGAATCAGCGTTCCCGGGAGCACGAGCCGGTTCCACGAGACCAGAACAGCGCAAGGGGCTCCTTCACCGGCTCATCTCGCGGTTCTCGAGACGCTGAGCCCTTCGCGGCGACGCCACCACCTTTGGGCAGCCGTGAACTGGTGCCGGCGAATCCGGAGGCGAGACCCGGGCGTCTCGGCGTCGACGATCAGCGTCTCCGCTGCCGTCTGGATCCGGTGCTCTGCTCCCTCGCTGAGGTGAACGTACGCACTGGCCTGAGCCTTCGTGGCGGACAGCGGGACCTTGAGGGTGTAGGTGACATCGGGTTCCAGCGCCGTCACCGCACAGCGGATCACCCAGTGCCCGTCAGGTTCACCGGGCGAAGTCTCTGCGGTCAGCTGCACCGGGGTCGACTGTCCGTGCGAGGAGACGACAGTGCCTGACCCGAGAGTCACACCGGAGGGAAGAAGAGTTCTCAGTTCCAGCTGTTCGCCGGAGAGGGCCGCGCTGTGGCAGACCACGGTTCTGGGGAGTTCTCCCGGGGGGTTCAGCAGGTCTGGGTCTTTGCGGGTGAGCGCCTGGTGCAGCGTGAGTTCGCGGTCGGAAGGGTCCTTCAACTCCACCGCCACACGCGCAGAATGTTCCTCGAGCCGGAGAATCTTCCCCAGCGCGAGTATCTGCGCATCTTCGAGGTCCTGCTGCGCGCCAGGACGGATCACCAGCTCTGAGTAGTACCGAGACACCGCCAGTTCATCGGCGAACCTGGACCGCGCGAGGCGACGGATGAGCCTGGCGCTCGTGGCAAGATCAGCTCCTGAAGCGACTCCCTCGCGTGCATCCCACATCCGCCACGCAGGTGCGACAAGCTCCGGCTCGCCCTCGGCCAGCAACGAGAATCCTGCCCTGAGCCGGGGCTGAAGGCGCATCCACTCGCTGCGATCTCGGCGCAGCAGGTATTCGAGGAGCTGCTGTCTCAGCACGGGTTCGAAGACCGCACCCCTGGTCTTCGCGATCACATCAGCAACCAGCGGCCGGAGATGACCATCGAGCGAGCTTCGCCAGAAGCTCCTCCACAGCGTCTCCGAACTCAGCCTCAGCAACTGATCCGCAGCCTCATTCTCCGAGCTCAGAAGCTCTGCCATGCGTTCCTGCCAGCTTGCACCCGGCGCGGTCCGTCGAATCCACGCCACGGCGTCCACTGCGACGACTCGCCTCAGCTTCGCGAGAAGCATCACCCCGACGGAACCCTCCGCGTCGAGACGGCCGTCCCCAGGATGGAGATCGAGGGAGCGAGCAGCCACCGCATGCAGAAGCACACCTCGGGAGCCTCGGACGCCCAACAGCCCGGGGTCGGTGTAGACATCCGACGCCCCCGGCTTCTCATGCAGCGGAACATGCTTCCACGCAATCTCTGCTCCGAGAGTCTCCTGCGGGGTGTAGAGGAGCTGACGACCGACGACGGCGTCCGCAGACTCCCGCACCGCGGCGGCGAAGAGCGTCAGCAGAGAATGGGGCCCGAGAAGGTCTGGCAGTGACAGGAACTGGAGGTACTCCCCCTCCGCGACATCGCGCCCAAGCCGCCAACGCTCAGCCTCGGAGACCGGTCCTGGGCGGACGCACCGCACACGCGCGTCGGAGTCGGCATGCTCGAGACACCGTTTCCACACACTCGCCGGGGCGCCGTGATCCACCAGGACCAGTTCCAAGCGACAGCCGGGCTGCGAAAGCACCGAGAGAACCGACTCACCCAGCCATGGCCCGTGGTCCCCGACCAGAGCGATGACTGAGATGTCCGGCGTGCCGAGCTCGACCTGCCTGCTCATGCCGCCCCCACTCGGGGGCGGAGCATCTGCAGCACCTGCAGAAAACGGGATGACATCGACCAGGGAAGATGATCCCGGGCGAACCTCGCCGCGTCGTCTCGGCGCTGTTCAGCTGAGTCGAGCATCGCTTCGACGACTGGACGAAGCGCCGAAGCGTCCTCCGGGTCGAACAGTCCAACCCAGGGTTCGGCTCCGAAGAGCTCTTCGAACTGGGGCTCAGCCGGGAGCACACACGGCACTCCGAAGCCTGCAGAGAGGTAGGCGCTTCCCGAGTTGAGCACCTTGCGGTAGGGAAAGACCATCACATCCGCAGCTTTGAACCAGAGCTGCAGATCCTTATCATCGACAAATCCGAAGTGACTCACGCACGGGAGTCCGTGTTGAGCCACAAGGCGCAGGATCTCGCGATCCACCCCGCCCTGCGGACGCCCGGCAAGCAGCACGGTGACCTGGCGCCCCGATTCCTGCATCTGCGCCGCGACCTCGATCAGTCGTTCGATCCCCTTATAGGGACGCACCTGCCCCAGAAAACCCACCACGGCGTGGTCTTCTGGGACGCCGAGGGCTGCTCTGGCCTCATCGGTTCGCACCGTGTTGGGATATATCCCCTGATAGGAGGAATGCGGGATGGTCACGAAGTCCGCGTTGCCGATGGTGAAACTCTCGCGGCAGACCGTCTCCGTGTAGTCGTTGAGTTGAATCACCACGTCGGCGCGACTGCCCATGAAATTGTTGAAACGCGTCTCCAGCTCGATGAACTCCGTGTCGTGGGAGGCCATGTTGTGGACGGTCCAGAGCAGGTGGATGCCGCGTCCCATACACTCGTCCACGGCCTCACAGAAGGAGTCCACGGCCTCCTTGGCTTCAGCCCACGTTCCACCGTTGCGGAACAGCGGCCAGTTCCACTGCACGTGGAACACGTCACCAGGAACCAGTCGTCGCAGGTGGGACACCACTCGAGCAGGCTGACTGGTCTCCAGGATCTTCCAGCCGGCAGAACGAGCATGCAGGTAGAGCATATTCGTGTACGGGTTCATGCCTGCATACGGGAAGGAGACGAGAGTCCGGCTCATGGCATCTCCACGGCCTGTGGACCTTGAGACTTCATGACGAGACCGACTGAGTCTCGACAGCGTCGTGCTTGGTCTTCTCAGTGCTCGACTGCGGCCTCTGCATGGGTACGCAACACCTCCAGGTACTCTGCAGCGCTGCGGTGCTCAGCGATGAACGCGAAGCCGCGCTCGCGCTGAGCCGAATAGCTGTCATCGTTGAAGCAGGCTTTCATGACCTGACGAAGTTCAGACGGACTCGCGTAGAGCAGCGCGTCGCCGTATTCCTTCTCGAGATGCGGGGACGCGATGCACACGGTGCCGGCTCGCAGGGCTTCCACCACGCTGGGCTCGATCGATTCGTCCCATTCCTCTGCCGGATAGATCAGCAGGAAATCGATCTCGTCCAGATACTCCTGGAAGCCGCTGACCGAGTGGTCCTGGATGATCCACCCCTCAGGCACCTGGCTCCCGCTCAGAATCTCCTGGCGCTGCAGGGCGCTGAGCTGGGATCTGATAGAGACTGTGCGGGAACCGTCCTTTGGAAATAGCTCTTTCCGCTCCTTGCTGGACGTCGGCCAGTTGAGCTCCTCCTCATCCCACGGCCGCCCGACCACGGGAACCCGGGACTCGACGAAGGTCTTGGTCAACGGTCGTCTGATGGGGTCGCCGACGCCGTGCCACAGTCCGGGCACCATCTCTCGAGCCGGAACCAGCTTCGCCAGGCTCTGTCGCATGATGGTGCTCTGCGCCGCCCAGTACGGACGCGTGCCGAAGGTCTCGAAACAGTTTTCCGCCACGTCGTGGACGTCATAGCCGCTGTAGACCGCGCTGAGCACGGCCGGGGCTTCGTTCGCGACGGTGATCAGCTTGCGCGCCTGGATGGACGAGGGCTCACTGGGCAGCAGCTGCATGATCGCCGGCCAGTGGATGACGATCAGGTCTGTGGTCACGTTTCGCTGCAGGTGCAGTCGGTCCACACTTCCCTCGAGGAACAGTCGGCGCAGCTCGGGGACCATGCGCCGTCGCGCAGCACCTGGGACCAGGCCGTTCTGCAGCGGGATCACACCGACACGGAGTCCAGCGCTCAGCGAGGCGTGGATCTCCTGGACGAGGCTCAAGGAGTTTCCACCCCAGAGCCCGAATTCGGAGAGGTAGATGACGTCGTAGTGCGGCACCTGCGTCTTGTCACGATCGGGAAGGAAGGACGGCGGTCCGATCCATGCGCGATCCTCGCTGTTCTTGGGCAGGAACCCTGAGGCGCCCAGCTGCACCTGCTCGTGCCACGCGGTGTAGGCGTCCTGATAGATCTCGCGGTCCGGGTGCCTGTAGCCCAACCCGAAGTCATTGCTGGTGAGGTTTCCTTCTCCCAGCAGCGAGAATGCGAGGGGCACCATGTCTTCCGCGACGAGCTTCTCGCCATAGGTGATCTCATACCTCGTGCGGTACTCGCCGTCCGCGGATTTCCGCACGGCGTCCCAGTACCCCAGGTCTGCCTTGACGACTTCTCGCCGATACATGATCGACGCGAAACTCGGGTGCACCACACGATCAGGTCCCCAGCGCACCAGGAACTTCAGGTCCTCGTCCACGCGGACCCAGTTGACGATGTTCGCGTTCTTCGCCGGGTTGGCGATCAGCTCACGCGCTTGGCGTTCTATCTTCTGCGGATGGTGCCAGTCATCCTTGTCCGCAACAGTGACGAACTCACCCTTCGCCACTTCGAAGGCGTCGTTGCGCACCGCATAGGCCCCGCGGTTCTCGGCACAGAGGGTCAGCTTGATGCGACTGTCACGATCCGCCCATGCCTCGAGCTGCGCACGGTAAGGGGTGGGGCTTCCGTCGGGGAATGTCGCTGGTGAAGCGTCATCGATGATGAGAACTTCAATATTGCTCCAGCTCTGATTCAACAGCGAGGCGATGGCGACGTCCGTGGCTTCATCCGGCTCGTAGATCGGCATGATGATCGAGACCAGCGGAAGATCCTCCTCAGTGAGCACAGGAGCCGTGGTCGCGATGTTGAAGAAGGAGGGCGCCTGACCCTCGGGGAATTCGAGGGGCTGCAAGTCACTGTCGGCGAAGCGCGCGTTCACTCGGGTGAGCCACTCCTGTCGCTTGTAGTCGACGCCGGTGACGTTGGGGTTGACGGCGTTGAACTGCAGGAAGCGCTGCGAGTCTGCCCGCCACTCGTTGTCCTCGGCATAGTCCAGCAGCTCGTCGGCCCGAGAATACTGACCGTCCCAGGTCAGCAGATCCGAGTACAGGGACCGGTCGACACCATCAAACACGTCATCGAGGCCATAGAGTCGGTCGGCGAGTTCATAGAACGTCAAGCAGTTCCGCAGGTCCCATTCGCTGGAACGCTGACTGTAGAGCACGCGGGCAAGCGCGAAGAACCCGGGACGCCAGAGCACTCGCCGCAGCTTCGCCAGCTCTTCGTGGGCGCCTGGGTGCAGCCTCGTCTGATCCGCGATCTTCACCAGATCGCGGTATCGGCAGGTGCCCCTGGTGGCGCACAGCGCAAGAACGTCGCGCGCACCACGGGACCGGGTCTCGCGGGCCAGCATGATGAACCAGTTCAGCCGGCCAGGCCTGCTTCGAAGCGACTTCGCCCACTGACCGAGCACCTCATTCGCCACAAGATCCGATGCATGCTCCTCGCGAGGCGCGGCGGCCTGGCTGCGGACCGCCGCGTGAGAGGAGCTGCGGGGGTTCGTCACCAGCCGGTCCAAACGCGATTGCATACGGCGTGTGAGTTGGCTGAACCCGAACATCTGCACACCGAGCAGAACAGCGGCGACCAGCACCAGTCCGAGCACGGCGACCGGCCACCAGCCCAACGCCGCAGCCACCACCGATGCGACGGCGGAGGCGGCGAACAGCACCAGCGCCATCCACTGCATCTTCGTCAGACCAGGGCTCTTGCCTGTTGGTTTGGGAGCAAGACTCACGATGCGCTGTTCCTTAATGTCAGGTGCTGGTCCGTCGTAGAAACCGCGCATAAGTATAGGCGAGGGGCCGATAAGCGACCGCGGAGACACTCCCGTATCCTAGGCCACTATGCCTTCCCTGAGTCCTGTGTCTGCGCCGCGTCCTCCAACAGAGGCGTCAGCTCGGGCACAGGGGCACCCGGGCGCCCTCCCCGGGCGGCGCTACCGTCCGGAGCTCCATGGGCTTCGCGGGCTGGCCATCGCCGGAGTGGTCCTGTTCCATCTCTTCGGCGCAGGACGCGTCTCCGGCGGCATCGACATCTTCCTGGCGATCTCCGGCTTCCTGTTCACCGCCATGCTGCTGCGCGAGGCCGATTCCACAGGACGGATCGACTTTCTGAAGTATTTCGCGAGGTTGGCACGCCGGATACTTGCCCCCGCCGCCCTGGTGATCGGAACCACGACCCTCCTGGGCCTCATGATCCTTCCGATGACTCGCCATTCTCAGCTGGTGACCGAGGCCCGCGCCTCGCTGCTCTACTTCGAGAACTTCGAACTCATTCGTTCCCAGCTCTCCTACGAGGCCGCCGGACCTGAGACGAGCCCGTTTCAGCACTTCTGGTCCCTTTCGGTGCAGGGGCAGTTCTATCTGATCTGGCCCGCAGTGGCGCTGATTGCCGTCTGGCTGTCTCGACGCACCCGCTTCTCCCCCGCGTCTGCCATGGCCGGCCTCATCGGACTGCTGATGGCCGGCTCCTTCAGCTTTGCGCTCTACCTCCAGCAGCACAGTCAGGCGGAGGCTTATCTGCTGACCCAGACCAGAATCTGGGAGCTCGGATTCGGCGGGATCCTCGCCCTGCTCGGAGCCAGACTGGTGCTGCCCAGGCCCGTGCGGACCGCCGCAGGCTGGTTGGGCCTCGCCCTGATCATCAGCTGCGGGTTCCTGCTCGACGGCGCTGCCCTGTTCCCAGGCCCGTGGGCGCTCTGGCCGTTGGTGGGGCTGGCCCTGGTGATGGCTTCGGCCGCACGCGCTGAGGACCCGTCGGACGGTATGCCCACTGCCCAGGGCCTGCTCGCCACCGGGATCTTCTCCCGTCTGGGTGATATCGCTTACGGCCTGTATCTCTGGCACTGGCCGCTGGTGATCTTCGTGCTGGAGCTGCGCGGAGACGCGGAGCTCAGCGCAGGCGATGCTGTCTTCGTGCTGGGCGCTTCGCTGCTGCTGGGCTGGCTCACCTACAGGCTCCTTGAGCAGCCCCTCGCCCGCAGACGCCCCACGGACTCCGCAGGTCGCTCCCGGTCCAAAGGCCTCGTACCGGTGGCGCTGGCGGCAGGATCTCTGGTGATCGGCGGACTTGCCACCACTGCTTATGTGCAGCTCACCACGGCCCGCGACACCGACGGACTGGCCATGGCCGGCGTCGACCGGCAGCTCTACCCGGGAGCGGATATCTTCAGCGCCAATGACCTCGGTGCCAACGATCCCCGGACCAACGATCTAGGGGCCAACGATCTAGGGGCCAACGACGGCGCGCGAGACGTTGCGATCTACCCGGAGCTCGGCGGCATCTCGCAGCGTGTCCCGGAATATGCAGGGAGAGACGACTGCCACCAGCCCACCGGCAACGAGCCCGGCACAGGGGAGGTTCTGGTCTGCGAGGACTCCGCGGAGCCCGCAGATCCGACCCAGACCATCATGCTGGCGGGCGGCTCTCATGCCGGTCATTGGCACAACGCCTGGATCATGCTGGCCGAGAGGCACCACTGGGAGGTCCTGGTCTCCACCAAGGGCGGCTGCGTCTTCCGCGCCAACGATCCCGATCAGCCATCCCTGTGCGACGACTGGAACGACGCCTTCCCCGAGATGCTGAAAGAGCGCTCCGTAGACCTCGTGGTCACACCGGGCACGGCGATCCCCCGCGAGCCCGGCACAGAGCAGATCCACGACGGCGCCCAGGTTCGCTGGGAGCAGATCACGGGCACCGGCACGAACCTCCTGTTGCTGCGCGGCACGCCGCGCCAAGAGGAGAATGTGCCGGACTGCCTGGCCCAGGGCGACGATGCTCTCGAGTGCGCACCGGACTACGCGAAGTTTGCCGAGTCCAATCCGCTCACCGAGATCGATCTCCCGGACGACACGTACACCCTGGACCTCACCGATCATTTCTGCCCGGCGCAGCAATGCTCCGCGGTCATCGGCAACGTCCTCGTCTACCGCGACAGCCACCATCTGACCAATGAATATGTCGAAACCATGGTCCCGCATCTCGAGCGGAATCTGCGGGAATCCATGCCGCAGCTGTTCGGCACGCAGGCCAGCTGAAGCGTCGGATCTCGGGGGCGCTGATAGACTGGCAGGCGCTCAGCCGGTCCTGAACCTCACCTCCGCAGAGCACGACGATGAGGCACAATGGCGCAGAGCGCGAGTCGGCATCCCCGCCGAATCTGAGCGAAGAGAGAAGGAAAACGTCCATGGCCGCACCGACTGTAGAGCGGGCCGAGGAGTCCGAGGATTCCTACGAATCCAGACAGGTCGCCCAGCTTGACGGCACCAACCTCATCCGCGTCGGCGCCCGGCCAGGGCTATTCCGGTATATCCGCGAGATCTGGTCCTTCCGCCACTTCCTCTACTACGACTCCCATTCCCGCGTCTCCACCGCCAACAGCACCGACTCGCTGGGCCGCCTCTGGATGATCCTGAACCCGCTCCTCATGGGAGCGGCGTACTTCTTTGTGTTCGGGATGCTGCTGAACACCGGCCGTGGCATCGACAACTTCATCGGTTACCTGATCATCGGTGTCTTCACCTTCCGATTCTTCACCACTGCCGTCTCCGGCGGGGCGGGCTCCATCGCGGGAAACCAGAAAGTGGTCCAGGCGTTCAACTTCCCGCGAGCCTGCCTGGTGATCTCCAGCACTGTCCGAGAACTGTTCTCCAGTGTGCCGATGTTCTTCGTGATGGGCCTGCTGGTGCTCACGATCGGTGACATCAAACTCGACGGTGCTGAGTCGATCCCCACCACGCTGAGCTGGCACTGGCTGTTGTTCTTTCCCTGCATCGCGCTGGCTCTGATGGTGATGCTGGGCTGGTCTCTTGCCCTTGCCCGAGCGGTCAACGCCCACACCGACGTCAAGCACCTCATCAGCTTCGGCACGCGAATCCTCTTCTACACCTCCGCCGTCTTCTTCTCCCCGGACCGCTGGTCCAACATCGGAGCAGACTGGCTGGTCACGGTGATGAATCTGAATCCGCTCTACTGCGTGCTGGACATCATCCGCCACGCCTGGCTCTACGACGGGTTCGCCGATCCCGCCCGCTGGATCGTCCTGGCATCCTGGGCCGTGGGGTCCATGATCATCGGATTCCTCATCTTCTGGCAGGGTGAAGAGAGCTACGGGAAGGAACGATGAGCACCTCAACGCCGTACGTCCCACGCCGGGTGAGCCGCAACTCCGAATCGGAGCTCATCGCCCAGGACCTCGCCATCGAGTTCGACGATCACGACTTCTCCGAAGACGGTTCCTGGGATGAGTATCCACTCACCCAGCAGAGTCCCGTCGTGCGCACCGTGGACCCGAAGAACGTCTGCCTCGTCGTCGACGACGCCTCCATGACCTACCGGGTGCGCTCATCGAATGAGTACAGGCACTCCCAGGGCCGGTTCACCCGTGCGGTGAAGCGCGTCACCGGCGCCGGATGGACAGAGGTCCCGGCCCTGTCGAACCTCAGCTTCATCGTCAATCGCGGTGAATCTGTAGGCGTCATCGGCACCAACGGCTCGGGCAAGTCCACGCTGATCAAGCTGCTCACCGGAAAGGTTCGTCCCACCAGTGGCGAGGTCTACGCGAGCTCCACCCCGGTGATGCTCGGCGTCAATGCGGCCCTGGTCAAAGACATCTCCGGCAAGGAGAACATCCGCCTCGGGTGCCTCGCCATGGGCCTCTCCCCCGAGCAGGCCGACGCGAAGTACGACCAGATCGTGGAGATCTCGGGGCTCTCCGATGCGCTGGACATGCCGTTGAAGACCTACTCCTCCGGCATGGCATCTCGTCTCCAGTTCGCCATCGCCACCTCGGTGGACCCGGACATCCTGCTGATCGATGAGGCGCTGAACACCGGTGACGCCCAGTTCCGCGCCCGCACGAAGAAGCGCCTGGATGAGGTCCGGGCGCAGGCAGGCTGCGTCTTCCTTGTCTCCCACTCGCTGGGCACCATCAAGCAGATGTGCACCCGCGTGATTTGGATCGAACAGGGAGAGCTGCTTGCTGACGGAGACCCGCAGTGGGTCTGCCAGCAGTACGAGGAGTACACGGCCCACAAGTCCAATGATCGTCTGCGCTCGGCCAAGGTGGTCTACGAGCGCACCCGGTTGCAGCTGAACCCGATCCAGGTCGACTTCACCGACGGCTCGCGGCCCAAGAAGGCTGGCACCAACAGCATGCGCTGAGCGGAGCGTCTGCTCGGTAAGAGCTCTGCTGGGGCCGGACATGACGGAGGCCCGGGACGTCTCGTCCCGGGCCTCAGTCATGCGCGCTCAGAGCGCCGCGAGGGTTCAGCTGAACCAGATGTCGATCTCCCGCTCGGCTGACTCCACCGAATCGGAGCCATGGACCAGGTTCTTCTGGACCTTCTCGCCCCAGTCTCGGCCGAGGTCACCGCGGATGGTGCCCGGCGCCGCCGTCGTCGGCTCGGTGCTGCCCGCCAGCGAGCGGAAGCCTTCGATGACGCGGTCACCCTCCAGCACCGCGGCGACCACGGGACCGGAGAGCATGAAGTCCACCAGCGGCTGGTAGAAGGGTTTGCCCTCATGCTCCGCGTAGTGCTTCGCCAGCTTCTCAGTGCTCGCGTCGAGCTGCTGCAGCGCGGCGATGCGGTAGCCCTTGGCCTCCACACGGCGCAGGATCTCACCGGTCAGTCCACGCTGGACACCGTCGGGCTTCACCAGGATCAGGGTACGTTCAGTCATCGTTGTTCTCCTCACTAGTAGCGTCTTGAGCCAGGGCTTCTTCTGCCTGGAATCTCTGCATCTTTTCGTCGTCGAGCTGTTCCCCCTTGGTCACTGCGTACCACCAGCAGGCCATGAAGGCCACGCCGGGCAGCGCCGCGAGCGGCACGATCAGACCCTCGCTGGTCAGCAGCGCGACTGAGATGAATCCGAAGAGCATCACGAACTGCAGCACCCAGCCGAACACGTAGCCGCCGGGTCGCTGCAGCACCGCGCAGGTCAGGATCAGGATCAGCCCGAGCAGGAGCGAACCGCCCAGCAGCCACCACGCGTAGGACTCGTTCTGGTTCAGTCCCCAGGCGGCGAGGCTGAAGAAGAACATCAGCACCGCCTCGAGGCACAGCACCGTGGAGGCGAACAGCGTCTTGACCGAGCGCGGGGCTTTGACCTGTCCCGGACGCCACTCACGCTGCGCCCGGGTCTGCCGTGGCGGCTTCCGCTGCGGCCCGGTTCTCCGCTCCGGCCCAGTGCCGTCGTCGCTCATCTGTCCCACCGTCTCACTCATGCCGGCTCAGGTGCACCCAGCAGGGTGCGGGCCTCGCCCACCACAGTGACAGATCCGGTGATCAGCACTCCGCCGATCAGACCCGGGTCGGCCTGATCCGCGCGGCCCACCGCCCAATCGATGGCGTCATCCAACCGTTCGGTCACGTAGATGTCTTCTTCGGCGTAGCCCACGTCCAGCGCGAGCGTGCCGAGCTGACCGGCAGGGATGGCCCGCGGAGAGGTGGACTGGGTGAAGCAGATGTCCTCGACCAGCCCCTCGTACTCCTTGTACAGGCTGGTCAGCATCTCGCGGGCGTCCTTGTCCTGCAGGATGCCCACCACCAGCACCAGCCGGGAGAGTCCGAAGCTCTCCTTGAGCGCCTGAGCGCTGGCCTCGATCCCCGCAGGGTTGTGTGCGGCGTCGACGATGATGCTCGGCCCGGTGCGCAGGGTCTCCAGGCGCCCCGGTGCGGTGACGTTCTCGGCGGCGAGCCGCAGGTGCTCGATGTTCAGCTCCTGGGTGCCACCGCCGATGAACGCCTCCAGGGCTGCGACGGCGACCGCGAAGTTCTCCGCCTGGTGCGCTCCGTGCAGGGGCAGCAGGATCTCGGGGTAGCGTCCCGCCAGACCGGAGACGGTCAGCTGCTGACCCCCCACTCCTGGCACTCGGGACTCCACGCCGAACTCCACGCCTTCGAAGCGGAACGGCACGTTCTTCTCCTGGGCCTCCGCCAGCAGCACGTCAGCGGCGGCCGGGACCTGGGCGGCCGAGATGAGGAAGCCATGCTCCTTGATGATGCCGGCCTTCTCCAGCGCGATGTCGCGTTCATCGTCGCCCAGCAGGTCCGTGTGGTCGAGGCTGATGGGCGTGACCACGCTGACCGAGCCGTCGGCGACGTTGGTGGCGTCGGTGATGCCGCCGAGGCCCACCTCGAGCACCATGACGTCCACAGGAGCATCTGCGAAGACGGCGAAGGCAAGGATGGTGACACATTCGAAATAGGTCAGCGGCACCTCTCCGCGCTCGGCGAGGCCCGCGTCCACCATGCTGATGAAGGGTCGCACCTCATCCCAGATGCGCACGAAGGTCTCATCCTCCACCGGCTGGCCGTCGAGGCAGATGCGCTCGGTCACCGAGGACAGATGTGGCGAGGTGTAGCGACCCACACGGATGTCGTGGGCCATCAGACCGGCCTCGATCATCCGCGCCGTGGAGGTCTTGCCGTTGGTGCCGGTGATGTGGATGACCGGGGCGGACCTGTTCGGCTCCCCGAGCAGGTCCATGGCCTCGAACATCGGCGCCATCCGCGGTTCCATCTTGTTCTCCGGCGCTCGGGAGAGCAGCTCAGCGTAGACGCTGGCCACCGAGAACTGGTCGAGTTCCTCTGGCACTACCGGGCTCCTTCGACGACGGAAACATGGATCGTGGGCTCAGCTGCAGTCTCGCAGGGAACCGGATGCAGATCCACCGTCAGGGTCTCCTCAGAGACGAGCTGGCGGTGCGCCTGCAGGGCAGCGACCACAGCGGGCGAGGCGGTGACCGTGGTCTCGATACGATCAGAGACCTGCAGATCAGCGTCCTTGCGTGCCTGCTGGATGCTGCGGATCAGGTCTCGGGCGATGCCCTCCGCGATCAGCTCCTCGCTCAGAGCCGTGTCCAGCACCAGGAAGCCGCCTGCGCCGTCGAGGACCGTGACCACCTTCTCCCCGAGCTGCTCGGAGACCGTGGTGCTCAGCGTGTATTCGCCCTCGAAGAGTTCCAGACCACCGGCAGTGACCGTCCCTGAGTCCACGGACCAGTCGCCGGACTTGGCCCCCTTGATCGCCTGCTGGACCTGCTTGCCCAGGCGGGGTCCGACGGCGCGGGCGTTGACCACCAGCTGCTGACCGATCCCCCAGTCTGCGGCGTCGGTGTCGGCGGAGTCGAGCAGCTGAACCTCCTTGAGGTTCAGCTCATCGGCGATGATCTGCTGGTAGGTTCCCGCGAGGGACTCCGCCTGCGGGACGACCACGCTGAGCTTCGCCAGCGGCTGGCGGACCCGGAGGTTCGCCTGCTTGCGCAGCGAGGAGCCTGCCGAGCTGACCGTGCGGGTCAGCTCCATCAGCTCCACGGCGCGCTCATCGCGCAGGTAGTCCTCCGGATCGGGCCAGTCGGCCAGGTGCACCGAGCGACCACCGGTCAGCCCGCGCCAGATCTCCTCGCTGATCAGCGGCAGCAACGGAGCGGAGACCCGGGCGAAGGTCTCCAGCACGGTGTAGAGCACGTCGTAGGCGGCGAAGTCCTCGGCGTAGAACCGAGCGCGGGAGCGGCGGATGTACCAGTTGGTCAGCGTGTCGGAGAACCGGCGCAGCGACTCACAGGCGGCGGAGACGTCGTAGGCGTCCAGTGCTGCGGTGACCTCGCGGACCAGATCACCGGTTGCGGCGAGGATGTAGCGGTCCAGCGGGCTGGCGACGTCGTCGGCTCCCACCGCCTTCGCCTGGTAGCCGGCACCCTGGTTCGCCGTATTGGAGTACAGCGCGAAGAAGTGCCAGGCGTTCCACATGGGCAGCAGCACCTGGCGCACGCTCTCGCGGATGCCCTCCTCGGTGACCACGAGGTTGCCGCCGCGCAGGATCGGGCTGGCCATCAGGAACCACCGCATCGCGTCGGATCCGTCGCGGTCCAGCACCTCGGAGACGTCGGGGTAGTTCTGCAGCGACTTGGACATCTTCGCTCCGTCGGAGCCCAGCACGATCCCATGACTGATCACGTTGGTGAAGGCGGGCCGGTCGAACAGCGCCGTGGCCAGCACGTGCATGGTGTAGAACCAGCCGCGGGTCTGGCCGATGTACTCCACGATGAAATCGGCAGGGTGATGTTCGGCGAACCACTCGGCGTTCTCGAACGGGTAGTGCACCTGGGCGAACTGCATCGATCCGGAGTCGAACCAGACGTCGAGGACATCTTCCACACGGCGCATGGTGGAGGCGCCGGTGGGGTCATCCGGGTTCGGGCGGGTCAGGTCATCGATCCAGGGACGGTGCAGATCGGGCTCGCCGTCGGCGTTGCGCGGGTAGTCGCCGAAGGCCTCCTTCAGCTCGTCCAGCGAGCCGTAGACCTCGGTGCGCGGGTACTCCGGATTGTCCGAGACCCAGACCGGCAGGGGGCTTCCCCAGTAGCGGTTGCGTGAGATGGACCAGTCCCGGGCGTTCTCCAGCCACTTGCCGAATTGGCCGTGCTTGACGTTGCCCGGGATCCAGTTGATCTGCTCATTGAGCTCGAGCATGCGGTCCTTGACCTGGGTCACGGCCACATACCAGGAGGTGACAGCCTTGTAGATCAGCGGGTTCCGGCAGCGCCAGCAGTGCGGGTAGGAGTGTACGTAGGAGGCTTCGCGGACCAGGCGTCCGGACTCCTTGAGCGCATTGATGATCGTGCGGTTGGCCTCGAAGACCTGGACACCGGCGATCTCGGCGAGCGGAGCGTCGCCGGAGGCGGTGGGCTGGGCGAACATCGGCAGGAAGCGCGCGCCCTCATCCACCGAGAGGATCACCGGGATCCCCGCCTCCTCGGAGGAGCGCTGATCCTCTTCACCGTAGGCCGAGGCCTGGTGGACCAGGCCGGTGCCGTCGGTGGTGGTGACGTAGTCCTCCACGAGCACCCGGAAGGCATGCTGGGTGCCCCAGGTCTCGGTGTCGGTGTAGTAGTCCCACAGCGGGGTGTATTCGATGTCGGCCAGGTCGGTGCCCCGATACCGGCCGACGACGGCGGCTGCCGCAGCCTCCGCGGCGGTGGCGCCTCCCTGCTCATCGGCATCGGTGAAGCCGAGGTCCTTGGCGTAGGCGCCGAGCAGCTCGACGGCGAGCATGTGCCGCCCCGGCAGCGGCGACTCCGCCGGCGATTCGACCACCACGTACTCCACCTCCGGCCCCACGGCCACGGAGAAGTTGGTGGGCAGGGTCCAAGGCGTGGTGGTCCAGGCCAGGAGATTCACGCCGACCAGGTCATCTCCGTATGTGCCGCCCCCGGTGATCGGGAAGGCCACGGTGACCGAAGGGTCCTGGCGCTCCTTGTAGACGTCGTCGTCCATGCGGAGCTCATGGTTGGACAGCGGGGTCTCGTCCTTCCAGCAGTAGGGAAGCACGCGGAAGCCCTGATAGGTCAGGCCCTTTTCGTGCAGCTGCTTGAAGGCCCAGATGACCGATTCCATGTACTCGACGTTGAGCGTCTTGTAGTCATTCTCGAAGTCCACCCAGCGGGCCTGACGATTGACGTAGGACTCCCATTCACCGGTGTACTTCAGCACCGAGGCGCGGCAGGCATCGTTGAACTTGTCCACGCCCAGAGCTTCGATCTCGGCCTTGTCGGTCATGCCGAGTTCCTTCATCGCCGTCAGCTCGGCGGGGAGCCCGTGGGTGTCCCAGCCGAAGCGACGCTCCACGCGCCGACCGCGCTGTGTCTGGTAGCGCGCGACGAGGTCCTTCACATAGCCGGTGAGCAGGTGACCGTAGTGCGGCAGACCGTTGGCGAAGGGAGGGCCGTCATAGAAGACGAACTCGTTGGGCGCTCCATTGGACGACTCGGCGGGACGGTTCTCGATGGAGGCCTTGAATGTCCCGTCCTTCTCCCACTCCGCAAGCACACGCTCTTCGATCTTCGGGAAGCGCGGCGAGGCGGGGATCCTGCGCTGCTCGCCGTCGGCGGCAGAGGCGCGTGGATACACGGGGGAGCTGTTCTGCGTCATGGAGGTCCGTCCTGCAGGTGTGCTGAGCTGATGGTCTGACACGCTCACAAGGACGCCTCAACGGCGCGGTACCACCTTGCTTGCCCGCCTGATGCGCGTCCCGCGCTCCTGTGAGGGAGGTGAGGGTGCGCCGTCGTCGGGCCTCTCCATGACTGCTGTGACGGGCTTACCCGTCCGGTTCTACTGGGGCCGTGACGGCGTCATGCCGCGGGCCTGTTCCGCCGGAAGCTCACCGGTGATAGCCGGGTCCAAGCTGATGCGGCTAGTCTACTGGGTCTGCTGACTCCGCGCAGAACCTGAGCGTCACACGACCGTGCTAGATTCCGCGCAGGCCGGACGGCCTTCCCCGCGTCATGCATGCACCCCCGATGAGCAGAGGATTCAAGACCCATGGAGATCGATCTCTTTCCGGAGACCTTCGGCACCCAGGTGCTGCTTCTGGTGAGCGCGTTCGTCCTCTCGGCGGCGATCGGCATCGAGCGCGACGTGCGGCAGAAATCCGCGGGGGCGCGCACGCACATTCTGGTGGGCATGGGCTCGGCGCTGTTCACCCTGGTCTCCGCCTACGGGTTCTCACATCTGCTCGGCGGCGACGTGGTGCTGGATCCATCCCGGATCGCCGCACAGATCGTCAGCGGCATCGGCTTCATCGGCGCCGGCGTGGTGTTCGTGCGGCAGAACATGGTCTCCGGGCTGACCACTGCGGCGTCCATCTGGGTGACGGCTGCGGTGGGCATGGCCTGCGGCGCCGGAATGCCGATGATCGCCGCACTCACCGCGCTGCTCTACCTCTTGGCCGTCACACTGATCACCACACTCGTGCGACGACTCCCCCGGCACGATCGCTCCGAGCGGTACGTGGTGCGCTACGCCGATGGCCGCGGGATCCTGCGCGAGATCCTCGGAGAAGCCTCGCAGCTGGGCTATGAGACCCGGCTGGTCCGCACCCGCCGGATGGAGGTCGCCGACGGATTCGCCGTGGACGCGACGATGACCTTCACGCGCACCCAGCGGGTGGGGCGTGAGCAGCTCTTCGAAGCGCTGCATGAGATCGAAGGCGTGCTCGAGATCCGCACCGCGAACGTCGAGAACGACTGACCCCGCCCCTGACCGCTTCCTCCCGCGAATTATCGTAGAGCTCCTGCGGAATCGTAGAGCTATAGCACGACGATTTGCTAGAGCTCTACGATAATTTGCGCGGCGCGGGCGGAGGGGGGTCAGACCTGGGCGGGCTGCTCTTCTTCGGCGAGCTGCACGTCGGTGACCAGCACGGACTGACCCGCGTCGGCCTGCTCGAGAAGCTCCAGCGAGCGGGACCGCGTGGCGGCCTGCACGTCGGGAAGCGCCGCCTCGATGTGCGCCAAGGTCTGCTTGCGAGCGGAGATGCGCGCGCTGATGACCTCGGTGCGCTGCTTGACCTTGGCCTCCGACTTCACCTTGCGCAGCCCGGAGAGCACCTGCGCCACGGTCTCCAGCATCCCGGCGGAGCCCTGCACGGACTCCAGACCAGCGGGCGCGGGCCACTGCGTGGCGTGCACCGAGCCATGGCGCCACCAGCGCCAGACCTCGTCGGTGACGAAGGGAAGGATCGGCGCGAAGAGCCGCAGCAGCGAGTCGAGCGTGGTCGCCAGCGCCGCCAGCACGGAGGCCTGCGCCTCCTCCCCACGAGACCCGTAGGCGCGGTCCTTGACGAGTTCCACGTAGTCGTCGGTGAAGGACCAGAAGAAGGACTCCACCAGCTGAAGCGCCCGAGCGTAGTCATAGTCAGCGAAGTGCTTGGTCGCCTGATCCACCACGGTGCGCAGCTCGGCGATCAGGGCACGATCCAGCGCTTCGGTGAGCACCGCAGTCCCCGCTTCATCGGTGATGATGTGGCCCTCGGTGACCCCGAGGTTCAGCGCGAACTTCGAGGCGTTCAGCAGCTTGATCGAGAGGCGTCGCCCGATCTTCATCTGCGCGACCTCGTAGGCGGTGTCGGCACCGAGCTTCGCCGAGGCGGCCCAGTAGCGCACCGCGTCGGAGCCGAACTGCTCCAGCGGCTCGGTCGGGACCACGACGTTGCCCTTGGACTTGGACATCTTCTTGCGGTCCGGATCGAGGATCCAGCCCGAGATCGCGGTGTTGGTCCACGGCACCGAATCGTTCAGCGAGTTCGCGCGGACCGCCGAGGCGAAGAGCCAGGTGCGGATGATGTCGTGACCCTGCGGGCGCAGGTCGAAGGGGAAGACCTTGTTGAAGAAGTCGTTGTCCTTCTCCCAGCGGCCCGCGATGTGCGGGGTGATCGCCGAGGTCGCCCAGGTGTCGAGCACATCGGCTTCACCGATGAAGCCACCGGCGACGCCGCGCTGAGACTCCTCGTAGCCGTCCGGGACCCGCGAGGCAGGGTCCACCGGAAGCTGAGTCTCCGCAGGCAGCAGGGGGTTGTCGTAGTCGGGCTCGGCGTCGGCGTTCAGCGGGTACCAGACCGGGATCGGCACGCCGAAGAAGCGCTGCCGGGAGACCAGCCAGTCCCCGTTCAGGCCCTCCACCCAGTTCTCGTAGCGCGAGCGCATGAAGGCCGGATGCCAGGAGATCTCCTTGCCGCGGGCGATCATCTTCTCGCGCCGTCCGGCGTCGCGCCCGCCGTTGCGGATGTACCACTGCCGGGAGGTGACGACCTCCAGCGGCTTGTCACCCTTCTCGTAGAAGTGCACCGCGTGGGTGATCTTCTTCGGCTCGCCGTCGAGCAGGTCCTCGGCCTTGAGCAGCTCGACCACTGCCTCCTTGGCGGAGTGCACGGTCTTGCCGGCCAGCTGCTCATAGTGCTGAGCACCGGTCTGGGAGGTGATCCATTCCGGGATCTCGCGGGAGAAGCGGCCGTCGCGGCCGATCAGCGCGCGGGTGGGAAGCTGCAGCTCGCGCCACCAGGTCACGTCGGTCATGTCGCCGAAGGTGCAGATCATCGCCACGCCGGAGCCCTTGTCGGGCTGCGCCAGGCCATGGGCCTTGACCTCGACCTCCACGCCGAAGAGCGGCGAGATGACGGTTGTGCCGAAGAGGTGCTGGTATCGCTCGTCGTCAGGGTGGGCGACCAGCGCCACACAGGAGGGCAGCAGCTCCGGGCGGGTGGTCTCGATGAAGACCTGCTCCCCGGTGTCCTTCACGGTGAACGGGTAGCGGTGATACGCGCCAGGGTGGTCCTTCGCCTCGAGCTCGGCCTGGGCCACGGCCGTGCGGAAGGTGATGTCCCACAGCGTCGGCGCCTGCGCGGTGTAGGCGTTGCCGGCCTGGATGTCGCGCAGGAACGCCCGCTGGGAGGCGGCGCGGGAGTCGTCGTCGATGGTGCGGTAGGTCTGCCGCCAGTCCACAGAGAGACCGAGCCGGGAGAAGAGGTCCTCGAAGATCTTCTCGTCCTCGACGGTGAGCGTCTCGCAGAGCTCGATGAAGTTCTGCCGGCTGATCGCGTCCCAGTCTCGCTGGTTCTTCGCGGGCTTCTCCGGCGGGGTGTAGTCGGGGTCGTAAGGCTGGGCGGGATCACAGCGCACCCCGTAGTAGTTCTGCACTCGCCGCTCGGTGGGCAGTCCGTTGTCGTCCCAGCCCAGCGGGTAGAACACGTTCTTGCCCGACATGCGCATGAAGCGCGCCATCACATCGGTCTGGGTGTAGGAGAACATGTGTCCCACATGCAGCGAACCCGAGGCGGTGGGCGGGGGCGTGTCGATGGAATACACCTGGGACCGCTCGGTGTCCTCGTCGAAGTGGTAGATCTCCTCTGCCTGCCAGGCGGCGTGGAGCTTCTCCTCCAGGCCCTCCAGGGCGGGCTTCTCGGGCACGTCGGGGGTCTTGACGGGCGCGTCTGTGCCCGTGATCTGTTCAGCCATTGGGCCATTCTTTCACGAAGCCGGCCACCGTTCGCACCGGATGTCGCAAGCTCCGGCCTGCGCCGTGGACCCTCAGCACTGCCGCCCCATCAGCCGCTGACCCGTGAATCAGCGGCCGCGGCGCAGCAGGTTCACCCCGCGCGCCAGGACCCAACGCTCCGGTGCGCGCAGCAGGATCAGGCCGAGCACATAGACCGCCGCGACGACGGCGGCGATCACCACCGCGCCGAGCACACCTGCCGAGGCGGAGGCCCCGGCGTCGGGCTGCGCGGGCATGAGGTTGCCCGGCATCCAGGACGCTGTGGACACCGTGTAGCCGGCGGCGAGCGCGAGGAGCCCGAGGCCGAGCGCGCGGCTGAGCAGTCCTGCGGCGCCTCGCAGGTCCACCCCGCGGTGTCGGCGGTGCAGCAGACAGATGTTCAACACCGCCGCGAGCACCAGCGAGGCGGTGGTCGCCGCGGCGATGCCGGCGATCCCCATGATCGGCGCGAGCAGCAGGTCGCCCGCCACGTTGAGCACCATCGCCAGCACCGCCACCACCACCGGTGAGGCGGCGTCGCCCACCGCATAGGAGGCGCGCACCACGATCTGCCGGCAGCCCAGCGCGATCAGCGCCGGCGCGTACCAGGCGACGGCGAGCGCCGTGTCCGTGACGGCCTGGGCCTCGAAGGCCCCGTGGCCGAAGGCCAGGTCCACCACCGGCCGAGCAGCGAGCACCAGCAGCACCGTCAGCGGGGTCAGCACGGTCACCGTCACCGCCATGCCCTGCCGGACCAGACCGCGCACCTCCCTGCGATCTGAGGCCGCGGCGCTCAGCGCGGGGTAGAGCGGGACCAGCAGTGCGGTGATCACCAGCGTCTCGGGCAGGTGGATCAGTCGCCAGCCGTAGGAGAGTGCCGTGATCGCCCCCTCCTGCAGGGTGGAACCCACCGCGCGGTCCACCAGCGTGTTCACGTTGACCACCGCAGTGCCGATCAGCATCGGCGGCACCAGGCGGGCGATCTCCAGGAAGCCCGGGTCGCGCAGATTCACCCGGGCGCGCAGCGGAATCCCGATCCTGCGCACCGGAGGAAGCTGCATGGCCAGCCGCGCGCCGGAGCCGAGGACGAAGCCGACGGCGAGCGCCACCACCCCGTGCTGAGGCCCGAACAGCGCGGCCGCGCCGATCATGATGATGTTGAACGGCACGCCCTCCAGGGAGGACCAGGCGAAGCGCCCGTGGGCCTGCACCAGTGAGGCGAGCAGGTCAGTGCCGGCGACCAGCACCGTGGCGAGCAGCATCACCCGGGTGAGGGAGGCCGCGACGTCGGCCTGCTCCCCGCTGAACCCCGGCGCGATCAGCGAGGTCACCGGGCCGGCGAGCAGTCCCACCATCACCCCGGCGAGACCCAGCGCGACCAGGGTGACGGTCAGCGCGACGTCGAAGCCCCGGTGCCCGCGGCAATGCCCGGACTCCGCCGCCGCCTCACGAGCGACCCTGGGGGTGACCGAGCGTGAGACAGCGTCCGCGACCAGGCCGAGCACGATGCTCATCAGACCCTGTGCGACGAGGTAGGCGTCGAGCTCCGGCCCGGCACCGTAGACAGCACCGATGACGACGTCGCGCAGCAGCCCGAGCAGGGTGGAGGCGGCTGTCAGCGCGGTCACCAGCAGAGCGGCCCGGGAGACGCTGAAACGTCCCGAGCCCTCTGCCCCGCTCCCCCGCCGGCTCATCGCGTTCCCCCGAGCATGATCGTTCCTCTTCCGTGGTCTCTGGCGCGTCACAGCCTAACCCGCGGCGCCTCACTGAACGGGAGGTGAACCGTTGGTAGAGTCACGAAGGTGACGCACCGTCGAGCCTTGATCGTCAGCACCGCCCGCGACCGGGGCTCGCTCGCCGCAGTGCGCGCCCTGCACCGCGCAGGCTGGACCGTGGGTGTCGGCACCCCCGACGGCGGAGGTATGGTGACCGCCTCCAAGGCCTGCGCACGGCGTCATGTGGTCGCCCGTCCCCGCGGTGACAGCGCCGCCTTCGTCCACGATGTCCAAACGGCTGTGCGCAGCGGAGGCTACGACATCGTCTTCGGCGCCGGCGATGACTGGATGGCTGCCCTCGCCGAGTTCCGTGAGCAGATTCCGGTTCCCGTGGCTCATCCCCCGTCCAGCGCCGTGCGCATCGCGCTGGACAAGCTGGAGCTCGCCCAGGCGGCGGCGCGCGCCAGGATCACCACTCCCCGCACAGTTGCTGCCACACCCGAGGCGCTGCGTCTGTGGATCGGACCGGTGGTGGTCAAATGCCGTGAGCATTGGAGTCCGGGGCAGACCATGCCGTACCGCATTGAAGCGCAGCGCTTCGACGGTCCCCGCCAGGCCCTGCCCCAGATGGAACGCATCCACGTCGCTGGCGCCCGCGCAGTGCTGCAGAAGCCGGTCGAGGGTTCGCTCACCGCCCTGGTGGGCCTCTTCCATCACGGACGGCTCGACGGCAGAGTCCAGCAGATCAGCTCTCGGGTGTTCCCGACCCCCAACGGGGTCTCGACCCGGGCGCACACCGTTCCCGTGGAGGACGAACTGGCCGCCCGGGCAGAGTCCCTGCTCAGCGATATCGGCTGGGAGGGGCTCGTCGAGCTGCAGTTCCTGCTGGCCGAAGACGGGACGCCGCACCTGATCGACCTCAACGGACGGTTCTACGGCTCCATGGCCCTGGCCGACGCCGCGCGGCCGGGACTCGCGCATACTTGGGCCCTGCGCACCTTGGGCGAACCCACCGAGATCCTGCAGGATGCCGCCGTCGGGCACCGGTATGCCTGGGGTGCGGGAGACGTCCGACGCGCCATGGTTGAACGGCGCGACTCGCTGACCCGGGACCTCGGGGAGACCGTGCGCTGGGCGCGCGGTGCCCGGCACAGCGTGTGGGACCTCAGCGACCTGGGTCCGACCCGACAGCTGGTCCTTGATCGTCTGTCTCTGCCGGTGCGGTCTGCAAGGTCCCGAGTCGGCGCGTCTCACCATTCGACCATCACATGGTGACGGCCCCTCGGCCTCACTAGGCTGTACTCATGATTCAGACTGACATCACCACCCGCAGCGCGCTGGTCACCGGCGCCTCCTCCGGAATCGGCGCGGCCACCGCGCATCGACTCACCACGGAGGGCTGGCGGGTCTTCGCCGTCGCTCGCCGGGCGGAGAAGCTCGAAAGCCTGGCCGAGCAGGAGGGGATCATCCCGCTCATCTGCGATGTGACCGATCCGGAGCAGGTGGACGCTGCGCTGGCCGAGGTCACAGCCGCCGGCGGGATCGACACGCTGATCAACAACGCCGGCGGTGCGCTGGGCATAGACTCCGTGGCCGACGGGCACGCCGAGGACTGGCGGTGGATGTATGAGGTCAATGTGCTGGGCCCGCTCAACATGATTCGCGCCTTCATCCCGATGCTGCGCGCCCACGGTGAAGGGACGATCCTCAATGTCACCTCGACCGCGGCGCTCGACCCCTACGAGGGTGGGGCCGGCTATAACGCTGCCAAGTTCGGTGAGCACGCGCTGACCGGGGCACTGCGCCTGGAGGAGGCCGAGCACAATATCCGCGTCATCGAGGTGCTTCCCGGCATGGTGCACACCGAGGAGTTCAGCGCGAAGCGGCTGCGCGGAGATGCTGCGGCGGCCGAGGCCGTCTATCGCGGGGTGAAGAAGCCCCTGGTGGCCGAGGACATCGCCGAGGTCATCGCCACCGCCGTCACGCTGCCCCATCACGTGAACCTGGATCAGGTGGTGGTCCGCCCCGTGGCCCAGGCGGCCCAGCACAAGGTGATCCGCGAAGACTGAGCCCCGCGGTGAACGCAGAAGAACGCCGGTGAGGGCAGTGCCCTCACCGGCGTTCTCGTGCTGCAGCGGAGTCGATCAGTCGAAGACCGGGGACTCCGTGCGGGAGCGCTTGAGCTCGAAGAAGTACGGGTACTGCGCCAGCGCCACGGCGCCGTCGAAGATCTTTCCGGCGTCCTCGCCGCGCGGGATGCGGGTGATGACCGGGCCGAAGAAGGCCGTCCCCTGGAACGCGACGATCGGCGTGCCGACGTCCTGACCCACCTGGGAGATGCCCCTGTTGTGGGAGGCGCGCATCTCGTCGTCGTTGGTGTCGGTCTTGGCCTCGGCCAGGAGGTCCTCTTCGAGGCCCACGGCGCGAAGTGCGTTCAGCGTGGCGGCCTCGAAGTCCTTGTTGCCGTTGTTGTGGATCTCGGTGCCGGCGGCCGTGTAGAACTCGCCGACCTTCTCCTCGCCGTGCTTCAGCGCGACGGCGGTCGCGGTGCGGGCGGGGATCCAGCGGGCAAGCTGCTCGGCGTCTTCAGCCGGTGAGGGATTGTTGTCCTCGTTGAGCACGCCGAGGCTCATCACGTTCCAATGCACTTCGATGTCGCGGACCTGCTCCACTTCGCGGATCCACCGGGAGGTGGCCCAGGCGAAGGGGCACAGCGGGTCGAACCAGAAATCTACGCGTTCAGCCATATCAGGCTCCTTTCGGGACGGGAGCGGCTTGCTCCCGGCGTCGGATCAGTCGTATCGCGTGTTCGTCGTGGTGCTTCACTCCCCACAACTGGCACTGTTCGCATTCCATTCCTGACCGCGGGGCCCCGGCCGGTTCACCGGACAGTCCCTGCGGATGGTTCAACGGATGCTCAGAGCGAAAGGCAAGACCTAGGCCAGAGCGGGGTTCTCAGAGCGGCGCGTCCTCGGGGATAGGGACCTCGAGGCCGAGCAGGGCGTTCTCCGTGACCTCCATGAGCGCGGGATGGATCCAGTACTGGCCGCGCGCTGCGGTGTAGGCGTCCTGGCCGAAGCTCATCGCCTGGATGACCGGCTGGATGAGGTTCGAGGCCTGGTGCCCCAGCACATGCGCCCCGAGGATCTGGCCGCTGCGCCGATCGGCGATGACCTTGAAGATCCCGTGACTGTCCTCCATTGCCCACCCGTAGGCGGTGTCGCCGTAGTTCTGGATCTTGGTGGTCAGATTCTCGGCACCCACGGCCTCTTCGGCCTGAGCTTCGGTGAGCCCGACCTGGGCGATCTCCGGGAAGGAGAAGACTGCTGCGGGGATCGCCTCATGGCGGGAAGGACGAATCGTGTCCGGATGCTCCAGGTTGTGCGCGACCACGCGGGCCTCCTGGTTCGCCACATGCTTGAGCATGGCCGGGGAGCTGATGTCCCCCAGCGCGTACAGACCCTCCACGGGATCACCCTGCATGAGCACCCGCTGATACTCGTCCACCGCCAGGCGACCGTCCGAGTGGACATCCAGTCCCACTTCGGCGGCACCGACAAGATCGGTGTTCGGCGTGCGGCCGATGGCCACCAGAACCAAGTCCACGTCGTGGTCCTCGACCCGCCCATCGGAGGTGACCAGTTCCACCCGGAGTCCCTGGCCCTGCTCGGTGATGCTGGTGACGGTGCGTTCGTAGCGCACGGTCCAGTTCTGCTCGGCCTCGGCCGAGAACGCCGAAGCGATGTCCGCGTCCAGCGCGTTCATCAAGCCCCGACTGCGGTTGATCTGAAGGACCTCGGTCCCGAATGCCGAGAACACCCCGGCGAACTCGCAGGCGATATAGCCTCCACCGATGATCAGGATCTTCTCTGGTCGCTCCTCGATGCGCATGACGGTATCGGAAGTGTGCACCCCGGGGAGGTCGATGCCGGGCACCTGCGGCAGCACCGGACGTGAACCGGCAGCGATGACCATCCGGTCGGCCTCGGCCCGCACCCCTGACTCAGCGACGAATGCGAAGGGCGCCTGGCTGAAGTCTCCCGTGAGCGTGACCTTCTCGGCCACGAGGTCCACATGATCGAGCCCCTCGCGATAGCGGCGTCCACCCGTGGAGATCGAGTCGATGCGGGAGAAGATCCGGTCGCGCATCGCTGGCCAGTCGACGTCGGTGGTCTCCTGGGTGACGTTGAGCCGGGCGGCCTCCTCCGGACCGCGAGCCAGCGCAGCGGGACGGACGAACATCTTCGTGGGGATGCAGCCCACGTTCAGACAGGTCCCGCCGAAGGCGCCCATGCCGCCAGAACCCTTGTCCGCCAGGACGACGCGCTTATCGTCCCAGAAGGGTGTGATCAGGGAATTCCCGGAGCCGGAGCCGATGATGGAAAGGTCATAGTGGGCCATGATCCAATCCTACGGGCCCGACGAGCGGCTCACCCACGGGAATCTTGCAGCCCGTGGCAGGGTTGTCCCTAGCGTCGCGCACTGCGCCTCCTCAGCCGAACCCCCTGCATCCCAAGGAGAGAAAATGATCCTCATCGTCGTGAAGTTCCAGGTCAAGCCCGAGTTTGCCGAGCAGTGGCCCGAGATCACCCGTTCCTTCACCGAGGCCACCCGGGCAGAGCCGGGCAATAAGTGGTTCGACTGGTCGCGCAGCGTGGAAAACCCCAACGAGTACGTGCTGATCGAGGCGTTCGAGGACGACGCCGCCGGCCCCCACGTCGAGTCCGCGCACTTCCAGCAGGCCACGAGCTCCGAGGGCGCGATGGCACAGGCCCTGGTCTCCACCCCGAAGATCATCTCCCGCCAGGTCGAAGGCGAGGGCTGGGAAGAGATGGGCGAGATGAAGATCGACTGAGCCTCGCCGCGCGGAGCGCCGGAATGAGTTCCTGTGCCGATCATCCCTATGATGGGTACCGTGCAGATCTTGAGCGTTTCCAGCCTGAAAGGCGGGGTCGGTAAGACCTCGGTCACCATGGGCCTGGCTTCGGCCGCCCTCCAACAGGGGGTGCGGACCCTCGTCGTCGACCTTGACCCCCATGCGGACTCCACCACGGGTCTGGCGGTGAAGCGCGGCAGTGGCACCGAGGCAGGGCAGTTGCTGCGTGACGCGAAGCGCGCCAAGCTCAGCGAGCACGTGGTGCGCTCCGGATGGGTGGACCTGCTGCCCGAGGAGCGACGCTCCACGGCGAAGCTCGACGTGATCGTGGGCTCCGCGCTCTCCGCCACCTTCGACCGCCCAGACATCCGTCCGCGGGACATGCGCCGACTGAAGACCCTGCTCGACGGCGTGACCGGCTACGACCTGATCCTCGTGGACTGCCCGCCCTCGCTGGCCGGGCTGACTCGGATCGGGTGGGCGGCGTCGAACGGTGTGCTGCTGGTCGCCGAACCGAGCCTGTTCTCAGTGGCCGGAACCGAGCGGACCATGCGCGCCATCCGGATGTTCTCCAACGAGTACGCTCCGCAGCTGAAGTCCGCCGGCGTCGTGGTCAACCGCGCTCGCGCGGACTCCACCGAGCACGAGTACCGCCTGCTGGAGATGGAGCGGCTCTACAAGGAGAAGCTGATGCTCCCGGTGCTGGAGGAGAATCCGTTCTGGCAGCAGATCCAGGGTGCTGCCTATCCGGCGCACCAGTGGCCCGGAGACCAGGTCAGGGATCTCGCGAAGTCCTTCGACCAGCTGCTCAAGCAGCTGCTCTGAGTCCCCCACTCCACAGCCGTTGAGGGGCGGATTCTCCGAGCGTTCAGGGGCCAATACGGCCTCAGATGCTCGGAGAATCCGCCCCTCAACGTGTTAGGTGAGAGAGTTCACCCCTGGCCATGCGGCTCGGAGAGGCTGCTCAGGAGGCTTGGGAGCGACGCCGGGCGCGCAGCTGCGCGAGCTCGTCCTCTGCCCCGGTGGCTTCGCCCGTCAGAAGCGACGGTTCCGGCTCGGTGCGCTCGCGTGGGAGTTCGGCCAGGCTTCCTTCGACTTCGCGCCAGACACGGCCCACCGCGATGCCGAAGACGCCCTGACCGCCCTGCACGAGGTCGATGACCTCATCGGCGGAGGTGCATTCGTACACCGAGGCGCCGTCAGACATCAGCGTGATCTGCGCCAGGTCATCCACCCCGCGCTCACGCAGGTGTTCGATGGCGGTCCGGATCTGCTGCAGCGAGACGCCGGTGTCGAGAAGGCGCTTGACCACCTTGAGCACCAGCACGTCGCGGAAGGAGTAGAGGCGAGCGGAGCCGGAACCGGCCGCATTGCGCATGGAGGGCTGGACCAGTTTGGTCCGGGCCCAGTAGTCCAGCTGACGGTAGGTGATGCCGGCCGCGGCGCAGGCCACCGGTCCGCGGTATCCCAGTTCCTCGTCCAGCTCGGGCAGGCCGTCGCTGAACAGCGGCTGCTGGGCAGCTGCCTGCCCCGGCCGTATGCGTTCAGCGTCCGCGTGCGATTCTGGACCCACCTGGTACCTTCCTGAAGTGCTGGAACCCGCTGGGTGAGCTCCACCCTGGATCGATCGAGCGACCCGGGTGATGCATGCGGAAACCTTGTCCCTTGACGGTATGGCGACAGCCGCCAAGGGTCAAAGACATTCGAATTTTACTCTACGGCGTGTCGCCGCATTGCACTAGTCGGTGCGGGCAGGCTCACTCGAAGTCCTCGGGCTCCGCGTCCTCGAGGTAGCGCTGGAACTCTTTGATCTCGTCCTCAGAGATGGGGCGCTGGCCGGTCGCGGCGGTGCGCGGGGTGATGCCCACCCGGTTCAGCGTCTCGCGGTCCATGGTCACCAGACACTGCACGCGCACGGCCACTGCGATGGCATCGGAGGCCCGTGAGTCGAAGCTTCGGCCGCTGCCCAGGGTGATGGTGCCGCGATAGGTGGAGGAGTCGAGCATGCTGATCTCCACGGATCGCACCCCGGAGCCGAGCCGGGTCATCACCTCGGCGAGCAGATCGTGGGTCATCGGGCGCGGAGGGACCTTCTTCTCCATGGCCATGGCGACGGCGTTGGCCTCCGCCGGACCCACCAGGACCGCCACGTGGAGGTTCTCCAGACCGGGCTCTGCACCGCGGAGCACGACCACAGGCTGTTTGGACGGGAGTTCGATCCGAACACCCACGACATCCATCGGAACCAGCTGGCTCTCCATGGCTCAAGTCTAAGTCAGTTCTTGTCCAGCTGCTCCACCGAGGTGTCCATGATGGAGGCGCGCAGGTCCTTGAGGCACTGCAGCATCTCCTTGGAGGACTCTGCCACCCGGGCGCGCGCCGCAGTGTCTTTGCGTGCGGCGTGCGGAGCCATCGCCCGGGCGATCAGGTCCAGCTCATTGTCGGCCGAGCGGCGGATGTTCGCCAGGTGCTTGGGCTCCAGCCCATAGCGCGCCAGGACCCGGACGGCCTTGACCGCTTTGAGATCGTGGTGGCTGTAATTGCCTTCGGCATCAGCCTGGATGATCCGGAACTTCTCCAACGTATCGAGCATCCCGCGGGTGGCGCCGGAGTGGGCGCGCAGCTCCTTGCGGGACATCGGGCGGATGCGACCGGTGATCTGGGCCGCCATCTCATCGGTGACCTCACGCGGACCCACAGGCGCTGCCTGGGGCAGCGCCTCCGGGGTCTCCCCTGAATCGATGGCGTCCATCGTCTGTTTGATGACGTCCAGGGGCATGTAGCGATCCCGCTGCAGCGCGAGGATGAAGCGCAGCCGCTCGACGTCCGCGGCACAGTACTTGCGATATCCCGACGCGGTGCGGGCCGGTTCCACCAGGTCGCGCTCCTCGAGGAAGCGCAGCTTGGAGGCCGTGAGATCCGGGAACTCGTTCTGCAGCTCGCGCAGCACTTCAGAGATCGTGAACACATGTGAGGTGGCAGGTTCAGGCGAGGTCGGGGCCGGCTTAGGCCTCGGCGCTGGGGAAGCACTCACTGCGTGTCCTCTTTCGGGCTGTGGGGAAGGAACGAAATCAGCCTCAGGATAACGTGCCGGTCTTACTCGCCCGCGCATTTTGATTCACCGGTCAGTCGGAATCTCTGGACCCGGCATAGAAGGTCAGCCGGAACTTGCCGATCTGCACCTCGTCACCGGGCTTGAGCCGGTACTCGTCCACCCGGTCGTGATTGACGTAGGTGCCGTTGAGGCTGCCCAGGTCCTTGACCTGGAACTTGCTGCCCTCGCGGAGCAGCTCCACGTGACGCCGCGAGACGGTGACATCGTCAAGGAAGATGCCGGCCTCCGGGTGTCGTCCGACGCTCGTCAGGTCCTGATCCAACAGGAACCGTGCACCCTGGTTCCCTCCGGTATGGGCGATCAGCAGCGCGGAGTTCCTGGGCAGGGCCGCGATCGCCTGCTGATCGTCCTCCGAGAGGTGCGGCTCTCCTGCCTGCGCTTCAACTGGAGGCAGTGAGATGCTGGTCGTCTCCGCTGCACTCTGAACGTTGTCGTTCCCACGTGTAGTATCCACGTCGCCTCCTCTCCTGGGGCGGTCCATCAGGGGTCTTCAGCCTACTTGGTTTCTATAGTCCTCGGCAGTCAGCAGGGCGTCCAACCCTGAGGACTCGGCCAGTTTCACCTCGAAGAGCCATCCGGCCGCATAGGGGTCGGTGTTCACCGAGCCGGGGTTCGCATCCAGGTCGGAGTTCACGGTCACGATCTCTCCGGCCACCGGCGCGTAGATGTCGGAGACGGACTTGGTGGACTCGACCTCGCCGACGACGTCACCGGCTGCCACGGTGGCGCCCACTTCGGGGTGTTCCACATAGACGACCTCACCCAGGGCATCCTGGGCGAAGTCGGTGATTCCGACGCGGACCACGCTGGGATCTGCGGTGGTCGCGATCCATTCGTGCTCGGCGCTGTACTGCAGCTCATCCGGGACGGTGCTCATAGCTTCGGCTCCACTCTCGACCTCGCGGTCACGGGGGCAGGAGACCGCCGACGACGACGTCGGTGTCCTGCTGACCAGTTCGTTTGTCTGCGAACAACTTAGCACCCCAGGCTGGCCAGGGGATATGCCCTTCGGTCACCAGTCGTGCCGGCCCACACCACACCTGGCCGCAGTTCACTCCTTCTTGGCGGCTGCGAACCGCTCCGCATCGCGACGGCGATCCTCGCGTGCTTCCCGGGTCAGCTCCGCTCCTGCCTCTTCATCCCGGGTGAGGTTCTCCCCGGAGACCGGGTCGAAGAGGTGCATCCGCCGCGTGTCCAGCCACAGCTCGGCGGTGTCTCCCCCGCGGAACCGCGAGGTGGCATCGACCTCGACCACCAGCTGGGTGCGCAGCTCATCGGCATCCATCTCCTCTGCCAGGTTCTGCAGCGCATCCGCCACCCGCTCATCGGTCTCGTAGCCGACATAGGCGTACTGCTCGTTGCCCAGCCACTCGCTGTGGCTGATCTCTGCGGTGAAGGTGGTGCCCTTCGAGAGCTGCACGTCGCTGAGCTGGGTCGCGTCCTCGAAGAACTCGGGTCGGATGCCTGCGAGCACGATGTCACGTCCCGCTCCGGCCTTCGCGGCGCGGTCCGGGATCTCGATCTCGCCCAGTGGAGTGGAGAACACGTTGCCCTCCACAGTGCCGGGCAGGAAGTTCATCGAGGGTGAGCCGATGAATCCTGCCACGAAGAGGTTGGCGGGCTGTTCGTAGAGCTCGCGCGGTGAGGCGATCTGCTGGAGCAGGCCCTTCTTGAGCACCGCCACCCGGTCCCCGAGCGTCATGGCCTCGGTCTGATCGTGGGTGACATACACGCTGGTGGTGTTGAGCTCACGCTGGAGGCGGGCGATCTCGGCGCGCATCTGGCCACGGAGCTTGGCGTCCAGGTTCGAGAGCGGTTCGTCGAAGAGGAAGGCGTCGGCGTCGCGCACGATCGCACGGCCCATCGCCACCCGCTGACGCTGACCGCCCGAGAGGTTCGCGGGCTTGCGGTCCAGGTGCTCGGTGAGCTCCAGCATCGTCGCGGCGTACTGCACCTTCTCGTCGATCTGCTCCTTGGTGAACTGCCCCTTGGTCAGCCGCATCGGGAAGGCGATGTTCTCGTACACGGTCAGGTGGGGGTACAGCGCGTAGCTCTGGAAGACCATGGCGAGGTTGCGCTCACGGGGAGCCTTTTCATTGACCCGCTCTCCCCCGATGAGCAGGTCGCCCTCGGTGATGTCCTCGAGGCCGACGATCATGCGCAGCAGCGTGGACTTGCCGCAGCCTGAAGGCCCCACCAGGATGATGAACTCGCCGTCCTCGATGTCGATGGAGATGTCGTTGACGGCGGGGAATCCGTCGTCGTACTTCTTGACGAGGTTCTGGAGCGTGATGGATGACATGGAAGTGGAGTCCTTTTCTACTCAGCCCTTGACGGCGCCCTGGGTCAGTCCGGAGACGATCTGTCGCTGGAAGAGCAGCACCAGCACGACGACGGGAATGGTGACGACGATGGCGGCAGCCGAGATCGCGCCGGTGGGTTCCTCGAACTGGGAGGCCCCCGTGAAGAACGCCAGGGCCGCCGGCACCGGACGGGCGGCTTCGGTGGAGGTCAGTGATATCCCGTAGACGAAGTCGTTCCAGGCGATGAAGAACGCGATGATCGCGGTGGTGAAGACTCCGGGCATGGCCAGCGGGACGATGGCGCGCCTGAAGGCCTGCCACTGGGTCGCGCCGTCGACCTGCGCCGCCTGCTCCAGGTCCCAGGGGATCTGCCGGAAGAAGGCCGCCAGGGTCCAGATGGAGATGGGAAGCGTCAGTGAGAGATACGGGATGATCAGACCCAGCCAGGTGTCGTAGAGCCCGATGTTCCGCCAGAGGTTGAACAGCGGGGTGACCACCGAGATCACGGGGAAGATCGAGACCGCCAGCGCGGAACCGAGAATGATCTTCTTGCCAGGGAAGTCCAGTCGGGCGATGGCGTAGGCACATAGCGTCGCCAGCACCACCGCGATGAAGGTCGCGATCAGGGTGATGCCGATCGAGTTGCGAAGCGCCGTGAGGAACAATCCCTGCGCGTCGCCGACGAGGATCATCTGATAGTTCTCCCAGGTCCAGCTTGACGGCAGGAAGGACGCATTGCCGAGATCCGCCTGGGTCTTGAAGCTCGTGGCCAGGATCGCGGCCACGGGGAACAGCGCGTAGAGCAGCACGACGACGGTCAGCACCGTCCACCCGAGCCGCTGCCTGCCGGTGAGCTTCCCATTGGAGGCCATGGTCACTTCCCTCCCTTGGCATCGGTGCCGCTGGCCAGATCGACCTTGAAGAACTTGATCGCGATGAAGCAGATCAGCAGCACGCAGATGAACAGAATGACCGAGACCGCGGAGCCCAGGCCGATCTCGAGGCGTCCGATCGAGGTCCTGTACGCCAGCAGGGAGAGCACTTCGGTATTGGCCGACCCATTGGTCATGATGAAGACGTTGTCGAAGATGCGGAAGGCGTCCAGGGCTCGGAAGAGCACCGCGACCATGATTGCCGCCTTCATGTTCGGCAGGATCACCCGCGTCATCTGCTGGCGCCAACTGGCACCGTCCACCTTCGCGGCCTCGACAAGCTCGTCGGGGACCTGAGCCAGACCTGCCAGGAGCAGCAGCGCGATGAACGGCGTGGTCTTCCAGATCTCGGAGGCCATGATGATGGTGATGGCGGTGGGAAAGTTGGCGAACCAATCAAGATCGCTGTCGATCCCCGGCACCCAGCTGAACCAGTTGTTCACGAACCCGGAGTTGATGTCGAACATGTAGTACCAGGCGAAGGCCGAGACCACCGTGATGATGCCGTAGGGCACGAGGATCGCTGTGCGCAGCGCTCCGCGGATCCGCTTGAGCGCCTTGTGCATGACCAGGGCCAGGCCGAAGCCGAGGACCAGCTCCACGGCCACGGTCACCACGGTGACGAAGAGCGTCACGCCCAGTGCCTGCCAGAAGACTTCGACGTCGGAGAAGATCGTGAGGTAGTTCTGCAGGAAGACGAAGGATCGATCGTCCGGTGCGGTGAGCCGGAAGGAGAAGAGGGAGTCGTAGACGGCCTGGGCGATCGGGTAGGCGGTCACCGAGAGCATGATGAAGAATGCTGGGCCTGCGATCAGCCAGCCCAGCCGGGCCTCGGACTTCGCGCGGTTGCTCTTCTTGCCTGTCCCGCCTCGCGGCCGGGACGATCCGTTGATCTCGCGCTTCTGCCGCCGTGATGTCTCTGGTGCGGTGGTCACAGGAGACGCTCCCCTCTGAGGACTTCAACGATGAAGGAATCCGTCTCTGCCGGCGTGCTGTCTTCTCGCACCCCAGAGATGGGCGTGAACTCCTGTTGGATGGCCGTGGAGATCTCGTTGTAGAACGGAGTCTGGGGTCGGGGGGCGGCATTGGCGAGGGCCTCGCGGATGGCATCGGCCATCGGATAATCCTCTTCCAGGGCCTCATCGTCGTAGGCCGATTCCGAGGACGGGGGGTTGCCATTGGTGATGAAGTACTCGGTCTGGTTCTCCGGCTGGACGATGCATTCGATCGCATCGAAGGCCAGGTCCTGGTTCTCCGAGTCTGCACCGACGCCGAGGTTGATCCCGCCCAGCGGCGGCGCGGATGCGGTGTCCTCGTCCACACGCGGGTACTGCGACCACCCGATGTCGTCGAGAAGATCCTGCTCCAGGACGCCCTCGTCGACTGCGGCCTTGGTCGCGGCCCAGACGAACGGCCAGTTCACCATGAAGGAGCCGTTGTCTCCCTGGAAGAGCAGCATGGACTGATTCTCGTCCATGGACGCGACCCCCGGTCCGGCGAGACCCTCGGTGCCGATGGTCCCGATGATGTCGGCGGCCTTCTCTCCTTCTGCGGTGTCGAAGTTGGTCTCCAGGTCCACGGCCCGCGCTTCGGGATCGACCAGGATCGACGTGTCCTGCGACTCCACCAGAGCATTGAGCCAGACCGTCATGGACTCCGCTCGCGTGCCCTGCACGCCCAGCAGCTTGTCCTGCTCCATGGCAGCCTCGATGACCTGATCCCAGGTGACGGGCTCGTCCATATCGAGTCCCGCCTCCTCGGTCACCGATTCCCGGTACCAGAGCAGCTGAGTGTTGGCCCAGAACGGGACGGCGACGAGCTCTTCATTCCACATCGCTCCGGCGAGGGCACCCTCCAGGGTGTCTTCGGTGGTGGCCTCTGCGGTTTCGTCTGGGACTGGCGCAAGGAATCCCGGCTCAGCAAGTTCGGGGATGAACGGAGGGTCCAACGACATGATGTCCAGAGAGTCGTCTCCTGCTGCCAGGCGCCGAGCCAGCTGCTCGCGCTGTGAGGGCGCATCTGCAGGAAGCAGCGAGGTCTCGATCCGGTAGGCACCCTCGGCCTCCTCAGTGCACTGCTGCGCGAGAGTGGCCTGACCGCCGTCGTCGGGGTTGATATACCAGGTGAGGACGGGCACGTCCTCTTCCCCAGAGCATCCGCTCAGCAGGAGGCCTGCCGCGAGTGCGGCGCCCACCACTCGAGCTGGGCGCCCTCCGTGTGGGGTGCCAAAAGAACCACCCATGAATCTGCCGCCTCTCGTCACCCGGCGACGGTGCCGGGCCACTGAATGTGACCTGAGCCATACGTGAGAGAGAGACTACACCTCAGCTGACTCCCAGGAAATAGCCAGGCAATCCAAGGAGGAAAAGTCCAGGTCAGGCGGATTTCTTGCGGAATTTCTTGGCTTCGGTCAGCGTCACCAGCTCCGCATCGGCACCTTCACGCACGACCGCTTCGGTGATGGTCACGGTGGCGATGTCATCCCGAGAGGGAAGTTCGAACATGACCGGGCCGAGCACGTTCTCCAGAATGGACCGCAGACCGCGGGCACCGGTGCCACGCAGCTCAGCCTGTTCCACCACCGCCCCGAGCGACTCAGGAGTGAACTCCAGTTCGACCCCATCGATCGCGAAGATCTTCTGATACTGCTTCACCAGGGCGTTGCGGGGCTTGGTGAGGATATCGGTGAGCGCGGCAGCGTCGAGCTGCTCCACCGTCGCGATGACGGGGAGGCGCCCGATGAGCTCGGGAATCAGGCCAAACTTGTGCAGGTCCTCGGGCTCGACATCGGCATAGCTGGCCTCACCACGGGTGATGGTGGACAGCGGCGCACCGAAACCGATCCCCTTGCGGCCGGCTCGAGACTCGATCAGTTCCTCCAGCCCGGCGAAGGCGCCGGCAACGATGAAGAGGATGTTGGAGGTGTCGATCTGGATGAACTCCTGCTGCGGGTGCTTGCGCCCGCCCTGCGGAGCCACCGAAGCCACGGTTCCCTCGAGGATCTTCAGCAGCGCCTGCTGGACACCCTCGCCGGAGACGTCGCGGGTGATGGAGGGGTTCTCTGACTTGCGGGAGATCTTGTCGATCTCGTCGATGTAGATGATGCCCTGTTCGGCCTTCTTGACGTCACCGTCGGCGGCCTGGATGAGCTTGAGCAGGATGTTCTCCACGTCTTCACCGACATACCCGGCCTCGGTGAGGCTGGTCGCGTCGGCGACGATGAAGGGAACCTGCAGCTTTCGGGCAAGCGACTGGGCCAGATAGGTCTTGCCCGAACCGGTGGGACCGACCATCAGGATGTTGGACTTGCCGATCTCAACATCATCCAGCGGGCCCTTCTCCAGGGAGGTGGTCTTCTTCGCCGAGCCGGTGGCCTGGATCCGCTTGTAGTGGTTGTGCACCGCCACGGAGAGGGACCGTTTGGCCTTGTCCTGGCCGATCACGTACTCGTCGAGGAAATCGTAGATCTCCCGAGGTTTGGGCAGCTCGAAGTCATCGGGCTCCTGCACCTCGTTGAGGTACTCCTCGATGATCTCGTTGCACAGTTCTATGCACTCGTCACAGATGTAGACGCCCGGTCCAGCGATCAGCTTGTACCGGACCTGCTTCTGGCTCTTTCCGCAGAATGAGCACTTGAGCAGATCTGCGCTCTCACCTATGCGTGCCATGGATGTGCAATCCCCTCAAGACCTGATGTGTGGTTCGTATCTAGGGTACTTCAGGGCACTGACACGATCGGGGACGTCCGTGAAGAACGTCCCCGATCGAGTCATATGTGAAGCGGCGCGTGATCTGTTCAGAAGCCTCACGCGCCGAGGCCCTGGGTCAGACCGGCAACTTGCGTGAGGCGAGAACCTCGTCGACCAGGCCGTATTCCTTGGCGCCGGCGGCGGAGAGGAACTTGTCGCGGTCGATGTCCTCGGCGATCTCATCCTTGGACTTCTTGGTCAGGTCGGCAAGGACCTCTTCCATCCAGTCACGGATCCGGCGCACCTCATCGGCCTGAATCTGCAGGTCGGTGGCGGTGCCCTGGGTGCCGCCGACTGCCGGCTGGTGGATCAGCACTCGGGCGTTCGGCAGCGCGAGGCGCTTGCCGGGGGTCCCCGCGGCGAGCAGCACGGCCGCGGCGGAGGCAGCCTGACCCAGGCAGACCGTCTGGATATGCGGTCGCACGAACTGCATGGTGTCGTAGATGGCGGTCATCGCGGTGAAGGATCCGCCCGGGGAGTTGATGTAGAGCGTGATGTCCCGCTCCGAGTCCATGGACTCCAGCACCAGCAGCTGAGCCATGATGTCGTCGGCCGAGGCATCGTCGACCTGGCTGCCCAGGAACACGATGCGGTCCTCGAAGAGCTTCGCGTAGGGGTCCTGACGCTTGAAGCCATACGGGGTGCGCTCCTCGAAGGAGGGCAGGATGTAGCGGGAGTCGGGCATGGTCGGCGCGCTGGGCTGGGCAGCGGGGAGGCCGGGTGCCGAGTTGTCAAAGAGGTTCATGTCAGATGTGCTCCTGTGGTCCTGGTGCGAAACGCTGGCAGACGGTGTTCTTCTCCCGTGCGGGATCAGAGGCCCCCGCCGCCGGAGACGGTGGAAGACCGCTTGGCGATCTTGTCGAAGAAGCCGTAGGCGAGGCCGTCTTCAGCGGTGAACCACTTGTCACGGGCGTTGTCCCGAAGGATGGTCTCGAGGCTCTGGCCGGTCTGCTCTGCAGTCAGCTCGGCCATGACCTGCTTCATGTGCTGGATCAGCTGCGCCTGGATCCGGACGTCCGACTCGGTGCCCCCGATGCCGCCGGAAGGCTGGTGCATCAGGATGCGCGCGTGCGGAGTGGCGAATCGCTTGCCGGGGGTGCCCGAGGAGAGCAGGAACTGCCCCATCGAGGCGGCCAGGCCGGTGGCCACGGTGACGACGTCGTTCGGGATGAACTTCATCGTGTCGTAGATGGCCATGCCCGCGGTCACGGAGCCGCCCGGGGAGTTGATGTAGAGCGTGATGTCTCGCTCCGGGTCCTCGGCGGAGAGCAGCAGCATCTGAGAACAGATGGTGTTGGCGTTGTCGTCGCGGACCTCTGAACCGAGCCAGATGATCCGCTCCTTGAGCAGACGGTTGTAGATGTAGTCGTCGCGGGACGCAGGGTCCACGGTGGACATGCTCGGCAGGTTCTGGGTCATGGACTCATCCTCCACTGGTGGGTCAAGCTGGGTCGGCACTGGCAGTGCCCTCGCCAAGAACATTACTGGTTGTGCCGGGGCTGGCGAGCCCCCGGCGCGGGACTGTTCGCTGTTGGCACACGCGTTCAACTGCCAGCGAAGTCCATCACGCGAAGAAGGGCCCCACCGTGACGGTGAAGCCCTTCTTCTGTGACAGTTCAGTGTCAGTTCTGCTTGGTGTCCTCGGTGGCCTCAGCCTCAGGAGCCTCGGTCTCAGCCGCTTCGGACTCCGAAGCTTCAGCCTCGACTGGCTCCGCCTCGCCGGACTCATCCTCGTCACCGGCGGGGGTGACGAAGTCGGTCAGGTCAACGGTGTTGCCCTCGGTGTCCTTCACGACGGCGAGCTCGAGCACCTTGGCCAGAGCCTTGCGACGACGGACCTCGCCCATGATCATCGGCACCTGGCCGGCCTGGTCGAGCATCTGCGCGAACTGGTTCGGCTCCATGCCGTACTGCGAGGCGGTGGAGACGATGTACTCGATGACCTCGCTCTGCTCGACGCCGATCTCTTCCTTCTGGGCGATCTCATCCAGGACGAGCTCGTTGCGGAAGGCATCTGCCGTCTGCTTCGAGATCTCTTCGCGGTGCTCTTCAGTGTCGTGATCGTCACCGGACTCGTGGCCCTGGGAGGTGAAGTGCTGCTCCACCTGCTCGGCGACCACCGAATCGGGCACGGGGACCTCGATGAGCTCCATGAGCTTCTCCAGGACCTTGTCGCGAGCCTCGACGCCCTGCTCCACGACGAGGTTCTCCTCGGCCTTGGAGGCAAGATCGGCGCGCAGCTCCTCGATGGTGTCGAACTCCGACGCCATCTGGGCGAACTCATCGTCCGCTTCGGGAAGCTCGCGCTCCTTGACCGCCTGCAGGGTGACCTTGACGGACGCGGTCTCACCGGAGTGATCGCCGCCGGCAAGGGTGGTCTCGAAGGTGGCGTCCTCGCCGGCAGAGAGGCCCTCGAGGGCCTCGTCGATGCCCTCAAGCATGGTGCCGGCGCCGACCTGGTAGGAGAGTCCCGAAGCCGTGTCGACCTCTTCCTCTCCGACCTTGGCGACGAGATCGATGGTCACGAAGTCGTCGTGCGCGGCGGGGCGCTCGACGTCCTTGAGCGTGCCGAAACGGCCACGCAGCTCATCGAGCTGCTCCTGTACCGCAGCATCATCGGCGGAGCGTGTCTCCACCTCGACCTCGAGGCCGGAGTAGTCCGGGAGCTCGATGACCGGCTTGACGTCCAGCTCGCCGCTGAACTTCAATGTGCCTTCGTTGGTCTTGACGTCGGGGATCTCGTCGATCTCGACCTCGGGGCGGGAGAGCGGAGTGATCTCCGCTTCGGCCAGACCCTGCTGGTAGAAGTCGTTCAGACCGTCATTGATGGCCTGCTGGATCACATATTCGCGACCGACGCGCTGGTCGATGATTGCCGCGGGGACCTTGCCCTTGCGGAAGCCCGGGACCTGAACCTGCTCGGCGATGCTCTTATAAGCAGCCTTGATCTTTGGCTCAAGCTCTTCGGAAGTCACCTCTACGGTGAGCTTGACGCGGGTCGGGTTCAGATTTTCTACGGTGCTCTTGACCACGTGTGGGGCTCCTGATCGATGACTGGTGGATCGTCTGCTGTCGGGGTGACAGGATTTGAACCTGCGGCCTCACGCTCCCAAAGCGCGCGCTCTACCAAGCTGAGCTACACCCCGATCTCCCGACCACGCCGCTTCAGCCTGCCGTTCGCACGGCATGCGTCTGCAGGGACAATGGCGGACCGGTATACAGTACCGTGCTCCTGTCCTGGGCGACGAATCCTCACGCGTCCTGAGGGCTGATCCTCATGGCGCACACCATGAGGGGCGCTCTCCGGGCTGGTGGATTCTGCTCGAGAACTGCGGATTCGCCGTGAGACCACGATCACTGGATATCGATTGGCGTGCCCGCTGACCGGGTGCTAGAGTTTTATGTCGTTGCCCTGCTGATGAGGCGGGCGGCGAAATGGAGACATCGTCTGCGATTCAGGGCCTCTAGCTCAAGTGGTAGAGCATCAGACTCTTAATCTGCAGGTTTCGGGTTCAAGTCCCGAGGGGCCCACTGTGCATCACGCGGACGCTGTCTTCAGGATCGGACCGCTGGCCCGCGAGTTCAACTCGTGGGTCGGCGGTCTTTCTCGTGTCCACCTCGCTTCGGCGATGGCCGGGGACTCGACCGTCGGGACGGGGCTTCAGCCCTGCTGCCTCAGGCCGCGTCCATCTTCTCCACGGTGTCCATGAAGTAGTCGATGAACTCGAAGAAGTCATCGACGTCCTTGCGCTGATGCAGCACGACGTCTGGGAACTTCTCAAGACGGACCTGACCGTGCAGGTCCAGCGTCACCCGTCTGCCCGTCGAGAGTGCCAGCTCCACGAGATTGTCTCGGGTGGCCATCCCCGCAAGGTTGGTCAGGTTCACCAAGGTGGGTATCAGCGCTGTGGCCGCCCCGGGCAGTTCAGCTCGACGCAGCACCTCCACGCGGTCCAGCGCCTCCTGCAGGTTCACCGGGCAGAGCACGATCTCCACGGGCTCCCGCCGGTAGCCGACCAGCAGCAGGGTCTCGGACCTCTCATTCGGCGCCCGAGTCGATTCCAGGGATTCATCTTCCCCGGAGGACTCGGCCTCACCCGAGGAGGGCCCCAGGTCGGTGGTGCAGAGGATGTTGTAGGCACCGAAGTTCATCACGGAGGCATCAAATGTGGCACGCAGAGCGTTCACCAGGTGCTGTTCCGGCCTGCTGCGCTCGGTGGTGATGACCATGGGTGCCTCGACTCTCACGGGGGCGTCGGAGCTCCAGTCTACGGATAGGCTGACAAGCACGCATCAGCCACCCCGTTGAAAGGACCCCGATGACGACCCGACTTGAACCTGGCGATTCGGCCCCGCACTTCACCCTCCCCAGCACCGGCGGCGACACGGTGAGCCTGAAGGAGCTGCAGGGGCAGAAGGTTGTCCTGTACTTCTACCCGAAGGCTTCCACCCCGGGTTGCACCACGCAGGCCTGTGATTTCCGGGATTCGCTGTCCTCGCTCGCCGCCGGCGGCTACACGGTGCTGGGCATCTCCCCCGATCCGTTGACAGACCTGGAGAAGTTCACCGAGGAGCAGTCGTTGAGCTTCCCGCTGCTCTCGGACGAAGACCATGCGGTGGCGGAGTCCTTCGGCGCCTGGGGCGAGAAGACGAACTACGGTCGGGTGAGCGAGGGCCTGATCCGCTCCACCATCGTCTTGGACGAGACCGGAACCGTGACTCTGGCGCAGTACAACGTGAAGGCCACCGGCCACGTGGCCCGTCTGCGCGAGAAGCTCGCAGTCTGATCTCCTGTAGAATGAGCGGTCGCTGGAGGGCCATCTAAGCAGCCTCCCAGCGACCTCAAGCGGGCGTGGCGGAATTGGTAGACGCGCTGGATTTAGGTTCCAGTGTCTTAGACGTGGGGGTTCAAGTCCCCCCGCCCGCACCACCAGCGCACCTCCCCCGAGCATAAGGACCAGAGATGCTCTCAGCCATCGAACGACGCCGTTTCCTCGGCGGCTTCGGCGTGGCCGGGGTCGCCGGCGTGCTGCAGCGTCCCAGCTCGGGCGCGCACGCCCTCCCCACCCCTGCCTCCGACACCGAAGCCCCGGCGGACACCGAGCCAGAGGGCATCGTGCTCTCCGCCGTCTCCTCGGTGGTCTCCATGGATCCTGCCTTGGCCGTGGACACGGAGACCGAGCGAGTCTGTCGGCAGGTCTTCGAGACCCTGGTGGGGATCGACGGCGACACCGGTGCCACTGCGCCGCTGCTCGCCACGGACTGGGAGGCAAGCCGCAACGGACTGCGCTACACCTTCACGCTGCGCGAGGGCGTGACCTTCCACGACGGCAGCGCGCTCACGGCCGACGTCGTCGTCGCGAACTTTCGGCGCTGGGGACAGATGAATCAGCTGCTCCCGGAGGACGGTCCAGCGCGGACCACACTGGCCTTCGAGTCGCTCTTCGGCGGGTTCATGGATGAGGAGGCCTGTCTGCTGGAATCGGCGGAGGCCACCGATGACTTCACCGTCGAACTGACGCTCAAGGAGCGGCTGGTGTTCCTGCCCGAAGCCCTGGCCATGCCACCCTTCGGCATCGCCTCGGCGGAGGTCCTCTCGGACTCCGACCCCGAGCGGCTGGCCCGGGAACCTATGGGCACCGGCGCCTATCGGATCGTCAACGTGGGTGAGGATGAGGTGGTCCTCGAGGCCTTCACCGACTATTGGGACGGTGTCCCCCCGGCTCCACGCGTGGCGGTCCGCACGCTGCCTCGCTCCTTCGACAGGCTGCGCGAGCTTCAGCGCGGAGAGATCGACGTCTACGACTACATCACCGCCGACAATCTCCGTTCCCTGGTGCAGGCTGGGCGGCTGATCCTGCAGCGGGATCCCTTCTCCGTGCTGTACCTGGGCTTCAACCTTGACCATCCGATCATGGGTGACCGGGACGTGCGCGAGGCAGCCGCTCGTGCCATCGACCTCAACGCCCTGGTCGAGTCTTATTTCCTCGAGGGCACCCGACCGGCCTACCACTTCACCCCGGCAGCCCTGGAGGTGCAGTCCGAGGAGGCGTCCCGGTACAGCTTCAACGTCGAGGAGGCGCAGGCGCTGCTCGAGGAGACCGGGTACGACGGCGAACCGCTGCCGTTCTACTATCCGATGAACGCCACCCGCAGCTACTTCCCGCGTCCCGAGGCGGTCTTCGCCTCGGTGGCCAGAGATCTCACCGCCGTGGGCTTCAACATCAGACCCCAGCCAGTCTCCTGGGACGGCGGCTATGTGCAGTCGCTGCTCGAAGACGACAAGCGGGCGATGCACCTGTTGGGCCGCAACGGCGGATACCGCTCGCCGCATTCTTTCTTCGGCCCACTGTTCTCCCAGCAGACCCCCGAGTTCAACTACGATTCGGAACAGGTCCGGGAACTGATCAACACCGCCCGCAGCGTCGCTGATGAGCAGCGCCGCAACGACATCTACCGGGAGGTCTCGGATCTGGTGGCCGAGGACCTGCCGGCCCTTCCCCTGGTGCACCCGATCTCGGGCGTTGCGCTGGGGCGCGGAGTCACCGACTACCCGATGTCTCCGGTGCTGCACGAGCTTTTCAAGAACATCATTCCCGCCGAATAGTCGCACTCGTTGCCTGTGTAAAGAATTTCATTCGCTCGGCTCCCCGCGGGTAGAGTCGCTGATCGGATACCCCCGCACCACCCCCGGGTCTCGTCAGGGGGAACACTCAAGGAGAACTCTGTGGCCAAGTCATCGTCGACCAGCGCTCATGCGCCCAGCGCAGGGCAGAAGTTCGACGTCGTGCTCATCGGCGCCGGAATCATGTCCACCACGCTCGGCTCGATGCTCAAGGAGCTGGAGCCGGACTGGACCATCGGCATGTTCGAATCACTGGACCAGGCCGGGCAGGAGTCCTCCGACCCGTGGAACAACGCCGGAACCGGTCACGCCGCGCTGTGTGAGCTGAACTACACGCCCCGCGGCGCAGACGGCAAGGTCTCCACTGCGAAGGCACAGGGGATCAACGAACAGTTCACGGTGTCCAAGCAGCTGTACTCCCATTGGGTCAAGGCCGGGACGCTCGGTTCCCCGCGGACCTTCATCAACGGCCTGCCGCACATCAGCTTCGTCTGGGGCGACAAGAACGCGGAGTACCTGCAGGAGCGCTATGAGGCCATGAAGGCCCAGCCGCTGTTCTCCGACATCGTGCACACCGAGGACCACGCCGAGATCGCCGAGTGGGCTCCCCTGCTGATCGAGGGTCGCGACCCCTCCCAGCGGGTGGCAGCGTCGAAGTTCGACACCGGCACCGATGTGGACTACGGCTCACTCACCCGGCAGCTCGCCACGCACCTGGACAGCAGCGGCGTGGAGGTGCGCTACGGCCACGAGGTGCAGTCGGTCAAGCGCGGCTCCGACGGCCGATGGGACGTCAAGGTCAAGGACAAGGCCACCGGTGAGCGCAGCACCGCCAGTGCTCGCTTCGTCTTCGTGGGCGCCGGCGGCGGTGCCCTGGGACTGCTGCAGGGCGCCGGGATCGACGAGATCAAGGGCTTCGGCGGGTTCCCCGTCTCCGGGAAGTTCCTGCGCAGCACGGATCCGGCGGTGGCCGAGCGTCACCACGCCAAGGTCTACGGCCTTGCCTCGGTGGGCGCTCCGCCGATGTCGGTCCCCCACCTCGACACCCGGTTCGTGGAAGGACGCCGCACGCTGATGTTCGGTCCCTACGCGGGCTTCTCCACCAAATTCCTCAAGAGCGGCTCCTTCATGGACCTGCCGCTCTCGGTCCGCCCGCACAACCTGATCCCGATGCTTCAGGTCGGCAAGGACAACACCGACCTGGTGACCTACCTGATCAAGGAGGTCACGAAGTCCTCCAGCGCGAAGTTTGACGAGCTGCACAACTTCTTCCCCGACGCGGGGTCCGATGCGTGGGAGATGATCACCGCCGGCCAGCGCGTGCAGGTGATGAAGAAGGACGACAAGGGCAAGGGCGTGCTGCAGTTCGGCACCGAGCTGATCTCAGCCCGGGATGGTTCCATCGCGGGTCTGCTGGGCGCCTCCCCCGGCGCCTCCACCGCTCCGTCCATCATGTTCTCCCTGCTGGAACGCTGCTTCGGGGCACAGATGGACCGCTGGCGTCCGAAGCTTGAGCAGATGGTGCCCTCCTTCGGGCGCGCGCTCAATGACAACCCGGCGTTGCTCTCCGAAGTCACCGCCGAAACAGCCAAGACCCTGCAGCTCGAGCCCTGATCCATGGCTCGCCTCGAGTTCCCGGCTCCCGACACCGTCCGCACACCTGCCGGTCTCACCCTGCACACCTGGCCGCATCAGGAGCCCACGGGCCCACCTGTCCTGCTGATCCACGGTTTCGCGAGCAGCACGCTCTACAACTGGGTGAAGACCGGATGGCTTGACCCGCTGGCCACGACCGGCCGCACCATCATTGCGGCGGATCTTCCCGGACACGGGGACTCCAAGGAGACGAACCCAGAAGGTGTCCGGGTCGGCGACATCCTCCGAGACCTCAGGACACATCTTCAGGAGCAGGGGCACGACACGGTGGCCGTGCATGGCTACTCGCTCGGTTCCCGGATCGCCTGGGAGTTCAGCGCGGGGCATCCGGAGATGGTGACTCACCTGGTCATGGGTGGCTCCCCGACGGATGACCGGCTGAGTGCTCTTGAACCGAAGCAGGCGCGCCTCTGGGTGCAGGAGGGCGTCCGACCGCTCGATGAGCTCACGCGCAACGTCGTGACCATGGCCGGCAAGCTGCCCGGAGCCAATGTGCCGCACGTGGTGGAGCTTCTGCTGAGCCTCTCGGCAGACCCCTATGACCCCGCGGCAGCCGTGCCCGCAGCTCCGACCCTGGTGGTCGCCGGATCACAGGATGAGATCGCTTCCGAGGCAGCATCCCTGGTGCCGCTGATCACCGCGGCAGGCGCCGTCGGCACCTTCGTCCAGATCCCTAACCGGGATCATGTAAACGCGGTGACCTCGCGGGACTACAAGTCGGCAGTGGTCGAGTTCCTGCAGACCTCCTGAGCGCGTCCTGCCGAACTCTCAGCCCCGGTCTCTCCGTCAGGCCGAGCCCGCCCAGGGTTCCCTGCGTGTGGACGTCTGGGGCTCCACGGGCCCGGGCGTTCCCCAGAGCTGACCCCCGAGCACCACGACGACGGCCACGAGACTTCCAGAGACGGCCACCAGTGTGGACCAGCCATAGCCGAGTTCGTCCGCGGCTATGCCGGCGAGCGTGAGTCCCAGACAGACTCCCAGGAGCAGTCCCCCGGAGACTGCCGACATCGCGTGCGGCAGTCGCTCGACCGGTGCCCCCGCGCCCAGACTCGCGTAGAGCGCGACGCTCAATCGACCGAGCATGACAGCACTGAGCACGCAGAGCGCACTGAGCACCAAGAACGACCCCGGCGTCGAGGCGAGAGTGCCCACGGCCAGAAGCACCAGGGAGAGCCCCAGCAGCACTGTCACGTGAAGGCGTCGCCGGCGCAGCAGGAGCGGACTGCTGAAGGCCTGTGAATTCGCCCGCCCTGCCAGCACCGACGCTGCGGCGATGAGTCCCATCGGCACCGTGAACAGGCTGGGTCGCGGCAGCATCTGGGCCGACCCCAGGACGGTGATCCACAGCGCACCCAACACCCCTCCTAATGCTGCCGCCAAGAGAGCCGCTGCCAGGAGCCCACGCACCCACCCCGCTCCCGACGCGACGGAGCCCTCGCTCGAGCGGGGGTTTTCAGCCATGGCCTCTTCCTCGACCTCCGCGGGAAGACCCACCCGGTCGGGAAGGGCCTCTGGGGCGAGCCCGCGGTGTTCCAGGAGCAGCTGCTGGGCATGTTCGACCCCGCCGAGCGGTGACCGGGCCGCTTCGATCGACGCCACATCGGGCAGGGCGCGGTTCACGGCGAAGAGCGGAACGGCAGATGCGGTCAGAACTGCAGAAGTCAGCAGCCCAGCGGTCGGCCCGACGCCGAAGCTCAGCGCTGCCACCATCAGGGGCGCCGCGATCAGCGCGGCGTCATCCAGGCGGACTTCGCTCCGAAGCCCTGCCCGCACGCCGGGATCCGCCTGCGTCGGTAGTGTCGCAGGGGCCCAGCGGTGCGCCCGGCTGAAGGTGGCGGTCGCCGGTGCACTCAGGCCTGCGACGGCCGCGAAGACGAGCAGCAGCCCGTAGATCACCGCGTCGGAGGTCAGGGTGTCCTGGCGGGTGAGCCGGTCGATGCTGCTGACCATCAGCACCAGCATCAGCACGTGGACGATGGCGCTGACCAGGAGGACGTTGCGCGCGCCGACCCGCGAGGCCAACAGGCTGGCCGCAGGTCCGCCCACGGACATGCCCACCAGGGCCGCGCACACGAGGGTGGCAGTGGTGAACATCGACCCGGTGCCCGCAGCCGTCGCGGCCATCACACCGATGGGAAGAAGCGGGCCGGGCAGGCGCGCGGCGAAAGAGACCGCAGTTCCGTAGCCGCGCAGCCGACTCACGGGATCACCATCTCGGTGGTGGAGCCGTTTCGGTGCCGCAGCACTCGCAGCTGAGTGGGAATGGCGCGGTGCATCTCGCTGACGTGACTGACCAGCCCCACCCGGCGCCCCTCTCCTTGGAGCCTGTGCAGGGCGCTCATCACATGTTCGAGACTGTCCTCATCCAAGGAGCCGAATCCCTCGTCGATGAACAGCGACTCCATCCCGATTCCACCCGACTCTGCCTGGACCACCTCGGCGAGTCCCAGAGCCATGGCCAGTGATGCCATGAAGGTCTCCCCTCCGGAGAGTGAGGAGGTGGAACGCTCGACGTCGCTGTGTTCGTCGTTAACCTTGAGATCCAGACCCTGCAGACCTCGTCCTGCGGCGTCGTCGCTGTGCATCAGCCGGTAGCGCTCCTCCGACATCGTCGCCAGGTGTCGAGTGGCTGCCTCCGCCACCCGCTCCAGCCGGGCGGCGAGCACGTAGGTCGTCAAGGTCATCTTGAGCCCATTCTCTGCACCTGCCCCGTTGATCGTCGCTGCGAGGTCGGCTCGGCGGCGCTGTTCCACCAGGACGGTGTCCCGGTGGTGTTGAGCCTGCTCGAGCTTGTCGGCATGCTCCTCGAGGGCCTCACGCTGAGCATCGAAGCGCACCAGCGCCGCGGCAGCCGTCTGCGCATGAGCTGCGGCGGTCTGCTTCCGCTGCGCCGCGGTGGCGAGCTGCTCAGCATCCGGGCGTTGTTCTCCGGCCTCGTGCCGGCGGCTGCCGTCCTGAACGATCTCCTGGACAGACTCGTACTCCAACTCTCGCTCGAGCTCATCCCAGGCGTCGACGGCCGCGCGATGCTCGTGGAGCTCCTCCGCGCTGAGCCGGGCGGCCTCGAGCTCGGTGGAATCGGCGAAGGCGGAGGCCTGAAGCTGCTGCTCTGCAGCCTGCCGGGCGCGGTCCCGGTGCGCCTGCTGGAGCTGAGCCTCCTCGATCTGCTTCTGCGCCGCTTTCACCGCGACCTGCGTCTTCTCCAGCGCTGCCAGGCGCAGGGCGACGGATTCGTAGCTTCCGCGCAGCTTCCTCAGGGTCGACTTGAGCGCGGTGATCTCCGCGGCGTGCTGGGCTGCCGCTTCGCCGCTGCGCTGCGAGGTGTGCAGCGCCTGGGCGTGCTGCTGGCGCATCTCGTGCTCCCGGGCTGTGTCCTGATCGAGCTGCTCTCGCAGGGAGCGCTGGAGCCTGCGCTGTTCCTCCGCCTCTTGCAGGGCGAGCCGAGCGTGTTCGAGACTGCGCTCTGTCTCCGTGACGCTGACCTGCGCGTGTTCGCCGAGTCCGGCGAGCAGGTCCTGGTGCTGATCGGCCATGCTGCGCTGTTCGATCCGGGCCTCGTTCACCGCGTCCCGGGCGGTCTGCAGCTGAGCCTGGCTCTGCTCGACGTGCTCCCGGGTCACCGAGGTGTCACTGTCAGTGGCAGGGTCGGGGTGCGAAGTGGATCCGCAGACCAGGCAGGGGTGCCCGGGCTCGAGCTCTCCCGCGAGCTGCACCGCGACGTCGCGCAGGTAGTGCTGAAGCCGCTCGCGATGCGCAGACTCCAGACGTCGGTGCTCATCCTCCCGCTCCGTCACGCGGGAGCCCCAGAGCTCGATACGGCTCTGCAGACGATCGCGGGAGCGCTGCGCCTCCTCGCGGGCCACCAGCTCGTCACACGTGGCCCGGGCCTCATCGCGAGCGGCTTCGAGGACGTCGGGGTCTCTCAGCCGGTTCTGCTTCTCCTGGCGGGAGGCCGCCAGGCGTTCCAGCTCCTTCGCGTGCTCCTCGGCCTCGGTCCGCGCCTGATCGGCGACGCGCTGAGACTCTGCCTGCCGGGTCCGCAGAAGCCCATGCCGCCGCTCATGTTCGGCGGCCTCCGGCCCGGTCAGTCGGGCGCGCAGAGTGAGAAGCTCTTCGGCCGCAGCCGCGGCCAGTTCCAGACGTGGGTGACCCAGGACGTCCAGGAGCTCGACAGTGCTGATGTCCTCCGGCTGCAGCTCCGCGAACTCCTGGAGCTCACGCGCCGCCGAGCGAGCACCCGACTCTGCACGCTCCACGGCGCCGGCGTGCTCCCGAACCGCCTCCTGGGCGGCGCCAAACCACTCCAACACCTGCTTCGCAGCCTCGTGACGCTCCAGCTCCCCGCGCTTCTCGGCGATCGAGGCTGCCTGCTTCTGATGCTCGGTGCGGCGCACCGCGTGCTCGGCATAGCGGCGCAGCGCCTCGTCCCGCTCGCGCAGCTCGCTGTCCTGATCCTGGGACTGCTGCGAAGTCTCGGTGCTCGCTTCAGCGGAGGCCGCGAGCAGCAGACGACGACGACGCACCGCCTCGCTCACCCGTTCAGGCAGTTCATCCTGAGACAGGTCGGCCAGCTCAGCGGTGTCCGACTCATCGGACCCCTCCGGGAGCAACCCCTGGGCTGCCTGACGGAGATTCTCCGTGTGCAGCTCGATCTTGGCGCTGGTCTCCTTGAGCTGGTGCTCGGACTCCCTGGCTCGGTCCCGCAGGTGCCTCTCGAGCAGGGTGAACCGCTCCGTGTCGAAGAGCCGCTCCAGGAGTTCCTGCTTGTCCTTGCTGCTGGCATGGAGAAACTGGGCGAAGGACCCCTGAGGCAGAAGGATCACCTTGGTGAACTGGTGAAGATCCAACCCGAGCAGTCGCTGGATCTCATCATTGGCCGCCTGGATCCCCGAAGAATAGGGCTGCCACTCCCCCGCCTGGTCCAGATGCAGGGTGACCCGCTGGCCCACCTCACGCACCCTGCTGGGGTCCCGCTTCTGCGGACGTCCATGCTGCGGGGATCGCCAGATCCGGCAGCGTTGACCGGCCTGGGTGAATTCGAGCTCCACGAACGGCTCGCTCTCAGCACCAGCGTGGGTGCTCTTCAACCGCGTCCTGTCCCGCTGACCCGGGACGTCCCCGTAGAGCGCGAAGGTCAAGGCGTCCAGGATCGAGGTCTTCCCCGCACCGGTACGTCCGCGCAGCAGGAAGAGGCCGTCGGCGCCGAGTCGATCGAAATCGACTCGCTCGGTGCCCGCGAACGGACCAAAGGCATGCAGGGTCAGGTGATGCAGCTTCATGGGCGGACCGCCTGAAGACCCTGGTCGATCAGTTCCCGTTCCTCGGGGCTGGGCCCGCGTCCGCCGCGCACGTGTTCCAAGAAGCCCTCGATGACCTCGGTATCGGTGCGCGCCTGCTCCACCTTTGCCGAGTAGGTGCGATGGGCCGAGTCCTGCCGGCCGGTATGGGCGAAGGCGGCCAGGTGTGGGTAGCTCTCCTGCACGCGCTGGAAGGCTCGCTCCGGGCGCACGCTGTCGGTGAGCTTCACCTGGACATATGAGTCGCGATGAGTGGCCACCGTCTCTTCTGCGAGCAGCTCCTCCAGCGTCCCCTCCAGCTGTGCCAGGGGACGGCCTATGCTCCAGTCCAGCGCTTGGGCGGGATCTCGGGTTCGGGAGTCCCACAGCCAGGCGCCCTTGGCCTGGTGGGTCTCCGAGAACGAGTAGCGCAGCGGTGATCCGCTGTAGCGCACCGTCGAGGAGAGCCGCTGCCGCCCGTGGAGATGACCCAGCGCGACGTACTCGAAGCCTGCGAAGAGTTCCAGAGGCACCACCGTCAGTCCTCCGATGGTGTCCTCGTGATGTTCGGGGGCGTCGCCGGCGGCGACGTCCACGCCGATGTTGCGCTCGGAGTCGCTCGCCGCGCCGTGAGAGGCGAACAGGTGCGCCATCAGGATTACCGTCAGCGGTCCCGCTGCCGTCCCTGGGTCCGTCGAGGTCTCTGTGGCTGTGTCAGCGGATGGGTCGGTTCCATACTTTGCTTGCCGCGCTTCGACATCGGCCCAGATGCGCCGGATGACCTCGGCGGTGACTCCGGTGTGGTGGGCGCGGTCCAGTCCCAGTGCGGGTGCGAAGAGCTGCGGCTCCAGATAGGGCATTCCGTAGACCAGCGTGGTGCCTCCCGAGGGCTCGGGAAACTCCACCGGGATCCAGGCGTCCTCGAGTGAGCTGCGGATGTGCACCCCCGAGCGGCGCATGAGCCCGCGGCCGAATCCAAGCCGGGCGGCCGAGTCGTGGTTGCCCGGCGTGATGACGACCTGGACGCCGGCGTCCACCAGGCGCTGCAGGCAGCCCTCCAGGGCGGCCACCGCCCATTCCGGTGGCAGTGCACGGTCATAGATGTCCCCGGCGATGAGCACGACGTCGACTGCATGCTCCGCCACCGCCGCGCAGAGGGCCTCGAGCATCTGTTCCTGTTCCTCACGCAGGGAGTGGCCGTGGAAGCCACGGCCCAGGTGCCAGTCGGAGGTGTGTAGCCAGCGCATGGCTCCACGCTATCGGCTGGCACGGACATGGCCGGAGCACCACCCCGGCGCAGACTATTCTGGGAGCGTGGATTCCGCCGAGAAACTGATCAGCCGCTTCTATCCGGTGCTTGCCGCGGGTGCCCGCCAGGGTGACTCCCCCGCCCATCATGCGGAGCTGCTGCATCAGCTCTGCACCGCCGACGGTCTGCTGGAGCTCCTGGACTGGACCCGGCAGGGGCTCGGCGCCGATCCGCTCGCCTGCATGTGGCTGGGGTCCCTGCGCTGGTATCGCGTGGTCACGGGCTCCTACCCGCCCGGCGCCCCGCAGCCTCCCAGCCGCGCGGTCGATGCCCAGCTCGCGACCCTTCGCAGCGAAGGGTCGCTGATCCTGGAGCCAGAGTCCGCAGGTGGCAGCCTCGCGGGACTGGCGGAGGGGCAGATGGCCTATCCCAGTGCGCCCGCTCAGCCGGAGTCCGAAGCTTCCCAGGCGCTGCTGCGCGTGGTGCCCGTGGGACTGGTGCCCTATATCGACGAACCGATGCGACGCGCCTGGGCACGGCAGACCGTGGCTCTGACCCACGGACATCCCGCGCTGCTGCGCCGCGCAGAGGAGCTTGCCGTGCTGGTCCATGAGCTCGCCATCTCCTCGGCGCCGATCTCAGACAGCACGGCACAGGCCCGCCGCGAGATCACCGACGCCGTCCCGGAAGCCTCGATCCGCGAGATCCTGGAGCGTCAGCTCGACGCCGCACTGAACCCAGAAGACGCCAAGGGCCCGGAGATCCCCGCTGACCGGGACCTCGACACGGGCCTTCTCGTGGTGATCGCTCGCCTGGCGCAGCAGTGGGAGCAGATCACTCGGGCACAGTGACCTCGGCTGAGCCACCGTCACGGCCGGACACACTGGCTCCTGCCGGCGCGCTCTCGCGGGCCTGCGAGACCTGCGAGACCTGCGAGGGGGCCGGCCAGGCCACCCCGAGCAGCGCACGAAACTCCTCTTCGGCGATGAGCCGGATCGACTGGCCCTCTGCCTGACGGCGCAGCGCATCTCGCGCCTTGCTGCTGCGCAGCGGAAAGGACTCCTGGGGTGCGGCCAGCTCCCAGGGTTCGAAGCCGTCGCCCACCACCAGCAGCGAAGTGGCCGCCGTGACCCGCGAGGAGGTGCCTGCGCCGAGGCCGGCCACGACCTCTTTGGCCTCGGCACGCGGAATGGAGAGGCTGCCGGTGAAGCTCAGCTGTTGACCGAACAGCTCGTGGCTCGGGTCTGCCACCGCCGATGGTGGGAGGTTCTTTCCCTCGTCCTGCCAGCGCATCAGATCCGGCATGTGCCGAGGAGCGGGTGCGGGCAGGCGTGCATCGAAGAGGTGTGCCATGGTCCGCACCTGCCGGGTGGCCCGTGATTCCCGAGCGCGCGGCGCCCGCCAGGCCTCCATCGACCGAGCGGAGACGCCGCTCTCCTGGAAGAGGCGGTGGATCGGACCCACTGCTCGTCGCTCGGCGATGTCGCAGACCACTGCGGCGCTGGCCCGAGCGTCCTCCAGCGCATAATGATGGGCGGTGAGCTCATAGCCGGCCTCGGCGGCGGCCTTGGGCAGGGCATGCGAGGGAAGCTGATAGTTCGCGCGGGACAGTCGCACCGAGCACAGGCAGCTCAGTCCCGGGGAGTCCAGGCCGCTGACCTCCAGGGCGGATTCGAAGACCTCGATGTCGAAGGCTGCATTATGGGCAACCAGCACGTCTCCGGCGATGAAGGCGCTGATCCCCTCGAAGAGCTCCCCGAAGCGGGGCGCCTGCGCCACGGCCTCAGCGGTGATCCCGTGGATCGCCACGTTGTGGGGGTCGAACCGGTCGAAGCCCTCCGGCGGACGCATCGCAGAATAATAGGTGTCCACCTCCTGCCCATCGCGCACCTTGACCATGCCGATGGCGCAGGGCGAGCCACGGAACCCGTTGGCGGTCTCGAAGTCGACCGCGGTGAAGTCGAGCCCCTTCACCGAGTCAGTGCCTCGAGGATGTGCGGACGGAGGGCGGCGAAGGCCTCGCCGCGGTGGGAGATCGCGTTCTTCTCCTCCATGGAGAGCTCCGCCGTGCTGCGGGTCTGACCCGAGGGCTGCAGGATCGGGTCATAGCCGAATCCCCCGACACCCTGGGGTGCCGGCAACAGCCTGCCGCGCAGCGTCCCGGTGGTGGTGAACTCCTCGGCGGGGACGCCCGGCGACGCGGGGATGACCAGCGCCGCCACGCAGACGAACGCAGCACCGCGGTGTTCGGGGGCGATGTCCGCGAGCTGCTCCAGCAGCAGCCGCAGGTTGTTCTCATCCGAGGCCTGCGCGCCGGCCCAGCGCGCGGAGAAGATCCCCGGCGCGCCGCCGAGCACGTCCACTGCCAGTCCCGAGTCATCCGCGACGGCGGGGAGTCCGGTCTCGGCGGCCACCGCGCGCGCCTTGAGCAGAGAGTTCTCGGTGAAGGAGGTGCCGGTCTCGGGGATCTCGGCGCAGCCAGCGGTGGCGGCGTCGATCACTGCCTGCTCGAGATCAAGCTCGCCCAGCTCTGTGTGGGAGCCCAGCAGCGCCCGGAACTCCCGAAGCTTGCCGGGGTTCCTGGTGGCCAGGACGATCCTTGCGTTCACTGCGCGAGCGCCTCCCGCTGCATGGTGGCCAGACTCTTGGTGCCGCCCAGCGCAAGGTCCAGCAGGGTGTCCAGCTCCGCGCGATTGAAGGGGGTGCCTTCAGCGGTGCCCTGCACCTCGACGAAGTCTCCGGAGCCGGTCACCACCACGTTCATATCGGTCTCGGCGGTCGAGTCCTCGGTGTAGGGCAGGTCCAGCACAGCCTGTCCCCCGGGCAGCACTCCCACGGAGATGGCGGAGACTGAATCCTTCAGCACCTCGGCGCGCTTGGCCACGTGGCCTTCGCTGCGCGCCCACTCCACTGCATCGGCCAGCGCCACGAAGGCACCGGTGATGGCGGCCGTGCGGGTGCCGCCGTCGGCCTGGAGGACGTCGCAGTCCAGCGTGATCATGTTCTCGCCCAGTGCCTTGGTGTCCACCACGGCCCGCAGCGAGCGTCCGATGAGTCGCGAGATCTCGTGGGTGCGGCCACCGATCTTCCCCTTGACCGCCTCCCGAGCAGAGCGGGTGTTCGTGGCGCGCGGCAACATCGAATATTCGGCCGTGACCCAGCCTGCTCCCTGTCCCTTGAGCCAGCGCGGCACATTGGACTCGAAGGAGGCGGTGCACAGCACCCGGGTGCCGCCGAACTCGATCAGCGCCGAGCCTTCGGCATGGGCGCTCCAGTGCCGGGTGATGGTGACCGGACGAAGCTCATCGGCTGCTCGTCCGTCGGTTCGCAGATTAGTGATGGTCACTTCTCACTCTCTTCATGTGGTGTGTTTCTGGTTCCGCCGATCTCGTAGCTGACACCGGCGACGGCGACGGCGAGGTCTCCGCTGTACTGTTCTCTGGCGCGGGCGAGGAGCACCCGCTGCGAGGTCCAGACGGGGATGTGGGTCAGCAGCAGGCGACCCACCCCTGCCTCGCGTGCGGTGATTCCGGCTCGGTGCCCGTTGAGGTGGACACCCTCGATGTGATCGTCCCGGCCGTCCTCGAAGGCCGCCTCGCAGAGGAACAGGTCAGCGTCCCGGGCCGCCTCGAGAAGTCCGTCACAGGCGTCGGTGTCTCCCGAATAGGTCAGCGTGTGCGGCAGACCGTCCGCCGAGGCTTCCGCCGCCACGTCGATGCGCAGCGCGTATGCCTCCTCGATGGGGTGACGCACGGGAACCGGGGTGATGGTGAAGGGTCCGATCGTCTCGGCCTGCTGGGGCTGCCAGGTCTTGAAGTCGAAGTCCGGGTGCATCCCCGGGTTGGGGTCCATCCCGTAGGCGCTGGCGATGCGCTGATCGGTGGTCGAAGGTCCGTAGACCGGCACATGCTTCCCTGGCCACCCGCCTGGACGCCATCGGATGGCGACGTGGAGACCGCACAGGTCCATGTAGTGGTCCGGGTGCAGGTGCGAGAGGCACACGGCGTCGATGTCTTCCAGCGCGAGGTGCTGCTGCAGCTTCCCCAGGGCCCCATTGCCCAGATCCACGACCACTCGCCAGGTGCGGCCCTGGTAGTCGGCGGTCAGCAGATAGCACGACGCCGGGGACTCCGGGCCGGGGAAAGACCCGCTGCACCCGATGATGGTGAGTTTCATATGGTGCGTTGCTCCCCTTCAGTCATCCTGCGCTCCGGCCAGCATAGCGGGAGTGATCCGCTGAATCACACCAGTGGGATAGGCCTCCCGCACGTGGTCCACCTGCTGCACTCCGCGCACCTCGGGACCGAGGAATCGACGGGCCAGGACCCGGAATGCCTCGGCGTCTCCGGTGGAGAGGAAGGTGTGCACCGCAGCCGGGCCGGGGCGGTCCTGCGAGCCGAGGGGGCGTTGGAGCCCGTGCTGGGTGAGCGCGCGGTAGAGGTCCTTGGCGGTCTCCTCGGCGGAGGAGACCAGGGTGACCTGCTCGCCCATCACATAGGAGATGACCCCGGTGAGCAGGGGGTAGTGGGTGCAGCCGAGGACCAGGGTGTCGACGTTCGCGGCCTCGAGCGGGGCGAGATACTCCCGGGCCGCCTGGAGCAGGTCCTCCCCCGCGGTCACGCCGCGTTCGACGAACTCCACGAACTGCGGACAGGCAGCCGAGGTGATCTTCAGCTGCGGGGCTGCTGCGAAGCTGTCCTCGTAGGCGCCCGAGCCCACGGTGGCGCTGGTGCCGATGACGCCGATGCTCCCGTTGCGGGTAGCAGATGCTGCCCGGCGCACGGCCGGCTGGATGACCTCGATGACCGGTATCCCGTGACGGTCGGTATAGCGCTCCCGCGCATCGCGCAGGACCGCCGCCGAGGCGGAGTTGCAGGCGATGACCAGCGCCTTGACTCCGGAGTCGACGAGCTCGTCCATGACGCCCAGCGCGTGGGCCCGCACCCGGGCGATGGGCAGCGGGCCGTAGGGCCCATGGGCGGTGTCACCGAGGTAGGTGATGGACTCCCCCGGCAGCTGATCCAGCACGGCGCGGGCGACGGTGAGGCCTCCGACTCCGGAATCAAAGATGCCCACCGGAGCGGATGCGTTCATGCGGCGCCCGTGTCCTCGTCGGTCTCGTCCTCCGGGAGAAACTCGGTCATGGCGGTGAAGAGGGATTCCTGCAGCCAGGTGATGAAGGTGTAGATCTCTGCCATGAAGGACTCGGAGTCCTTGGACCGCGAGGCGAGTGCCAGCTCATGCACGCGCTCGGCGTCCTCCTCGGTCTCCAGATTCAGCCGGCTGGCCAACGTCAGCCGCAGGTCGTTGAGGGCGCGCCCGAACATGGGGGCCACATCCTCCTGGATGCTGACCGGGGAGCTCTCCAGGAGCATCCGCGCGGTGCGCAGGTCCGCAAGCTTGGCGCCGCGCAGCGAGTTCTCGCTCAACCGACGAAAATGTCCTGCCTCCTCCTCATCGGCCAGCGCATCCGGAAGCAGCCGACGCAGCACCTCATCCGTCGGCGCAGCCAGCGGCTCGTCACCTCCCAGACCGGCCATCTCGGCCCGGAAGTGCGCGAAGTCGGGGTCCTCGGAGGCGCTGTCCGGTGCCGCCGTCGTCTCCTTCTCACGGTTTTGAAGCAGCGTGATGACATCGGCGCACAGGGAGCTGAGCAGACGGCGCTCGTGCTGGTCCAGATCGGCGCGGTATCCCTTGGTCGTGGCGCGGAAAGCAGTGGCCACGGACTACTCGGCCTCTTCCAGGGTCGCCTGGAGCCCGAACTGATGCATCGCCGTCACGTCCTGCTCGGCCTTCTCTCGCGGACCATGGGAGACCACAGCGCGGCCCTGGTGATGGACCTGGAGCATGAGCTCCTTGGCGCGTGCCTTGGAGTGGCCGAAGTAGCTGCGGAACACCCAGCTGACGTAGGTCATCAGGTTCACGGGGTCATTCCAGACGACCACCTGGTACGGGCGCTGGGCGGAGAGGAGCCGGGAGAACTCGGAATCGAGGTCAGTCTCCTCGCGGCTGAGCGTGGATCCTTGCGCTGAACTCATGCTCCGTATTCTACGCTGGGGCAGTGACACGTGAACCCGCAGCCACCCAGTCCACCGCCCTGCTCACCGATCAGTACGAACTGACCATGGTGCAGGCGGCCCTCGCTTCGGGCGCCGCCGAGCGTCGCTGCGTCTTTGAGGTCTTCACCCGGCATCTCCCGGCCGGTCGACGCTATGGCGTGGTGGCCGGGACCGGTCGGCTGCTCGAAGGCCTGGAGCAGTTCCAGTTCGGCGCCGCGGAGATCGATTGGCTGGCGGAGCAGGGAATCGTCGACGAGCCCACCCTGGACTTCCTCGCCGACTACCGCTTCCGCGGCGACATCCACGGCTATGCCGAGGGCGAGGTGTTCATGCCCGACTCCCCGGTGCTGCGCGTCGAGTCCAGCTTCGCCGAGGCATGCCTGCTCGAGACCTTTGTGCTCTCTGTGCTCAACCACGATTCCGCGATCGCCTCCGCAGCCTCGCGCATGAGCCTCGCCGCCGGAGCACGGCCGTGCGTGGAGATGGGGTCCCGACGCACTCAGGAGCTCAGCGCCGTGGCCTCCGCCCGGGCCGCCGCCGTCGCCGGCTTCACCGCCACCTCGAACCTGGAGGCGGGCCGACGCTGGGGGCTGCCCACGATCGGCACTGCGGCCCATGCGTTCACGCTGCTGCATGATTCAGAGGAGGAGGCCTTCGAGGCGCAGGTCAAGGCCTTCGGCCCGGGGACCACCCTGCTGGTCGACACCTACGACGTCCCCACCGCGGTCCGTCGCGCCGTGGAGATCGCCGGAGAAGAGCTCGGCGCGGTGCGGCTGGATTCCGGAGACCTCGTGGAACAGGCCCGCGAGGTCCGCGCGCTGCTGGACTCTCTGGGGAACACCGGCACCAGGATCATCGTGTCCTCGGATCTGGATGAGCACGCCATCGCGCGGCTGCAGGCGGCTCCGGTGGACTCCTACGGCGTGGGCACGAAGCTGGTCACCGGTGGCGGCTCCCCCACGGCGGCCATGGTCTACAAGCTCGTGGCCCGCACCGACGACGACGGCGACTCCGTCTCCGTGGCCAAGAAGGCCGAAGGCAAGAAGAGCGTCGGCGGGGTGAAGCACCCGGTCCGCAGCTTCGACGCTGGCGGGCGGGCCGAGGCCGAGCTGATCGGCATCGGCACAGCACCCGAGGCTCACGGGGCGCGGACCCGGGAGCTCATCGTGCCGATGGTGCTCGGCGGTGAGGTCCAGTCCCAGCATCTCGGTGCGGAGGGCGTGCGCCGGGCTGCGCAGCGGCACACGGATTCTCTGGCCGAACTGCCGGCGGCTGCCAAACGCCTGCAGCACGGCGACCCGGTGCTTCCCACGATCTTCAGCTGAGCTCCTGCCGGGGCTGCGCGGGGCGGGTCTGTGCGCGGGCCGCCGCGTGGACTGCCGCGTGGTCCTCTGCGTGCGTGTTCACGGCGGCCTCGTTGAGGATGCAGATCACCTCGGCGTCCTCCGGCCCGACGGCGCTGAGACCGTGGGGTCGCAGGGTGTCGAACTCGGCGGCCTCACCGGCCCGCAGCAGGATCTCCTCCTCACCGAGCTGCAGCCGCAGTCGGCCAGAGAGCACATACAGCCACTCGTATCCATCGTGGCTTCCCAGCTCGGTGATCGGCGGGCGCGGCACGTACCTGATCTTGAAGGTGTGCACCGGAGAGGTCTCCGGCGACAGCGGCTGCACCAGCATCCCGTTGCGCTCCCAGGCGTCTCGCTGCACACGCGGATCCGGGCTCGAAGAGACCAGCAGCTCATCCACGGTGACGCCCAGCGCGCGGGTGATCGGCAGGAGCAGCTCCAGGCTGGCCTGCCGCTTCCCCGACTCCAGCCGGGAGAGCGTGCTCGGCGATATTCCTGCGCCGCGCGCCAGTCGGTCCAGCGTCCAGCCGCGGGCGGTGCGTGCGGAGCGCAGCCGCAGGCCCAATTGGGCGAGTTCTTCCATGCGGCTCATCATGACAAGTTCTTGCCATTTCGGCAAGACGTCTTTCACCCGGTTCTGAGCCGGCGCATGCTGGAGCCATGAACAGCACAGCAGAAGCAGAAGTGTATGACGCCATCATCATCGGGTCCGGAGCGGCGGGTCTCAGCGCCGCACAGTCGTTGGGGCGTGCCCTGCGCCGGACCCTGATCCTCGACACCGGCACCCCGAGAAACCGATACGCCGCACAGATGCACAACGTGCTCGGCCATGATGGGACATCCCCGGAGGAGCTGATCCGAGTCGGGCTCGAGGAAGCCGCCCACTACGGTGTCGAGCGTGTGGACGCCGGGGTGCATCGGGTCAGTGAGTCGACTCGCAGCTCCGGGCCGCGCGAGCTGGTGGTGACGCTGGATTCAGGGACGCAGCTCTTCGCCCGCAGCGTCATCGCCGCATCGGGCCTGACCGACGAGCTCCCCGCCATTCCAGGGCTCGCCGAACGCTGGGGACGCAGCGTGCTGCACTGTCCGTATTGCCACGGGTGGGAGGTCCGCGGACAGGGCCTGGCGGTCCTGGCCACCACGCCGATGCAGGTGCATCAGGCACAGCTGATCCGCCAGTGGAGCGACCGGCTCACGTTCTTCAGCGCCGGCGCGGGAGAACTCCCCGCTGAGACGATTCAGCGCCTGGAGTCCCGCGGCGTCGTCGTCGATCCCACCCCGGTGGTGGAGGTGACCGGAGATGGCGGAGCGGTTCACGCCGTGGTGCTCGAGGATGGCCGCTCGGTCGCGGTGGACGCGATCTTCACCGCCGGAGCGCACCTTCCCCGCGACCACTACCTGCGAGGTCTGGATCTGGACCGCGAAGAGACGCCCGTGGGCAGCTTCCTGAAGGTGGACGCGATGGGGACGACCTCGCATGACCGCATCTGGGCGGTGGGCAATGTCGCGAACCCGATGGCCACCGTTCCGATGTCCATGGCGATGGGGAGCTTCGCCGGCGCAGCGGCGAACGCGGCTCTGGTCACGGAGGAGTTCGATCTCGCTGCGGCGGGGCAGAACAAGTAACGTGGTTCCTGTGCGGCGCGGAGGATGCTGCGTCACACAGGAGAGTTCACGAATCGCCCGAGCAGGAGGACACAGTGGCCCACGCACTGATCATCGTCGATGTGCAGCAGGACTTCTGCGAGGGCGGCGCCCTGGCAGTTGAAGGCGGGGCCCGCGTGGCCAGTGAGATCAGTGAGTTCCTCGATGACAGCTACGCCGACTACGACGCGATCCTCACCACGCAGGACTGGCACATCGAGCCTGGTCGGCACTTCTCTGAGACCCCGGACTTCTCCACCAGCTGGCCTGTGCACTGCGTCGCAGGAACCCCCGGCGCCGAGCTGCACCCCAACCTCGACACCGAGCACGTGGATGCCCATTTCCTCAAGGGCCTCTACTCGGATGGGTACTCCGGATTCGAAGGCCTGCAGGGCGACCCGGAGAAGGTCGGCAGCCTGGAGGGCGAGAACGGCACGAAGGTGGCACCCGCTGCGGCGGTGTCCGACTCCTCACTCGATCTGCATGCCTGGCTCGACACCCAGGACATCGATGCCGTGACCATTGTGGGCATCGCCACCGACCACTGCGTGCGCGCCACCGTCCTGGACGCCGTGGAGAACGACTACCGGGTGCGTGTCATCCGTGAACTCACGGTGGGGGTCAGCGAGGATTCCGTGGAGGAGACCTACCGGGAGTTCAGCGCCGCTGACTTGGAGGTCCTCAGCCTCGAGGACCTGTAGCCCCCAGGACCTGCAGCCCCGCCGCGGCGGGTCATTTCCGTCCCACGAACCACATCTGGATCTTCTTCAGCCGCTGCTCCAGCTGGGCCTGCGTGGCCTGACCCACTGCCGGTCCCCCACAGGCGTCCCGAAGCTTCGTGTGGATGCTGCCCTGGTGCATGCCGGTCTTGGCCGCATAGGCCGAGACCGACTTGTTCAGCGTCGCGCGCAGAGACTTGAGCTGACGGTGGTCCACCACCGGTTCGGCGGCGGCGGAGTCCTGCGGCTTGCGGCGCAGCTGATCCGCCTGGTGCTGACGCAGCAGAGTGGAGACCTGCTCGGGCTCCAGCAGTCCGGGGATGCCGAGGAAGTCCATCTCCTCCTCTGATCCCATGGCACCGCCGAGCCCGAACTCGTTGCCCTCGAAGAGGACCTTGTCGAAGGCGGCATTGGAGTGCAGTGCGGCGAACTCTCCGCGGTCCATCGCCTCGGAGCCGCGTTCCTCTCGGTTCGCCTCTTCGAGCAGGTCGTCGTCGAGGTTCTCCTCGGCGTCTTCTGCCGCGGTGCGCGGCACGTCCAGGGCGTGATCGCGCTCCTGCTCCATCTCATTGGCCAGGTCTGTGAGCACCGGGACCGAGGGCAGGAAGACCGAGGCGACCTCTGCCTTCTTGCGCAGGCGCACGAAGCGCCCCACGGCCTGGGCGAAGAACAGCGGGGTGGAGGTGGAGGTCGCGTAGACACCCACGCAGAGCCGCGGGACGTCGACCCCCTCCGAGACCATGCGGACGGCGACCATCCACAGTTTGGAACTGTCCGCGGAGAACTCCTCGATCCGGTTCGAGGCGTCCTTGTCATCGGAGAGCACCACCGTGGTCTTCTGGCCGGTGAGCTCATCGAGCTGGGCGGCATAGGCGCGGGCGGCTTCGTGGTCGGTGGCGATGACCAGGCCGCCGGCGTCGTCGATCTTGTCGCGGACCTTGAGCAGTCGCTGATGCGCGGCCTTGAGCACCGAGGGGATCCACTCTCCCTCAGGGTTCAGCGCCGTGCGCCAGGCGTGGTTCGTGATGTCCTTGGTGGCTGCGGCACCGAGCTGGGCCTCCATCTCCTCGCCGCTGGAGGTGCGCCAGCGCATGTTCCCCGAATAGGCCATGAAGACCACCGGGCGCACCACACGGTCCTTCAGCGCGGGTCCATAGCTGTAGGCGTAGTCCGCCTTGGAGCGGCGCACCCCGCTGGCATCCTCCACATACTCCACGAACGGGATCGGTGAGGTGTCGGAGCGGAACGGGGTGCCCGTCAGTGCCAGACGGCGCACGGCCGGATCGAAGGCCTCACGCACACCATCGCCCCAGGACAGCGCGTCACCGGCATGGTGGATCTCGTCGAAGATGACCAGCGTGCGGCCGGCCTCGGTCTTGTTCCGATGCAGCGCAGGCTTGTTCGCCACCTGCGCGTAGGTCACGACGACGCCGATGTACTGGCGTCCGTGCCGTCCGTCGGAGTTCTTGAAGTTGGGGTCCAGGGCAAGGCCCACCCGCCCGGCGGCATCTGCCCACTGGCGCTTGAGGTGTTCGGTGGGGGCGACCACATAGATGCGGTTGACCTCACCGGACTCCACGAGCAGCTTGGCCACGCGCAGCGCGAAGGTGGTCTTGCCGGCTCCAGGGGTCGCGACCGCGAGGAAGTCCTTGTGCCGCTTCTGGATGTAGCGGTCCAGGGCCTCCTGCTGCCATTGCCGCAGAGTGCCGGCGGTGCCGTGCGCCGCGCGGTGGGGATAGACCGGGGGAAGGGATCTGCCGACGTCGGTGCCGACGTCGAACAGCGTCTCAAACTGCTCCACAGTGTCGTAGATTAGCGGGGATCAGCTGCGGCCGAAGCCGAAGAAGCCACGCTTGCCGCCGGAGTCGCCGCCGGACTTGCCCTCGCCGTCGCCGTCTCCGCCCTGCATCTCTTCGTAGATCTCTTTGCATTCCGGGCAGACCGGGAACTTCTGCGGGTCGCGGGAGGGAGTCCAGACCTTGCCGCAGAGCGCGACCACGGCACCGCCCTCCAATGCTGACTCCATGATGCGATTCTTGTTCACGTAGTGGGCAAAGCGCTCGTGGTCGCCGGGCTCCGAGAGCTGCTCCTGATGCTCGCGCTCAATCGTGGCGGCACCACCGGGGGCCGGAGCGGCGTCGGGATCCGCGGTATGCATGCGGACGGGCCGGTCCAGGCGTGAACTCCGCAGGCTGGGGTGGACATCAGCAGGGAGGAATCCATTCTCATTGACCATCATGGAGTCCATTCTACCGAGCCTCGGCGCGCAGATCATCCACCCCGCCAGGATCCGCCGGTCTAGTACTGGATGACCTGCTGGAAGAGCTCGGGCTGGGAGCGCTCATAGACGCGGGCACCCACACGCACTCCCGCCCAGCACAGGGCCAGGCCTTTGAGCACCGATCCCAGCGCGAGCACCCAGGCCAGCCATGAAACGTCTCCCAACAGCCATGCCGCGACCAGGGCGAGCTCCGGGAGCATCAGCAGCAGCGAGGCGATCATGGTCCCGAGCTGGACCGCCATCAGCCGTCCGGTGGATCCCGAGGGCTGACTCAGCGGGCCGTCACCGGGCTTGGGCACCGGATAGGTGAACCGCGCCGAGATCAGGCAGGAGAGCCCTGCGGCGCTGCCGAGCATGCCCAGGCTGACCCCCAGGAGGACCAATGTGACATCGGGCTCGGTGAACAACAGCGCCGGCACCAGAGCTGTGACCGCTGTGACCGGCAGCGCGAAGGTCATCAGTCCGACGAGTCGCCCCAGCCGGTCGGCGACCCCGCTGACGCCGGTGGTCACATGCATGGCGAAGGCGGAGTTGTCATAGGAGATGTCCGCCGAGATCGCGAAGCCCAGGGTCAGGCCGAAGAACGGACCGAGCGCGAGCAGCACCCAGGGCTGGTCAAACTGGAAGTACATCACCACAGCGAGGATCACGAGGGCGGGAAGCACCACGAGCGTGCCGCCGTATCGCGTGTCTTTGAGCCAATAGGTGGTGGCCCGTGCCGCCACCGCTCCCCAGGGCGTGGCTGGGAATCGTTCGAACAGGCCCACTCCGGTGGCGCTCTTCGAAGCTGCGGAGCCCCGCACCGAGGGCTGCTCGGTGATCTTCACCAGCCCTGCCCGGATGACGAGCACCGCCACCCCGAGCGTGGCCGCCATGATGAGCAGGCGCAGAGCCAGGGCCGCCCAGTTCCCCGCGGCCGCATCTGCGGGCATGGCGGCTCCAGCACCCAGCGGGGTCAGGGCGAGGAAGTCCACCACGGCGGGAAGCGCGGCCTCGAGCGAGGAGAAGGCGGCCTCGAGTCCGACGACGATCGGATAGGCCATCACCATCACCGTCAGCGCGAGGATGGCCAGGACGTCACGTGCCCGGCGACCGCTCAGCCAGGCGCTGATCGAGGTGGTCACGGCCTGCGAGACCAGACTGAAGCTGACCAGCAGCAGCGGCAGCGTCACCGCCGCGGTGAGGGCCGCCGCCGGATCCCAGCGCCAGTGCGCGACCTGACCGATCAGCCAGATGAAGGTCAGCACGGCGCCGATGGAGATCAATCCGGTCAGCGCCATTCCCAGGATCAGCGACCTGCGAGGAATCCCGTAGGTGACGAACTGGCGCGGATTCATGGTGGTGTCCGCACCAGAGATGAACACCGGCAGGATCAGCCACAGCAGGAACACCGCAGAGCCCATGAGCACACTCACGGTGCGGACCATCTCTGGGTCCACCTCTGCGGGGCTGCCCGAGCCGACCTGCAGCACGAAGAGCATCACGACGATGCCGAGGCCATAGAGCCCGGCGAAGACCGTCCCGAGGATATGCCAGGCGGACTGGCCGAAGCTGTTGAACGTGAGGTCCTTCTTGAGCCGGATCAGAGCCGCAACCACGAGAGCTCCTGATCTCCGCCTTCAAGCCCGACCAGCTCGACGAACCGGGTCTCGAGGTCGACGTCGCCCTGGACCTCCTGCAGCGTCCCCGAGGCGAGCAGCCGTCCCTCCGAGATGATCCCCACATGGGAGCACATGCGCTGGACCAGATCCATCACGTGACTCGAGAGGATCACCGTGCCGCCGGAGGCGACGTAGGACTCCAGCAGTCCCCGGATGGTGCGTGCGGAGACCGGGTCCACTGCCTCGAAGGGTTCATCGAGCACCAGCAGCTCCGGGGCGTGGACCATGGCCGAGGCCAGCGCGATCTTCTTGGTCATGCCTGCCGAATAGTCCTGCACCAGCTTTCCGGCCGCGTCCTGAAGACCGAGGACGCGCAGCAGATCGGCCGTGCGTTCCTGCACGGTCTCCCGGTCCATGCCACGGAGCAGACCGGCATAGGTCACCAGCTGGGCTCCGGTGAGCTTGTTGAAGAGCAGCACGCCGTCCGCCAGCACACCCATGCTGCGCTTGGCCTCGCTGGGTCGTGCCCAGACGTCGACGCCGACCACCTCTGCGGTGCCAGCATCGGGGCGCAGCAGCCCGGTGGCCATGGAGAGCGTGGTGGTCTTGCCCGCTCCGTTGGGACCGACGAATCCGTAGAAGGATCCGCGGGGAACGTCGAGGTGCAGGTCCTCTACGGCGGGTGTCTGTCCGAATCGTTTGGACAATCCGTTCAACCGCAGGGCGGGCGTCGTCAGGCTGGGGGCACTCATGCAGATGAGCCTACACAGCCCAGGTCAGACCCTGCCTCAGTCCTGAGGCGTACATTTTCTGTCGGAACCCTGACGCCACGGGGGCAGGACTCAGAACAGGGCGCGTGCGAGCTGTTTGCGCGAGCTCGACACGCGAGGATCGCTGTCACCGACGATGGAATACAGCTCCACCAGGTGAGCGCGCGCGGCTTCTCGGTCCTCACCGAAGTGGGTCTGGATGAACCGGACGAGCCGGGACAGACCGTCCTCGACATGGCCGCCGAGGATGTCGACGTCGGCCACCGCGATCTGTGCCTGGACGTCATCGGGCTGATCGGCCCCGAGCTGACGAGTCTGCGCGATGTCGACACCTGCGGTGCGCCGCAGCAGCTTCACCTGCGCAAGACCGATCTTCGCGTCCTCGTCGTCGGGCTTCTCCTTGATCGCACGCTCGTAGGCTGCGGCGGCCTTCGCGTAGTCCCCTGCCTCCAGGGCGTCCTGCGCCTCCTGGTGCAGCGGGGGCAGCTCTGGCTCCGCCGGAGCCTCGGACCCCTCCGCACCCTGGGCGGCCCTCGTGGACTGCGGCGGAAGCTTCTGGGTCATGCCGTTCTGGGTGGCCATCTGGACCATCTGGGTCACCAGCTGACCCAGCTGTTCGCTGGGCACCGAGGAGTCGAACTCCCCCACCGGCCTGCCTCCGATGAAGGCGGTCGCCACCGGAACCTGGTCAGCACTCTGGGCCAGTTCAGGATGGGCGGAGGCGTCGATCTCGGCAAGCAGGATGCGGCCCTGCTGGGCGTCGACGAGATCCTCGAGGGTCGTCTTCATGGTCGCCGAGGCGGCGTCCGCACCGAAGATCAGCACGATCACCGGCGCCTGCGAAGAAAGCTCCACCACCTGCTGGAGCTGCTGCGGCTGCACCGCCACGGCCCAGCTGTCAGCCGAAGACCCCGCCGGTGGTGCCCCTGCACCCTGAGGCGCAGCCTGCGCCGGGGAGGGGGCGAGGGCGGAGAGATCCACCGCTCCCCTGGTATCGACTCGTCGAGACTGTGGCTCCTGAGCGGAATCTGTCACTGCAGCTCTCCTTGCGCGTCGGCGTCCATCGTGGCGGACCTGGGGACGAATCTCCTGGTGCGGAGATCAGTCGAGGATATTGACCTCGTTCACAATATCGTGGACGCCCAGGACCACGACCTTCTCGTCGTTCTCGGCCGGGATGTGCAGGATCATCGATTCGCGGTTGATGATGTCTGCATCTGCGGTGGTGGACTCGGTCTCGGCCAGCTCTGCGCTCACGCCGGAGAAGTTGATGGAGGCACCATCCTCCGGGCGAAGCTGAGTGGTCGAGTCGAAGCTGCCCACGGCGAGCACGGAGCCATCCGGAAGACGCATCGCGGTGGAGCCCTCACCGATGAGTGGACGGGTGTAGGAGATCTCGAGGTCCTCGGCGCTCTCGCGCAGCTCGTCCTGGTACGCCTGGAGATCCTCGATGTAGGCGTTGTCTTCGACATTGTTGCCGAAGTAGTACTCGCTGTTGTTCAGGAAGACCGCCGTACGCTCCATGGCGTGGTTCGCGGCGAACACAGCCTCCTCCTCCGTGGGATCGACGGATTCCACGCCGCCGTCCTCGGCGGAGATGGCGGGGAACTCGGTGCCCGGGACCATGAGCACCGACTGGATGAGCTCGTAGTTCTCCCGTGGGGAGGCCTGCTCGATCACCAGCACCTGAGGGATCTCAGCCTCGGCCTCCTGAGTGATGACCACCGCCTGGCGCGGGAAGTCGCTGCCGGAGGTGACGGCCGCGCTGAGGATCTCGGTGCCGATGGCATCGGGCATGACATCCTCGTCGAGCTCATGATTGCGGTAGGTCAGCTCCCGGACCGTCTCGGCGTTGCCGGAGACTCGAGGAGCAAGAAGCTCGGCGTCGAAGGCTTCATCGGCCTCAGTGGTGTGCTCGGCGATGTCGTCGATGATGCCCTGCAGCTGAGATTCCAGCAGGACGGAATAGCCGGCGTCGTCGTCGGGCTCCACCTCGTCGGCTTCGACGTCTTCTGTCTGCTCACTCTCACCCGGAGTGGGCTCGGCGTCGGACGCCAGCACGGCGGGGCTCAGCGCAAGGGAGAGCGCCGCGGCAGTGGCCACCGATCGACTGCGCCAGGTGCGCCCCTCGGTGCCGTCCGTGCCGTCCTCGGGGTTCTGGGCCTCGGGCGCCTCAGTGTGGAGCGTGTCGGCGTCGGCCGGATCCGAATCGATGGGCTCGATGATGCCGGTCGCGTCGGGATCCTCGGAAGATTCGCGCGGTTCCTCGGTGGGGACCTGGGGGTGGACCTCGGTGGGGTCCGCGTCCGTGGTGTGCGGCTGGTGCGTCATCTCGTCCTCCGTGGATGCGGCCAGTGTTCCGGTCTCGTCATGTCCGGTCGCCGCGGTGTCGGTGTCACCCTCCACCGTGTGGCTGTCGTCCTCCGCGGCGTCGTTGGTGCTCACCGTGGCGGCGCCCAGAGCGACGCCGGCGATGCCCTGCGCAGTGCCGCTGGACTCGGTGCCGGAGGCAGCCGCGGACGGCGCGGAGCCGATCCCGGTAGTCGCTGCGGTCCGGTTCTTGCCCTCGCGACGGTCGAACTTCTCGCCACGCTTCGCGTCGCGGGACTTGCGTGAGCGCAGGAACAGGAAGAGCCCCAGCAGAACCAGCAGCGCGCCGAGCACGATCAGCACGGTGCCGACCAGGTGATCGGACTCTTCCTCCAGCTCGACGCTGACGGTGCTGGGAGCCGGCTGCTCGCCGTCACGGAACATCAGCAGGCTCCAGTCGCCGCTGTCGTCCGGTGCGCTCCAGCCGTAGCGCAGGTCCCCCTCGGTGGTCTCGCTTGCCACCCAGAGGTCCGAATCGGCGGGATCCGGCACGGTGGCCTCGCCCTCGACGAACTGCGTCTCGATGGTGGCCTCAGCATCGTCCTGGCCCTCTTGGACCGCTCCGATGGTGACGTGAGCGGCGTCGCCGACCCAGGCTTCGATGTCCTGGGTGCGTGCAAGGGCCAGGGTGTACTCCCCCTCGGCCGAGATCATGAACTCTTCGCGCTGAGCCTCTTCGTCGATCAGATCGTCGCTGATCACGGTGAGCGGCGCCTCGTCCACCTGCTGTGTCTGCGCGGTGGGGACCTCGTCGGAGGCCCAGACGGTCAACAGGCCCACTCCTATCCCTGCCAGCAGCAGGCCCAGAATGAAAGTGATGATGGAAGCGGGAAAGCGCACGGGTGAGAAGTCCTTGATCGGGGGAGGCGAGGGGTCCAGCGGTCTAGAATACCGAAGATAACAATAAGATCACAGTCTGGGTATCGGCTGGACGGTCCGACGCGCGTCAATGCAGATCCCGGCCCGGCAGATGGATAGGCTGAACGCGTGACAGACTCCGAGCGGAACCCGCCGCCCAAGGCCCGACTTCGCGGCCTTGCACGCCGTTACCGGCTGCGCCGCCCGAAGCGCGCCCCGCGCCGACCGGTGGCGGAGCTGGACCGGTATGGTCTGCCTCCTGTCGCCGCGGGAACGATGGAGAAGGCCGCCACCTACGCCTCCCGCCCGATCTATACCGGGTTCATGCTCGCCGTCGGCGTCGGACTGGCACTGCTGGTCTTCTACGTCGCCCAGGCCAACACGCAGCTGCTGGTCTGGATCGCGGCGGCGCTATTCATCGCCATCGGTCTGGATCCGGTGGTGCGAAGCCTGGAACGCGCGGGCTTCCCCCGCCCGGCCGGGGTCGCGGTCACCATCACAGTCTTCCTCGGTGTGGTCTCCACGGTCATCGCCGCCCTGGCGCCCATGGTCACCGAGCAGACCAGCACCTTTCTCGGATCCCTTCCCCGGCTGGTCGAGGGCATCTCGAGCTCAGAGTGGTTCGAACGCATCGATGAGGACTTCCAGGTCCAAGAGATCATCGACGCGGAGGTCAATCGGTTCATCTCGGATCCCGGCAATGTCACCAACGCCCTGGGCGGACTCTTCGGGGTGGGGACCGCCATCCTCACCACGGCGCTTGGCACGCTGGTCGTCTTCGTGCTGGCCATCTACTTCCTGTCCTCGCTGCCGGTGATGACCGCCTGGAGCTACCGGCTGGCGCCGCGCTCCTCGCGGGAGCGGGTGCAGCATCTGGGGGATCGGATCCTCGACGGGGTCGGGCACTATGTGATGGGCCAGGCCTTCGTGGCCGCGCTCAACGGGGTGGTCGCCTTCATCGCGATCAGCATCGCGGGTGTTCCCTTCGGGGTGCTCTTCGCCGTGGTCGCGGGGGTTCTGGCCTTCATCCCGCTGGTGGGCCCGGTCACCGGCGGCACACTGGTCACCCTCGTGGCGCTGACCGTGGACTGGCAGACCGCGGCGACCTTCGCGGCGATCTACTTCGTCTATCTGCAGGTCGAGGCGTACCTGGTCTCGCCACGAATCATGGCGCACGCCGTGCGGATCCCGGCCGCCGTCGTCGTGATCTCGGTGCTCGCCGGGGGCACACTGCTCGGTGTGCTCGGCGCGCTCATGGCAATTCCCACCGCGGCTGCCGTCATGCTGCTGACCCGCGAGGTCCTGATCCGCCGCCAAGACGCACGATAGCGGACAAGGCCTGTCCCGAGCTCAGCCGATCCGCCAGCAATGGCTGTGCCAGTGCCGCCGGTCCGCCGCCGCATGCTCGTCGCCGAAGATGGAGTCCGCTCGCCAGGCCACCACATGGGCGGTCCCCGCGGAGACCGGAAGGTGGCAGCCAGGGCAGGTGTACTGCTTCTGGGCGGCGGAGGCCGAGATGTGGCGGACGTGGTACTCGCCGTCGCGGCGGCGCACGGTCCCGGAGGAGAACGCTCCCTGGCCGAAGACTCCGGCGGAGAGCGGCCTGTGCTCGCGCTGCCACTTCGACCCGCGGCGCCCTGACCCCTTCGCTGACTTCGCCATGACCCCATTGTTCCAGGTGATCGCGAGATACGTGGTCGCGATGCACCGGGCGGCAGCCGGAGCGGGTAGGATCAGTCACCGTGCGATTGGTGATTGCGACCTGTTCAGTGTCATATTCCGGCCGGCTCAATGCCCATCTGGCCCAGGCCACGCGCCTGCTGATGGTCAAGGCCGACGGCGGAGTGCTCATCCACTCCGACGGCGGCTCCTATAAGCCGCTGAACTGGATGTCTCCCCCGGCCACCCTGCGGATCACCGCGCCCGATGCCCAGCAGATCGAGGCAGGCATCTCCGAGGTCTGGACGGTGTCTGCCACCAAGAGCGATGACACGCTCAGCATCCTCATCAGCGAGATCCACGAAGACGTCTCCCACGAGCTCGGCGCAGATCCGGGGCTCGTCAAGGACGGCGTGGAATCTGATCTGCAGCGCCTCCTCGCGGAGCAGATCGAGCTTCTCGGAGCCGGCCACCGGCTCATCCGCCGGGAACACCCCACCCCCATCGGCCCCGTGGATCTGCTGGCACGTGGTCCGCAGGGCCACGTCGCCGTGGAGCTCAAGCGCCGCGGAGACATCGACGGCGTGGAGCAGCTCACGCGCTATCTGGAGCTGCTCAACAGGGATCCCCTGCTGGCACCGGTACAGGGGATCTTCGCCGCTCAGCAGATCAAGCCCCAGGCGCGCACGCTCGCCGAAGACCGCGGCATCCGCTGCCTGGTCCTGGACTATGATGCGATGCGCGGCGTCGACGACGCCGACTCCCGCCTCTTCTAGACGCCCCCCCCAGCTGCAGCAGGACAGACCAAGGGCGGGCCCGGTCTCCATGATGGAGACCGGGCCCGCTCTTGGTGTGCTGAGCTCGTGGGAGGTCTGGCTCAGTCCTCGATGAGTTCGGCGTCATCGGCGACGATGGTCACGCGATCCGAATCGACCGAGAAGAACCCGCCATTGACCTTGGCCTTGACCGGAGCGCCCTCGACGGGATCGATGAGCAGTTCGCCCTCCGCCAGCAGCGACAGCACCGGAGTGTGACCGGGAAGAATTCCCATGTCGCCCTCCACTGTGCGCCCGCGGACGGACTTGGCAGCGCCGGACCAGACCGCGTGGTCGCTGGCGACCACCTGCACGTCGAGTTCCGCCATGATCAGGACCTCTTCTGCATCTCGGCGTAGAGGCGCTCGACATCATCGAGGCCGCCGACGTTGTAGAACGCCTGCTCGGGCACATGGTCGAGGTCACCGTTGGCGATGGCGTTGAAGCCTTCAATGGTGTCCTTGATCCCCACGGTCGAACCGTCCACACCGGTGAACTGCTTGGCGGTGTAAGTGTTCTGCGAGAGGAACTGCTCGATGCGGCGGGCGCGGGAGACGACGATCTTGTCCTCTTCGCCGAGCTCGTCGATGCCGAGGATCGCGATGATGTCCTGCAGCTCCTTGTTCTTCTGCAGGATCTGCTTCACGCGGGTCGCCGTGTCGTAGTGCTCCTGGCCCACGTACTGCGGGTCCAGGATGCGCGAGGTCGACGTGAGCGGATCCACAGCCGGGTAGAGACCACGCGAGGCGATCGCACGGGAGAGCTCCGTGGTCGCGTCCAGGTGGGCGAACACGTTCGCCGGCGCCGGGTCCGTGTAGTCATCGGCAGGAACGTAGACGGCCTGCATCGAGGTGATGGAGTGACCGCGGGTCGAGGTGATGCGCTCCTGGAGCACACCCATCTCGTCGGCGAGGTTCGGCTGGTAGCCCACTGCAGAAGGCATGCGGCCCAGCAGTGTGGAGACCTCGGAACCGGCCTGCGAGAAGCGGAAAATGTTGTCGATGAAGAGCAGCACGTCCTGGTTCTGCACATCGCGGAAGTACTCCGCCATGGTCAGTGCGCTCAGCGCGACACGCAGACGCGTGCCTGGCGGCTCATCCATCTGGCCGAAGACCAGTGCGGTGTCTTTGAGGACACCTGCCTCTTCCATCTCGACCCAGAGGTCGTTGCCCTCACGGGTACGCTCGCCGACGCCGGCGAAGACCGAGGTGCCGCCGAAGTTGCGGGCCACACGGGTGATCATCTCCTGGATGAGCACCGTCTTGCCGACACCGGCACCTCCGAAGAGGCCGATCTTGCCGCCGGAGATGTAGGGGGTCAGCAGGTCGATCACCTTGATGCCGGTCTCCAGCATCTCGGTGGAGCCCTCGAGCGACGCGAAGTTCGGCGCCGAGCGGTGGATCGGCCAGCGGTCGGTGACCTCAAGCTCGGAGATCGGCATGTCCAGGGTCTCGCCCAGGACGTTGAAGATGTGGCCCTTCACGGACTCGCCGACCGGCACGGAGATCGCAGAACCGGTGTCCTGGACCGGGGTGCCGCGCACCAGGCCGTCAGTGGCCTGCAGCGAGATCGCCCGGATGAGGTTGTCGCCCAGGTGTGCGGCGGTCTCGAAGGTGATCTTGCGCGTCGTTCCGCCGAGGGTGACCTCGGAGGTGAGCGCGTTGTACATCGATGGGATGGAGTCGGCCGGGAACTCGATGTCCACGACCGGGCCGATCACGCGCGCGATGCGACCAGTCGCACCCGGCTGAGCGGTTCCTCCGGAGCTCTGCTCTGTAGTAGTGGCAGTCATCTCTCTCACTTCACTTGATCTTGGATGATGTCAAAACGTCTATAGGCCTGCGGGAGTACCCCGTGGGCTAGCTCGCGGCCAAGGCGTCGGCACCCGCGATGAGCTCGCTGAGCTCCTGGGTGATCTCTGCCTGGCGAGCGTTGTTGCGCAGCAGGGTGTACTTCTTGATGAGATCGTCTGCGTTGTCCGCAGCCGACTTCATCGCCCGCTGGCGTGCCGCGAGCTCGGAGGCCGAGGCTTCCAGCATCGCCGCGAAGATCTTGGACTCGATGTACCGCGGAAGCAGCGCATCGAGCACCTCCTCGGCGTTCGGCTCGAAGTCGTAGAGCGGGTTCGGCTCGTGCTCACCCTCGGCGTCGCTCTCCACGAAGGCCAGCGGCAGCAGACGTCGCGCCACAGGCTCCTGCTTCACCATGGACTGGAACTCGGTGTAGACGAGGTACAGCTCGTCCACGCCGCCCTCCTCGGTGGGCTGCAGGAAGCGGTCCACCAAGGTGCGACCGATCTCCTGAGCACGTTCCACCTCGGGAGCGTCCGTGTTACCCGTCCATACCTGGTCGTACTCCCGCTCGCGGAAGTCGTAGAACGCCTGCGCCTTGCGTCCATAGAGGTAGGGGCGGACTTCCTTGCCGTCTTCACGCAGCCGCTTCGTCAGGGCCTCGCCCTGCTTGAGCACATTGGTGGAGTAGGCGCCGGCAAGACCGCGGTCGCTGGTGAGGATCAGCACTGCCGCGCGGGTGGGGTTGTCCACCTTTGTGGTCAGCACGTGATCGATGTCGTTCTGCGAGGCCACGGCGGAGACCGCACGAGTGATGGCTTCTGCGTATGGCAAGGCCGCACGCGCACGGCTGCGTGCCTTGCCGATGCGCGACGTCGCGATCAGCTCCATCGCCTTGAAGATCTTCTTCATCGACGAGGTCGATGCGATCTTCTGGCGGTAGACCCGGATCTGGGCTCCCATGCTTGTCCTTCCCTGATGTCTTCCAGTCGGTGATTCTGCAGGGCTGAGCGGTGGCTCAGCTCTTGGCGGGAATCTCTTCCTGGCTGATCTCGTCGGCGGACATCGCTTCGGTCTGCTCGTTGCCCACGAGGGACTCCGAACCCTCGGCGTGGAACTCCTTCTTGAACGCGACCATGGCTTCCTTGAGTGCACTCACCGTGTCGTCCTCGAGCTTGCCGGAGGAGGCGATGTTGGTCAGCACGTTGGTCTTGCGACGCAGGTAGTCCAGCCAGTCGGTCTCGAAGCGCTTAATGTCCGCGGTCTCGACATCGTCCAGGTGGCCCTGGGCGCCGGTCCAGATCGAAGCGACCTGGTCCTCCACCGGGTATGGCGTGTACTGAGCCTGCTTGAGCAACTCGGTCTGGCGCTCACCGCGCACCAGCTGCTGGCGCGTGGCGGGATCCAGGTCCGAGGCGAACATCGCGAAGGCCTGCATGTCGCGGTACTGCGCCAGGTCCAGCTTCAGCGTGCCGGAGACCTTCTTCATGGCCTTGACCTGCGCCGCACCACCCACGCGGGACACCGAGATGCCCACGTCGACGGCGGGACGCTGGTTGGCGTTGAAGAGATCCGACTGCAGGAAGATCTGGCCGTCGGTGATGGAGATGACGTTGGTCGGGATGTAGGCCGAGACGTCATTGGCCTTGGTCTCGATGAGCGGAAGACCGGTCATCGAACCCGCGCCGAGTTCATCGGAGAGCTTGGCACAACGCTCCAGCAGGCGGGAGTGGAGGTAGAACACGTCGCCGGGGAACGCCTCGCGCCCTGGCGGACGACGCAGCAGCAGTGACACTGCACGGTAGGCCTCAGCCTGCTTGGAGAGATCATCGAACACGATGAGCACGTGCTTGCCGCCGTACATCCAGTGCTGGCCGATGGCCGACCCTGCGAACGGTGCAAGGTACTTATAGCCTGCGGGGTCAGAAGCTGGGGACGCCACGATGGTGGTGTACTCCAGCGCGCCGCGCTCCTCGAGAGTCTGCCGCACGGCTGCGATGGTGGAGGCCTTCTGGCCCACAGCCACGTAGACGCAGCGCACCTGCTTATTGACGTCGCCGGACTCCCAGTTGGCCTTCTGGTTCAGGATGGCGTCGATCGCGATGGCGGTCTTGCCGGTCTGCCGGTCACCGATGATCAGCTGGCGCTGACCACGGCCGATCGGGATCATGGCGTCGATCGCCTTGATGCCGGTCTGCAGCGGCTCGTGCACAGACTTGCGCTGCACCACCGAGGGCGCCTGCAGCTCCATCGGACGGCGACCCTCCGGGGTGATCTCGCCCTTGTCATCGATGGGCTTGCCCAGCGGGTCGACCACGCGACCCAGGAATTCGTCACCCACCGGGACCGAGAGGACCTCGCCGGTGCGAGTGACCTCCTGGCCCTCCTCGATGCCGGAGAACTCACCGAGGATCACGACGCCGATCTCGCGGGTGTCGAGGTTCTGGGCCAGGCCCAGGGTGCCGTCTTCGAAGCGAAGAAGTTCGTTTGCCATGGTCGAGGGAAGTCCCTCGACTCGAGCGATGCCGTCAGCCGCGGAGATCACACGTCCGACCTCGACGCGCTCTGCGCTGCCGGGATCGTAGGACGCTGCGAACTCGTTCAAGGCGTTGCGGACGTCGTCGGCGTTGATGGTCAAGTCGGCCATCTGCAGTCCCTGCTCTCCTCAGTCATGGCCGCAGTGTGCGGCCGGGTGGTTCAAAGATTCACGTGTATATGAGCTATGTCTTCTAGAAGACTAGCTGGCCAGCTTCCGGTGCAGTTCATTGAGCTTGGTGGCGACAGTGCTGTCGACCACCTCATCACCGACCTGTACACGAATGCCACCGACCACTGCTGGGTCGACGACGACGTCGAGTTGCAGCTCTCGGCCGAAGTAGCGGTCGAGGCTGGCCCCGAGTCGCTCCACATAGGCCGAGTCCAGCTCTTTGGCGACGGTGACCTGTGCGATCCAACGCTGCTGACGCTCTGCGATCTGCTCCGAGAAGCGCTCCAGAAGCTGCGTGGGACGCAGTCCCCGCGGCTTCGTGACGGCGCGGTCGATCAGCAGCCGCGCTTCGGAGCTCACGCCGGGCGAGAGACGATCGGCGAGCTGCTTCTTGGCCTCGGGGCGCGCCTGCGCGTCCGTCAGAGCCCGCTGCACCTCATGCGAGGACGCGACGGTCCGTCGGAAGTCCAGCAAGGTCGTCTCGAGGTTCTCGAGTCCCTTCAGGCCTTCACGCTCGGCCTGTCGCGTCACCACGATGACCGCCATGATCTCCACGGCGTCACCCAGGTCGCGCTCACGGCTCCAGCGTCGTGAGACCAGAGCCTCCAGGATCGACGCGGTGGCGGAGCTGACCTTGCCGCCGAAGAGGCTCTTGACCATCGCTGCCCGGGCTACCGGCTCGCGCGACGGATCGGTGAGGCTGCGACGCAGCCCCGCCGAGGAGTCGAGCACGTCCAGCGCGGCGAAGAGCTCTTCGGCAACCTCAAGATCAGCCTGCGAGATCACCGGTGCGAGCTCGCGCTGCACCGTTGCGAGGGATTCGGTGGTCACCGCTGCCATTACTGCGTCGCCCCTGTCTGGCCAGCCTGTGCTGACTGATCAGCGTCGAGATCGGCCAAGAAGCGGTCCACCACTCGCTGGGAGCGGGTGTCGTCCTCGAGTGCTTCCCCGACGATCCGGCTCGCAAGCTGGGTGGCCAGTGCGCCCACCTCTGCCTGCAGGGAGTGCGCAGCCGAAGCACGCTCGGCGGCGATGTGCTGCTGAGCCTGCTCGGTGATGCGAGCCGCCTCGGCGGCCGCCTTCTCCTTGTGCTCGGCAACGATCTCGGCGCCCTCGGCGCGAGCCTCCTCGCGGAGACGGCTCGCCTCGGCGCGTGCCTCGCTCAGGTTCTTCTCGTACTCAGCCTTCATGGCCTCGGCCTCAGCCTGAGCCTTCTCAGCTTCGTGCAGGCCACCTTCGATGGCCTGTCTGCGGTCCTGGTAAGCCTTCTCGAACGCCGGGGCGATGAACTTCACCACGACGAAGAGCAGCGCGGCGAAGCCGACTGCGCTGGCGAGAATCTCCCAGGGATTGGGAACAAGGGGGTTTGCGTCCTCGGCCGCGGCCTGGAGCAATTGTGCCCTGATCATGCGTTCACCCATTTCCATAGTCTGACGGTCCTATGACCGTGGTTCTGCGCTCCTGCGCCAACGTCCACGGCATCATGTTGCGACCTCTAGAGGACGAAGGCGAAGACCAGAGCCAGAATCGCAAGTGCCTCGGCCAGTGCGAAGCCGAGCAGTGCGATGGGCTGCAGGATGCGCTGTGCCTCGGGCTGGCGGGCAACACCGTTGATGTAGGCCGAGAAGATCAGACCCACACCGATGGCGGAACCGATGGATGCCAGGCCGTAGCCGATCAGGTTAAGGGAACCATCCATGTCCTTGTGCTCTCTTTCTGATAAGGATGCCGGCAGGTACACCGACAGATTCTTGGGTGCATCCCCACCCCCGGTCGAGCCGGGCATGGAGGTTTTTTCTCATGGGCGTGGTGCCCTGAAAATCTTGAGGCTAGTGGGCGTCCGCTTCGATGGCGCCCTGCAGATAGATCGCCGTCAGCAGTGCGAAGACGAAGGCCTGCAGCACCATCATGAGCAGCTCGAGGAAGTACAGCGCGATGAAGCCGATCAGGACCAGGACGCCGGTGGCGTTCATCAGCAGCGACTCCTGCTGGCCGATGAGGAACTCAGCGCCGGAACCGGCGAGCATCACGATCATGTGACCGGCAAGCATCACGGCCATGAGTCGCAGCGAGTGGGTCACCGGACGGACGATGAAGTTCGAGATGATCTCCAGCGGGATCAGCAGCGGCAGCACCGCCTTGGGGACGCCGGCCGGCACGACCGCCAGCTTGAAGTAGCGGGGCCCGTACTTCTGCACGCCGACACCGATCCAGGTGAAGTACACGATGGCTGCCATCAGATAGGCAGGTCCGGCGTGGGAGAACGTGGGCATCTGCAGCAGCGGGATGGCGCCGAAGAGGTTGTTGACCAGCACGAAGAAGAAGATCGCAAAGAGGAAGGGCACCCATTTGGCGAAATGCTTCTCGCCGAGGATGTCCTTCGCGATGGTGTTGCGGACGAATCCGTAGCCGGACTCTGCGGCCCACTGCAATCGTGATGGGACCAGTGATCGCTTCCGGATGGCCCACATGAAGAACAGGTAGATGATGATCACTGAAAGGATCGCCATCAGCATGTTCTTGCCGAAGCCTGTCCCCCATTCGGCCATCCACGGGAAGATCTCTGGGAGGTGGGTCTCACTGATCGTGGGCGGCGTGAATCCACCTTCATTGGTGGCCATGAGCGCAAGCGACTGCAACGCTGGTCCTCTCTGCGGTGTCTTTCGATCCTGACAAGGATGAGCAATTGGTGCGGCGGCGAGTGGAGTGATGCTCGTCAGCCTGACGCGACCCTCGGCAAGCCTACCAAACACATTGTGTGATCCAGAGCATGGCCGATTTCTGCACCCAGTCTACTACATCGCGTAGAACTTCTGGCACGCCGGCGCCGGCCGAGCCGCCACCGACATGGGGCGTCAGCGTTGAGTGGTCACGGGTGCGGCGTCACGGTGAACCGCATCCTGCGGAAGGCCATCAGCTCCGCCGTCTGCCAGACCACCACGACCGCGAGGGCAGTGAGCCCGGCCCATGCGGCACTGACCCAGTCAGGGGCCTGCACCGTGCTCAGCACGATGCCGAGCAGCACCAGCTTGACCACGAAGCCCAGCATGAACGCGATGATCGTCAGACCCGGGGCGTGACGCTCCGCGAGGTCCACGATGAGCAGCGTGAGCGCGGAGAGCAGCACGACGGCGATCCCGCCTCCTGCCGCACTTCCGGCCGCTGCGGGGCCGTCCAGCACCCAGCCGAGCCCCGCGGCCAGTGCGGTGGCGAGCAGACCTGCCGCGCAGGCCACGAGCAGCACCCGCCGCCATCCGGTGAAGCGTTCGACCGGCTCCGATGTCGCGAAAGGCTGGCTCACAGCTGTCCTTCCTCGGCCGCAGCGGGGCCTGGTTCGTGGGGCGGCTGGTAGGGAGAGTGCGCTGGCTCTCCGCGACGCTGTCGAAGCCGGCGCTCGCGCAGCGCCTGTTCCGCGGCGGCTCGGTTCACCCGGCGGGCTCGTCGGCGCAGCCAGGGACCCAGGGTGAACACGACGGCCGCGCCGAGGCTGAGGATCATCAGCAGAGTGACGATCCACCATTCGACGAAGTACAGGGAGACCGCGCCGAAGGCGAACAGGGCGGACCAGAAGTGGAGCAGCAGCACCGCCTGCGGATGTGAGTATCCGCCGTCGACCAGCTTGTGGTGCAGGTGACCGCGGTCGGGGCTGAAAGGTGAGGCGCCTCGCGCGGTGCGGCGGGCCACGGCAAGGGCCAGGTCCAGCAGCGGCAGCAGCGTGACGGCCAGTGGCAGCAGGATCGGCATGTACGCCGGGATGTTGCGGAATCTGAAGCCTTCGGTCAGCTGTCCGACGTCGGCGGTCACCGCGAGGGCGCCGGCCGCCATCACCAGACCCAGCAGCATCGCCCCGGTGTCCCCCATGATGATCCGCGAGGGGTAGAAGTTGTGCGGCAGGAAGCCGAGACAGGAACCCAGCAGCACCGCCATCAGCAGGGTGACCAGGTTCGAGGCGTCGAAGGCGTTGATCGAGAGCGTGAGCAGGTAGCTGTAGATGAAGAAGGCGGCCGCGCCGAGCGCCGCGACGCCGGAGGCCAGTCCGTCGAGCCCGTCGATGAAGTTGAAGGCGTTGATCGTGAGCACCACCACGAAGACTGTCAGGAAGGCCTGCACCCAGGGGCCGCCCACGCCCAGCCAGCCCACCGGCATCACCTCCAGCGTGATGCCATGGACTACCAGGATGACGGCGGATCCCACCTGTCCTGCGAGTTTGACCATCCAGGGGATGTCCCAGGCATCGTCGGCCATCCCGACGAGAAGGATCAGCACCATCGCGGCGAAGACGCCGCGCACCGGAGTGAGATCGGCGAAGATCCCCTCCAGGTACGGGATCGTGGAGGCCGCCGCGAGCCCCACGATCATGCCGACGAACATCGCCACCCCGCCCCAGCGCGGCTTGATCTGGCTGTGCACGTCGCGGTCCCGGATCTGGGTGTAGATGCCCAGCTTCAGCGCGATCGTGCGGACCAGCGGCGTCAGCAGATACGTCACCACCATCGACACGGCCAGGACAGCGAGGAAATAGATCATGAGGGAGAGTCGGAGGCCTCTGCGTCAGGGGCATCTTCGAGTCCGCGCACAGTGGGCTCGATGGCCTGGATCTCCGCCAGCGGCAGTGCGCCCTGGCGCACCACTCGGGGAGGCGTCACTGTGGCGTCGATGATCGTCGAGGCTGCGCTGGAGCTTCGGGCCCCGGCATCGAGGTAGACCGAGACGGACTCCGCGAGCATCTGCTGGGCCTCCTCGACGGAGGTGGCGGCGTCCATGCCGGTCCGGTTCGCGGAGGAGACCGCGAGCGGGCCGGTGGCGTTGAGGAGATCCAGCGCCAGCTCATCGGCGGGCATGCGCAGCGCCACTGTTCCGTAGGTCTCCCCCAGGTCCCAGTGCAGCGAGGGCTGCGCTTCCAGGATCAGGGTCATCGCGCCGGGCCAGAAGGCCTCAGCGAGTGCACGCGCCGCCTCGGGGACGTCGACCGCCAGGGCATCCATGACCTCTGCTCGGCCGATCAGCACCGGCGGGGGCATGGCGCGGCTGCGACCCTTGGCGGCGAGCAGCACGGCGACAGCCTGCGGAGAGAAGGCATCGGCACCGATGCCGTAGACGGTGTCGGTGGGCAGGACGACGACCTCTCCGCGCGAGAGTGCGTCCTGGGCCTGGGCGATCCCGTCAGCGCGGGAGTCTGGGTCCATGCAGTCGAGTGTTCGGCTCACGCGGGACATTCTTTCATGTGCGATGCGGGTTCTTCGTCAAGGGTGGCGCTTGTGGCTCGGTCACGTCCGGTGAGGTCCTGATGCGTGGCCACCGCGCTCAGCGCCGCGTCGGCGCGGCAGTGCGCCGCCAGTGCCGGAGCCTGGACCTCGGCATGTTCCAGGATGAACCATCCCCCCGGGACCAGCAGCCGCTTGGCGGTCTCGATCACCGCGAAGGGCATGGCCAGGCCGTCTGCTCCCCCGCCATAGAGCGCCAACTCGGGGTCGTGGACCCGGACCTCCTCCTCGCGCGGGACCATCCCTTCGGGGATATAGGGAGGATTGGAGACGACGACGTCGAAGCTCGCCTCCCACTCCGGGGGCACCTCGCGAAGGTCGCGCTGGTGCAGCGTCACCCCGAGCGGGGCAAGGTTCAGCTCGGCCCAGGCCACTGCCGACGCGGAGAGCTCCACCGCATGGACCTCCGCCTGCGGATGCTCTGTGGCGATGGCAGCGGCCAGTGCTCCAGATCCGGTTCCGAGATCCACCACCCGCGGCGTCCAATCGGCGGGGCGATTCTGCGCCATGGAGGCCAGCTTCTCGAGCGCAGCCTGGGCCACCTGCTCCGTCTCGGGGCGCGGAATGAACACCCCGGGTCCCACCCGAAGCTGGAGGTGCCTGAACGGCGCCGCTCCGGTCAGGTGCTGCAGCGGCACGCGGTCGGCCCTCTCCCCCACCAGCTCGGTGAAGCGCTCGGTCTGCGCCGCAGTCAGAGTGCTGCCGGCGATCGCCATCGCCGCGAGCCGACCGCGGGAGACGTCCAGCACATGGGCAGCCAGCACCTCGGCGTCCACCCGCGGGCTGGGCACTCCTGCTGCGCTGAGCCGCTGGACCGCGTCGCGCAGGAGCACGTCGGCACTGTGTCCGACGCCGGCGCCCTGTTCAACGCCCGCCCGGTGCTCCACCTCTGAGTCGTGTTCCACCTCTGCCTCGTGCTGGACCATGCCGTCAGCTCTCGGTGTCGTTCAGCGCCGCGAGCCGCTCCTGCTCATCGAGCTGCACGCAGGACTGGATCACGGCCTCGAGGTCTCCGTTGATCACGGTGTCCAGGTTGTAGGCCTTGTACCCGCTGCGGTGATCCGCGATCCGGTTCTCCGGATAGTTATAGGTGCGGATGCGCTCGGACCGATCCATGGTGCGGACCTGGGACTTGCGCACCTGGGCGTTGTCGGCGTCGATCTGTTCCTGCTGGTGCGCAAGGATCCGGGAGCGCAGCACACGCATCGCGGCGTCCTTGTTCTGCAGCTGGGACTTCTCGTTCTGCATGGCCACCACGATCCCGGTGGGCAGGTGGGTGATGCGCACGGCGGAGTCGGTGGTGTTGACCGACTGTCCGCCGGGGCCGGAGGAGCGGTAGACGTCGATCTTGAGATCATTCTGGCTGAGCTCGACCTCCTCCGGCTCATCGACCTCGGGAAGGACAAGCACGCCGGCCGCGGAGGTGTGGATGCGTCCCTGCGATTCCGTCTCAGGCACGCGCTGGACACGGTGCACGCCGCCTTCGAACTTCAGGTGGGCGTAGACGCCGAGGGCCGGATCATTGGTGGAGGACTTGATCGCCATCTGCACGTCCTTATAGCCGCCGGCGTCGGAGGCGGTGGCCGAGAGGATCTCGGTCTTCCAGCCCTTGGACTCGGCGTACCGGGTGTACATGCGCAGCAGGTCTCCGGCGAAGAGTGCCGCCTCGTCCCCGCCAGCACCGCCCTTGACCTCGATGATCACGTTGCGCACATCGTTCTCATCGCGAGGAATGAGCATGCGCAGCAGCTTGGCGGCAGCGGCGTCGAGCTGCTCGGTCAGCGCCGGGATCTCAGCGGCGAACTCTGCGTCCTCCTGGGCGAGTTCCTGGGTGGTGGCGAGGTCCTCGCTGATCCGCTTCCAGTTCTTGTGCGCCTCCGCGACGCCGTTGAGCTGGGCGTAGCGGCGTCCCAGGCGGCGCGCCAGGGACTGGTCGGCGTGGACCTCGGGGTCGGCAAGCTGCTCCTGGAGCTCGGCATGCTCGGCGAGCAGCGTCGAGACGGAGTCGAACATCCGGGCTTTGATCTCTGCGCTCATGGGCGGGTTCTCTCTGTTTCCGTGACTCCCCGATCATGCGGGGCGCGTGCGGACCGGGGTGGTACAGGCAAAGCCCGGGGCGAGCTGATGCTCACCCCGGGCTTGCGCTGTTGAAGCGGCTAGTTGCCTTTGTCTCCGAGCGTGGTCTTGGAGGCAAGCATCAGGAACTCCGCATTGGACTGGGTCTCCTTGAGCTTGTTGATCAGCAGCTCGAGACCCTGCTCCTGCTCGAGTCCGGACAGGACACGTCGCAGCTTCCACATGATCTTGACCTCATCGGGCGAGAGCAGGTTCTCCTCGCGACGAGTGGAGGACTCGTTGACGTTGACGGCGGGGAAGATCCGCTTGTCCGCCAGGCGGCGGGACAGACGCAGCTCCATGTTGCCGGTGCCCTTGAACTCCTCGAAGATGACCTCGTCCATCTTGGACCCGGTCTCCACCAGTGCGGTGGCAAGGATGGTCAGCGAGCCGCCGTTCTCGATGTTGCGCGCAGCACCGAAGAATCGCTTCGGCGGGTAGAGCGCATTGGCGTCGACGCCTCCGGAGAGGATGCGACCCGAGGCCGGGGCGGCGGTGTTGTACGCACGTCCGAGTCGCGTCATGGAGTCCAGCAGCACGACGACGTCCTTGCCCAGCTCCACGAGACGCTTCGCGCGTTCGATCGCCAGTTCGGCGACCGTGGTGTGGTCCTCGGCAGGGCGGTCGAAGGTCGAGGCGATGACCTCGCCGTCGACCGTGCGCTGCATGTCGGTGACCTCCTCGGGGCGCTCGTCGACCAGGACCATCATGAGGTGGACCTCAGGATTGTTGATCTTGATCGAGCTGGCCAGGGCCTGCAGGATGATCGTCTTGCCTGCTTTGGGCGGGGAGACGATGAGCCCGCGCTGACCCTTGCCGATCGGCGAGACGAGGTCGATCACGCGGGGCGCGATGTTCTTCGGGTCGCCTTCCAGGCGCAGCCGGTCCTGCGGGTAGAGCGGAACCAGCTTGCTGAACTCGACCCGGTCGGTGTTGGACTCGGCGGGACGCCCGTTGACGGCATCCAGCTTCACCAGCGCATTGAACTTGGCCCGCTTATTGGGGTTCTCGCCTTCGCGGGGTGCGCGGATGTGGCCGTGGACGGCGTCGCCCTTACGCAGGTTGTGCCGCTTGACCTGGGCGAGCGAGACGTAGACGTCGTTGGGACCGGAGAGGTAGCCCGAGGTGCGCACGAACGCATAGTTGTCGAGCACATCCAGGATGCCTGCCACGGGCACCAGGACGTCATCCTCGGTGACCTCGGTGTCATCCACCTCGGGATCGCGTCCGCGGCGGCGGTTGTTGCGGTCGCCGCGATCATTGCGGTCGTTACGATCGTTGCGGTCATTGCGATCGTTCCGGTTCCGGTTGCGGCGGTTGCGGCGCTCTTCATCGCGGCCACCGTCGTTGCGGTTGTTGTCGCGACCGCCGTCGTTGCGGTTGTTGTCGCGGTTGTTGTCACGACCGCCATCGTTGCGGCTGCTGTTGCGACCACCGCCGTCGTTGCGGTTGTCACCGTTGTTCTCGCGAGTGCCGTCATTGCGGTTGTTGTCGCGATTGCGGCGACCCCGGCCTTCGCCGTCGTTGTCCTGGTCCGCGCCGCTGGACTGCGCGGGGCTGGACTCCTGGCCGTTCTGCTGCTGGGCACCATTGTCGTCACGGTTGCGATTGCGGCGGTTGCGATTGCGTCCGCGGGGCTGACCCTCGCCCGAGTCGTCGGAGCCGCTGTTCTGCGCACCCTGCTGGTCCGCACTGCGGCCCTCGGCGGGGGCCTGATCCGAACGGCCGTTCTCGGTGCTGGTGTTCTGCGCATTCTCGGCGCCGGCGTCGTTCTGCGTCGTTTCGGCCTGCTGGGCCTCCTGCGGTGCGGCATCAGCCTTGGCGCGGCGACGGTTGCGCTTCGGGGCGGCTGGCTCTTCGGCTGCGGCCTTCCCCTCGGTCTGCCCGTTGTCGGCGGACTGGGTGTCGCGGCCTTCGGCGGCCGCCTGGTCCTGCTTCTTGTCCCGTTCGGCGACGGCGCCGCCGCGCTGATGCGAGGAGATGGCCTCCACCAGGGCGGACTTGCGCATGCGGGAGCTTCCAGTGATGCCGAGCTGGGAGGCAAGCGCCTGCAGCTGGGCGAGCTTCAGACCGGCAAGCCCGGAGCTCTTGGCCTCGGGTGCAGCGGACTCGGCCGTTTCGGCGGTCTGAGTCGCAGTGGTCTCAGCGGTGGTTTCTGTCACGAAGGTTCCTTCCCCCTCGTCAGGCAGGCCCGGCGGATGCGCCGTCCTGCGGTGTCTTCAACGGAGCGTCAGAGGTCCGTTGGCTTATTTCTATTTCATCCGCGCATACAACGTTGGGGAGATTTCTTGCGTGGTCCGCGTCCCCGGCGGGGAGTGGGATCACCGCGGGGCTCTGTCGGATCCTTCTCGGTGGAAAGGGCAACAGCCGGCGCACTCAGGAAGAAAGCGCAACTCGCGCGAAGAAACATTCCAATGATTCCTCTGGTTCCATCATGGTGGTCCCGGAGGTCCAGTGTGCGGTGCACATTGTCATTGCGAACGTAATTCCACTGTAGCACCTGTCCCCGCGATGGGCAGGATCCAGGGTGTGAACGCGTGGCCCCGCGCGTCGGGCCCTCCACGCGCGACGATATGCTCCGCTGCACGCTCGGCCTGGGCATCGCCTTCCGCCAGCACCAGGACCGATGGGCCCGCACCGGAGATGACCGCTGCGAACCCGGCAGCGCGCAACGAATCCACCAGAGCCATGGAGCCAGGGAACGCCGGGCGACGTTGTTCCTGATGCAGCGAGTCCTCCGTCGCCTCCCAGAGCAGCTCCGGAGCGGTGGTCAGCGCATGCACGAGCAGGGCCGCCCGAGCTGAGTTGCGCGCCGCGTCGGAGTGCGGCACCTGTGCGGGCAGCAGGTCGCGGGCCACCTGCGTGGACTGCTCGAAGTTGGGCACGGCGACGACGGTGCGCAGCTGCGCGTGCGGGGTCAGTCGAGCGGTCTTGAAGGCTCCCGGCGTCTCAGGGTCCTCCGGGTCGGGCTGCTGCTGCCAGGAGATCGCGACCCCTCCGCGCAGGGCGGGCACATAGTTGTCCGGGTGGCCCTCAATGCGCGAGCCGATCTGCAGCTTCTCATCCTCGGTGAGTCCTTGGGGAAGCAGCGCATCGGCAGTCATGACGGCCGAGGCCACGGCAGAGGCTGAGGATCCGAGTCCTCGGCTGTGCGGGATGTTGTTCTGCGCACGGACCTGCAGATCGGGCAGGCTGTAGCCCTTGGCTGCCAGAATCTTCTCGACCAGGGTCACCACCAGATGCGAGGCATCGCGGGGAAGCGTGGCGGCTCCTTCACCCTCCAGGGAGATCTCGATGCTGGCCTCTGCTTCCGCGCGGGGCGCGGCCTGGACGGTGATCTCGTCATAGAGTCCCAGCGCGAGACCCATGGTGTCGTAGCCGGGACCGAGGTTCGCCGAGGTGGCGGGCACGCTCAGCTGAAACGTCACCGGGGACGTCAGCGGTTCGGCGAGACCGGCCTCCGGGGTCGGCGCACCGGACGCTCGGACAGGCCCCTCAGCGATCGCCTGCTCCGGCGCAAGTCCCTGGCCTAGCTTGTCCATGCTGTTCTGCCCACCCATAGGATCAGAGCCCCAGCTGACGAGCCACAGTCTCCACGTCCTGCGGAACCATGGTCGGCGTGACATCGGAGCCATCGGCGTTCTTCAGCGCCCAGTCGGGGTCCTTGAGGCCGTGCCCGGTCACCGTGATCACGATGGTCTTCTCGGCAGGCACCTCTCCGGCGGAGTGCTTCTTGATCAGCCCGGCCACGCCGGCGGCCGATGCCGGCTCGACGAAGACGCCCTCCTTGGAGGAGAGCCAGCGGTGGGCCGCGAGGATCTCCTCGTCGGTCACCGCTTCGATCACACCCGCAGAGTCATCACGAGCGGCCTCGGCCTTCTCCCAGGAGGCGGGATTGCCGATCCGAATGGCGGTCGCGACCGTCTCCGGCTCGGTGATGGGATGCCCGTTGACGATCGGGGCCGCACCTTCAGCCTGGAAGCCCCACATGATCGGGGTGTGGGTCGCCACCGCGGCCAGCTCCTCACCGCCCTCGACGTGAAGGTTGGTCCAGGGCTGGGAGTACTCCTGGTATCCCTTCCAGTAGGCAGTGATGTTGCCGGCATTGCCCACCGGAAGCAGGTGATAGTCCGGGGCGTCGCCGAGCGCGTCGACGACCTCGAAGGCACCGGTCTTCTGTCCCTCGATGCGAGCGGGATTCACCGAATTCACCAGGAAGACCGGGTAGTTCTCAGAGAGCTTGCGAGCGATGTCGAGGCAGCCGTCGAAGTTGCCGTCCACCTGGATGAGCTCGGCACCGTGGGCCACTGCCTGGGACAGCTTGCCCATCGCGATCTTCCCGGCCGGCACCAGCACGGCGCAGGTCAGTCCGGCCTGGGTCGCGTAGGCGGCGGCAGAGGCCGAGGTGTTTCCGGTGGAGGCGCAGACCACGGCTTTGGCGCCCTCGGCCACCGCGGCGGTCATCGCCATGGTCATGCCGCGATCCTTGAAGGAGCCGGTGGGGTTCATCCCCTCGACCTTGAGATAGACCGTGCCGGAGACCAGTTCGGACAGCGCGGGAGCGTGGACCAGCGGGGTTCCACCCTCCCCCAGGGTGATCACCTGGGTGGAGTCATCGACGGGAAGTCGCTCTGCGTACTCACGGATCACTCCGCGCCATTGGTGCGCCACGTAGGGGTGCTCCTTCGTCTTCGTGCTGCCGGTGTCCTGGCGGCGCCGGTCTGGGCCGCCTCTGGGTTCTGCTCGGTACCGCGCGGCGGTGCCTGGGACTACTGTTCCACCTCGACGCGAAGCACCGAGTTCACCGCGCGGACCACGTCGAGTTCCTTCAGCGTGACCACGGTGTCGTGGAGGTCCTTCTCCCGTGCCAGGTGGGTGACGATCTGCACGACGGCGCCGCGAACTCGCGCGGTGTCGGCGGTGACTTCGCCGTCGATCGAGACGCTGCCGTGCTGGCGCATGGACTCGATGGAGACGTGGTGATCCGCCAGCACGCGGGCCACTTCAGCGATCACGCCTTCGCGATCGGCGACCTCCATGTCGATGTAGTACTGGGTGCGCGCATCGTCCACGGGCAGCGCGCGGACGCTCTGCCAATCACCGTTGCTGTCGGTGGAGGCGGGATGCTCCGGACCGCTGTGCAGGCGGCGTGCCACGGAGACCACGTCTCCCATGATCGCCGAGGAGGTGGGCAGACCGCCCGCCCCCTGGCCGTAGAACATCAGCTCTCCGGCGTTCTCGGCCACCACGAAGACGGCGTTGAACGCGCCGCGCACGCTCGAGAGCGGATGGGTGCGGGGCAGCAGGGTGGGATGGACGCGGAGGATCGCGCCGTCGTCGTTCTTCTCCACGATGGCCAGCAGCTTGATCACATAGCCGGAGGCGGCGGCGGCCTCGATATCGGCTGCGGACACCGCAGTGATGCCCTCGCAGTAGACGTCGTCGATGCTGAACGGGGCATGGAAGGCCAGTGCGCCGAGGATCGCCGCCTTCGCGGCGGCGTCGTGACCTTCGACATCGGCCGTGGGATCGGACTCGGCGTAGCCCAGGCGCTGAGCCTCGGCCAGCGCGTCGTCGAAGGCTGCTCCCGTGGAGTCCATCTGGTCGAGGATGTAGTTGGTGGTGCCGTTGACGATGCCCATCACCTTGGTGATGCGGTCACCGGAGAGCGATTCCTGGATCGGGCGCAGGATCGGGATCGCGCCGCCCACAGAGGCTTCGAAGCGCAGCAGCGCGCCGGATTCGGCGGCGAACTGGCTGAGCTCTCCCCCGCGGACCGCGAGCAGCGCCTTGTTGCCGGTGACCACGGCGGTCCCGGCGCGCAGCGCGCGTTCCACCAGTGCGCCGGCGGGCTCGAGGCCGCCCATGAGCTCGATGATCATGTCCGCCTCGTCCACCAGCGCCTCGGCATCGGTGGTCAGCAGCTCGCCGGGGATCTTCCAGTCACGCGGGGCCTGCACATCGCGGACCGCGACTCCGATCAGCTTGATCGGCGCGCCCACGCGGGAGGAGATGAGCTCGCGCTCCTCGACAAGGGTGCGTGCCACCTGGGCGCCCACATTCCCTGCGCCGAGCAGCCCGATCTTCAGCGGCTCGACGCTGGTGCTCGAGTTGGACATCTTGACCTCAATCTCTTGTGCCTGCACGGTCCCCGGCGGTCTGCGCGTGCTGTGTCTCAGTCGGCGGCAAAGCCGGTGTCGCGCCCGAGCATGTCCTGCTCGGTCTCCCGGCGGATGAGCACCTGGGATTCGCCGTTGTGCACGGCGACCACGGCTGGTCGAGTCAGGTAGTTGTAGTTGCTCGACAGCGAGTGGCAATACGCTCCGGTGGCGGGAACGGCAAGGAGATCATCCCGGGCCGTCGCCGTCGGCAAGTATACGTTTCGCACCACGATGTCGCCCGACTCGCAGTGTTTGCCCACGATGCGAGACAGTGCGTGTTCTCCGGTCACGCGACGGCCGGCCAGCACGGCGGAATACTCGGCGTCGTAGAGGACCCCGCGGGCGTTGTCGCTCATGCCGCCGTCCACGGCGACATAGCGCCGTGAGGTGGTCGATCCGTCGGGGGCTTCGACCGGCACGTTCTTCTGCACGCCCACGCGGTAGAGGGTGACTCCGGCCGGCCCGACGATGGCGCGGCCGGGCTCGATGGAGATCCGAGGCACGCGGAGGTCCTCCGCGGCGCAGGCCTGCTTCACCGTGGCGGCCAGCGCCTCGGCGATCGCTTCGGGGTGCCGGGGCGCGTCGGCCTCGGTATAGGCGATGCCGTGGCCGCCGCCGAGGTCCAGCTCGGGAAGCTCGACCCCGTAAGTGGTCCGCAGACTCGCCAGGAAGCTGATCAGCTTGCTCGCTGCCAGTTCGAATCCGGTGGGCTCGAAGATCTGTGAGCCGATGTGGGCATGGAGCCCGCGCAGCTCGACGCCGGGAAGCTGAAGTGCGCGGGTCGCGGCGGTCCAGGCCGGGGAGCCGAGATAGGGGTTGGTCTCTCCCGGCTCGGGCGCGCTGGCCTCGGCGTCTTCCAGGTCCAGGGCCGGCGTGAGCGAGAGCCCGAACTTCTGGTCCTCGTGCGCGGTGGCGATGTACTCATGGGTCGAGGCGTGGACCCCGGGTGTGAGTCGAAGCATCACCGGGGCACGCGTTCCGGCGGCGACCGCGAGGGCGGAGATGCGCTCGAGCTCGTCGAGGGAGTCGGCGATGATTCGCCCGATGCCGGCATCCAGCGCGCGCTGGATCTCGCCGTCGGACTTGTTGTTTCCATGGAGGCCGATGTGCTGCGGCGGCACTCCCCCGGCCAGTGCCAGCGCGAGTTCGCCACCGGAGGCGGTATCGACGCAGAGTCCCTCTTGGGTCGCCCAGCGCGCCACGTGGGTGCTCAGGAAGGCCTTGCCGGCATAGAAGACGTCGACCTCCGTCTCGGGGGCGAAGGCCGCAGCGAAGGCCTCCCGGAAGCTGCGGGCGCGGGCGCGAAAATCTGCCTCGGAGAGCACATACAGCGGGGTGCCGTGCTGCTGGGCCAGGGTCTCGACGTCCGCCCCACTGATGACCAGGCGCCCTTCGACGTCGCGATGGGTGTCCGCCGGGAACAGCGCGGCCTCGAGGTCATCGGTGTCCCGGCGAGGGCTGAGCCAGGCGGGAGCCAGCGGATGCTTGCGCAGGGGTGTGGAGGAGGTGGTGTCCGTGGAGGGCAGGTCAGGGGTGATGGCGGCTCACATCCTTTCGGGTGCGGTGACGCCGAGCAGCGCCAGACCGTTGCGCAGCACCTGGGCGGTGGCGTCATTGAGCCAGAGCCGGGTGCGATTGAGGTCGGTGACAGGATCCTGGACGCCGTCGGGGCTGACGCTCGGCGCGACGCGGCAGACGGCGTACCAGCCGTGATAGGCGCTTGCCAGCGACTCCAGGTAGCGGGCGACCCGGTGCGGTTCGCGCAGCTCTGCGGCGGAGGCCACCACGGAGGTGAAGCGGCCCAGCTGGGAGAGCAGCTCCTCCTCGGTCTCATGGGTCAGCAGTCCGGCGTCGAAGGATTCACGGTCCACGCCGGCAGCCTCGGCGTTGCGGGCCGCGTTGCGAGAGCGGGCGTGGGCGTACTGGACGTAGAACACCGGGTTGTCGTTGGTCCGCGACTGCAGCAGCTCAGGGTCCACGTCGATCGGGGAATCGGCCGGGAAGCGGGCCAGCGTGTAGCGCAGCGCATCGGTGCCCAGCCAGTTGATCAGGTCGCTGAGTTCGATGATGTTGCCGGCGCGCTTGGAGAGCTTGGCGCCCCGGATCGACATGAGCTGCCCGATCAGCACCTCGATGTTGCGCTGGGGATCGTCTCCGGCGCAGGCCGCAATGGCCTTGAGCCGGGAGACATAGCCGTGGTGATCCGCGCCGAGGAGGTAGATCTTCTCGGTGAAGCCACGCTCGCGCTTGGAGAGGTAGTAGGCGGCGTCGGCGGCGAAGTAGGTGGGCTCGCCGTCGGCCTTGAAGAGCACCCGGTCCTTGTCATCGCCGAAGTCCGAGGTGCGCAGCCAGACGGCGCCGTCGCGGTCCTCGATGTGACCCTGCTCGCGCAGCGTCTCGATGGCGGTGGCAACCTTGCCGTCGGCATGCAGGGACTGCTCGGAGAAGAAGACATCGAAGTGGACCCCGAAGGCTTCCAGGGTGTCCTTGATCTGGCCCATCTGCGCCTGATAGCCCAGTTCCCGCACGATCGGCAGCGCTTCCTCTCGCGGCATGTCCTTGACGTCCGGGCGGGCGGCGAGGATCTCCTCGGCCAGCTCGATCACATAGGCGCCGGGGTAGCCGCCCTGCGGCACGTCCTCCCCATGGATCCGGGAGAGCACCGAGTGGCCGAAGACGTTCATCTGATTGCCGGCGTCGTTGATGTAGTACTCGTTGGCGACCTCGGCTCCCGAGGCCCGCAGCAGCCGACCGATGGCATCGCCCAGGGCGGCCCAGCGGGTGTGCCCGATGTGCAGCGGCCCGGTCGGGTTCGCCGAGACGAACTCGATGTTGACCGTGCGCCCGGCCAGGGCATCGTTGTGCCCGAAGGTGTCCCCGGCCTCCACGATGGTGCGCGCCAGCAGACCCGCGGCGGCGGCCTCCACCGTGATGTTGATGAACCCGGGACCCGCGATCTCGATGCGCTCCACGCCGGAGACCTGTTCCAGGCGTGCGGCGAGGATCTCGGCGAACTGGCGCGGGGCCATGCCGGCCTTCTTGGCCAGCTGCAGGGAGATCGCGGTGGACCAGTCCCCGTGCTCGCGATTCTTAGGGCGTTCGACGACGACGGTCTCGGGGAGGTCGACGCTCAGCTCACCGGCTTCGACAGCTTCGGCGAGCACGCTCTTGACAACGGCGGAGAGTTCTTCAGGAGTCACCGGAACAGTCTACGGGGTATGCCCCATCGGCCTCATTCGCCCGTCCCGATCATCTGTTGGGCGAGAATCGTCGGAATAACCGCGCGACGGCGCCCCAGAACGACGATTTCTGCCCAATGGATCTGATGTCAGGCGAGAAGGCCCAGCACTCCGGTGACGCTGAGGTAGATGCCCAGCCCGGCGAGGATCACGCCGCTGCCCATCTCGATCCGCCCGGTGACAACCGGATTGGAGAGCCAGGTATTCGCCGCATCGACCAGCAGGACGACGCCGACCAGGAAGATCAGCATGCTCATCGCGACGGTTCCGCCCAGCACACCGATCGCGAAGGCCGGTGACGCTCCGACCGGCGTGAACTGGGGGAAGAGAGCCAGGAAGAACAGGCCCACCTTGGGGTTGGTCATGCAGCTGGCCAGTCCGATCAGGAACGTGCCGCGGAAGGTCGTCGCGCCGCGCCGGGCTCGCGGCTGTGCGGCGGCCGCGCCGCGCGAACCGGAGGTGCCACCCGAGCCGCTCGAGCCGCTCGCCCCACCCGCGCCGGAGCCTCCCGGGGCAACCTCGGGCGCCTGCGGGTCATAGGGTCCGCCCACCAGGGCGGGAACGCCTGCCGTCGTGCGCACGCGGGACTTGAGCAGAATCCGGGCGCTGCGCATGGCCCGCACCCCGAGGAAGATGACGTAGAGCCCGCCGATCAGGCTCAGCAGTTCATAAGCGATCGGTGACGCCTGAAACAGCGTCGCCAGACCCGTGGCCGCGAGCGCCGCCCACACCAGTGCCGCCACGGAGGATCCGGTGGCCGCACCCAGTCCCGCGCGGCGAGACACGAGCGCGTTGCGCAGAGAAAGCATCGTGTCCTGGCCCGGGGTGACCGCCAGGACTGCAGACACGGCGAGCAGAGCGAGGTAGCTGGAGAGCGTCATGCATCCATCCTGATCGAGACGACTAGTCAGAACAAGCAGATAAAACCTAACGACTGTTCGTCACTGCCGAATCCGCGGCATACTGGTCGCATGTTGAATCCCCACCGGTTGCGCGTGCTGCAATCAGTCATCGCCACCGGCTCCATCCAGGGCGCTGCACGCAGTCTGCACTACTCCCCTGCCACTGTGAGTCAGCACATGAACACGCTCAGCCAGGAGACGGGACTGACGCTGTTTGAACGCACCGGACGGGGACTTCGCCCGACCCAGGCTGGCCTGTCTCTGGCAGAGGGCAGCACCGGCGTCCTTCAGGGGCTCGACGAACTGGACCGCCTCGTGCAGAGCCTGCGTCATGGACACTCCCAGCATCTGGTGATCGCCAGCTTCACTTCGGCGGCCAAGGAGTGGCTTCCTCGCGTGGTGGCCACTCTTCGGTCCAGCGAACCGGAGTTGACGGTGCAGATCAGCCTCAATGAGCCCTATACCGAAAAGACCAGCAATGCGGTGGACATCGACATCCGCAATGAGTCCCCGCTGGAACCAGAAGAGCATTTCGAGGGCTACCTGCGCCACCGCTTGCGGGACGAGGACTTCGCCGTCGTCCTGCCTGCCGGTCACCCGCTCTGCGCGACGGAGGTCGTGGAGGTCCACCAGCTCGCGGACCAGATGTGGGTCGATCATGACATCAAAGACAGCCCCAATGGGCGCATGATCCGAACCGCTTGCCAGGCGGCTGGCTTCGTGCCCCAGTTCGCCGCCCGGCTCGATGACCACACTGCGGCGCTCGCACTGGTGGCTGCCGGACTGGGGATCACCGTCCTCCCCCACCTGGCGCTGCGCGACCTCCCCTCCGGAACCGTGCTGCGCCCGCTGCGCAACCCCGCCGTGACGCGCCGAATCGTGGCGCATGTCAGGCAGGATCACGCGGCTGATCCACTGGTGGCCGCCGCGCTGGAGATCCTGCGCCGAGAATCTCAAGATTTACAGAACGGGTCACTCGAGAACCCTTGACCCGGGGCAGGCGCAGGCCTAATGTACAACCAAATGGTTATGCATCATGGTCAGTCTCCGACCTACGGTGACACCCAGGTGGACCGGATCTTCCGGGCGCTGGCCGACGCCACCCGCAGGGACATCGTGAGACGCACGCTGGGTGAAGAGGCCACGGTCTCCGCCCTGGCGGCGCTCTACGAGATGTCCTTCGCCGCCGTGCAGAAGCACGTCAGCGTCCTTGAAGCCGCCGATCTGGTCATCAAGCGCCAACAGGGGCGTGAACGGCTGGTTCGCGGAAACCCCGACACTCTTCGCGCGGCCCAGACTCTGCTGGATGACTTCGAACTCATCTGGCGTGGCCGCATCTCTCGCCTGGACGCCCTCCTGGAGGAAGGCCCAGGCGATCCAACCAGTAAGCCGTGAGCAGCACAGAGACGAAGAAGGCCCGACATGCCCATCACCTCAGTCACCAAGGACAGCGATGCACTGACCATGACCGTGGTCGCCGATTTTCCGGTCACGGTCCAGCGGCTCTGGGACGCCTACGCGGACCCGCGCCAGCTGGAGAAGTTCTGGGGGCCACCCGAGTGGCCCGCCACGTTCTCCCGGCACGATCTGTTTCCCGGGGGGCGCTCCCACTATTGGATGACCGGCCCGGACGGGACCCGGTCGGCGGGCTACTGGGAGTTTCTCGCAGTGGACCCTGGACGCTCTTTTGAAGTCACGGACGGCTTCGCGGACGAGCACTGGGCGCCAAGCCAGGAGATGCCCAACATGCGGATGCGGCTGACCTTCGATGAGACGTCCGACGGCGCGCGCGTCACCACCACCACATGGTTCAACTCCGCTGCGGACTACCAGCAGCTGATCGAGATGGGCATGGAAGAGGGCATGAGCGCTGCCATGGGGCAGATCGACGAGGTGCTGGAGGACCTCTCCTTCTTCGCAAGCGGCAAGGGGGTCGAGACCCAGGTGCTCAGCGAGACCCAGGTGCGGTTCACGCGCATCATTCGAGGCACGCCGGAACAGGTTCGGCAGGCCCACCGTGATCCGGAGCTGCTGCGCAGATGGCTGCTGGGACCGGACGGTTGGCGGATGTCGGACTGCCAGGTCGCGCATAAGGTCGGGGACTCCTACCGCTTCGCCTGGGAGAAGGAAGAGGACGGCTCGGATGGCTTCGCGCTGTACGGCGAGCTCAAGGAGCTGGACGAACCCCACCGCGAAGTCACCACGGAGTCCATGGAGGGCGTCCCCGGGGAACCGAACCTCAACGAACAGACGCTGCGACCGATCGACGGCGGCACCTTGCTCACGCTGGTCATCACTTATCCGAACGCGGAGGTCCGGGACATGATCCTGAACACCGGGATGACCGACGGCATGGAGACCAGCTATGTGCGGCTGGAGGAGGTGTTGTCCGCTTCCTCGCGCAGCTAGCGAAAGCACCCGGCGGCCGGGAAGTGATGCGAGTCGATTCGTGTTGTCAGTGACCAGATGCGCCGGCAGCACGCCGGCGCCACTGACGACCGATCGAAGGAGCATCACATGTCACACATCACGGTTCTGGGCGGCACAGGCTACGCAGGCTCACACATTGCTGCCGAGGCTGCGTCCCGTGGCCACGACGTCGTCGCCGTCTCTCGTCACGCACCGGAGAACCCGATTGAGGGCGTGAACTACGTGACCGGCGATGCGACGAGCCGGGAGCTGCTCACAGACCTGGTCTCCAAGACGGATGTGGTGCTCCTGTCGCTGGCGCCGCGCGGTGAGATGCTCGGCAAGGTGATCCAGGTGGCCGCTGTCCTGATCCCGCTCGCGGCTCAGCATGGCGTGCGGGTGGGCGTGCTCGGCGGCGCCGGCTCGCTGAAGGTTTCCGAAGACGGCCCACGGCTGATTGACACCGACGCCTTCCCCGCTGAGTTCAAGCCCGAGTCCATCGAGATGATCGAGGTGCTCGAGGATCTGCGAGCTGCCGATGAGTCGCTGGAGTGGTTCTACATCAGCCCTGCCGCTGGCTTCGGCGGCTATAACCCGGGCGAGCGCAAGGGAACGTACCGCACCGGCAGCGATGTGCTGATCAACGACGACGCCGGCAATTCCGACCTCTCCGGAGCGGACCTGGGCATCGCGTTCATCGACGAGGTGGAGAAGCCCAAGCACCGGAATGAGCGCTTCGCTGTGGCGTACTGAGCCTGTGCAGTCCCGCAGTCACGCGCGGTGGACGCAGGTTAGCCTCGCGCAGGGTCGGCACCTCGCTGAGGTTGCCTACCGAGCGGAACGCGCTGGAATCCAGGGAGTTCCCTATCTCAAGCCACACCAAGAGTGGTGATGGGATTAGCCGAGCGGACTTAATCGGTTTGCACCGCCGCGTCGATTATTTGATCCAGAGTCACTGTCTGTATAGGTCGCCTCCTTCATTCCAATGCGAGGGCTGTCAGAACGCACGGATGCACCATGAACACGTGGCATCAGATACCAATTTCTCATTACCGTTAGCTCGGACACCCCTGGCAAGAAACCCCTTCATAAGGCAGTATTGAAGGCTCGTTCATTCACACCTGAGGGGAATCATGTCTACACCAACATATAATCAGCCCCCCTATCCAGATCAGCAGTCTTCTCCTGCCCCTGGAAAGGGACTGGGCATCGCTGCAATGGTGCTGGGTATCGTCGCCCTGGTGCTCGCCTTCATCCCCGTGATCGCTGCAGTCAGCTTCCTGCTTGGTCCGCTGGCTGTGATCCTGGGCATCGTGGCGTTTATCAAGCGCCGCGGGCGCGGACAGGGCCTCGCCGGCATCATCACGGGCGCCATTGCTGTCGTCGTGGCAATCATTGGATTCCTCATCGCAAGTGCGTTCTTCAGCGCCGTGGACGAGGAGATGCAGAACCAGGATTCGGCGACTACCGAGCAGACGGAGAGCTCCTCGGAACCTGAAGAGTCTGCCGGTGCCGAACCCTCTGAAAGTGCAGCAGAGGAAGAGCCCGAGGCTGTCGAGGAGGAAGCAGATCGGACCGAAGAAGATCTAGCGGAAGAGGTCGAAGAGGAAGCTCCGGAGACCAGCAGCGGACAGGACAACGCGCTCGCGTCTGCCGAGTCTTACCTCAGCTTCTCTGGCTTCTCCCGCTCGGGCCTCGTTGAACAACTGGAGTTTGAAGGTTACTCCACCGAAGAGGCTGAGTATGCCGTAGAAAATGTGGACGCCGACTGGAATGAGCAGGCCGTCCGCTCGGCAGAGTCATACCTGGAGTACAGCTCCTTCTCGCTTCAGGGCTTGATCGACCAGCTCGTATTCGAAGGTTACACGCAGGAACAGGCCGAGTACGGAGCCAACCAGGCGTACTGACTAGCTGCAACGTGCGTGGCCCCGTCCAGGACGCTTCCTGGGCGGGGCTTCACTTTTCCTGACCCAGGAAAAACCCTCGACGCCGAACCGAACTCTCGCAACCGGATGAGTGCACAAGAAGAACAATCACTCGTCGGGAATCCAGTGGCCAGGTGCGGCCGGGCACTCTCTGGTGTAACGTAGATCACCTAGCCCTCCCCCTGAGGACTAGCGCGGCCCGTCTGGTGAGTTGTCCCAGACGGGCTTTCTTGTGGTCATGTACCGTCCGTGGACGCCCGCCCCACGACTGGGCCTTGAGGAACTCACCAACTGGAGACACCGAGCCGGTTTCGGGGCCGCCAAAAGCGGACACAAAAAGGTCCGCATCCCTGCAGAAGCAAGAATGCGGACCCTTTTACCTCGTACTGTGCCCCCGGCGGGAATCGAACCCACGACCTTTGGTACCGGAAACCAACGCTCTATCCCCTGAGCTACGGAGGCCCGCCAGCTCTGCAATTCGAGGAAGCTGGTTCCTCGAGCAACTGACCGATTTAGATTACCAGCACGGCGACGGTTCCACCTAGCCGGTCACGGAGACGGTGTAGCTCCAGAGCTCGGCGGACATGCCCACGGGCTTCTTCGACTGCTCACCGGAGGGAGCCTCTCGCTCCCCGGAACCGTGGGACTTCTGAAAGTCCTGCGAGGTTCGCCAGTTCTCGAAGTCCTCCTCGGTGGCCCAGCGCGTGATGACCAGCCAGGTGGTTCGCTCATCGGTGGGCTGGAGCAGTTCGAAGCCTTCGAATCCGGACGTCCCGACCATGGAGTCGCGGCGCGCAGCGAACCTCTTGCCCAGTTCGTCGCCGGAGTTCTCAGGGACCGTGATCGCGTTGATCTTGATGACTGTCATGCGCTCATCCTCTCAAACTGCGCGGCGAGCAGGCCCCGCAGCCGCTGGAGGTCTGCCGAGTTCACCGTCCTGCGGCGTAGCCCTGCGCTCCACGGGCATTCGCGGCGGCACCCAGTCGCCCGCTCTTGGGATCCCGAGTCACGCAGGAGAGCCGCCCGAGCGCCCAGTCCCCCGCCAGAGTCACGCGGTGGCCGCGGGCGCGCAGTCCGGCGATGACCGCCTCACCGAGACGATCCTCCACGACCGCCCCGCCTGGCTCCCAGGCGCGCGGCCAGAAGGACCCTGGCATCGACGTCGTGTGCAGGGTGGGAGCATCAATGGCCTGCTGGGCGGTATGTCTGCCGATGAGCATGCGCAGCAGCATCGGCAGCTGCCACTGGTCCTGCTGATCCCCGCCAGGAGTGCCCAACGCCATGACGGGCTCCCCGGCCCGAAGGACGAGCGTTGGGGTCAGCGTGGTGCGCGGGCGCCGTCCAGGCTCCAGCCGCGAGGGTGAGCGCTCATCGAGCCAGGTCATCTGCAGCCGGGTGCCCAGGCAAAAGCCCAGCCCGGGGATCGTCGGTGATGACTGCAGCCACCCACCCGAGGGCGTCGCGGAGACGATGTTGCCCCAGCGGTCCACCACGTCGAGATGACAGGTGTCACCCTTCGTCTCCCCCGCCCTCGACACCGTGGGCTCTCCCGCACCGACTCCGCTGGTCGCCTCACGCGCGTCCACCAAGGGCGGGAACACCTTGTCCGCACCGGGGACCTCACCCGGACGGAACTCGACAGAAGCACGATCGCCGATCTGCTTCCGCCGCTGGGCTGCGTACTCCATGGAGAGCAGGTGCTCCAGGTTTACCCCGGTGTCCCCGTAGTAGGTGTCCCGATCTGCCAGGGCCAGTTTCTGGGCCTCCAGAATCAGGTGGGCGCCGGTCTCACTCCCCGGGTCGAGCTGTTCGTCCGGGTACCCCTCAAGAATCTTGAGCGTCTGCAGCAGCGCGGGACCCTGACCCCACGGACCGGACTTGGCAATCGTGTGGCCACGGAATTCGATGGAGACCGGCGGTTCGTAACCTGCCTGGTGGGAAGCAAAGTCCTGGGCAGTGATCACTCCCGCATAGTCACCCCCGTCGGAATGCCGGTGAGGGGTTCGCACGAATGCCTCCGTGGCCTGCGCAGCTGGTCCTGTCTTCCACTCGACTCGGGCTGCCTCGATCCGCTGCACCCGATTCTCGGACTCGTCTCCCGCGCCGATGAGCTCACGCAGGACACCTGCGTATTCCGGGTTCCTCATGATCTGACCCGGTTCAGGCACCCGTCCGCCGGGCATCCAGAGCTTGGCAGAGGAGGGCCAGTGCTCGGTGAAGAGCTGAGCGACGGCGCGGATCGCCTTGACTGCCCCGGGAAGGATCGCATGGCCGTCCTCCGCGTATCCGATCGCGAACTCGAGCACGTCACTGAGCTCCCAGGTGCCGTGATCGCGCAGGAGCACCAACCAGGCGTCGACGGCGGCCGGTATCGCCGCGGCGAGGGCCCCAGCTCCGGGGACGCTGTCCAGTCCGAGATCTCGGAAGTGCCGAATGCTGGCTCCCGCGGGTGCCGGGCCCTGGCCCATCAGCACCTGGGGCGAAGCAGGATCCTGGGCTGTGGCGAAGATTCCCACCATGTCTCCGCCCGGGCCATTGAGGTGTGGCTCCACCACGTGCAGCACGAACCCTGCGGCCACGGCGGCGTCGAACGCGTTGCCCCCGCGCTCCAAGACTGCTTGAGCCGACGCTGTGGCGAGCCAGTGTGTGGACGCGCTCATCCCGAAGTGCCCCTCAAGGGTGGGTCGGGTGGTGAAGGTTTCGGCGTGGGTGAAGGTCATGGCGCTCCTGGACGTCGTCGTGGCCGAGGCGTTGCCCCATGCGCAACATTAGTTGCTCAGTAGAACCACCCTAGAGCAGAGGTGCTCAGAACAGCGCCGGCTGCGCAGGGGCGGAGGCGGCATCAAGGGCGCCCTGACCACTCCCTAGAGCCTCAGACAGCGTGGAGTCAGGATCGCTGCGCTCGCGCCACATCAGATCCGTCGGCTTGTCGAACCCATGGCGACGCCGCGCCGCCCGTGCCGAATCCGCGAGCCAGTGCCGGTAGTCCTTGGAGGCATACGAGCCACCCCCATAGATGCGGCGATATTTGCCCAACAGGCCGGGGTACTCCCGCGCCAGCCACTGCATGAACCATTCCCGAGCACCCGGGCGAAGATGCAGCGCGCCGGTGGTCACGTAGCTGGCTCCTGCTTCGGCCAGCGCGGCGTGAAGAGCGTTGATTCGCTCGTCGCCGTCGGTGAGCCAGGGCAGAATCGGCATCGCCAGCACGGAACAGTCCAGCCCAGCATCGGTGATGGATCGGATGAGGTTGAGCCGAGCACGCGGATCCGGGGTGCCCGGCTCAACCTTCTGCTGCAGCTCTGGATCCAGCACCGCCAGTGAGACCGCGACGGACACCGGCACCTGCTGGGCGGCCTCCTGGAGCAGCGGCAGATCCCTTTTGAGCAGGGGCCCCTTGGTCAGGATCGAGAACGGAGTCCCGGAATCGGCCAGCGCCCTGATGATCCCGGGCATCAGCTGATATCTGCCTTCGGCACGCTGATAGGGATCGGTGTTGGTTCCCAGCGCCACGTGCTCGCGCTTCCAGGAGTGGCGGTTCAGCTCGGCCCGGAGCACCTGAGCCACATTGGTCTTCACGATGATCTGCGTATCGAAGTCCCGACCGGCGTCGAGGTCCAGATACTCGTGCGTCTTCCGCGCGAAGCAGTTGTGACTGACCACTCCATTTGCGATGAAGTCGCCTGTGCTCGTGGTGATATCGATCAGCTTCTGGACTCCATCGAGCGGCTCGATACTGGTGACACCCAAATCGCTCGAAGACTTCAGAGCGCCGCCGAGAATGTTTAGTTTACGGTCGATGCTCGGAGCCACGCTATGGAAAAAGCGCCTGTGGGCTGCCCGACCTCCACGGATCCTTAGTGCTGCGATCCCTCGGGCGTTGGCGGGTTCCACAACACCGTCCAGGTCCAGCGCTTCCAGAGCGGCATGTCCATGGGACAGCATTTTTGCATCTGAGTTCGTGAACCTGAGTGCACCCTGCGAGTACGAACCCTCGGCGTCAAAGAACCCCGCCAAGTACCCCTTTCGCCATTCAAGGCAGGGGTCGTCCGGCCATTCGATCATCTCGGTGATGGCACGATGATTCGCCCGAGTTGAGGTATATATGGCCTGCATAGGCCTCGTCAGTCCGGCCGTGACATACGGCTTGAGAACAGTACCAATACCCTCGAGTTCCAAATACTCCTTGCTGCGAATCAGCGCCTGTTCATCTTTGAGCGCGAGCCGAAAGATCGTCACTCGGTATGGCTTACCGGTCGATGAGCGCAGGTAGGTCCGATCGACCAGCATCCCGTCTCCGCGAATCATCCCCGTAAGGTAGCCACGACGGTACTGATCCGTCTCGCGAGGTGCTTCGTAGGCCTCAGGTGCCATGCCGAGACCGAAGCCCATCATCCTGTTGTTCACCGTCAGATAAGGCCGCTGGCCGCTTCTCTCAGTCGAGGACTCCGGAGACGTGACGTACTTCCACCCCCGATCGGTCAGGAACCGGTGGTCCCCGCTCGCCACGATCTCTGTGCCGTCGCGCAGCGTCACCCGGAATGCTGGCTTCTCCGTACCCCATTTCGCCTGCACCTCGGACTCCACGAAGCGCCGATACTTGCCGTCCAACTGGGTTCCGACCACGCGGTCACCGACCGCGACCTCGCGGAGCAGCTTCTGCCTGCCGTTTGCCATCAGGATCAGCGTCTCGGGACTCAGGCAGTACACACACTGGTGGAGGCACCCCCGGGTGGGGTTCACCGTCCAGGAGAAGGGCATGTTCGACTGCCCGGGCACCTTGTTCAGCGCGGTCTTCGCTGCCACCTCATGGAAGGTCACGCCCTCGAATTCTGGGGTGCGCACGGAACGCATCAAACCCTTGAGCGGAATGAGCGCGGCGCCGTCGCTCTCCTGCACTGCCTGTCCCTGCCACCTCATGAAGCTATTCGAACATAGTTTCGAATGGGTGTCGAGACCAGCGCGCCGAACCGCCAGCCGCTCAGCCCAGCAGCAGCACGCCCACCAGGGCAGTACCGACCGCCACCACCGTTCCCGCCCCGCCCAAGAGCAGGGCCGGTCCGCCCTGGCGCAGGAGCCGTCGCAGATCGACCGCGGCGCCCACCCCGACCATCGCCGTGGTCAGCAGCATCGTGGTCACGTCCGCGGTGAAGTCCAGTGTGCTCTGCGGCAGATCGGTGCCCGAGCGCAGGGCCATCATCGCCAGGAACCCCAGCACGAACAGCGGAACCAGCGGCGGCCTGCGGCCAGCAGTCGACTCCGCCTCGGTGGACCGACCGCGTCGCCCGGCAAGACTGATCCCGGCGACCACCGGCGCCAGCAGCACCACCCGGGCAAGCTTCACTAGAGTCGCCGTCGCCAGCGCCACCGCGCCGATCACTCCGCCGGCGGCGACCACCTGACCCACTTCATGCACGCTGGCCCCGATCCAGATGCCCATCTGCTCCTGGTCGAAGCCCAGGAGACCGCCCAATGCTGGCAGCGCGAGCATCGCCACGGTGCCGTAGAGGGTGACCACGGCGACGGCGGCTGCTGCGGCGGACTGCACCGGGGCGCCGTCGTCATCCTTCCCGTCTCCACGATCGATCGCAGCAGCCGCGGCGGCCACCGCCGAGGCGCCACAGATCGCCGTGCCGGTGGCCAGCAACATGGCGGTTCCCCGCGGCGTCCCGAACAGCCGGCCCATCCCAAGCATCCCGAAGAAGGTCACCGAGACCGTGACGGCGACGACGGCCAGCACCTCCCAGCCCAGACCCAGCAGATCACCCAGTGCCAGCTGGAGCCCCAGCAGCACGATTCCGGCGCGCAGCAGCTTCTTCGCCGCCCAGCCGAAGCCGCTCTCGGCCCACCACGGCACCCAGCCCAGGGTGCGCAGCGCGATGCCGGCGAGCACCGCCACCAGCAGGCCGGAGATCACCGGCGTGAGCTCGGCGATGATCCGATGCGCGGCGATGGCGATGATGAGCGCGAGCGCCACACCGGGGAGGATCTCAGCGGTGCGATGCCAGAGGCGCGACAGCGAGGTGGTCAGGGTCTGCAGAAAGGGCACCGGACCAGCATAGGACCCGCCTGCCCTACACTGATCGGGTGCCGAATCAGCCGAACGAAGATCTCCAGTCCACCGCCGAAGAGCAGGCGTCACGCCACCCATTGGCGGACCGGGAGTCCTTCGGCTTCACGGTGAAGGCCAAGATCGAGGGGGCGCTGGGCCGCACCGGCACCATCCGCACTCCCCACGGCGACATCCATACGCCGGCGTTCATCCCGGTGGCCACCAAGGCGACCATCAAGTCGGTCCGCCCCGAGGAGATCCTCGAGGTCGGCGCGCAGGCCACGCTGGCCAACGCCTACCACCTGAACCTCCAGCCCGGCACCGACGTGCTCGACGCCGCGGGCGGGCTGGGCAAGTTCATGAACTGGCCCGGGCCCACCTTCACCGACTCCGGCGGATTCCAGGTGATGAGCCTGGGCGCCGGTTTCAAGAAGGTCATCACCATGGACTCCTCCGTGGTCCCTGACGATGCCGCGGTCGCCCCGGACAAGGAGCGACTGGCCCTGGTCGACGACGACGGCGTGACATTCAAGTCCCACATCGACGGCTCCACCCACCGGTTCACCCCCGAGATCTCAATGAAGCTGCAGCATGAGATCGGTGCGGACATGATCTTCGCCTTCGACGAGCTGACCACCTTGTTCAACACCCGCAGCTACCAGGAGACGTCGCTGGAACGCACCCGGCTCTGGGCCGAGCGCTGCCTCGCGGCGCACCGCAGCCTCACCGAGGAACGCAGCCACCGCCCCTACCAGGCACTCTTCGGAGTCCTCCAGGGCGCACAGTATGAGGACCTGCGCCGCAAGGCCGCCCAGGACCTGGGGTCCATGGAGATCGACGGTCAGAGCTTCGACGGATTCGGCATCGGCGGCGCGCTGGACAAGGAGAACCTCGGGACCATCGTGGGATGGATGGCGGAGGAGCTCCCCGACGACAAGCCACGGCACCTGCTGGGCATCTCCGAACCAGAGGACATGTTCACCGCGATCGAGAACGGCGCCGACACCTTCGACTGCGTCTCCCCCTCCCGCGTGGCGCGCACGGGGCGGGTGTATCACCCGGATGGTCGGTTCAACATCCCGCAGGCGCGGTTCAAGAAGGACTTCTCCCCGATCGACGCGGACTGCACGTGTTACACCTGCACGAACTACACCCGCGCCTACCTGCATCACCTCTTCAAGGCCAAGGAGATGCTCTACAACACGCTGTGCACCATCCACAACGAGCACTACACGATCAAGCTCGTCGATGACATCCGCGCCAGCATCGAGCAGGGACGGTTCTATGAGTTCCGCGATGCCGTGCTGGGCCGTTACCAGGCAGGCTCCAAGCCCTAGGCTCCGTTGTTTTCCGGTACCAAAGCCTCCGGGCTACAGGCCGCCCAGCAGCTCCCGCCAGAGGAGCTTCCAACGCTCCACCTCTTCCGGGGAGCCCAGCTTGGTGTGGCCGACCCCCACCGAGGCCTTGCCGCCGGGCTTGTCCGAGATGGTCACCGCGACCCTGCTGCCGTCTTTGAGCGAAGCGCGCCAATACCTCCAGCGCTCTGAGCTCGAGGTCCCGGGTTCGCCCTGGAGCGGCACTCCCCCGAAGGACTCACGGCCCTGCACCAGCAGGAGCCAGGCGTTGAGAGCCGCGTCCATGTCTCCGGAGTAGGTCTTCGACACCGAGGCCTGGAACTCCCCGGGCCGAGATTCTCCCGGGCGGCGCAGCCCATGGTGCTGCTCGTAGGCCACCGCCACGCTCTGCGCCCACCAGCCGGGGTTATCGATGCCGGCGGGCATGTGGTCATAGACGAGTCCGACGATCTCTCGGTGCGGCAGAGCATCAGCTCCGGCGTCGTCGAGGACCTGCACCCATTGCGCCCAGGCGCGCCGGGTGGTCCGTTAGATCGCAGCCGTGCTGTGCTTCCTGACCATTCTTCGAGCCTACGCCGCGGCCCGAACGCGGGCCAGGGTCAGCGGGTCGGGACAGGGTGAGTGAGTCGGTGAGGGGTCGGGGTCAGCGAGTCGGGGACGACCCGTCGACCGGCATGTGCGGGAAGTGCTCCCACAGGTCACGCACCTTGCGGAACTGGAGGTCATCCTGAAGCTGTTCCAGCTCCTGGACCAGGGCCTGACGTGCACCAGCTGACTGGGCGGCCACCACCAGATCCTTCGGGAGTGTCGGTGTGGCCGTGTGATCGAATGCGGTTCTGACAGCTTCGACGAGCTCTACTCGTGTGACAGCGTGCATGGTGTTCCTTCCAAGAGGGTTCTGCATGGGTTGCCCGCAGCCCTCGGCGATCGGTCACATCCGTGCTGCGACCGAACCGCTTGTTCTGCTGCCCGGAGGATCCGGGAGCAGGTGCGGATGGTCGCGCTGGACGGTGCGCAACCTCCACGGGTCTCTGAACAGCGCCACGGGGGTCCCGTCGCTGCGATACAGCACTTCACAGTCCTGGCGCTCGCGCAGGATGTCTGCGGCGTCGTCGTCGATGTCCCGAGCCACGGAATAATCCAGCGGCTCGAAGGAGACGGAGGCCCCGAAATCGGATTCCATCCGGGCGGAGACCACCTCGAACTGCATCGGGCCGACGGCGCCCAGCACCGGACGCTGCTGGCCGCGGCGCTCGGAGAAGAACACCTGGATGACGCCTTCGCGGTCCAGCTGCTCGATGCCTTTGCGGAACTGCTTGTGCTTGCTGGCGTCGCCGGTCTTGCCGACCCGGAAGTGCTCCGGGGCGAAGGGTTTGAACGGCGGGAACATCACGCGCTGACCGGCGTAGAGGGTGTCACCCGGTCGGAGTGAGGAGGCATTGACCAGGCCGACGACGTCGCCGGGCCAGGCGGTGTCCACCGTGGTGCGGTCGCGGCCGAAGACCTGCTGCGAGTACTTGGTCGGGAAGGGCTTCTCGGACTGGGCGTGAGTGGCAACCATGCCACGCTCGAAGACCCCGGAACAGATGCGCATGAACGCGATGCGGTCACGGTGGGCCTTGTCCATGCCGGTCTGGACCTTGAAGACGTAGCCGCTGAAGTCCGAGGTGATCTCGTAGGGTGCACCCTCGGCGTCCTCGCGGGCCTGGGGGTGCGGGCCTTCCTTCATCAGGAAGTGCAGCAGCTCCTCGACGCCGATGTTCTGCACGGCGGAGGCGAAGAACAGCGGAGTGGCCTCCTGGGCCAGGAACGCCTCCCGGTCGTAGAACTGGTCGTCGACTTCCAGCAGTGAGGATTCCTCCACCGCCGTCTGCCAGTCCTCGGGGTACTCGGTCTCCGCGACCTCGGCGGAGAGCGGCTCGGCGAGGACCTTCTTCGCGCCACCGGGGGCACGCACGTAGCGATTCATGGTCATCGCATCGGGGTGGAGCAGACCGAGCATGTGCCCGGAGTCCCCGACGGGCCAGTTGCGCGGCATGGAGCGCATGCCGGTGCGGGTGAGGATCTCGTCGACCAGCTCCAGGGCATCCTGCCCGGGGCGGTCCCATTTGTTGATCACGGTGATGACCGGGAGCTTCCGGGCCCGGCAGACCTCGAAGAGCTTCATGGTCTGGGCTTCCATGCCCTTGGCGGCATCGATGAGCATGATCACGGCGTCCACGGCGGCAAGCACGCGGAAGGTGTCCTCGGAGAAGTCGGCGTGACCGGGAGTGTCCACCAGGTTCACGACGGCGTCACCCACCTTGAACTGCAGGACCGCAGAGCTCACGGAGATGCCGCGAGCCTTTTCCATGTCCATCCAGTCCGAGACCGTGCCGCGGCGTCCGGCCTTGCCATGGACCGCGCCAGCCTCGGTGATCGCGTCCGAGTGCAACAGCAGGGCCTCACTCAACGTGGACTTGCCCGCATCGGGATGCGAGATCACCGCGATGGTGCGGCGAGACAAGGCCTCCTCCAAGATCTGCTTGTTGTCTGCTTCCATCACACCTCTGACTCTACGCTGACGCCGGGAGAGAGTTGAATCCTAGGTGTGCCATGAGTGCCCCATCACATTCCCGGTGCCTGACCCCAGCTGGTGTGTCTGCCCTTCTTTTCTGGTTGTGTGGAGAACCTCAGGCACCGAAGTCCGCATACACTCCAGAGTGATCTGGGCGGGCATGAAGAGAGACCCGCTGCCTGCGGGAAGAAGAGAACTTTGATCCACGCGCTGCGGAGCACCCTATGGAACGCCGTCGACGGCAAAGCTCGCGTCCCCTGGCTGATTCTGGTGCCGCTCGTAGGCGCCTATGGCTGCCTGATCCTAGTCTCCGAGGCCGCCATCCTCCTGGAGATGCCGTTGCCACTAGCTCAGCTGCTCATCAGTGGCGCCCCGGTGGTGGCAGCACTCGGACTGCTACGACTGTCCAGTCACTTCCTCGGCGATCCGCGAACGCTCGCCGACTACGACGTCATGGTCAACGCCGGGTGGCTCCGAGAACTCCTGATGGGACTCGGCATCGGTGCCGTAGGCGTGGCAATTCCGTACCTGATCGGCCTTGCCACCGGCGTCCTGCGGGTGAGCGCCACGATGGACGGCGGGGATTTGCCCTTGGGGCTGGGGGTCCTGCTCGTCGTCGCGGCAATGTTGTGCACCGGATTCTGGGAGGAGCTCCTGCTGCGCGGGGTCTTCATCAGCAATGCTCGCGATGGCCTGCGACGCTGGCTGTCCCCCAGTCGTGCCCTCATCGGCGGTCTGACGATCAGCTCGTTGGTCTTCGGCCTGGCGCATCTAGGCCAGCCGGAGATACCCGCCTTCATCCTGACGTGGATCCTGGCTGGCGTCGTCTTCGGGCTCATCTATCTGTTCAGCGGGAATCTTGCTCTGGGCATCGGAGCGCATGCCGCCTTCAACATCACGGCGAACACGGTCTTCGTCCGCACCGACATCAGCGGCACCGAGCACTTCTCGGCCCTGACCCGAATCACCGTCGAGTCCGACGCCTCGATCCTCGGCGTGGGCGGCGCTGTGGAGGCCAGTGGATTTCTTCTCGTCCTGGCGCTGGGGTTGCTGTGGATCCGGCTCTCCACTGGAGTGATCACCCTCCAGGGGCTGCCGCTGTCACATCCGCCTCGGGCTCTGGCGCAGGAGTAGCGTGACGAGTGAAGATCCGTTCCAGAAATCTTGAGAAAGGAAGCACATGAAGACGAGAGCAGCTGTCGCCGTCGCACCGGAGACCGGTCTTGAGATCCGCGAACTGACCCTGGACGAGCCCCGCCCGGACGAGCTCCGAGTGAAGATAATCGCCTCAGGGGTGTGCCACACCGATGCCATCGTCCGGGATCAGTGGTACCCGGTGCCGCAGCCAGTGGTCCTCGGCCACGAGGGAGCGGGCATCGTGGAGCAGGTAGGCTCCGCGGTCTCCGGGTTCGAGGTCGGCGACAAGGTCGTCGTCGGACCCTCCTTCTGCGGCCAGTGCGAGCAGTGCCTCTCCGGTCACCCGATGTACTGCGTCGACTTCTACGACCGCAACTTCGGCGGGAAGCGCGGGGATGACTCCACGGCGTTCAGCACCGACGACGGCGAGGCGGTCGGCTCCCACTTCTTCGGCCAGTCCTCCTTCGCCGAGTACACCAACCTGCCGGCCCACGGCGCTGTGAAGGTCCCCCACGATGCACCCCTGGAGCTGCTGGGCCCGCTGGGCTGCGGCATCATGACCGGCGCCGGCGCTGTGCTGAACGTGCTGCGCCCGAAGCCAGGCTCCTCCGTCGTCATCTTCGGCACCGGTGCCGTGGGCATGGCGGGCATGCTGGCGGCCAAGGCCGCCGGTGCGACGACCATCGTCATGGTCGACATCGTGCCCGAGCGTCTCGAGTTCGCCAAGGAGCTCGGCGCGACCCACACCGTGAACTCCAAGGAGACCGATCCGGTCGAGGCCGTCCAACAGATCACCGATGGCGGTGCGGAGTTCGCACTGGACACCACGGGCGTGCCCCCGGTGTTCTCGCAGATGACCAAGTCGCTCGCGGTCCAGGGCCATGGAGCGCTGGTCGGCGCGGCGAAGCTCGGCACCGAGGCGCCCTTCGACATCGGCACGCTGCTGGTCTCCGGCATCACCGTGAGCATGGTGGTCGAGGGCGACGCAGTGCCCAAGGAATTCATCCCGCGGATGATCGCGCTCTACCAGGAGGGGAAGTTCCCCTTCGACAAGCTCACCAAGACCTACCGCTTCGATGAGATCAACACGGCGTTCGCAGATTCCGCCGCAGGGACCACCCTGAAGCCGATCATCACCTTCTGATCGACTCCAGCTCAGGGCGGCGCTCCACATCACGTGGGGCGCCGCCCTTTTGTGTTTCTGGACTCCATTAGGCATTTAGCCAACATTTGTATAGGTTAATTCTGCAAGGGCCCCCTTGCCCGAGAAGCGGAACCGTCGGCAGCCTCGAGCGCCCTCGCGTGACACGCCCTCGACCTCGACTCTGAAGGAGACCCTTACTCGTGCGTACATCAGGTGTGACGTGGATTCTGGCGCTGTCTGCGTTGACCGCTCTGGTCCTGTCCGGCTGTGGCGGGGATTCCGCTGCGGCGCCAGAAGAGTCGGCCTCGCCCTCCTCGGCGGCCACGGATGAGTTTCCGGTGACCGTGGAGCATGCTTTCGGCGAGACCGAGATCACCGAAGCCCCGGAACGCGTGGCGACCGTCGCCTGGGCCAACCACGAGGTTCCCCTGGCACTCGGGATCGTGCCGGTCGGGATGGCAGAGGCGAATTTCGGCGATGACGACGGCGACGGAGTTCTTCCCTGGGTCGAGGAGCGTCTCGAAGAGCTCGACGCCGAGACTCCCGTGCTCTTCGACGAGACCGATGGGATCGATTTCGAGGCAGTATCAGACACCGACCCGGACGTCATCCTGGCCCCCTACTCGGGGCTCACACAGGAGGACTACGACACGCTGACTGAGATCGCACCCGTGGTGGCGTTCCCCGAATCGGCCTGGGCCACGGAGTGGCGCGACGTCATCTCCCTGGACGCCAAGGGTCTGGGAATGTCCGAGGCCGGTGACGAGCTGATTGCGGATCTCGAGACGGAGATCGAGGAAGCTGTCGCCGAACACCCCGCCCTGGAAGGCAAGTCCACGATGTTCCTGACTCACGTGGACACCACGAACCTCAGCGAAGTGAACTTCTACACCTCCCACGACACCCGGACGGCGTTCTTCGAGGACCTCGGCATGACGATGCCGCAGAGCATCCAGGACGCCTCGGCCGACACCGACCAGTTCTCCGGCACGATCAGCACCGAAGAGGTGGACACCTTCTCGGATGTCGACATCATCGTGACCTACGGCGACGAAGAACTCGTCACCATTCTCGAAGAGGATCCGCTGCTCTCGCAGATGCCCGCGGTGGCCGACGGAGCGATCGTTCCGCTGCCCAGCGACGGTCCCATCGGCACCGCATCGAACCCCACTCCGCTCGCCATCTCCTGGGTGCTCGATGACTACCTCGATCTGCTGGACGAAGCAGCAGCACGCTCCGAGTGAACTCGGTGACGGCGACGGATACGCTGCGCAGCGCCACCCTTGATCGCAATCGACGCAGGCGCATCTCTTACCTGCTCGCGATCACGGGCCTGCTTCTCGTGCTTGCCACAGCCTCCGTCGCCGTCGGTGTCCGGACCATTCCACTGAACGAGGTGCTCTCAGGAATCCAGGGTTCGGCGGAGGACCTTCAGCAGGCGGTCATCGACAAACGCGTCATCAGAACCGTGCTGGCGATCCTGCTCGGCGCAGCCCTCGGGGTCGCAGGGGCGGTGATGCAGGGCGTCACCCGCAACCCTCTGGCAGATCCCGGCATCCTCGGGGTGAACATGGGAGCGGCCCTGGCGGTGATGGTCGGCATCGCCTGGTTCGGCATGTACCAGCCTGCGAGCTTCGTCTGGGTAGGGATCCTGGGAGCCGGCGCGACCGCAGTGTTCGTCTACGTGGTGGGCTCGCTGGGACGCGGAGGCGCCACCCCGTTGAAGCTCGCACTCGCCGGCGCGGCGACCACGGTCGCGTTCTCCTCCTTCATCAGCGCGATCGTGCTGCCGCGCAATGACATCGCCGACGGGGTCCGCTCCTGGCAGATCGGCAACGTCTCCGGCGCGACGGTGGACAATGTGCTCACGTTCCTGCCCTTCTTCCTCGCAGGCATGGTGCTGTGCTGGGCGTCGGCACGCGGGTTGAACTCACTGGCGCTGGGCGACGACCTCGCCGCCGGCCTGGGTGAACACGTCGTCCTGACCCGGGCCGCGGCCTCAGCGGGCGCCGTCATCCTCTGCGGGGCCGCCACGGCGATCGCGGGTCCCATAGGCTTCGTCGGGCTCGTGATACCGCACGTCGTGCGACTCATGGTGGGCGTCGATCACCGGTGGATGATGCCGTTCTCCGCGCTGGGCGGCGCCGTGCTGCTCAGCGCGGCTGACATCCTCGGTCGGGTCGTCGCCAGACCGGCAGAGATCGACGTCGGCATCATCACCGCTCTGATCGGCGGCCCGTTCTTCATCTACATCGTCCGAAAGCACAGGGTCCGCGAACTGTGAACAGCCTCTCTCCAACAACCTGGCCCACACCCGCCGCCACCAGCCTCAGCGCCACCTCGAGCCCCGCCTCGAGCGTCACGGCCGAGACCATCGCGGCGTCGAGGCGCCACCGCATGCGCCGGCGCCGGAGTGTGATCCTCGCGCTCGGCGTCGCAGTCCTCGCCGTCTATCTGCTCTCACTGATGGTGGGGCGCACGTTCTACCCGCTGACCGACGTGATCCAGGTGGCTCTGGGGGCCGACGTCGAGGGGGCGAACTTCACCCTGGGCACGATCCGGCTGCCCCGGGCCACTCTGGCCGTCCTGGTCGGATTCTGCTTCGGCCTGGCCGGGGTCTCCTTCCAGACGATGCTGCGCAACCCCTTGGCGAGCCCGGACATCATCGGCATCAGCTCCGGAGCCAGCGCGGCCGCCGCCATCGCCATCATCTTCTTCTCGGCAAGCGGAGCGACAGTCTCGCTGGTCGCGATCAGTGCTGGTCTGGCCGTCGCGCTGCTCATCTACCTCCTGGCCTACCGCGATGGCGTCTCCGGCACGCGTCTGATCCTGATCGGCATCGGCATCACCGCCATGCTGGACAGCCTCATCGCCTATTCCCTCTCCCAGGCCGCTGAATGGGACCTGCAGGCAGCTATGCGGTGGCTCTCCGGCAGTCTCAACGGCGCCAGCTGGGATGCGACCATACCGGTGGCCATCGCCCTGCTGGTGCTTGGGCCGGTCCTGCTCGGTCAGGCGAAGAACATCGGGGCGCTGCAGCTCGGGGACGACACGGCTTCTGGTCTGGGAGTGCGCGTGGAGCAGACCCGGCTCTCGCTGATCCTCTGCGCAGTAGGCCTGATCGCTTTCGCCACGGCGGCGGCGGGGCCCATTGCCTTCGTCGCGTTCCTCTCCGGCCCGATCGCCGCCCGGCTGATCGGACCTCACGGGTCTCTGCTGCTGCCCTCGGCGCTGGTGGGCACGCTGCTGGTGCTCCTCGCGGACTTCACGGGTCAGTACCTCTTCGGCACCCGTTACCCGGTCGGCGTCGTGACCGGGGTTCTCGGCGCCCCCTATCTGATCTACCTCATTGTTCGCGCCCACCGCTCTGGAGGATCCATATGACCGCGACCCATACGCTCTCGGTCGACTCGCTGTCACTGGGATACGGCGAACAGACTGTCATCGAAGGCCTGGACCTGGACATTCTTCCCGGACGGATCACTGCCGTAGTGGGCGCCAATGCCTGCGGCAAATCCACGCTCCTGCGCTCTATGGCGCGGCTGCTTCGGCCGACGACGGGCCAGGTGCTCCTGGACGGCAAGAAGGTCCACCACACGCCGGCTCGGGAGCTCGCCCGGACCATGGGGCTCCTGCCCCAGTCCCCGATCGCGCCTGACGGCATCACGGTGGTGGATCTGGTCAGTCGAGGACGTCATCCCCACCAGGGATTCTTCTCACGATGGTCCGGCGAAGACGACGCCGCGGTGGCAGAAGCTTTGAACACCACTTCGACTGCGCACTTGGCGGAGCGCTCGGTCGATGAGCTCTCCGGGGGACAGCGCCAGCGTGTCTGGATCGCCATGGCGCTGGCGCAGCAGACCGATGTGCTGCTCCTCGACGAACCGACCACGTTCCTCGACGTCAGCCACCAGATCGAGGTGCTGGATCTCCTGACGGATCTGAACCGGGCCCGAGGCACGACGATCATCATGGTGCTTCATGATCTCAACCTGGCGGCGCGCTACGCGGACCACATCGCCGCGCTCGTGGAGAAGAACCTCTACGCCTCAGGCACCCCCGAGGAGGTGCTGACCGCGGAGATGGTGCGCGAGGTCTTCAGGCTCGAGAGTCAGATCATCACAGATCCGGTGTCACAGAAGCCGCTGATGCTTCCGATCGGACGCCACCACAGCTGAGGCTCTAGACCTGCTGCGCCCGTCGCACCGACTCGGCGATCCGCTGGTAGACCGGGAGCACCACCTCGCGCTGGGCACCGAGCATGTTGAACGCATGACCGACACCTGCGAGATCCACGTGATCGATCAGTGCGCCCGCGTCTCGCAGCCGTGCGGCGTAGCGGGCAGCCTCGTCTCGGAGGATGTCTTTCTCTGCCGAGACGATCAACGCCGGGGCGATTCCCGTCAGGTCTTCGGAGTCGGAAGCACCTGCTGGTGACGCGAGCCGGTCATGCCGCAGCGCGACGTTCGGGCAGTAGGCCTTGTTGAACACCGGCCCCATCCGGACCAGGAACTTCTCCTGACCGGGCGACCACTTCCGCGCGGACGGGATGGTGAGATCCAGCGCCGGGTACATCAGCACCTGCACATCGATGTGTGGCGCGCCGCGCTCCAGCGCCAGCCGAGCCGCGCCGGCGGCGAGGGCGCCGCCAGCAGACTGACCTCCCACGGCCACCCTGGCGCCCTCCCACGGGCGCTGGGCTGAAGCAGCCCACGCGACAACGTCGTAGGCCTGCTCCACCGGCCCGGGGAAACGGGACTGTGGCGAGGGGATGTAGTCCACGTTGAGCACCGTCACCTGGGCGTGGTGGGCGATGAACCGGCACAGCGGGTCATCCTGTTCCGGATGTCGCATCACGAAGCCGCCGCCGTGGAAGTTCACATAGACTCCCCTCCCGGCGGCACCACCCGGTGGGGAGTAGGAGGTCGCGCACAGCTCGCCGTGCCGGGTGGGCACGGTGATCTCCTCGGTGACGGCCGGGATCTCTGCGAAAGCGACCTCGGCCGGGAGCCGCGAAGGCCCCGGCGCCTTCTGCAACAGCCGCGCCAGCCCGTCGGCGAGCCACTGGGGCATGGGCATGTCGGCTCCTCTCCTTCGGTGGTGCTGCTCATTCTGCCGCAGTGCACACCCAGATGATCCGGTTTGCTCGGGGTTCGAGGACCAGGTCCTCAGTGGATGTACCCACCAGGTGGGTGAGCACAGCACGATCCTCCGCGGCGAGGTTCTCGAGGCGCAACAGACGCGCGAGCCAGTGCTGCGCGTTCTCCCGGGCGGCGGCGGTGACAGGGGCCCGGGTACTCTGTGCGGTCTTGGTCACGGTGAACCCCGCGTCCTCGAGGGTGTTGGTCCAGTCCTCGTACTGATTCCACCCCTGCGCCTCCGCCGCTTCGTGACACCGTTGTTCCAGCGCCGCATGCTCGGGTGCACTGAGAAATGTGGGAAGAGTCGCAAGTTCGACGACGACCAGGGTCCCTCTCGGTGCGAGCGCGTTCCGAATCTCGGAGAGCAGCTGAGCGGGCTCGGTGACGTGGTGCAAGGAGGAGGCTGCCCAGACCAGGTCGACGGGCTGCTCGGAGATGTGCGGGAAGCCCTGATCCAGGTCTGCCGCCACTGAGGTGAACCCATGAGACTCCAGAAGACCGAGCATCTCGGGGTCGTTGTCCACCGCGATCACTTCGGCCTCGGGGAATCGTTCGCGCAGGAGCCTGCTGCCGGTGCCGGTGCCGGCTCCGAGATCGACGACGACGCGGGCGTCGGTCACGCCGGAAAGGTCAAGCGCCGCGGTGAGTCCAGCCTCGAAAACCTCCGCGTCCAGATCGAGGGCACGGCGGAGTTCGTGATTCGCTGACTGAGCGTGAGTGTAACGGTTCATGCTCATACCGTAGGCGCGAACCTCGCGATCGGCAGCCGGTCTTGCTGTTTCCGCAATAACTGGGTCGACAGAGCATTGCCCCAGCAAGGCACGATTACTTTCCACTCTGCCGAATCTTCTTCGCTGCGATGTGATCGGGAAAGTCCTCGTCGCCGATACCGCCCGGCTCGTAGAAAGATTCAACGAAGTTAGTTGCGCGCGGCCGCCTCCAGTTCTCTCCTTGTCATGAGGGCGCCCAGGGGAGCACACCCGACCGGGAAGCCGTACGTCCCCTCAGCCGGCCCATTGAGCCAGTGGAAGTCATAGCTCATGTGACCGTCCGGCTGGACTCTTTCGCTCACCCAAAATCGCTCATCGTTGAGCAGCAGCTCGAATGACTCCATGAGCACATTGTATTCACGCTTTCCAGCGGTTCTCGGCCACACTAGGGACCCCCTCTTGGCCTGCTGGTTTGAATTGATTCTCGTATTCTCCGCTATGTGTAAGCATGGAGCTGTGAGACAAAAAACCATACGCACCGGCGCATTGTTCTCTGTCCTTGTTCTGACGAACTTCGCGACGACCTCCTGCGGCGGCGTGGAGCCTGACGACACGTATGACAACATCGAAGATTTACGTGTCGCCCTGGATTCCGGAGGATTCTCCTGTGAGGTTCTCCAAACTCAGCACGAATTCGACGGTTATGGGGAGAGCATGAGCTGCGCCGAGGGGCACTCGATCATCGTGTGGGATCGGGATCTGCCCACTGGAATGCAGGATCTCAGCGAAGGGGAGATCGGCACTACGCGGCATCTTCGTGGAGAGAATTGGGACGTTTCCTCGTCCAACTCCGCACTGCTCAATGACATGCAGGAGACCGTCGGCGGGGAGCGGACCTCCCGCGGTTTCAAGCATTAATGCGGTGCTCCTCAGCGGGAAAACGTCTGAGGAGATTCTTATAGGGCCGTGGGGCCCGGTAATGTCCGCCAGATCTAGCGAAACTCATTTCAGCTATGCCAGGATCACCTGATGGCTTCCAAATATTCCATTGCCATCCTCGCCGTGGCAGGCTTGGCTCTCGCCTCTGTTTCCGGGTGCGCCGGTCCCTACAGGGATCTAGACGAGGACTCCTTGTCCGAACGGGAAGTTCCTGATTCATTGCCCGAGTACGCGCTGGAAGATTTCGATCATGACACCACGCGCTGGGTTGGCGAGTACAAGGAAGATCAGCTGTGGTTGAGCGAGGGTACGGCGACTCGCAGCGTCTGTCTGCTCGTGTACCCCGATGACGAGAACTGGATCGCAGGCTGCGGAGGGCTGCAGCTAGGCCTCGGCCGAGGTGCCGGCGCGGAGTACTTGGTCCTGCCTGACGACACAGACCCACCCAGCGACGCGACGGCGATCTCCTCCAACGTCTATGTTTTAGGTGATTGAACAGCTCGAGTCAGCAATGGAGCCAACGCGGAGGGGTGCCGACCTCAAGTCGTGAGGCCTTCGTCCTTCATTGGGCCCGAATAATCTCGGCCACGACCGGTCGATGGTCGCTTCGAGCCGCGTCTTCGTCCGCGAGGACCTCGAAGCTCGTAGTCTTCCAACGGGCTCCCGTCAGCACATGGTCGATCGGTGCCCCGACAATCTTCGGCACGCTTGTGGGCCACGTGCCGATGGCACCTGATCCGACGGCAGCCGCAGAATCCTCACAGACTCCGAGCTGACCTTGGGGCGCGGCGTCGTCAGCCCAGTGGTCGATGGTGGAGTTGAAGTCGCCGGCCATCACCACGTTGGGACCGCACTGTTGGGCCGCCCACCCGAGTCCGCCGCGCCACTCACCCATCATCTCCGGCAGCGGTGGCGCCGCATGCACGGCGACGAACACCGGCAGCGTCGCGTCCTCCGACCGCCAGACACCGCTGGGCAGCCTGGGTGTGCTGCCCGCCTCGGGATCGTGGTGATACTCCCCCAGCTCAGCGCCGAGGATCAACGCCGTCGGGGTGCTTCCACGCCCCGTGTCTCCGTCGGTCACGTCCCAGGAATACTCGTGCCCAGCCTCTGCCAGCAGCGTCGCCACCTCGCTGGCCGTCTCCGGGGTGGTCTCGGGAAGCATGGCCGCGTCCACGCCATGGTCGAGGATCACGCCGGCGATCTGCGCAGCTGAGGCTCCACCGCCCTGGGTGTTCCACCCCAGGACCGTGAGATGCGCGTCCCCGAGGTCAGTCCCGCCGACATCTCCCCCGCCGTCCCGCTGATCTGAGGCTGACGCGACGGCAGTCCCACGGTCCAGCACCACACTGAGATTCCAGATGCTTCCCGCCAACAACACCATGAGCACCACCAGCAGCGGGGTGCGAAGCTTCTTGGCAGCCAGAGACAGTCCCCCGGTGAGCAGGACCAGCACGCCCAACACCAGGGCGAGCGCTCCACGGAAGGAGATCATCTGCGCAGTGCCCAACACCTGCTGGACGTTGAAGAGTCGCGGTTCCACCGCGAGCGCGACGAGCAGCGCAGCGACCGCTCCCACCGCAACGGCGATGATCCAACGAGAGCGCTGGGAACTGCGCCCGGTCACGGGGCGGTCGCTGGGCATCACGGACAGCCTCCACGGGCGATGCAACGTCGGCCGCTACTCTCCGGCGCGGACGGAATCGGAGGAGCCGCGACGGGCCCGGTCCGCAGTCCAGCGCGCGAGGCCCCAGGTCACCAGCATCGAGAGGGCGACCGCAATCAGCCAACGCAGCAACATCGGCATCTCGGTGTTGACGTCCAGCAGGACGTTGACCGCGAGCGCCACGATCACGCTGATGACGACTGTCAGGTATTGACGCATGAGCCCATGTTCCCAGATTCCATCGACGGCGCGGGTCATCCCCTCGGTGGACCTCGCCGAGCACTTCAGGTTGACGTGACCTTATGAACTGGACCATAGTGTCACTGTCACCTTAAGGAGTCTGAGCCATGGCTGCGCCGTCGAACCTGCAGATCGAACTCGCCGTGAGCACGGTCGTCTTCGCCTTGCGCCCACATCCCGAAACGGGCGAGCTGACCCTCTGGCTGCCTCTGGTGCGCCGCATCCGTGAACCCTTCCTCGGCCAGTGGGCTCTACCGGGCGGACCGCTGCAGCCTGACCAGGACCTGGTCAGCTCTGCTCGGGCCACGCTGCTGGACACCACCGGCCTCGCGCCCCGGCACCTGGAGCAGCTCTACGCCTTCGGAGACGTGGACCGCTCCCCCTCCAGCACCCGCGTGGTCTCCATCGTCTACTGGGCGCTGGTCCGCGCGGATGAGGACACCGCGGCGGTGGAGGGCGAGAACCTCGAATGGTTCCCGGCCGATGACATCGCTGAGGAGGCCGGAGTGCTGGCCTTCGATCACGGCGTGATCCTGGCCTACGCGCTGGACCGGCTGCGCGCGAAGGTCACCTACTCCCCCATCGCGCACGCGTTCCTCCCGGAACGCTTTCCGCTGGCCGAGCTGCGGCGGGTCTATGAGGCGATCCTGAACCGGGCGCTGGATCCGTCGAACTTCCGCCGCCAGATCCTCGCGCAGGCCACCGTGGAAGATACCGGCGAGCGGATGACCGGCACCGCTCACCGCCCGCCGAAGCTCTACCGTTCGACTCCGCACCGCACCCGCTACACCCTCACCATCCAGGAGACGCCATGACCGCCTCGGTCAACGACCTGATCACCCTGACACCCAAGGACAGCTGCAACACCAAGCTGGTCGCGGGCCCCTGGGACTTCGACACCGTGCCGGGATACGGGCCCGGCTCCTCCCAGGCCGACCAGCTCCCGGACCCGGTCTCCCGCCCGGGGCAGCTGCCCGAGCGCTACCAGCTGATGAGTGACACCGAGCTGGACGAGCGAATCGTCGCCGCGAAGGCCACCCTCGGTGAGGAGCTGGTCATTCTGGGTCACTTCTACCAGCGTGATGAGGTCGTGAAGTACGCGGACTTCGTCGGGGACTCTTTCCAGCTGGCCAAGGCCGCGCTGAGCAGGCCGAAGGCCAAGACGATCGTCTTCTGCGGGGTGCACTTCATGGCCGAGACCGCAGACATCCTCTCCGAGTCGGACCAGACGGTGATCCTGCCCAACCTCGCCGCCGGCTGCTCCATGGCGGATATGGCCGATGAGTCCTCGGTGGAGACCGCCTGGGAAGAGATCTGCGAGACCTATGGTGTGGATCCGGAGCACGTGGTCCCGGACGCTGAAGGCAAGCTGCCCATCCTCCCGGTGACCTATATGAACTCCTCCGCCGCGCTGAAGGCCTTCTGCGGACGGCACGGCGGGATCGTGTGCACCTCCTCAAATGCCGCCACGGTGCTGGAATGGGCTTTCGAGCGCGCCCACCGGGTGCTGTTCTTCCCGGACCAGCACCTGGGACGCAACACCGCCAAGGCCATGGGGGTAGCGCTGGAGCAGATGCCCATGTGGAACCCGCGCAAGGCCCTCGGTGGGAACACGGAGGAGCAGCTGCGCGAGGCGAAGGTCCTGCTCTGGCACGGATTCTGCTCGGTGCACAGGCGTTTCACCGTGGACCAGATCACTCAGGCCCGGGCCGCGGACCCCCAGGTGAAGATCATCGTGCATCCCGAGTGCCCGATGGAGGTGGTCGACGCCGCGGACGCGTCCGGCTCCACCGACGCGATCCAGAAGTTCATCGCCGCCGCCTCCCCCGGAGACAGCATCGGGATCGGCACCGAGATCAACATGGTCAACCGGCTCGCCGCCCAATACCCGGACCGCAGCATCTTCTGCCTGGACCCGGTGATCTGCCCCTGCTCCACCATGTATCGCATCCACCCGGGCTACCTCGCCTGGGTGCTCGAGGAACTGGTCGAGGGCCGCGTGAACAACCAGATCAGCGTGGATCCGAAGGTCTCGAGCCACGCGAAGATCGCACTGGACCGGATGCTCGCCGCGAAGCCGAAGGCCTGAAGGGACATCGTGGACACCCAGCTCTCCGCCCGTGAGATCGATGCGGTCATCACCCTCGCGCTGGCCGAGGACATGCCCTTCGGCGATCTCACCAGCACAGCCTTCGTGCCTGCCGATGCCACCGCCCACGCCCAGCTGGTGGCGCGGGAGCCCGGCGTCCTGGCCGGCGGGGAGATCTTCGCCCGCACCTTCGCCGCGGTGGATCCGAGCGTCGTCGTGAGTCTCGAGGCCGACGACGGCGCACGATTCGGTCCTGGGGATGTTCTGGCCTCCGTACAGGGCCCGGCTCGGGCGGTCCTTGGCGCCGAACGGGTGGCGCTGAATCTGATCCAGCGGCTCTCCGGGGTGGCCACGCTGACCAGCGAGTACGTGGCGGCCGTCGCCGGCACAAGTGTCCGGGTCACCGATACGCGCAAGACGACTCCCGGGCTGCGCGCTCTGGAGCGTCACGCCGTGCGGTGCGGCGGCGGACACAACCACCGGTTCTCCCTCTCCGACGCGGTCATGGCCAAGGACAACCACCTGGCGCTGGTGGGAGATTCCCCGGAGGCGCTGACGGCGTCGATCAGGGCTGCCCGCGAGCGCCTGCCGCACACGACCCATATCGAGGTGGAGGTGGACCGGGTCGAGCAGATCCACGCCGTGCTGGCCGGCGGGGCGGACACCATCATGCTGGACAACTTCTCGCTGGAGGAGCTGCGTCGTGGGGTGGCACTCATCGGGGATCTGGCTCGGGTGGAGGCCTCCGGCGGGGTGAGTCTGGAGACCATCGGGGCGATCGCAGCGACAGGTGTGGACATCATCAGTGTCGGAGCGCTGACCCACGGGGCTCGAGCGCTGGACCTGGGACTGGACATGGGTGTGGGTGAGGCAGCCCGGGCCTCGCTCGATCCGCGACCGGCAGGCCAGGAGTCTCCGGACCAGGAGTCATCCCGCCCATGATCTACCTGGATGAGTCCGCCTCCGCTCCGGTCCGCCGCGAGGTCCTCGAGGCGATGTGGCCCCATCTCACCGGCTACGCCAACCCCTCCAGCGTGCATGAGCCCGGGGCTGCGGCCTCCCGGGCGTTGGAGGCTGCCCGCGCGGAGGTCGCCGAATACCTCAACGCCCGCTCAGCCGAGATCATCTTCACCTCCGGCGGCACCGAGTCGGACAATGCCGCGCTGAAGGGCATCGCGCTCGCAGACCCCCGCGGGCGCCATGTGCTGGTCTCCGCGCAGGAGCACCCAGCGGTGAGCGAGTCGGCGGCCTGGCTGGGCAGGATGGGCTACGAGGTGGAGACGGTCCCGGTGGACCGGGACGGGCTCGTCTCCCCCGCGGCGCTCGCGGAGCGGCTGCGTCAGGACACCACCCTGGTGTCCATCCACTACGCGAACAACGAGGTCGGCACGGTCCAGGACGTCAGCGCCCTGGCGTCGCTGTGCGCGGAACACCGCATCCCGTTCCATACCGACGCGGTGCAGGCCGCGGGGACACTCCCCCTGGATGTGCAGGGTCTCGGGGTCAATGCGATGAGCCTTGCCGGACACAAGCTCGGCACACCCAAGGGCAGCGGGGTGCTGTACCTGCGCCGTCGGACGCCTTTTGAACCGCTGATCCACGGTGGCGGCCAGCAGCGAGACCTGCGCTCCGGGACCGAGAACGTCGCAGGGGCAGTGGGGATCGCCACCGCTCTGCGACTGGCTGCCGCTTCAGAGGTAGAGGTTTTGGCGCGGAAGCGGGATGGGTTCGTCGCGGCGGTCGAGTCCGGCGTGCCGGGTGCGCGGCTCACCGGTCACCGGTCCCAGCGGCTGGCCGGGCACGCCTCCTTCGTGCTGCCCGGACGCAGCGGAGAGTCCACACTGCTGGATCTGGAGCGCCACGGCATCTTCTGTTCCTCCGGCTCGGCCTGTGCGGCAGGGTCTGATGAGCCCAGTCCGGCGCTGCACGCCATGGGGTACTCCGATGCCGAGGCCCAGACGGCGGTGCGGTTCAGCTTCGGTGAGGCCGTGAGTGCTGCCGAGCTGGACCTGGCCGCGCGAGCGCTTTCTGGTCATGGAGTCGCGGCACAGGCGTAAGGTGATCGAGGGCCTGCCTCCTGTGCTGATCGGCGGGCTTCGCGATCTTTGAACACCGACACCTCGAATTCCAGGAGCCACCATGTACGTTCCCGCTGAAGACCGCTACGACAACGCGGAGTACCGCCGCGTGGGCCGCTCCGGCCTGGTGCTTCCCCCGCTCTCGCTGGGGCTGTGGCACAACTTCGGTGACGACTTCGCCCTGGAGAATCAGCGCGAGATCATTCACACGGCATTCGACCACGGGATCACCCACTTCGATCTGGCCAACAACTACGGGCCGCCTCCAGGCTCGGCGGAGATCAACTTCGGCCGGATCCTGCGCGAGGATTTCGCGGGACTGCGCGATGAGCTGATCATCTCGACGAAGGCCGGCTGGACGATGTGGCCCGGTCCCTACGGCGGACCCACCGGCAGCCGGAAGCACCTGCTCTCCAGCCTGGACCAGTCGCTGAGCCGCATGGGCCTGGACTACGTGGACATCTTCTACTCGCACCGCCCAGACGCAGACACCCCGCTGGAAGAGACCATGTCCGCGCTGGACACGGCCGTCCGTTCCGGCAAGGCGCTCTACGCCGGCATCTCCTCCTACTCCGCCGAGGACACCCGCAAGGCCGCGGCGATCCTGAAGGACCTGGGCACGCCGCTGCTGATCCACCAGCCCTCGTACTCGATGCTGAACCGCTGGATCGAGACCGAGGGTCTGCTCGACGCGGTCGAGGAGGTCGGCGCGGGAGTCATCGGCTTCAGCGCACTGGCGCAGGGAATGCTGACCGATAAGTACCTCAACGGGGTGCCCTCGGATTCCCGCGCGGCCACCAAGGGGTCCTTCCGCGATGACTTCCTCACCGAGGAGAACCTCCAGCACATCCGTGCGCTCAACGACATCGCCTCAGCTCGTGGACAGAGCCTGGCACAGATGGCGCTGGCCTGGGCGCTGCGCGACGAGCGGGTGACTTCCCTCGTCATCGGCGCCAGCCGCGCCGAACAGCTCAAGAGCAACCTGGCGGCGCTGGACCAGCGCAGCTTCTCCCAGGAGGAGCTCGACGCGATCGACGAGCACGCAGTCGACGGCGGCATCGATATCTGGGGATCGGCTCGCAAGAGCACCTCAAGCTGATATCTAGCTGAGGCCGGGTCGGTGAGTGGGGTGCGGGCGCGACCTGCGCCCCACCCGCCGATCCGCTCCAGCAGGGTCTGTCTGCGTGGGCCGAGGTCGATGCGGCTCCGAGCCACATCATGCGGTAGACTTTCCTGGTGCTTCCGGCGGCTTCGCTGGAAGGATTTCGGGCTATAGCGCAGCTTGGTAGCGCGTCCGTCTGGGGGACGGAAGGTCGTGGGTTCAAATCCCGCTAGCCCGACCATGTGATGTCTCAGTACATCGGAAAGGCCCTGAACCCACGGTTCAGGGCCTTTCTTCTTACCCGGATCCACGGGGCTGGTAGTCCCGTGTGGGATCAAGGAACAGTTCTCTCAAGACCTCTCCGGTGCGTTTGTCCGCGATGATCACATGGCGATCTCTGATGAACGTCCCCGCGGGGGTCCCCGCATGGATTCGATCGATCCCGATGTGTCTCATTCACCCGTCGTAGGCCAGCTCTCGATGGATCTCCACCCCGCCGGGTATCCGCGCAGAGTCTGCTCCGGCAACAGCACCGCTGGCCCGACGTACGCGAAGATCCTCGGGTTCTTTCAGATATAGGGAAGCAGAGGCCTTCGTCCTATCCCCGGGCAATTTGTCTCAGCTCACCACATGGCCTCGGAGCCCCACTTCAACACTCCTCGCGTCATAGTTTCAGTAAAGATCACCCACCCCTGACGGTTGGGAAAATAGCATGACGAAACTCGCACATATAGACAAAAGTTCATATAGCCTGTTCTTTGATCTCCACTGTGACTAAGAACACGAGCCCCCATGCAGAAGCTATCCCTGTCGCTTACCACTCGCCTCATCCGCGCGCTCAAAAGCAAGAGTTTCCAAGGCATACCAACCGAGGCGACTCTCGACGGATATACGGTCCGAGTTCGCGGAATCGACATCCTCACCGGCGCACCGCAGGGCTACCGGCCCACAACTATCGAAGTCTGGCACGGGTCCATCAGCCACTCTGCCCCATTCCAGGTACATGACCCGCGTTGGCCAAAGTCCCAATGGAACATGCTGCACGCCGCTCTCAGCCAGTGTCTCAACGTCAAGCCACCCGCCCACTATCGGTAATTCGGTTGAGCCACCCGGTGGGACGACATTCGGTCAAATGAAACAAGACCGGCCAGTGGGCCAGCTGAGTGTCCTACACCCATGAAAGTCTTGGGACTCTGATCTTCCGAACCTGGGAACAGTGGACGCGACGGTGCACCGGTCGACCAAGACGCGGATGATCACAACTTGATAGCTCTCAACAGGAAACACCTCGGACCTTTCGGTTCGGGGTTTTTCATCTCTCTACTCGGCAAGCTTCGCCTTCACGTAGGCGACGATCGCGTTGGCATGACCGTGCCCGAGCTGGTGCTTCTCCTTCAGGTGATTCACCGTCTCCATGTGGGAGAGCCCGCTGTCCAGCAGCTGCACCGCCAGGTCGATCCAGTGCTGCATGGGTTCACCGTACTTCTCCTCAATGCTGGGGAAATAAGACGCTGGCCCCTTGGGCTTCTGGGAGGCGCTGATCTGCGGTGCGGTGACGCGGCTCTGGCTCATGAGGGGATTATGGACCGCAGCACGCACGGACCGCCAGTGCAATGGTCCGCGACCAGCAGAGAATTTGCTGGTCGCGCGGCCGCCGAAGTCGCTTGGCCTGGGAGGCAGATACACCTGACCGGCCCACCGGCATTGCCGGACGAATCACCGCGCTTCTATTCTTAGCCATCCGAAGACTTCGGCGCCGCGCAGAATCAACGTTGCCTGGCACACGACTCGTTGCATTCTGAAGGGACCCGATCATGGCGTCGAGCGAGACAGCGATCAGCGCAGAAGGTGTGGAGCGGCGCTTCGGCGACCTAGCCGCCGTCGACGGTGTCAGCCTGGAGGTCAAGACCGGCGAGATCTATGGATTCCTCGGTCCCAACGGTGCCGGAAAGTCCACACTCACCCGGGTGCTCTGTACCTTGCTGAAACCCTCGGCGGGCCGCGCGAGCGTCGCCGGCTACGACGTCGAAACCCAGCCCGGAGAGGTCCGGCTGCGCGCCGGCGTCGCCCTGCAGGAGGCCGCCCTGGATGATAAGCAGACCGGGGCGGAGATGCTGGCGCTTCAGGGCAGGTTCTACGGACTCACCGCCAAAGCCACCAAGGCCCGGGTGGACCAGCTGATCACCCTCGTGGACATCGGAGACGCGCTCGACCGACGGATCGGCACCTACTCCGGAGGCATGAAGCGGCGCCTGGACCTCGCGCTGGCGCTGGTCCATGATCCCCAGGTCCTCTTCCTCGACGAACCGACCACCGGATTGGACCCGGTCAGCCGCGCAAAGGTCTGGCAGGAGGTCCGCCGGTTGAACGACGACCTTGGGATGACGGTCTTCCTCACCACCCAGTACCTGGAGGAGGCCGATGAGCTCGCCGACCGGGTGGGCATCATCAACCAGGGCAAGCTGGTCGCCGAGGGGACACCTACCGAGCTCAAGCGCCTGATCGGCACAGATGTGGTGATCGTGACCGTGGAGGGTGATCCTGTGCTGACTCGAGAAGCGCTGGATCCCCTGCCCATGGTGGAGCACATTGAGGTGAACGGGCCATCGCTGACCTTGAGCGTCTCCGACGGTCCTTCGGCCATCAGCCCGATCGCCGTGGCTCTGGCCCAGGTGACCGAGATCGACGTCATCGAGCTCTCCCTGCGCCGACCCTCGCTCGATGATGTCTTCCTCTCCGTCACCGGTGAGCGCATCGCCGATTCCAGCGCGTTCATGGCCAGCGCCTCCGCCTCGCAGAACCCCCAGGAGCCGAAGTGAACTCATCCACCACCGCCGCTGCTCCCCCGGTCACTCGGATCGAACCGAAGAACGCCGGGTTCCTCCGAGACCTGACCTCCGTGGCATACCGGGCGCTGCGCGCGATCCCGCGAGATCCAGCCGCAGTGATCCCCGCGCTGATCATCCCGCTGTTCTTCTTCGTGGTGAACATCGGCGCCCTGGAATCGGTGGCACAGGGCATCGGCGTGGAAGACTTTCGCGCCTTCCAGCTCCCCGTGGCCATCGTCTTCGCCGTCACCGGCGTCTCCCGGGCGAGCGACCTGGTCACCGATATCAGCAGCGGCTATTTCGACCGGTTGCTGCTCACCCCGATGAGCCGGACCGCGCTCCTCCTGGGACTCATGGTCGCCGATCTCGCGCTGGTGATGGCGCTCTGCGTCCCGGTGCTGATCCTGGGATTCCTGGTGGGGGTAGAGTTCGCGACCGGAGTGCTCGGCGCCCTCGCCTTCGTCCTGATCGGAGGGCTCTGGGGCCTGGCCTTCACCGGCTTCCCCTACGCCATCGCGCTGCGCACGGGCAGCCCGGCGGCGGTGAACTCCTCGTTCCTGCTGTTCTTCCCCTTCGCCTTCCTCACCACGTCGTTCCTTCCGCTGGACGCACTGACCGGGTGGCTCGCCGCCATCGCCGACTACAACCCGATCACCTACCTGTTGGCGACGCTGCGCTCGCTGCTCTCGGAAGGGTGGATCTGGGCAGACCTCTGGCCGGGACTGCTGGCGATCTTCATCGTGGGCGCGCTGAGCTTCACGCTCGCCTTCGGGGCCCTGCGCGGACGAGTCTCTCGCGGCTGATCGACCCTTCAGCGTTTTACCTCCCCTAACGTGGTTTACCGGCCCGACGGTCGGCCCGGTAGACCACATAGGACGGGGTAAAACGTGGGGGTGGGGTGGGTAGGCTGGCTGCATGACCGACGCCACACCCACCGCTACCCACCGCGACACTCCAAACACCGCCACCGCCAGTCCAACAGCATCCGCCGAGACATCCCCTCCGCGACTGCGGACCCGGGTGCCGCTGCGCTGGGGCGATATGGACGCCTATGGGCACATCAACAACGTGGAGATCGTGCGGGTGCTCGAGGAGGCTCGCATCCGGGCCTTCGGGGCCCCGGCGAACACCGGCTACCCGGTGGGCGAGCCGCTCTCGGCGCTGTTCAATGAGCTTCCCGAAGGAGCACAGGCGCTCGTCGTCGAGCATCGGGTGCGGTATCTGGCCAGCCTGGAGTACCGCGATGTGCCCGCCGACGTCGACGTCTGGGTCACCACGCTCAAGGGCGCCGGTCTGACCCTGGCCTACGAGGTCCGCGACGGGGTCGACGGCACGCGCTGCGTTCTCGCCGAGACCCAGCTGGCCTTCCTGGACGCCCCCACCGGCCGACTGCTGCGGCTGACATCTTCGCAGCGCGAGCGCGCTGCGGCGTTCCTGGCGGACTCCCCCTTCCGCAGGTGAGGACACGCGCGCGGGTACGGCGCTGATCAGCCCTTACCCGTCATCGCCCACGTAAATCCCGGATCCCTCCGCCAAGCTTGGATACGATCAGAACGATGCTTCCCCGCGAAAACCTTCCCCGTCGCGGTCAGGAGGCCAGACCTGCTCGGCACAGTCCCGCGTACCGAGCCCTCGGTCTTGCCACCGCCGCTCTGCTGCTCACCTCATGCAGCCCTGCCGTGTTCCAGCCTGCTCCGGTGCCGGCCCATGGCGTGGATGCGGCGCCCGCGCTGGCCGGCACCGGTGAGAGCGGCGAGCAGCCCGGAAGCCCTGCAGACCCCCAGGACGAGGACCCCGCCGCAGACGACGCGCCCCTCCCGGCACTTGCTGCCGAGGTGAAGGACGCTCGGGATGCCCAGCGCGAGGCGGCCGCCGAGGGGGCCGCCGCCCTTGCCGAAGCCCGTGAGGCGCACCTGCAGGAGCTCGCGGAGGAGCAGGAGCGGCTTGCCCAGGAAGAGGCCGAAGCCGAGGCGGAGCTCGAACGGCAGCGTGAAGAGCAGGAAGCGGCCGATGAGGCAGCCCGCGCGGAGGAAGAGGCCCAGGCGGAGCAGGATGCCTCCCCCGAGCCCGCCCCGCAGCAGCCGGTGCCGGATGCGCCCGCGGACTCCACCTTCACCGGTGATCTCGATGCTTACCTGGCCGACCTCGCAGCTTCTCACTCCGGCGACATCTCGATCAGCCTCACCGAGATCGGCGGACAGGGTCGCAGCGCCTCGACCGCCGGGGGCGAATCACGGGTCAGCGCCAGCACCTATAAGCTCTTCGTCGCCTACGGCATCCTGGACCGGGTCGAGTCCGGTGAGATGGACTGGGACGACACCGTCGACGGCGGCCGCGACCGCGCCACCTGCCTGACCGAGATGATCTCGCTCAGCGACAACCCCTGCGCCGACGTGTTCCGCGATGAGCTGGGCTGGCGGGGCCTGCGCGACATCGCCGCCGAGACCGGCGGGCCGGCCACCGACTTCATCCCCGCCTACGCGCGCACCTCGGCCAATGACCTCACCGCGTTCCTCACCCGCCTCGAGACCGGCCAGCTCGGCCTGAGACAGGACAGCCGTTCCCGACTGCTGGGCGCACTGGGGAGCAACATCTTCCGCCAAGGCATCCCCTCGGGCAGCGCCGGCACGGTGCTGAACAAGGTGGGCTTCATCGACGGGTACCTCAACGATGCCGCGATCGTGCGACACCCGCAGGGCACCTACGTGCTCTCGATCATGTCCGAGGGCTCGGACTGGGAAGCCATCGCGTCGATCACCCGGCAGGTCGAAGCAGCGCTCTACTGAGCAGCGACCCCGCTCACCTCGACTGGCCCACCCCGCCAGCGTCCACCTCAGGTTCGGCGTGGACAACAGAGAATCTCCGGCGGGTGCAGACAAAAAGAGGCCCCAGCTGATGCCGGGGCCTCTCACTGTGCGACTCGGTTATTTGCGCTTGCGCTTCTCGCGCACGCGCATGGAGACCTCGATCGGTGACCCGGTGAAGTCAAAGGTCTCGCGCAGCCGGCGGGTGATGAACCGGCGGTAGCCGGGATCCAGGAACCCGGTGGTGAAGAGCACGAAGCGCGGAGGCCGCGTGGAGGGCTGGGTGGCGAATAGGATCCTGGGCTGCTTGCCGCCGCGCACCGGGTGCGGGGTGGCGGCGACCAGCTCGCCGAGGAAGGCGTTGAGCCGTCCCGTGGAGATGCGCCGTCCCCAGCTGGTCAACGCGGTGTCCAGCGCCGGCGCCAGCTTGTCCTTGTGCCAGCCGGTCAGCGCCGAGACGTTGACCCGCGGCGCCCAGGCGATGTGCGCCAGGTCCCGGGTGACCTCCCGCTCGAGGTAGTAGCGGCGCTCCTCATCCATCAGGTCCCATTTGTTGTAGGCCACCACCAGGGCGCGGCCGGAGTCCACGGCCATCTGGATGATGCGCACATCCTGCTCGGAGACCGGCTCCTCCACCGAGAGCAGCACGACGGCTACTTCGGCCTTGTCCAGCGCGCGCTGGGTGCGCAGCATCGCATAGTACTCAGAGCCCGAGGCCATGTGCTGGCGACGCCGGATGCCTGCGGTGTCCACGAAGCGCCAGGTCTCCCCGCCGAGTTCGATGAACTCATCCACAGGGTCCATGGTGGTGCCGGCGACGGAGTCCACGACCACGCGCTCGGAGCCTGCCAGCTTGTTCAGCAGCGAGGACTTGCCCACATTGGGCCGTCCCACCAGCGCCACCCGGCGCGGACCACCGGTGGGGATCATCCCGCCATGCTCGGCGAACTCCGGGAGCGCCTTGACCGCGGCGTCGAGCAGGTCACCGGTGCCGGTGCCGTGCAGCGCGGAGACCGGGTAGGGCTCGCCCAGACCGAGGTTCCAGAGGCTGTAGACCTCGCTCATCTGGGAGGGGGCGTCGATCTTGTTGGCCACCAGCAGGACCGGCTTCTTCTTGCGCCGCAGCATCCTGACCACGGCTTCATCCACGGCCGTCGCCCCGACCAGCCCGTCGACCACGAAGACGACGGCGTCGGCCTCGTCCACGGCCATCTCGGCCTGCTCGGCCACGCGCTTGTGCATGCCGCGGGCATCCTGCTCCCAGCCGCCGGTGTCCACCAGGGTGAAGTCCTTGCCGTTCCACTCCGCGTCATAGCTCACGCGGTCGCGGGTCACGCCCGGGACGTCCTCGACCACGGCCTCTTTGGAGCGGGTGATGCGGTTGACCAGGGTGGACTTGCCCACATTGGGGCGACCGATCACTGCCAGGGCCGGCGGTGCGGCGACGTAGGGCTCGAAGTCCTCATCGTCCTCGTCGAACTCCAGGACGGCGGCGTCTTCTTCGGCCAGCTCATAGTCGGAGAGCCCAGCCCGCAGGGCCGCGGCCCGGGCCTGCGCCTCCTCCTCGGTGATCGCGGCGACGCGTTCGGCGAGCCGATCGTCCTCCACGGGCGGGATGTACTCCGCGGACTCGGGGGAATTGTTCTCAGCGTGATTCGCCACGGGATGCTCCTGCAGATGGGGTCGAGAGTGGTTCGGCGGAGACCTGGTGCACGCGCTGGATCAGCGTGTCCACCGTCTCCTGAAAGGTCAGATCCGAGGAGTCCAGCACGGCCACGCCGTCGGCTGCCTCGGTGAAGTTTGATGCGGTGGAGTCGCGGGTGTCCCGGTCGATCACCTGGCGCTTGAGCGCCTCGGCGGTCTCGGTGCCGCCCAGCTGCAGCCCGCGACGGCGCAGCCGAGCCTCGGCGGAGGCGGTGAGCAGCACGCGCACCTGCGCATCCGGGGCCACCACCGTGGTGATGTCACGTCCCTCGGCCACGATGTAGCCGGATTCGTCGATCAGACGGCGCTGGGCGGAGATCAGCAGCGCCCTTGCGGGGCGGTTGGTCGCGATCTCGGAGACGCGCTCCGAGATCCGGGTCTCACGGATGGCGCCGGTGACGTCGGTGCTGCCGACCATGACGACCTGGTGCTCCGGGTCGGTGGAGATCTTCAGCGGCAGCTCTTCCACGGCGACGGCCACGGCCTGCTCATCGTCGAGGTCCACGCCCTGGGCCAGGCAGTACCAGGTGGCGGCGCGGTACATCGCCCCGGTGTCCAGGTAGGCAGCACCGAGCTGGCCCGCCACGGCGCGGCACACGCTGGACTTCCCCGAGCCCGAGGGTCCGTCCACTGCAATGATCAGCCGCTGTCCATCACTCACGAGAGCACTACCTTCCATCCAAATTCAGTCATTGCTGCGGCGAGCTCGTCTCGCCGTCCTGGCAGCACGGAGAGCTCCACCATGCCGACCTGATGGCCGGCGGAGTGCTCCATGCGCATGTCTTCGACGTTGACGCCCACCCGTGCCACATCATTGAGCACTGCGGCGATCTGTCCCGGTTTGTCATCGACGATCACGGTGAGCACCACGAAGGACTGCGGCGGAGCGCCGTGCTTGCCGGGCACCCGGGCCACGCCGGCGTTGCCCTCAGCGATCAGCTGCGCGATGTCGGCCTGCCCGCCGGGGGCGCGCGGATCCTCCAGGGTGCTGATGAGCCGTTCCACATCTTGGCGCAGTCCGTAGAGAATCTCCACCACGGGAGCGGCGTTGGAGGACAGGATCTGGACCCAGAGCCCCGGGTCCGAGGCGGCGATGCGGGTGACGTCGCGCAGCCCATTGCCGGCCAGCGCGAGCGCGGAGGTCGGAGCGTCCTGCAGTCGGGAGGCCACCAGTGAGGCGGCGATCTGCGGCAGATGGGAGATCAGCGCCACCGACTGGTCGTGGCGAGCGGGGTCCATCTGGTGCACGGTGGCGCCGAGACGTCGCCCGATCTCCCCGGCCCAGTCCACCGCCTCGGAGGCGGAGAGCTGCTCGCCGGTGACCGGGTCCACCGCCGGGCAGACCACCCAGGGCATCGAGGTGAACAGCTCGCCGCGTGCGGCCACCGGTCCCGATTTCTCCCGGCCCGCCATCGGATGGGTGCCCACATAGCGGCGCAGATCGTGGCGGGTGAGTGCGGCGTCGTCGTCGGCGGCCTGCTGCAGCAGCAGGTGCAGGATCTCCGCCTTGGTGGAGGCGATGTCCAGCACGACGGCGCCCGGGAAGCTGCGCAGCGCGGCTCCCACCTCCGCGGCGGTGGCCTCAGGCGGAGCGGCGACGATGACGATCTCGGGCGAGTCCGCGCCAGGCTCGGAGGACTCCAGCAGCCTCCCGGCGCCGATGTCGGCGGCGATGGACTGCGCAGTGGCGGAGGGATCAGAGAGCAGCACCTCGTGGCCGTCGGCGCGCAGGCCCAGGCCGATGCTGGTGCCCAGCAGGCCGGTGCCGCGGATGAGCACCGTCGGGGTGCGGCGCGCGCTGGCCGGTGGTGCGGTCAACAGGTTCATCCGGGCTGACCCCCGCTCTTCGGCTCAGCGGCAGACTCGCCGTTGCGTGGGGTCGCGTCGTCGGGGGCGCTGCTGGTCAGATCCAGCAGGTGGCCCAGCTCGAAGCGGCCGAGCTCGCGCACGGTGCCTTGGGGCTGGTCGCCGATGGTGAGCTCCCCGATGCCGGTGCGCACGAGGCGCAGCACGGGGTGTCCCACATGATCGAAGATGCGCCGGACGATCCGGTTGCGCCCGGAGTGCAGGGTGACCTGGAGCATGGTGCGGCTGCCGTCGCTGCCGAGGTGCCGGAAGTCATCCACCGCGATCGGCCCGTCCTCGAGCTCGATGCCGGCGCGCAGGGTCTTGCCCACTGCCTTGGTCACCGGTCCGGCGACTTCGACCACGTAGGTCTTGGGGACCTCGTAGGAGGGGTGGGTCAGCCGGTTGGCCAGCTCGCCGTCGTTGGTGAGCAGCAGCAGGCCCTCGGTCTCGGCGTCCAGGCGTCCCACGTGGAAGAGCCGGGCGGCGATCATGTCCGCGGTGAGGAAGTCATTGATGCAGGGCCGGCCGTGCGGGTCCGACATGGTGGTGACGACGCCGGCGGGCTTGTTGAACATGACGTACTGGTGCTCCACGTTGAGGCTGACGCGCACGCCGTCCACGTGGATGGTCACCTCATCGGGCTTCACGCGGATGCCGGGTTCGATCACTGCCTTGCCGTCCACGGTGACCCGGCCCTCGGAGATCAGCGCCTCGCAGACGCGCCGGGACGCGACGCCGGCCTGGGCCAGCACCTTCTGCAGGCGGATTCCCTCGGGATCATGCACGGCGGTGAAATTCTCCTCGGCCTCGTCGCGGCGGGGTTTGGTGCGCGAGGTCCCGGTGGAGATCATGCGCTGGGGGTCCTCGGAGGAGAAGGGTCCTCCCGATTGACCGGCCTTCGGGGTGCGCGCAGCCCGGGCAGCTCGGGGCTCTCGCCGCTGCGAACTGTCCGCGCGGCGGTCGGGGCCCGAAGAACTCATGGACTCCATTCTATGGGGAGTGTCCAATTCCTGGGTCCACTGCTGGGAGCACTGGTGGGCCCACTGGTGGCTCCCCTGCTTCGGGACGAGTCGGGATGGCTCAGCCTTCCCCGTTCAGCTCCCCCGCCGCCTCGATCCCCGGCAGGTGCGGGGAGAGCTGCGGCAGCTCCTGCACGGAGTTGATGCCCAGGCGCTCCAAGAGGTCAGCGGTGGTGGTGTAGAGGGTCGCTCCGGTGAGCGGGTCGGTCCCGGCGGTGTCCACGAGTCCGCGATGGACCAGGGTGCGCACCACCCCGTCCACGTTGACCCCTCGAATCGCCGCCACCTGGGATCGGGCGACGGGCTGCCGGTAGGCGATCACGGCCAGGGTCTCCAGCGCGGCCTGCGAGAGCCGGGTCGTCGCACCGCCGAGGATGAAGGCGGAGACCTGTTCGGCGTAGTCGGCACGGGAGTAGTAGCGGTATCCCCCGGCGATCTCGCGCAGCTCGTAGCCGCGACGGCGCGAGCCCTCGGTGATCCCGTCGATGTCCAGACGCAGCGCGTCCAGCACCGCGATGACCTGGTGTTCGGGGATCTCCAGCGCGACGCCGAGCTCGGCGGCGGAGATGGGCTCCTCGGTGATCATCAGCACCGCCTCGGCGGCGGCGAGCAGGTCCTCGCTGATGGTGTCGTCCTGTGGGTCAGCCATCCGGTTCTGTTCAGACATCGCTGCTGTGCTCCTTCTCCTCCAGCTCCCGAGACTGTGTCTCGTCCTGCACCGGTTCGTCCTGCGCTGGCTCGTCCCACTCAGCGGCGGCCCGCTGCATGGCCGGGATCTCCCCGGCCGCGGGACCGGACCAGGTGACGAGCAGCTCCCCGAGCGGGCTGTCCTGCTCGAAGGCCACATCACGATCGCGGTAGAGCTCCAGGAGACCGAGAAACCGGACGACGACGACCAGCCGGCTCTCTGCCCCGGTGATCAGCTCCGTGAAGCTCGCCGTGCCGGTCTCGCGCAGCAGCTGGGTCATCACCGCGATCTCGGCGGCGATGTCCACGGTCTGCGCATGCAGGTGTTCGAACCGCACATGGTCGGGCTCCATCGCGGGGCGGGCGAAGGCACGCTCGGCGATGGCCTTGAGGTCCTCAGGGGTGGTCTTGAAGACCAGTTCCGGCAGCAGCTGGGCCAGCTCGGGGTGCGTGCCGGGCTGACGGGGGAACCGATCGGAGTGCTGCTGGATCTGTTCGGCGATGTGGCCCGCGATGTGCTTGAACGCGCGGTACTGCAGCAGCCGGGCGAAGAGCAGATCACGGGCCTCCAGCGCGGCGAAGTCCTCCTCGGACTCGATCTCTCCGCCGGGGAGCAGCTGGGCGGCCTTGAGGTCCAGCAGGGTCGCTGCGATCAGGATGAAGTTCGAGGACTCGTCCAGCGCGCGGTCATGAGAGAGCCCGCGGACATAGTCCAGGAACTCGTCGGTCACAGCGGAGAGTGCCACCGCCGTGACATCCATCTCGCGCTTGGCGATGAGCCCCAGCAGCAGATCGAAGGGCCCGTCGAAGTTCGCCAGCGACACGGTGAAGGCCCCCTGCGTGGCGCCTGCCTCCAGCGCGGGGACCTCAACCGAGTCCGTGTCCGCCACTAAGGCGAACCACCTCGGAGGATCAGCTCGCGGGCCAGCTGCCGGTAGGCCTTGGCTCCCTCGTGCTTATGGGCGTAGGCGGTGATCGGTTCGGCGGCGACCGTGGCATCGGGGAACTTCACCGAGCGCTTGATCACCGTCTCGAAGACCTTCTCCCCGAAGGCCTCGACGATCCGGGCGATGACCTCCCGGGCATGCAGGGTGCGCAGGTCGACCATGGTGACCAGCACGCCGTCGATCTCCAGGTCCGGGTTGAGCCGATCCTGGACCTTCTCGATGGTGTCCACCAGCAGCGCCACCGCACGCAGCGCGAAGTACTCGGCCTCGAGCGGGATCAGCACGCCGTGGGCGGCGGTGAGCGCGTTGACGGTGAGCAGGCCCAGCGAGGGCTGGCAGTCGATGATGATGACGTCGTAGTCGTCGCGGACCTGGCGCAGCGCCCGGTCGAGGACCTGTTCGCGGGCCACCTCATTGACCAGCTGGACCTCGGCGGCGGAGAGGTCGATGTTGGCCGGGAGCAGGTCCACGTTCTCCACGTGGGTGGAGACGATCGCGTCGCGGGTCTTGACCCCGCGCTCCATGAGCACGTTGTAGACCGTGGTCTCGAGCTCATGTGGGCTGGTGCCGAACCCGGCGGAGAGGGCGCCCTGCGGGTCGAAGTCCACCATGAGCACGCGGCGGCCGTATTCGGCGAGCGCGGCGCCCATGTTGATCGAGGAGGTGGTCTTGCCCACCCCGCCCTTCTGGTTGACCATCGCGATGATGCGCGCGGGGCCGTGGCTGCTCAGCGGCTCTGGATCGGAGAATTCGTGCTTGGGACGGCCGGTGGGGCCCATGATCGCATCGCCGTGGATGGTGAAGAGCTCGGTCGGCTGCGCGCTGCTCGACTCGCTCGCTTCCCGGTCAGGCGTTTCGCCCCTCCGGGCACCCGGCTCGCTCACGTGATCCCTCGACTTCCTGATGCGGACAACAACTTATCCAGGTTACCCCGACTCGTGTCCCAGGCAAGGTGGTGGAACAAGTAGCGCTGGAAGGTTGCGGCTCAGTCTGCGGAAGGCCCCGAATTGCCCTCAGCCGCACTGAAGCGGCGTCCGGCCAGCGGCACCCGCCAGCCGCGGCGCAACGAGATCATGCGCAGCGCAAAGACCAGGAGCGCGATGACGGGTCCGGCCCAGACCAGCGAGAGTTCCAGGCTCAGCGCGGTCACAGTGAGCGCGGCGCCGAGCATGGCCGGCACGGCGTAGACACCGCGCGGGTTGAAGATCTGCGGGGTCTCATTGGCGACGACGTCGCGCATGGCACCACCGCCCACCGCGGTGGAGATTCCAAGCAGCACGCAGGCCAGCTCGGTGAGACCTGCTTCCCAGGCGATCACGGTGCCGGTGAGGCAGAACAGTGAGAGTCCGACCGCATCGAAGACGAGCAGAGTGCGGCGCAGCCTGGTCTCATGCAGCAGCCCGGTCATCACCAGCACCACGGCCACCAGCACCGGCGCGAGGTAGACCGGGTTCTCCAGCGCGAGCGGCGGACCGTAGCCGATGAGCACATCGCGGATCACTCCCCCGCCGAGCCCTGCCATCGAAGCCAGCAGGACCGAGCCGACCACGTCGAAGCCCTTGCGCGCTGCCAGCAGCGCCCCGGAGACGGCGAAGGCGAACGTGCCGATCAGCTCGACGGCCAACAGCAGGATGTCCATGCTCTCCCCTCGTTCACCCGGGGCAGGTCCGCGCCGGGGCAGGCTCGCGCAGGCGCTCCTGCGTCCCGGACAGCCTACCGGTGGGGGCGCAGCACCGGGGTCAGGTCCTCGAGCACCGAAGCATCCTCGATGGTGGAGGGAACGCGCGGGGTCTCGCCGTCGGCGATCTGCCGCATCGTCTTGCGCAGGATCTTCCCAGATCGGGTCTTGGGCAGCGCGGTCACCACGGAGACGCTCTTGAAGTCCGCCACCGGCCCGATCATCCGGCGCACCAGGTCGGTGAGCTCGGCGGTGAGCGTCTCGGGCTGATCCTCGCGCCCGCTCTTGAGCACCACGAAACCCGTGGCGCGTTGACCCTTGAGCTCGTCGGCCAGACCGATCACGGCACATTCGGCTACGGCCGGGTGCGAGGCGAGGACCGCTTCGATCGCACCGGCGGAGAGCCTGTGTCCGGAGACGTTGATGACGTCATCGGTGCGTCCCATGACAAAGAGGTAGCCGTCCTCGTCCAGGTAGCCGGAGTCCCCGGTGGCGTAGAACCCGGGAAACGCCGTCAGGTAGGAATCGATATAACGCTGGTCATCGCCCCAGAGCGTGGGCAGCGTGCCCGGCGGCATCGGCAGGCGCAGCGCGATGTTGCCCTCCTCCCCCGCGGGCAGCTCCTCGCCGGCGGCGTCGAGGATGGACACGTCGTATCCGACCATGGGCAGCGTGGCGGAGCCCTCTTTCACCGGCAGCGGATCCAGCCCGACGGGGTTCGCGGCGATCGGCCACCCGGTCTCGGTCTGCCACCAGTTGTCGATCACCGGGACGTCCAGCGCCTCCCCGATCCAGCGCTGGGTCGCGGGGTCCAGCCGCTCCCCCGCCACGAAGAGGTGCTCCAGCGAGGAGATGTCGTAGTCCGCCACCAGCGCCGCCTCCGGGTCGGTCTTGCGGATGGCGCGCAGTGCGGTGGGTGCGGTGAAGAGCGCGCTGATGCGATGTTCCTGGACCATGCGCCAGAACGCTCCGGCATCCGGGGTGCCCACGGGTTTGCCCTCGTAGAGCACCGTGGTGGCCCCCACCAGCAGCGGGGCGTAGACGATGTAGGAGTGGCCGACCACCCAGCCCACGTCCGAGGCGGTGAGGATTCGCTGCCCGGGTCCGACGGCGTAGATCGCCTGCATCGACCAGCTCAGCGCCACCGCCGTGCCGCCCTGGTCACGGACCACGCCCTTGGGCCTGCCCGTGGTGCCGGAGGTGTAGAGGATGTAGAGCGGATCGGTGGCGGCGACGGTGACCGGCCCTGCGGGCCCAGACTGGGCGCTGCGCTGCTCCCAGTCGTGCCATTGTGCTTGCGTGTCTGCGGCACCCTCCTCCGCCCGGGCCTCCTCTTGCACCGAATGCGCGAAGCCCTCCCGGTGCTGCACCACCACATGGCTGACCTTGTGGCTGGACAGGCGCAGCGCCTCGGCCACTGTGGGCAGGTACTCCACCCGACGGCTGGGCTCGATGCCTCCGGAGGCGGTGATCACGACGTCGGGGGCCGCGTCCTCGATGCGGGAGGCGAGCTCTCGGGCTGCGAAGCCGCCGAAGACCACCGAGTGCACGGCTCCGAGCCGCGCGCAGGCAAGCATGGCGATCGGTGCCTGCGGAATCATCGGCAGGTAGATGATCACCCGATCGCCCGCGCCGACGCCGAGGTCGCGCAGCATGCCGGAGCAGCGCGCCACCTCTTCGGTGAGCTGGGCGTAGGTGTAGCTGCGTGAGTCAGGTGTGAGCGCCGAGTCGTAGATCAGCGCGGTCTGCTCGCCGCGTCCGGCCTCCCGATGACGGTCCAGGCAGTTGTAGCTCAGATTGAGCTCGGTCCCTGGGAACCAGCGGTAGACCGGGGCAGCGGCGTCGTCGAGGGCTTGACGCGGTGCCGTGACCCAGTCCACTGCGCCGGCAGCCTCGAGCCAGAACTCCTCGGGATTCCGCAGCGAACGGGCGTGCAGCTGCCGGTAGGTCTGGCCATTCATGGGCGAGCTCCTGCTCATCGAGGGTGTTCATGGGGCCTTGCACCCCAGCGTATGAGCCAAATCACACCACGTAAAGGGATATGTATACAGATATTGCTCTCAGTGGGGAATGTGGGAGATTTAACCTGGTATTCACCCACATCTGTATACACTGGGGGTTATGCGAGCCAGTGACCGTGCTTATGCGAGGCTCCGTCAGGAGATCCTCGACGGCGACCTCGAACCCGGCAGCCTGCTCGGTGAAGTTGACCAGGCGGAGCGGCTCTCCATCTCGCGCACCCCCTTGCGTGAGGCGCTGTCCCGACTGATCGCCGATGGCCTCGCCGTGCAGGCCAGCGGGCGCGGCACCGTGGTCAGCTCCATCGAGACCAAAGATGTGGACCTGCTCTTCGAACTGCGCCTGCCTCTGGAGGTCCAATCAGCCCGGCTGGCTGCTGAACGGGGGGACCCGCAGGTGTTCACCGCGCTGGCCGAACGCTTCACGGCCGCCGAGTCCACGCTGGGCCCCCCGAGGAGCATCGCCGATGTCGCGGACGACTCCGCCTATTACGATCTGGCCGCCGAGCTCGACGAGGCGCTCTCCGCCGCGGCCGCGAACCCCTACCTCAATCACGCGCTGCGCAGCATGCGCGCGCATCTGGTGCGCGCCCGCCGACTCGCCCAGCATGAACCGGCCCGGCTGACAGCCTCCGCACGGGAACATCGTGAGGTCTGCCTGGCCGTCGCCTCCGGAGACCCGGAGACCGCCGGCGCCGCGATGCTCATCCATCTGCGCCGCAGTCATGCCTACATCAGTGCCCAGCACGCCGCACATGAGCCCCAGATGTCGACCTGACCACCACGCCTCCACTCCAACCCCGAACCCCTCCGAGAGGAACCCCGCGAATGCTCACCCATCACGTCCGGGTCTACCGCAGCGAAGAGAACCTTCCGCGCGAGGACCAGCTGGCCTACAAGATCGCCCGCGTGGCCACCGACTCCGTCGCCGTGGATCCCGACGTCACGGAGATGGTCATCAACCGGATCATCGACAACGCAGCCGTCGCCGTGGCCTCGTTGAACCGTGCGCCGATCATCGCGGCCCGGTCCCAGGCCCTGGATCATTCGATCTCGGCGCACGGTTCCGGAGCCTCCATCTTCGGGATCCCCACCAAGTCCAGCCCCGAATGGGCGGCCTGGGCCAACGGCGTCGCGGTTCGGGAGCTGGACTATCACGACACCTTCCTCGCCGCAGAGTACTCCCACCCCGGGGACAACATTCCGGCCATCCTCGCCGTGGCGCAGCACACCGGACGCTCCGGCGTCGAGCTCATCCGCGGCATCGCCACCGGCTACGAGATCCAGGTGGACCTGGTGAAGGCCATCTCGCTGCACAAGCACAAGATCGACCACGTGGCACACCTGGGACCTTCCGCCGCGGCAGGCATCGGCACCATGCTGAACCTGGACGCGGAGACGATCTTCCAGGCTGTCGGACAGGCCCTGCACACCACGACCGCCACTCGGCAGTCCCGCAAGGGCGAGATCTCCACCTGGAAGGCCCATGCTCCGGCCTTCGCCGCGAAGATGGCCGTGGAGGCCGTGGACCGCGCCATGCGCGGACAGACCTCACCGGTGCCCATCTACGAGGGTGAGGACGGGGTCATCGCCTGGCTGCTCGACGGGCCGGAGGCCTCCTACGAGGTCCCCCTGCCGGCTCCAGGCGAAGCCAAGCGCGCCATCCTGGACACCTACACCAAGGAGCATTCCGCGGAGTACCAGGCCCAGGCGTGGATCGACCTGGCGCGCCGGCTCCACCACGCCCACCCCGAGCTCGCTGACCCCAGCCGGGTGAAGTCTGTGGTGATCTACACCAGCCACCACACCCACTACGTGATCGGCTCCGGCGCGAACGACCCGCAGAAGTATGCGCCGACCGCGTCCCGCGAGACGCTGGACCACTCGATCCCCTACATCTTCACCGTCGCGCTGCAGGATGGCGCCTGGCATCATGTGGATTCCTACGCCCCGGAACGTGCTCAGCGTCCGGACACCGTGGAACTGTGGCATAAGGTCACCACCAGGGAGGATCCGGAGTGGACACGTCGCTACCACTCCACCGATATCGCCGAGAAGGCCTTCGGCGGGTCAGTGGAGATCACCATGCACGACGGCCAGCTGATCAGCGATGAGATCGCCGTCGCCGATGCCCATCCGCTGGGAGCCCGCCCGTTCGCCCGTGAGCAGTACATCACCAAGTTCCGCACGCTCGCCGGAGGCGTGATCTCCGAGGAGGAGGCCGAGCGCTTCCTGACCGCCGTGCAGCGACTGGAGTCCCTGCCCGCAGGGGAACTCGACCAGCTCAACATCCGCGCAGCCGCCGGCGTCATCGATCCGGCCGCCGCACCGAAGGGACTGTTCTAGACCATGCTCTACTCCTCCACCACGCCCGCCCAGAAGCGCCTGGACCTACGCGCCATGCTCACCCCGGGGGCGGCACGCCAGTTCCCCGGGACCTTCACGCCCCTCTCCGCCCCGCTGATCGAGCAGAAGGGCTTCGACGGGATCTACATCTCCGGAGCCGTGCTGGCGAACGAGCTCGGTCTGCCCGATATCGGACTGACCACGCTGACCGAGGTCGCCCAACGCGCCGGGCAGATCGCCCGAGCCACGAACCTCCCCGCGCTGGTCGATGCCGACACCGGCTTCGGCGAGCCGATGAACGTGGCCCGTTCGGTCCAGGAGCTCGAGGACGCGGGGCTTGCCGGCTGTCATATCGAGGACCAGTTCAATCCCAAGCGCTGCGGGCATCTGGACGGGAAGAACCTGGTCGATCTGCAGACGGCCACTCAGCGGGTCGCCGCGGCGGCCCGCGGACGCCGGGATGAGAACTTCCTGATCATGGCACGGACCGACCTGCGCGCAGTCGAGGGTCTCGACGCTGCGATCGAGCGCGCCAAGGCACTGGTCGACGCCGGTGCCGATGCGATCTTCCCGGAGGCGATGAAGGACCTCAGCGAATTCGCCGCCGTCTGCGATGCGGTGGACGTGCCGGTTTTGGCGAACATGACCGAGTTCGGGAAGTCCCCGCTGTTCACCCGGGACCAGCTGGCCGACGCCGGGGTGGCCATGGTCATCTATCCGGTCACCTCACTGCGCTCCGCGATGGGCGCGATCGAACGCACCCTGGACACGCTGGCCGCCGAAGGTTCCCAGCACAGCGCGGTGGATCAGATGATGACCCGGGCACGGCTCTACGAACTCGTGGATTATGAGGGGTACAACGCCTTCGACACCGGCATCTTCAACTTTGACGTCCCCGACGTGCACGAGAGCCCATCCTGACACCGAGCCAGTCCGGCTCAGCAGCACGGTCCGGACCCGCACGGTGTGGACCGCAACGACTCAAGGAGGTCACCTATGACCGAGCAGACCAGCCCCGACACGATCTATAAGGGACTCGACGGTGTGATCGCTGACTACACCGCCATCTCCAAGGTGAACCCGGAGTCCAACTCGCTGCTCTATCGCGGGTACCCGGTCCAGCAGCTGGCCGCCCAGCTCTCCTTCGAGGAGGTGGCGCTGCTGCTCTGGACCGGTGAGCTTCCCTCGCAGGAACAGAAGGAGGAGTTCATCGCGCTCGAGCGCGCCCACCGCGCGCTGGATCCCCGGGTGAAGTCGGCGATCGACCTGCTGCCCCTGGACGCTCACCCGATGGACGTGGCACGCACCGCGGTCTCCGTGCTGGGCGCGAATCACCCGCAGTCAGGGGACTCCTCCCCCGAGGTCGAGCTGCGCAAGGCCCAGGAGCTCTTCGCCGCGTTCCCCGCCGTCGTCGCCTATGACCAGCGCCGACGACGGAAGCAGGAGGTCGTGGAGCCGCGCGAGGACCTGGACTATTCGCAGAACTTCCTCTGGATGACCTTCGGCGAGGAGGCCCCGGAGGAGGTCGTCGATGCCTTCCGCGTCTCGATGGTGCTCTACGCCGAGCACTCCTTCAACGCCTCCACCTTCACCGCGCGCGTGGTGACCTCCACCCTGGCGGACCTGCACTCGGGGGTGACGGCCGCAATCGGTGCGCTGAAGGGACCGCTGCATGGCGGCGCGAACGAGGCCGTGATGCACACCTTCGAGGAGATCGGGATCGACAAGGCCGAGACCCGCGAGGAGGCCGCCGCCCGCGCCAAGGCGTGGATGGAGGAGGCGCTGGCCGAGAAGCGCAAGGTCATGGGCTTCGGGCATCGGGTGTACAAGTCCGGAGACTCCCGGGTCCCCACCATGAAGCAGGCGCTGGACGCGATGGTGGAGTACTACGGCCGCGGCGAGCTGATGGGCCTCTACGATGGGCTGGAGACGGCGATGGCCGAGGCGAAGAACATCCTGCCGAACCTCGATTATCCGGCCGGGCCGACGTATCACCTGATGGGCTTCGACACGGAGATGTTCACCCCGCTGTTCATCGCCGCGCGGATCACCGGCTGGACCGCGCACATCCAGGAGCAGCGCGCCGACAACTCGCTGATCCGTCCGCTGAGCGCCTACAACGGTCCGGACGAGCGCCACCTCTGAGGCCTCCCCCACCCCTCCCACCCATCCTTTGGGCAGAAATTGTCGGAATGACGCGTGCACGCAGCGCTATTCCGACAATTTCTGCCCAACAGATGGGAAATGGGGCCGCGGGAGAGGTCGCAGCGAGAAAGGGGGCCGCGGGATAGCCCCGGCACGGAAGACCCTCGGGGGTCAGCGGGATCCTCGGGCTCAGCGGGCGCGAGGGTGGGCGGTGGCGTAGCTCTCCTGGAGCGCCTCCGCGGTGACCTTGGTGTAGATCTGCGTAGTGGTCACCGAGGCGTGGCCGAGCATCTCCTGCACCAGCCGGATGCCCGCGCCGCCTTCGAGCAGGTGGGTGGCGCAGGAATGGCGCAGCGTATGCGGCGAGACCTCCTGCTCGATCTCCGCGGCCGCGGCGTGGGTCTGCAGCACCGTCCAGGCTGACTGCCGGGAGAGCCTTCCGCCGAGTCGGTTCAGGAACAGAGCCGGCGACGGCGCCCGGCGGCCGATCCGCGCGGCCAGCGCAGGCCTGCCGGCAGTCAGGTAGTCGTTGATGGCCCGCTGGGCATAGCGGCCCACGGGGACCATGCGCTGCTTGTTGCCCTTGCCGGTCACCCGGACGATGACGAGACCGTCGGTGCCCACGGGCCCCCTCGCGTCCCCATCCCCCGATCCCCCGGCGGCCTCGGCGCGGATCTCGTGGATATCATCCACATCCAGGCTCACCGCCTCGCTGATCCGAGCGCCGGTGGCGTAGAGGAACTCCAGCAGCGCGCGGTCGCGCAGGCCCAGCTCGGTGTCCCGGCTGGGAGCATCCAGCAGCCGCTGCACCTCAGCCACGCTGAGTGCCTTCGGCAGAGATTGGCGCGGCTTGGGGGCGGCCACGTGCTTGGCCGGATCATGGGTAGTGCGGCCCTCGCCGGCCCAGTAGCGGTGCGCGCCCCGCACGGAGGCCAGCACGCGAGCCATGGACCGCTGGGACAGGGTCGAGCCGCCGTCGGCGCCGGTGGGCAGCTGCTGGAGGAAGTCGGCGATCAAGGACTCGTCGACCGCGCGCAGCTCGCTGATGTCTCTCTCCAGCAGGAAGGCGCCGTAGCGCAGCAGGTCATTGCGGTAGGAGCTCAGCGTGTTCGCCGCGGAGCCGCGTTCGATCCGCAGGTGGGTGAGGTAGTCCTCGATCTCCGCCCCCACAGGCGAGGACGGCACCTCCAGACGTCGCTGGAGGTGCCGTCCTCGTGCCTGCTCAGGACCGGCGGACCCGTCCTGTGGTGTCATATGCTCAGCCGCGTCCGCCCTGAGCGAGCTGACGGTCCAGACCAGCACGGATCAGTCCTGCGAACAGCGGGTGCGCGTTGGTAGGACGTGACTTCAGCTCCGGGTGTGCCTGCGTGGAGACGTAGTACGGGTGGACCTCCTTGGGCAGCTCCACGAACTCCACCAGGGTGCCGTCCGGAGAAGTGCCGGAGAAGACCAGTCCCGCCTCGGCGAGCTGATCGCGGTAGGTGTTGTTGACCTCGTAGCGGTGCCGGTGGCGCTCGGAGATCAGCGTGCTGCCGTAGGTCTCGGCGACCACGGAGCCCTCGACCAATTTGGCGTCGTAGGCGCCGAGCCGCATGGTGCCGCCCAGGTCGCCGGCGCCCTCGACGATCGCCTCCTGCTCGGCCATCGTGGCGATCACCGGGAAGGGCGTCTGCGGGTCGAACTCGGTGGAGCTCGCCTCGGTCAGGCCCACCACGTTGCGCGCGTACTCCATGACCATGGTCTGCAGTCCCAGACACAGGCCCAGCGCGGGAATGCCGTTCACCCGAGCGTGGCGCAGCGCCCCGATCTTGCCGTCGAGACCGCGCACACCGAAGCCGCCGGGCACGCAGATGGCGTCCACCCCGTCCAGCGCCTTGGCGGCGCCTTCTTCGGAGGCGCACAGGTCAGAGGCGACCCAGCGGATCTTGGTGCGGGTGCTGTGCGCGAAACCGCCGGCGCGCAGGGCTTCGGTGACCGAGAGGTACGCGTCGGGCAGGTCGATGTACTTGCCGACCAGCGCAACCTCCACCTCGTGATCGGGGTGATGCACGGCGTTGACGAGCTTGGACCACTTGGACCAGTCCACGTCCTTGAACTTAAGATCCAGCGCCTGGACCACGTAGGCGTCGATCGCCTGGCGGTGCAGGATGCGCGGGATGTCGTAGATGCTGGGGGCGTCGGCGCAGTTGATGACCGCGTCCTCGACCACATCGCACATCCGAGAGATCTTGCCGCGGATCTCCGAGGGCAGCTCGCGGTCGCTGCGCAGCACGATGCCGTCGGGCTGGATGCCGATGGACCGCAGGGCCGCCACCGAGTGCTGGGTAGGTTTGGTCTTCAGCTCCTGGCTGGGCCCGATGTAGGGCACCAGGGAGACATGGAGGAAGAAGACGTTCTGCCGGCCGATGTCCTGGCGGACCTGACGGGCGGCTTCGAGGAACGGCTGCGACTCGATATCGCCGACCGTGCCGCCGATCTCGGTGATGATCACATCCGGGGCGTCCTTGCCCTCGGCGGGAAGCCGCATCCGGCGCTTGATCTCGTTGGTGATGTGCGGGATCACCTGGACCGTGTCGCCGAGGTAATCGCCGCGGCGTTCCTTCTCGATCACGGTGGAGTAGATCTGACCCGTGGTCACATTGTTGAGCCCGTCGAGATTCTCATCGAGGAAGCGCTCGTAATGTCCGATGTCCAGGTCAGTCTCGGCGCCGTCTTCGGTGACGAAGACCTCGCCGTGCTGGAAGGGGTTCATCGTGCCGGGATCCACATTGAGGTAGGGATCCAGCTTCTGCATGACCACTGAGAGGCCACGGGCCCGGAGCAGATGCCCCAGTGAGGAGGCAGTCAGGCCCTTGCCGAGGGAGGAGACCACACCTCCCGTGACAAAGATCTGTCGACTAGTAGGGAGGCTGTTCTGATTCCTGGAACTATTTCTCTGCACCACGGAGTTCGATCCTAACAGTGAACGGGAGGTGGATATAGCCCCACGCGCGTGAGCTACAGCGCAGCGGCCGTGCTGATGAGTTCTCGGGCATGGGCGCGTGCGGATTCTGAGTCCTCCTGGCCGGCGAGCATGCGGGCCAGTTCGCTGACTCGCTGCTCCTCGGTCAGGGCGGTGACGTCCGAGGCGGTGAAGCCTCCGGAGACGGAGTCGTCCTGGACGGAGGACTTGAACACTCGGATGTGGTTCTGCGCGTAGGCGGCGACCTGCGGCAGGTGGGTGACCACGATGACCTGCCGGTGCTTGGCGAGCATGGCCAGCCGGCGGCCGATCTGGACCGCTGCCTTGCCTCCGACTCCAGCGTCGACCTCGTCGAAGATGAACGTCTCGGTCTCGGAGCCCTCGGCGAGCACGACCTCCAGTGCGAGCATCACCCGGGAGAGCTCACCTCCAGAGGCTCCCTTGCCCAGCGGCAGCGGATCTGCGCCGGGGTGCGGTGCCAGCAGCATCGCCACCGTGTCAGCCCCGTCCGGTCCGAGCTCAGCGGTCTCCGCGACGTCGATGACCATGCGGGCCTGCGGCATGGCCAGGGCAGCGAGCTCCTCGCCGACAGCTGTTCCGAGCTGCTCTCCTGCCTCCCGACGACGACGGCGCAGCTCCTCGGCCTGGGCCCACAGTCCGGCCTGGAGCTCGTCGATCTCCGCGCTGAGCTCCTCGATCCGGTCAGCGTCGGACTGCAGGTTGTGCAGCCGGGCGCGGGCGTCGGCTGCCCAGGCCAGGACGGCGTCGATGTCGGGGCCGTAGAGCCGGATGAGCCGTTCAAGGTCAGCGCGGCGCTGGTGGACCTCGGCGAGCCGTTCGGGTCCGGACTCATCGAGGTTTGCCGCGTAGATGCCTAACTCCGAGGCGGCGTCGTTGAGCAGGCTGGAGACCGAGGAGATCTGTTCGGCGATCTGACCCAGCTCCTGATCCTGGTCCTGCACGGCCGCCAGTGCGGTGGCGGCGGACTCTACCAGGGCCACGGCATGGGGGACGTCGTCGAGAGCTTCGGCGGCGTCGGGGCCGGAGAGGGAGTGCTGGGCGGAGCGGGCGGCCTCGCGCAGCGATTCGACGTTCTCAAGCTTCAGGGACTCGGTCTTGAGCTCCTGGTCCTCCCCGGGAAGCGGCTCCACCGCGTCGATCTGCTCGAGGGACTGTTGGAGCTGTTCGGCCTCGCGGCGTCGTTCTCGTTCGTTGCTGGTGATCTCGTCGAGCTCGGTGACTTTCTGCTGGTAGCCGGTGAACTGTTCGCGGTAGGCGCTCAGGGCGCGGGCAAACTCGCCTCCGGCGTGGCGATCGAGGGCCCGTCGCTGGGCGCTGGCGGAGCGCAGCCGCAGCTGGTCGCTCTGTCCATGGACCGTGACCAGTGAGCTGCCGATCTCTCCGAGCAGGGCGATGGGCACGTTGCGGCCGCTGATATTGGCCCGACTGCGACCCTTGCCGCTGAGCGTGCGGCCGAGCAGGAGTTCCACATCAGCGGGCGGCTGAGCCGGGGAGGCTGTGTCCGTCCCGGGGGTCTCCAGCCAGGCTCCCGCCTCCTGGGCGAGACTGACGCAGCGGTGGGTGCTGGGCACGGTGATGCCGGCATCCACGGTGGCCTGTGGGGCCCCGGTGCGGATGGCGCTGGCCTCGGCGCGAGCGCCGAGCAGCAGTCCCAGCGCGGTGACCACCATGGTCTTGCCCGCGCCGGTCTCACCGGTGACCACGTTGAGTCCGGCGTTCAGTGGAAGTTCGGCGTGTTCGATCACGCCGAGATCGCTGATGGTGACGTAGTCGATCACCGTTCGGCAGCCTCCTCGCGGTGGAATGAGTCAGGAGATTCGACCTGGTTGGCCGGGTCGACGGGTCCGCGCCACCCGGTGGTGGGCAGGTTGAACTTGTCCACGAGCCGCTCGGAGAACGGGGTCTGGTGGACTCGGGCGAGCAGCACGGGTTCCGTGGAGCGGGTGACCTCCACGCGAGATCCTGGTGGCAGTTCCATGAAGCGTCGTCCGTCGCACCACAGGACGCCCTGTTCGTCTTCGCGCTGGAGCACCTCCACCGCCATGATGGAGTCGGGGTCGGCCACCAGGGGGCGGGAGAAGAGCGCGTGGGCGGAGATGGGCACCATGACCAGGGCCTGCACTTCCGGCCAGACCACGGGCCCCCCGGCAGAGAAGGCGTAGGCGGTGGAGCCGGTGGGGGTGGCCATGACGACGCCGTCGCAGCCGAACGCCGAGACGGGCCTGCCGTCGATCTCGATGACGAGGTCGATCATGCGTTCCCGGGACTGCTTCTCGATGCTGGCCTCGTTCAGCGCCCAGCTGCTGCCGACATGCCGGCCGGCGTGCCAGACCTGTACGTCGAGGGCCATGCGGCGCTCCACGGTGTAGTTCTGGTCCACGACCCACTGCACGGAGGCGTCGAGTTCGGTGCGCTCGGATTCGGCGAGGAATCCGACGTGGCCGAGGTTGACGCCCATCAGCGGCAGTCTCGCCTTTCGGACCAGGTCGGCGGCGCGCAGGATGGATCCGTCGCCGCCCAGGACCATGCCGACCTCGCAGTCGGCCATGGCCACATCGCGTTCAGCGACTGCGATGGGCAGCCCGCTCAGGCGCTCCCCCATCACGTGGTTCAGCGCGGTCAGGTCGTGTTCAAGCATCACGGGGCGCAGACCGGCTCCGTGGAGGCGCTCGGCAACGGAGACAGCGGCTTCCACAGCGTCACGCCTGCCGATATGGGCAAGCACCAGGATCTCTCTGGTCATGGAGGCCTCCTTCAGTCGAACTCGACCTTGCCCAGCCTATCGTTGATCCGCTCGGCTGCCTCGGCAGGTGTGCATGATGCGGTGTCCTCGCGGCGCAGCTGCAGGAAGAATTCGGCATTGCCGTCCTGGCCCTCCAGCGTGGAGCGGTGGACGTCTCGCAGTCTCAGCCCGTGGGCTGCGGCGGCCTCGATGACGCCCTCCACAGCTTCTCGGCGGAGATTGGGGCTGCTGACCACGCCGGTGCGCCCGAGCCGATCACGGCCGATCTCGAACTGGGGCTTGACCATGAGCAGAAGGTCTCCGCCGGGAAGCGCCTGCGCCGCCAGCGCGGGCAGCACCAGTCGCAGAGAGATGAAGGACAGATCGGCGACGATCAGGTCGAACGGCTCGCCCAGATCTCCGCGGTGCATGTGGCGCAGGTTGAGGCCCTCGTGGTTCTCCACCCGAGGGTCTGCGGAGATCTCGGGGTGCATCTGTCCGTGACCGACATCGACAGCGACCACATGGGCTGCTCCGGCGGCAAGCAGCACCTGCGTGAAGCCCCCGGTGGATGCTCCTGCGTCCAGGCACCGACGCCCGGCGACGGTGACCTGTGGGGAAGCGCCCAGCGCTCCGCTGAGCTTGTGCGCGGCGCGGCTGACCCAGGTGTCCTGGATGTGGACCTCAAGTCGCTGGGTGTCGCTCACCAGGGCGGAGGCCTTCTGGGCGGGAACACCTGCGATGCTGACCTGGCCCTGCTGGATCAGCTGAGCCGCCCGGGTCCGGCTGGGGGCGAGTCCACGGGCGACCAGCATCTTGTCCAGGCGCATCTTGCCGCTGGGACTCATGAGCGGTCGTCGCTGGTCTGCTTCAGTCGCTGGCTCAGTTCCTGGACGAGCGCGTCGGCCCGGAGGACTTCGGTCTCGAGTTCGTCGAGGCTCAGCTCATCGCCAGCCTCTGTGGGCTGCTCGGCGCTGGCCTCTGTCGAATGCTCGGCGCTCACGCGTCGGTTCCCTGTGGTGCCCTCTGCTGCAGGGGGCGGTGGGCGCCGTCGAAGAGCTGACCAAGATGCTCCAGGATCCACTTGGGCTGGGAGTCGGGGTCGGCGCTCTGTGCGCTGGCCTCGGAGTCGATGCCGGTGAGCACCAGGGCGGTGTCGAAACCGGCACGGTTGCCTCCGAGAACGTCGGTGTCGAGTCGGTCCCCGATGACCAGGGGTGCGTCCATCTGCAGAGAGCGGGCGGCCTGCGTGAACATCACTGGCTCGGGCTTCCCTGCGGCCTGTGGCTGTGTCCCGGTGGCGCGCCCCACTGCCTCGATCAGCGCTCCGTTGCCCGGTGCGATGCCGCGTTCGCGGGGGATGCTGAGGTCGAGGTTGGTGGCGAACCACTGCGCACCGGCGTTGATGGCGTAGGAGGCCTCGGCGAGGTCCGCCCATCCCAGCGAGGGGTCGAAGCCCTGGATCACCGCGGCGGGGTCCTCCTCAGCGGTGCTGACCAGGTGGTACCCGGCTTCCTTGACCAGACTGCGCAGGTAGTCACTGCCGGTGACCATGACCTTCGAGCCAGGCTTGACCGACTCTTTCAGGAGGCTGATGCCCGCCGGGGCGGAGCCGAAGACTTCGTCGGTGCGGGCGGGGATGTCGAGGGACTGCAGGTGCTCCGCAACCTGTTCTGCGGAGCGGGAGGCATTGTTGGTGACATACGCGCGGGGTACGTCGAGCCTCACGAGCTCCCGGACAGCGTCGGCAGCGCCGGCAATGGCAGCAGGGCCTGCGTAGAGGACCCCGTCGAGGTCGAAGAGCACCCCGTCATACGAGTGGACAAGTCCCGAACTCACGCACGTCCTCCGTGGGAGCGGTCCTGACCGCGTTCCCGGCCCCGCTCTCCTGAGTGGCCCAGGACATCTTTCACCTTGGGCAGGTCTGCTGGCTCGTCATCGAAGTCGAGGATCTCGGGGTCTTCGAAGGCGCCGGTTCCAAGCGCACGTTCGGCCGCAAAGGCCTGTTCGTACCAGCGCTGGGCTTCGTCCTCGCGCCCAGCGGCTTCCAGGGCCACGGCGTAGGCAGTGAAGAGCCGCGGCGAGAAGCCGAAGGCGCGGTTGATGTCGAGTTCGGGAATCTCGAGGGCGGTGACGGCGGAGCCGTAGTCGCCGAGGTCGGTGAAGGCGCCGGAGACGACCATCGCCATCTCGGCGCGGACCGGACCCTTGAGATCTGCGGCCTCAGGGGACTCAGCGAGTTCGATCGCCTTCTGCGGGCGTTCAAGTCCGCGTTCGCAGTCGGCCTGCACGGGAAGGTGTGTCTGGTCTCCACTGATCCGACGGTAGGTGCGCAGCTCGCGCAGCGCTTCGGCGTAGTCGCCGGCAGCGTAGGCGGTCAGGCCCACGGCTTCACGGACGACGCCGAGGCGGCCTCCGCGGCGTGACGCGGCGAGGGCGTGTTCGAACGCGAGCTCGGGATCGATGTCCACGAGGCGTCCAGCCATCACGAGGTGGCGGGCGACCCAGGGACGGTTGGTGTCATTGAGCGTGCGCAGCTGCAGCAGCGCGGGCCGGTCCAGCTCTTTGCCGGTGACATCTTCGTCGATCTCAGGAGAACGAGTGCGGTCCTCACTGTTGGACCGTCGCAGGTCGCGCGGGTTGCGCGGCGCCCTGGGGCGATCACCGTAGGACTCGTCGTGCATGGGTGCTGATTCTCCTTGAATAACGTGCGCTGGGCCCTCTCAGGATACCGCTTCATGAGGGAAGCTGCCCGGGGCCGCGGTGAGGACTGACTGGGTCCGAGACGGCCAGCAGATGGCGCCTTGACGGGTGGCGCTGATTCCAGCAGAACTATCAATCTTCTT